>JBDOMM010000042.1:0-76110 GCA_039832695.1 Bacillus sp. (in: firmicutes)
GAGCCAGGATCAAACTCTCCAAGAAAGTTGATTAGCTCATTTTGTTACGTTGGCTTAACTTCATTAAGAAGTTAAATGTTATTGTTTGTTGACGTTTTTGTTTGTTTAGTTTTCAAAGAACAATCTCGCCGTCGCCCAAAAGCGACTTTATTAATATATCATCCGCTCAACATGATGTCAACAACTTTTTTCTTTTGTTAAGTTGTTTTTATGTCAGCAGCGACGTTTATTAATATATCAACTCCAGTTACATATGTCAACGATATTTTTATAAAAAATTATCGTTATCCTTTTTTTCTATCTTTCCTTCCCCTTCTCATATACTTCAAGCATTCATGTGGAGAAGCAAACCTTCTAAACAAGGTAAATAATACTTTATATCTTTCTTCCATTGCTCTTTTTACTATATGATCAATTCTCTCATCTTTTAAATCAAATAAGATTTCATCCATCTCTCTTTTAATTAGGTATTCCATTTCTTTTACTTCTTTTTCATTAATCAGAAGTCCAAACATTGAATAACCTCCAGCAAATTATCTAGTTATAGTAGTCATTTCCAAATTCTGAGATTTTATAATCTTATTTTTTAATCATATTTTTAAAAAAACAAGCATAGGTTGAGACAAGGATGGTATTGGACGAGGTGGGGTATGATGAATCTCTTTTTTGTACTGAATGGAAAATCATTAAAAAATGTTTCATTGGTTTTGATTGCTGCATTCTTTACCGCGTGGTTTCTGTATATGGAAAACCATGCACAAATTCCTGTCTTTTCAACGAAAGATGGTCCAAAAGCAGTCTATCGCGGGGAAAGGGATCTTGCTTTAACCTTTAATATTGGCTGGGGGGACGAAAAGGCTGAACCCATTTTAGACACGCTAAAAAAAGAAAATGTGAAATCAGCTACCTTTTTCTTAGCAGGTTCCTGGGCAGAGCGACACCCTGATCTTGTTAGTCGGATTGTAAAGGAAGGATATGAAGTCGGTATTCTTGGTTACAATTATGAAGACTACACCGACTTAGAAGATGTGAAGATCGCTAAAGATATTTCTAAAGCACAAGAAGTCTTCACTAAATTAAATGTGAAAGATATCAAATTGCTCCGTGCACCAACTGGACATTTTGATGAACGTACCTTAAAAATCGCCAAGAGATATGGCTATACGGTCGTTCATTGGAGTATCGACTCTAAGGATTGGCAAAATCCAGGTATAGCCGCTATTGTCGATAATACAAAAAAAGCGAAAAAAGGCGATATCGTCCTACTTCATGCATCAGACTCTGCCAAACAAACAGCAAAAGCATTGCCGCTGATTCTAGCGGATATCCGCCAAAAAGGGCTGAAGTTTGTCTCTGTTACAGAAATGATCGCTAACGGGGACGCACATTCAAAAGAAATTAGATGATTATCAAAAAAACCGTCCACTAATTGGACGGTTTTACTTTTTTACTTTTATTTTTCTCATTCGGACGAGCGGTTTGTACACGTTTTTGACGTTCTTGTGCTGATTGTGTATTTAATTTATGAAGAATTAATAGCTGGTATGCATTACAAGCTATTAAAGCAAACATCATAAGATAAAGCCAGCTTCTTTCGTTCACCCGAAGAACAGGAACCCATTCCACCAGAGTTACGACAATCATAAAGAATAGGGCAGGAATAAAAGCCTCTCGATTTGTCTGCTTTGTTTTATACCATGCAACGATTAGACTTATAACAAGAAGGAGAATAGCAAGTCCAAGATAGGATGAAATAGATTCCCCTTTTTCAGCAAAGTTCACATATCTTAAATAGACCAAATCAAAAAGAGCAAAAAGAATAAGGACCATTTGTACCGCGTTCCAGAGAGAAGCGGATTTAAATATTCCTAAACCAAAACGGTGAACCGTTAAATAAGCAAAAAAGCCCATTTGACTAATAACACTAAAAAGGAAGCCCATAACAATTAACCATACTAACGTAGATAAAATATCAATTATTCTAAATTCAACAAAATAAGGCTGAAATTCGTTCCAGCGAACAATGAAACCCACAATAGCCGTCGTGATCCCGCCTATCAATAATGTGGTCATAAAAAGTCTTACCCAATTACGGCTAGTCACACTATAAACCTCCATATACCAAATAATGAACACCATACTGATTGTACCAAGCAAAATTTGAAAAATCCATAATTTCATTTACATACGAATAATCTGGTCGCTTTTTCTTCATTCTAAAATTAAGGATTCATATGTGAAAGGAGCTTGAAAATGAATATAAAAAGTATGTTGCTCCTCCTACCCATCACGTTGTTTCTAACAAGCTGTTCTTCTGGTGAAGCAAGTAGCGGAGGGCAAGTTGATTACGAACAAACGAAAAAAATGGTTGTCGATATCTTAAAAACAGATGATGGTAAGAAGGCAATCCAAGATGTAATGGCTGACGATAAAATGAAAGAAAAGCTGGTGATGGACCAAAAGGTGGTCTCTGATACCATTGAACAAACACTTACCTCGGATAAAGCAACAGAGTTTTGGAAAAAGACCTTCAGTGATCCTAAATTCGCTAAAGGCGTTGCCAAGAATATGAGAAGCGAAAATGAAAAGCTGCTAAAAGAATTGATGAACGACCCGGAATATCGCGGCATGATGATTCAGGTTTTCAAGGAGCCGGAAATTCAAAAAGAAATGGCTGACGCTTTGAAGAGCAAGGAATATCGTGCACATCTTCAGTCAGTCATCTCTGAGACAATCGAAAGCCCGTTGTTTAAAGCAAAGATGCAGGAACTGCTCCTAAAAGCAGCGGAGGAAGCACAAGGAAAATCGAGCTCGAAGCAGGGTGGAGACCAATCTAGCGGCGAACAAAGCTCCGGAGGCGGTCAAAGTGGCAGCGGTGGACAATAAAACAAGCAAAAGCCTCTTCGTTCAAAAACGAAGAGGCTTCTTTTTATTTCTTAAGTAAGTTGGTTACTTTTTCAGCAATATCTAGATAAATTTTTCCAATTTGGTGATCTTCTTGGTAGATAGACGGAGCAAAGTCTGCATCATTCCAGTCCGGCTGACTTAATGGAAGTCTTCCAAGGACTTCTGTATTCAATTCGTCGGCTAATTTATCTCCGCCGCCCTTTCCGAACACATATTCCTTTTCACCTGTTAGCTTGCTTTCGAAATAAGCCATATTTTCGATAACACCCAATACCTCATGCTCCGTACGGATTGCCATAGCTCCCGCACGCGCTGCAACAAAAGCAGCTGTTGGATGCGGAGTAGTAACGATAATCTCTTTACAAGCAGGAAGCATCGTATGAACATCCAATGCTACATCCCCTGTACCTGGTGGTAAATCTAACAGTAGATAATCAATTTCTCCCCATTCGACTTCATTAAAGAAACTATTCAACATTTTTCCTAACATTGGACCACGCCAAATAATTGGGGCATTATCTTCAACGAAGAAGCCCATTGAAATAACCTGAACACCAAAGCGTTCTACAGGGATAATTTTCTCTCCTCTGACAACCGGTCTTTTTGTGATCCCCATCATATCAGGCACACTGAATCCATAAATATCCGCATCGATAAGGCCCACTTTTTTCCCTAAACGTGCTAATGCTACCGCTAGGTTTACAGAAACCGTTGATTTCCCTACGCCCCCTTTACCGCTGGCAATAGCGATAAACGTCGTACTATTTGAATTAAGCAGGTTCTTGTCCTTTTCTGGTTCAGCATTACGATTGGCTGCCAACACGTCTTCAGGAAGCTGACTAAAACGGATCCCTACAGTCGCAGCACCTGCTTCTTTTAAAAGATTGACGATTTGTGTCTGCAACTGTAGCTGTTCAGCCGTGCCTGTTCTTGCGATGGCTATTTTCACGCTAACGTGATTTTTCTCTTCTTTGATTTTTACTTCTTCGATTGCATGTAATTCTGCTAATGTTTTATGTAAAAATGGCTCTTTAAGGCTACCAAGAACCTCTAGGATCTTACCCTCTGTTAACATGAAAAGCACCTCACCTTATGAATTCGTTTCCATCTCTTAGTATACCATAATCGGTAAGTAATACAGTTAAATGAATCACACGTAATACCTATTAAAACATAGAAAACAAAATTAACAAAAAAGAGATGGAATAATCCACCCTCTCTTCTTACTCATCTTTTTCTATAATTTCCTTTTCATTCGTAAAATAACGCATAATTCCTTTATAAATGGAAATGGCTACTTTTTCTTGATACGTATCCTTTTTTAGCATCGCCTTTTCTCCCGGGTTAGAAAGAAAGCCAACTTCAACAAGGGCTCCTGGCTTTTTAGCATGTTTTAAGATGTACACTTGATTTAATGGCTTTGCTTTTCTTGTTGTATTTTCTAAATTCTTACGCAGCTCTTCTTGAATGAACTTTGCTGCTCTCGCGTTTTCCTGATGGTGTGGGGCAAAGAAGGTTTGCGCTCCGCTCCACCTAGAAGATGGAATCGCATTTAAGTGAATGCTAATAAAAAGGTCGTTATCTGTGCCATTTATCATTTTTAATCTTTTTTTCAAGTCTTCCACTTTTCTTCTACTATATCCTCTTGTGTCAGGATCCGCTAAATCCGTATCGGTTTCCCTTGTCATGATGACGAGAGCTCCTTGCTGTTGAAGATAATCCCTTACTTTTAAGGTGATATCTAATGCAATGTCCTTTTCAAGGGTTTTCCCTGTTCCTGCTCCGCCATCTGGGCCTCCGTGACCCGCATCCAACAAAATGATTTTACCTGACAACGGAAGATTCCATGTATTCCACGAATCATTCTCGATAAAGTCATGTTGTAGGATGAGAAATAAAACAACCAACCCTGCAATAAAACTGATTATTTTTAATCTCCGCTTTGACACCCCTATCATCCTTCCCGCCTGTCCCTGTTCAATAAACTATATGGGACAAGGGGGAGATTTAGAACGACGAAATGCAGAAGCGCCTCGTTCAGCCCCGACAGGCAAATGTTCTTTGGCAAGAAAAGTCCGCACTTTGACTTTTATTGCCAAAGGTTATTTGACCCGAGGGGCTAGGCGCTGAAGCTAGACACGACGAAATGCGGAAGCGCCTCACCAAGCACCTCCGCTTCCCTTTCTAATGCAGGCGGAGTTTGTGACGTTTTTGGCCTTTTTCAAAGCCTTCTCTCCACCAAACATGAATATATTGCTCACAAAGATAATAAAGTGATTCACTCATGGTGCCTTCCTCACCATTACCCCAGTAGAGTAAAAAATTATATAACGTATCAATAAGATGCTTTTCTTCTTTATAACACCGTAGACGAACTGCTTCAAGGTCTTCACCATAATAGCCAAACTTACTGAATTTGGCCCCTAATAAGAAGGCCTCTAATGCAACGTCATAACAAGCTTCCTCAATACCTGTATTCATAACAAAACTAGACGCAATTTTTGTGGAACCAAAGTATTGTCTGACTCTCTCTTTTAACGTATTAATGGATAAGTCCCGAAGTACGGAACGTTCATATTTTATCTGTTTCTCACGCCGTTTTTCTTTAAAGGTAGTTATTACTGTCACTTCGAATTCACCTCTTAGAACTATTCTTTATCCCTCGTTCACAAGAAATGCAAAGACACTTTTACCAATTTTTTAGAGTGTGGACAGGCATACAAACGAATACCCTCATTTCTCATACAATATATATGTAAAACCATTTGATAAAAGTGAGGAGATTGACATGAAACTCTATTTAGATCCAGGTCATGGTGGAAATGACCCCGGTGCCCAAGGGAATGGACTAAAAGAAAAAGATGTGACACTAGATATTGCGCTTAAAATTAGGACAATCCTAACAAGTGATTATGAGAATATTGAAATCAAAATGAGTCGTACGAGTGACCTAACAAAAAGCTTAAGCCAACGGACAAATGAAGCAAATTCGTGGGGCGCTGATTTTTATATGGCTATTCATATCAATGCCTTTAATGGCATGGCCCAAGGATATGAAGATTATATTTACAATGGCCTGTCCGATTCTTCAACTACTGCGAAATACCGCGAAATCATCCATGCAGAAGTAATCAAACTTAATCAATTAATCGACCGCGGGAAGAAGAAAGCTAATTTTCATGTTCTACGTGAATCAACCATGCCAGCCATGCTATCTGAAAATGGCTTTATTGATCATTCACATGATGCCGCTTTAATGAAACAAGCTTCATGGAGGCAAAAGGTTGCACAAGGGCATGCGAATGGACTAGCAAAAGCTTTTAATTTAAAGCCTAAATCACAACCATCAGAACCTTCAGGAACCATGTACAAAGTCATTGCAGGGTCATTTAAACAACGGGAAAATGCAGAAAGCCGAGTAGTATTCCTTCAGTCAAAGGGTATAGAAGCATTTATTGCCTCAACAACTATCTCTGGTGAAATTTGGTACCGAGTGCAAGCAGGGGCTTTTTCAAATCGACAGAATGCAGAAGTTCGTCTAAAGGAAATCCAAGCGATTGGAATTACAGATGCCTTCATTTTGGCAGAAGGAACTAACTCAATTCCAACCCCACCCCCTCCTTCACCAGAACCAACTCCTACTGGCTATTCCATCCTTGGACCAACCTATTTGTCCCCAGAACACATGAATCTTTTTGTAAAAACCATTAATCCCAGTGCCATTGAACTTGGCCATTACTATTCAACATTTGGCGAGTATTATGGAATTCGCGGAGACATTGCGTTTGCCCAAGCACTACACGAAACAAACTATTTCCGCTTTACCGGAACCGTAAAGCCGGAGCAAAATAACTTTGCAGGTATTGGTACAACAGGACCTAATAATCCCGGCGCCAGCTTTGCTACACCGAAAGAGGGCGTACTTGCACATCTTCAGCACCTTTTTGCTTACGCTTCCACTCAAGCTCTGCCTACGCAATACCCGCTCGTCGACCCCCGTTTTAATCTAGTTAAGCGAGGATCTGCTCCAACATGGACTGCACTTAACGGAAAATGGGCCGTGCCGGGCACAACCTATGGACAATCCATTTTAAGTCTTTATCGGAAAATGGTTACGTTCGCTAAACAAAATCTAGATACAATCCTAGAGGAAATCAACGATTAAATACATGAGGCCGATTCTTTTAAAAAGGAATCGGCTTCTTTATCTTTTATTATTCAATTATCCTTCATTACATAATCCTTCCACTAAAGGAAATGCTAATTTTATATGTAAAAATACGGCGGTGAAATATCATCATGAACTGGTTTACTAAAAGAAAAATGCAAAAAAACCAACGAGAAGCCTTGGAGCAATACCTCCAACGTTCGAGTGATTTTACAAAAGTTCATTATACAAACCAGGCAACCAACAACCGCTTCTGTTTTTCCTTTATGTCTACACTAATCGACGAGAGCATCTTAGAGGAAAATGCACTTCCCTATTTATTAGAAAAACCTTTTGAAAAAACGGAAGAAATAAAAAAAATCGTCCCTATTGCAGACATACAGGTAAGCAATGATGAAAGCCAAATCGAACAGAAGTTATTTAATGGCTATGTTCTCTTAACCCTTGATACAGACCCTGACCATTTTGCCTTTATAGCTGCTCAAAAAGAGATTGTCCGCGGCATTACACAACCAGAGGTTGAATTTAGTGTCATTGGTCCAAAGGAAGCATTTGTCGAATCACTTCAGCAAAATATCAACTTAATCCGTAAAAGGCTTTCTGTTAAAGAGCTCATTTATGAAGAGTTGACACTGGGCTCGATTTCTAAGACAAAAATTGCTGTCATGTATCTAGATGGTATCGCTGATCCGGATAATATCCAAGAGGTTTTGAAAAGGTTAAAGAACGTGGACTTTGATGCAATTACAGATAGCTCTTATATTGTTCAACTAATTTCTGATAATAAAAATTCTCCCTTTCCCCAGTTACTCGATACGGAAAGGCCAGACAGGGTAACCGCAATCCTTGCAGAAGGGAAAATCGCCATTTTCGTTGATGGGTCACCACATGTGCTGATCACTCCAACAACACTCGTTGAATTTTTCGGCTCGTTTGAAGATTATTTTTTAAATTGGATGTTATCTTCCTTTTTCCGATTGATTCGGCTATTTGCCGTTGCATTCTCCATTTTGATTACACCTGTATATGTAGCGACGTTGTCCTATCATTACGAGTTAATTCCGAAGGATTTAATGAATACGTTAGTGACGTCTCGCCGAGAAATACCGCTTCCTCCCATCTTGGAGGCCTTGTTTCTTGAGTTAACTATTGAGCTGCTCCGTGAGGCAGGAGCCCGTCTTCCTACCAAGGTCGGTCAGACAATCGGTATCGTGGGCGGGATCGTTATCGGGACCGCTTCCGTTGAAGCAGGTCTTACTAGTAATGTTCTATTAATTATCGTTGCTCTTGCGGCACTGGCATCATTTACAACCCCTGTATATAAAATGGGTAACGCCATTCGTTTACTGCGCTTTCCCTTTTTGTTTTTTGCTGAACTGTGGGGACTACTCGGGATCGTGTTTTGTTTTTGTCTGTTAATGGCGCACTTAATAAGGCTTACGTCTCTTAATAGACCTTTTCTAGAACCTATCTATCCACCAAGATGGACAGATCTTAAGGATTCTATTATTAGACTTCCATTTTCTAAACAGTATTTAAGACCACAAACCTTAAGGACCCAAAACCCTATTCGTTTTACTCCTAATAAAAAAGAGAAAAAGGGAGATATTGACGAATAGATTGCGGAGGAAGCGCTATGGAGCAATTAGTACCGGAAAAAGCAAAAATATCGCCCTTTTTAGTATTTTTCCTTGTCCATACTATGCAGTTTGGAATAGGAGTACTTGGCTTTCAGCGCATTATCGCCCTAACCGCAGGGTATGATGCATGGATTTCGGTTATTATAGCAGGTTTAAGCATTCATATCATTTTGTGGATGATGTATAAAACCCTTGAGACCGTAGATGGTGATATCATCACAATTCATACCTTTGTGTTTGGTAACAAGATAGGGAAACTCCTTTCACTCCCTTTTATTGTGTATTTCTTAGCTATTAACGTTACTCTGTTAAGGACTTTTATTGAAGTGATTCAAGTATGGATGTTTCAGGATATGAGCACCTTTTGGTATTCCTTGGCTTTTTGTGGTTTAGCCATTTATATTATCTTCGGAGGCTTTAGAACGGTAACCGGGATTGCCTTTTTTGGTGTTGTTCTCCCTGCCTATGTATATTTAACTTTTTTATTTACCATTCCATATGCCGATTTGAAAAATTTACTTCCCATTTTTGACCACTCAATAAAAGATTTACTTATGGCATCCTACCAAATGTCTCTTACCTATCTCGGATATGAAATTTTGTTATTTTTCTATCCATTTATTAAAGATCCACAAAAATCCAAGAAGTGGGCACATTTGGGGGTTTTTTATACCACATCCCTCTATACCCTTCTGACACTAACAACTTTCGCCTACTTTTCCGAGGGGCAGCTGCAAAAGAATATTTGGGCCACATTGACAATGTGGAAAGTGGTAGAGATGCCATTTGTGGAGAGATTTGAATATATCGGCATTGCCAATTGGAATATCATCATTCTTCCAAATTTCTGTATTGCTCTATGGTGTGGCAGTCGTATTGTTAAAAGAGTAACTAATATGAAACAGAAGTATGGTGTTCTCATTTTATCGATGATGACTTTAATCTTTATTAATTTTTTTAAGACACGGCTACAAATAAACACATTGATTGACTATACAGGTAAAATTGCTTTTTTCCTTAATTACGGCTATATACCCTTACTGTTTTTTCTTGTGTTAATTGTAAAGAAGGTGAAGAAAAAATGAAGAAACTCCTTACCTTTTTTATCATAACGTTTAGTCTTACTGGATGTGTTCGGAAGGAAATTTTAGACGATGTGAATTTAGAAACGGGAAGTGCCTATGATTATATTGATAATCAAATACGTGGAACGGCCCTCATACCTGTATACATGCCTGATAAATCAGTAGAAAATAAAACCTTTTCCGCCTCTTCTAGTCTAAGCAGAGACTTTTTACGAGACGTTCAGCGTCAATCTTCAGACCCGCTCGTAACAGGCTCCCTTAAAGTGGTTCTTTTTGGAGAAAAGCTTGCGAAGGAAAAGGGTATTCTTGCCCTCATTGATTCATTTCAACGGGATCCGAGCATAGGTGCAGGCCTTTACCTCACTGTGACTGAAGGAGAAGCGAAGGATGTTATTGAAGGGAAATATGGAAAAAGAGGGAATGCTGTCTATTTATCTAATCTTATTCGCCATAATATGAAGTCAAAAGATTTGCCGAAAACAAATTTACAGCGATTTCTATTTGATTTTCACCAAAAGGGCAAGTCCCCTTATCTGCCCCAAATTCGATCGTTGAGTGATGACCAAATTGAAATAAGCGGAATCAGCTTTTTTCGATACGGTAAAGTGGTTGAGACTATACCGGCCGCAGAAATGTTTTATTTTAAACTCCTTGTGGACAACTATAGTGAGGGAACCTTAAAGGTAACCGTCGATAAGCAAGTAGCATCTATTGAAAGTATCCGTTCAAAATATAAGATGAAACTAGCAGCCAGGAATCCCTATACAGTAAATGTGGATATTAATGTCAAAGCTATACTAAACGAATATACAGGTGTAAGTGTCAAACCAAAAGACATAAAGAAAATTGAAAAAAAAGTAGAAAAGGACATTGAAAAAGAATGCCTAAAGCTAACGAAACAATTTCAGGATAAACTAATCGATCCTGTAGGGTACGGCCACTTTATAAAAAGCAGGACAAGACATTTCGATTTTAAAAAATGGTATTCAGACTATCAATATCTAAAAGTCAATGTTCAGGCACACGTGAGCATTGTTGAGTCAGGGGTAATTGAATAAGATCAAAAAGAGACTCCCGGTATTCTTTTGCTGGGAGTCTCTTCACTATTATTTTGAAATCTGAGTTGTACTTCGAGCAAGCACATATTTTTTTGTATGCTTCGGAAGGGTAATACCCGTAAAACCATAAAAAACGGTGATCAGTGGTGAAAACAAGCAGAATAACGCAAATGGAAAATAATCTGTCACTGATACACCAAGAACTGAAGCTAAAAATACTCCACAGACACTCCAAGGGACGAGAGGATTCACTACTGTCCCAGCATCCTCTAATACACGGGAGAGATGCTTAGGTTCTAACCCAGCCTTCTTGAAATGTTCTTTAAATGCGTTTCCAGGTAAAAGAATAGATAAATATTGTTCACCAAGAATAAAATTAACTGCAATGGCCATTCCAGCCGTTGCACTAATTAATAGGGAAACGCGGCTTAAAATGGATTGAAGCATTGATAATACTGCAGGGATAATTCCCAATCTGAAAAGAAGACCACCCATGCTTAGTGCAAGAAGTATCACTGAAATACTAAACATCATGCTTTCCATTCCGCCCCTAGTCAGCATCGAGTCAACTTCTTTTATCCCACTTTCAGATTTGAATCCGGAATATAGCAAGTCCAACAATCCTTTACTGTCTAACCCACCATTTATCCATATGGTGATAAAAATAGCAGAGATAACCCCACTAGAAAGAGTCGCAATAGCAGGTACCTTTTTAGCGGCTAGAACTGCGAGAATTATGAATGGAAGTAATGAATACCAGTGTACGAGGTTCATTTTTAATAAGCCATCTTTTACAAGTACCATTTGCTTCATACTCTGTTCTGTTTCCGCTGGAGACAGGACTAGGTAAACCACAAATGACAGGATGAAAGCAGGGATCGTTGTCCAAGCCATATTTTTAATATGTTCAAATAAATCCGCTCCTGCCACACTCGAAGCAAGGTTCGTTGTATCGGATAAAGGAGACATTTTATCCCCAAAGAACGCACCGGAAACAACTGCCCCCGCTGTGATCACAGGAGAAATCCCTAATGCCGTACTGGCAGATACAAATGCTACCCCCACTGTTGCAGCCGTTGTTAGAGAGCTCCCGATACTTAGCCCGATGATAGCTGTAACAACAAAGACAATCGCAAAGTAAAACTTCCCCGAGACTAAATCAAGCGCTAGATATATGAATGTTGGAATGGTGCCGCTGGCCATCCAGCTGCTAATTAACATCCCTATAAAAAAGAAAATCATCACTGCTGCTATACCTGTTTTAGCACCAGAGACCATGGAATCTTCCAACTCTTTAAAGCTTACTCTTTTGATGACACCATATCCTAGTAAAAGGGCTATGCCTGAAATAATCGCAACGTGTGGAATCACCTGAAGACCGATGATGAGATATCCGACCAGCCCCATTAACGCTGCTAAAACGATAGTGGCTTCTGCTGGTTTAATTGATAATGCTTTTTGTTCCTGTTCCATCAAACTTCCTCCTATAAAAAGATATAAATAAACGCAAAAAAGCCCCTTCGTCTAGGGACGAAAGGACTCCGCGTTACCACCCTAATTGGCAAGGTTCATGATTAATTCCTTGCCCTCTTAAAAAAATATGCCGGTATAAACAGCTGTATTTCAAAATGCCAGCGCCCAGATTTTCACCTTCCATCTGGTCTCTACTTGCTGCTACTGATATTTCTACTAAGACTGCAGGCTGTATTATTTACTTTTTTACTAAAACGCTTTTAAGCGTTAAAGTGTGTGCGTAAATAATATACAACGCCATTCATATTTTGTCAAAAGGTTTTTTAGAAAAATAAAAAGACCACCAACCAAGTGGTTGAGAGTCTTTGAATTTCTTTAACCTAAGACTCTCAACCCGATGAAGCATGCGATTTCATGCGAATATCGTAAGAAGAAAAAAGTCTGCCATAGAAATAAGCAAAACTGAGTTGTAGACATGAGGCTATGTAAAAAGGCAGGGATAGGGAACCCAATCCAAAAAGATAGCCTGTAATATACGGTCCAATGGAGGTGGGCAGCCTCATTGAAAAAAGATTAATGCTTGACGCAAAGCCGCTCCGCTGGTTACGTGTTAAACTCACACTCAGCGCCTGCTGTGCCCCCTGCGTACCTCGATTTAAAGACGTTCGAAGCATATAAATGACGGAAACGAGTGCGTATGATGATAGTAAAGGCATCAAAAGCAAAAGCAGACTTCCGATAAAACGGAGGAAAACAATGGAGCGGATTGTCCCATGTTTATGAGATAATCTTGCTTGTAAAATGGAGGTAACTCCGGTCGTGAAGAAAGTAATAGCCAATGTGCTGCCAATTTGTGCATGGCTTGCCCCAAATTTAGCCGAAAACCAATAGGACATCATCGGCCCGGTCAGCCCTATGGCAATCCCATTAAGTATGTTAATGGCCGCAAGCTTCAATACCGCTGCATTTTCTTCATGCAAGATTTTCTTTTCTTCATTCCTCCGTCCCTCTTTTTTGTTTCCTAGGCGGTTTTCAGCTTCTCCTCCTTGAATGGTTAAAATGATGGAGGCCGTGATCAACGATGCAACGAGAATATAGCAGAATAGAAGGCGATAAGGAGATACTCCAGTTTTCAAAAAGGATGCAGCCCCCGCTAGCACTGCTCCCACCCCCATTCCGAAAAAACTGAGAGCATTATTCAAACTGTATACTCTGCCGCGTTCTGCTGTTGGGACAAAGGATGCCATCCAGGCCTGCTCTGCAGGGGCACATGGACTGGGGGAACCCGCGTCTGCTTTTCCAAATCCGGAAAGTGTAATCGCAATAGACAAGAAAATAGGGTTAGTGGTCAATACCCCGACCAGTGCACATCCAGCGGTAACTAGTTCAGAAATAAGGACAAACGGTCTTCTGCCAAGACTGTCACTATAAACTCCTATAAAGGGTGCAAGGACAACACCGAGCAATCCTCCTGCAGCTAGCACACTGCCAATCGCTGCCGTGCTCCATCCAAGCGCATCGAGATACAAAGCCAATTCCACTACCATCAAGCCTTGTCCAATACTGCGAATAAAATTTACCAGCATGAGCCGCTTGACCACCGAATGGATTTGATCAATTCCTGTAAACTTCATTTTGATCACTACCTTTTCATTTTTATCAGTAATATTCTGGTTACAGTTACCAAGTTTCTACTTAACAGGGTGCCAATTCTCAATTTCCTTTATTCATAGGCATAAACAAACAAAGTTTCCCCTGGCATAGCATGTTTACATGGGATTTATGGTAAATGGAGGGATAATCTTAAGGACTGGAAAGGGAAGGATTCGATAGTGCAGGTAAAGCGGACTAGTGCCCCCGTAGCCCAAATAATTCTGTCATAATGGGAACTAGTGTAAGGGACTAGTTCCCTTAGCCCGAATATTTCCGCTATCTTGGGAACTAGTGTAAGGGACTAGTTCCCTTAGCCCGAATATTTCCGCCATCATGGGAACTAGCGGAACGGACTAGTTCCCTTAGCCCGAATATTTCCGCTATCATGGGAACTAGTGTAAGGGACTAGTTCCCTTAGTCCGAATATTTCCGCCATCATAGGAACTAGTGTAAGGGACTAGTTCCCTTAGCACGAATATTTCCGCTATCTTGGGAACTAGTGTAAGGGACTAGTTCCCTTAGCCCGAATATTTCCGCCATCATGGGAACTAGCGGAACGGACAAGTTCCCTTAGCCTGAATATTTCCGCCATCATGGGAACTAGTGTAAGGGACTAGTTCCCTTAGCCCGAATATTTCCGCGATCACGGGAACTAGTGTAAGGGACTAATTGAAGGGGCTTAAAGTTGTTCACAGTCGAAAAAAAAAGTGCTAAAGGGTATGTACGTGTCCCCTGAGCACCACTACGGCAATACCTATTTTTTTAATAACCGTTTTATTGCAGATCGGTCCTGAGAATACCTCCGATAGATTAGGGGTGATGATGATTCAACCGGTTTGCTGTTGGCATCCTGTACAGCTTTTTCAATTAATTGATGTTCTGGTGCCCATTGGCAGACTGGGTCCATCGCATATTCATCTCCCGTTAAGGCAAAAGCCTGACAGCGGCACCCTCCACCATCCTGGTGCCTCAAATCACAGTTGAGACAAGCTTTAGGCATCCATTCTTCCCCCCGAAAACGGTTAAAAGATTCTGATTCATACCAAATATATCCTAGCGATGACTTACGGACATTTTCAAAAGATAACCCTTTTATCATCCCGGCGGTTGGACACGGAAGGGCAATTCCATTCGGCGCTACCGTTAGACCAATAGCTCCCCATCCCCCCATGCAAGGCTTAGGTGCAGATGCATAATAATCAGGAATAACCCAAATAATTTCCATTTTCTGTTTAAGTCTTGCTTTTGCGGCTTCATAGACTGCACTTGCACGCTCAATCTGTTCCCTGCTTGGTAGCAGTTTCTCCCGATTCAGCAGCGCCCAGTTATAATACTGGGTGTTTGCCAGCTCCAACCGCTCGGCTCCCAGTTCTTCCGCAAGATGAATGATCTCACTCACCTGATCAAGATTCATTCGGTGTAACACCACATTTAAGGACAAATGCAATTCTGCCTGTTTTACAGCAGTGACCGCTTCCCGCTTTTTCTCAAAGGCTTTGTATCCGCAGATAAGATCGGAAAGCTTCGCTTCTGCCGCTTGAAAGCTCACCTGCACATTTGCTAAACCGGCTTCCTTAAGTCGAATCGCTTTTTCCGTTGTTAAGCCAATCCCGCTTGTAATGAGATTGACATACATCTCTAGTGAAGCAGCGTGCCTGATAAGGGATTCCAGGTCATCTCTCAAAAGCGGTTCGCCGCCAGAAAAATGTACTTCTACTACTCCCAACTCGGCGGCCTCGGACAAGACCCGGCTCCATTCCTCCGTTGAAAGTTCCATGGCTTCCTTAGCCATTTCAATAGGGTTTGAACAATACGGACAATTCAAAGGACAGCGATGGGTTAACTCAGCAAGAAGCGAATAAGGGGGGTGAACCGCACTATGGCTCTTCTTTTTCATGCTGAAACACCACCCATCCCTGATCCTCCATCTCCTGTAAAAATCCTGAAATGTCTGCCTCCATTGTTTTCAAATCGGGCAAGTCATCCGAACCCCTTGTATCTGATCCTGCCATTAGAGAAGTACTGATGTTTTCAGTGATGGTGTTTACGGTCCGGTTCCCGTCACATAAACGAAGGATTGATGCGGCAGTTTCGTTTAGGACTACAACCTTTTCCGGTAGCAAAAGGAGATGTTTTTCTCTCACCTTATCAAATTTTAATCGCGCCTTTGCAGCGAGTTTTGGAAGACTGCCAGCTACAAAAATAGACTCCACCACCAATCATTTAATCATTTATTCTTCCTTGTTCATGTTTTAGAGGGATAGGCCCTTTCAATCGCATCAAGCTGTGCCCATAATACATCACACTTGAACCTTAATGCATTGACAGCCCGCTGCTGTGCTTCCGGTGTTCGACATTGGGTTAATACAATTCTGAGGGCCACATCCGAATCACAAGGGGCCTGAGTCAAGCGGCTTTGAAAATATTCAAGCCCTGAACGATCAATCCAAGGATACAGCTGCTCAAAAATTTTTATCCTTTTTGAGATAAGGCCAGGCGAAAACAATTCCGTCAAGCTTGAAGCAACAGCTTCAATCCACGGTTTTGTCCGAGCAAAGTTCACATAGGCATCCACAGCAAATCGAACGCCTGGGACAACATGGTCCTCCCGTATGACTTCTTCCCGAGACAATCCTACCGCTTCTCCCAGCCGCAGCCATGCTTCAATACCGCCATCTTCTCCTGGTCTTCCGTCATGATCAAGAATGCGGCCGATCCACTCTCGTCTCATTTCTCTTGACGGCAGATTGGACAGGATAGCTGCATCTTTAATTGGGACTGATTTCTGGTAGTAGTATCGGTTGGCCACCCAGCCGCGAATCTGTTCTTTACTTAAGTTTCCTTGGTGCATTACGATATGAAATGGATGTTTGTCATGATAGGAAGAACGCCCTACATTCCTTAGCCGCCCCGTGAATTCATCCGCCGTCCAAAGCTCTTTTCTTTTTCCATCACGGTTGATGAACCCCTTTTGCTCCAGCATTATCACACCTCCAATTCCATGCCATCATAGGCAACTTCAATACCCAGCCGCTCCAATGTATTTCTCTCTACGGAGCCCTTTTTCAAAATAGGGTTGCTGTTGTTAATATGGATCAGAATTTTTCTCTGTGCCGGTAAAGAGGCTAATAACTCCAAGGTACCTGATGGCCCGTTAATCGGTAAGTGGCCCATGCTTCTTGCGTCTCGAGCGGCTGCCCCCATCCCGGTTAATTCATCTTCTGACCAAAAAGTTCCATCTATCATCAGGATATCGGCTTTCTTTAAACAAGCTTCTATAGCAGGAGTAATCTTTTCTAATGTAGGAAAGAAAGCCAGACATTTGCCCGAATCCTCATTATGAAGAACCAGCCCAACCTCCCAAATTTCTTCATGACAGTCCAGCTCCTGGGTCGACTTGGCATAGAGGGGCGGTTTTTTCGAAACGGGAACCGACTCAACGATGAAGGTTCCACCTTCTCCTTCATATAATGGTCCCACCTTTTGCCGAATGCCTGGATCAAGAGACTGCCATTCCCATGAACAATAGTTTTTTAGCATAGGAAACACCGGAAAAGCTGATTGCAAGCAGCTTCGTACCATCTCAGTTCCATAAATCGTCAGACTGGAACCCTCTCGCAGTGACAATAATCCGATCGTATGGTCGAGCTCCGCATCGGTTAAAAAAACACCGGCAAGAGGGGTCTCTCTTATCCCCGGACCTGCATTTAGAGAAGAAAAAGATTCAATTTGTCTGAGAATATCCGGTCCTGCATTGATGAGGTACCAGTCCTTTTCATTGGCAGTTACCGCTAGCGAAGATTGTAATAACGGACTGAGTGAAGCGTTTCCTGAGCGGACTGCCCGACAGTTGGGACAAGCACAGTTCCACTGCGGAAAGCCTCCTCCGGCCGCAGCTCCTAATACTCTAATTCGAATTTGGTTTCAGTCCTTTCCCTACGATGCCGGCGTTGTTTTTTTCAATATTCCCCGGTTTTCCAAATAACCTTCCAACCTGCCACCCTATCACCATATTCACCACAGCCATCAGGATAAACAGCAAATAGTCCCCTATTGGATCAGGAAGCAGGAGATCAACAAGCAGCCAGCCTCCTGCTGTAGCACCTCCGATCATCATCCCCATCACTGATTTTAAGTAACGACTCATTTGGCACACCCTCCATGTTTGAATTAAAATCATGAACAAGAGGCAACCAGTCTGTACTACTTGCCAATGTAGGAATACATCGTAACCTCACTAGCAGTGTTTATTATTTCGTACTCAGGCTTTATCCACATGTGATTTCCCCCTTTCATGACACTTTCAATTATGATTATTTCAAAGGAGTGTCTGATTTTACCTTTCAAAACAATCATATGTAGGCGGAAACTCCAAAATAACTAAAATTTCAACATGAAGTTGTCCAATAGTTAGCCCGTATTTTGCAAATTGCTGCAAATTTACCTGAAAAAAAGAAACAACCTAAGTCCGTAAACTCAGGTTGTCTTGGTTATATTAAATTACTTCTTCTGGGACTGTCATTGTTTTTCACCTTTACCTCAGTACTGACTACTCTTTAACATAAAATTAACTGTCCATTGTCCCTTTTGATTCATTATTCCATGTGTGTGAAATGACAACTCAGAATTATCTGATCTGTAATGGTGCATCTGTGCTATTATCGTTCCTTTATACTCATTATTACTTATTTTCTGAAACGATTCTGATTCCTCACGAACTAACGTATTCCCAATCCAAATATACGGGTTTCCAATCAAACTTTTAGTATTCGGACTAACTTGTATATTTGAATTTGAGGTTATCGTATAATGCAGTTGAATGTCTTGGCCGTGGTTTATTATCGAATAGTCATTGATGGTTAACCTGATTCCGTTACTCTCGGATGAACCTAATCCATTACTTGATTGAGCATTGGTCAAAGTTGGGCAGGCAAATCCAAAGAGTAAGGAAATACATAAGGCGGCACCAATGAATCGCACGGTATAAATCGGTAATTTTCTCATTTTACCACCATCCTTATTTTTCGTGTATATCTAGAGTAAAAAATCATTTCTTTTTGGATAGCCATTCCGCTAGTGCCTCAGCCTCTGCACCTTTAGCCAAGCCTGCTGGCATTCGGTCGCCACCATTAAGAATTTGATTCAATATGTCTTCTTTAGACATAGTTTTACCTATGTGTTGAAGATTTGGAGCTGTTGCGCCTTGTAGATTATCCCCGTGACAGGAAATACAACTTCTTTTGTAAACCTTTTCCGGATCGATAACAACGTCTGCTTGCCCTTGTAATTTTGCATTTTTATTTATAGCTCCAGGTTTCAACTTGCCTCCGAGACCATAAACAACAACCTTCGTACCACCAGTAATGACTGCAACATATTCATGGCCGTCAACTGTATATATGGAAGGTGCCATTTTGATTTGTTTTCCACCACTTTGCATTTTCCATAATACTTTACCTGTTTTAATATCAAGAGCATTCACATTTCCATCCAGTTCCCCGTAGAAAGCAAGACCGGCAGCAGTACTTGTGAATCCACCATACATCGGATCGTCCGTTTTATTTTGATATACTTTTTTCCCTGTATTCATATCAATTGCTGTAATGGTACCAGAAACATCAACATCCTTTGGCAAAGGAAGGATCTTTGTACCTGGGAAGGTATTATTATCTTTTGCAATCTCTTCTGCGTCTTTTGCGGCTACCATTAAATTAGGACTATTAATACCAGGAATAAGCACATAGTTGGTCTCAGGGTCATATGTCTCTGGAGCATAACTTTCTCCACCTGGTGTTCCTGGCCATTGAAGTACAGCTTTACTCTCATCGCTTGGTACGTCAGAATGTTGAATTTTTACAAAAGGTACCCCATCATAAATGGTTTTCCCCGTTTTTGCATCCCACGCATACCACTTTCCATTCTTACCGCCTTCAACCACAACCTTTTGCTTTTTCCCGTCGACCTTTGCATTGAGAATCATCGGCGTTGCGGCAGCGTCATAATCCCAGATATCATGATCTACTTGATTGGATGACCACTTAAACTTCCCTGTTTTACTATCTAAAGCAACGATAGAATCGGTATATGGATTTTTTCCTTTTCTATCTGCATCGTAAAAGTCCGGAGCTGGATTCCCTACTGCAAAATACATCATATCAGTATCTGGATCAAACGACATTGGTGTCCATACGGAGCCTCCGCCCGTATATTTCCCCTGCGCCCAGCTCGTTCCTCTTTTAGGAACGGTCCAAAACGGCTCTTTCCATAGCGGTTCCAGGGTATCTGCTTTAAACGCCCAAACAAAACCTCGTGTGCCATTATCACCGCCGCTGCTTCCGACGTAAACGTTGCCATCATAATACATCGGAGCTGAGGATTCATAATATCTGTTTTCTAACTTGATAGAAGGTTCATGATCCCAAAAGTTGACCATTTTTAACAGTTTTCCGTTCTTCGCATCAAGTTTGGCCAGCCGATTATCTATCATCAAGACAAATACATTCCCATTGGCCACTGCGACACCCCTACTTGCCACATTGGACTGCCATGGCAAACCATTAATATGATCAAGTACTTCCTTGGGTGGTGTCCACGCCCAAAGCTTCTTTCCACTTGCCGCGTCGATGGCAAACACATGATTTTTCGCACTAGTCACATACATGACCCCGTCATGAACAACAGGGAAATCTTCTTGTAAATTTGGAACATCCTTATTCCAATCTAATATATCCTGCTGCCATGCAATCCCCATTTTTTTTACATTATCTTTTGTAATCTGTTTATAGGGCACATGTCGGGTATGTTGAAAGTCATACCCCCAATTTGGGAATCCTGTCTCATTTACCTGGTCTGATTTCTTGGTTTTTTCGTTTTTTGCATGGTTCTGGTTATTGTTCGTTTGACAGCCAACAATGACAATACTGGCAAGCAAAACCGAACCTGTTGCTTTTAAAAGTTGCCTCACGAAAATAGCCTCCTTACATTATGAAGTATATTTGGTGAATTTTGACAATTAACATTCTGCTTTGTTATTTCCTCCTTAAGACAATCTTACTTTTATAAGAACAATGGTATATTTACCTAAAACATTATAAATTATGCAATTTATGACTAACACTTCCTCCCCTTCTGTTTGAATTGTTGTACCTTGGTGCGACCAATTGTCTTTTTTAAGCATAAGCTCTGTTAAACGTGTCTGTTGATTTCCGCTCCAGGCGCTTCGCTTTCCGTGGGTGTTTCGGCGAGCCTCCTCGGCGCAAGCGCCTGCGGGGTCTCCCCTGAACCATACTCCCACAGGAGTCTTCGTGCCTTCCGCTCCAATCAACAGGATGTAAAAATCAACACTGTTCTTTAACACAGCCTAAACATAAAAAAGACCCCCAACCAAAATGGTTGAGAGTCTTTGAAAGTTCGCAAAAATTAACGCTTTGAGAACTGAGGCGCACGACGAGCACCTTTAAGACCGTATTTCTTACGCTCTTTCATACGTGCATCACGAGTTAATAAACCAGCGCGCTTTAATGTTGGACGGAACTCAGGGTCAGCTTGAAGTAATGCGCGAGCAATACCGTGGCGGATTGCGCCAGCTTGACCAGTGTATCCACCGCCGCTTACGTTTACAAGAACATCGTAGCTGCCTACTGTTTCAGTAGCTACTAATGGTTGTCTTACAACAACACGTAAAGCTTCGAATGGGATATAATCTTCGATTTCACGACCGTTAACTACAATTTTACCTGTGCCTGGAACTAGACGCACACGTGCGACTGAGCTCTTACGACGACCAGTACCAATATATTGAACTTGTGCCAAGTTAATTCCCTCCCTCTAAATTATCCGCGAAGTTCGTAAACTTCAGGTTTTTGTGCTTGGTGTGGATGTTCGCTACCAGCATATACGTGTAACTTTTTGAAAATTTGACGGCCAAGAGAATTCTTTGGAAGCATACCTTTAACAGCAAGCTCGATCATTTTCTCAGCATAGTTTGTACGCATTTCTAGAGCCGTTCTTTGCTTTAAACCACCTGGGTGTAAGCTGTGACGGTAGTAGATCTTGTCAGTTAATTTCTTACCTGTAAGTTCTACTTTAGAAGCATTAAGAATGATTACATGATCACCAGTGTCAACATTTGGTGTAAAAGTTGGTTTGTTTTTACCACGTAGAATTGACGCTACTTCAGAAGCAAGACGACCAAGAGTTTTGCCCTCAGCATCAATCACGTACCATTTACGCTCGATATTATTGGCATTTGCCATAAACGTTGTACGCATGAGTTTCCCTCCTAATTAAATCCTAAAGATTATTTTTCGCACCTTCAAAGCAATGAATGATCAATTCTGTTCCGGGAATCATTCACTCATGCCCCTGTGCGGCTAAGTTTCTATTTCATATATTTTCAATCACGATGAAGACTTTCCGGGGCTTTATCGTGGGATTAAAAACACACACATATAATATAATAAATACATTAGGTCTATATGTCAAGGGAATGTTACACCTGGTTAGGTTGTTTTATTCAAAAATTATTGATAAAAAACTTCCCATAGGTATAGACCGTGGGCTGGTGCCGTCTTTCCAGCCAAGCGGCGATCTTTTTTTTCTAGAATGGCAGGGATGTCCTCTGGCAATCGATCACCTGCACCTACCTCTAGTATAGTCCCGACTAAAATCCGGACCATGTTATACAAAAAGCCATTCCCAACAAAGCGGATCGTAAGTTGGTCACCATCGAGCAAAAAATCGATTGCCTGAATGGTCCGTACTTTATCCTCCACTTCTGTCTTAGCTGAACAAAAGCTAGTAAAGTCATGGGTGCCAAGGAAATATTTACTTGCTTCCTTCATTGCTTCCAGGTTTAACGGATAGGGATAGCGATAGGCAAATTTCCGCTGAAACGGGTCCCTTTTCGCTGATAAATGTAACCTGTAACGGTATTCTTTCCCTTTGGCAGCAAATCTGGAGTGAAAGTCATCCGCTACTTTCTCAACTGAAAGTACTGAAATATCCTCAGGGAGCATCGAATTCAGTGCAATTTCCCACCTATCCTCACCGATGGGCAGTGGAGAATCAAAATGAATCACCTGGCCCAATGCATGAACCCCTGCATCTGTTCGGCCAGAACCAGACACTTTAACAGGGGTGGCTTTATGCATCTTTGCTAAGACAGCTTCAAGCTCCAGTTGTACTGTCCGCTTATTCGGTTGGACTTGATACCCGGAGAAACCCGAGCCATCATAGGATATAATGCATTTGTATCTTTGCATGATTTCGCCCCATTATGAACGTAATAATATTAAAAAGATCGTTACAACACCAAGGAGTACTAATTGCAAAGTATCGGTCCCTTGCCAATCCAGCTGCCGATATTTCGTTCTCCCTTCGCCGCCGCGATAACCTCTCGCTTCCATCGCTATAGCTAGCTCCTCGGCCCGTTTAAAGGAGCTGACGAACAACGGAATAAGTAGTGGGATGACCGCCTTAATCCGCTCCTTAAATGGACCGCTGGAAAATTCAACCCCGCGGGCAATTTGCGCCTTCATGATTTTATCTGTTTCCTGCATTAACGTTGGTATGAATCGTAAGGAAATAGACATCATAAGTGCCATTTCATGGACTGGAAAATGAACCTTTTTTAACGGGTGTAATAGGGTTTCCAATCCATCGGTTATTTCAATTGGTGTAGTTGTTAACGTTAGTAAGGATGTCATTAAGATTAAAAAGAAGAATCGCAGGGAGATAAAGATCCCTTGTCTGACACCTTCTTCGTATATCTTAATCGGTCCCCATTGATATAATAGGTCGCCTTGTTTTGTAAAGAACAGCTGCAACACTAATGTAAAAAGGACAAGCCATAAAACGGGTTTCAATCCCCCATATAAAAAGCGAATGGGAATACGGGCTAAACCAAGCATAAAAAACGTATAAATTCCAATAAGTGCATATGTGACTGCGTTGTTTGCAAGAAAAATCACACAGACAAATAAGAAAATGACCAATAATTTAGAACGAGGGTCCATTTTATGAATGAGAGAATCGGCAGGAACATAACGGCCAAAAATCATTTTTTCCATCATGAGTGAACACCTCTTTTTAACGCTTCTGTAACCGCTGTAGACAGCTCTTCAATCGATAAATACATTCTGTCCAGCTTGAAGCCTAATTTCTCCTCAAGCTTCAGTTGGAAGCGGACCACTTCGGGAACATCTAGTCCCATATGCATCAGCTCTACAGGAGCCGAGAAAATCTCTTCAGCGGTTCCTTTGTTCACGACCTTACCTTGCTGCATAATAACAATTTGATCAGCATAATGTGCCGCGTCTTCCATACTGTGTGTCACTAGTATGGTAGATAGGTTTCTTTCCTTATGGAGGGCATAAAACATATCCATAATTTCTTTCCGCCCGCGTGGATCCAATCCAGCGGTAGGTTCATCGAGAACGATGACATCTGGTTCCATGGCTAGAACACCTGCTATCGCTACCCGGCGCATCTGTCCGCCAGATAAATCAAAAGGAGATTTTTCTAAGACTTCTTCCCCTAGCCCTACCTGTTTTAATGCAATACGTGCCCGTTTTTTTGCCTCTGCTTCAGACACACCAAAATTAAGCGGGCCAAAAATAATATCTTTTTCAACCGTTTCTTCAAAAAGCTGATGTTCAGGAAATTGAAAGACGATCCCAACCTTTTGTCGTACTGGTTTTAAGTTTTTATGCTTCTGCTGTGCTTTAATTTCATACTCTCCAATTTTAACCGTTCCTTTGGTTGGTTGGAGAAGTGCATTTAGATGCTGCAGAACCGTTGACTTGCCAGAGCCTGTATGACCGATAATAGCCATATATGTTCCAGAAGGAATATCGATCGAAACATCCTCGATAGCTAAGTGCTCAAATGGTGTATTTGCTTGATACCGATAATCTATATGTTGAAGCGAGATGTCCATAGCTCTGTCACCAACTCTTCTTCCGATAAATAATGCTTGGATAGCTCGAACCCTTTTTGACGGAATGCTTTAGTCATTTTAACCGAGAACGGAATATCCAATCCTAATTGAATCAACTGCTCGTCCATTGAAAAAATCTCTTCAGGTACGCCTTCACGGAAGACCTCACCATTATTCATAACTATAATGCGATCGGCTTTTGCCGCCTCTTCTAAATCATGAGTAATAGAAATAACCGTTAAAGACTTTTCTTGTTTTAGAACTCTCACAGTCTCTAAAACCTCTTCACGGCCTCTCGGATCCAGCATAGAGGTCGCCTCGTCTAGAATAATAATAGAAGGTCTTAATGCAAGTACGCCGGCAATAGCTACCCGCTGCTTCTGTCCACCTGAAAGATGGTGGGGCTCTTGATATAGAAACTTATCCATTTTCACTTTCTTTAATGAATCTTCTACTCGCTCTATCATTTCATCTCTGGGTATACCGTGATTTTCTAGACCAAAAGCCACATCATCCTGAACGGTTGTGCCGACAAACTGGTTATCTGGATTTTGAAATACCATTCCCAACTTTTTACGTACATCCCAAATAGTTTCTTCATTCAGAGGGATACCACATACAGTGATTTCGCCCTTTTGTGGAAATTGCAATCCATTCAGAAGCTTTGCGGTAGTAGATTTGCCTGAGCCATTATGACCAACAATCGCCAGCCATTCTCCTTCATAGATATCAAACGAAACATTATTAAGGGCGTTGCGCTCTTGTCCCTCATATTGAAAGGAAACACCTTTAAGTGAAACAATGGAATCTTTCATTGTTATTCCTCCTCTCGACTAACATACTAAACTAAGCTCCACTCAGCAAATATTTTTACATATAAAAAAAGCCCGCACCTCGTCCCTGGGCAGCAATGGTGGCTGCAAAGGATTTCTATAAAGAAATGGGAGGAGGTGCATGAGCTAGACGAGACGTGAAAAAGAAAACAAATGGTTATGGATGAACCGTTTTCAATCCCAGGGATTTTACACCCTTCATGCTCCTTTATAAAAAAGAAGTCACGCTCATCATAACACTCGTTTGGCTTGGGTCGAAAATTATATTCTCTTACAGAAAAAGGGCAAAGAACAAGTTTGTTTGTAAACTGTCCAGCGCCCTTGTTGTCTGTTAAAAGGTATTAAACTAACTCGATAATAACCATTGGCGCACCGTCACCGCGGCGAGGTCCAAGTTTCATAATACGAGTATATCCACCTTGACGCTCTTGGTAACGTGGAGCGATATCAGCGAAAAGTTTTTGTACAGCATCTTGACCATTTTCAGCATTAGCAACTTCATTACGAACGTATGCAGAAGCTTGACGACGAGCATGTAAATCGCCGCGCTTACCTAAAGTGATCATTTTTTCAACAGTCACACGAAGTTCTTTCGCGCGAGTTTCTGTTGTTTCGATGCGCTCGTTGATAATTAAATCTGTAGTTAAATCACGTAGCATAGCTTTACGCTGTGCACTTGTGCGTCCTAACTTTCTGTATGCCATGAAGGGTTCCCTCCTTTGTTGAAGTCATTAAACGGATTTTATAGCAGCGTCTAGACTAGTCGTCCTTACGCAAACCTAATCCAAGCTCTTCTAGTTTCGCCTTCACTTCTTCGAGTGATTTGCGGCCTAAGTTACGAACCTTCATCATATCTTCTTCAGTCTTATTAGCTAATTCCTGAACAGTGTTGATTCCAGCACGCTTTAAGCAGTTGTAAGAACGAACAGAAAGATCTAGTTCTTCAATAGTCATTTCAAGAACTTTTTCTTTTTGGTCTTCTTCTTTTTCAATCATGATTTCAGCATTTTGAGCTTCATCGGTTAACCCAACGAAAATGTTCAAATGCTCGGTCAAAATTTTCGAACCAAGAGCAATCGCTTCCTTTGGCCCAGTGCTTCCATCTGTCCAAACATCTAGCGTTAGCTTATCATAATTTGTCATTTGACCTACGCGAGTATTTTCTACTTGATAGGACACACGTGAAACAGGTGTAAAGATTGAGTCGATTGGAATGACACCAATAGGTTGATCTTCTCTTTTGTTCAGATCAGCAGGAGTATATCCACGACCGCGTCTTGCTGTTAAACGCATGCGAAGATGACCATTTGTAGCTAATGTAGCAATATGAAGATCTGGATTTAAGATTTCAACATCACTATCATGTGTGATATTGCTAGCCTTAACAGGTCCTTCACCCTGTACATCAATCTCAAGTGTTTTCTCTTCGTCAGAGTAGATTTTTAAAGCTAATTTCTTAATGTTTAAAATGATGGATGTTACATCCTCTACGACGCCTTCAATTGTTGAGAACTCATGAAGTACCCCATCGACCTGAATCGATGTAACAGCGGCACCTGGGAGTGAAGATAGTAGGATACGACGTAAGGAGTTACCCAAAGTGGTACCATATCCACGCTCAAGTGGCTCTACGACGAACTTGCCGTACTTGGCATCATCGTTGATCTCAACCGTTTCGATTTTTGGTTTTTCTATTTCGATCATCAAATAACCCTCCTTCAAAACGTCGAAACCTCAATTAGTTTATTAACTAACTGAAATTCCCCCATGTATACGTTCCCGTTTTGTGCACAACAACTGGAATAAATTCTCTGTATGAACTCTAAAAAATTAGTATCATATCCATTATAGACGCATGATACAACTTCTATACAAAGAAATTATACGCGACGGCGTTTTGGTGGACGGCATCCGTTATGAGGAACAGGTGTAACGTCTTTGATTGCAGTTACTTCTAGACCAGCAGCTTGAAGAGCACGGATAGCAGCTTCACGGCCTGCACCAGGTCCTTTAACAGTAACTTCTAAAGTTTTCATACCATGTTCGATAGATGTCTTAGCTGCAGTTTCAGCCGCCATTTGAGCTGCGAATGGAGTAGATTTACGAGAACCTTTAAATCCAAGCGCACCAGCACTTGACCAAGAAATTGCGTTACCATGTACATCAGTAATAGTTACAATCGTATTGTTAAATGTTGAACGGATATGAGCGATCCCAGATTCAATATTCTTTTTAACACGACGCTTACGTGTATTAGTTTTACGTGCCATTTAAATAACCTCCTTTGCCGATTACTTCTTCTTGTTCGCAACAGTCTTACGAGGACCTTTGCGTGTACGAGCGTTGTTTTTCGTATTTTGTCCACGAACCGGTAAACCACGACGATGACGTAATCCGCGGTAGCAGCCGATTTCCATTAAACGCTTAATGTTAAGAGAAATTTCACGGCGAAGATCACCTTCAACTTTTAGTTTGTCGATGATGTCACGGATTTTGTTTAATTCGTCTTCAGTTAAATCACGTACACGAGTATCTTCAGAAACACCAGCTCCTGCAAGAACTTTTTGTGCAGTAGTTTTACCAATACCATAAATGTAAGTCAAAGAGATAACTACACGCTTTTCACGTGGAATATCTACACCAGCAATACGTGCCATATTTTAGCGCACCTCCTTCAGTATTAACCTTGTTTTTGTTTATGTTTAGGGTTTTCACAGATAACCATAACTTTTCCGCGTCTACGGATAACTTTGCACTTTTCGCAGATCGGTTTAACAGATGGTCTTACTTTCATTATCCTAACCTCCTTAATGGTACGGAGTGCAAGCTGATTATTTAAAGCGGTAAGTAATTCTTCCGCGTGTTAAGTCATATGGAGAAAGCTCAACAGTCACCTTGTCACCCGGAAGGATTCGAATGAAGTGCATTCGAATTTTGCCAGAAACATGAGCTAGCACAGTATGACCATTTTCTAATTCTACCTTAAACATTGCATTTGGCAAAGTTTCAAGTACTTTACCTTCAATTTCAATTACATCGTCTTTGGCCATCGGTCTCGTCTCCCTTCTCTATTCAGAATAGCGTTCGCCAATACAAAATTGTGCATGCATTGGGTCTTTTCTTCATACGTCATCCTGCAACCTTACAATTCTAACATAATGAGCAGCATTCTGTCCTCTAGTAACTATTAACAAATTACAATTTTTTTGGATTAGAATGGGTCTGGTTATGAAATTGATACTAAATCTTAGTTAAAATTTCAAAACCTGTTTCAGTGATCGCAATCGTATGTTCAAAATGCGCACACCATTTGCCATCAACTGTTACAACCGTCCAATCGTCAGCCAATGTTTTTACATACCGGCTTCCGGCATTCACCATCGGTTCAATTGCAAGTACCATACCAGGCTTTAATACAGGACCTTTATTAGGTGGACCAAAATGAGGAATATCTGGGTCCTCATGTAAGTCTTGCCCTACTCCGTGCCCTACATACTCACGTACAATAGAAAAGCCATTTGCTTCCACATACTTTTGTATCGCATGGGAGATGTTCGAGAGTCGCTCGCCCGGTTTAGCTTCCTTTAAGCCTTGATAAAGTGATTCCTCAGTCACATCTAAAAGCTTCTGGGAATTTTCATCAATCGTTCCTACAGCATAAGTCCAAGCTGAATCACCATGGTAGCCGTTATACTTAGCACCGATATCGATACTAATGATGTCGCCCTCATTTAGGACTCGGTCACCAGGAATTCCGTGAACAAGTTCGTTGTTCACACTTGCACAGATACTGCCGCGAAAACCATTATACCCTTTAAACGAAGGAATTGCATCCTTGCTGAGAATAAACTCTTCAGCAATTCTGTTCAATTCACGCGTTGTGATACCTGGCGCGATATGTTTCTTTAACTCTTGATGAGTCATTGCCACAATACGACCAGCTTCACGCATGATCTCAATTTCCTTAGGGGTTTTACAAATGATCATTAAGCTAAGCCCCCAAGTAATTCCTCGATATCAATAAGTACTTTATTAATATCTTGTTGACCATCAATCGTGCGTAAATATCCCTTTTCCTCATAAAAAGCTAATAATGGTGCAGATTGTTTGATGTTGACATCTAGACGATTTTGAACTGTTTCAGCATTATCATCTGCTCTTTGGTATAGCTCTCCACCGCAGCGGTCGCATACACCCTCTTTTGCAGGAGGATTAAAGACTAAATGATAAGTTGAACCACAATCCTTACAAATACGTCTGCCAGTCAAACGATCCATTAAAATACTTTTATCCACGTCGATATTAATCACATAGTCGATCTTTTTCTCAAGATCAGCTAATAGATTTTCTAACGCTTCTGCTTGAGGTACTGTTCTAGGAAAGCCATCTAATAAGAAACCTTTTTGACAGTCTTCTTTGCTTAAACGTTCACGAACAATGCCAATTGTTACTTCATCAGGAACAAGTTCACCTTTGTCCATGAATGATTTTGCTTGTAAACCTAGTTCAGTTCCTTCTTTCATCGCTGCACGGAACATATCTCCAGTAGAGATATGAGGGATGCCGTATTTTTCGACGATTCTTTCAGCTTGAGTGCCTTTACCAGCACCCGGTAGCCCCATTAAAACTAAATTCACACGTGTTCCCCCCTCGTGCTATAAATGGGTTTTAGGGAACAATAGTCCCCTAAACCTTTACTTAATAAAACCTTTATAATGACGTTTAACAAGTTGGGCTTCAAGTTGTTTATACGTGTCAAGTGCAACACCGACTACGATAAGCAAGCTTGTTCCTCCGATTTGAGCCGATTGCGGTAAATTCGCTATTTTGATAAAAATAGTTGGAAGTACAGCAATGACCGTTAAGAAGATCGCACCAACAAAAGTTAATCGATATAAAACGCGAGTTAAGTATTCCTGTGTGCTCTTACCAGGACGAATTCCTGGAATATAGCCGCTTTGCTTCTGTAAGTTTTCCGCTGCTTGTTCAGGGTTAACTTGGATAAAAGCATAGAAATAAGTGAACGCGATAATTAATACTGCATATAACGTCATCCCAATTGGATGAGAATAATCAAGATTTCTGTTAATCCACAGTGTTACATCATTTGTTGGAAAGAATGATGCAATGGTTCTTGGTGTTACAATGAATGAAACTGCAAAGATAACAGGGATAACACCCGCAGCGTTAACTTTTAACGGCATGTGAGTGGACTGTCCTCCAACAGGATTTCTTCCTGCAACAACACGTTTAGCATATTGGATTGGAATTTTACGATTCGCTTGTTGGATGAAGATAACACCAACAACAATTGCAATAACAGCAAGTGCGATTAATACAACCGTTACAATACGTAAAAATAATGCTTCTCCTGCGTTCTCAAACTGTTGAACATAAATTTGATTGATAGTTGAAGGCATACCAGCAACGATCCCTGCAAAGATGATGATGGAAATTCCATTTCCTACACCCTTCTCAGTGATTTGCTCACCTAACCACATCAAAAATGATGTACCAGCTGTTAGAGTAACGGCGATCAATAGATACGTACCAATACCAGGGTTTTCAATCAAACGGCCGCTTGCTAAATTGTTAAAGCCATATGACATACCTAATGCTTGGATAAAACCAAGCACAACAGTGAAATAACGAGTGAACTGAGCAATCTTACGACGGCCAGATTCACCTTGTTTGGACCATTCCGTAAATTTAGGAACAACGTCCATTTGAAGTAACTGAATGATAATGGAAGCTGTAATGTAAGGCATAATACCCATTGCAAAGATGGAGAATTGTTTCAACGCTCCACCGCCAAAGGTATTTAGAATACCGAAAACACTCAGCTTATCCTGACTAGCAAGCACGTCAGCATTAACATTCGGTACAGGAATGAATGTGCCTAGTCGAAATACGACAAGCATTAAGAGGGTGAATAAAATCTTTCGACGTATATCACCCACGCGCATAAAATTGGAGATTGTCTGGAACATTAGATCACCTCAGTAGTTCCGCCAGCAGCTTCGATCGCTTCCTTAGCAGCAGAGGAGAATTTGTGAGCTTTTACAGTCAACTTTTTCTCTACGTTCCCTTTAGCAAGAACTTTGATTCCTGCTTTTTCGTTACTTACAACGCCTGTTTCGATAAGAAGTTCTGGAGTAACTTCTGTACCTTCTTCAAAGCGATTTAATACATCAAGATTGACAATTGCATACTCTTTGCGGCTGATATTTGTAAATCCGCGCTTTGGTAAACGACGGTATAAAGGTGTTTGACCACCTTCAAAACCTACACGTACACCACCGCCTGAACGAGCGTTTTGTCCTTTATGACCTTTACCCGCAGTCTTCCCTTGACCAGAACCGATACCACGTCCAAGACGCTTACGCTCTTTACGAGAACCTTCGGCAGGTTTTAATTCATGAAGTTTCATATTGGCACCTCCTTATTAAAGAAAAGAATCAATTATTGTTCTTTAACTGTTACAAGGTGAGCAACTTTGTTAATCATACCGCGAATCGCAGCGTTATCTTGATGCTCAACTGTTTGATTTAATTTACGTAAACCTAATGCAGTAACTGTCGCGCGTTGGTCCTCAGGGCGACCAATTACACTACGGCTGAGGGTAACTAATAGTTTATTCGCCATTTGATTTCCCTCCTTATCCTAACAGTTCTTCTACTGATTTACCACGTAATTTCGCTACGTCTTCAGCACGTTTTAGTTGTTTTAATCCGTCAATAGTTGCACGAACCATGTTGATTGGTGTGTTAGTTCCTAATGATTTTGAAAGGATGTCAGCAACTCCACCTAATTCAAGTACCGCACGAACTGGGCCACCAGCGATAACTCCTGTACCTTCAGAAGCAGGCTTTAGAAGGATTTCGCCAGCACCGAAACGTCCTAGTACTTGGTGAGGAATTGAAGTTCCAACCATTGGCACTTCCACTAAGTTTTTCTTTGCATCTTCGATGGCTTTACGGATTGCATCTGGAACCTCTTGGGCTTTACCAGTACCAAATCCTACATGACCGTTTTTATCCCCAACTACTACAAGAGCAGAGAAACGGAAACGACGTCCACCTTTAACAACCTTCGCAACACGGTTAACCGTAACTACGCGTTCTTCTAGTTCAAGTTTGTTTGGATCAATACGACGCATCTTTTTGTGTCCCTCCTTTGTCTATTAAAATTGTAACCCGTTTTCGCGAGCAGCATCAGCTAATGCTTGCACACGTCCGTGGTATAGGTATCCTCCACGATCAAAGACAATAGAAGTGATACCTTTTTCTACCGCACGTTTAGCGACTAATTCTCCGACCTTTTTCGCTGCTTCAACGTTACTAGTAGATTCAAGACCGAAATCTTTTTCTTTAGTAGAAGCACTTGCTAAAGTTACTCCAGCCATGTCATCGACTAATTGAGCATAAATATGCTTATTTGAACGAAACACATTTAGACGTGGACGAGCAGCAGTACCGCTAAGTTTCGCACGAACACGAGCATGTCTCTTCTTGCGAGTAGCGTTTTTATCTTGCTTCGTAATCATTTACGTCACTCCTTTCGTTTACCTACGCGGCATTACTTACCTGTTTTACCTTCTTTACGACGAACGTTTTCGCCTTCGTAACGAATTCCTTTACCTTTATAAGGCTCTGGAGGACGAACTTGACGGATATTGGCTGCAAGAGCACCAACACGTTCTTTATCAGTACCTTTTACAATAACTTTTGTATTAGCAGGTACTTCAATTTCAAGGCCAGCTTCAGGTTCAATTTCAACTGGGTGAGAATAACCTACGTTTAATACAAGCTTGTTACCTTGCTTTTGCGCACGATATCCAACCCCGATTAATTCAAGGCTTCTTGTGAATCCGTTGGATACACCCTCAACCATGTTCGCGATCACTGCACGAGTAGTACCGTGCAATGCGCGGTGTTCTTTAACGTCAGATGGACGAGTGATCGATACAACGTTCTCTTCAACATTGATTGTGATATCTGGATTAAAAGTACGAGTTAATTCGCCTTTAGGTCCTTTTACAGTAACAGTACTACCGTTTAAAGTAACGGTAACTCCTGCTGGAATTTCAATTGGTTTTTTTCCTACGCGAGACATTTAGTGCACCTCCATTCATTCAAAAACTCGATTACCAAACGTAAGCTAATACTTCTCCGCCGACTTGCTTTGCACGAGCTTCTTTATCTGTAATAACACCTGTAGATGTTGATACTAATGCGATACCAAGACCGTTAAGTACGCGAGGTACCTCATTTGACTTAGCGTAAACACGAAGCCCAGGCTTGCTTATGCGCTTAAGACCAGTAATAACACGTTCGTTATTCGCACCGTACTTTAAGAAGATACGGATAATACCTTGTTTGTTGTCCTCAATATACTCAACGTCACGTACGAAACCTTCGCGCTTTAGGATTTCAGCGATTTCTTTTTTAAGATTAGAAGCAGGTACTTCTAATTTTTCGTGACGTACCATGTTCGCATTACGAATGCGAGTAAGCATATCTGCAATTGGATCTGTCATGACCATTGTATTTTACCTCCTTCCCAGACTTTGGGTTTTACCAGCTAGCTTTTTTAACACCAGGAATTTGTCCTTTGTACGCTAATTCGCGGAAACAAATACGACAAAGCTTAAATTTACGGTATACAGAGTGTGGACGGCCACAACGTTCGCAGCGTGTATACTCTTGTACTGCATATTTAGGCGTGCGCTTTTGTTTCGCAATCATTGACTTTTTAGCCACGTTTTCGCCTCCATTATTTAACGATTACTTTTGGAATGGCATTCCAAATTGAGTTAAAAGTTCACGAGATTCTTCGTCGGTCTTAGCAGTCGTTACGATAACGATGTCCATACCGCGAACCTTGGTTACTTTATCATAATCAATTTCAGGGAAGATTAATTGTTCTTTAATCCCTAATGTATAGTTACCGCGGCCATCGAAAGCCTTTTTAGAAACTCCACGGAAGTCACGTACACGAGGTAACGATACTGAAACTAATTTATCCAAGAATTCATACATACGCTCACCGCGAAGGGTAACTTTTGCACCGATAGGCATACCTTCACGAAGACGGAAGCCAGCGATAGATTTTTTCGCACGAGTTACTAATGGTTTTTGACCTGTGATAGTCGCAAGCTCTTCAACAGCATTATCAAGTGCTTTTGCGTTTGCTACTGCATCACCAACACCCATGTTCACAACGATTTTTTCAAGTTTAGGAACTTCCATAACTGATTTATAGTTGAACTTGCTCATTAGAGCAGGAGTAACTTCTTTAACAAATTTTTCTTTTAGGCGGTTCACTTATTGTACCTCCCTTCTTAATTTAAACTATTTATCTAAAACTTCACCGGATTTTGCTACGCGTACTTTCTTTCCATCAACCGTTTTGTAACCTACACGAGTTGGGTTACCTGATTTAGGATCGATAGGCATTACGTTTGATACATGAATAGGAGCCTCAAAGCTTAAAATTCCGCCTTGTGGATTCGCTTGAGAAGGTTTAGCGTGTTTTTTCACGATGTTAACACCTTCTACTAGTACACGGCTTTCTTTAGGATAAGCAGCTAGGATTACACCTGTTTTGCCTTTATCCTTGCCAGAGATGACCTTTACTTTATCACCTTTTTTTACATGCATCTGTGCGCACCTCCTTAAAGGCAATTGATTTTAAAATTATAATACTTCTGGAGCTAGAGAAACGATTTTCATAAAGTTGTTGTCACGAAGTTCACGTGCAACTGGTCCGAAGATACGAGTTCCACGTGGGCTCTTATCATCTTTGATAATTACACATGCGTTTTCATCAAAACGAATGTAAGAACCATCTGGACGGCGAGCACCGCTCTTTGTACGAACAATAACAGCCTTGACAACGTCACCTTTTTTAACAACGCCACCAGGTGTTGCTTGTTTTACTGTACAAACGATCACATCACCAATATTAGCAGTTTTGCGACCTGAACCACCTAGAACTTTAATCGTAAGTACTTCACGAGCACCAGAGTTGTCAGCAACTTTCAAACGTGATTCTTGTTGAATCATGTGTGTAACCTCCCTTCGGAATGAAGCTTATCCGAACAATTAAATAATAACGGCTTTTTCTACTACTTCGACTAAACGGAAGCGTTTAGTAGCTGAAAGTGGGCGAGTTTCCATGATACGAACTACATCGCCAGTCTTTGCCTGGTTTTGCTCATCATGAGCTTTGAACTTTTTAGAGTACTTAACGCGTTTACCGTATAATGGATGCTTTTTGTAAGTTTCAACAAGAACAGTAACAGTCTTATCCATCTTGTCAGAAACTACGCGTCCAGTGTAAACCTTACGTTGGTTACGTTCACTCATTCTGTGAACCTCCTCTCAGGTAATTACTTATTAACGCTGATTTCTCTTTCACGAACAACAGTCTTCATGCGAGCAATCGATTTGCGTACTTCACGAATACGAGCTGTATTTTCAAGTTGTCCTGTCGCCAATTGAAAGCGAAGGTTGAAAAGCTCTTCTTTTAAAGATTTTACTTTTTGTTCAATTTCTGCAGTGGTAAGGTCACGTAGTTCATTAGCTTTCACTTGATTCACCACCAATTTCTTCTCGTTTTACAAACTTACATTTAACAGGAAGTTTGTGCATTGCAAGTCGAAGTGCTTCACGAGCGATTTCTTCAGAAACGCCAGCAATTTCGAACATGATTTTTCCAGGCTTAACAACAGCTACCCAGCCTTCAGGAGCACCTTTACCGGAACCCATTCGAACTTCTAATGGCTTAGCAGTGTATGGCTTGTGAGGGAAAATTTTAATCCAAACTTTACCGCCACGTTTCATGTAACGTGTCATCGCAATACGAGCTGCTTCGATTTGACGGTTTGTGATCCAAGAAGCTTCAAGAGCTTGTAGGCCATATTCACCGAATGTTACTTCAGTACCGCCTTTAGCGTTCCCACGCATGTTACCACGGTGTTGACGGCGATATTTTACGCGTTTTGGCAATAACATGATTATTTGCCTCCTTCCGCATTTTTCTTCTTAGTAGGAAGGACTTCTCCCTTATAGATCCATACTTTTACGCCAAGCTTACCATATGTTGTATCAGCTTCAGCTGTAGCATAGTCAATATCAGCGCGAAGAGTATGAAGTGGAACAGTGCCCTCGCTGTATTGTTCAGAACGAGCGATATCAGCGCCGCCAAGACGACCAGATACCATTGTTTTGATACCTTTCGCACCAGCACGCATAGCACGTTGAATAACTTGCTTTTGTGCACGACGGAAAGATACACGGTTTTCTAATTGTCGAGCAATATTTTCAGCAACTAGTTTCGCATCAAGATCAGCTCTCTTGATTTCAAGAATGTTGATGTGAACACGTTTGCCAGTTAGTTGATTTAAAGCTTTACGAAGTGCTTCAACTTCAGTACCGCCCTTACCGATAACCATACCAGGCTTAGCTGTATGGATTGTAACATTCACACGGTTAGCAGCACGTTCGATTTCAACTTTAGAAACAGAAGCATCTTTTAAACGTTTCGTGATATACTCACGAATTTTAAGGTCTTCGTGTAAAAGAGTAGCGAAGTCTTTACCTGCGTACCATTTAGATTCCCAATCACGGATGATTCCGATACGCAAACCGACTGGATTTACTTTTTGACCCACAGCTTATCCCTCCTTCTTTTCTGATAAAACGATTGTAATGTGGCTAGTGCGCTTGTTGATTTGGCTTGCACGGCCCATAGCGCGAGGACGGAAACGTTTAAGTGTCGGTCCTTCATCAACGAATGCTTGTGTAACAACTAGATTGTTAACGTCCATTTCATAGTTGTGCTCAGCATTTGCCATAGCTGATTTTAATACTTTTTCTACGATTGGAGAAGCAGCCTTAGGAGTGAGATTTAAAATCGCCACCGCTTCACCAACTTGCTTTCCTCGGATTAAATCAACGACTAAACGTGCTTTACGAGGAGCAATACGAACTGTTCTTGCAACAGCTTTAGCTTGCATTTGGATGCCCTCCTCTCTTAACGTCTTGTTTTCTTATCATCGTTACCGTGGCCTTTGTAAGCACGTGTTGGAGCGAATTCTCCAAGCTTGTGTCCTACCATGTCTTCAGTAACATATACAGGCACGTGTTTGCGACCATCATAAACAGCGATTGTGTGGCCGATAAATTGTGGGAAGATCGTAGAACGACGAGACCAAGTTTTAACAACTTGTTTACTGTCAGTTTCATTTAACTTTTCGACCTTAACCATTAAATGATCATCAACAAATGGTCCTTTTTTTAAGCTGCGACCCATGAAGGAACCTCCCTTCGTGACTGTTCTACGGTTCGTTCTTTGAACCGTAGTATAGTCCCGTTATTTTTTACGACGACGTACAATAAACTTATCTGATTTGTTTTTCTTCTTGCGAGTTTTGTAACCAAGAGTTGGTTTACCCCAAGGAGTCATTGGAGACTTACGTCCGATTGGTGAACGTCCTTCACCACCACCGTGTGGGTGATCGTTAGGGTTCATAACTGATCCACGTACAGTTGGGCGCTTGCCTAACCAACGAGAACGACCAGCTTTACCAATATTAATAAGTTCGTGTTGTTCGTTACCTACTTGACCGATAGAAGCACGGCACTCAGAAAGGATCATACGAACTTCACCAGAAGTTAAACGTACTAGTACGTATTTACCTTCTTTACCAAGTACTTGAGCAGATGTACCAGCAGAACGAACTAGCTGACCACCTTTACCTGGTTTTAATTCGATATTGTGTACTACTGTACCAACAGGAATGTTAGCTAGTGGAAGTGCGTTACCCACTTTAATATCAGCTTCAGGACCTGACATTACTTCCATGCCAACTTGTAGATTTTTAGGAGCTAAGATATAACGCTTTTCTCCATCTACGTAATTGATTAATGCAATATTTGCAGAACGGTTTGGATCGTACTCGATAGTAGCAACGCGTCCTGGAATGCCATCTTTGTTACGTTTAAAATCGATAATACGATATTGACGCTTATGGCCGCCACCTTGATGACGAACAGTTAACTTACCTTGGTTATTACGGCCGCCTTTTCTCGTTAACGGAGCTAAAAGAGACTTTTCTGGAGTGCTAGTTGTGATTTCAGCGAAATCAGAAACTGTCATTCCGCGACGACCATTAGAGGTAGGTTTGTACTTTTTAATCGCCATTTTATTTCCCTCCTCTTCTTGATAGGTTCTTATGCTTCAAAGAATTCGATTTCTTTGCTATCAGCAGTTAATTTTACGATTGCTTTACGACGTTTGTTTGTGTATCCGCCGAATTTACCCATACGCTTGAACTTACCTTTGTAGTTCATGATGTTTACTTTCTCAACTTCAACGCCGAAGATTTCTTTAATTGCATCTTTGACTTGAGTTTTGTTAGCTTTAACATCAACTTCAAACGTATATTTCTTTTCAGCCATTAGGTCAGTAGAACGCTCAGTGATAACGGGGCGCTTAATGATATCGCGTGCATCCATTATGCAAGCACCTCCTCTACTTTTTCAACCGCTGCTTTAGTCATGATTAATTGATCATGATTAACAACATCTAATACGTTAATTCCATTAGCTGTTACTACTGTTACACCAGGAATGTTACGTGCAGAAAGTGCTACATTCTCATCTAGGTCAGCAGTTACAATCAAAGCTTTCTTTTCAACAGAAAGACCAGCTAAAACAGCTTTGAAATCTTTTGTTTTTGGAGCTTCGAAAGCTAAGCTTTCTAATACTAAGATATTTTCTTCTTGTACTTTAGAAGATAATGCAGATTTAATCGCTAAGCGACGTACTTTCTTTGGTAATGAATAGCTGTAGCTGCGTGGTGTTGGACCAAATACAGTACCACCTCCGCGCCATTGTGGAGAACGAATTGACCCTTGACGTGCACGGCCAGTTCCTTTTTGACGCCATGGTTTACGACCACCGCCGCGTACTTCAGAACGAATTTTAGTTTTATGAGTACCTTGACGTAATGAAGCTCTTTGCATAACAATAGCTTCGAATAATACGTGTTGGTTAGGCTCAATACCAAAAACTGTTTCATTAAGTTCGATTTCACCAACTTGTGAACCGTTTTGGTTTAATAATGCTACTTTAGGCATTCCTTGTTCCTCCTTTCTTAAGAACTATTTATGCTTTTACCGCACCTTTAATTTTTAATAATGCTTTTCTCGCACCTGGAACGTTACCTTTGATTAAAAGTAAGTTGCGTTCAGCATCAACTTTTACGATTTCAAGGTTTTGAACAGTAACTTGCTCTCCGCCCATGCGTCCTGGTAATAATTTACCTTTGAATACACGGTTTGGAGCAACAGGTCCCATTGAACCAGGACGACGGTGATAACGAGAACCGTGAGCCATTGGGCCGCGTGATTGTCCGTGGCGCTTAATTACACCTTGGAAACCTTTACCCTTTGAGATTCCTGTAACATCTACGATATCGCCCGCTGCGAAAATATCAACTTTGACTTCTTGACCAACTTCATATGCTGCTAAGTCGTCTCCGCGGAATTCGCGAATGAAGCGCTTAGGAGCAGTACTTGCTTTAGCAACATGTCCTTTTTCAGGTTTGTTAGCTAACTTTTCACGTTTGTCTTCAAAACCAACTTGAACAGCTGTGTATCCATCAGTATCAACTGATTTCTTTTGAAGAACAACGTTTGGAGCTACCTCAACTACAGTTACAGGGATTAAGTTGCCGTTTTCTGCAAATACTTGAGTCATACCAATCTTTCTTCCTAAGATTCCTTTGGTCATTTAAGTCACACCTCCTGTGAATTATATGTTTATTTGATTAAAGTTTAATTTCAATATCAACGCCAGATGGTAAGTCTAAACGCATTAACGCATCAACTGTTTGTGGAGTTGGGTTAACGATATCGATTAGACGCTTATGAGTTCTCATTTCGAACTGTTCGCGAGAATCTTTGTACTTATGCACCGCACGAAGGATCGTGTATACAGACTTTTCAGTTGGTAACGGAATCGGACCAGATACTGACGCACCAGAACGTTTTGCTGTTTCAACGATTTTTTCTGCAGATTGATCAAGAATTCTGTGATCATAAGCTTTTAAACGGATACGAATCTTTTGTTTTGCCATTATTTTCCCTCCTTTATTCGCCTATTTTAAAAATAGACATTCTCAGTGAAAATTTCCCACACACTCGCCATGGCAAAGCGGCCGGGTGTGTCAGCAACCTTCCACCTCATCGCAGTCAAAGACCAACATTGTCTATTATACATAAAACATAAAACAAACGCAACATTTATTACGATTTTTTTCTTTATGTTTTTGTATCGAACACTTTTCCTATTATAGCGGCTGAAAAATACTTTTTCAACTATTAATATCAATCTCCAATAATATCCTAATTTGAAATGCGGAAACGCCTTGGTCAGCCCCGACAGGCAAATGTTCTTCGGCAAGAAAAGTCCGCACTTTGACTTTTATTGCCGAAGGTTATTTGACCCGAGCTGTAACAATCATCGCTTTATCAAGCCATGATTGTTACAAGATACTCACGGGAGATTATTCAGGAAGAAAACTGGCTAGGCGTTGGAGCTGGACAATTTTCATAGTTTAAAATCTTTTCTATTTATATAGAAGAAACTCGAATTTTTTCAGATATGAAGGCACAAAAAAAAGCAGATGGATCGTCACCCATCTGCTTTTCTATATTAATATTACTCAGTGATTGAAGTGATTGAACCTGAACCTACTGTACGGCCACCTTCACGAATAGAGAACTTAGTTCCTTCTTCGATCGCAACTGGAGCGATTAGCTCAACAGTCATTTCGATGTGGTCACCAGGCATTACCATTTCAGTACCTTCTGGAAGGTTACAGATACCAGTGATATCAGAAGTACGGAAATAGAATTGTGGACGGTAGTTTGAGAAGAATGGAGTGTGACGTCCACCTTCTTCTTTAGTTAAAACGTAAACTTGTGCTTTGAACTTTGTGTGTGGAGTGATTGATTTTGGCTTAGCCAAAACTTGTCCACGCTCGATTTCTTCACGAGCAACACCACGAAGAAGGGCACCGATGTTGTCACCAGCTTCAGCGTAATCAAGAAGCTTACGGAACATTTCTACACCTGTTACAGTAGTAGATTTTGGCTCTTCAGTGAAACCTACGATTTCAACTACGTCACCAACTTTAACTACACCACGCTCAACACGTCCTGTAGCAACTGTTCCACGACCAGTGATTGAGAATACGTCCTCAACTGGCATCATGAAAGGCTTGTCAGTGTCACGAGTTGGAGTTGGGATGAATTCGTCAACAGCAGCCATAAGTTCAAGAACTTTTTCTTCCCATGCTGCTTCACCTTCTAATGCTTTAAGAGCAGAACCTTTGATAACTGGAGTGTCATCGCCAGGGAAATCGTATTCTGATAATAGGTCACGAATTTCCATTTCTACTAATTCAAGAAGTTCTTCGTCATCAACCATATCACACTTGTTCATGAATACAACAAGGTAAGGTACGCCTACCTGACGAGATAGAAGGATGTGCTCACGAGTTTGTGGCATTGGACCATCAGTAGCAGATACTACTAAGATACCGCCGTCCATTTGCGCAGCACCAGTGATCATGTTTTTAACATAGTCAGCGTGTCCTGGGCAGTCTACGTGTGCGTAGTGACGAGCATCAGTTTCGTATTCAACGTGCGCAGTAGAGATTGTGATACCACGCTCTTTTTCTTCTGGAGCACCATCGATTTGATCGTATGCACGAGCTTCTGCTTTACCTGATTTCGCAAGTACAGAAGTGATTGCAGCAGTTAAAGTAGTTTTACCATGGTCAACGTGTCCGATTGTACCAATGTTAACGTGTGGCTTTGAACGGTCGAATTTAGCTTTTGCCATTTTGGAAAATCCTCCTTTGGATTATAAAAATTTAAGTATATTAGGTAGAAACTGCGAATATATGTATCCATATTTCACAGTTTCTATTCTTACATAAGTAGTTATACTTTAAACAAAGGTGAAAATCAATTATTCACCTTTATTTTTTTTGATAATTTCTTCAGAAACAGATTTTGGAACTTCTTCGTAGTGATCGAAGTGCATAGAGAATACTCCACGTCCTTGTGTACTTGAACGAAGTGCAGTTGCATAACCAAACATTTCTGAAAGTGGAACCATTGCACGAACTACTTGAGCATTACCACGAGCTTCCATACCTTCAACGCGGCCGCGACGTGCAGTGATTTGACCCATGATATCACCTAAATATTCTTCAGGGATAACAACTTCAACCCTCATCATAGGTTCAAGGATTACTGGGCTACACTTAGAAGCAGCATTCTTAAGTGCCATTGAAGCGGCAATCTTAAACGCCATTTCAGATGAGTCAACATCATGGTAAGAACCGTCAAATAGACGAGCTTTAATATCCACTAATGGGTATCCAGCAAGAACACCACGATCAAGTGAATCTTCAAGACCAGCTTGAACAGCAGGGATGTATTCACGAGGAACAACACCACCGACGATACCGTTTACGAATTCGAATCCTTTACCCTCATCATTAGGTGAGAATTCAATCCAAACGTGACCATATTGTCCACGACCACCAGATTGACGTGCGAATTTACCTTCAACTTGTGCAGAAGAACGGAAAGTTTCGCGGTACGCTACCTGAGGTGCACCTACGTTCGCTTCAACCTTAAATTCGCGACGCATACGGTCAACGATGATATCTAAGTGAAGTTCACCCATACCAGCAATGATTACTTGTCCAGTTTCCTGATCAGTATGCGCACGGAATGTTGGATCTTCTTCTTGAAGTTTTTGTAGAGCTGTTGTCATTTTATCTTGGTCAGCTTTTGACTTAGGTTCAACTGAAAGTTGAATTACAGGCTCTGGGAATTGCATTGACTCAAGGATAACAGGGTTTTTGTCATCACAAAGAGTATCACCAGTAGTTGTATCTTTCAGACCTACAGCGGCAGCGATGTCACCAGCAAAAACCTTAGAGATTTCTTGACGGCTGTTCGCATGCATTTGTAGAATACGGCCGATACGCTCACGCTTGCCTTTAGTTGAGTTCTGAACATATGATCCAGATTCTAAAGTACCAGAGTAAACACGGAAGAATGTTAATTTACCAACATAAGGATCAGTCATAACTTTAAATGCAAGAGCAGAGAATGGCTCTTCATCGCTAGAATGACGTTCGATTACATCTTCTTCATCATCAACAGCATGACCTTTGATTGCAGGTACATCTAGTGGAGATGGAAGGTAATCGATAACAGCATCTAACATTAACTGAACACCTTTGTTTTTGAAAGCTGATCCACAGATTACTGGGTAGAATTCAACGTTAACAGTACCTTTACGAATCCCTGCTTTTAGCTCTTCTTTAGTCAGTTCTTCCCCACCAAGGTATTTTTCCATTAACTCTTCATCTAATTCAGCTACTGCTTCAACTAGTTTTTCGCGATATTCTTCAGCTTGCGCCATATATTCTTCTGGAATTTCACGAACTTCAATGTCAGTTCCTAAATCGTTTCCGTAGAATACAGCGTTCATTTCCACAAGGTCAATGATAGCTTCGAATTCGTCTTCAGCACCGATAGGTAACTGAATTGGGTGTGCGTTTGCTTGTAAACGGTCGTGGATTGTTCCTACAGAATAAAGGAAGTCAGCCCCGATTTTATCCATTTTATTTACGAATACAACACGTGGTACACCGTAAGTTGTTGCTTGACGCCAAACTGTTTCAGTTTGAGGCTCAACACCAGACTGTGCATCTAGTACAGCTACCGCACCATCAAGTACACGTAGGGAACGTTCAACTTCAACCGTGAAGTCTACGTGTCCTGGTGTGTCGATGATGTTAACGCGGTGGCCTTTCCATTGTGCAGTTGTTGCTGCGGAAGTGATTGTGATTCCGCGTTCTTGCTCCTGCTCCATCCAGTCCATCTGAGAAGCGCCTTCATGTGTTTCACCGATTTTATGAATCTTACCAGTGTAATAAAGAACACGCTCAGTGGTTGTCGTTTTACCGGCATCAATGTGAGCCATGATACCGATATTACGTGTGTTTGCTAAGGAGAACTCTCTTGCCATTTGGTCTTTCTCCTTCCTAGTTTGGAATGAAATTTATTATATTGAAGGTCAGATTACCAACGATAGTGAGCAAACGCTTTGTTTGCTTCAGCCATTTTGTGTGTATCTTCACGCTTCTTAACAGATGCACCAGTGTTGTTAGCTGCATCCATGATTTCATTAGCTAAACGCTCTTCCATCGTCTTTTCACCGCGAAGACGAGCGTAGTTTACTAACCAACGAAGACCAAGAGTTGTACGGCGGTCAGGACGCACCTCAACTGGTACTTGGTAGTTTGCACCACCTACACGGCGAGCTTTAACTTCTAACACAGGCATGATGTTTTTCATAGCTGCTTCAAAAGTTTCCATCGGCTCTTTGCCAGTACGTTCGCGAATAGTATCAAACGCTGAGTAAAGAATTTCTTGTGACTTACCTCTTTTACCGTCAACCATCATTTTGTTGATTAAACGAGTAACTAATTTTGAATTGTAAAGCGGATCTGGTAACACGTCTCTTTTTGCTACAGGACCTTTACGTGGCATATTTTTTCCTCCTTTCAAAGAAGCTATTATTAAAGTTATTATTATTTCTTAGCTGCTTTTGGTCTCTTAGTACCATATTTCGAGCGACCTTGCATACGGTTGTTTACACCAGCAGTATCAAGTGCTCCACGTACGATGTGATAACGTACCCCTGGTAAGTCTTTTACACGTCCTCCACGAATAAGAACAACACTGTGCTCTTGAAGGTTGTGTCCGATACCAGGAATGTATGCAGTCACCTCGATACCATTTGTCAAACGTACACGTGCATATTTACGTAACGCTGAGTTTGGTTTCTTTGGAGTCATTGTACCAACACGAGTACATACTCCGCGTTTTTGTGGTGAAGATACATTAGTTTGTGATTTCTTGAAGCTGTTATAACCTTTGTTTAGCGCAGGTGATTTTGACTTTTCCTCTTTTGATTGACGAGGCTTGCGCACTAGTTGGTTAATAGTAGGCATGTATTTTTCCTCCCTTCATTTTTTGTAAGCCCACACATCCAGGTGGTTCATTTTTTTGCAAAAACAAAGTTTTTGCAGACTACTCTATCTACAAAAACAGTTTTTAACGGATAATAGCAACAGCCGCCGCACCAACTTCAATCCCACATGATCTTCCGAGTTTTTTCATCGAATCTACATGTTGAACCGGAACTTCCATGCCAAGAGCTACTTCAACGATTTTTGCTGTAACCTTCGGATCAGCATCGCTTGCAACGATTAACTCTTGTACATTCCCTTCCTTAAGTGCTTTAACTGCTTGTTTTGTTCCTATTACAAACTTATGTGCCTGTAATACTTTTTCATAAGACATAAAGTATATCCTCCAAAGTATCAAGTGAATAGGAGCACCTTTGATATAGTATCATCTTACCAAATAGATGTCAACAAATGTTTCGATATTTTATTCAAGACAGCAATTGGTAAATTTTATTTTTAAAATAGGGTACCTGCAGTATGCAGGTACCTCTATGTTAATTAATCAATTGTAACCGTCTCTTCAGAAGTGGTATCACGAAGAACTGGCTCCGCTTTACGGTAGCGTTGCATACCTGTACCAGCAGGAACAAGCTTACCAATGATAACATTTTCCTTCAAGCCGAGTAATTCATCGCGCTTGCCTTTGATCGCTGCATCTGTAAGAACTCTTGTTGTTTCTTGGAAGGATGCCGCAGACAAGAATGAATCAGTTTCAAGAGATGCTTTTGTAATACCAAGTAATACTGGACGTCCTGTTGCCGGCATCTTGCCTTCAAGTAACGCCTTTTCATTTGCATCAGTAAATTGGTGAATATCAAGAAGTGTACCCGGAAGTACTTCTGTTTCACCTGCATCACTTACACGGATTTTACGTAGCATCTGACGAACCATAACCTCAACGTGCTTATCGCCAATTTCTACCCCTTGCATGCGGTAAACTTTTTGTACTTCACGCAATAGGTACTCTTGAACAGATTTAACGTCTTTGACTTTGATTAACTCTTTAGGATCAATTGAACCTTCAGTAAGTTCTTGACCACGAGCAACATTATCATTGATCGCCACTTTTAAACGTGCTGTGTATGGAGCGTTATAAGTGCGTGATTCAACTTCGCCTTGAACAACGATTTCATGCTGACGGTCACGTCCTTCATTAATTCCTACAACTACACCTTCAATTTCAGAGATAACCGCTTGACCTTTAGGGTTACGCGCTTCGAAAATCTCTTGGATACGCGGTAAACCTTGGGTAATATCGTCTCCAGCAACACCACCTGTATGGAAGGTACGCATCGTTAACTGTGTTCCTGGTTCACCGATAGATTGAGCTGCAATAATACCTACTGCTTCACCCACTTCTACTTCTTGACCAGTCGCTAAGTTACGGCCATAACACTTCTTACATACACCATGGCGTGTATTACAAGTAAATGCTGAACGAATTTTTACTGTATCAATTCCTGCTCCGACAATGATTTCCGCTAAATCTTCAGTAATCAAGCCATTTTCAGGAACAAGTACTTCTTTTGTTTCTGGGTGTTTAATAGCATTACGTGCATAACGTCCAATTAAACGTTCATCCAGACCTTCAATGATTTCTGTACCATCCTTTAATGCGCTGATCGTAAAGCCACGGTCAGTTCCACAATCATCTTCGCGGACGATGACATCTTGCGCAACGTCAACGAGACGACGAGTTAAGTAACCTGAGTCAGCAGTCTTAAGGGCTGTATCTGCAAGACCTTTACGAGCACCGTGAGTAGAGATAAAGTACTCTAATACGGTTAAGCCTTCACGGAAACTTGATTTAATTGGTAACTCAATGATACGACCTGCCGGGTTGGCCATCAGACCACGCATACCAGCAAGCTGTGTAAAGTTAGATGCGTTACCACGGGCACCGGAATCACTCATCATGAAAATTGGATTCGACTTATTTAAGGATTTCATCAGCTTACCCTGAATAACATCCTTAGCTTGAGACCATATCGCAATCACACGATCATAACGCTCATCTTCGGTAATAAGACCACGTCTGAATTGCTTCGTCACGTTATCTACTTTGCCTTGAGCTTCTTGTAGGATTTGCTGTTTCTCACCAAGTACGACGATATCAGCAACACCAACGGTAATACCTGCTTTTGTTGAATGTTTAAATCCAAGGTCTTTCATGCGGTCAAGCATTTTAGACGTTTCAGTGATTTTGAATCGCTTAAATACTTCAGCAATAATATTACCAAGGATTTTCTTTTTAAATGGATCTACCAATGGCATCTCTTTAATCTTAGCTTGAACGTCTTCACCTTTTTCCACGAAATATTTCGCAGGTGTTTCCACTTCAAGATTATGTCGAGTTGGCTCATTGATATATGGGAAAGACTTTGGAAGAATCTCGTTAAAAATAAGCTTACCAACTGTAGTGATTAATAGCTTATTATTTTGTTCTTCAGTGAAAGTCTCATTTCCTAACGATCCAGCATGTACAGCTACACGTGTATGGAAATGTACAAAACCGTTTTGATACGCAAGAATCGCTTCATTTGTATCTTTGAAAATCATACCCTCGCCGACTGCGCCTTCACGCTCTAATGTTAAGTAATAGTTACCTAATACCATGTCCTGTGAAGGAGTAACAACCGGTTTACCATCCTTAGGATTTAGGATGTTTTGTGCAGCAAGCATAAGTAGTCTTGCTTCTGCTTGCGCCTCAGATGATAGTGGTACGTGAACAGCCATTTGGTCACCATCGAAGTCCGCATTGTATGCTGTACATACAAGTGGGTGAAGGCGAATCGCTCTTCCTTCAACAAGTGTTGGTTCAAATGCTTGGATCCCTAGTCTATGCAACGTAGGGGCACGGTTCAAGAGAACCGGATGCTCTCTAATTACATCTTCAAGTACATCCCACACATCTGGGGATACTCGTTCAATTTTACGTTTAGCTGATTTAATATTATGCGCTAAGCCTTTTTCAACAAGCTCCTTCATAACAAATGGCTTGAAAAGTTCAAGTGCCATTTCTTTAGGAAGACCGCATTGGTACATTTTTAAGTTTGGACCTACAACGATAACGGAACGACCAGAATAGTCAACACGTTTACCAAGTAAGTTTTGACGGAAACGTCCTTGTTTACCCTTTAACATATGTGAAAGAGACTTTAATGGACGGTTACCAGGTCCTGTGACTGGACGGCCGCGACGACCGTTATCAATCAGGGCATCTACTGCTTCTTGGAGCATACGCTTTTCGTTTTGAACGATAATGCTAGGTGCACCAAGATCTAATAAACGCTTTAAGCGGTTGTTACGGTTAATCACTCGACGGTACAAGTCGTTTAAGTCAGAAGTAGCGAATCTACCTCCATCCAATTGAACCATTGGACGAAGTTCAGGAGGAATAACAGGCAGTACGTCAAGAATCATCCAATCAGGTTCGTTACCTGAACCACGGAATGCTTCTAATACTTCAAGACGCTTAATCGCACGTGTACGACGTTGACCTTGCGCTGTTTTTAGTTCTTCCTTTAAAATATCTACTTCTTTATTTAAATCAATATCAGAAAGAAGCTTTTTAATTGCCTCAGCACCCATAGCAGCTTGGAATTTGTTTCCGTACTTTTCACGATAGGCACGATATTCTTTCTCAGATAGAAGTTGCTTTTTATCAAGAGCTGTATCTCCTGATTCTGTCACAACATATGAAGCAAAATAAATGACTTCCTCTAGTGCACGAGGAGACATATCTAGAACAAGTCCCATTCGGCTTGGGATTCCTTTGAAATACCAAATATGCGATACAGGCGCAGCAAGTTCGATGTGACCCATACGCTCACGACGAACCTTTGCACGAGTTACTTCAACTCCACATCGGTCACAAACGACGCCTTTATAACGGACACGCTTATATTTACCGCAGTGACATTCCCAATCCTTTGTTGGACCGAAAATACGTTCACAGAATAAACCGTCCTTTTCAGGCTTCAACGTACGATAGTTAATGGTTTCTGGTTTTTTCACTTCTCCGAATGACCATGAACGGATTTTATCCGGTGAAGCAAGACCAATTTTCATATACTCAAAATTATTAACGTCAAGCAAGGGGCCTACCTCCCTTTCGATCTTCAGGTTCTACCCTTAGTGCGTTTAAAAATAAAACAGCGCACACACAATTGGATGTGCGCTGTAACTCAGATAATTAATTGATTACTCCTTTGAACCTACTTTTTCAGATTCAAGGCTTGGAGCATCTGGGATAATATTCAACGTATCGACTTGTTGTAAGTCATCCTCGTCTTCCGTATCACGCATTTCTATTTCTTCTTCATCACCAGATAGGATTTTAACATCCATACCTAAGCTCTGAAGTTCTTTAATTAATACTTTAAATGACTCTGGAACTCCAGGTTCCGGAACATTTTCACCTTTGACAATGGCTTCATACGTTTTCACACGACCAACCACGTCATCAGACTTAACTGTAAGAATTTCTTGAAGAGTATATGCAGCACCGTAAGCTTCAAGTGCCCATACCTCCATCTCTCCGAAACGCTGTCCACCAAATTGCGCTTTACCACCAAGTGGCTGCTGTGTAACAAGAGAGTATGGTCCGGTTGAACGAGCATGAAGTTTATCGTCAACCATATGCGCTAGTTTAATCATATACATGACACCAACGGATACACGGTTATCAAATGGTTCTCCAGAGCGACCGTCATATAGGACAGTTTTCGCATCGCGATCCATACCTGCTTCTTCAATTGTTCCCCAAACATCTTCCTCACGCGCTCCGTCAAATACCGGAGTAGCAACGTGAATATTAAGTGCTCTTGCAGCCATACCAAGGTGAAGCTCAAGCACCTGTCCGATGTTCATACGTGAAGGTACCCCTAATGGGTTTAACATGATATCAACTGGTGTACCATCTGGTAAATAAGGCATATCTTCTTCTGGAAGAATTCTTGAGATAACCCCTTTGTTACCATGTCGACCCGCCATTTTATCTCCTTCATGAATCTTACGTTTCTGAACGATATAAACGCGGACAAGCTGGTTAACACCTGGTGGCAGTTCATCGCCATCTTCACGATTGAAGACTTTAACATCATGAACAATACCGCCGCCGCCATGTGGCACACGTAATGATGTATCACGTACTTCACGAGCTTTTTCTCCAAAGATTGCATGTAATAGACGTTCTTCAGCCGTTAATTCCGTTACACCTTTAGGTGTTACTTTACCAACTAGAAGGTCACCGTCTTTTACTTCCGCACCTGTACGAATAATACCGCGCTCATCCAAGTTGCGAAGTGCATCTTCACCCACGTTTGGAATATCACGAGTAATTTCTTCAGGCCCTAGCTTTGTATCACGAGATTCTGACTCGTATTCTTCAATATGAATGGATGTGTATACATCATCTTTAACAAGACGTTCACTCATAATGATCGCATCTTCATAGTTGTAACCATCCCAAGTCATGAAGGCAACTAGAACGTTACGTCCAAGCGCTAATTCACCAAGTTCCATTGATGGGCCATCAGCAAGAATTTCGCCTTTTTTCACTCGGTCGCCAACAGCCACGATCGGACGTTGGTTGTAACAAGTACCTTGGTTAGAACGAATGAATTTTAACAATCGATATTTTTTAAGATCGCCTTTCACTTCTTGGCCATCTACTTCTTTCATTTCACGAACCCAAACTTCACGGGCTTCCACGTGCTCCACGATACCGTTAGTCTTACAGATAACGGCTGCACCGGAGTCTTTTCCTGATACATATTCCATACCTGTACCAACTCTTGGAGCCTCTGGCTGCATAAGAGGTACTGCTTGACGTTGCATGTTCGCACCCATCAAAGCACGGTTGGAGTCATCGTTTTCAAGGAACGGAATACAAGCTGTTGCCGCAGAAACAACCTGCTTAGGCGATACATCCATGTAGTCGATACGGTCACGGTTTACAACTGTGTTCTCACCGCGGAAACGCGCAACAATATCTGCATCAATGAACGAACCATCATCACCAAGACGGGAATTCGCCTGTGCTACTACATAGTTATCTTCTTCATCCGCTGTTAAGTAATCGATACGGCTTGTTACCTTGCCAGTGTCAGGATCTACACGGCGGTAAGGTGTTTCAATAAAGCCAAAACGGTTTACTTTTGCATAGGATGATAGTGAGTTAATCAATCCAATGTTTGGACCTTCCGGTGTCTCAATCGGACACATACGGCCATAGTGAGAGTAGTGAACGTCACGAACTTCAAAGCCTGCACGCTCACGTGTTAAACCACCAGGTCCTAGTGCTGATAGACGACGCTTATGTGTCAACTCAGCAAGTGGATTCGTTTGATCCATAAACTGAGACAACTGAGAGCTTCCGAAGAACTCTTTAATTGAAGCGATAACAGGACGAATATTAATTAACTGTTGTGGTGTGATTGTTGCCGTATCTTGAATTGACATTCTTTCACGAACAACACGTTCCATACGGGATAAACCAATACGGAATTGGTTTTGCAACAATTCACCAACAGAACGAAGACGTCTGTTACCTAAGTGGTCGATATCATCAGTATCGCCTACTCCATGCAATAAGTTGAAGAAGTAGCTGATCGATGCAATGATATCTGCAGGAGTGATATTTTTAATTGGTTCTGCCACATAGGCATTACCCAATACATTAATTACTTTTTCATTCTCATCACCAGGTGCATAAATTTTGATACCCTGTAGGATGATTTCATCTTCAACCACGCCACCAGCAGGGTTAAAGCCTTTGAAATTAACGTTCTTTTCAAGAGCAGGGATAATTCTATCAAGGTTTCTTCTATCTAGAACTGTTCCTTTTTCTGCAATAATTTCACCTGTTTCAGGATCAGCAAGTGATTCTGCTAAGCGCTGGTTGAATAGACGGTTTTTAATATGAAGCTTCTTGTTAATTTTATAGCGTCCTACATTCGCAAGGTCGTAGCGCTTTGGATCAAAGAAGCGTGAAACTAATAAACTCTTCGCATTCTCTACAGTAGGCGGTTCACCAGGACGTAGACGCTCATAGATTTCAAGAAGCGCTTTATCTACACCTTCCGTGTTATCCTTCTCTAGCGTATTACGAATGTACTCGTTGTCACCAATCAATTCAATGATTTCTTGATCAGAACCGAAGCCTAGTGCACGCAAAAGAACCGTAACGGGCAGTTTCCGAGTACGATCTATTCTCACATATACGACATCTTTGGCATCTGTTTCATACTCAAGCCAAGCGCCGCGGTTCGGAATTACAGTCGCTGTAAAACCCTTTTTACCATTTTTATCAAGTTTTCCACTAAAGTAAACGCTCGGTGAACGCACTAATTGGGAAACAATAACGCGTTCAGCTCCATTGATGACGAACGTACCCGTTTCAGTCATAAGTGGGAAATCACCCATGAATACATCTTGATCTTTTACTTCGCCTGTTTCTTTGTTTACAAGACGTACTTTTACACGTAATGGAGCAGAATATGTAACGTCCCGTTCTTTTGATTCTTCTACAGAATACTTTGGATCGCCAAGGCTGTAATCAATAAATTCCAGTGATAGGTTACCAGTAAAGTCTTCAATTGGCGAAATATCTTGGAACATTTCACGCAATCCCTCATCCAGAAACCATTGATATGAAGAGGTTTGGATTTCAATAAGATTTGGTAATTCTAAAACTTCACTGATTCGTGCGTAACTTCTTCGTTGGCGGTGTCGTCCATACTGAACTAGTTGACCTGTCAACTGATTCACCCCTCAAATCAAGCGTTTTTTATTAAATCTATTAACGTCTACCGGAAGGAAAAATAAACCTTCTCATTAGACAAAAAGAAAAAGGGTTTTTTACTCAAAAACCACATTTTCACATTTTGACTATTATTTTGTCATCATTTCCTTCTTATCCGCTTTTTATACTTAAAACATAAGTATTTTTTAAGGAATAATTCGGAAATTATTATGATGGCATTTTATAATGCTATCACAACGAAAATCCCAAGTCAACTACTTTATCGCTTTTATAATAAAATAGCCTTTGGTTTTGTCAATAGTCTCTACGTCGGAAAATAGTGTCTTTAATTTTTCAATGGCAGATGGTGCACCTTGTTTCTTTTGAATAACTACCCACAGCTCACCATTTGAAACAAGATGATTGTAGCTTTGTTCAAAGATTTCATGCACAGTCTTTTTACCTGCTCGAATTGGCGGGTTGGTTAGTATGGCAGCAAATTGCGTTTCTTTCACACTTAACAATCTGTCACTTTCATACACTTCAACATTTTCAATCTTATTTAAGATTGCATTTTCTTTCGCCAGTTGAATCGCCCGTTCGTTCACATCAACCATATGAACAACCCGGTCAGGATACTGTTTCGCGATAGACAAGCCGATAGGACCGTAGCCACAGCCAACATCCAGAACGTTTCCTTCTGTCTGCGGTATTTCAAAAGACTCAATTAATAAACGTGAGCCAAAATCTACTTCTCTTTTTGAAAAGACACCGTTATCCGTCTTGAAGCGGAAGAGATTATTTTTCAATGTGAAATCCCAGTATTTCGGATCACTTTCAACCTTTTGGGTACGAGAATAGTAGTGTTCAGACATAAAGCTCACCTCCTGAGGAGTATATATTGAAGAAAAACGAGGAATTCCATTTTTTCGAGAGCTCCGTTTTTAATTAGCCAAAAAAAGCCCGCTTATACAGCGAGCTTTTTTATATGGTTATTACTTAACTTCAACGTTAGCTCCAACTTCATCAAGCTTAGCTTTGATTGCTTCAGCATCTTCTTTAGACACGCCTTCTTTGATTGCCTTTGGAGTGTTGTCAACAAGATCTTTTGCTTCTTTAAGACCAAGGCCTGTGATTTCACGAACAACCTTGATAACTTTGATTTTTTGATCTCCAGCGCTAGCAAGGATTACATCAAATTCAGTTTGCTCTTCAACAGCAGCAGCACCAGCGCCGCCAACCATTGCTACAGGAGCAGCAGCAGTTACGCCGAATTCTTCTTCGATTGCTTTTACAAGATCGTTAAGTTCTAAAACAGTCATAGATTTAACTGCTTCAATGATTTGTTCTTTAGTCATGATTAAATTTCCTCCTTAGTTTTGGTTACATTTTTTATTTGGTAGGCTTCAGATTAACTTACGCGCCTTGTTCTTCTTTTTGATCTGCAACTGCTTTTGTTGCAAGAGCAAGATTGCGAATTGGAGCTTGTAGTACGCTGAGTAGCATAGAAAGCAAGCCTTCGCGTGATGGTAAGTCAGCAAGAGCTTTAATTTCCTCAGCTGATGCGACGTTTCCTTCAATTACACCCGCTTTAAGTTCAAGCGCTTCGTGCTTTTTAGCAAAGTCATTCAAGATTTTAGCTGGCGCTACTACATCTTCAGTACTGAACGCGATTGCGTTAGGACCTGTTAATGCATCATTCAAGCTAGAAAGCTCAGCAGCATCAGCAGCACGGCGTACCATTGAATTCTTGTAAACTTTAAATTCAACGCCTGCTTCGCGAAGTTGTTTACGAAGTTCAGTTACTTCTCCAACTGAAAGACCACGATAATCAACAACGACAGTTGATACACTTGCTTTTAACTTATCAGTAATTTCGTCAACTAATTGTTTTTTTACTTCGATTGCACTGCTCATCTTTACACCTCCTGTAGATTGTCTACATTTATACCAGGCAAGTAAAAGCCTCCATATCGTTCATAAGACATGGAGGCAGCATACAACAGCCGAAAGTTTTCAGCCAATTCTATCGCATTACCTCGGCAGGTTATTAAGCTATAATGCCCCTGCTGTCTACAGTACAAATGTTTATTATATTAAACAACAAAATACATTATATAAAATGCATTTCAGAATGTCAATTGGTAAAAATTACTTAACTGTAACTGAAGAAGGATCTACCTTCACGCCAGGTCCCATAGTTGAAGCAACAGTAACGTTCTTCATATAAGTACCTTTTGCAGCAGATGGCTTAACTTTAAGCAATGTTTCAAACACAGTTTTGAAGTTTTCAACAAGCTTTTCGTTTTCGAAAGATGCTTTACCGATTGGTACATGAATGTTACCAGACTTGTCAACACGGTATTCAACTTTACCTGCTTTGATTTCATTGATCGCTCTTGTTACATCAAATGTAACTGTACCTGTTTTAGGGTTTGGCATTAAGCCTTTAGGTCCTAATACACGTCCAAGTTTACCAACTTCACCCATCATGTCAGGAGTTGCTACGATTACATCAAATTCAAACCAACCTTGTTGGATTTTGTTGATGTATTCAGAATCACCTACATAATCAGCACCAGCTGCTTCTGCTTCTTTCACTTTCTCACCCTTCGCGAATACTAAAACGCGTTGAGTTTTACCAGTTCCGTTTGGAAGCACAACTGCACCACGGATTTGTTGGTCAGCTTTCTTAGGGTCAACGCCTAAGCGGAAAGCCACTTCAAGAGTAGCGTCAAATTTTGCGAAGTTAGTTTTCTTCGCAAGATCAATTGCTTCTGCAACTGGGTATGCTGTTAAACGATCTACAAGCTTTGCAGCTTCTAAATACTTTTTACCTTTTTTAGCCATTTTCATTTCCTCCTAGAATGTGGTTTTAGCGGAATTACCTCCCACGAATAAAGGTTGCGCAATAACGCAACCCCACTCATTACAACAATAAAACTAACATGGATTAATCTTCGATTACGATACCCATGCTGCGTGCAGTACCTTCAACCATGCGCATTGCTGCTTCAACGCTTGCTGCGTTTAGGTCAGGCATTTTTTGTTCCGCAATCTCGCGTACTTTATCACGCTTTACTGTTGCTACTTTATTACGGTTAGGTTCACCTGAACCAGACTGGATTCCAGCTGCTACTTTCAAAAGAACGGCAGCAGGAGGAGTTTTCGTAATAAATGTAAATGAACGGTCTTCAAATACCGTGATTTCAACAGGGATAATCAAACCAGCTTGATCTGCTGTACGGGCGTTAAATTCTTTACAGAATCCCATGATGTTAACACCTGCTTGACCTAATGCAGGACCAACCGGTGGCGCTGGGTTTGCTTTACCAGCAGGGATTTGTAATTTAACCATCTTAATTACTTTTTTAGCCACGAGACACACCTCCTTAAAGTCCGTGATGTGGTTAATGGGGTTTTTTACCCCTCCCACTCAACAATAGTCTTTATATTATAATCATAAAGAACTTTACAAAAGTCTCGTCTCCATTGGAGACATACTGACCTATGAAATATTACCACTTTTTAAAAATGATTTCAAGTTTTTTTACAATATCAGATTATTTTTCTTTAAAAAACGCCTTATCAAGGTATTTCTTACAGTTTCTCAATCTGTGTAAAATCAAGTTCAACCGGAGTATCTCGGCCAAACATATTTACAAGAACTTTAAGTTTCGCTTTGTCCTTGTCCATTTCTTCAACAGATCCAGTGAAGTTTGCAAAAGGACCTTCTTTTACGCGGACCGTTTCACCAATTTCATAATCAATATCCACACGTTTTTCTTCAACGCCCATGCGCTTCAGTAAAACTGTTACTTCTTCTGGTAATAGTGGTGTTGGCTTTGAACCTGATCCAGCCGATCCAACAAACCCAGTGACACCTGGTGTATTACGTACGACATACCAAGAATCATCTGTCATGACGATTTCAACAAGTACATATCCAGGGAATACTTTACGTTTTACTACCTTTTTCTTACCGTTTTTGATTTCTGTTTCTTCTTCTTCTGGAACGACTACGCGGAAGATTTTATCCGCCATACCCATTGATTCAACACGTTTTTCTAAGTTGGCTTTTACTTTGTTTTCGTAACCAGAGTAAGTATGAACTACATACCAATTCTTTTCCATTTAAGAGGACTAGATGTCCGTCCCTCCCTATTTCTTTGAAATAACTACTATTTTCAGCTTTGTTAACCTTGGCTGATTTCCACTCCAGGTGCGAGCGGTTCGTGGGTGTTTCGGCGAGCCTCCTCGGCGCTTGCGCCTGCGGGGTCTCCCCTGAACCATACTCCCACAGGACATTGAATTACATCTTGAATCCGCCCACGCACGAAGGAAATGCGATAGCATTTTCGAGGAGTCTTCGCGCCTTCCGTTCCAATCAACCAGAAATAACTTTGCCAATTTTTTAAGCAAATAAAAAACCCGTCAAAACGGGCTTTTAGCTAAAATTTCCTTTGATGTTTACCATTATACCATGAAAGTTGGTTTATTATTCAAGAATTAAGCGAATCAATTTTGAAATTCCTAAATCAAGAACAGCAAAGAACGCTGCGAAAAAAACAACCGTTGATAAAACAGTAACAGTAGAACGAACTAGCTCACTGCGCTTCGGCCAGCTAACTTTTCTCATTTCACGGCCAACATCACTGAAAAACTTCATTATGCGATTCATATCTGTAACCCCCAAAATCTAAAAAAATAACTGCAAAAATCTATCTGAATTATTTTGTTTCCCGGTGGATTGTATGGGTGGCGCAGGTTTTACAGAACTTTTTCAATTCTAATCTTTCTGTTTGTTCCTGCTTGCTGACGGTCGAATAATTCCTTGAGCCACAATCAGCACATGCAAGAATTACTTTTCTACTCATATTCGACACCTTCAAACAATTTTCTTTTATATCCTCCAAAATGTAACATGACCCCTACTTAAAGTCAATATCATTGGGAGCGGATTCACTAGAATGCCACTTCCTCTTTTTGTTAATTTATAAGGAGAATTCGCGAATTTCTAAATACCGTTCCAGCTTTCTTTTTACACGCTGCAGGGCGTTATCAATCGATTTCACGTGACGGTTTAGCTCCTCAGAAATTTCTTGATAGGATTGACCATCCAAATAAAGAGCCAGTACTTTTCTTTCTAAATCGCTTAATAATTCAGTCATTTTAATCTCTATGTGATCAAATTCTTCTTGATTAATGATCAATTCTTCCGGATCCAGTACCTTTGCACCAGATAAGACATCCATCAATGTACGATCGGACTCTTCATCATATATTGGCTTGTCCAAAGATACATAAGAGTTTAACGGAATGTGTTTTTGCCGGGTTGCGGTCTTAATAGCTGTAATAATCTGACGTGTGATACACAGCTCAGCAAATGCCTTAAAGGAAGTAAGCTTGTCCTCACGGAAATCACGAATAGCCTTATAAAGCCCAATCATTCCTTCTTGAACAATATCTTCTTTATCTGCTCCAATTAAAAAATAGGACCTTGCTTTTGCACGTACAAAATTACGATACTTATGGATTAAATAATCCAATGCCTCACTATCACCTTGGTGCACTAAATCGACTATTTCCTCATCTTCCATTACGAAAAAATGTTCGTTGACCTTTGTCCCGAAGTCCGTACTCAAGTAGATCCCCTCCACCGAACAAGCATAGATACTAATATTATACATTAGAAAATTTTTGAAGTCTATCGCTCATTTCTGTCCGCGGCGCCATTTTTCAAAAATTTCTGCAAGTTCCTCGCTTATCGGAATTTTAGATACGGGTCTTTTATCTTGAATTTTCTTTACGCTTTTTTCAATTCCTTTTTCGATGGTCGACATTTCAATGAGCAGCTCTCGAGCGGATTTCCTGAGGGCTCCTTGTCCAAAAATGGCCCATTGTTCCGTAAAATCAGATGTCGCTACATGAATCTGTGTCTTACGATTACTAAGGCTAATGGCCATTTTTTCAATCCGCTCATCGGCTGTTTCATTTTCTTTCGTAAAAATTACTTCGACCTTATGGTTCTTATATTTCTTTTCTGTTCCTTGCACAAAATGGGCATCAAATACAACAATGACACGAAAACCCGAGAACGCTTGATATTCAGCCATTCTTTCTATCAGCCGATCGCGTGCAGCTGGTAAATCCCGTTCCTTCAGCACCCTTAGCTCCGGCCAGGCTCCGATAATGTTATATCCGTCGACAAGCAGAATATCCATAAACTACCTCTCGAGAGGATTGCGTTTACGGTATACCTCATACATGAGCAAAGATGCTGCAACTGAGGCATTTAGAGAGGTGACTTTTCCTACCATTGGCAGATTGATAAGGAAATCACATTTGTCCCGAATAAGTCGTCCCATTCCTTTTCCTTCACTGCCAATTACCAAGCCAAGTGGAAGTGTTCCATCCAACTGGCGATAATCTAACTCTCCCTTAGCATCCGTACCAGCGATCCATAATCCTCGTTCCTTTAATTCATCGATGGTACGTGCCATATTTGTTACACGTGCTACCGGTATATACTCAATCGCTCCAGTTGAGGCTTTGGCAACCGTGGCAGTCAGTCCAACTGCCCTACGCTTCGGAATGATAATACCGTGAGCACCTACTGCATCTGCCGTCCGCATGATGGATCCCAGGTTATGCGGGTCCTCAATTTCATCCAACAGTAAAAAGAATGGTGTTTCATTTCTCTTTTCTGCCAATTGGAATAAGTCATCAATTTCTGCATATTGATAGGCAGCCACGTATGCAAGGACTCCCTGATGGTTTTCATCTGAAATTTGATCGATTTTTTTCTTTGGCACAAACTGAACAAGCACGTTCGCTTCTTTAGCTAATTGGGTAATTTGCTGCATTTGACCACGCTGCGACCCTTCAGCGATTAATATTTTATTAATATCCCTCTCTGATTTAAGGGCTTCAATGACTGGATTTTTTCCTACGATGTATTCCTGGCTCATCCAACTGTACCTCCTTTCTGTTCTTCAACATAGATAAAGGCTTTTTCAATAAGCTCTTCTAGACGCTCTGTTCGGCCCTGTAAAAATAAGTACCCCATCAATGCCTCAAAGGCAGTGCTGTAACGATAGGTTTGAACATCTGTATTTTTGGGGACTGTCCCTGATTTCGCATTTCTGCCCCGCATAACTACGGCCGTTTCTTCTTCGGTTAGCAGATGAGCATCCATCATTTGAAAAAGAATGTGACATTGGGCTTTCGCCGAGACATATTGGGTTCCGGCACGGTGTAAATGATGCGGTCTCACCTTTCCGCTAAAGAGCAGGTGACGTCTGACATACGTTTCAAAGACCGCATCTCCCATATAAGCAAGTGCAAGGCTATTCAATTGTTTAGCATCAACTGTTTCTTCGTACTCAAGCATGCATTAGCCTCTTTTCCATCTTGTACCCTGCGGTGTATCTTCTAGAATGATATTCATTTCTTTCAATTGGTCTCTAATTTGGTCAGACAGTTGGAAATTGCGGTCCTTCCTTGCCTGATTTCTTTTTTCAATTAATGAATCGATTTCTGCATCCAACAATTCTTCACTTCCCAATGTTAGCCCTAGTACCTGGAATAACTCTTGGAATTGCGCTGTGAAAGCATCAATGACCGCCGTCGCTGTATTTTTCTCTAAAAGATAATAATTTGCTAATTTAGAGAGATCGAATAAGACAGAGATTGCTTTTGCAGTATTAAAGTCATCATCCATCGCTTCAATAAACTGATCCTTTGCTGCCGCAATTTTATCCAGCCACTCTTGATTATTATCGGTTAAATCTGTGCTTGCTTCTCTTCTATGCTGTAAATTCTGATAAGAAGTAGTTAACCGTTCAAAAGCTGCCTTGGTGCTTTCCAGTAATTCCTCACTATAGTTAATTGGATTACGATAATGAACCGATAACATAAAGAATCGTAATACCTGAGGATTATGTTTTTTAATAATGTCATGCACTAATACAAAGTTGCCGAGTGATTTTGACATTTTTTCATTATCGATATTGATATACCCGTTATGCATCCAGTAACGCGAGAAAAGTTTCCCACTCAAAGCTTCCGATTGAGCAATTTCATTTTCATGATGCGGGAAAGTTAAGTCCTGTCCTCCTGCATGAATGTCAATCGTCTCACCAAGATACTTTTTAGCCATTGCCGAGCATTCAATATGCCAGCCCGGTCTTCCAAGTCCCCATGGGCTTTCCCAATAGATTTCCCCTTCCTTCGCTGCTTTCCAAAGAGCAAAGTCTAAGTCATCTTGTTTTTTATCTCCCACTTCAATCCTCGCGCCGACACGCAATTCATCAATTGATTGATGCGAAAGCTTGCCGTAATCATCAAAGTGTCTTGTGCGGAAATAAACATCTCCTTCTGATTCATAAGCATAGCCTTTTTCAATTAACTGGCTGATAAAATCAATAATGATATCCATATTTTCCATTACTCTCGGATGGACATCTGCCTTTGCACAACCTAATGCCGTCACATCTTCAAAGTAAGCATTAATAAATCGGTCCGCAATCGTCGGTACATCTTCCCCTAATTGATTGGCTGCACGAATCAATTTATCATCTACATCTGTAAAATTTGAAACGTACTGGACATCGTAATCGCGATACTCTAAGTAGCGTCTAACTGTATCGAAGACAATTGCCGGGCGCGCATTTCCTATATGAATATAATTATAAACCGTCGGCCCGCATACATACATTTTTACTTTTCCTTCTTCTAGCGGTACGAATGTTTCTTTTTTCCGAGACAGTGTATTATAAATTTGAATGGCCATTTACTTCGATCCTTTCTTTTCTAATTCCGTCTAATTCCTGTTTTAATATAGCAAGTTCGTTTTCCATTTCTTTTAAGCGGTCAGCAACTGGATCTGGCAAATCACAATGATTTAAATCCTTTTCCTTTTTAATTCTCTTTCCATCCTGAATGACCACTCTTCCAGGAACCCCAACCACTGTAGAGTTTGGCGGCACTTCCTTTAAGACCACAGACCCCGCACCAATCTTCGAGTTCTCACCGATTGTAATGGAACCGAGCACTTTTGCACCTGTTGCGATGAGGGCATTATCCTTAATCGTTGGATGACGTTTTCCTTTTTCCTTACCGGTTCCTCCAAGGGTAACGCCTTGAAACACGGTTACATTATCACCGATTTCGCATGTTTCCCCAATAACAACTCCCATGCCATGGTCGATAAAAAATCTTCTGCCTATTTTTGCCCCAGGGTGAATTTCAATTCCCGTAAAGAACCGGCTTACTTGAGATATAACCCTGGCAATGAAAAATAACTTTTTCTTAAAAAAGGCATGTGCAAGCCGATGAGCCCAAATGGCATGTAAGCCTGAGTATGTTAAGATAACTTCTAAATAACTTCTTGCTGCAGGATCTTGTTCAAAAACAACTTCAATATCTTCTTTCATCATTTTGAACATTGCCATTACTCCCCCTTAGTTTAGCTCTATCTTTATGAAAATTAGAAAAGCGTAAGCGCCTTGGTCAGCCCCGACAGGCAAATGTTCTTCGGCAAGAAAAGTTGCTCTTTGACTTTTATTGCCGAAGGTTATTTGACCCGAGGGGCTAGGCGCTGGAGCTAGACAATTCTCGAATTGGATTTTCACTCTCAAAGAATGTAAAAAGCGCCCCTGTCGTTACGACAGAGACGCTTGTGCGTGGTTCCACTCTGATTAGGCATTCACTTTACCTACACTTCCCTGTATGAGAATTGCAGTAGAGCTATTTGTTGCCTCACTCTTACTTGTTAACGGATGATTCCGCCCGTGTCTACTAGAGTTGACTCATTCGAAACGGGGCTCCGAGGGGCACTTCAAAAAATGAGGGGCCTAAACCACTTTCAGCCGGTGATGGTTCTCTCTTAAAAGCATCATTTTTTTACTTTTCCTCTTCTACGCTTTAGAAAATATTCAATTTATTTATACTTACTATATTACATTTTTTTCTCAATGTTAACCAATAATTTGATTAATTCTCATTTGGACTTTTTGTTTTCCTAAAAGCTCAATAGCTTGTGGAAGGTCTGGTCCATGAGTCTGTCCTGTTACAGCTGCACGAATTGGCATGAAAAGATTTTTCCCTTTTTGGCCTGTAGACTTTTGAACAGCTTTCATCGCTGCTTTTATTCCGTCTGCCTTGAAGCTGTCTAATTGATCTAACTCAGAAGAAAATGCTTGTAATACTTCAGGAACTTGTTCTCCTGTTAGAATTTCCTTTGCATCTTCTTCATATACAGCCTCATCCTTAAAGAACATGTCAGACAGTTCCACAATTTCAGCACCAAAGCTCATTTTTTCTTGTAAAAGAGAAACTAGGCCTCTTACCCATTCATGCTGTTCATCAGTCATATTCTCACTGATCCGTCCAGCTTTGACTAAATGAGGTACGGATAGTTCAACCACCCTGTCCAACTCTACCTTTTTCATGTATTGGTTGTTCATCCAAGTAAGCTTTTGCTTATCGAATAACGCAGGCGACTTTGAAAGTCTAGTTGCATCAAAAATTTCAATGAACTCTTCTTTAGAAAAGATTTCTTCTTCACCAGCAGGTGACCAGCCAAGCAGGGTAATAAAGTTAAATAATGCTTCTGGCAGGTACCCCAATTCTTCATATTGCTCAATGAATTGAATGATTGATTCATCCCTTTTACTTAGCTTTTTACGGCTCTCATTCACAATTAATGTCATGTGGCCAAAAATTGGAGTTTCCCAGCCCAACGCTTCATACACCATTAACTGTTTTGGCGTATTAGAGATATGGTCGTCTCCACGAAGCACGTGTGAAATTTTCATTAGGTAATCATCGATTGTTACCGCAAAGTTATAGGTTGGCGTTCCATCCTTTTTAACGATTACCCAATCGCCCATCCCCTCTGATTCAAAAGACACTGTCCCTTTTACCATATCATCAAAGGTATAGGTTTTTCCTTCTGGAACAGCAATACGTATGCTTGGCTGACGGCCTTCATTTTCTAAACGCTGACGGTCTTCTGGCGTCAGATGACGGCACTTACCGGAATATTGAGGTGTTTCTCCTCTTTCAGTTTGCTCTTCACGCTCTGCTTCCAGCTCTTCTTCCGTACAATAACACTTATATGCCTGCCCGCTCTCTAATAATTGATTGTAATATGTTTCATAAATATCATTTCTTTCTGATTGGCGATACGGACCGTATTCTCCTCCGACATCAACACTCTCATCCCAATCCATGCCAAGCCATTTTAAATATTTAAGTTGGCTTTCTTCTCCGCCTTCAATATTCCGCTTCTTATCCGTATCTTCAATTCGGATAATAAATTTCCCTTGATTGCTGCGCGCAAACAAGTAATTGAATAACGCGGTACGGGCATTTCCAATATGTAAATGTCCAGTTGGACTTGGAGCGTATCTTACACGAACTTCGTTTGACATTTTTACATGGCCTCCGTGCTTAAATAATATAGTTTCAATTGACTATTTTATCACTGTATAGTTTATAAGAAAAGCGCAAGCGCCTTGGTCAGCCCCGACAGGCAAATGTTCTTCGGCAAAAAAAGTCCGCCTTTCGACTTTTATTGCCGAAGGTTATTTGACCCGAGCTGTAACAATCATCGCTTTATCAAGCCATGATTGTTACAAGATACTCAAGGTAGCTTATTCAGGGTGAAAACTGGCTAGGCGCTGGAGCTGGACAATTCTCGAAGTTGAATTTTATACTTTCTTAATATATCTATAAAGAACTATTCATTTACCTTTTTTAATAAAACTACCGCTTGGGAAGCAATTCCTTCTCCTCTGCCGGTAAAGCCTAGCTTTTCTGTTGTCGTTGCCTTTACATTCACTTGCTCTGGTGAGGCTTCCAATAACTCGGCAATCCGTTCACGCATTTGCTCAATGTAAGGTGCCATCTTTGGTTTTTGCGCGATAATCGTGCAGTCTGCATTCACTAGTTCGTACCCTTTGTCTTTGACTAACTGCCAAACATGTGCCATTAGTTTTGCAGAATCCGCATCTTTGAAGTCTGGATCGGTATCAGGGAAATGCTTGCCAATATCCCCTTCCCCGATGGCACCTAGACAAGCATCGGATACCGTATGTAATAATACATCTGCATCGGAATGTCCTAAAAGTCCTTTTTCATATGGAATGGTAATTCCACCTATGATTAGCGGACGGCCTTCTGTTAGTTGGTGTACATCAAATCCCTGGCCTATTCTAAACATCAACAAAACTCCTTTTCTCTCTTTTTCAAAATCGCTTCAGCGAAATACAAATCTTCTGGTGTAGTTAATTTAATATTATCGTAATCGCCTTCTACTATAGCAACTGGATGATTCAGCCGTTCAACTAGACTTGCATCATCTGTCCCAATATACGAATCCGTATCTGCTTTTTCGTAAGCCTCCAGCAATAACGAAATACGAAAAGCTTGTGGGGTTTGTACAGCCCACAAGCTTGAACGTTCGACGGTTTCCACTACGACACCATTTTTCACCTTTTTCATAGTGTCTTTAGCAGGTACTCCAATAATGGCTGCACCTGTTTCAGACGCTTTCTCAGTTAAACGGTGGATTTGTCCTTTTTGAATAAAAGGACGGGCTGCATCATGAACAAGGATAATTCCACTCGTTTTTACTGTTCGGAGGGCATTATAAATGCTATGCTGACGTTCATCTCCACCTGGCACCAAGCTGATGACCTTCGTTACGTTATACTTATTTAGCAATCCTCTAAATTCTATTTCATCCTGAGGATGAATCGCTAGAATGATCCCCGTGCATGCTTCATCCTCTTCAAATACCTTTAAGGTATGGATGAGCACAGGTATTCCATTAAGCTCTAACAAAAGCTTATTCTTTCCTGCTCCCATTCTTTTTCCCTGGCCTGCTGCCGGGATAATGACTTGGTAAGTCATAAAAAAACCCCACTCTGTATATGCTTTTCTTTTAGGCTTAAACTTGTTTGTTGATTTCCGCTCCAGGCACGAGCGGTTCGTGGGTGTTTCGGCGAGCCTCCTCGGCGCAAGCGCCTGCGGGGTCTCCCCTGAACCATACTCCCACAGGACATTGAATTGCATCTTGAATCCGCCCACGCACGAAGGAAATGCGATAGCATTTTCGAGGAGTCTTCGTGCCTTCCACTCCAATCAACAGTGAAAAGAAAACCAACATTGTTCTTTCTTCTTTTATAGTGCCTTCTCTAACAACTTTGGTTTGGCAAAAATCATACGGCCGGCCGATGTTTGAAGCACGCTTGTTACTAGAACTTCAATTCTCTTACCGATGTATTCTCTTCCTTCTTCTACCACGATCATCGTTCCATCGTCTAAATATGCAACGCCTTGGTGATACTCCTTACCGTCCTTAATCACCTGAACCGTCAACTCTTCGCCTGGAAGAACAACAGGTTTTACAGCGTTGGCTAAATCATTAATATTTAAAACAGAAACGTTCTGCAATTCACACACTTTATTAAGATTAAAGTCATTGGTCACAAGAATCCCATTTGTTAATTTTGCTAGTTTCACTAATTTGGAGTCTACTTCACTGATTTCTTCAAAATCTCCCTCATAAATTTCAACCTTTATGGCAAGTTCCTTTTGAATTCGATTTAAAATATCCAAACCTCTTCTTCCGCGGTTTCGTTTTAGTACATCAGAAGAATCAGCAATATGCTGTAATTCTTCCAGAACGAATTGAGGAATAACAATCGTACCTTCTAAAAATCCAGTCTGACAAATATCCGCGACACGCCCATCGATAATGACGCTTGTGTCTAATATTTTCATTGCCTTACCCGCTGCTTTTTCTACTTCTTCATCGTTCGCCTTTTTCTTTTGACTACGGTTTCCGAATAACCCTAATAGCTCATCCCGCTTTTTAAAGCCTACCTGGAATCCAAGATATCCAAACAGTAAGGTTAGCAAGATTGGAGCAACTGCATTTAAAATTGGCACTTGAACAGCATTAAGCGCAAAGCCCAATAAAAAGGCGACAAATAAACCAAAAATGAGACCTAAACTACCAAAAAGGACATCTGTTACAGGGACTTTTACTAACGAATCTTCCGCCCATTTAATAAAATTAAAGACGTAATCTACTGCCCAAAAGGTAATAAGATAAAATATAATAGCACCTAAAATAGCAGTAACATATGAGTTATTAATAAGTGGAATGTCATTCATATGGAGAAGTCTGAACAACTCCGGTAATAACAATATACCAAGCGTACCTCCCATTATGAGGAAGCATGCCTGCACAATTCGTTTTAACATTCCTTCACCTCCTCTAATTCATTATAAACATATTCTTAAAATTGAAACGTAATTTTGATGATTATTTTTCCAAATTGTTAATCGTTTGAAATCTATTTGTTATGAGAAAAAGGAATTACTTCTCATAGGTTAGCACCGGAAAAATGCAATGTCAAATAATTGGAAATTCATTGATACCTTCCTTTGCACCTATAGATGACGGTCGGTGTATAAGCGATCCTTGACTAATTTAAACCCTTCCCTAATCTTTTTGGCCCGGACTTCGCCAATGCCTTCTACCTCATCCAGTTCTTCTACTGTGGCTATCATAATCTTGTAGAGCTCCCCAAAACTACTGATTAAGTTTTCAATAATAATAGACGGTAGTCTCGGAATTTTATGAAGGATGCGATACCCGCGCGGATGCTTATATTCATCAAGATGAACATATCCGTGATACCCCATAAGTTTTAGTAACACTACATCCTCAATGTTGCCGCTTGCCGTCAAGGCCTGCATTCGCTGGAGAACCTCCCGTGCCTTAACCTCTCGTTCACAAGCATAATCCTTAATAATCAAATGTATCTCATCTTCTAACTCTGTTAATATTTCATTCATTTGTAAACGAATGAGCCGTCCTTCTGTACCTAGTTCATGCAAATAGGTTAATAATTCATTCTTTATCTTTAGCACCATTTCGAAACGATGCAGAACTAGTAGAAAGTCGTTATAGGTAACCGATTCTTCAAATTCTAAAATACTTAGGTTTGTTATACTATGCTGTATGACAACTTTATACTTTTCTAGCGTCTGGATAGCCTGATTGGCTTTCGTTAAGATCACCGAAATATCTTTTAACGAATACCGGAAGTTTCCTTGATACAGGGTAATAACATTTCTCCTTTGGGAAATAGCAATAACAAGGGACTTTGTTTGTCTTGCTACTCGTTCAGCTGTCCGATGGCGCATTCCTGTTTCCGTAGACGAAATTTCAGAATTCGGAGCAAGCTGGGCATTAGCAAAAAGAATTTTATTACCTAATTCATTTAGGATGATGGCTCCGTCCATTTTGGCCAATTCATATAAAAAGCTTGGTGAAAAGGGGCAATTAATCTCAAACCCGCCATCCACAATACTCTTTACCTTGTCGTTGTAGCCGACGACGATCAGCCCACCCGTATTAGCTCGTAGTACATTATCAATCCCCTCGCGTATAGGGGTTCCTGGTGCAATAAACTGTAAGACCTCATTTATCGTTTGTTCACCAAGCTTTTTATTTTCCATCTGCTACCCTCCTAACGCTGCTTGAAGTGCCTGACCAACGGAAGAAACGCCTATTAGCTGAACTCCTTTTGGGGCATTCCAGCCACCTAGATTGTTTGCAGGTAAGATGACACGCTCAAAACCTAATTTTGCCGCTTCTTGAACACGCTGTTCTATTCGGGAAACCCTTCGTACTTCACCTGTTAGCCCTACTTCCCCAATAATACAATCAGTCGGTCGTGTAGGCTTATCCCTAAAGCTCGAAGCAATGCTCACTGCCACTGCTAAATCAATTGCAGGCTCATCTAATTTGACGCCGCCAGCCACTTTTAAATAAGCATCCTGGTTCTGTAACAGCATCCCCACTCTTTTTTCCAAAACAGCCATTAATAGGGGCACGCGGTTATGATCAATGCCCGTTGCCATTCTTCGCGGGTTCCCAAAGCTAGTCGGCGAAATTAAAGCCTGAATTTCAACTAGGACCGGCCGTGTTCCTTCCATCGATGCCACCACGGTTGACCCGGCTGCCCCACGGGAACGTTCTTCCAGAAAAATTTCCGATGGGTTTTCTACTTCTTCAAGACCGAATTCTTTCATTTCAAAAATACCCATTTCATTGGTGGATCCAAATCGATTTTTAACAGCCCTTAAAATCCGATAAGTATGATGACGTTCTCCTTCAAAATAAAGCACAGTATCCACCATGTGTTCTAATAGTCTCGGTCCCGCAATAGAACCTTCCTTAGTCACGTGGCCCACGATAAATATGGCAATGCCTTTGGTTTTTCCGATTCGCATTAATTCAGACGTACATTCACGAACCTGTGATACACTCCCTGGAGCGGATGTCACATCTGGATGAAAAACGGTTTGGATCGAGTCAATAATCACAAAGCTTGGATTAGTGCTATCAATTGTACGGTTAATTTCATCTAAATTAGTCTCTGAGTAGACTAATAAGTTTTCTGATTTGATCCCTAACCGTTCTGCGCGGAGCTTTGTCTGTCTTAACGACTCCTCTCCAGATATGTATAATACCTGATTCCCCTTATTAGCCAACTGGGAAGATACTTGCAATAACAAGGTAGATTTCCCAATCCCAGGGTCTCCACCTATTAAAACCAATGAACCTTTTACTACACCACCGCCAAGTACACGGTTTAGTTCATTCAAATCGGTTAATATCCTTGGTTCATTTTCCATTTCAATCGAAGTAATCGGCATGGGTTTGGTTAAGATGTTTGAACCGCCTGGAGAGTGAGCAAACGCCCCTCTTCTTGTTGTACCCGTAACTTCGACTTCTTCAACCATCGAATTCCATTGTCCGCAGCCTGGACATTTCCCCATCCATTTTGGAGATTCATATCCGCACTCCTGACACATGAACTTTGTTTTTCGTTTTGCCATTTGTCTTTCAACCTTTCCTTTGAACCAATAAATGAAAAAAGAGGTACACGGTTTGACTTTATTCACGTGTACCTCTGCTTGGTCATATCTAACTAAAATATTCTGATGGGTAAGCAGCCTATTTAACTAAGCTTGTTTTTTCAGCTGTTCTTACGACAAACTCACCATCAACTACATCGATTATAGCATGCTGGCCTGTTAAGAGCGTTCCTTTTAACAGCTCTTCAGAAAGACGATCTTCAATATGCTTTTGAATTGCTCTACGCAATGGTCTTGCCCCGTATTCTGGGTCATAGCCTTCTTGAGATATTTTCCCTTTAGCCGCATCTGTTAACTCTAAAGAAATGTTTTGTTCGTTTAGACGCTTAATTAATTGATCAGACAGCAACGTAACGATTTCTTCTAAATGCTTTCTCTCTAACGCATGGAATACAATGATTTCATCAATACGGTTCAAGAATTCAGGGCGGAAAGCTTTCTTCAATTCTTCCATTACTTTACCCTTCATGTCTTTGTAATCCTGCTCACCGTCCTGGATATTAAAGCCTACATATTTGTTTCGCTTCAAGGCTTCTGCACCAACATTGGATGTCATGATGAGAACAGTATTTCTAAAATCTACAGTTCTACCTTTCGAATCTGTTAAACGGCCGTCTTCAAGGACTTGAAGAAGGATGTTAAACACATCAGGATGTGCCTTCTCAATTTCATCCAGAAGGATAACAGAGTATGGTTTCCGGCGTACCTTTTCGGTTAATTGACCGCCTTCCTCATAACCTACATAGCCTGGAGGAGAACCTACAAGTCTAGATGTAGAGTGTTTCTCCATATATTCAGACATATCAATACGAATCATGGCATCTTCGTCCCCGAACATTGCCTCGGCAAGGGCACGGGCTAATTCTGTTTTACCTACCCCAGTAGGTCCAAGGAAGACGAAGGAACCGATTGGACGTTTTGGATCTTTCAAACCTGCTCTCGCACGACGTACAGCTTTTGAAACGGCAAGGACTGCTTCCTCTTGGCCAATGACGCGGGAATGAAGTAATTCTTCTAAGTTGAGTAACTTAGCTGTTTCTGTTTCAGCCAGCTTAGAAACAGGTACTCCCGTCCAGCTAGATACAACACTTGCAATATCTTCAACTGTTACCTCATTATTTTCTTTGCCTTGCTTTTCCTTCCACGTCTTTTTGGTTTCTTCTAACTGTTCACGAAGACGCTGTTCCGTGTCTCTTAATGATGCAGCTTTTTCGAACTCCTGACTTTGAACTGCCGCGTCCTTTTCCTTGCGTACTTCCTCAAGCTTAACCTCTAATTCTTTTAAATTAGGAGGAGTCGTATAGGAACGCAGGCGGACCTTCGAACCGGCCTCATCAATTAAGTCAATTGCTTTATCTGGAAGGAATCGGTCGGAAATATAACGATCAGAAAGCTTAACCGCTGCCTCAATCGCTTCATCAGTGATTGACACACGGTGATGTGCTTCATAGCGGTCACGTAAGCCTTGTAAAATTTGAACGGACTCTTCTGCTGTTGGTTCATCTACACGAATCGGCTGGAAGCGGCGTTCCAGTGCCGCATCTTTCTCAATGTATTTACGATATTCATCGAGAGTAGTAGCACCGATACATTGAAGTTCACCACGTGCTAGAGACGGCTTTAAGATGTTGGAAGCATCAATTGCTCCTTCAGCACCGCCTGCTCCAATTAACGTGTGGAGCTCATCAATAAATAGAATGATATTTCCTGCTTGGCGAATCTCATCCATAACCTTTTTCAAACGGTCCTCAAATTCACCACGATATTTGGTTCCAGCAACCACTGTCCCCATATCCAGTGTCATAACACGCTTATCGCGGAGGATTTCAGGAACCTCATTGTTTACAATTTGCTGGGCAAGACCTTCGGCAATAGCAGTTTTACCAACCCCGGGCTCCCCAATTAAAACTGGGTTATTTTTTGTACGCCGGCTAAGAACCTCAATCACACGTTGAATTTCTTTGCTGCGTCCAATTACAGGATCCAGGCTGCCTTCACGTGCAATAGCTGTTAAATCTCTTGCAAGACTATCAAGTGTTGGTGTATTGGCGCTAACAGACGCACCACCCTGGTGTCCTCCTGATTCATTGCTGCCTAATAATTGAAGTACCTGCTGGCGTGCTTTGTTTAAGCTCACACCCAAGTTATTAAGAACTCGTGCAGCTACTCCTTCGCCCTCACGAATTAATCCTAGAAGGATATGTTCTGTGCCGACATAAGAATGTCCTAGTTTACGTGCCTCATCCATCGATAATTCGATGACCTTTTTCGCTCTTGGAGTATAGTGAATCGTTTGAGAAGTTTCTTGTCCTTTGCCAATTAAATTTTCTACTTCCTTCTGAATTTTATCAGAACCTAATCCAAGACCATAAAGTGCCTTTGCAGCGATTCCTTCACCTTCTCGAACCAAACCTAGCAAAATATGCTCTGTTCCAATGTTATTGTGTCCTAGGCGAATCGCTTCCTCTTGTGCTAGTGCAAGAACCTTTTGTGCCCTTTCAGTAAAACGGCCGAACATCATATTCTCTTCCTCCTCACCTATTTTTGCTGTTCCATTTTAAGACGTTCTCTGATTAATGCTGCTCTCCTAATATCTCTTTCATGAGGTCTTAAAGGACCTCCGGCATATTGCTGAAGAAAACCCGGTTGGGTTAAAATCATTAACTCATTTAATATCGATTTCGGCATATTCTCAATTAGGCCCATATCAATACCAAGCCTTACATCGGAAAGACATCTTGCTGCTTCCTTCGTTTCGATAATACGGCTATTCGTTAGAACCCCTAATGAGCGGAATACTCTGTCTTCTAATTGTATGTTCGAAGTTTTCCGTAATGCTTCTCTAGCAGACCTTTCTTGAGAAATGAGTTGACTGACAACCCCTCTCAGGTCGCGGCAGATATCTTCTTCTGATTTTCCCAGAGTAATTTGGTTAGAGATTTGAAAGATATTCCCTAAAGCTTCACTTCCCTCACCATAAATCCCTCTGACAACAAGCCCCAATTGGTTGATTGCCGGAATGATTCGATTGATTTGCTGTGTGAGAATTAACCCTGGCAAATGCATCATCACCGAAGCCCGTAGACCGGTTCCGACATTAGTAGGACAGCTTGTTAAATAACCATACTGCTCTTCAAACGCATATTGTATATTACTCTCCAGCCAGTCATCTATTTCATTTGCTGCATCTAGTGCTTCAGATAGTTGTAAGCCTGGAAATAAGCATTGAATCCGAATATGATCCTCTTCATTTATCATTATACTAACTTCTTCATTTTCGGTTAAAAGAACGGCACCATAAGGTGAATCCTCTGCCAGATGTGGACTAATTAAATGCTTTTCTACCAGGACTCTTTTTTGGAGAGGCTGCATAGCTTCAATTTTCAACAGTTCCATCTGACCGAACTTTTGTAAAGATGACTTTTGAAAAATTCCCTCCATATTTTCAATAATCATTTTTGCTTCTTCATGTGAAAAAAGTGTCGGAAATTTATATGCGTCAAAGTTTCGGGCTAAGCGAATACGTGAACTAAGGACTATATCTGAATCAGGTCCCTCTTCGCTCATCCAGGAACTAACAGCTTGATTTAGAAATCGTTCAAGCGACACGTTATTCCCCTCCCTCTTCGCTTCCATGTAATTGTTTCTCTAATGTGCGAATCTCATCGCGAATCTCTGCCGCTTTTTCAAACTCTTCATGGGAGATAGCTGTTCGTAAGTCGGTTTTCAATTCATCTATTTGCTTACGAAGAAAAATGCTGCCGCCAATTCGTTTTGGAATTTTCCCATTATGATTCGAGTTCCCACTATGCAAACGCCTTAAGACAGGTTTTAACTGTTCTTTAAATGTTTCATAGCAATGAGCACATCCAAAGCGCCCTACTTTTAAAAACTGCGGAAATGTCATGGAACAGTGCTCACATTGAAGGATTTCTTCTTGATGGAAAGGGCTTTGATTAGGTTTTTGAAAAGAATCCATATTGAGCAGGCCTGCTAATAAGTTATTAAAGGCAAACCCTGACTCTCCACTAATCATGAACATTTCGCCCTTTTCCTGAGCACATTTCTCACAAAGATGCACTTCTGTTTTTTCGCCATTTATGATTTTTGTAAAATGAAGTGCTGCAGGCCTTTGATTACATTCTTGGCAAATCATATTTTCACCTCTCCAGCAGCGTGGATTATTTATATTTTAATGATGTTAACATAGCTTTTAGCATTCTCGCACGTAATTCATCTCGGTATGGAAGATCAATATATAGAACAGATCGGTCAATTACGCTTAACATAATTTTTGCTTCCCGATTCGTGATAATCTCTTCCTGAACAAGTCTCAGAATGACATCTTCCGCACTAGTTTGACTGATATGGTTTTGGATTAATGAGAGCAATTGTTCGATTAAGTGGGCTAAATCATGTGATTGAACCTTCATAATTCGAATATATCCCCCACCACCCCGTTTACTCTCGACTATATATCCTCTTTCGATGGTAAAACGGGTATTGATTACATAGTTAATTTGCGAGGGCACACATTGAAATTTATCAGCGATTTCGCTGCGTTTTATTTCAACAAGATCTTCCTCACTCATTTCAAGAACTTGCTTTAAGTATTTTTCAATGATATCGGAGATGTTTCTCATCTTCCCACCCCCTATCTTCCTGACTTTGACTATATTTGACTTTAATTATACTGAAATTCTTATGTAGTTGCAACGATTCCCTACTAATGATTTTCCCCAAATCTCGCGGTTGCGAAACCTTGAATTGTTTAAAAAATTTTATGATTGGGGGTTTAGAATATAGATAGTTTGGGTGGAGAGGAACCTGTCCATATATAAAAGAGCCAGGCGATTAGCCTGGCTCCAGTATCTTCTCTTCTAATTAGGTGTTGATCGCCTCTAGAAGTCCCTTAAAAAATACCTTTTTATGTAATCCTCTTTCTTACTCGTCACTTTCGGTGATTTACTCGTCAAATTAAATGACTTACTCGTCTATTTTCTATCTTACTCGTCAAAATTCATACTTTACTCGTCAATTATCCCAATTACTCGCCAACTATTATTTTTTTAGTCAAAAAAAGACAACCCAATACAGGTTGTCTTTTCATTTGCCTGGCAACGTCCTACTCTCACAGGGACTTTCGTCCCAACTACCATCGGCGCTGAGAAGCTTAACTTCCGTGTTCGGTATGGGAACGGGTGTGACCTTCTCGCCATAGTTACCAGGCCTACTACACTGAATATTCATCCTTGCGGGCCTGCGACGAGCTGAAGATATGCATCTTCGAATATGCTATGGCGCAGGAGCAGACATTCAATGTACTATGATTTATGAAACTAGTTCAATGAACTGTGCTCATTGAGAGTTCGTTCTCTCAAAACTAGATAATGTAGAAGAAAATTCAATAAACATTTGAGTTCGCTTTAAAACTTGGTTAAGTCCTCGAACGATTAGTATCAGTCAGCTCCACATGTTACCACGCTTCCACCTCTGACCTATC
>JBDOMM010000023.1:0-20411 GCA_039832695.1 Bacillus sp. (in: firmicutes)
AGGGAACAAGGTCAATATAACACCTTCTTCCCCTTTTTGTTTCACTAACTAAAAACATAATGTAAAATTTTTGAATTTATTCAAGTTATATACTTCTATGCAAGGCCAGTGGGACTGTCCCTCTCTTACACAAGCCCTTTTTTAAACCAAAATACAAATTTCTTTATTATATATAAAAGGATTAGATTAGTTAACAAACTCATGAACCAGTTCCACTTTAAATAATGGATTAGTGAACTATATTTTTCGATGAATAATGTGTAGGTTGAAACGGCCATGGAGTAGAGCAGAAAATGCACAAGGACTCTTAGTTGACCTTTTTCCAAAGGATAGCAGAGAACAAAAAACACACTGAACGTTGGATAGACAAAATAGTGAAGAGAAAAGCTCATTTTAGTCGCAACTTCAAATTCTCTAAATGGGAATTCTATCAGCCCTAGCACCAATTGGAGATACTCAAAAATCCAGGCGATCGTTGAAGCAAATAAAAAGGTGATATGGGCCTCTCTCTTCATTTCTATCGGTACATATTTCACCAATAAAAATCCGCCTATGATCCAGGAAAGCACCAGAATAAGGATTTCAATTCTCATAGGTTTTCAACCTTAAGCAATCTCTTTTTAAACCACGAATAATACTTATGATTTAAAAATAACGAAACCATTACGGTAATTAACGTCCAATACCATTTCCATTCATGATATTTCACCAGTGTGGTATATCGTTCAAGAAGGACTTCGCAAATGGTGAAGAAACCAGTAAAGGATAAATAGTAGATCATTGCTCCTTTAGGTTTAACCTTAACTGGATAATACAAACTAAAAAATACTGCAACAATAGGGAAAAGGAAGAATTCAAAGGAGAAGCTTGTCCGGTTGTACTGATTAACATGCGGGAATAGCTGTGTCGGATACTCAATCCACCCTTTTTCCACTGCAATTAAGCCTGCCGGCCAAGTGATTATTTGAAGAAAGGTAAATAAAACCCAGGCATCTCTTGCTTTACTCCTGGGGATCAATTTGAAGAGTGCAATAATGCAAAGAGATGAAAAACCAATCAGAATCCATCTATCCATATTCATACGCGTCACCCTAGCCCAATTTATGGCTATAGTATGTTTCGCTGAGCAAAAACTATACGGGGACAGTCCCCCGTTGCGCTAAAGCGCCGGGGGACTGTCCCCATTTTTTTATTTATTTACCTCGTGATACCATTTCGCGGCTGCTTCGACTTCTTGCAGTGTTAATTGATGCCCTCGGTTCTCCCAATGCAACTCTACATTCGCGTTTGCCTTTTCTAATAGTGATTGCAGTTCTTCAGATTCCTGCGGCGGGCAAATGGGATCATTGGTCCCCGCTGCAATAAATACAGACTTACCTGTTAAATCCGGCAGTTCCACGCCTCTTCTCGGTACCATCGGATGATGAAGAATTGCTCCCTTTAAGGCATGCTGATAGTGAAACAACAAGCTCGCCGCGATATTCGCCCCATTCGAGTAGCCAACCGCCACCACATTATCCCGGTCGAATCCATACTTTTCTGCCGCTTCATCAAGAAACGCATTTAATTCCTTGGTTCGAAAAATAAGATCCTCCTCATCGAAGACTCCCTCTGCCAATCTTTTAAAGAAGCGAGGCATCCCATTTTCTAACACATTTCCACGTACGCTTAAGACAGAAGCTTCATCATCGATCATTCCAGCCAGCGGCAACAGGTCTAACTCATTGCCCCCTGTTCCATGAAGCAATAATAACGTTGGTTTTGTTGAATCCTTGCCCTTATTGAATATATGTTTCATCAGTAATCTCCCTCCGGAATGCGAACCTCTACAGACGGTAAATCGCCTTCCAATTCTTTTCTTTTTGGCTCCAGCCAAGCCGGGAGCATCAGTCTTTTTCCAAGCTCCTCAACTGGTTCATCCACCGCAAACCCTGGTGAGTCGGTGGCTATTTCAAAGAGAATCCCGCCTGCTTCGTGAAAATAAAGAGCCTTGAAATAGTTCCGGTCCAGAATCTCAGTAGGATAATACTCTTTTTCTAAAAGAAGCGCTCGCCACCGTTGATGCTCCTTCTCATCCTTCGCTTTCCACGCGATATGGTGAACGGTTCCTGCCCCCATCAGCCCGCGGACAGTAGGAGTGAGCTGAATATCAATCTTGTTTCCAATATTCCCTTCAGACGTAAATCGTAAAAATTCATCCTCTTGCCCCACACACTCTAACCCCAGCACATTTTCCAGGACATCCGCCGTTTTATGCGGTTGGGCAGAATACAAAACTGCGCCGCCAAATCCTTTAATCGCATGTTCTGCACCAACGCCACCAAAGGTCCACATACCGCTGGGCCCTTCCTCTCGTTCGACCAGCTCAATCTTCAGTCCGTCAGGATCGTTAAAGGTTAACAACGTCTCACCAAAACGGCTAGCGGAAGCAAACTCAACCCCAAATCCCCGTAATCTTTTTTCCCAAAAAGAACCCGAGCCCTTGGGAATCACATAGCTGGTTACCCCCACCTGCCCCGTTCCGATTCGGCCTTTCAACTGTTTTTCCCATGGAAAAAATGTAATCACTGTTCCCGGCTGACCGGTTTCATTCCCAAAATAAAGATGGTACACTTCGGGGCGATCAAAATTAATTGTTTTTTTAACGAGCCTTAACCCAAGCACACCCGCATAAAAATCAATCGTTCGCTGTGCATCATTAACCATCGCTGAAATATGATGAATTCCCGCTGTTTTTAGCATATGACCCTCTCCAAAAATCAGTCTAATTCTCGCACTTCTATCGGCAGCAATACCTGTTCAAGCTTTGCCCGATGCTGTTCATACTGTTCTGGCAGCATCAATTTTTCGCCCATCGTCTCTTGGGATTCGTCATGCGCAAAGCCTGGAGGATCCGTCGCAATCTCAAACAAGATTTCACCATGCTCTCTGAAATAAATCGCATTAAAGTAGTTCCGGTCCCTGACAGGAGTTACCCCGTATCCATTTGCCGCCACATATCGTTGCCAATCCAATTGGTCCGCGTCGTCGACGGCCCGCCAGGCAATATGATGAACGGTTCCAACGCCCATTTTCCCCCGGCCAATAGGCGTTAATTTAAGGTCGATGATATTGCCGATATCGCCTGTGGAACGGTAGCGGGCGAAATCTTCTTCGTGCCCGACTAATTCCAGTCCCATAACTTTTTCTAACAATTCCCCCGTTTTGTTCGGCTGGGTGGATAATAGCGTAGCGCCACCAAACCCTTTAATCGCCACATCAGGTGTGACCTCACCGAACGTCCACGCGTTAGCTTCCCCATCTTCTCTTTCAACGATTTCTAAATGAAGACCGTGTGGGTCATCGAATTCCAAATATTGCTCTCCAAAGCGTTCCATGATGGTAAACGGAACGTTGAATTTTTTTAGTCTTTTTTTCCAAAAATCAAAAGCTCCTTTTGGCACGACGTACGAAGTCACGCCTACTTGGCCGTCCCCGATGACGCCTTGACGGGCCCCTGCCCATGGAAAAAAGGTGATGATGGTTCCGGGCTTTCCGCCTTCATTCCCGAAATAAAGGTGATAGGTACCCGGGTCGTCGAAATTGACGGTTTGTTTCACGAGACGCAGACCCAAAACACCTGCGTAGAAATCCACGTTCTCCTGGGGATGGCCGACGATGGCAGTGATATGGTGAATACCCATGGTTTTTTTACTCATTTGTTTCCACTCCTTTTTCATGGTTAGTTTGTTCCTACACCCATCATATAATTTATTTTAACTCAAGAATCTTTAATTTGAGATAGTTTAGAATAAAAAGGCATCTAAAGCGTAAGTTCCAGGTCCGATTAGAGCAACCCCAATTGCTACTGCGATCAAGGTTAGGTTATATTCATACCCGTTAGCAGTAGACCATAATCCATTCGGCGCGTGCACTTTTACGATCGCCATTAGCATGGTCGCTGCAATCATGATTCCTGCAAGTGGAGTGAGAAGTCCTAAGGCAAACAATAATCCGCCAACCAATTCCGCTAACCCTGCGAAAAGTGCCATGGTGACACCTGGCTTCATGCCAATGGATTCAAACCAGCCACCCGTACCTTTCAATCCGTATCCGCCGAACCAGCCGAACAGTTTCTGAGCCCCGTGCCCAATAAATAATACCCCAATAACTAAACGAATAAGTAATAATCCAATATTTATCATTTTTAAAATCCTCCTAGAGTGTTTGTTTTTTTATCTCGAATTCGAGATATTATAGTAAAAAAAATCTGAGTCTATACGTTAATTTTTTTGAGCAGTTGCACCAATGTTTCTGCTTCCTCAGAGGGCAATGCCTCAAACATCTGGTGAACCAGATCCTGATGTTTCGGCATGATTTCTTTCATCAATGCAGTTCCTTGATCCGTTAAGGTGATATGAATCATGCGGCGGTCCTCAGGACAAGCATTCCGGCATAATAGGCCTCGTTCTTCCAACTTATCGATGACATAGGTCATCGAACCACTTGAAATTAAGATGCAATGTCCGATTTGCTGTATCGGTTGTTTCCCTTTCAGGTAAAGGACCTCTAACACAGAAAACTCGGTGATCGTTAGTTTATATTGTGCCATCTCTGCCTTGATTTTCTCATGAATCGCTTTCGATGTTTGCATCAAGGTAAGAAAAGGGACATTCGTGCATTTCCTCTGCAATATCTTCACCCCTTTGTTGTTTTTGTTATCTTGAATTAAAGTATCTTGAATCTGAGATAATTATATGACGTAATAAATCACTTGTCAACAGATTATTTTGGGGACAGTCCCCCACTGCGCTAAAGCGCCGGGGGACTGTCCCTCATCTCATCAATTGCAGACTATCGACGATTTTGACTGCATCCTTTATCGATCCTTTGTAAAAAAAGCTATACACAAAGCCATCACTGGTCTCCCAAACGAAGTTCACGAGTGCCGTTTGTCTTGTACCCCGAACGAAAATTTCACCTTCATTAATGTCTTTGTCTTTCATCCAATGGACTTTTTTCATCTGTTTCAGCAGTTCATCAGCTTGTTTGTAGGGCTCTTCCCCATGGTCACCATCAAAAAGAAGCGTCCATTTTCCATCCGTCCCATGAACCATTGACCGAATCCGTGGCTCGATCCATAACTCAAAACCATCTTTGTTTTTATAAAAAACAAAATTCTCGGGTCGGTCCACCGATGAGACGGTTCCAACGTTTCCGTATAAATCCCCCATTTTCCACGACTCCCGCGGATGAAATAATGCAGGGTCATTCGGCCGATAAGGCTTGTCCATCGTTAAAAAATCAATCCGGTACCCATTTTCGTAAGCGTGTGTAAAGCAGGTCAAATACCTCTTTGACTTGCTGGGTGGCTTACTCCAATAAGTGGGCAACAAAACCGGAACCTTCGTACTTTGTGTCAGCTCTTTCGTGACCGGCTGCAAAAAGGGAACCACTTCCTGTTGCTTCGCCATGGCGGTGAGAAAAAATAAACAGCAAACAGAAACCAAGGCTAACTTCTTCAATAAAATCCCCTCTTCCACAAATACTTATTAGAGGTATTATTCTCGATTGCCAAAGGAATTATTTGAGGGACAGTCCCCCGCTGCGCTAAAGCGCCGGGGGACTGTCCCCACCCCTTCTCTATTGACTTGTGACACAGTGTCATATATAATTCAATTCATCGCCAATTATGACACGGTGTCACACACTTGCAATTAAAGGAGAATCTATACAATGCCTAAACAAACGTTTTTTCACTTACCTAAAGATAAACAAGATACTCTCATTCAAGCTGCTAAAAAGGAATTTTCTAGAGCGCCATTACATGAAGCCTCTATCGCAAATATCATCAAAGACGCTGGAATTCCAAGGGGGAGTTTTTATCAGTATTTTGAGGATAAAGAGGATCTATTTTATTACTTGTTAAGCCAACTCTCGCAAAAAAACAATGAACAATTTATTTCCACCTTGAAGGAAAAAGAAGGAGATTTATTTGAGACGTTTATTGATTCTTTCCAAAGAATGACTCACAACCACACAAGCCAAGAAAACAAAACTTTTTTTAAAAATGCCTTCTTAAATATGAATTATAAAGTGGAAAATACATTAGCCAATAACCTTTATGAAGTGAACCAGAAGAACCAATATGAGGCGATGCTTCAATTAATCAATACAAAAAACCTAAACATAATTGAAGAACGGGAACTGCATCAAATTTTAAAAATCATTATGGCAGTCACCTTCCAAAATCTTGTGCAAGTGTTTGTAAAAGACTTATCGGATGAAGAAGCGTTAAAAAATTATGTGGCACAATTGGAGCTCCTGAAAAAAGGATTGTATAAGGAAGAACACTAATGATCTCCCTAAAAACGTTCCAAAAAACGCCCACACCATTAAAAGAGCTCGTCAAAAAGCTTCAAGACCAAGGCATTAACGCACAACTGTGCAAACGGCCTACACTACTGAAAAGGGGAAATACAACTTTATGGATTCAACAATAGAAAAACAAAAAACACCTTATCTAATGCTCGCCATTCTTTTTATCGGCGCATTTGTTTCGTTTCTCAATAACTCGCTATTAAATGTGGCCCTTCCATCGATCATGAAGGACTTAGACATCACTGATTTTTCGACGATCCAGTGGCTTTCAACAGGCTACATGCTGGTCAGCGGTGTATTAATTCCCGCATCCGCATTTTTAATCACCCGCTATTCGAATAGAAGTCTATTTATTACGTCTATGACGATTTTTACTTTAGGTACAGCGTTAGCCGCGTTCGCACCAAACTTCGGCCTATTGCTCACCGGACGGATGATTCAAGCGGCAGGTTCTTCGGTCATGGGACCGTTATTGATGAATATTATGCTCGTTAGCTTTCCACGTGAAAAACGCGGAACAGCCATGGGGATCTTTGGCTTAGTCATGATTACAGCCCCTGCCATTGGGCCAACTTTATCCGGTTATATCGTAGAATATTACGACTGGCGCCTGCTTTTTGAAATGATTTTACCGTTAGCGGTCATTAGTTTACTTCTGGGGATTTGGAAAGCCGAAAACGTCATGCAGCAAAACAAAAAGGCCACGCTTGATTATTTTTCAGTCGTATTATCATCGATCGGATTTGGTGGTTTATTATATGGTTTCAGTTCTGCAAGCTCAGACGGCTGGACCGATCAAGTGGTCTTATCTACACTTAGCGTTGGTGCGGTTGCGCTAATCGCCTTTATTGTCCGTCAATTAAAAATGGAAGAACCATTATTGGATTTACGTGTTTATAAGTACCCTATGTTTGCCCTTGGTTCGGTGATTGCGATTGTTAACGCCGTGGCCATGTTCTCCGGGATGATTTTAACCCCTGCTTATGTTCAAAATGTGCGAGGCATCTCACCGCTTGATTCTGGATTAATGATGCTGCCTGGTGCGATTATGATGGGGATTATGTCGCCGATTACAGGGAAACTGTTCGATAAATTCGGTCCGCGTGTGCTTGCCGTCTTAGGACTTGCGATTACAGCCGTTTCCACTTACATGCTGGCACACTTGCAAATCGATTCGAGCCATACCTATATCATTCTTGTGTATACTCTTCGCATGTTTGGGATGTCCATGGTGATGATGCCAATCATGACAAACGGCCTAAACCAACTGCCAACACGCTTAAATCCGCACGGTACCGCAGTCAACAATACCGCGCAACAGGTGTCAGGTTCCATTGGTACAGCGGTTCTTGTTACAATCATGAATTCAGTGACAAAGTCAAAAGCAGAGAGCCTCATGTCTGGGATTGATTCAACTACCTTCACAGCCGCTACGAAAGCATTGGTAACACAAAAAGCGTTATTAGCGGGGATCCAATATTCATTCTACGTAGCGCTTGGCATCAACCTCGTCGCTCTCCTACTTGCCCTATTCGTAAAACGCGTAGACACAAGAAAAGAAGGTGTAGAGAAAATAAGCCTACAAGAAAACACCAAAATGAAACCAGTAGCAAACTGAACAAATGAAAGAGGGACAGTCCCCCGCTGCGTTAAAGCGCCGGGGGACTGTCCCCATTTTTGGCTACCACTCATAGCCAAACAGTTCTTTTCCTTCGTCCAATGGCAATTGAAGCTCTTTCGCTGCTGATAAGAGAAATTCCTTACAGAAGTAATAGCTTTTATGGTTGGCGATGTATCCATCTTCGATTTCAAGCGTTGTAATATCCCATAAAGAAGGGCCGGTCGCCGTTTCCTTTGTATACACGACCGCTGGTTTCCCCCATAGCGTAACCAACTTCGAGGATAGTTCTTCCTTCGAACCACCACTTGCCCAATCTCCCATAGAGTTCTTGCGAATCTGCACCTTCCCGATATCCATTCCCCTACCAACTACTTCATTTGTTGCATAGTCGGCTAACAAGGTGCCAATTTTCTTGAAATCCCCTTTCACAAACGAGTCCATATACTGATGAAGCAGCAGCTCTTGTTCTCTCGATAATGGTGTGGGCTTCGGCATTTCTCCAACTTTTTGACCATGTAATTTCCGTATGTTATTTCTAGCTCTTTTTAACAACGAATACACAGCCCCTTCCGTAGAACCAATAATCTCAGCCGTCTCACTCGACGTAAATTGATACATTTCAACTAATAAGAGAACAGAAGCTTGCTTAGGTGGCAGTATTTGTACCATAGTTTCGATTGCCTCATAAACATCTCCAAAAGAAACAGACTGCTCTGCCTGCAGGTCTTCCAGTTCAAACTCCTCTAACTCGACACGATTTTTCCTATAGCTATCCATCCAGGTATTAGTGGCCATACGAAATATGTAGCTTTTGGGGTTGATTGCTTGCTTCACTCTGATAAGAGAGGAGAAAGCCTTCAATAATGTCTCCTGAAACAAATCTTCCGCGTCCCAAGCCGATCCAGTCAACTTCCTACAATAATTCCAAAGGGGGCTGCGATACGGTTGAACAATCTTATGAAAAGCATCATTCATTTGGTCCATTTCCTTACTCAATGATAATAATTCATTCTCCATGTTCATTATGTTCCTCCTATCCACTCTCTTCATAAGTTAAGACTCAAAATAAGGATGAAACCATACGGCCTAAAAAAATATTTTTTATATGGGGACAGTCCCCCGCTACGTTAAAGCGCCGGGGGACTGTCCCCATTGACTTTTCCATCTATCGGATTTATACTGCTAGTAACATATTACTGTCATTAACAGTATAATGTTATTGACAGTACCACTAAATACTTGGAGGTTTTACGATGAAACATACTGGTCGACATACAAGCGAATTTCTTTTGTTATTTTTAACTGAGGGAGATAGTTATGGAGGAAAGCTTCTACAGAGATGTACGGAAGAGCTTCCCAGTAATCCCATTGATAGTGCCATCCTCTATCGTACCCTGAAAAAACTTGAGAAGGAAGGTGCAGTTGAGTCCTACCTGGATACAACGGATCAAGATAAGCCCATCAAAATGTACAAAATGACAGCTTTGGGTGAACAAAAATTAGATCAATTCCAAACAGACATCGAAGAGAAAGTGAAAAACTTGTCCTTCTTCTTAAACAAATATAAAGAATGGAAGGAGTCCACTCATGATTAATGGTGTAATCCTTTATTCAATCGCTATTATTCTAACTAGCCTGTCCTTCATTAAGGATCGAAAGAAAACAAAAGAGGCGCTATTAAAGTCATGGAAAAGCTTCCTTAACATTCTACCTGACATGTTATCCATCATGCTTTTCGTTGGACTATCCCTAACAATCTTATCTCCTTCGGTCATCTCATCTATCATAGGAGAAAAATCAGGACTTGCTGGGATTATCTATTCCACTATCATTGGATCCATTGCACTCATTCCAAGTTTTGTCGTTTTTCCTCTTGGAGCGACCCTAGTTCATAACGGGGCTGGCCTCCCACAAGTAGCGGTATTAATGTCTACACTAATGGCAGTCGGCCTCACTTCATTACCGATGGAACAAAGAATGTTTGGGCGAAGCTTTGCTTATGCACGGAATGCTTCCGCCTTGGCCATGTCCCTTCTTTTTGCCTTTATCATATGGGTGGTGATGACATGAAATCAGTAAAAAGATACCGTTTCTTTCTCCTATTATTATCTGGGACGATCATCCTTACAGTAATCAACCGGTCATTGGGATGGAGTGTATTCCAACTAACAGGAAAAAGCCTAATAGATATGCTGTTTCTTCTTCCTCCTGTCCTTCTATTTGTAGGTCTGCTAGACAAATGGGTGGAAAAAGAAACCCTTATACGTTATATGGGAGAGAAATCCGGCATCTACGGTGTCCTGTTCTCCCTCCTATTAGGAGTGATTGCAGCTGGCCCCCTCTATGTCGCTTTTCCCATCGCAGCCCTTTTATTAAAAAAAGGAGCAGGGATTCGCTACATTGTATTCTTTCTAGGAGCATGGACAACCGCAAAATTACCGGTGCTTGTCTACGAATTCACATCATTCGGAGCAAAATTTACACTCATTCATATCAGCTTTGGCCTATTATTCTTCTACTTTATGGGAATCATCTTTGAAAAGTTTTATAATCAAAAACAACTGATACAGCATGATATAACAAAAGAAGCTTAAAAGAGGGACAGTCCCCCGCTGCGCTAAAGCACCGGGGGACTGTCCCCGCTTTTTCACCATAGTTTCCCTTCCCTTAACTCCAGGAACACATCTGCCGCCTCAAAATCTCTTTGATTCTCTTGAACTTTTTTAGAGAAGAACTTCATCATGACCGCTAACCCGAAGGAATCGCTTCTTAATGGGACCTCTCTTGAACCACCCACTAAACAAGCCCTATCAAAATGCACCCATCCAGATTGACGATAAAAGTGGACCAATTTAGGGGCGCAAGTAAACATTCCAACATCTGCATGATTCCTCTCAATAAATGTGGTAGCTTCCTTCACAAGTGATACCCCATGTCCTTGTTTGCGATAGGAAGAATGGGTCATGACCTCACTAAGGCCAAAAACCTTATAAGTCTTACCTTCATGCTTTATATGTTTCCAAGGAACAGAAACATGACTGACCACGAAGTCATCAATGAGAAGAACCAAGGAAGTGGAATTCGTTTCAGGAGTCTCATTCCAGAGGGACTCTTCATCTCCATCCACAAATGCTTGGGGCCATTCCTCTTTCATCAAAGCCAACACTTGTTGTTTTATATGTAAAGGGCACTCCTCTTTCGGAAAATGCAACGTTTTTATCAATGAATGAACTCTCCTTTAAGGCCAGGGGGACGGTTCTGATGGCCTTTTTACTCATCGAGTAAGAGCCACCAGAACCGTCCCCCTGGTTTTCCCCTGGTTTTTTATTGTTTCGTTTCCAATTTATTAATTTCTAAATAGGCGCAGTAGATTACCACTAGAACCATAATCACTGGAAAAATAATGAGAACATCATGATACTTCGCAGAACTTGTGGCATACAATCCATATAAATAAATAGTCATCCACGACCCCGAACATAACGCGATGACACCAATTAAAAAATTCACTAAAATCCCCCTCTATAAAACTGGAAAATACTTTTCTAATTGTACTTTCATGCTCTCGAAGTCTTTTATCGTAATTAACTTTAAATTGATTTCCACTTCTTTTTGATTTCTTAAAATCAATACGAACCGATTACCTATGACACGTCCCTGTTCGACTTCGGTTAAATTGATTTTTTTCTTAGGCAAAACCATACCTTTATAGATGGAAAGAATGTTATCGTTTACTCTTATATAATCAATGGATGTAATTCTAAAGTAAAATACAGTCAAAATACCGCTCATCAAAAAATTAAAGATAAAAAGTAAAGTTATTACAAAGTAAAATTCGCCAAATATGCCGCTAAACATAATTAAGCTCATTATAGCAACAAACAACCCAAGGCTTCCCGCAACTTTCCATAATGAGTTTTCTTTATATTTTACCCGCAACAACATCTCCCCTCCGTCTAAAAAATATTCTATTTTCATTTTATCATCCAAAGCACCATTTTTGTCATATAATTCCAACAATTTATTTTCCACAAAAATAGCGTCAATCCTTCTGGACCAACACATTAATTATCCCTTAAATGATGAAAATAGGAGAAACCTAGAATGGAGGAGTTTTATGAAAAAAAGCCTTTTATTATTGGTTACCTGCTTCACTCTTGTCGCTTATTCCCCAGCCAAAGCCACAACCATCGCTAATGACGATGTACAGTTGCGCGAGGACGTAATCATCACTTTACTATTTCCCTTTATTTATAGAGAAATCGAGAAACATTACGGCGAACCTAAGCAGTTTTACAACCAGAGGGTTCTCAAAATCAAGAAGCTAAGAGAAGGCAGCTACTTATTTAATGTCTCCGTGCAGGTAACGACATTTGAAGGAGCTCATAATCCTCCATATGATTTAGTGACCATTACCTTTAGTAATAAGAATGACCAGGATTGGCCGGCTATTGATTTCAAAAGCAGAAGGCTGAAACCGAACGAAAATCACTGAAAGCACCCTAAGTAAAAAGAGTGTTTATCTTTTTGGGTAAAAAACCATCTATAGGTTGACCAGTCATAAAAAAAACTGACAACATATCATTGTCAGTCACCGCAGAACCAGCCAATTAGTGGCTCTTTTCCTCACTTTTGTACATTAAATGTCCATCTTCCATGTGATACACATGGTCACAGTAAGCTAACATACGTTCATCGTGCGTAACCATAATGGCTGCTTTTTTTCGCTTCTTAACCTCATCAGCAATTAATTTCACCACTTCATGTGCACGATCTGAATCCAAACTCGCTGTCGGTTCGTCAGCAAGAATAACGCTTGGTTGGTTAAATAAGGCCCGAGAAATGGCTACCCGTTGACGCTCACCACCCGATAATTCATTAGGCATCTTGGAAAGCTTATCGCCCAACCCAAGCTCTGTCAGTAAGTTTATTGCCGATTGATAATCATCTTTATTCATTTTTCCGGCCATTTTTTTGATTAAAATTAATTGATCAAGCACAGATAAATACGGAATTAAGTGGGATGCTTGAAAAATAAATCCTATCTCATTCAAACGGAAGTCTGCTAATTGCTTCTCATTTAAGGTTCCAACATCTTGACCATTTACAATTACCTTGCCAGCAGTGGGCTTGATTAAAGAACCAATAATTGATAGTAATGTGCTTTTTCCTGAACCAGAAGGACCCACAATTGCCACTAGCTCACCGGGGTTCACAGTAAAAGAAGCTTCCTTTAGAGCGGTTACGGTCGCAGATCCCTCTTTATATTGTTTCATCACCTGTTGTAACTGAATACCACTCATCTATTCTACCCTCCCTAAAGCAATCAGCGGATCAATTTTTGTAATTTGTCGTACCGAAATGATGGAACTCAATAAGCTAATCACTAATAATGCTAGTCCATATAAGACAACAAGTTTAGCATCTAAGTCAAAAGGCATATTTTTCGGGAAGGCAAGAGCGGTTAAATACGTTAATCCAATGCCGACCAAAATTCCAAAGAAGGATAAAATAAATACTTGTCCCACAATTGATTTTGAAATAAATCGATTGGATGCTCCCATCGCCTTCATCACACCAAATTGTGGAGTCTTCTGAATTGTAATCACATAGAAGAAAACGGCAATGATAAATGCTGATATAACAATTAAGAATGCTAGCATCATGATAATGGTACCAGTCTCTTCCTTATACCCTGGCATTCCTTGAACAGCTGCATTTTTTGTTACGGTTTCAATTCCTTGGACCTTTTTATCCAGCATGGCAGCATCTAAATTTGGTGCGTTTAACGTAATGGCTTGAACGGGATTTTTCACCCCATTGTCAGACCCCGGTGCTGCATATTGATACTCTCTCCATGTATCCATATTTGTAAATAATACCGGTAAATGGTTGAAGGTTTCATTTTCAACAAAACCACTAATGGTTAATTTCATATTTGAATTAGAAACAAGCAGCTCATCACCAATTTGATATCCCGCATCTTTTAAAGTTTGATTGGCTAGCACACCAAACTTCTCATCCGTTGAAAGTTGCTTTCCTTCTATAACGGTTGGTTCAATAAATGAACTGTTCGTGACTCCAATTAGTGCGACATCCGTTTTCTTTTGACTATCGTCTGTTTTCTCTTTGGATACAGCGGCCATGGATGCTCCAAAACCAGTTGCATCCTTTACATCTTTATTTGTTCGTATCTCATCAATTAAATCTCCAGAAATAATCGACTTACTAAAGGTAGCACCAGCAGATTTTTCATAAACAACATAATTGGCATCTAGGTTTTTAACAGCGGCAGCACTCAGTGTCGAAAGGCCATTTCCCAGCCCTGATAAAATAAAAACCAACCATGCAATTAAGATAATAATAATACTCATCATTAAATAACGAAATTTCGCATGCTTTAATTCTTTTATGGCTAAAAACAAACTCGAACTCCCCCTTCAAGATTAGTTACACATGTGTCACTTTAGATAAAAAAAAATAACTTATATGTGTTTCACAAAGATTATTATACATATAAGTTACACTTGTGTCACTTTTTTTTTAGAATTCCATTGAGAATTAACTTCTTTGTATAGTTGAACACTTCTTCAGTGTCCATTCCTGAATGGTTAGGAATCGCAATACTTTGAAAAATAAACCCTAGTAATAATTCATTAGGCATGTCCATATCCATATAGCCTTCTGACTTACCTTGCTGAACTAGATGCATAAGAGGCTGATATAGTTCACGATGCATGAGTGAGAGTTGGTTTTTCTTTGCTTCTAGATGTGGTGCGTTTTTGGTAGAAATACCTTCCTGAATCCCAAGAATTGAATGTAGATCCTTATACATAAATATTTTTTGCAAAAGTAAGTCGATCTTTTCTAGAAAAGGTAACTCCTCTGGAATAGATGAAAAACTCGTCAATGTATGATTCATTTCATCTAGCATAAAATCTAATAACAATTCATCCTTATTTTGATAATACTTATAAATGGCTGCTCGTGAGATATCTAACTGTGAGGCTAATTGACCAATAGTAAACCCTTCATATCCCGTTTCAATAATGAGCTTTTTGGTGCAAAGGAATAAGTCCACTTCATTAAATTTCCGATCTCTCCCCATGTTATTCCCTTCTTTCCATTCATTCCTTAATATGTATTTTAGCCAAATTATTTTTTGATAATCACGCAGTGTACTATGATTTTATCAGTCTACTACACATGTAGCAATAGACCAGGGGGACGGTTCTGGTGGCTTTTTTACTCATCGAGGAGACCTGGGGAGACCATGGGGACGGTTCCCTTGGTTTCTTACCTCTTAGTAGCAAGGAATTGCTGATGTCTTTGGATTTAAGTAAATTCAGTTGCAATTAAGTGCTTGTAATTTAGCCAAAAGTCACGAACTTCGTCTGGTCTTTCCTTCCATTCATAAGGAAAATATTCTTCGGGCATTCTCCATCCTGACCTTTGCACAATAAAAAAAGCTGCCGCAATGACAGCACTGTATTTGGCAATTAATAAATGCTATAAACGGCAGTATCTTTTTTTATGTAAAAAAGCCAACATACGCAAGAAATGCATAAAAACTTGCATATTTTAGACTCTTTTATTTCATAACTTATTATGTTAAAGCACCCGTTTGTTTAAGTACAATGTTTCACAAACTTTCCATTATAATAAATAATCACATATATTTCTTCTGTTGTTCCCTAACGTAAGAAATCGCTTTTTCAATTGTAAATATTCTGGCATTAAACCAATTTTCACCCATTTCTCTTACCATCGGGTGAACCATTCCGATTCTACTTACAATTGCAACATAATCAAGTAACACATATAAAACTTCATCTTTTAACCCCAAAAGTTGCAAATCCTTAACAAGCTTCACATCATCCTCGGTAACAGTACCGTAGCGTTCTTTAATAAAATCATAAGGTGTTATAGATTTCGCCTCTTTAATATACCATTCATCGGGTGTCATTCCAGTTTTAGCTTTGAATTGTTGTTCGTTCCATTCCTCTATTGTCATCCCGTGGATTTCCTTAAATCGTTCTTCTGGTGTCGAACCGTGTACAACTTTACCTTTTATTTTATTTAATCGCTTTTTTTTCATCATCCTTTTCTCCCTAATTTATTTATTTTTTAAGTTCTAATTCGTTACACTTTTCACTTTTTCCTTCTTCGGCTTACTGAACTATCCTGCCCAGTTAGTTCAACAAGAAATAAAGTAGGGAAACCTCTCTCGAGGCTTCCCCCTTATCAAACCGTACGTGCCCTATTAAGGCATACGGCTTACCAAATGTTACAATGTTTATCAAGAGGATGCATTCCAGGCATTTTGCATCTTTTGGACTCGGTGTGGTGTGAAATACTCCTCACCTTTTGCTTTTGCACGCTTGATTTTGTTCTGAAGGTCTCTTTTAGCTTTACTGGACATATCACTTAGGTATTGTTCCTTTGTGTATCCATATGCTTTATTTAAATAGAGCCAATAAGTCGGAATCAGATTTATGCTAAGAAAGAATGCATTATTCCAAACACTATGCATCTTCATCCCTTTTCTTTGAGAAGGATGTTTATGAATAAAAGCTACCCTTAGTCTTTTTCTTATGTAACCATCTAAAGATTTCAGGATTCCTCTAATCCACCTTGTAATACAGTGGTTTGGAATCCCTCGACTAATATTATCTTTTATAGCGTTAACTATAGTTAAGTAATAGTTGACCTTCCCTCTGATAATTGGGTTCACCCGATCAATCCACTCTTCCTTACTCAGCGTAAGCGTTTTACGGGTCTTGTCCTTTATTTTCAACCGAAAATCTTTGATGGATTCTTCCTTTGGAGTTACATGAAATTCTAGCTTGTTATCTTTCCTGCCTTTTCTCCAGTGATGGAACGTGAAACCTAGAAAATTAAAATCATCCCTCTTAAAGTCGACGATTTTAGTCTTTTCATTCGATATCTCAAGTCCAAGTTCTTTCAACTTATCCCTAGTGATAGAAGCCGCACTCTCAATGCTATCTTTCGATTTTGCAAAGAGGAGAAAATCATCCGCATAGCGGACAAAACGAATGTTGTTCAAGTCCCATTCCCAGTCAAGCTCATTGAGATACACATTTGCTAAAAGTGGTGAAATTACTCCTCCCTGAGGGGTTCCATAATCCGAGTGGATTAGTTTGCCTTCTTCCATGTGTCCAACCTTCAGCCATTGTTCAACCAACCCCAGGACCGTACGGTCCGAAACATATTTCTTAAGAACTTCGATTAGTTTCTTATGGGGTATATTGTCAAAGAATCCTTTAATATCACAATCGTAGATATGATTGTAGCCTTGCTCAATATTCCACAGAATTATTTGTAGAGCTCTTTGAACTCCGCGATTAGGTCTGTATCCTACTGACCAACTATGAAATAGATTATCTTCGAATTTTGGTTGTAGTACATTTACTACACTTTGTTGTACAATGCGGTCTTCAATTGTTGGTATTCCGAGTGGTCGCTTCTTCCCGTTCTTCTTGGGAATGTAAACTCTCCTGACCGGTTGAGCTTGATAGGTCTTTGACCTTAATTTGTCAAGAAGCGCCATGATGTTTTCATTTAATTTAGCTTCATAACTTTCTATGGTTTCCCCATCAATACCGCCAACACCTTTGTTTGCTTTCACTTGTTCAAAGCATTGGGTTAGTTTTCGGTCGAATAATATTTGTCCATAGACACTGTGTAATTTAAATTTCCACTCTTGATTCATTGCGTATTCCTTGCCTTTCCTTGATGTACATTCAAACGGTTTTACCGCAGTAACGTGATTGTTAACATTACATCTTGTTTATGACTCGGAGCCATAGGTCATTCCCCTTCCGTTCACTTGCTGTTATGGTCATCAAGTTACTTCCGTACTATGAGAATGTCTGACTACTCCACCCGTTCTTTGTCACTTCGGATTACCCTTATAGACTAGAACCCTACCTATTTGGGAAGGTGGAGTCCTCACGGGGTCATCGCATTTCCCTTCTAAGCATACCCTGCACCATCACGCTATAAGTCACATTTCCATGCTCTGACTTCAAAAGAAAATGCCTCTCAAGTGGGCTTCCTCATATTTCGAAAAGTCGCCAACTTATCTCGCCGCCGTGCTTCACACTTATTGCATTAGGGTCTACCTATTCGCCTACGGGTCTCTCGACTTACCGCATCTCCTTCAGACAACACCTCACAATGTTGCCCTAGATTAGGCTTCCCGAGCTAGGTCAGTCTCCTCGGGTATGGATTTTCACCATCTGGGATTCAGATTCATTATCCTCTCCAAGTCGTTTCACCGAAATGACGTCTCTTTCAGATAATGAAAAGAAGAGTGTTGACCAGTCAACACTCTATACGACTGCCCGTCGCACAAAATGATCGCCGCAGCGATCATTACCCTGAACAAAACCACCCGATAGTTGAACAAGTACATCTTATTTTTCTTTGACATTTACAACAATATTTCCAAACAACTTATCACCGAAATAAGCCTCTAATCGCCATAATCCTGGGCTTGGCAACATCATTCTTGATGGTAAATGATGGTCTGCCCCGTTATTAGGAGCAAGGCTACTGGTAGCTGGGTATTTATAAATCGTTATTTCTTTGCCAGTTTCTTTACTAACCCCGATTACTTTAAAGGGTTTTGTTAAAACTTTTTCATCACCCCAAAAATGCCACATGTATTTTTCTGGTTGACCTGCGATAAAAGGTCCGTATTCTCCAATACCGAATTTACCATTATCACCCATACGGAAAACAAAATCATCTTTTTGTCCATCATCTGTAACAACCACTTCTCTAACCAATGTTGCACTTTCTTCCCATTTCACCTGTTTGATTGTTTGTTTTGTATTGGAACAACCAGTTAGTAACAATCCCAGCATCAAAACCAATAAAGTTTTCTTCAATTAGTTCCCCCCTCTGATCCCCTGCTTATCTAATGATAATTCACCATTCTATACCAAAATCCTTCTTCAACTAAACTGCCCCTTTAGCACAATTAGAAGTTTCTTTTTTGTTAAAGAATATAATCTGTACTATCTGCGTTTGTCCTCGTTTATAACGATACTATAAGAAATATTGAGTTTATCCCAAACCCAAGCCTGAAAAATTCTATCTATTTCTATTTTTAGTGCTTCATCATCCAAATCCTCATCAATACCTAATTCTTTAAAAGTAAATGTTTCTGTCGCCTGTGTATCTTCATATTTTGTACTACTGAATGAAAAAGTGACTGTCTTATCCAATTGGTTCATCCTCCCATTTAAACCTGCATAAATTCGCCTTTAATTACAGTTTACAGTATTCCTTCTTCTTGCACTAACCTGCATCCGTTACTTCAATATCACGTTTTCAATTCTATAATCAGGGCAATAATTCCTCTAACATAACCGAAAAGGAGGAATTATTTTGTTATTATCAAAAGCCTGGGAATTATATGAATCGGACAAAAGGATTGAAGGATTCTCTCCTCAGACATTAAATGCATATAAGCTCCAGTCCAAGTTACTGATTCAACACTTTAACGATGTGGATATTCAGTCATTGACCACTGATCAACTGAAAGGATACTTAGCAAAATCCAGTGAACATCTAAAGCCATCAAGTTTAGCTCATCGAATTCGCTTTATAAAATCTTTATTTCGTTGGTCACACGAGGAAGGGCATTTACCTAGAAACCCAGCAGCAAAAATAAAAGAACCTAAACAAGGTAAACGGATTCCGAAGTTTCTAACGGAGAGAGAAATTGAACATTTAAGGGAAGCCTGTTTAAATCCAATGGAAAAGGCATTATTTGAATTTATGTTTTCAACAGGTTGTAGAATAGGTGAAATTGTTTCTCTAGATAAAAATTGTATTAATTGGTCAAATCGTTCAGCCATTGTGCTTGGAAAGGGTGACAAGGAGAGAGAAGTATACTTTAATATACGATGTGAAATCTGGCTTAACCGATACTTAGACCTTCGCCAGGATAAAGATCCTGCTATTTTTGTTACTGAACGGCACCCACATAGGATGAGTATTGGACAGATGAGGTACATCATAAAACGAATATCAAGTCGGGCAGGAATTAACAAAGAAATTCATCCTCACCAACTACGCCACAGCTATGCCACACACCTTTTGAACAACGGAGCTCCCATTGATGTTATTCAAAGTTTATTAGGACACGAAAAAAGCGAGACTACAAGGATTTATGCTCAGTTAAGCGGGAGCCTTAGAAGGGAGTTTTATAGAAAATACTTTTAGATTGGATGGCAAAAGGCAACGGATAACTCCGCTGCCTTTCCACTATTGCACCCGTTCGTAATATAAGGTTAGCCAGATTTTTCTGGTTGACCTTTTTGTTTATGGTCTTATCATTACGGTAGTCGGGGTAGAACGTCGCACCCGTGGAACTCGATTCCGTCAACTAAACTGT
>JBDOMM010000032.1:0-20310 GCA_039832695.1 Bacillus sp. (in: firmicutes)
TCATCCAACTATTCTCCAAAATAGCTGAAGAAGGAGTGGCAATTGTCTACACCGAAAAACAAAAAATGAAAAACTAAGAAAACAGAAGAAAACATGAGAACGTGTCTAAAATAACGGGGCCAGACCGAATTCGCTGATAAACCATAAAATTAATAGAGGCAGCAGAGATAAAACTCCCCTGCTGCCTCTAATCTTGGAAAACAAACGGATAATCATGGAATAATGATCTCCATCTTCCCTTCTTTATTGGTCACCTCGACCACTTTGTCCACGAACAAATAAGGCGTATCAAATCTATCTTGCTTTTTGATATCCGCATAACTATTATTAGCAGTCAGCACGGGGAAAACGGCGTTGGTCTTTTTAAATAGATTTTGAGTAACCTCTATTTCCGCCATCAAAATGACTTGTTTATTGGAAATCGCAAAAAATAGTTTGCCAATCTCTCTATCACTTTCATCCACAATAGATATCTGCTGCAGAATCGAAATCAGACAAGTAACAAAATCATTTATCCTATCATTAGCCAATGCCTCTAACTGGCAATCAGCTAAAACCTTATTCAATCCCGCTTTGATTTCCTTGAAGGAAAACACATCTTCAATTCGAAGCGCCGCTTTTGTCCTACCAAGCCCTTCAAACTTTTTCCTCGTCTCAAAAAGATATTCCTTCATCAAACCATTATGCTGGCCACGGTTCAAAACAAACTCAGCAACCTCATTTATCCAGCGTATTTCTTTACCTTGATTTCGGATCAGAAGCAAAAATCCATAGAGATCCTTCTCATCAAACGTACCTTCTGTCAATTTCTTATAGTAGTAATTTAGTAGTGATTGCTCTTTCATATCCATTTCGTCTTCTCCTAGATGTCATGATATACCCTATTGTACATCAGTTTGCATAACAAACAACGAATTTCATAGATAAAAGATAATGTAACTAAAAATTCGTTTGGCCATCCAATAATTAGGGTATCGAGTGCATTAGGTAGATAACTTTTACATAGGAGGGAACCGTATGGAAAATAAGAAAATGGCGCAATTACAGCAATCAATAATCGACAATGAACAAAAAGCTGGTTTAACTACGAATCAAGGATTGAAAATGGCAGAAGATGAATTTTCTTTAAAAGCTGGTCTACGTGGTCCTACTCTTATGGAGGATTTTCATTTTCGAGAAAAAATGACGCATTTTGACCACGAACGAATTCCAGAACGTATTGTTCATGCACGCGGCACAGGAGCTCATGGCATCTTTCAGCTCTATGAATCGTTACAAGAGTACACCAAAGCTGATTTTCTTACGGACACCTCGAAAACAACTCCGGTATTTGTAAGAATCTCAACCGTACAGGGTTCGAGAGGCTCCAGTGATACCGTTCGTGATGTCCGCGGATTTGCGACCAAATTTTATACGGATGAAGGCAACTTTGATTTAGTTGGGAACAACATGCCTGTATTCTTTATCCAGGATGCCATTAAATTCCCTGACTTTGTCCATGCAGTGAAACCGGAACCACATAATGAAATCCCGCAAGGAGCCAGTGCTCACGATACATTTTGGGATTTTATCGGGCAAAATCCTGAATCTGCTCATATGGTCATGTGGGCAATGAGTGACCGTGCGATTCCTCGAAGCCTTCGTATGATGGAGGGATTTGGTGTGCATACCTTCCGTCTTGTCAACGCACAGGGGAAAGCACATTTTGTCAAATTCCACTGGAAACCTGTCCTTGGGATGCATTCACTTGTTTGGGATGAAGCACAAAGAATTGCCGGTAAAAACCCTGACTTCCATCGTCAAGACCTATATGAAGCCATTGAAAAAGGCGATTATCCTGAATGGGAACTGGGTGTCCAGTTAATTTCCGAAGAGGATGAATTTAACTTTGATTTTGACGTTCTAGACCCCACTAAATTATGGCCTGAAGAAGTGATTCCTGTAAAAATCGTCGGTAAAATGACATTAAACCGCAATGTCGACAACTTCTTTGCCGAAACCGAACAAGTCGCTTTTCACCCTGGCCATTTGGTACCTGGCATTGATTTTTCCAATGACCCGCTATTACAAGGGCGATTATTTTCCTATACAGATACCCAGCTTTCTCGATTAGGTGGGCCTAACTTCCACCAGATTCCGATCAACAAACCGGTGTGTCCTTTCCATAACAACCAGCGTGATGGCATGCACCAAATGGCCATTCATCGTGGTCAAACCAGCTATCATCGTAACGGTTTAAATGCCAATCAACCGGAGCCAGTCCCTGTCGAACAAGGAGGATTTGAGCATTATCAAGAAAAGGTAGATGGACGTAAAATCAGAGGTCGTAGTGAAAGCTTTTTAGACTTTTACTCGCAAGCGAAATTATTTTATAACAGTCAGGCTCCTTATGAACAACAGCATATTAAGGATGCTTTTAGCTTTGAACTTGGCAAGTGTCATTCCGATTTGGTTAAAAATAATGCAGTTGCCTTACTCAACCGTATTGATCGAAACCTGGCCCAAGAAGTCGCTGAGAATATTAGCGCAATCTTGCCAGAGGAAAACCTCGAAGTCAAATCTGATAAAAAATCACCGGCACTAAGCATGGCCAACACCATTAAGAAAACAGATACAAAAAGTGTAGCTATTCTAGTAACTAGCAATCCTGATACCGACCAATTAACAGAATGGATTAAAACGTTAGCCCAGCATAACCTGAATTATAGTATCGTCGCTAACAAGATTCAGCCGTTAAATGCTGTCTTAAAAGTGACGGATACCTTTGATACCGTTGATTCCAGTCTATTCGATGCAGCCATTTTATTAAGTAGCGAAGCCAAACTTCCGGCACCTGCTTTAGAGTTCGCGGAAACAACTTACAAACACTACAAACCATTGGCGATTTCTTTAAGCGAACGTAATGCATTAAATAACAGCCGTTTACAGGTTGACGAAGCTGGTGTCTTTGACTTAGCCACAACAGATTTCCAATCATTTATTGATGGTATCGCACAGGCTCGATTCTGGGACCGTATGCTTTAAATTCCGAAATATTTTTGCCCTAACCTTTTACTGGTTAGGGCTTTTCGTATTCAGCTGAATAGGACTCGTTTTTAAAGATAAAGCTAAAACAAATATATGTCCGTTAAAACGAGGTCTTTATGATAACCGTTTCACTATTCTTTTCTTTCACCTTAATCGGGATTATTTCATTTTTTTCGCTAAAAAAAGCCCATCATACGTTAACGCTTATTTTTCTATTAATGGCCATCGAATTTTTCTTTACAAGTTTAATCTCTGTTATTGTTGACAATGCAAAGTTATGGACTGTTACAAAGAGTACCAGGTACCTCATTATGTTTCGCGTAACCGAGGTGGTGGTATTTCCTTTATTGCTTCTTTGGTACATAGAGTCGGTTAAACGAGTATCTACCTTCTCAAAAAAACTGCTAATAACTGTGATTTGGGTAGGTGTGTTAGTAGGAGTGGAGACGATTTTAATTCATATTCATCTATTCACCTATGAAAAATGGAAAGTATGGGGGTCCCTTATTGTATGGCCCACCTTCCTATTATTCCTCCAATTCCTGCAAGGAATTTTTAGCAGAATCCTTTTTAAAGAGGGAATTAAGAAATGACAATTTTACCTTTACCAGAAAAATTCGATCAAAACGAATGGTTCATTATTCTTCATATCGTTGCCTTAGTGTTCTTATTATATAAATTGCCCAGAAGGTTTCCACCCTCTATTACCATCTTACTGCTAATGTTCACAATGACTGTAGCACGGGTAGTTGATCACTTGATAGCCGGACCACATATTGATTTATACGACATCATGGACTCGGGTGACTTTGAACTTTTTGACCTGCTATGCTATGTGCCTTATGCTCCTTTTGGTTACGTGTTCATCTATCTCTATGACAAATTTCAACTTAAAGGGGTAGGACTTATTTTATATATCGTTGTATTTTCAGTTGGAAGTATTGGCTTCGAATGGGTGACAGGTTCAAGCTATATTAGCTATTTAAAATATAGCAGTTGGAAGCCTATTTATTCCGTACCAATCTACTTAATCGTGCAGCCTTGTACGATCCTATTTTTCCATTTCATTAAATCAATCCATGAAAAATCACTTACAACTGTAGAGTGAACAGGAGGTAATAAACATGAATGTTGATGATATTATCCTTGCTCGTGAAAAAATGAAAGGAATTGTCCACACCACGCCGCTTGACTATTCCAAAACATTCAGCCGGCTCTCGCATAATGAAGTCTATTTAAAGCTAGAAAACCTTCAAAAGACTGGTTCATTTAAAGTAAGAGGATCTTATAATAAATTGACCTCCCTTTCAAAGGAAGAGTTAAAGAAGGGAGTCGTCGCTGCTTCTGCAGGGAACCATGCCCAAGGGGTTGCGTATTCAAGTCAAATGCTTGGCGTTCCTTGTAAAATTGTGATGCCGAAAGGTGCTCCACTAAGTAAAATTGAAGCCACTAAGCAATATGGGGCTGAGGTTATTTTAGAAGGTGCCGTTTTTGATGACGCCCTCGCATATGCAGTACATTTGAAAAATCAACTCGATAGCACATTCGTCCATGCTTTTGATGATGAGGCAATCATTATCGGACAAGGAACCGTCGGATTAGAAATTCTTGATCAGTTGCCAGAAGTGGAAGCGATCGTTTGCCCTATTGGCGGAGGCGGACTCATTGCTGGAGTGGCAATGGCCGTAAAGGAGAAGTACCCTCATGTTTCTGTATATGGTGTGCAAACAGTGGCTTGCCCGAGTATGAAAGAGTCAATGTTAGAGGGTAAACCTGTAATGGTTCAATCCTCACCCACAATGGCAGACGGCATTGCTGTTAGGAAACCTGGAGAAATAACCTTTGAGATTGTTCAAAAATACGTGGATGATATTTATTGTGTTGATGAAATGGAGATTGCCCGAACAATGCTCATGTTGTTAGAGAGAAACAAGCTTTTAGTAGAAGGTTCTGGGGCTACTTCCCTTTCCTCCCTGCTTTTTGAAAAAATAAAGCTGAAGGAGAAAAAAGTGGTCGCTATTTTGAGTGGCGGAAACGTAGATATGAGTTTTATTTCTAGAATCATTGAACGCGGCATGGTCGAAGCAGGAAGGTATGCGGATTTTACGATTACCTTAAAGGATAAACCTGGTGAACTTCAAAGAGTCCTCAGCACGATTACCGATTTAGACGCTAATGTTCATTCTGTTAATCTACATCGGATGGGGAAAAACATTTATCCTGGCTTTGCACAGATCGAGCTCTCAGTAGAGACGAAAAATCACGAGCATATTGAACAGCTTTATCATGCTCTTTTAGAAAAAAGCTACAATGTAATGATGGGACAATACTAACGGAAAGTCACATAAAAACGGAAGAACTAGGCATGACACATAGTTCTTCCTTCACTGGTACTAGTCACCTCGACTAGTTACCGGTTTACTAATTTTTCCTCATTCACGGGCACTAGTCAACTCGACTAGTTACCGTTCACTCTGTTTTTCTCTCTTCTCGGGCACTAGTCCCTCCGACTAGTTACCGTTCGACCTGCTTTTCTCCTTTCTCGGGCACTAGTCACTTCGACTAGTTACCGTTCGACCTGCTTTTCTCTCTTCTCGGGCACTAGTCACTTCGACTAGTTACCGTTCGACCTGCTTTTCTCTCTTCTCGGGCACTAGTTACCGGTTTACTTTTTTTCTCCTTCACAGGCACTAGTCGATTCCACACACAGCTATCAAAAAAAAGAATCCCTTTATGAAGGAATTCCTAAGAGAAACTATAATGAATCAAACTACATCACTTGCTTCTCTTTCCTAATAGAAGGAGAAGCAACGGTGATCCCCGTTGTTTCTTCAAAATTAAATAGACTTGAGGGCAAGTCGGTAAAACGCTCTAATTCATTGTAAGCCGGAATGCCATGGTAAGACATATCTAAGCCCTCGTCTTCTTCCTGTTCGGTTGCTCGGAAACCTACTGTCATTTCGCAAACCTTCGCAATAATAGTTCCACCAATCAGTCCCCAGACAATAACAACTACTGTACCCAATAGCTGTACCTTTAAGAGAGAGAAATTACCAGTTGTCAAAAACCCTTGTGACTTATCAAGCAACCCAACAGCAATAGTTCCAAACAAACCGCCAAAACCATGCACAGCCACGGCTCCAACTGGATCATCTACTTTTAAAAAATCAACAAACAGAGTAGCATAAATTACTATAAGCCCACTAATAGTCCCAATTAATATAGCACTCCACTCAGAAACATAGGCACAGCCAGCTGTGATAGATACTAAGCCCGCTAATACCCCATTAATCGTCATACTTGGATCTGCTTTTCCGAACTTTTTCATCGTTAGAAACAAAGCAACAGAACCACCGCTCGCCGCTGCTAACATTGTGTTGATCGCAATAGGCGCAAGCGCAGAGCTTGAAGCATCTAAGGTACTACCCGCATTAAATGCAAACCATCCGAACCATAAAATAAAGGCACCTGCTGAAGCTAACGGGATGTTACTCGGCGCAAATACATTCACGCTGCCATCCGAATTAAATCTTCCCCTTCTTGGACCCAGTAGCTTAGCCATAGCAAGAGCTGCAAACCCTCCAACCGCATGAATGGCAGCTGAACCCGCAAAGTCCTTCATCCCTAACTTAGCTAACCATCCATCGCTATTCCAAATCCAATGACCAGAAAGCGGGTAGATGATCATACTGATTAAAGCCGCTGTAACCACATATGCTTTAAAATTCATACGTTCAGCAACTGCGCCAGAAATAATTGAAATGCAAGCTACTGCAAAGCCCATTTGAAAAAGAACAAACGCAACGCTTGGCAATTCTATTGAAAGAACAATTTTATCAGGGCTTCCAAAAAGAGTCGTTCCTATAAATCCAAAGGTATCCTTACCAAACATAACCCCAAATCCGATCAGCCAAAAGGCTAAAGCCCCAATGGTTAAGTCTACGAATATCTTCATTGTCACATTCACTGCATTTTTCGTACGGACAAACCCAGCCTCTAATAAACTAAATCCACCTTCCATAAACAACACCATTGCTGCGGCAAGGACAACCCAAACCGTATTGATATACATTAATTCCAAAAGATCACCCCTTTTCGCTCGCTAAGTCATCGATATCATAGTCAATTGTCCCTGTCCGAATGTTGTAAGCTTCTAGAATTGGATAAACGTATATTTTCCCATCCCCGTCTACACCTGTCTGAGCAGCAGTAACTATAGTCTTGATTGTAGACTCGACCAAATAATCCGAAAGAACAATTTCCAATTTCACTTTTGGATGAAGTGTAACCTGATAATTTTTCCCACGGTAAACCCCTTGTGTATCCTTTTGTTTCCCTCTACCAACCACCTGAGAAACGGTAAATCCTGTAATCCCTATCTTTTTTAATCCCTTAATCGTATCCGTGAGCCTCTCTGGTCGTATGATTGCCTCAATCTTTTTCAAAGAAACAGCCCCTCATGTCATATTTCCTAACATCATTATGTAAAAATATATAACAAAAATAAAATGACCGTCAATGTATTTTTATTCCAACCCAAAAATTAAAAAAACTAATCAAACGTTTGATTAGTTTTTACGCACAAAAAAGAGCACCCACTCTTTAAATGGGTACCCCTTAATTCAGTAATCACTACTCGATTATGATTTACGTCCTAGTTGAGTATTCTTTCCGAATAATCTCCATGTTATCCTGATGGCATTGCTTCGTAAAGTTAGATGGAAAAGACATTTCCTTTTCTAAGGCTGTCAATGCCTCTACATCTTCTTGCGTTACAGCAATAATCAACCGCTCGAGATAATTTTTAGATACATAAATCCGGCGCTCAATTTCTTGTAGACTAATTGTCGTTTGTCCATGACCAGGGACCAAAACAGAAACATGATGCTTCACAAGAATTTGTTCTGCCTTTTGGAGTGTTTGTTCATAGGCTCTAGCACTATGATAAATAAACGGCAGCTCGAAATCAGAGAGATAATCCCCAGCAATCCAAATTCCTAGTGGTTCGATTACCGTAAATAATCCATCATGTGTATGGCCCTGTGCCAGATAGAAGGTGATCGTTGACTCCCCAATTACTAACTTCTGCCCGTCTTCACAAATCACGATATCCACTTCCGGAAAGGCAATCGGGTATGGTTGGTGTATGTAATAGTCATTATAGAACTGATGAATCATCGCTACCTTTTTCTCTTTATCTGGATGCTCCTGCAGTCCTTTGCTTCCGATTACCTTTGCACCTGGGAACGCAAGATAGCCCATCACATGGTCAAAATCGCCATGTGTAAATAGGAGGTACAGCGCTTTTTCCCCTTGAATCCTTGCCACATGCCTTTGGATTCCTTCAATTTCATGCGGCAGCCAGTTTGGGTCTACCACAAGAACGAAATCCTTCGTATCAACAACTGTACATGTCGTTTGGTAGAGTGCACTTTGGAACACCGTGACATGTTCATTTTGAAATTGAATCATGGTTTCTCCTCTTCCCCTAAGGAATTAATACAATTTTGCCGGTGCTTTTACGGCTCTCTAAATAACGATGTGCATCTTGTCCATCATGTAATGCAAAGTTTGTTGGTTCGGCCAATCGCACTTTTCCTTCCTGCATCCAGCCGAATAACTCATTAGACCTCGCAACTCGTTCTTCACGTGAAGTCAAGACATTCCACAGGTCTCCACCGGTCAGTGTTTTAGACGTATCCATTAACATTCTCGGATCAACAGGCGCAGGGTCTCCTCCAGCCATTCCATAAAACACAACCGTTCCACCAATACGGGTTACAGCAAAACTATCTTGAAGCGTGGCTCCTACTGATTCATAGACTACATCTACCCCTCTACCGTTTGTTGCCTCAATTACTTCCTTCTTCCAGTCATCCTTGTACAAGAAAACTTCGGAGGCTCCTGCTTCTTTTGCTACTGATGCTTTTTCAGCGGAAGAAGTTAATCCGATGACCTTTCCTCCAAGCAAATTGACCATTTGTACCAGCAACTGTCCGACCCCACCAGCAGCCGCATGGACGAGTACCACATCATTGTTTTTTACCGCATAGCTATCACGTGTTAGATAGTGCGCAGTTAAGCCTTGAAGCATCACGGAAGCTGCCTCATTAAATGAAATTGTTTCAGGTATAGGAATGGCTTTTTCAAATGGGACCGCTACTAGCTCCGCGTTCGCATAAGGCACATCCGCAAATGCAATCCGATCCCCCACTTGGATACCTTGAACATTTGTCCCGATTTCTTCAACGATTCCTGCTCCTTCATACCCTAAAATATAGGGAGGTTCTCCTGCAAGATGGTAGTTCCCTTTTCTTCTATAAATATCAGCAAAGTTTAACCCAATGGCTTTCATTCTTACTAGTACTTCATTTGGACCGATGACCGGTTTGGCAATCTCGACATACTCCAGTACTTCTGGCCCTCCAAATGTATGAAACACAAGTGCTTTCAATTGTATTACCTCATTCTGTAGAATTTTTCATTACGCCTATATTAAATAGAATAATGAAAAGGATTGCAACTAATTATCATTTTGAAGCGGAAGCACCAATAATTTCTTTTTTGTAAAGCGAAAAAGAAGAATTAAGAGAACAGCGGTTGTTGGATAAAAAGGAATGGAATAATAGAGCTTCCACCCTGTATAAGTTAGGGCATGATTTTTAACAGTAATCCATTCAAAAAGTAGTGAAAAACCAGTCCAACCTACTATATACACAAATGTCTTTTTTCCATAAAGCTGAAATTTATCATAGCCATATAAAAAGAGTAACGAGGCACATGGATACATAAAAAGATGAAACAGTGCACCTGATGCTTCATAGGTAGGATTATCACCATAAATATATAGTTTGAAGGGAGTAGCTAAAAGAAAATAATCAATGGTTGATACAAAGCCAATATTGAAAACCCAGATAATAATAACAATAACAGGAGGAAAATATTTTCGAATAGGTAAATAGAAAGCAATGATAGCAGCTGTGGTTAAAATGAAATACCATTCATTCCAATCGAAGGTAAAATTCATAGATGATTACCCCCTTTATAAAGAATCCTGCGAAAGACCTTCATACAGACAAGTAACACCGATAGCGTTGCCACCCAATAAGCAAACGACCACCAAACCCGCCAATTTTTATGAATCAGAACACCTAACAGATCCGAAAAATATTCTAATCCTGTTAAAAGAAAGACAAAGCTAACAAATAACAGCATCTTTTTCCAATATGTTGTTAATATAAGAAAGTAGTGAAGAAAGATGACCATGAGTAGAGGAAAAAGAACCGTACGGTTGATAAAATGAGAAAACTCCAGGCTTAGTTTTTCAGGGACAATCAACGTTTTAAAATTCATATAACATATTGCGGAGAAGTTTTGATATAGATAGGTACTAATCATCCAATACACAATGATTTCAAGTACATGAAGCATCTTCTTTTTTCTGATAAAAAGAAATAAAGCAAGCACATTTAAGACGATATAAAAGAATAATACCATTCGAGTTAACCCCTTTGATGTTGCTTATTCCTTTCCATATCACTATCTTGTTCTAATTAAGAGATATTTATTATACATGTATTTTCTTACACTTTGAGCAAAATAATCTGGAATCGAAAAAAAGGAAGCGCCATCTGAATTCGACGATGGCACTTCCTTTTTTATAGAATTCCAGGCTTGATTAAGCTCATACTGACGTCCCACAATTTTCGTGCAGATTCCTGGTCATTGGCAACTTCAGTGGTCTCTGCTTCTTTACAGTTAACAAAGAATTTACCACTTACACCGGTAACCTTCTGCGAAGAAGCCAGATAGACAGGTGTTACTGCTCCCTTTTCTGCTTTTGCTGAGAGGGTCTTGAATAGAGTACGGAGAATCCAAGGCAAGTCATGCATTAGATTAGACCGGATAATTCCAGGGTGCAGACTGTTTACCGTAATAGGCTTTCCTGCTAGGCGCTGTGAAAGCTCCTTCGTAAATAAAATAAGTCCTAACTTTGTCGGGCCAACCGCTCTGAAAAATGCATAGTTTTGCTTAGTCATAAGGTCATCAAAGTTCATTTTAATTCCATTATGTTTGGATGCCACATTAATAATACGCCCCTCACCGCTTGCTTCGAGCGAATCCAATAACAAATGGGTGAGGATGAAGTGGGATAAATAATTGGTGGCAAAGGTCGTTTCAATGCCATCTTCTGTCTCAGAACGCTTAGATAAAAAGACCGCCGCATTATTGATCAGAACATCTAGCTTATTATATTTTTCCTTGAATTCTTCTGCCGCCTGTTTCACTGATCGCTGAGAAGATAAATCAGCTAATAGCAGGTCTACTTGGCTGTTACCAGTTTTGTCGATGATCTCTTGGCGCGCTTTTTGGCCCCGCTCTTCATTTCGGCACAATAGAACAACCGTTGCCCCTTTTTTAGCTAATTCTAACGCAGTTGTTTTACCTATCCCTGAGTTACCGCCTGTTATTAAACAAATTTTCCCCTTCATCTCGGTTTCTCTCCCTATAAATATCTAATTTAGTACGTTCTCTTTTCAATTTTCCCGTATGTTTTACCATGAATGGCATTTAGTACAGGCTCAGATGCAAGAAAGTCATGCGGAAAACCAAGTTCAATTTTACTTGCTTCACTTAATTGGCTAAGATGTTCATCTGAAAGCTGGAAAGTTAAACTTCCAAGATTGTCCTTCATTTGCTCTTCCCGTTTTGCGCCAATTAGTGGAATCACTGTGCCCGATTGCTGTCGCACCCAATTTAGTGCTACTTGGGCAGGTGAAACGTTAAGTTCGTTTGCCACTCCTTCAACAACTGCAGCAATCGCTCGGTTTCTTTCATTTAGTCGTGCACTTTGCGGAGATAATCTGCCTTTTTCAGTAGAAGGGTTATTATATTTTCCTGTTAAAGCACCGCCAGCCATTGGCGCCCACGCTGTCACCCCTATATCCAGGCTTCTAGCCATCGGTAATAAATCTCTTTCAGGTGTACGTTGTAATAAATTGTACTCCACTTGCAATCCGATAAACGGAGTCCAGCCTCTTAATGTGGCAAGCATGTTAGCCTGAGAAACAATCCAAGCAGGGGTATCTGAAATGCCGACATACAGAATTTTTCCGGAACGGACTAAATCATCAAGTGCTCGCATCACTTCTTCCACAGGGGTCATGAAATCCCAAGCGTGAAGCCAAAGTAAATCAATGTAATCCGTCTGAAGCTGTTTTAAGCTTTTTTCAACAGATTGAACAAGATTCTTCCGATGGTTTCCACCGCCATTTGGATCGTTAGGACGGGTGTTAAGTGTATATTTTGTGGCCACCACAAACTGCTCGCGCTGCTCCCGAATAAACTCTCCCACGTATTTCTCACTAGTACCGTTCGTATAATTGACAGCCGTATCAATAAAATTTCCGCCAGCTTCCACGAACGCTTGAAAAATTTTATGACTTTCTTCCTTAGAGGCACCAAAGCCCCAATCTTCACCAAACGTCATTGTTCCTAGTGCTAATTCAGATACTCTCAAACCGCTTTTGCCTAGTAATTTATACTTCATGAAATATCCCTCACTCTATCATCAGAATTAATATGAAGCTTTGATTCGTTCTACTAATTTTTCCGCGCTTTCCCGAACTTGTTCGTTCGTTAGGAAACGGACACCTTGTGCTGTAAAAGTTGGCAAAAAGCGCATTCCTGTTAGGTTTGCAGTTGCTTGGAAGGGCTTCGTTAGCTCACTCATGCTGTAGTGATTATAGCCACCTGCTTGGTAGGCCGCTTCCGGTCCCCCGGTTGAAATCGCCAGCATAAATTCTTTTCCACGTAATTTCGTTCCTTCTGAACCATATGCCCATCCGTAAGTGAGAACAACATCCTGCCACTCCTTTAATAGAGAAGGACTGCTATACCAGTAGAACGGGAACTGGAAGACAATTCTGTCATGTTCAAGCAATAGCTTCTGTTCAAGAGCAACGTCAATTTTTCCATCCGGATAAGTTGCGTACAATTCATGTACCGTAATATCTTTTTCTTGATGTAACCGATCTGCCCACATCTTGTTGATGACTGAGTTTTGTAAGTTTGGATGTGCGACAATTACTAATGTTTTCATGGTGAATTCTCCTTTATAATTTGTATATACAAATGATTGATTAAAAAACTTAGGTGAGGTGCTTTTTATCAAAACACCTCTATAAAAATCTGTTAGGCTTCAATTAATGATGGTTGTAGAACATATGCTACATAGTCTTTTGCACTTTGTGTCAACTGCTCATCTGACACATAGGCAACACCATTCAACACAAATAATGGCATGAATCTTGTGCCAATCAGATTGCTTGTTTGTTGTAAAGGCGTAGTTAATGTCTCCATCGTAAAATGGTTGTATCCTGTCGGCTGGTAAGAATCTGTGGGACCAAAGGTTGAGATCGCGAGCCCTAGTTCTTTACCGTGAAGCTTGTCTCCACCTTCTCCATATGCCCAGCCATATGAAAGAACTTCATCTTGCCATTGCTTTAATAAAGGTGGCGTGCTGTACCAATAGAATGGGAATTGAAGAATAATACGATCATGTGCCTCTAATAGCTTTTGCTCTTGTTCAACATTTATTTTTCCATCTGGATAGGCTTGATAGAGTGCATGAATAGTTAATTCTTCATGCTTTTTCAACTCTTCCATCCAAGCTCGGTTAATTCTAGATTGCTCTAAATTAGGGTGTGTAATTATTACAAGTGTTTTCATTTTTTTTGGCTCCTTTATCATCTGAATATTTTAGGTTTGTCTTGCCAACATTGTTTTACTCTAAACAGTAGTATGTTTGTATATACAAATGATTAATTAAAAAAATATTACTTTTCTTCAAAAATAACTTCTACTTCTTGTTTTGTTTCATACATGCAATAGAATGTTTCAGCAATGTTTTCAGCAGAGTAGTACGTTCCTTCTTTAACAAACCCTTTGATTGTTAGCGTTCCAACATAGATTCCTTTGCTACTTAATTCTTGATGTAAGCTATATGCTAAGTTCCGAATGCCTGCTTTGCCAATCGCTAAGGAAGCGTAATCAGCATATGGATACATTGCTAGCCCGCCACCAGTTAAAAGAACCGTTCCATTTTCCATATATGGAATGATCTCTTTTACACTTGTAAGAGCACCAGCGACACTGATTTTGAAATCTTTGACCAGTTCATCCATGCTTAATGTTGTTGGCTTTCCTAGTTTGCCTGCTGCTGCATTGTATAAAAGAACATCGATCTTTCCATAAGTATTAATTACTGAATCAATTGCCGCTTTTAATGATACCTCTGAAGAAACTTCCCCTGGAAATCCTTTTGCCGTAATTCCTTCTTTATTCAGTTCTTCTTCGTATTTTCGTAATGCATCTATACGTCTTGATACAAGGGCAATTTTAAAACCTTCCTTGCCAAATCTCTTTGCAGTACTTAAACTAATCCCTGGCCCTGCACCGACAATCAACAATACCTTTTCTTTCATAAAATAGCCTCCATGTTCAAGTTTTCAAACCATCTTTATTTGTATATGCAAATGAAAGGGTAAAAAAATTACAGTTCTTTTTCTAGTTTATTGCTCGCATCGTGAAGCATCTTGCTTAAATCCTTACTGAATTCGCGTCCTAAAATGTCGGAGTAACCCATAAAAAATTCTTTTAATGAAACGCGGAACTGGTGGTAAACCTTTTCTCCCTCATCAGTTAAAGAGATATGCGTTTGTTTGCCGTCTATTTTACGTGTGACCAGCTTTAATTTCTCTAGTTTATCAATAAATCTGGTACTGGTTGATGGAGCAATAGATAGTTTTTGACATAAATCTTTTTGAGTAATTTCCGGATGGAATTTTACAATCATAATCATATATAGATATGAAGGCGCAAGTTCCCCAAAATCAAACGTCTTTTCAGCCAATTTAGAAATATTACGAGCAAATCTGCTAGCAGTAAAATATAAACAATGAATTAATATTTGTTCTTCTTCATTCATTATTGCTCAGTCCCTTTTTTCATTTGCATATACAAATTAACACGGTTTATCATTTTAGTCAACTAAGATAAATTCAGTTTGCTTGTGATATTTATCGACAGTATATATTATTAACAGTGTTGGAAAAACTAGATTGTAAATTTTTAACAAAGGATGATATAGATGAAAGCATTGCTTTTACATGATAAAGGTCTTTGGAAAAAGATGAAGCTAGAAGAAATAGATATCCCAAAACCAAGTGCAGGCGAGTTATTGATTGAGGTTCATGCCGTAGGACTTAACCCAGTAGATTATAAAACGGCTACAGGCGGTAATCCCAATTGGACTTATCCTCATATTCTAGGACTTGATGTTGCTGGGGTAGTTGCAGAAGTAGGCGAAGGTGTAACCGGTTGGGAAAAAGGCGATCGAGTAGTCTATCATGGCGACCTGACGAAAAAAGGCGGTTATGCTGAATACACAGTGACAACTGCACACACCGTTTCTCGAATACCAGATCAAGTAACCTTCGAGGATGCTGCAGCGTTACCGACAGCTGGCTATACAGCTTACCAGTCTTTATTCCGCAAGCTGCCAATGGATCAAATTGATACTCTTCTTATTCACGGCGGTGCCGGTGGTGTAGGTGGTTTTGCAGTTCAATTAGCGAAGTGGGCTGGTAAAACCGTTATCTCTACAGCTTCTCGTCATAATCATGAGTATGTTCAATCTCTGGGTGCCGATTATGTTATTGATTACCGAGAAGAAGATGTGAAAGCAAAGGTAATGGAGATTACTAATGGCCGAGGAGTAGATGCCGTGATTGATGTGGTAAGCCGTCAGAGTGCCACGGATTCACTAGACATGATTGCCTTTTTAGGACACATCGTTCATATTTCTGGTGCGCCTGATTATACACATGTGAAGCCTTTTACCAAGGCAATTTCTTTCCATGAGATAGCGCTTGGCCCTGCTCACCAATCCGGCGATCGAAAAGCACAAGAGGATTTAGGAGTGATGGGGAATGAAATGCTTGCTTTAGTGGCAGAAGGCAAAATTTCTTCCATGTTAAAAGAAGTAATTACACTTGAACAAGTCCCTGAGGCACTATCCCGACTTGCTGAACGCCACGTGAAGGGAAAAATTGTAGCAAAAGTAAAATAGATAAAGTTAGGCGAACAGATGGATACTGTTCGCCTTTTTAGAATTTGAGACGGTAATGTGGATACGCTGATAAAACCGTATATTCGCTGATAAACGACTCCAATTCGCTGATAAGAGCCCAAAATTCGCCGATAAACCCATGAAATTCGCTGATAGGGTTTAATTTTACACCAATCAACATCATAGTAAATGAACTAAAACAACGATAAACAGCTATTTTTTATTAAATGCAGTAGCCGATCGACTCTGATGATACAAATCCATTGCAGAAAGTGACCCTTTTGCTATCACATCTCTCAAAATCTTTGCCATTACCCCGCTATAAACAAGACCATTATCTCCATATGCAAAGACAAAATAACAATTAGGGAACTCTTCATATTGCCCAATCATTGGCAAGCCGTCATGGGTCCCTCCGTAAAAAGCTCCTAAATAATACTCTGGGTAAACATCGATCGTTGGAAAAAGTTTGTTAAATTCCTCAATTAACTTCTCTTTCTTATGTATTATCTTGGAATCCCGATCTTCAGCATAAGTAGTGTTATCGTCTAATCCACCAATAATCACTCGGTTATCCTTCGTCGTCCGCATATAAATATATGGACGCGCTGTCTCCCAAATAAGAGTTTGTTTATACCAATCAGAAAAGCTTTCTACCGGGTTAGTTACAACAGCATACGAGCTTGAAATTACAGCATTCTTCTCTTTCTTAATTTCCATTCCCTCATACCCAGCAGCAATAATGACTTGTCGAGCCTTAATGGAATGGCCATTATCTGTAAAAAAAGTAGCCCCGTCTTCATGAAATTGTTTACCGTTGATTCTTGTTTTTTCGAAGATCTTAACTCCGTTTTTCATAGCTTCTGAAAGAAGTCCATGATTATATTTAAGCGGATTGATCTCACCATCTTGATATAAATATAGTGCTGCTTCTTTTTTGAAAGGGTAGCGTTCACTAATTTGCTTTTGTGTGAGGTAATCTACTTTGAAATTATGTTTCTGCAGATAATAGAATTCTTTATTGAGTTTTTCTACTCCTGCTTGGTCACTCGCATAATAAAGACTGTCCCTCCTATAAAATTCAGGGTCCATGTCCATCCTTGGAGACGTTCGTTCTATATCATTAATCGCTTCTTCGCACAGCTTGGTATGACGAATAGCCGCTTCCTCTCCAAAGGTATTGACTAACTCAAATAGCATTTTATCTCCCAAATATTGAATAAGAGCTGTATTGACACTTGTACTTCCTGTACCTATTTTTCGTTTATCAACAACTACAACATCTAAGCCTGTTTCACTTAAATAGTAGGCACACTGCGCACCAGAACTGCCGCCACCTATAATTAGGACATCACAGCTTATATTTTCCTCTAAAACAGGATATGTAGGTACGTTTGGGATGGTGGTTTCCCAATAAAACTTTCCACTTTGTAAATCCATTAAGGCCACTCCTTCAAATATCACTGATACTTGTAGTATCTCCTTTGAAAAAGTATTAAATCCTTTCAAAATTACATACAAAAAAGGCAAACCTTAATGATTTACCTTCTGAGCACTTTTTAAGGGACTACACTCTCAATAACCCACCAAACATCTCAAAAAGATCCTGTGGATTAGCACCCTCAAGATTTATTAGAAAAGGCGTTTCTCCTTTTTCTTCTAATACCTCTTTCGCTAAGCCCTCTCCAATTGGTGTACAAAACAATAGACTTGTGCCTAAGAGTGCTAGTTTACTGCATTTGGCATTCAAGGATTCGTCTATAAATTCCTCACCTGGCTCTAGATTTAATAAGCTCCCCCACTTGGTTATAGTCTTATCTAAGTCATGTACCACAAATCCAACACTTTCAAATGCTAGATCGTCTAATGGGTGTGCTTCTACTAATCCCTGCTCTTTTAATTCTACAAGCCTCTCTTCATCTGACTTCTCCCATTCGATGAAAAATGGCATAGTAAGATCATTGAATTCATTTTCTAGAAATAAGAGCGACCACTTAATGATTTGTCCATCCGCCCGAACTCGTTCACCAGGATACGGACCATATACGGTATTTCCCTCTGCTTTTAGCCTTGCAGCTAATTCTTGCATTCCTCTTGTGCGAACAGCAATTTTAGCAGGACCCTCTTGTCCTTTTTTTGAGAGTTTCTCCACTATTTCAGTAATCAATCGATTGTGTTCTTGTTTCTTCGCGATTGATAAATCTTCAATTCCTAAAAACTCAATATAGCTTAACCCAAAGTAGGATAGAGTGTTATAGGTTCCCCACTTTTCATGATGTCCTCCATGGATAGCATGAATTCCTATCTGGCTTAAAGTCTGTAAAGCTTCTTCTGGTTTTTTTAGAAAAATAACTAAGTGATCAAACGAAAGTGACATGTGGAATAGCTCCTCTCTTCATGCTTTAAATTTAGCTGCTGAATAGGCAATTAGGATGTGGCTTGCATAAGATACGCTAATAACAAATATGATTAAAATAAGAATCCTAAAAAAGGAGCCGGTGGAATGATAATTTTCAATAGGATTGCTTTGTTTTTTGTCATTTTATACTCTGTTACCATTATCGTAAATACCTATTTAGGAGAAAATGAACGGGTACAGTCTAATGTCCTTTACTTTTTGATGAATGGGTTTGCTTACATTGTATCAGCATTAGAAGTGGAAAGAGAAAAGGAACTACTTGAGGTATCATAAATCTAGTGAGTTAATTAATCCAACAAAAAAGCGACTGCTTATTAGCAATCGCTTTTTTACTATTTTAGTGGGCCTAAATGGACTCGAACCATCGACCTCACGCTTATCAGGCGTGCGCTCTAACCAGCTGAGCTATAGGCCCATAAATTGGAGCGGGTGATGAGAATCGAACTCACGACATCAGCTTGGAAGGCTGAGGTTTTACCATTAAACTACACCCGCATTATTATGCTGATTATTATTTTAAAAAATAATGGCGGTCCGGACGGGACTCGAACCCGCGACCTCCTGCGTGACAGGCAGGCATTCTAACCAACTGAACTACCGGACCATATTGCGGGGACAGGATTTGAACCTGCGACCTTCGGGTTATGAGCCCGACGAGCTACCAGACTGCTCCACCCCGCGACAATAGAAATTATGAAGTTTGTAATATGCTCCATGTTTTGTTACTGACTGTCCCCATCTCAGAAAGCTTATTCAAGTAGCAGCTCGATGGGTACAACTCGCAGATTATTCACTGAAGCAACGCTCGTTGCTCCACCCCGCGACAACAATATAATTTAAAAATAAATATGGCGGAGGAAGAGGGATTCGAACCCCCGCGCGGTTTAACCCGCCTGTCGGTTTTCAAGACCGATCCCTTCAGCCGGACTTGGGTATTCCTCCGTACATATATGGTAGCGGCGGAGGGGATCGAACCCCCGACCTTACGGGTATGAACCGTACGCTCTAGCCAGCTGAGCTACACCGCCAAATAGTTATTAAAATTATGGTGGAGCCTAGCGGGATCGAACCGCTGACCTCCTGCGTGCAAAGCAGGCGCTCTCCCAGCTGAGCTAAGGCCCCATATTATAAAATAGTTCGGACTGGTCGGGAAGACAGGATTCGAACCTGCGACCCCTTGGTCCCAAACCAAGTGCTCTACCAAGCTGAGCTACTTCCCGAAATATAATGGCGCGCCCGAAAGGAGTCGAACCCATAACCTTCTGATCCGTAGTCAGACGCTCTATCCAATTGAGCTACGGGCGCGTATATATGAAAAGTAAAGTGGTGCCGGCGAGAGGACTTGAACCCCCAACCTACTGATTACAAGTCAGTTGCTCTACCAATTGAGCTACCCCGGCACGTTATATGGTGGAGGATGACGGGATCGAACCGCCGACCCTCTGCTTGTAAGGCAGATGCTCTCCCAGCTGAGCTAATCCTCCATAATGGTGACCCCTACGGGATTCGAACCCGTGTTACCGCCGTGAAAGGGCGGTGTCTTAACCGCTTGACCAAGGGGCCACTTTAAATCTTGACGCCTAAATCGCCAAAAAATAAAGTTTAGCCTGGCAACGTCCTACTCTCACAGGGACTTTCGTCCCAACTACCATCGGCGCTGAGAAGCTTAACTTCCGTGTTCGGTATGGAAACGGGTGTGACCTTCTCGCCATAGTTACCAGACTATTTTATT
>JBDOMM010000049.1:0-19956 GCA_039832695.1 Bacillus sp. (in: firmicutes)
GGTATCTTGCCCCTCAGGGCAAGATACCCTAAACTCCCAATCCTCCACCAAATTTGGAAATAAGACAGAATGAAGTGGCTCACTTTTGAAGTGATCGCTCTGGCTCAAATTAATATTGACAAATACATATATAGAAGTGAAAAGCCAACTTTAATCTCTTTTGTTTCTTTAAATTGTCCAGCTTGTAATGATATGATTCCACATTGGAACAACGCCATTAAAAAGTATCAAAAGAATACCAATTTTCTTATGATTATTGTTGGTAAAAATAGGGGAGAAATTGAATCAATGTTGTCAAAACATAAGATTCTAGGGAATGTTATAGTTGATCATGATAATGAAATATTAACTGATTTTGGAGTCAGAGTGACACCATTTGCATTTGCGACCGATAAAATGGGAATTGTCAAAGATAAGGGATTATGTAACAACTTACTTCACATAGAACATTTCATTTCTGGGGTAACCAACGATAATGAGATTTCTAAACAAAAAATTCTTGAAAAGGGTGTGAAAGTACATGCTTAAATTAATGGAAGCACTTGATGATGTCACAAGACGGATTTCAGAACATATATCTAGAAAGGTTGACAGAAAAGACTTTATTAAAACTTCTCTAGGTGCCGTGTTCATAGGGATTTTAACAGTGGTAGCAAATCCATTCAAAGCATTTGCCGCAACTCTTGATTGGTGTCAGGTATCAACTGCAGGAGATATTGCCTGTAGTTTTCCAGGGGCAGGGAGCTGTAGTAATCTAGGGGCTACTTGCCCAAGTTCAAGTTCTACTTCAAAATGCCCTTCAGGTTTTACAAGTAATAAAGCTTATGATAGTACAACAGGATGTTGGTGTCACTATTATAACGGAATGAGTAGGATTTGTTGCGATTGTAAAAGAACTTCAGATGGAAAAGAATGTGGATGTCAGTTTTATGTCTCTGGAAGATAGATATAAATGAATATTAATACGAAATGAGGTGGAAAACATATGGAGTTATCTAATTTTTTGATTTTAATTTTACTTTCAACAATTGCCGGCATAACTAAAATAGGAACTGCTTGAGGCATTAATGTAACCCTTGCGGTGAATCCTCTCGGTGAGAGGGTTAACATACCAGAATTTATTAGAAGATCAGTTACCTATATGTTTTCCACCATTTTTTCTGGTGGTATAACAGGATTTATTTTTACTCTTTTCATTTTCTTATTGACTTCTTGGTGGAATTTTAAAGTTAAAATAGGAATAATACTGTTCATAACAATCATATATACCTTAAATGAGTTTAACCTAATTAAGTTAAAAATTCCGCAAAATCATTGGCAAATACCCACTTCGTGGGTGAATAATAAAAATGACCGATTAAACATGTTAGTTTGGGGTGGTATCTTGGGGGCCGGTATTTTCACGTATATTCCTCACATTACCTTTTATATTTTATACTTGTATATAGGTATGTTCTCTTCCCCAATATTAGGTCTTATATTTGGGATGGTATATGGATTAGCAAGAACACTCCCTACCATCTTAATTGCTTTTAATAAATCTTATAATCAATCTGAATCTAGTATGATTTTGGATAGACTTTTAGAAATAAAAAGATTAGGATACACTATTAATGGGTTAACGTTGACCATTTTCACTATTTTTATAATTGCAACTAAAATTTTATAAAGGTTTACTAAAAAGATATTTTGCTTATTTAGCGATGTCAAAATGACTGAAATAATGGGGGGGAATTATGAGGAAGAAATTGTTATTCATGCTATTCATTGTTGGACTAATCTTTACAACATCTTGTGGCATATCTGCCAATAAACAAAAAAAAGAAACGGATGAATGGGCATTAAGTGGCACTTACAAAGATAAAGATGGAAGAATCTTTATTGGTGAAAAAGAAAAATTATCTATTCTTCTTCCATCTTCCGGTAAATTCATAAAAGATACACCAGATAAGTATATGTGGTTATTCTGGGGGAAAGAACAGGAATTGGAAAATAAAAAATTAAAGGTATTAGCTATTCAAAAGGATAATGAAAAGCAAGAACCTATATTCCTTCAAAGTAATGATAACCCAGTTAAAAGTACATCCCCTGCAGGATCTTTAATAGTAGGTAAAATTCATAGTGCAGATGCACACCTACCTACCTTAATGTCGTTTTCTCAAAGTGGTATATGGAAATTACGTGTATATATTGATAAAAAGTTAATTGATACTCTTGTCATAAATGTAAAAGATAAATAAAAACAAATGTAATTTATTTAAAGAATACCCCTCAAAAGGAGTATTCTTATTTTTTGTCTCGACCAGAATAGTTTCCATACCCCTTTTAATGAGTTGTTAATGACGTTATATAATGGGAGAAAATTGATGCTGTTCGTTGTACGAATTTTGACGGAAGTTTTGCCAAACATACCATTGGAATGTTCCGGGTTTTATTAGGACATAACGACACACATCAAACACAGTTGTATGCTCGATTGTACCATCAAGCAAGAAAAGAGATATATGAACAATGGATGTAAGCGGATAGTAAAAAGAGGGAACAATTCGTATAATACCAATTAACGCTTCAATAACTTCGTATAAAAATGTCTTAAACCCTTGGTACATATGGGATTAGACATTTTTTTTATTATATCATAATTAAGGTTAAGAAGGATTAACGCTTATTTTATGAATTAACGCTCATTTAATGCTTAAAATGGCTGCTTCTTGAAACTTATAAACTATCTTTCCATTGAACAAACACGAAAAAGTTTACATGTTTCTTAAGCAGGCAACCCAATATTAACACGAATTTAAAAACGATTTTAAATCATAATTTTGTTAAAAGTTACTGTAAAAAGACAATACAAAAGAAAACTACCATTAATGCTAGATAAAAAGTTATTGAATAAATCTAAACGGAGGATGAAATTTTTGAAAAATATGGGTTTTAAACTAAAACATATAAATGAACGAGAGGAAAAAGAATTGGAGATTCAGATAGAGGGAACGGCTTCAGATGAAATCGAATTAATTGGAAAGGCCCTTCACTCTTTAATATCCGAGTATACACAAGAAGATATGTTAGGTCCTGACGTACGGTGCCGTTTTAGGCAGGAAATGAAAAGGATAATGCTTGCTGTAGCTGAAAATTATCACTGTTTAGGTATATACAACGATTTTATCCCGGACTTTAAATCACTATTTCCTTACGATAAAAATTAAGAGCAGAAACACCACATCAGCAAACAATTAATGAAGGTACTAATGGAAGTTAATTTAAAAATAAAAATACATAGCGCTTTTATTTTTATCTAAAGATGGTGATGAAATACACTTAAACCTACGGGCTAGAGTTATAAAAGCCAGGTGGCTGCGGCAGTCTTTTTTCTTGTGCCACTAGCGGAGCAGCATTCCTGTAATGAATGAAAATGGGGTTTGAATAAGTAAAGAACCTCTTGGTAGAATGAGAGAGTCCTAAAGCTGGCCAACAAAGAAGGACAATCCCCAATCCCAGGAAGTCTTAAAATGAATTATAACCAAAATGAAAAGATTGCTCAAATTACTTCTCAGACTCTAATTATAGGCGTTGATATTGCGAAGTTCAAGCATGTGGCACGTGCCCAGGACTATAGAGGAATAGAATTTGGTTCACCGTGTTATTTAGAGAATTCGAAGCAAGGGTTTCAATTTTTTCTCGATTGGATCTATCAATTAAAGTAAGAACAACATATGGAAAAAGTGGTCGTAGGAATGGAACCTACTGGGCACTACTGGTTGAATCTAGCTCATATTTTAAAAGAGAATCATATAAAGTTTGTCGCTGTGAGTCCTCTACACGTAAAGAAAAGTAAGGAACTCGACGACAATTCACCAACAAAAAACGATGTAAAAGACGCTAAAGTCATTGCACAATTGGTCAAGGATGGGAGATACGCAGAACCAACGATTCCACAAGGTGTTTATGCAGAACTCCGTGTGGCGAAAAAAATACGTGACCTCCTAACTGATGATCTTCAAACGGTGCAAGGCCAGATTCACAACTGGCTAGATCGATATTTTCCGGAATTTTTAACAGTCTTTAAGAGTTGGGAAGGGAAAGCAGCCTTGCAATTTTTAAGGCTAGGAGCATTGCCACATGAATTGATCCATTTCTCTGAACAGTACTTATTGGATCATTTACGAAAAGCAGTTAGTCGTAGTGTAGGACTAAACAAAATACTAGAGTTAAAACAAGCAGCTAAAGAGTCCATCGGACTGTGTCATGGTTCTAATATGGCCAAATTAGAACTAGGCACTCTGCTTGATAAATATGACTTAATACAAGAAAAGTTCGTAGAACTAGATAATAAAATAGATGAACTAATTGAACATATTCCTGGTGTTCAACAAATGTTAGCTATTAAGGGAGTAGGGAGAGATACGGTTGCGGGCTTCTTTACGGAAGTGGGAAATCTTCAAGAGTATACTCACCTAGACAAAGCTAGCTGGATTGAGCTTGAAGGAGAAAACTTCGGGAAAGCATAAAGGGCAAGGCGCGATTTTATATTTTCCTTCCTCTTCTAACCACAAAAAATCTAATTGTAAATACAGTCATGTGTCAGGAGGGATCTGAACGTGCTGTTAATGCTGCTCAAAGTGGCGATGCAATAGGAATATGGTTACCTTTTCTAAAAATACCCTGTGGGAGAAAAAACAATGTATGGTCGGTGTCTATCAAAGACAATATAAGGTGGGAGCAGATTTAGTTACTAGATTTGGTCCAATTTCAGATGAAGCTGACAAAATCAAGAAAGAAAATAAGAGTACATTCTAAAAACGGATAGATGGGTAGATTAATTTTAAAAAATAGAAGTTAAAAGAAGCCAAGGCAATTGCCTTGGCTTCTTTAATATTTAAATATGTACTTCTTCCAATTGTGGCATGACGATAGAGATTAAGATTTATTGCCTAACTTAGAGTTCTACATAACATGCTAGAGAAGAAAGCCACAAATTCTTACAGAAGGAAAGATTTCATAGTTATGAGTTGCAAATTGTCTTCTCCTAGAATTAATATTAAAGTTTTTTATTATTTTCCAAAAATATATTCTAAGTAGACTAGTAAACTAATTGTTTTTGTAATATTCTATCATTAATGGAATTTTAAACCATAATTTACAAATTAACGGAAAGGTTGTGTGCTTTTATTTTTGTGAATGGCTTCAAATAAAAATTTCAGGAGGTGACCACTTTTATTGGAATCAAATAGTTTCTTTTTAAAAATTTCTATTATATGTGGAGGTAAAGATGAACTATAAGAGGAATAGGAAATTCTTAATAATTTTTACGATTGTTATTTTATTTTTTTCAATTCTGCCGGTATCAAATGGGGAGGCAGAAACCACAAATCCCCCTCAGATAAAAGAAAAAGTCACAAAACAAGATTCTACTAAGTCTTTTTCAAGACAGACTAATAATAAACCAGTTGAAGATATTACCTTACGCAAAGAAAATGAAAAGGTTATTGATAATCAGGATGGTTCCTATACAAAAAGAATCTTTAATCAACCTGTTCATTTTAAAAAAGGGAACAAGTGGGAAGAAATAGCACTTGATTTAGTCGGAAAAAATGGGGATGAATATAAACCTAAAAGCACTAGGTTGGATGTTTCATTTCAAAAACAAATGAAGAATGGACAGTATGCACAGTTTCATGAGGAAGATAATGATTTGTTTGTGAAGCTAGTTCAATCTGTTGGGAAGCAAGGAAATGTAAAAGTTAGTAAAACTGATGCAACCATTGAAGGAAACAAAATATGGTATAAACAAGTCTTTCCAAATACTCATTTACGTAATATTGTATTTAATGATTCGGTCAAAGAGGATATTGTATTAAATGAATATACAGGACAAAATCAATTTCAGTTTGAAATTACTACCGACCTATCGCCTATAACTAATGATGACGGTTCTATTTCTTTCACTGATAGAGAGGGTAAAGAAATCTACAATTTGCCCAAGCCTTTTATGTCCGATTCAAATATTAATTCAGAGTCTGGAGAATCTGCTTCTTCAGAAAATGTACTTATTGAAATTAAGAAGATCAATAATGGTAAATACCAGCTTAATTTAACTGCAGATCCTGAATGGCTTGAAAGCTCGGATCGTGTTTATCCTGTCTATATCGATCCTACTGTTTCAATTGCAGCTAAGAATTTTGAAAGTGCATATGTTTCCAGTGCATATAAGGATAACAATTATTCCGGGTCTAGACTTTGGGATGCTACTCAAGGTGCATATATAATGAAAGTTGGTTACTTCGACAGTTCTACCGGAGATAATTATGCCTATCTTAAGAATGACCTCTCTGAACTTGGAAGTGTAATTATCAACAAAGCAACATTAAAGTTATACACTAAATGGAGTTATAGTACCACTCCAACAGATGTATGGGTATCAACCGCAAATTCGAATTGGAACTCTTCAACTATTACATGGAATAATAGTCCTTCAGTCACTAATCTAAAAGCTGCGCCTGCTGTAAGGGATACTTGGTTTTCTTTTGATGTTACTCCGACTGTTCAAAAATGGATAAATAATCCTAAGTCTAATTTTGGATTTGCTCTTCATACCAATGGAAATGGACCGACATACTGGAAAAAGTTTGTTGTCTATGATAGTGAAGAAAGAGTACCCGAGTTGGACATAACCTTTACATATATGAATAAGCCCGCAAAACCTAGGGTTGCAGCGTACGCTCTTGACACGAACACCTCAAAGGGTTATTTTGACCTTTCATGGGACAAGGTAGATGGAGCAGACAGCTATTACGTGGGAATATGGAATGGTATTGCTTATGATTATATAAATGTAGGAAATGTTACATCTTGGTCTACAAAGGGAAAAGGCATTTGGCCGACTGCTCCTGAAATTGAAAATGGAAGATTTTATCTTCATACAAATGATTCAAAAGGAACAGATTTTCCAAACGATCCAAATAGTACGTATGTTGCTTCAGGAGGGAGTTATCAAAACAGCCACCAGTTTTGGTTTGTAATTTGTGGATATAGTAAAATAATTAATAAACCTTCAATTGATTCAGATTGGACGGAAGGCTATCTTCCGGATACAACTCGTCCTAATACACCAGTATTCTCAGATGTGAAAATCGAGGATGGAGAACTCAATAAAAGTAATTCTGCACAAGCAATTCTTTATTGGAAAAATGTCACAGACTTACCTGCTACTATTGGTTCGGGAATAAATTACTACGAAATACAAAAATATACAGAGGGCTCTTGGAAAACTGTAGCACAAGTTCCCAACTCGGGTGCAGAAAATTATACTCAAACAGTACCAAATTTACCAGATTCCTCTACCGTTAAATTTCAAATAAGAGCAATTGATAAAAAGTTAAACAACTCGGGTTTCTCTACAACTAATGAATACGCCACTAAAGATCGAACAATGCCTAAGCCTCCAACATTATTAGAAATTTCCCCAAGAGAGTGGACCAATTCACCTGAATTCACCTTATCTTGGGAGGGCATAACCGATAATGTAGGTATAAATAATATTCAGTACAGTATCGATGATTCACCATGGGAACTGTTAGGAACAACAGATGAAAATGGTTCAAAAACTATCAGAAAGGAAAACTTGTCTGATGGCATTCATACAATAAAAGTACGAGGAATTGATGCTGAAGGAAACTATGGAGAATCAAAATCTGTACAATACAAAAAAGACACTTTAGCTCCATCATTTACTTTCAATAGTCCAAAGGATTCTCAAACTATTAATGGTATGGTTGAGATTGATGGGCTTTTAACTGCAACAAATGCATCTCTGTCAAAATGGAAACTTGAGTACGGTGAAGGGGAATTGCCTAATAGTTTTACAGTAATTGCTGAAGGAACATCAAACTATCCTGCAAAGGCCATTAATAATTTTTACTACTATTGGGATACTACAAAATTAGTCGAAGATAAAACCTATACAATAAAAATTGAATTACAAGATGAAGCGGGGAATATTAGAAGTGTTACTAGAAAGGTAGTCAAAAGTAAGGATAGTGAAAAACTCGATCCTTCAATTGAGATATTGGCGCCAGAAACGGAAGAAACTCTTAACACTCCAAAATACCAAGTTGAATATCTAATTGATAATGTAAATCCACACACTCAAGGTAATAATGAAAATTTTATAAAAAATGGAAGTTTTGATGAATATTATTGGGATACTCTTAATAGAATCTACCATCCATACGAATGGTTAAATCCACTTAAGACCGAGACCATTGAATCAAGTCAGGATGGAGTGTTTTTAAGGGGTACAACATTAAGGTTGAATTTTAATTCTTCAAGCCCACCCCCAGGAACTGGAACTACAAGTATCCTTCTTGCAGGTGCTGAAAGTCAAACTCAGAAGAAACAAGTTATAGCAGCCACTCCCTTTACAACATATGAGTTATTTGGGGATGTAAAATCCTCAGACCCTAAAAAATTATTGGGATTCTATACGATTAATTTATATCAGGATAACACATTGCTACAAACCTTGGATACTAGATCAACTGCTGTGGACTCAAAGTGGGAAAAGCACCACTTGGTGTTCACCACTCCAAAAAATACTAATAAAATAGAAGTGATTTTGAATAAATCATTACTATCTTTATCGGCCTCAGGCTCATTATGGTATGACGGGGTATCCCTTAGTTACCTTAATGTAGATTATAAGGGTGATTTATTTATTAACTCTAAGCTAATTGACACTGAAGATAAAGATAATCCAGGTTTAGTAATTAATTCTACACAATTTGCCGAAAATAGCATTAATCAATTTTACATTAGAGGACGAGATAAACAAGGCCAATATAGATTTAGTACACCATCTTATCACACTAAGGGTGTGGTAGATACTTTTGCCACTAATGAAAATATTGAACGAATACAAGGTACCAAATTAACAAGCGGTTCATTTTCATTAGAATCTAATTCTACGGGTTATGTTCGAGAAGGTAGTTTTGAAACAAAAATTAAGCATATTGGCGGGGATATTCAAACAATTTTTCTTTCACCAGAGGAGCAAAAACCGACCGGCACAGATATTCGGTATTATGCTTCAGCTGATGGAGGGGCAAATTGGCAAAGTATAAAGCCTTTTCAAACTGAGGCTTTTCAGTATATTGGCAATGACTTAAAAATAAAGGTTATTTTGTCAAGTACATCTAGTACAGTTACTCCTCTATTAGGTTCACTGGATTCAGATATTATTTATGTTAAATTTGGACAGCCATTCTCAGTGGAACTAGTTGATGAGCCTGAAAAATTATCGGTCACTCCAAATGTTAATTATATGACAAATTTAAAATGGGATGCCTCTACTACGCCAGATGTTACTTACAATATTTATCGTAGTAAGACTTCATCATTTAAGCCTTCAGAAGAAACATTAATAGCTGAAGGAATAAAGGAAACTTATTGGAATGATTATAATTTAAATTATGGTCAAACATTTTACTATCAAGTAGTAGCAAGTAAAGATTTTAATGGAATACAAAGGCTAAGTTCTTCAACTAATGAGGAAAAATCAACAGTTGTTGATAAAGGGGAACTTGAAAAGAGATTGGGATTACAGGATTTTTGGGGATATAGCACTTTTAATACCGGTAGAGGAAACGGTTATATAAACATAAGCAGTGGCAATCTAGTCTACCAATCTACTGATTTCGTAATACCTGGTCCAAAGTTTGCCATGGTTATGAAGCGTACCTACAATAGTCAATCATCGACAAAGACTTCTTTGGGCTATGGCTGGGATTTCTCGTTTAATACAAATCTTTTAAAAGAATATAACGATGCTGGAGAAGAGATTGGTTTAATTTTAAAAGATGGAGATGGTAGTTTACATCGATTTATAAAAAATGAACAGGGAATCTATGAGTCTCCAAAGGGTTTATTTATGACATTGACTAAAAAAGGCGATGGCTCTTATGAAATATTACGAAAGGATCAGGTTAAGTATATATTTGATTCAACAATGAAGCTCACAAGTTTCACAGAACCCAATGGAAACAAATTAATATTAAGTTATGATTCAAATCGCGGGAACTTGAAAATGGTGGAAAATAATGTTGGTGACAAAATTGTTTTTCATTATGATGAAAATTATCCTGAGTTTTTGGATTATATAATAGATTCTGCAAATCGAAAGTATTATTTTGATATTAGTAACGCTCAACTTGTTGATACGTATCAGTTAGACGAAGAGAATAAAAAGTATTATGAAAGTTATGGTTACGATGATTCATTTAATAAAATACAAACTATAATTGATCCGAAAAGTCATAAGACAACCTTTGCTTACTTAAATGGAAAACTATCAAAGATAATCGATCCCGTTGGGGAATATAATGATTTAGTCTTTGAATCAAATCGTACAACTATTAACTCAAATAGGGGGAAAACAATATCCTTTACGTTTAATCAAGAAGGCAATATTACATCTAAAACAAATCCAATTGGTCATCAGATACATTATGAATATAATGACAAAATGTTAGTGGAGCATATGTTTTACGATAATGAAATTGATGGTGTAGTAAAAACTCTCCATTACCGTTACACATATGATGATCATGGAAATCTTCTGACACAAGAGGATTCGTTAGGTAATGTAACTCAATATAAAAATTATAATACTCGAAATCAAGTTCAAGATATTATTAAACCAATTAGAGATGGAGTATCTGCAACGTACCACTACGATTATGATGATTATGGAAATCTCCATATATCAACAGATCCAGAAGGCAGGAAGGTGACCTATTGGTACGATGAAATGGGTAATCCCAAGACTATTATTAATGAATTTGGAAAAATCACCTCGTTTGATTACGATCAAAAAGGAAGACTTATTAGGACAATTGAACCTTTAGGGAAACTAACTGAAATACTTGAATATGACAACCAAGGAAATCCCCAGAAGGTAAAAGATCCAAATGGAAAGATTACATCATATCATTATGATTTCTTTGGAAGATTAAAAGAAACAATAGATCCTAAGGGTTATATTGAGAGTAGGAAATATGATGCAAATCATAACCTTGTATCTATCACAAATAAAAGAAAGTTTACAACTTCTTTTAAATATGATGAGTTAGAAAGGTTATATGAAACTGACTATCCAAAAGACCCAGATGGTAACTTCGACAAAGAAAAAATCGATTATTTATATGACACGAATAATAATGAGATGATAGTGTATTCAGATGGGGAACTCAGACAAACCATTGAATATTATGATGCTGCTGGACGTTTAAGAATGCGCGATATGAACAACACTCGTACGTCGTATGAATATGACCTAGTAGGAAATATGATAAAAACAAAAGATGGTTCGGGGAAAGAGGTAATCTCAAACTATGATGAATTAAATCGACAAAAAAATGTAATAGTAGACCCACAAGGAAAAAATATTATTACTCAGAACATATATGATTTGGATGGTAATGTTCTCACAAGCATTAATGGAGAAGGAGGTACTATTCAAAATCAGTATGACAAATTAGGGCGATTAAAAACTGTTACAGAAAGAGTGGATGGGAAGGATATTGTCACATCCTACTTGTATGACCAAATTGACGGGGAGTATGTAAAAAATATCGTAACAGATGCAGAAGGAAGAAAAAGAATCACTTATTTAGACGCTCTTGGTCGAGTTGCGAAAGAAATTGCTCAGGGTGGAGCTAATGAAATCTTCACAGAATCCTTTGAATATGACAAAAATGGCAATATGAAGGTCATGACCAGAAATGATGGGACAAAGGAAGAGTATGATTATAATGCATTGAATCAGTTGGAAAAAGTCACTTTTAGCCCTGACCACGTTACTACTTACAATTATGATGAAAATGGTAATCGTCTAAATATGATTGATCAAAAGGGAGCTCAATCAATTAATACCTCTTATTCTTATGATAGAAAAGATAGATTAATGGAGTACAATCAAGATAAAGTAGTTGTGCATTATCAATATGATGGTAGTGACAATATAACTAGAGTGTATTACCCAAATGAAGAGGGAGATTTCGAAAAGGATATTGATTATGTCTATGATTCCGATAATCTTTTAAAGTCCATTAATGTTGAAGATAAAGTAGCTCAGGAATATTTTTATACTGATTCCGGTCAAGTCGATTACATCAAAAACTACCTGCAATTTGATACCAGTGGATCAGGATATGTCAAAGTGGATTATGGCTACAATACGGTGGGATTGACCGAGTCAATTCAATATATCGATAATGGAAATAAGAAATTAGAAGAATTTACTATGAAATATGATCGCAGAGGATTCATTACTGACGAAGATTTTTATACGAATTATGACGAAGAGAAGACGGTTAAGAAAAGCTATCAGTATGATGAAGCTGGCCGTCTAAAGACTAGCACTCAGGATGATCTTACAACATCATATACGTATGACGCTGTAGGAAATCGCCTCACTATGACAAAAGGATCGGATAATTATATTTATACTTATAATTATTTAAATCAATTAAAAACAAAAACTAAGAATGGGCAACCGGATTCTTCCTATGAATATGATAATCGTGGGAATCAAACAAAAGAGATAACTAAAAAGAAGATAGATGGAATTCTTAAAGATGTTACTTCTTCATATACTTACGATTTAGCTAACCGTTTGGAGAAAGTAAATCAGACCGTATCTGGTGAAACTCCTATAGTCGAACAAAATTTCTATAATGGAGATGGTCAGCGAATTCGAAAGGATGTTAATGGGCTCGTTTCCAAGTACTTTTATGAAGGGGACAATATCCTTTTTACTACCGACAATAACAACAATAAAGCAACTGAGAATGTATTAAGTCCAGGAGGTTCTATCGTTGCTTCGAAACGGTTCGACGGTGTTTATGACAATATGTATTTCTTTTATCAATATGATATAAGAAACAGTGTTACAAGCATCCTGGACCCTGATGGCAAGCGTGTTAAGGGCTATGGATATGATGAGTTTGGAGAAACCGAGGAAGTAGGAAGCTCAACATTCCTAAACGATGTGAAATTTACAGGAGCAATTGAAGATACATCAACAGGCTTGTATTACATGAATGCGAGGCATTATAATCCAGATACTGGACGATTTATCTCACAAGATACGTATAAAGGAACTGCTAGTGATCCATGGTCGCAGCACCTTTATACTTATACGACCAATAACCCTATAAACTTTATTGACCCATCTGGCTTTATCCCTCTTTATATAGGGAAGGATGGTGTAGACCATCGTGCTAGCCCATTTGTCACACCTGGATCACCTAATTTTAACCTTAATAGACCAGCAACAATGGATTACGATGGTACTTGGGACAAAGGAAGAGTTGTTGAACCACCATGGTATGATAATGACATGTTTGATATCATAATGTTAGCTACGGGGATTGGTGAAGCTAAAGTCCTTTTTAGCTCATTCGAAAAATATGGAACAAACGCCCTGGAGTCCTTCCTTAAGAAGAAAATAGTAGAGAACACTGTTGAAGGTCAAATTACTAATGATGGTAATAGAAATGATAGTGTTAAAATTATTAATAAAAAATATGCAGGACAAACATATAATCTAAGTGGTGATTTATCTAAAAAGTACCCAGATGGAGTAAAGTTCACAAATGATGGTTTCCCAGACTTTAGTCCTTATTCTAAAGCTAAAGTACAAATAGAAGGACTAAAAGGTAATACTTCCAGTGATTTTACCGCTGCAAACAAGGCTATTGGGATAAAATCAACCCCTAGTGGTTACACCTGGCACCATGTGGAAGATGGAAGAACATTAATGTTAGTACCAACTGATTTACATCAGGCTGTAAGACATACAGGTGGTGCGGCATTGATAAGAAAAGGATTGGCACCGTGATGTAAAATTTATTTGAAAGAGGTATAATAATGATTGAAATAAAGCCTAGTAATGTAGAGTTTAATGAGAAAGAGTTTAATAATTTTCAAAAAGATTTAGGGGTTAATTTTCCAAATGAATATATAAAATTCCTAAGAAAAAATAATGGAGGTACTCCTGAATTAAATATTGTAGAACTTCAAAATGATGAATTTAAGTCATTTTCTGTAACTGAATTTTTTGGAGTTAATAATATAAAAATAAATGATTTAAAATCACAATATGAAACTTATAAAAAACGGATACCAAGTGGGAATATACCTATATGTAGAGTAGAGGGAGGCAATATAGTTTGTTTAAACATTGATAATGGGTTAATAAGTTTGTGGGACCATGATACGGAATTTATTATTGATGATGTTTGGTCTACAAATTCTCTTTTAAAAGTTGCGGGGAGTTTTGAAGCATTTTTAAGTCTTATGAAACCATATGACCCTGAAGAGGATTTGGATGATTATAAAGTTGAAGATGTTTGGATTGACCCTGATTTTCTAAAAGAATTAAAAAATGATAAAGACTGATACAAAATACTCTAGAGGAAAAACCTTGATGGCTTAATGTCTTTCAAGGTTTCTTTTTGTGGTGTGCCCCCAGTGATTTTAAAAGAAATAGCTAAAGAAATCGGAATGTTTTCTTATAAAAATTTCCAATTAATGAAAACAAAAATGCAATTAAAAACTTCTTAAAAACGAGTGGTAAAAATGAGGCTAGAAAAAAATTATTAATTCTTATGATGATATTTTTCCTACCAAGTTCAATAAAGATATGACACCAAAAGAGGTTATGAAATTTGCCGAAAAGGAAGGATGGAATATTACTCCTCTTGGACAGGGAGGTAAAAAAGGGATACCATTTTCTGAAGGTGGAGGAATTTCAATAAGAAAGATAGTGAACCTACAGACCAATACATTCAGTGGCACCCAGGTGGTGGACATCATGGGAAAAGTCCATATAGGAAAGTATCATCTGGAAAAAATGGAATACAGAAATTTTTTATTGAGTAATGGGAGGAGAAGATAATGAGTGAACAAAAAATACTTGAAATAAATTTAAGAAAAATTATTGAATCTACTAAATTGTTATCAGCGGATTACGAAGTTCAATTAACAATTCTTGCTGAATTTGTAAATATAACAGATGAACTAGGATTAATTTTTGAGGATGCAATGATCTATTGTGACCGTATATTTAAATTTGGATTAATTAATGAGGAACAATATGAAAGGTTGCAAAATCTCAACTTAAGACTTGACCAAATAGAGTGTTGGAATATTGATGCTCTTAAGAAAGGAACCGAGTGGAAACTAATAAGGGAGTGTGCCAAAAAGACCTTGCAATCATTAGGAGACATACAAAACAAAACACCTAATCTATTTTGGTTGGACTTTATTGAAGATAAGACAAAACTAGAATAATTAAGAACCAAGTGACTTTAAAGCTAAACACTGAAAACCTTGATAGGCTTTGGCCCTTCAAGGTTTTTTTATGACATAAAACCTTATGAATCCTTGGTAAGCAATCTAAGAACTGGTATCGCGGAGGATAAACTATCAAGATATCTTCAAAGGGATGAACTGTTACAATTGGGTCATTTAGTAAAAGGAAAGATAGAAGAAAGAGCGGTTTATATGTTCAATGGATGTAAGAGGATAGAGAACAATTCGTATAATACCAATTAACGCTTAAATAACCTGCTTATAAAAATGTCTAAGCCCTTGGTACATATGGGATTAGGCGTTTTTTTATTTTATCATTATTAAAGTTAAGAAGGATTAACGCTTTTTTGTGTTGAATTTAATGTACTAAAGGATGAGAAGAGTTGAAATAGATGTTGTAACTTAGAGGAGTTGAAGTTTTGAAATGAGTATTAATATGGACATTCAATATCAGTTTTATAAAGTCTATAAAGGACATATCAGTATATATGAATTTGAACAATGGCTTTATAAAACACAGGAAATTGAGAACGTTTATGGCAATGACTTTTACTTCAACTTACTTAATTTGAATTATAAAAATAAACATATAAAAAATGAATTAGAGAAACTCATTGAGATGGAAATACCGTTTGGTGAGTTTGAACAGATACGAATTACTTCACTATTGGAAAAGATAATATCTGATAATGGTGATGTAGTAGAGATATTAGAACAATTATACGATGATTATTGTAGCGGATATACATTTCTACGTTTTTTGGGTCTTACCTATATTACTGGAATTGATTCACTTCCTAAGCTACAACAAAGAGATAAATGGGATAAAAATGAATTTGATAGTAAAAGAGAAATACTAAACAGTGTAAAACCTAAGATTGTAAATGATGCAAAGCGATTGATGTCCTTCTTTCAAAATGGACTAATTATAATTATTGAGGAAAATGAGTATATGGATTTTCGAAAAGAGGAAGAAAAAATAGAACTTAATAATATTGAAGGGATGTTCAAAGAATAAATCGTTATTGAGCTAACAGGGGCAAGAGTTACAGATCCAGTTGCCATCAAGGTGGCTTTTTTCTTCTTCAAGTAACGAAGCAAGTTAGTTGTGCGAAATGTTTCTGACTTAAATTGGGATTGGTCACAATACTCAGGTAAAGGTCAGACAGTTCCTGTCGGAACTGAAGGATTATATCGAAGAATCAAATGATGGGGTAACGCCCTGAAGGGTTCTCTCTTAGTCGAATAGCACTCTATTTAGTAAGAATGATAGTGTTATAAGCTCGGCGAAAAGGCGTGAGAATTTACCGTAACAGGTTAAGCTGACGAAAGCCTACTCGATGGGGTGGTGTAAATCATGATGCTTGAGTTGAATGAATATGGTGAGAATGCGAAAAAACTAAAAGAAATGGTTAAGCTGACGAACTTCTGAATGTACGGGTCTATACCTGCGATACATAGAAATGTGTATATCACCAATTGTGAGGTTAGATGTGGGTGAGTAAAAATAACTAATATGAAAATCCATGATACGTTACAGGCGTATGAATGCTAACAGGCTTACAGGAAGCACCTAAGTTCATTCTATAATAGATATAATTCAACGTTGTAAGCTGATAACGCGGAGGGCTTACTCCCGAAGAAGCGTTGACAAGGAAAGCAATAATGACATTAGTTATTGTATAACTTGTCTTAATGTCAGTGAAAGTGGTGGCACAGTACCAATGAAAGGTCTAATCAGCCTGAAGGGATAGCCACTAGACTAATGAAGAATCATTTAACCATGCAAGGCAAATCTTTATCGGTTAATAAGGTTCTTGTGAGACTAATAGAGGTTCACCTCCTACGGGAGGCACCGACTTATTAAAACGGAAGAATTGAGACACGGATGGGGCTGCGATTTCAGAAGTGTTGATGATTAAATCGAATTGGATTAGTTGGAACGCCGTATGAGGTGAAAGTCTCATGTACGGTGTGAACGGGGGGAAAAGGGAGCGATAACTTCAAACCCTTACCTATCTGTATGAAGAAGGAAAATATTAGGGAGTAGTAGAATTAGATATTTAATGAATATGCTGGTAAAACTTCAATGGAAGAAGGCTGCTACATAATGACTTATCCTACTTGTGTTGTCTGTTAACTGCCTAAAAAAATTATAGTTATAGATATGATGTATTTGAAAATATGTACTGGATTTGTTTCCATTATGAACTTGAACACGGTTTGTAGACTTTGTTTCAAATCAAAATAAAAGGCTGTTTTGCAAACATTGTTGTTTTTCATCTCTTTTTTTAAAAAATGTAAGTCTTATTACGATTAAGGGGTTTTGATTTTGAAGGAGTTTCAACAATTCTTAATTGAACTTAGCTTTGGTTTAGTTCTATTACTCAGTCTTTTTTACGTTCCTCGTTTATTTCATAGCAATTGGTTTCAAGAAGGAACGAAAAGTCATTCCTATGCGTTAGGGATTGCATTATTGGGTACCTACTTGATACGATATCTATTTAAATTAATGAAAAAACGACCAAAGAAATAATAACCAGTTCGAGGAATAATGTACTTAAAGTAACAGGGGCATTACTGAAAGAACGGTATGTCTTTTCTAATTGAAGTAACGAAGCGGTTTGGCTTAATAAGCAATTCAAATGGTTACCAAAGATATTAAAAGGACGTGCATTTACTTGTACGTCCTTGTTTCAAAAAAATAAAATTACTTACTTAATTGCCATAAGTACATATTATCCTTGCTTCCAATTCTTTTCATATTTAATTTTTCTAAGACTTTAATTGAGGAAATATTATCAATCAAACATTCTGCAACTATTTTTTTAACATTACCTGATGAAAATGCCCACTTTAAAATTTCATTTACTGCTTCTGTTGCAAATCCCTTGTTTTGTGCTGCTGGTACAATTCCATATCCTACCTCAACAATATTTTCTGAGTCTGGCTTGCCTTTAAACCCGATATCACCAATGATTGTATTATCATCTTTATTTATAACAAGCCATACACCCCATCCTAAAAGGGAAGGTTCGTCCTTTAATTTCTTCAAGTAATTATTTATATGGCTACCCATTTTAAATTCTTTGGTTGCATACATAGATAATGATTCATCAGTGCAAGGGACAATTTTTAGTCTTTGAGTTTGAAGTTCCATATTTTTCTCCTTGTTTACTTAATTTTTATCACTTCTGTATACAAAACTATGTTCGCCAATCATATTCATTTCTCCTGCTTATTGAACAAACGAAGCAGGTTAGTTCAATAAAGTATGGTATAATTAACCAAAAAGAAGAGGTTAGAAAATAAAATGTATACTGTTGATAAAAGAGATAAAGTTTTGCCCTTAAGTAATGTTCCACAATCATCTGTAGGTGCCCCGTGTCCATTAGTATTATCAGATGAACATACAACCGTAGTTGCTTATTATATACAAGAAGATGAAATTGACTTTAAAAGTAATATTGACCCCCTTGCAATAATCACATTTAGATTCTGCAAATCAACAATGTTTGGACCTCCTAATGATGAGGCTTTCAGAGGTCATCCGCTATCCTCAAGAGGCTTAGAACCATATTCAGCATTTATAGTAAAAGATTCTTCTTGGTTAAGGAGATTAATAAAAATGAATGAAGTTCATCCTTATCACAATTTAAAGTTGTTCGAAGGATATAAGCACTTTATTTTGTCTTTTCACGATTCTACATTCGAATGTATTGCACAAGATTTTGAAGTTGAAATAGTAGCCGAGACCTTTTCTAATGCAATTGCTTTAATGAAGGAAAAACTTAAGTAGATCATTCTTGTTCAACTAATGTGGGCAAGAGTGAAAGATGGGGTTGCTGCGGCGATCCCCTATTTGTTATTGAACTATCGGTGCAGGTTACTTTAAGAAGGGTTATTGGGATATTATGTTGAAATGTATTGGAGTTAAGGTGGAGGGGGTGATTTATTTCAAATGAGATATATAGGTGTTTTTATTGGACTTCTTATTTTATCGTTCATTATTTTTAACTTGGTCGCTTTAATAACGGGGGCAACAACGAATGAAGAAGAAATGGTAGCTATAATTGTCGTTTGCATTCAAAATGTAGCAATCATTACTCTGCTTATTTACATAGCACAGAAACTAAGAAAAAGATAGGTTTTATTGAGCTGAGGGCTTTACTTTAAAAAGAACCGATGAAAGGGGTACAAATGCTTGAAAAAGAGAGTAGACCTTATTATAAAAATTATTTTAACCATTGGTTTTCTAACACTATTTACACCTTTAGATAAGAATATTTTATATAAAACTACAATCCTGATTTTAGGGTTAATTTATATTTTTTTTATAAAAGACTACCTAATCAAAAAAAATGGACGGACTAAATAAACTACGCAAAGAGGTCAGCAAGCTAAAAAGTAGGCTAAAGGATAATTTTATCAGATAAGATAATTTTCTTCTTCAACTAAACCAGCTAATAGTTTGTCAATATTTTTCAATAAAAAGTTTAATAACCACATGCTATACTAAAAATGTTCATGCCAAATAACCTTCCTAAATTCTCATATTGGAAGGTTTTGTTGTATTTAGTT
>JBDOMM010000019.1:0-72783 GCA_039832695.1 Bacillus sp. (in: firmicutes)
AAAAAGGGAACAAGGTCAATATAACACCTTCTTCCCCTTTTTGTTTCACTAACTAAAAACATAATGTAAAATTTTTGAATTTATTCAAGTTATATACTTCTATGCAAGGCCAGTGGGACTGTCCCCAATCCTTGCCCTTCTTCATAATCTCTTAACATTTTATTCATTCTGCCTTAAAGAACAGTTTATATAATGGGTTTGTGTTAAATCATTAGTTAAAGGAGGAACCAACCACTATGTTTTTAAAGAAACTTACTGAAAACAAGCAAATCACCGTTGATTACTATACAGATGGTAATCTACAAACGATTAAAGGCCGTGTATATCGACTTAATTTGATTGAGCAACTTCTGTCACTTAAAGACGAAAAACAAAAGTCGTTCACCATTCGTTTATCGTGTATCAGACACATTTATTAATTCAGCTGCAATGCATTTATTTTACCTGGCTATTAAGTTTTTCTAGTTCTTCTGCGATGGTCTTGATGTCAATTCGCTCAAATAACGGTTTTACATCCTTCACCGTCGTAGGGGTGGATATAATAAGCGTCCAAGAAAATTCGTCCACACCTAACAAATCCTTTATTTGATTACTTGAGAATGGCAAGAATGGAGCAAGTAATTGAGCAAGATTAATAATAATAAGGCTGCAATTGAATAGTGTATGACGGCAGCCAACCGCATCCTCTTCCACCTGTTTCCACGGTTTTTGTTCATCAAAATATTTATTGGTGAACCTAACCAGTTCAAATATTTCTTCTAACGCCTGTTTAAATTGACTACGTTCGATTAGCTGACCCACAGTCCCATAAATATTTCTTATCTTTTTTTCAATGGTAGGATCCACGGAACTTTGTGGTACCCTACCATCATAATATTTCGTGATAAATTTCAAAGTACGGTTGACCAGATTCCCATACCCACCTAACAATTCGGCATTATGACTATAGATAAACTCTCTCCAGGAAAAATCCGTATCTCTATTTTCCGGAGCATTAATTGTTAAAAAATAACGAATGGAATCTGGATGATACTTATCTAAAATAGCAGGTAACCAAACTGCCCAGTTACGGCTGGTGGATATCTTTTTCTTTTCAAGAGTCAAATATTCGTTTGAAACAATATGATCCGGCAGTGCCGGGCTATTGATCCCTATAAGGATAGCCGGCCAAATGATACTGTGAAATGGAATATTATCTTTTCCGTGGACATAGTATGTGGCCACATCTTTATCCCAAAAAATTGTTTCGTCTCCTCCTGTTTCCAGCGCCCATCTTTTACTTGCAGAGTAATAACCAGCGAGCGCTTCGATCCAGACGTAGATCTTTTTCGCTTCAAACCCTTCGACAGGTACACTAATTCCCCATTCAATATCCCTTGAAACAGCTCGATCAACCAAACCTTCATTGAGATATCTTTCCGTCAAATGGATCGCATTCTCACGCCATGCTCGATTTGTTTTTGCTTGGCTGACTATAGATTGAAGCTGTTCTTGAAACGAACTTAACGAAAAATAAAAGTGCTCTGTCCTTCTTACTGTCGGAGAATCTCCACATAACTTGCATTTTCTCTCTAATAAATCTAACGGATCTAAAATAGTCGAACAGTAATCACATTGGTCTCCTCGGGAAGATTGACCGCAATTAGGACATAATCCTTCGACATACCGGTCAGGGAGGAACTGATCACAGGTTTCACAGAAGGTTTGTTCTATTTCTTTTTTATAAATGTATCCATTACCTAAAAGCTCCAGAAAGATCTCTTGAACTGTTTTATGGTGGTGCTCAGTGTCTGTTCGGGTATAGCAATCAAAGGAAAATCCCAATCGTTTAAAATTACTATCAAATTCTGCATGATACCGGTCTGCTATTTCTCTTGGTGAGACACCTTCTTGTTTTGCTCTTATGGCAATGGGGGTTCCGTTGCAATCACTACCTGAAACATACAAGACCTGATCCCCTTTTTGCCTATAATAACGGGCCAAAATATCCCCTGGCAGTAAACTTGCTATGTGACCTAAATGCAATGACCCATTCGCGTATGGCCAAGCGCCTCCAATAAAAACATTCATTTACAATTCCTCCTTTTTTCTTGAAACAACAAAAAACCCCGCCCCTATCTATAAATAGATAAGGACGAGGTTGATTTTCTCGTGGTTCCACCTTAATTCACCAAATGCTCACACAATTGGTCTCAACAAGTACGGAGCAATCATTTTAGATGCTCTTATACTGTGGTTTTGATAACGAGTACCCAAAACTCGTCGCAGCCTACTTATAACAAAAAAGTTACGTTCAATGCGAAGCTCAGAGGCCATTGTTCAAATGAGTATTTTTGCTTCTTCTCAGCTACCGAAGCTCTCTGTGAAAAATAGAATCACTTTACTTTTCCTCATCATTGCCTAATTACGGTTAAATTGGATTTATTATACAACAGAGAAAATAGTCTGGCAATCTTTTTTTTGGGGGGACAGTCCCCTGTTACTTTAAAGCTTCACTCTAAGTGGGGACAGTCCCCCACTTGTTTAATGCGTTACCCCGCCGGGGGACTGTCCCCCATCATCATAACTCTTCTACTCTTGCTTTTTTCCAAAATACGAATTCTGTAAAACGATTCTCCAGCCATCGGGATCCTCTATTGTTACTCCTGCATTTTTCCAATATGGATTTTCTGGTTCCACCTCGAAGTAGCCCATATCCCCCAAACGCTTAACAACATTATCTCTCGCTTCAAGATCTGGCATGTAAAAAACGAGCAAATTGTCTTCTGATGGCGGCGGACATGGAACCGCATCTTCATGCTGGGTAAACTCCAAATGATAGGTTGTATCCGGCAACCCCAACATAACCCCATCATACCCATTATGATTTTCAAAATGACCGACTACTTTTAATCCCAAACCCTCACGATAAAATTCAACCACCTTATGTAACTGATTCGTCGGCCGTGCAATTCTAAGTTGAACTACTGGTAGTTGATCAGACCAAACATGACTCATACCCTTCACCTCATTCATTTTACTTATATTCCCTATAAAAATATTACCATTTATAAACAAACCCTGTAATCGATTATTAGTTTGAGACTGCCTACAACTTTAGTCTTAATTTTTATAAAAAAATACGTCTCTACCTACAAAGTAGAAACGCCAAAAAAAATCCTTATATTCTCCCAATATATTTGGGATCTCTAACGATCCCAGGCTGACCTGGAACCCAATTGGCCGGTACTCCCTCTTGCGTCCTTCTAGCATGTTGAATTCCCTGAAGGACACGCAAAATTTCGTACACATTTCTCCCTACCTCCAAAGGGTAGACCATTTTTGTAACAATCGTACCTTCTGGGTCGACAATAACTGTTGCCCTAAAGGTTGAGCCCAAGTTTTCATTCAGTACTCGATACGCCTTACTAATTTCAAGATTTCGATCACTTAACAGCGGAAAATTCACTTTCGAGGCTGAAGGAGACACCTCCGTAAATACCTTATGAGCATACACACTATCAGTACTAATACCTAGCACTTCTGCGTTTAATACCTTCAAATGGTCATGAATAGCAGCGACCGCTGCCAATTCTGTCGGTCAAACAAATGTAAAGTCACTTCCGTAGAAAAATAAAATTACCCAATGGCCACGATAGCTTTCAAGACTAACCTCTTTTATTTTTTTCTCTACATTATCGTAAGCTTCTGCCGTAAATAATGGAGCAATATCCATCGTTTGTGCACAGCTAGGAAGATGGCAATCATCCTGATGACTTCTAAAATCCACTAACCCACCCCCATTTGAACTTAAGCCTTTTGTATTGTATGTATAGGTTATTGTCCAGTTGAATAATCTAATAGTAAATTATATTTTACTAAAATTCTTAATTTCCATTGATTTATTTATTATTTAGTAATAAAATAATTACTAAATAAAGGAGGTTTATCAGTGATTAACGAAATAGCTAAAGAATACCTGGCTCTGATTCCTAACCTTTTTGGAAGCTTTAAAGAACTGAACAAGGGATCAGTAAACCTATCACACATGCAGAATCACGTGGTCGAATTTATGTATATGCAACAAAGACCTTTGAACCTCAAAGAAATCAGCTCTGGTCTTAATATCGCAAAGCAACAACTAACAAATATCATTAGTGACTTAGAAGCAGGAGACTACTTGAGTAAGGTGCCTGACACCAAAGACAAACGAGCGGTACTGGTGTCCCTAACCCCAAAAGGGAAAGAAATTGAGGAAAAAAAGTGGACCGAAATTTATCAAAAATTCAGCCATAATCTAACAAAATTAACCGACGAAGATCAACGCGATTTAAGTTTCGCTCTTCATAAAGTGAATGTATTATTAAAAAAAATGGAGGAATAACGATGAGTCAAAGAGAACGGGTGACTATTTTAGTTATAGGTGTCATCATAGGCTTAGTGATGGGTTTGATTTTTAAAGATATGTACAAATGTTTAATTACAGGTATAATAACAGCCTCTACAATTATGGTAATAATTAGTCAACAAGCAAAGAAAACTCTTCAAAAATAATGCTTCTACAAAAAGAACCCTTTTCGGTTCTTTTTTATTTGGTTCCTCCCAATAGACGTAAGCCGTTACAGAGTGTCTTATTGCCACATTTAATATAGTAATTGTGAAAAACATGAATTTGACCAAGTGGAGGAATCATTGTGGCATCAAAAAAGAAAGACAAGTTCTTTACTTATTTAATGACCCTTTCCTTGAATCTCAAGGAGAGTGTAAACTGCTTTGCTGGCTACAAAATCAATGATGAAAATGATTTAAAAATTTTTTCAAACAAAGTGAAAGAATTTGAAATCAATGGAGATATAGTAGTTCATGACCTGATAAAAGACTTAAATACAGTGTTCATTACTCCCCTCGAACGTGAAGATATTTTATCACTCTCTCTTAGGATGGATGACATTTTAGACGGTTTAGAACATACCGCTGCTCATTTTGAGATGTATTCTATTTTGAAAAAGGACAAGTTTATGCTCGATTTTATCGAAGCGATCAAAAGTTGTGTGTACGAAATTGATTTAGCGATTACTCTCTTATCTGCCAAACGATTAAAAGATATTAGAGAACATATATTAAAAATAAAAGAATTTGAATCTACCTGTGACCACATCCTACGAGGCTCCATTAAACAGTTATTTACCTTCGAAAAAGACCCCATCCGCATTATTCAATACAAATCCATTTATGAAGGACTAGAGGAAATCGCTGACAGCTGCCAAGCTGTAGCTAATATGTTTGACACCATAATTATGAAAAATGGTTAATAATAACGATACGGGACAGTCAAACTGTCCCGTATCGTTTTACTTATTTACATCTCTTTGTGCATTTAACGCTTTCTTTTCAAGACCATTTGCATTTTCCTGAGCAAACTCTACATCAGCTTTTGGTAGAGCCTTGTTTTTAGCCTTTTTATTCTTAGCCATATAGTACCCCTCCTTTACCATAATATTTGTCATACACAATTTTAGTTTGCTTACTTTTAAAATGTCTATGTAAAAAATAAGACAAGCTCCTGACTGGCCGCTTGTCTTAACTATTTATTACACTACCCATTTCGGCTCTAGTTCTATAACATTTCCTGTTACATGTACTGCTTGCTCTTTAATCCCTGAACGTTGTTGTAACAAAGGAAATTCATTTTCCACATACCTACGATGTGAGTCAATATGGTCCCAAACAGTTGCAACTAGATACTTCCCGTTTAGAATTGGATCCTTACAGAAGACTCCTGCTAACATCCCTGTGGACTCAGTCATGCCAGGATTCCAGACTTCTTGTTGCATTCGTTCAAAAAGAACTTGGTCTTCGCTCCCAACAAGACAATCAGCAATTCGAAGTATAGCCGCCTTATTCATTACCTTCGTAAATTCCGCTTCACTTATATCAAATTCCTTCTCATACAGTGCTACTGAAATAGTTTTATATGTATTCTTTTGGTTGCTATTTTCAAAAATCTCATCATGGTGTTTTTCCATAAATTGTTTATAAGCAGCGTAATCTGACCAACACGCTAGTATACACGCCTTATTGGGACGATGAAGACCCCAGCCACCGATCTGTCCTAAAAATCCATCTACCTCTCTTAACCTTCCCCATTTCTCTTGTGCCGTTGAAAACAGCGATATTTTTGACTCATCTACTTCACATGTAATCCATTTAACTAACATTTTACCCTCCAATCTATAACAATCATTTTAAAAAGTCAGAGGCAAAAAAACCTCTGACTCACTGAGAATACCTTAATAGTCATCATCAAAATTGGAAAAACCAATAGATGAAGAATGAGCTTCTTCCCACTCCTGTTTCTGTTATTTTTTCTGAATCTCTTTTAATTCTGCGCAAAGTCTAAATACATCTACCTGCTGTTCATAATGCCATTCAAGCGCAATAGAAGTGTATAATTCATTTAGCTGCGCATAGGAAAAATCCTTCGTAGAAAGAATGACTTCCTGTATCTCTTCTGGAGACAGAATCTGATCAATCTTTTTGCTGAGTAAATACTGATGGCGAAGCTCTTTAGTCGGCACCTTAATCTCGTAAGCACGGTCAAATCTTCCGGAACGGTTCATCAATGCAGGATCAATCTTTTCAGGATAATTGGTTGTCCCAATAATGAAGATTCCTTCCTTCGAAGTTGCCCCGTCTAGCACATTAAGGAAAACCGAACGAACACTGGCAGGCATCGAATCAATGTCCTCAATCACCAATACTAATGGCGCTAATTTTAGAACTGACTTAAATACTTCTTTAATCGTATAACTCGATGTAAATTCAGTAATCTGCCAATAGGCAACAGGAGCATGAATGCTGCTCGCAATCGATTTCACGAGCGTCGTCTTCCCATTCCCTGGTCTTCCGTAAAGCAGAATCCCCCTTTTGTACGGGATATCATACTTTTTGAAAAATTGGCCTTCTTCTGAAAAGAATTCATCAATGGAGCGGTAAATCTCTCGCTTCATCGTATCCTCTAAAAACACATCTTCCCGTTTTACCATCGTAGTAATACTATCAATCTCTGTTTCTACTCCTTCTTCTGTATCGGTAAAAACAGTGACATAGTTTTTAATATAATCTCTTTTTCGTTTAAGAACATACTGCAAAAATGAAATCATGCACGCATCATTTTTAGCAAAAATAAAATCATGGGTCATTTCTCCGTCACTTTGATAGATTAACAGCTTTCCAAGGGCAACTTCATAATTCGGATAATAAAATAGTCCATTATTAATCCGTGGTTTGACGATGAACTCCATCGCTTTATCATTATGGTTAGACGAAATCGTTCTCGTTTCCCCTTCTTTGTAGATATGACAAATAAGCTGAACCTCTGAAGATTGCTCCTTTAAGTCCTCTTCAAGGATATCCCAGATCTCATTGGATGTATCTTCATCAGAATACATCTGAAAATCAATTCCCACTTCGTCATGAAGCTTGTCTTGGAGTGTAGATACAACTTTTCCATAGTCATAATAGTATGGTAATGATTTTCGATCCATTTCTTTTGTATCAAACAAAACATTTATATTTTTCATCTAAGTCTCCTTCATCATTGTTTCGGATAAGTTGCTTGCAAAAACGCAACAGATTGCTTGATTAGCTCTCCTAATACCTCAACATCAATATCTGCTACTTTATTCACGTACACACAAGCCTTACCCGTTGTATGCTTTCCAAAATCTTTTAATAATTGGTCTCTCTTTGTATCGCCTGTAGCAAAATATAAACTGATTTTTGCCTTTCTTGGTGAAAAACCTACTAGCGGTGCATCGCCTTCATGTCCAGAGGCATATTTATAATGGTACGACCCAAATCCAATAATACTCGGTCCCCACACTTTTGCTGGATAGCCAGTAGTTTCTGTAAATATATCTAATAGTTTATAGGCATCTTCACGTTTCTTTGGGCTTTCAACTTGTTCAATAAATTCTATGACACTATTGTCAGTTTCTTTAGTTTTTAATTCATACATAGCAAAAACCTCCTTTTTCCATAATTACCATTATAAGAATTATGGTCACACTTAATACTACGCCATAAAAAGGATTTTTCCTTCTTTATAGTACCATTTGAAACAAAAGGTTCCTATGGACGTCTATAAAAGTAGGAGGTGGTATTTTGAGGAAATTAGTAAGCATGATTTCACTATTGTTTATAGTGTTCTTAACGGGTTGCCAGACAAATCAAGGTATTGTCATTGATTGGGTTGATTTTGTAAAATGGGACGGAACCATGTATGACGGAATATATTCCGCTGTGATTTCGGATGATAAGTTCATCGGGAAGAAAATAGGTGAGGTAAAATTTAGGGTCTCAGAAAATGTTTCCGACCCCGAATATAAAGTGAAAAACGGAGATGCTGCTTTTCACGAAAAAGGTACAGACATTTTTGCCGTGAAGGGCTATCCATATCTGATCGCCTTAAAGTCATCTACAGCCATTCACCAATATCAGCTTTATTATTCAAGGGAAAAAACAAAGTACAAATGGCAGTACGATGACCTACCCCTCGAAAAAGTAAATAATGTTGAAATCTATCAGGCCTATACAGCAGAAGGAAACAAGCGGATTTCTGAAATAACTAAGGCAGAAGAGGTTTCCCGCTTCATAGAAATATTGAAAAATAGTAAAGACTCCCCTAACTTCGAACCAAACACAGAAAAAGGAGACCCTGCCTATTATAAAATGGTTCTCTATACAGGAGACCCCGTCGCATACATGTACGACTTTATGTACGACGGCCAAACATTCTACTGGCACCCCTCCGAAACTGGCATCCTATCCAATGACATGCAAACCTATATTCATTAATGGGGACAGTCCCCCGCCGCAGTAAAGCACTACCGCGCTGGGGGACTGTCCCCAGAAAGAGAGGGAATTTAATGCTACATTTTTTATTACATCTACTTGAGGGTTTATTCGTAAGTCCAGGATGGGACACTTCATTAAACACCAGAAAAATTGACCAAAACATTGATCTCTTAAAGGGACATGGATGGTTCAAACAATTGTACGAGGATGAACGGTTTCACCGTTTATTTTTTGTTAATCGACATGTTCGACGTTATTTACAAAGCTCCCTCCGTGTTAAGAGAATCATTAACAATCCAAAAGCTCAGCAGAAGTTTTTGCTGTTCCTAGATAAACAAATTGAGCGCTCTTCTCTGAATAAATAACTAATGGTTATTTACCATCTCCTATGTGACCGTACCGCTTATTACTTATATTGTTCGGGAACGTAGCTGGTTCCTATGTTACCCTAGCGCTTGTTCTTGGACCATCTTGGTAACGTAGATAGCTCCTACGTTACCCTTCCTCTTGTTATTAGGACATTACCGTAACATAGAAGAGTTTAACAATGTGACTCTAATTGACTTACTCCATCTTAACTAACCCACTACAGTACCCAATATCAAATCTCTTTACATAAATTCAACAAATTAAGTAAACTAGTCGTTATAAACGATAAGCTAAAAGGAGTTAATAACATGATTAACGTTCTATTCGTCTGTCTCGGAAACATTTGCCGTTCCCCCATGGCCGAAGCATTGTTCCGCGATCTCATAAAAAAAGAAAACCTAACCGACCAAGTAACAGTCGACTCTGCTGCGACTAGTTCCTGGCATATTGGATCCCCACCTCACAAAGGAACCCTTGCCATTTTGAAAAAGTACAATGTCTCTTCAGAAGGCCTGATAGGACGCCAACTAAAGAAGCAAGACTTTGAAACATTCGACTACATAATCGGAATGGACGAGAGCAATACAAGAAATATTTATGAGATCACCGGCAAACCTAAACATCCTAAAATCCTACGTCTGTTAGACTTAACGAAACACAAAAAAGATGTTCCAGACCCTTATTACACAGGAGATTTTCAAGAAACCTATCATCTTATTTCAGAAGGATGCCAGGCATTACTTGATAGAATTCGCAGTGAACAAAACCTTTAAACGCTAAAAAACAAAGCAGCGGCATAATAACATAAGTAGTTCCGTTTTCGTAGAGAAACATTATAAATGGCATATGAATTAGTATGCCTTTTTGCACAGTAAATCCCAAAGCTGTTTTCGTTGATTTAACAACTTTTTATAAGATAATAACAATATAATAGCAAATAGCACCCCAAATGACGTTCTGACAATGGATATTGTCATCGTACGAATTTGGGTGCTATTTTACTTGTTATTTGAAATGTGATTTTATTCAGTTCCAAGAAAACTCAAGGATTTATACCATTATGTGGTAAAATACACTTAAATATTATGAAAATTCTGTTCTTCAACCAATGGGAGAGGAAGAGTTAAATAAGTGCCTTGGTATTTTATGAGATATCACACATTAATTTGAGAGCATTGAGGAGAATAATAATTGGACTATTTAATTGATTTTATTTTATTAGCATTGGTTTATTTTTTGTTGTTTTATAGAAAATGGAACAAAAGGTCAAAGAAGATATTGATAATTAATACATTTATGTACGTTTATATTATAATGGTCTTATTTGTTACACTAATGCCATTTACTATACCGTTCGGTGGAACTAATAATTTGTTTATGAAAACAGCTAATTTTACTCCATTTAGAGATTTAACCTTAAATTACGATGGTGCAGTTAGAGGAATACTTTTAAATGTCATTATGATGATGCCTTTTGGTTTTTTATATCCAATAATTAAAAAGAATAAAGGTATTTTGAATACTGTTACTTTAACTTTTCTCTTTAGTTTAATCATTGAGTTTTCTCAGTTATTAAGTGCGTGGTGGGGTGGTTTAAATCAAAGAACCTTTGATGTGACTGACATGATTACGAACACATTCGGGGGCTTATTAGGTTATCTTATTTTTATAGTTTTAAGACCACTTATTCGCAAAATTATAAAAAATAAATAAATATACATACGGTTTAAATAGTATTTGCATCTCAACTAGCTGGGACTTTAATTAAATTAGTACAACGCATTTACTAACAAAAAGCTTGGGATGTCCCAAGCTTTTTTGGTGTGTTAAATGTTATTGTTAATTACCTTAATTACGTTGCGAAAACGTATGTTATTTGGCTGTGATTTTAAGTTTTCTCCACGTTTTTGGAATTACTAAATAATATCATCCGCTGCTTTTAGTAGTATTACTGTAAATTAAAGAACACCTGGCCACCGACCATCTCTTCATACCGAAGCTGCGCTTTTTCTCCAGCCTTAACCAACTTCGCAATGTACCCTTCTTTTTCATTTCCAACATACATTTCAAAGCTGAAATCAGGATCCGTGGATCCAACGATATCTCCGCTATAAATATCTCCGTTTTCACTTACTGCTGTAAAATTCATAATTCCATCAATATGAAACGCTAAATCCTTAGTTGCCGACTCAACAAATTTCACTTTTACTTTTGCAAGTACCCACTCATATCCTTCAGGTGCGGGATCATTAAATTCATTCATGGCTTTTAATTTTTGATAAGCAGTATCCCCACGTAACACTTCCGTAACCGTTAAATCAAATTTAATTGGAAAAGCATCCCCATTATCATTGTATAACTCGTCATCTACTGTTGCGGTTTTTTGAAAAGGAACTGGATTGGTTCTAGAACCTAATTTTGATTCTTCCTGTTTCAATTCTTTTTTCTCAGCATTTTTAGTTTCCTCTTGTTTAGTCGTATCATCATCTTTAACCGTTATATCCTTTGTATCTTGACCGCACCCTGCTAATATGAAAAATAAAGTAACAGATAAAAGCCATTTAAATTTCATTTCATAGCCTCCACTTTATTCAGATTTCTCATCTTTTAAATCATCTGGATACACAATTTGATCGAACTGTTTTTGTGTGGCCTGGTCTTTTAGATAAATAGTCACTTTTGCATTCTCAGATTTCTCGCCATTATAGAGTTGATACATCATGCCAGCCATGCCTAAACCAAAGGCTGCAAACCCATCCATGCTATTTTCATACACTGATTTATCAACCACCATCGTAAATTCAGTAAAGGAGTCATTATAAGTGATATCTTTAATGGATTTATAATCCTCCTTATTCTGTTTGGTTTCATTGACCACTTCAATGATATTGGCTTTCATTTCTTTCATCATTTCTTTATGTTTCGCTTTAGACATTTTGTATGTCAGGGAGCCATTTTCATTTTTTGTAACCTTAATTCCCTCTTTTTCTACATCAGCAATAACCTTATTGATATCCTGTCCTTCAAACATTGAAGCCGGCAAGGTGATTTCCACATTAAAAAGCCCCTTGTCTACATCCACCGTTTGGTCTTTCGTTTGCTCGCTTTCCTTTGTTTTATTTTTCTCTTCCTTATTTCCACACGCTGATAAAAACACAAGCAATAATGCAAAAAATATGTAACTATATCGACGCATTATGATAACCTCCTTAAAAGATTCCTCTTATTTTTTACTTAAATTAGAGAAATACTCGATTATTACCTAAAAAGAAAGAGCCCACTATCTTCGAATAGTGAGCCTTCTTCCTTCCTACGCCTTCTCTCTTCTATTATTGTTTTTTAATAGGAGTGACTACAGAAAATAAACTTTCAGTAGGATCTGATACATTAAATTCAATAATCTTGTATCCAATATCCCCTTCTTTGTACTCGGTATTAGTTGTAATAGCTAATTGATTACGGTCCATTCTACTTACTTCCCTTCTAACAATATCACACAGAAGTTACTATATGTAGAATGTTAAAAAGGGTGCATAATTTTTTTAAAAAAAGGTCATGCCTTTGTAAAAAGACTTTAATTTTATGTCACACTCTTGTTCTTTTTTTGAAAAATTTAAATGATATGATATTTTGTGAAGCTCAAATTTGATTTTATAAAAAGAGAGTGAAAATTATGCTGAACGTAAAAGAAGCTGCTGAACATTTAACCTCGGCTGGCATTGCCTCAAGTGAAGATATGGTAATGATTTGGATTGAGGAAGGAAAACTTAAGGCCGAAGTCGCCCAAAGAAGGAAAACTACATACAAAATCAACGTTAAGGATCTTACTGAATTCATCATTCAAAAGCATGTTGCACAACTGATTTCACAAAATGAACAGTCACATCGTGAAAACCAGTACCTTACCGAGCAATTAGAGCTACTGAAAACCCGTATACATATTGAACAATCAAAAGTACGCACCTTAAAAAAATTGCTTAACGCCCAAATTGAAGGCACCGAACCTAGTACTTTTCCCTATGATGAGTTGTTGGGTTTGAAGAAACAAAACTCGAATAATAGCCAAACACTAAAAAAAGAATTTAAAAAACTGCTGAAAGCCCTCCATCCTGACCGAGGCGGTGATGAAAGGCTTTTTAAAGTGTTCTATGATCATTACGAGAACCTTAAATAATTAAGAACAACTACTATTCTAAAGACTCTTTAGAAAAACAAAATTGTTTTGTAACTCCTTTTCACTAATTGAAATCCTAATTGCTAAATCTTTTGTCCGTAATACAAAATCTTTGACCCCAATAAATTCGGATTCAGCAATTAAATAGAATTGTGTTCCTTTTTTTATACCATTAAAATTTTTCTTAAGCTTATAGATCTTCATTTACCTACCGAACTGCTCCCATACTATTTTTAACAAATATATTCGACTACCTTTTTTCTTATATTACCATAAATCCTCCATCCACTTCTTTAACACAATAAAAAAATGACGTGTGAACATTCACACGCCATTTTTTTATATTTAAATGTGCTTCCTTCATTATGAAGCTTTTTGAATACGAATGGTCTTTCCTTCTTGTCGTTGCTTCTTAAATTCAGCTGCTGCTGTAAAAAGAACGTCTGTAGAAGAGTTAAGAGCTGTTTCAAACGAATCCTGTAAAACTCCGATAATAAATCCTACACCAACCACCTGCATCGCCACATCCCCAGGAATTCCGAATAAGCTACATGCAAGAGGAATCAATAATAATGAACCACCGGCAACACCTGAAGCACCGCAAGCACAAACCGCTGCTAATACACTAAGAATAATTGCAGTAGGAATGTCCACTTGAATGCCAAGTGTATGTACCGCTGCAAGCGTCAAGACAGAAATCGTAACGGCTGCACCAGCCATATTAATCGTCGCACCCAGTGGAATAGATACAGAATACGTATCCTTATCTAGACCCAAATCTTCACACAATTTCATATTCACAGGAATATTAGAAGCCGAGCTTCTTGTAAAAAATGCTGTAATTCCACTTTCCTTTAAACACTTAAACACAAGTGGATATGGGTTTTGGCGAATATTTACGAACACGATGATTGGGTTCACTACTAAAGCAACAAGAAGCATACATCCAATCAAAACAGCCAGCAATTTCCCATAACTTAGTAAAGACTCAATTCCATTGGCTGTAATAGAGTCAAATACTAGACCCATGATTCCTAATGGAGCGAATCGAATAACCCATGTAACTAATTTCGAAACCGCATCAGAAAAATTAGCAATCAATGTTTTAGTAGTATCAGCAGCATTTTTCAGTGCCAAACCAAGTAGTACCGCCCATGCTAAAATACCGATATAGTTCGCGTTAAAAATTGCTTTTACTGGGTTATCAACTACGTTTAGAAGTAATGTTTTAAGGACTTCCACTACACCGCCAGGAGCCGTAACATCCTCCGCTCCTTTACCTAGAGTTAAGCTAACAGGGAACACAAAACTTACGATTACCGCAATAAATCCAGCTAAAAAGGTGCCCAAAAGATATAGGACGATGATGGTTTTCATATTCGTTTTTTGACCACTCTTATGTTGCGCGATGGCCGACATAACCAAGAAAAGTACCAATACAGGTGCGATTGCTTTTAATGCCCCAACAAATAACGAACCAAAAATGGCCACTGGTTTTGCAACATCCGGAATCGAGACAGCCAAAATGATTCCAATAATCAAACCAACAATAATTTGTTTGACCAAACTCAATTGATTCCATTTCTTCCATAAACTTTTCAAAGATAGCCCCCCTAGTAGTGTAAGATCATTTCAACATTTCATGGTCATTTTAGAAGTCTTGGCAAGAGTCTACATTTCTAGCAAACTAGTAACATCAATTCCCGCTGTACCTCATCACCTTAACCATTAAATAATAAGTAGTATTATATAGAATATTTAGATATATTACAATAGCTTCATTACTATTGTAAATTAAAAGATTATCGAGTCATCATAGCTAAAAAAAATAAAGCTCTAGTCGTAACCAGAGCTTTTATGGATTAGTTTTCAATTCGCTTTTCGATATGAAACAACCGTTTGTCCATTTCTGTTAACCTGTTATTTAGATAATCTACTTCGAAATCTGTTTTCTTTTTACTCGCCTTCAAAATTCCTACTACGTCCTCAGTTTGGGCAGTTTCAATTCTATTAACAGTTCCCTTGATCTCTTTAATATCAGATTTTACATCTTCAATATCCGTTTGCAATACTCTAATATCGGTTTTTACTTCTTTCATATCCGTTTGCAATACTCTAATATCGGTTTTTACTTCTTTCATATCCGTTTGTACTTCTTTCAGATCCGTTTGTACTTCTTTCAAACCCGTTTGTAATTCTTTTAAGATTTCAAGAATCTGTTTTTCCATTCCGCTCACCATCCATTTTTTTATTATAAGGGAATTTGTAATTGAATTCTACTTTATTAACTGCCGAAACTTTTTGAATGTGAAATAATTTTTTGATAAAAAATAGGGGCTTAATTTAGATTGAAGAGTTTACTGAGGATGCTTTTCCTTGCTCCATAGAGATGATCTTTTCTATTTGTAACATAACTGAAAGAACATGAATAAATGCCTCGTGTAGTGTAGATGTTTTTAAATATTTTTCATAATGATGATGGATACAGCTGGCCATCGCTTCTCTAGCTTTGTAGTCGAAATGATAGAAGTCAACAATTGGGAAAAATAAACCGCCACCTAGTGGAAGTAAGGTTCCTGCCACGATTTCTCCCTTTTTAACAGGGACTGCGGTTGGATCATTCACTACAACATCCATTGTTTCTTCTGCCAGAATATCGATTGCAACAAACGCGTGATCATTATATTTATGGCCGACAAAATAGAACTTAGGAACGGCACGATTGCATTCTTTTAACCATGAGGTAATGAAGGGTTTGTTTCTCAGCAGATGTTTTTTCTGCACAATAAAATCGTCCATACATCTCAACTTAGGCTGTCGAGTTGATTGATATAACAAATGCCACCAAAACAGATTGTCTATTAAACCTTGTCGTTTTTCGATCCTAGGATCATGGTCATCTACCAATTCCTCTAGAAGGGAAAGATTCTCATCATGGTAATACTCATCGAATGCATAGATCATAAAATCCCGAATAAATTCGTCTACCATAAGCTGTCTTATTTCTTCTGAAACGGGATAATCAGGCCGAAATGTCTTTGCCTTCAGGTCTGCTTGAACAAGTTCAAAAACATTTCTAACGTTTTCTTTTAATTTCATCTTCTCTCTCATTCCTTTCTAATCTATTTTTGATGTTATCTATATTTAGATTGCTCTAATATACTCATTTAAGAAAATGACAAAACTGGCCTTCCTATATACAAAAAAACAAGGATCTAAAAAAAGAAGATGATCTATGAATGATAAGATAGCTTTGAAAAAGTGAGTAAATGTAAGGGCGGAAAATGAGTAGTGGATGAAGATTTAGCTAGAAGGTAATTTGAAGTAAATAACAAACCTAGTATATCATTTATATAATTGAAATGGTGATCACTATAATAGATTTCACAAAAGTGTAATAATTAAAAAAAGCAGTGCCAAAGAAATATTCGGCACTGCTTCCTTAATGTTTTATCTAAACCTTCATCACTTCAACATTTTGAGATTTATCGAAAACTCCAGCTAAATAATCAATAGCCGTCAGGTACACCATCCCATTCCCTTCTAGCTTTGGAGAATACCCCAGTGGAACCGTTCTCTTTATGATTTGAGCATAAAGTTCAGGCTCTGTTAGCATTCTCTCAAATGATTCGAACGTAAGGGCTTTTAATAGGGCTAAAGCACCCGAAACATGTGGTGTGGCCATCGAAGTTCCACTCAGCCTTGCATACTTCCCTCTTAAATAGGTGGAAAGGATATTCTCACCAGGAGCCACAAGATCCACTTCATTATTAGAATTAGTAAAATCAGAAATTTGACGGTCTAGGTTAATCGCGCCAACACTAATGACCTCATTGTAGGACCCAGGGTAGCCAAATTCATTGGTTGTATCCTGGCCATCTCCTTCATTGCCAGCCGCACATACGACCAAAATATTATTTGCAATCGCCTTTTGAATCGCTTCGTGTAATTCAGGGACATCCTCAGGGCCACCAAGACTCATGGAAATAATATCCGCCTTTTGTTCAATCGCGTAATAGATACCATTGATTATCCATTCATACTGACCGGATCCATTTCGATCTAGGACTTTAACAATTAATAGATTGGCTTCAGGAGCGACACCAACAACTCCTTTTTGGTTCATCGTCGCTGCGATCGTACCTGCAACATGGGTGCCATGACCGTTGTAATCACGAAACACCTCTTTAATGCCTTTGTCATCCGTGGTGAAATTCCTACCACCAATTACCCGTTCCTTCAAATCGGGATGGCTCAAGTCACAGCCGGTATCAAGGATGGCTACCGTGACTCCCTTACCTTTTGTTTTCTCCCACACTTTTGGGGCTTGAATCATATCGACCCCGTTTGGCACCTCGGTTACTTCTTCAACCTCTGCAATCAATTGGTACGGAATTAAGCGCATTTGTCGCTCCATCTTTTTCCCTCCTACAGATTTATTGAAGCCAACCCATGATGTTATTAATAGTTTAACAATTCTAAATCTATTAATATTGATTCTTTTGGCATATTTTTCTATTAATCAACTCCTATCTTTATTGGGAAAAAAATTTTGTATTCAACTTTTATATAGGAGAATGATAGAAAAAGAGACAGGTGAATGAGAAAAATTTTTCTACAAATCCATGTTACAACTTTTGATTTACCGTCTTAATTTGTCCGAAAAAGATGTAATTTACCTGTTTTTCATCAAATTTGGTGTTTAATGTAGATAAGTTTTATAACGTAATAGCAGGAAAAAACCAACTGGTTATAAAATTAGTAAAACAGGCGGAACAGACGTCTAACGAATAAGTTGAAAGGTGGTCATGATTCTTGGCAGGAGATTTATCTTTACAACAAATCGTCGAAGGTCTACCGAAGTCTTTACTATACGCAAATGACAGGGACTTAGAAGGGTTTCAGAAAATTATCGAGGAAACGATCAAACTAAGAGAAGGTCATAAAAACCTGCAGCGGATGGTTAAAAACTTTTCAACTGCTACCATCCAGCGTACCTAAAACACAATGACTAAACCATTTTGAAGGTGGATGCACCTTCTTTTTTCTTTGCTGTTTTTGCCTTTTGACTATGTTCCTAGTTTTCGTTCCAACTCTGTCAGAAGTTCACCTACCTTCTGACAGAGTTGCTAGCTTTTCCTCCATCTCTGTCAGAAGTTCACCTACCTTCTGACTATGTTGCTAGTTTTTCCTCCATCTCTGTCAGAAGTTCACCTACCTTCTGACTATGTTGCTATCTTTTCCTCCAACTCTGTCAGAAGTTTCCCTTTCCTTCTGACTATGTTTCTAGTTTTTATGCCAACTCTGTCAGAAGTTCACCTACCTTCTGACAATGTTGCTAGTTTTTCCTCCATCTCTGTCAGAAGTTTCCTTTCCTTCTGACTATGTTTCTATTTTTCATACCAACTCTGTCAGAAGTTCACCTACCTTCTGACTATGTTGCTATCTTTTCCTCCATCTCTGTCAGAAGTTTCCTTTCCTTCTGACTATGTTTCTATTTTTCATACCAACTCTGTCAGAAGCTCACCAACCTTCTGACTATGTTGCTAACTTTTCCTCCAACTCTGTCAGAAGTTCCCTTCCCTTCTGACTATGTTGCTAACTTTTCCTCCAACTCTGTCAGAAGTTCCCTTCCCTTCTGACTATGTTTCTAACTTTTCCTCCAACTCTGTCAGAACTTAAGAAATAAAATGTACATTGCACAAAAAAGGAAGCCAGATTTCTCTGCTCCCTTTTAATTCTATTAAAATTATACATTTCTCGAACGACGACTATAATCCCTCTCAATCCCTTCCTTCCAGGTCCGCTCAATTTTTTTGCCGCTGCGAAGATTACTCACAGCTTCACTCACGGCTTCATAGTTTAATTGTGTTCCAACTTCATCCGCATGGTAATCCACGGCGAAGTCCTCCTCGATTCCAAATCTGGCCGCCGTTGAGACCGCATCAATGTTCGCTCCAAGAAACAGGAATTCCCAGCCATATTCCTCCTTTTGCATCTGAACCATCTTCTTTATTTTATCTGGGGTAAACTCGCGGCTGGCATTTTCCATCCCATCCGTTGTAATAACAAACAGCACCTTTTCTGCTCGTTCCTCTTCACTAGTTCTCTTTTGCACATTCACGATTTTCTGAATGGTAAATCCAATCGCATCCAACAATGCTGTAGTGCCACCAACTTCATAATCCTTATCGGTAATAGGCGAAATGCCCTTTACATTGATTCGATCGTGCAATAACTCGTAATCGTGATCGAATAAAACCGTAGTTACAATGGCTTCCCCTTCAGCCTTCTGCTGTTTCGCAAGCATGGCATTATAGCCGCCAATTGTATCAGCTTCCAGACCCGCCATTGAGCCGCTTTTGTCTAAAATAAACACTAATTCAGTTACATTCTTTTTCATAAAACATCATCCTCCGTTCGTTGATATACAAAGGATAACAATTTTTTAAAAAGAAAAGGTCGCTTAGAAAGCGACATTTTAAGCACCCAGTAATGGTTGGTCAAAAGAGAATAAAACCTCATTAATTTGATGGATATTATAGTTTGCTTGATGGATAAAGTACTGAATAATCACATCAAACTTACTGCTCTGTGATAAGGTATACCCTGCAGCAGACAGCAATTCCAGCGTTTCCTCAAAATCCAGTTGCAGCGAAATGGCCAAAGCCACGGCGGTTTTCTTCTTTGGCGAGTAATCAGCACTAGTCCTGATTTTTGAGAATAAGCGCCTGTCAAGATTGGCCCGTTTATAGGTCTCCACATCTGTCATGCCTTTTTCGTCAATGAAGCGCAACAGCCTTTCAGAAAAAGACTCATCGAGTTGGTCTAACAGGTTTACTAAGGAATACTCAGCCTCCTTAAATATCTCGTGTTCAAGGACGGGTTCTTCCTCACGCATCTCTTCCAACACATAAGGCTCTAGTCTATTTCGATTAAACGTGAGACCAGCTTCATCAACATAATTCTCGTCGATATACTCTTCAATGGATTGGAATAATTTCTTGCTGATACCAAAAGAACTCTTGTCAAAAACAACGAGGTAAACGAATAAATCATGTTGCAATAAATAGGAACTTATGGTGGAAATCGCTATTTGCAAAGCCTCTTCCTTCGGATAGCCATAAATGCCTGTTGAAATCAATGGAAAGGCAATCGATTCGCACTGATATTTTTTTGCTAGTTCCAAAGAGTTAAAGTAGGAATTCTTTAAAAAGTCAGCTTCCTGATTCGTTCCACCCTGCCAAATCGGTCCTGGCGTATGTATGATATATTTTGCGTCCAGGTTAAAACCATCCGTTATCACAGCTTCTCCTACCAGGCAACCACCGATTTGATTACAAGCCGCCTGCAGTTCACCGACACCTGCCGCTCGAAAAATGGCTCCACACACACCGCCACCCATTTGGAGCCCAGTGTTTGCGGCGTTGACAATTGCATCCACTTTCATTTTGGTAAGATCATTACGAACAATTTCTAATGGCATACTTATTCCCATCCCCATTTTAATCGTTATATTCTTACTTCCATTATATCAAATTGAAAAAGACCGAACATGCACTTACATGTCCGGCCCAGCACTTGATGGTACTTCAATCTTTTCTACAGCTTTCTTTTTCCTTTCGACCCTTTGTAAAATCTCCATTGGAATATAGGTAATCCCAAATACAATTAGTGCGGCAATCTCTAGGTTGATATAATACATAATCCCCGTTCCGAAGAAGGTCAGAATGGTTTCTGATTCTGTTGGAGCAGCCAAGTAGAAAAAGTTCGTATCAATCAGCTTATTCAAGATAAAAATAGGAACGGCAATAATGTTGGCGGTTACATAACTAAACAAGATAGCTTTCCTTGGAACCCTGTAACCTTCGTACAGGATAAAATACAACGCGGCTAACGGAAGTACTGAATGGTGAAGGAAGTATTCGATAAAACGAAAATGAGGAAATGTGTAGACCATTTCTGGTGTAACCATAGCTAAAAATGGAGGAAGCGTACCGAAAAAATATAATAAATAGAACATTTTATAATTCTTTTTCAAAAATAAATACATGGCTAAAAAGGTACTAAGCGAACACAGCTGTAAAGGAAGGTCGCTCACATCCCATTGGTCGGTTAGGATTAACCATACATGCGAAGAAATCTCACAAGCGGGCAAAAGAAGAAACAATGTCCATTTAATGATTTTCTGATAAATCTTAGCTTTATTTCTGAAATACACTAGCACACCACAGGCAACAAAGAATACAACTAAGGTCCAAATATGTGCTGCAGAAAACAACTCAAACCCCTGCATTCCTGTAACAGAAAACATGATGTTATCACCACCTCTCGCTGTTCGGTGAAATGCTGTTAATTTAAATGTATTCATTAACATAAAATATTGACATGATTTTTAATGATTTTGATGACTAAGGATTTTAAGGGAAGTTAATATTCAACATATGTTTTACAGTACAACTGATTTTTTGGAGTAAAAAAGAGTCGCCAATCGTGAGGATTGGCGACCGAAATTAAATTTGCTTCCTATCTATTATTTTACTGTATTCATCAATGTTGCTTCATACTCCGTTAATGCTTCATCAAACATTTGTAAACCAACATCAATTTGTTCCTTTGTAACAATTAAAGGTGGAATCATTCTAATGACTTCACCATGATTTCCGCATAGATAGAATAACACACCTTTCTCAAGCGCGAGGTCAAGAATCTTTAACAATCCAGCCCCATTCGGTCCCCCTGACACTGGATCAATGATTTCAATGCCAATCATTAAGCCAACAGCACGGATGCTTCCAATCACAGGGTGTCGTTCCTTGATACGTTCTAGCTGCTGAACGGCATAACTCCCCATATTTCTAGTGTTTTCAAGAAGGTTTTCTTCTTTCATCACTTCCAATGTAGCCAGTGCAACGGAACAGGCAATGGGGTTACCACCAAAGGTTGTCCCATGAGTGCCCAGTGGCCATTGTTTCATTAATTCACTGGAAGCAACTGTGGCACTGAGGGGAAGACCATTCGCAATTCCTTTGGCAATCGCCATAATATCTGGGGTAACATCAAAGGTTTGGGCCGCGAACCAATGACCTGTTCGGCCAAAACCAGTTTGAACCTCATCAAAAATGAGTAAAATATTATGTCGATCACAAATTTCTCGAACCTTTTTTAACCAGCCCTTCGGTGGAACAACATATCCGCCTTCACCAAGAACAGGCTCTAAAATAACACAGGCGACTTCTTCTGGTGTTACTTGATGGCTAAATAAAGAGGAGAAATCTTTTTCTAATTTCTCGATAACATATTCTTCAGGGTCGCTGCCCGCTGGACATTCTTTTACATTCGCATACGGAATTTGATAGGTAAGACCTGATGGTTGGATAAATTTACGGTATTTGCTTTTAGATGTAGTTACACTTAATGCTCCTAAAGAACGACCATGGAAACAACCCGTAAAAGAAATAACATAAGGACGTTTCGTCACATATTTTGCTAGTTTAAGAGCTCCTTCGATTGCTTCCGTACCACTATTGGCAAAGAAAAAGCAATCAAGGTCTCCAGGTAAAATTTCAGCAAGTTCATCAGCTAAACGTAAAATGGACTCATACATAATCACACCTGAAGGACCATGCATTAATCCATCTGCAGCATCTTTAATAGCCTGGACAACCTTCGGGTGACGATGTCCTACATTGGTAACAGCAATCCCGGACGTAAAATCAAGATATTTCTTTCCATCTACTCCAAAATAATAGCAGCCTTCTTCTTTCACAACCGGTAGATTTGGATGATCCTTTGCCATGCTGGGTGCCAGTCGATTTGGCATGTTTTTCACGAGGTGACCCCATTTGTTCTCCATACCTTAACCTCCAAATTCGTAATAGTAATCTCTCGACATTGTCTTATTTTCCTGACGAACAGCTATTTAATTGCTTTTAAACTTTCATCTCTAATAAGAGACAATAATTCTTCTTTATATTCGGCGAACTCGATTGTAGCTTTCACACTGAAATCCCTTGGTCGCTCTAATGTGATTGGGATCTTTTTCTTTAAGCGTCCCGGTCTAGCGGTCATCACATACACGGAATCTGCTAAAAAGATCGATTCATCGACATCATGGGTAATAAATAAAATCGTCTTTTTGGACTCTTCCCATGCTTTTAGGAGCACTTCTTGCATAATGTTCCTTGTTTGGGCATCCAATGCCCCAAATGGTTCATCCATTAATAAGATTTTCGGGTCATTTGCCAACGCACGTGCAATCGCGACACGTTGTTTCATCCCGCCAGATAATTGAATCGGGAAGTGATTTTCAAATCCTTCTAATCCGATTAATTGCAAGTAGTGCTTGGCAATATCGTCTCTTTCTTTTGTTGAAACACCCTTTAGCTTTAACCCAAAGGTAATATTCTCTTTCACGGATAACCATGGAAATAACGTGTACGATTGAAACACCATACCGCGGTCAGGCCCGGGTCCATTAATTGCCTGCCCATCAAGCAGAACTTGTCCTGATGTTGCATCTTCTAAACCTGCGACAATTCGTAACACGGTTGACTTCCCACAGCCTGAAGGTCCTAGAATCGTGACGAATTCACCTTCCTCAATGGAAAAAGAGGTTTTTTCTAATGCGGTCGTTTCACCCTTTTTTGTTTTAAAAACTTTTCCTACTTCTTTAATTTCTAGCTTTGGGGTTCCTGTTATCGTAACATTCGATTCATTACGTTTTGGTACAACAAGTTTTTCTCTTTCTTTAACTTTCAATTGAGGTGTAACCATCTAGAAACCATCCTTTCTCATCCAAGAAAACGAAGCCTTGTATATGGCTTTAAAGAGAATATCTGTAATCAGTCCCAGTAACCCAATAATCAAGATTCCAACAATGATTTTATCTGGCTGTAGGAAACGTGACGCCTGCATGATCATATATCCTAAACCGCTAGAAGCACCGACAATTTCAGCGACCACTAGATACGTCCAAGCCCATCCGAAGGTAATTCTAAGCGTATCAACAATTCCCGGTAAGGAAGCAGGCAGTATAACCTTCGTGAAAACCTGTGCCTTCTTTGCACCTAATGTGTAGGAAACATCTACTAAATCATTTTGAACATTTTTAGTTACGTCCATGATCATCAGAGTCAGCTGGAAAAACGTCCCAAAGAATATGACGCTCATTTTTTCTGTCTCTCCTAGACCAATCCAAAGAATAAGTAATGGGATGAAAGCTGATGCAGGCATATAACGAATGAAACCGATGATCGGTTCAAATGCGCCTTCCATGATCCGCAGTGATCCCATTAAGATTCCTAAAGGGATTCCAATAATCGCAGCGGCCAGGAAGCCGAGGAGAACCCTTGTAAAACTGATGCCAATATCAGAAAGAATCTCACCATTTACAAACAGATCAACGGCTGTAGTTAACACGGCAGTAGGAGTGGGTAAGAATAAAGGATTAACAAACTGTCCGTAACTGAGTACAGACCAAATCAATAGAAAAATAATAAATGTTAAGAAGCCTGCTGACGTATAAAACATTTTTGGGATTTCTTTATTAGGAGTAAACAATTTTGCTATCATTTCATCTCACCTATTTTCTTATGCATTCTATTAACTTTTTTAGAAAAAAGCCTAACTGATGAGGGTGTAAAACAACTCATAAGTCAGGCTGTTTAAAGTGAATCTTACAATTAATATGGCTAGTTAAGCCAATTGGCTTCCCTTTTACTTTTGGAACGTTGGATTAATGACATCTTCTGCTTTTGGCTCAGTTTTAAGTAGTTTTTGATCCTTGTAAAATGAAATCGCATTTTCTGTTGATTGATAAATTGAACCTTTGGCGCTTTCGGTCCCAAATAATTTTTCGTTATCCTCTTTTGAAAAGAATTTCAAACCAGTGACAGTTCCTTCAAATTCTTTCACGTCGATTTTCAACCCTTTAGCCATAATTTCATTCGCTTCTTTTTCATGGTCTTTCCAGTAAGCCATTGCTTCACCCATCGCCTTTACAAATGCTTTCACATCTTTCGGGCGATTTTTGATCACATCTTCTTTAAAGCTGACAGTATCAACGATAATTCCAGATAAATCTTTCGTAGTTAACAATACCTTACCGTTTGCTTGTGCGCCTTTTGATAACCAAGGCTCCCATGTTACAGCAGCATCCACCTTACCAGCAGCAAAAGCAGCACCGGCATCGCCTGCAGACATTTGCACTACTTGAACATCTTTTTCTGTTAAGCCGCCTTGTTTTAATGCTTGTAGTGCAAGCATATGGCTAGTTGAACCGACTTCAAATGCAACTGTTTTACCTTTTAAATCTTTGACACTATTAATTCCTTTTTTCACAAGGATGCCATCCCCGCCATAGGAATCATCCAATAACCAAACAACTTGGACCGGGATTTCAGATGCTGCTAATGAAACTTGTACATCCAGCGCTGTTGCCATACCATCGATTTTCCCACTAGCTAATGCTTGTTTACGTTCCCCTAATCCTTCAACAATGGAAAGGTCAACATCGATCCCATTCTTTTTGAAAAAACCCTTTTCTTTTGCTAAAAATAACGGCCCATAACCTGTCCATGTGGGTAGTGTCACTCTTAATGGCTCAGACGACTTTCCATTCGCTGCAGTGCTAGCCGCGTCCTTTTTTCCGCATGCTGCTAACGCGAATAACAACATCAACGAGCAAATTATTACTAACCATTTTTTCATCCATTATTCCCCCTTGTTTTTTAAAAAAATATCTCTTTCAAATGTAGCTAGTTTCATAGTATTGCTTTTCAAACAAAATAATATTGTCTTAAAATGAAGTACACTTATAATACTTGAGCTGTGGTCAACATTCCATTTCCTATTTCATCCGCTTTGCGTACAGCCTCGATCACCATATCTGGTGTAACATCAAATGGCATATTGGCCATATCTTCAATCGTAACGGTTATTTCTCCAAGCTTCTTCCACTGAGCATCAGATAAGTTAGTGATTCTCATCTGCTTTAAAGTAAAAGGTAGTCCAATTTCCTGGTAGTACCTGATTAACGCTTTCAGTTCATCTTCGCTAGTTTTCTCCATACACAGCTGAGCAAGAATACCAAAGGCAACAATTTCACCATGATACGTTTCGTGAACTTCAGGAAAAATGGTTAATCCAGAATAGATCGCATGGGCTCCAGCCGTCCGGCAATCATCGCCGCCGTACCCACTTACACTGCCGCTGACTAATATAATGGTATCAATCACATCTTCTAACTCCCTTGTGACAGTTTGGGTTTTAACCGATGTGACAGCCTCTTTCCCGATTTGGAGCAAAGTCTGGTAAACTTGTGCTGCTATCGCAATAGCAGTTTGATTTAAGGCGGTAGGTGTCGCTTTTTTGACAGAGGCTTTCGTCTCAAACCATTTAGCCAAGGTATCGCCAATTCCCGCTATTAAAAAGCGAACGGGTGCATTCATAATAATATCCGAATCTACCAAGACTAGGTCTGGAGCTTTTGACTTTCGTTCGATACCGATAAATTCACCTTCATTAGTGTAAAGAATAGTTATCGGTGTTGCAGCGGCACAGGTTGCCGCTATTGTAGGGATGACAACTAACGGTTTGTTAAGTCGGTAGGCAACGGCCTTAACCGTATCAATCGCTTTACCTCCACCTGCCACGATGAGTACATCAATGTTTTGATCCTTTAGGGTGGCTACTAACCTATCAATATTCGTTAGAGAAGATTCTCCACCGTACCAAAGGGAATGCTTCAAAATAACCCCATGTTCTGACAAACTCTTTCTTAATGATTCTTCTACTATTCCACTACTTGTATGGCCTCCAATAAGAGCGGCAGTTTTTCCGAAGTTCTTTATGTATGTTCCCGCTTCTTCTAATACCCCTTTATTTCTAATATATTGAGCAGGTCCAACCGTCACTTTCATTTTCCACCCCTTTTCCACTACATTGTATTAAAAATGAATAATATTCTTTAAATATAGATACTCTTCTATTCTATGTCAATATATTTTCTTAATATTCTATTATTAATTGAAAATGCATAATTGAAAATAAAAATACATTATTATTGTTATTTAAACATATTACCATTTATTATTTTTGTATAAATATAAGTAACTGAACCTTCATATTCTTTATGTCGTCCCCCCTTTTTATTTAGACTATAGATACAAAGTTAGTTCTCTTCGTTGGTATACTCATCAGTTAAATACAATGCAAGTTTCATGCCATTTTTATTCTATTTCATATTTTCTGATTTTTCTAAATACAGATGGTTGACTGATTCCTAAAGCTTTAGCCATATCAGTCGTTGTTTTGTATCGTTTTTTAGCCTTTATAAGCACCTGCTTTTCTACACTTTCAAGAATTTCATTTAAGGAACGATTTCCATCGTCAACGGTTGTAACATCGGTAAAAGATTTTCGAAAATGATTAGGTAAATTGTCAATCTCAATGAGCTGTTTAGGTGAAGTGACCACAAGTCGTTCAATTAAATTAATTAACTCCCGCACATTTCCTTTCCACTCCTGTGTTAATAACAGATGAATAACGCCTTCATCAAGGCTGCGCTCACGGCTATACTTTTTTGAAAAATACGTCAAAAAGTGCTCAATTAATGGAATAATATCAGTTGAACGCTTCCTTAATGACGGTATGGTGATAGGTACCACATTTAAACGAAAAAAAAGGTCATGTCTAAAAGTTCCTTCCTCTACAGCTTTCTCTAAGTCTTTATTTGTTGCGGCTAATATACGGAAATCAACGGATCGTAGCTTCGTTCCACCCACACGATAAAATTGCTTTTCCTGAATAAACTTTAGGATTTTTACTTGATTTGCTAATGACAGTTCCCCAATTTCATCTAAAAATAATGTACCGCCCTCAGCAAGCTCCGCTAACCCTACCTTCCCTTTTGAATTGGCACCTGTAAAGGAACCTGATTCATATCCAAAAAATTCTGCCTCAAAAAGAGATTCGGGTATGGCTCCACAATTCACCTCGATAAAAGGGCCGTCTTTCCTAGAACTTTTCTTATGAATAAATTTCGCTATGTGGGATTTTCCCACCCCTGTTTCGCCCAGTAGCAAAACATTGACATCGATTTCTGCCACTTGTAATGCGAGCTGAAGGACCTTTTTCATTTCAATACTGTTTGCAATCATCCCATCTGAATCAAACTGAAGATTTCTAAGCATTTCAAGCTCACTTTTCACTCGTTCCATTTCATCTTCCATGTCAGTTAAGTATTTTTTCATGTTAAGTAACTCCGTAACATCATGTGAATAACTGACAATCCGAACAAGATTTTTGTTAGCATCGAATACAGGAATCCCAGTAACAAGTAACTTGTCCCCCTTATTGGTTGTTTGCACAAGGGTGATTTTCTTCTTTTCTTTTATGACCAATGGAGTCAAAATGGGTGTAAAAACACCTTCTTTTTCAAGATCATAAACGGACCGACCGATCATTTCCTGTGACTTCATATTATAAATACTTTCTGTTGCTTCACTCACCTTCAATATAATCCCATTAATATCGGTGACTAAAATATCGTCCTGTAATGAATGAAGAATGGCTTCACTTTCATTCCAATCTATTTTTTCTTCACTCACATATATTCCTCCCTTCTTAAATGCTAACAATTTTAAAATTATTCATATATGAATAATAAAAGTATAGAACTTATTGATAATTCAGTTATATCAGATAATAAATAATTTTTATACAACTTTGAATAATTTATTCATTTTTGATTGACCAAAACTTTATTTTCTTAGCAATAACGATAGGAATAAAGTCCAAAGGAAAATGGATGGATTTACTTTCCACTTTTATTTCTTAAAAATAAAGAGTAGAAGATTTTGAAAGGTAGCGATCGATAAGATGCTTTATATAAGAGATATTGAGAAAATAATTAAAAATATTTTACATGAGCACACATTAAATATTGATTATGAAATTAACAATAAATTACCTGCACCTATGAGCTATAATGTGTCGACTAATACTATTAAGTTTAACTATTTACAAATTAATGGATACATAGCTAATATTAACTTTAAAATTAAGGAGTCAGATGAAGACTGTGTTAAAATTATCCTCTATCGTCAGCTCGGCTATTATTTAGTATTTAAGAACAACAAACATGATTTAAGGGTTTTAAAGTATTTAGAGGAGGAAGTTAAAGCACAGATTTTAGCTAAAATAGAAAGGACTGCTTGGGAATATGGTAGAACCATGGTACCTGAGAAACTTGTAAATTCCTATGATAAAGTTCGTGATTTAGATAAAATGCTACTAAAAAACTATTGAACAAAAATATTATCTGATATTTAAGGAGAAAATAAATGACCTGGTTAATTATTTCCATTTTACTGGCTGCATCTGTCGTTTGGTTAGCTTATAAAGTTAAAAAGGAAAAGGCTAAACAAAAAGAAATGAGAAACAACCATTTCCAAGAGTTAACAGCCTTTAAAGAATTGCAAAAAGCTTCAATGGAAACGGCAGCAGCAAACTTCGATGAGAAGGTTATGCTTTTGTCCGAATCATACCAACGTGAAATAGAAAAACTGATGATCGAAAATGAAGATATACGGAAAAATTATAGAAACCATGGGGAAATCATCACCCATCAGATACTCGAAAATTTCAAATCAGATTTAATTCGAAAAAAAATTATTCCACCAGATGAAATGATTATTATGCCGAATATTTTTATACCTGAGATAAACGGTCATTCTCGGCAGATCGATCACCTTGTACTCTTGTCAACCGGTATATATGTATTAGAAACAAAACACTGGAAAGGCCACATATTATTGGGATTAACAAGAATGAGCAGTCACAGGTTTTCTTTTTTAGCAGAGTTTGTGGACAGTGAAAAAGAGGAAACGCTTATATTCGATAAGGATGTGTCGGGAGCAGTAACTGTAAAGACATATGAAAATCCAATTAGCCAGGTACAGGAGACAGCCGTCATCCTATCAAATTATTTACAAAGTCAAGATATTACAACATGGATAAACTCCTTGGTATTCTTTAATTACGATGAAAAAGAGCTACATGATTGGTCGGATAACAGCACCGTAAAACGGTTAACGAATAAAGAGCAGTTACAACAGTTTTTTATAAACGAGCTTACATCCAAAAATAGAATATATGGAGCTTTTCAGCTTAATAATATAAAGCATCTTATCGAAAGCGCTAATTATATTTAAGTTTGCTAAGGTAACTCATAATAAGAAAAAAACGCTAAACTCAAATAAGAATGAGTTTAGCGTTTTGGGATTATGTTATTAGTAGCTTGTATCCGTATCGAAGCTTTTCGAACTAATCCAAAATAGGATAGAAAAGCCAGAAAACTGGCGCAGAACATGATGACACCCATTGGAACCCCTGTATTCGCCCCTGCTATTCCTACAAGCGGAGCTGTTATTGAACCGAGAACAAAAGGCAATACGCCTAATAAGGCAGAGGCACTACCCGCGATGTGTCCTTGTGATTCAATGGCTAAAGCAAAAGACGTCGTCCCAATAATACTGATGGAAGACACGAAAAAGAAAATCGGGATGGCGACGGCGAAAAGCGGAGCTTTTAAAAGCAGAGCAATGAGTAACCATGCACCCGCTACATTAGAGATGACTAATCCAATCTTTAGGAATGTCTTCTCCTGTACAAAATCTGCCAAACGCCCAACCATCTGACTACCAATAATCAAAGCAATTCCATTTACTCCAAATAAAAAACTAAATTGTTGTGGTGTGACTCCGTAAATATTTTGATAGACAAACGGAATACCAGATACATAGGCAAAAATTCCTGCAACAGTAAAACCTTGCGATAGAGCGTATCCCAAGAACGTTCGGTCTTTGAATAAAGAGCCAAAGTTCTTCAGAATTTGCGCTAAATTGCTTGGAACACGATTTTCTACGGGCAGCGTTTCTTCTAATTTTAATAAAACAATACATAGCAACACCGCACCTAAACATGCCAAAGCAACAAAAACCCCATGCCAATTTGTAAAAGCAAGGATACCCCCACCAGCAATGGGTGCAACGATTGGACCTAGGTTACCTACTAACACCATCATCGTAAAAAACTTAGTCAATTCCCTTCCGCTAAAAAGGTCTCTGACGATCGCTCTTGAGATCACCAGTCCACCTGCTGCAGCAAAGCCCTGGACTAGACGGGATCCAATAAGGAAATAAATATTTGGTGCAATAGCGCATGTCAGCGAAGCCAGTAAATACAAGATGATAAAGAAGATCAAAGGTTTCCGACGGCCTTTCACATCACTTAGGGGACCAATGATCAATTGCCCCAAACCCAGACCCAATAAGCATGAAGTTAAACTAATTTGTACCAATGAAGCTGTCGTGTGATAATCTTTTACAATCGTTGGAAAGGACGGCAAATACGTATCAATTGTAAAAGGTCCTAATAGTCCAAGTGATCCTAGAAGTAAAGCCAGCTGTATTCGTTTCTTTCCACTCGGTTTATTCAAATTCCATCGCCTTTCTAAAAAAAGTATTTGTTTATTCACTTATTTCAATTTATTTCGACATACTAAATAAAAATAATTTTCATTATAACCCATTATTGCTCAATCGTAAACAATGGTGATTTATTCCTTTTAGATCATAAAAAAGCACCCAAAAATTTGAGTGCTAAAATGCATTAAAACTCACGGTACCCTAGTAGGTCCTGTTCGTTCTCTAATTCCATATTCAAGATCCCCATTTCACGAATATGTGCACGAGTTTTTTCATCGCCCAAATAATAGAGTAAAGAATAAATCACCATCATTCGCAGGTCATACGCTTTATTTTCAGGTTGATGATGGTATTCAAGAAATGGAATATGGGCCCGAATATAACTTTCCCAATCTGTTTCATCAGTTTTATCAAATAACCGTTCCAGGACAGCAATTTGGCTTTCCGTTGCGTTAATCTTAAAATCCCATTCCCCTCCATTTGGTTCATTAAAGATCTCGTGGGATTGTATGTTAATGAAATAGCTGCGTTTTTCATCCATATAATCATCTCCTATCCTTTTTTCCATGTATACCACAACTTTTCAAGTCCAAAACGGTAAAGAAAAAACGCTAACCTCATATAAGAATGAGATTAGCGTTGAGCGCTTTCGTATTATGTAATAGCCCACACAATTTCACTAGTTATGGCTGCTGCATTCCTGCCCTGACCAGTTTCTTAGTGTCCTTGTTGGACTATGATGCGGGTGAAGGGAGTCGAACCCCCACGCCCGAAGGCGCCAGATCCTAAGTCTGGTGCGTCTGCCAATTCCGCCACACCCGCAAAATAATATGATGGCAGAGAAGAAGGGATTTGAACCCTCGCGCCGGTTACCCGACCTACACCCTTAGCAGGGGCGCCTCTTCAGCCTCTTGAGTACTTCTCTGTATGAAGAACTACTTCAAAAAGTCCCGTTAAGAACTTACAAACTAACTATAACATCCACACTAATTGGAAGCTACCTGTAAATTTTGGTAGACAAAAGTCCTAAGTGTACTATCTCTTTTTCTGAAAAGATACTTTATGGAACTTTCCAATATGCTTAAACAAATCCTCACCAGTAAAGTCCTTATGTTTAGACTTGATTTGAACATACATTGCCTGATATGGTTCCGGCACCCAAATATAGTGATGAGTATAATTAGTCAAGGTAAAACCGCACTGCTGCCAAAATTGGATTCTTTTCAGGTTTTCCGGTGTTTTTTCTGCTTCAACCTCAATAATTAATGCATCAAAGTGTTCTTTAGCCTGAGACCATTCATGAATATAGTTCACCATTTTCTTCCCTAAACCATGGTTTTGAAAATCTGAGTGAACAGCCAAATAATCAATTAATAAGGCATTCATTTCATCTAATCTACCGGTAAGGGCCATCGCTACGATTTGGTCTTCCATATAGCCAACATGTAAATAGCAAATTCCTTTTTGAAACATATTCCGGATAATTTCCTCTGGTTTTGCTCCCTTGTCCTTAAAAGCCTGTTTATAGATGAAGCCTGCATCGGCCCAAATCGCTTCATTCCATTGATCATACGTTTTAAAATTCAAACCTATTTACCTGCAGCATTGTAGCAATCATGCTACCAGGTATACCTCCTCATCATTTTGTTATTATTATTTACCGATTAGTAAAAAACAACCTGAATTGAATCAGGTTGTTTTTTTAAGGCAACTTCCTACTTTTTAGGTATTTCGCACCCATTTTCATCGCAGACGATTCCATCATCGTTGTTTAACACAACGATTTCATCCTCTTGAATGACTTTTTTCAACGCTTGAACAAATGCCTCAGTTGGTTGGGCACCAGATAGGGCATACTTTTTATTAATAAGGAAGAATGGAACACCTGTAATCCGGTACTGCTGAGCGGTTTGCTCATCGGCACGTACTTCATTCGCCATTTCATCACTAGCAAGCATGTTTTCAACAGCTTCCCGGTCTAACCCTACCTCTACCGCTAACTCTGTTAACGTTTTATGATCACCAATATGCTTGGATTCCGTGAAATAGGCGTGTAAAATGCGCTCAGTCATCTCTTTCATTAAACCATGCTTCTTAGCAAACATCGTCACACGGTGTGCATCGAAGGTATTTGTTAAAATGAGCGTATCCATATGATAATCCAACCCAGCTGCCTTCGCCATTTGAACCATTCGTTCAGTATTGGCTTTCGCTTGCTCGATACTCATCCCATATTTTTTAGCTAACGCTTCATAAATGTTTTCTTTTATGTCCCGACCCGCTGTCGGATCCAACTCGTAGCAACGATATGTTACTTCAATCGGATGGTCAATCTGTTTAATGGCATCCTCCAGATGCCTTTTGCCAATATAGCAAAATGGTCAAGCAAAATCAGTCCACATTTCGATATGCATGTTTGTCCCTCCCGTTTGTTTTTCTTGTATAGTATAAGGGAAACCATGATTTTTTACACAGAATATGATTCATTGGTGAACTCAACACATTGTTTTTCCTAAGTTTAATCAAGCCAAAGGAAGCGTTCTTCTACTTCTTCATCAGTTAAACCAGCAATTTTCGCTATTTCCTCAATTTCTACTCCTTGTTCAAATAGTTTTTTAACCAAAAGTTCACGTTCCCATTTATCTTTTTCACTTCCACTTAATCCAAACTCTTTATAAAATGGTTTTTCCATTTTCTATCACCTCAATTTAGATTTTTTCTATATACAATCATATCCATATTTTTCGATATACTCAGCAAATGACATATTAAAATCCTCAGGGACACTGCCTAATAATGTTTCAAATTCACCATTTTTATATGAAACTAGGTAACTATTCTCTTGGTCCACATCAAAGTTAGAAAATTTTTCTTTGAAATCCTTAAATTGTTCATCGGTCAATGGACTCATTAATCGGTTACTACTGAAGGTTCCATCCTTCATCTTCAAAAAGAATTTACCATACCCCCTTCTTTTTTCAATTTCAAAATAAGAAGTGTTATTTTCCGGATCATATTTTGCTTCGCGATCAACTTCACAACCACAGCATTGGCAGATGATATAGCCCGCACCAATCCTGTAATAATAATCCTCAACAGCAAATCTTCCACAATCAGGGCAAGCTACAGGACGTAAAAAAGATGCCATCAACTATTCCTCCTTAAAATGAAAAGATGATTTTTTTAACGACGTAACACTTCCCTTCCAAAAATTTATAAATAAGGTCAGATAGACACAGAAGACTGCAAATAAAAAGGGAAATAAACTAGAATAAAGAATAAGAGAGCAAAGGAAATAATAAACGAAAGAATTTATGTATGGGAGGAAAAAAGATAGGTTAGGGAGGAACTATAAAATCAAATAGGAGAATTTATTAGTCATAAGCAATTATATCATTCACTTCAATAATCGACGCTAATCCAAATGATTTTCACAAAATTGACAAGAGTATAAATGTAAGAAAAATTATAAAAAAAAGACCAGACATGCTGGTACATCTCCGGTCAGGCAAATGTTTTCTATTTTGATGAGTGAATCGTGTTCAGCTCTTCAGCAATAAGATTAGAGTGCGTTTGGCAAAAATACATAACCATATCAATGACTACTTTTGAAGAATACTCCAAGAAGTTCACCATGTAATCTCTATTATCCGGATGCAGGAATGTCCCTATAAATTCAACCAACAAATCGTTTACAAGTTTGGTATGGAAATAAACACCTTCAGCATGGATTACTTGCTCTTTAATGTCCGATCCTTGGTAAACTAACTGTTGAAACCGAGGCATATTTTCTGCAAGAAAATTAGTTTCTTCCACTTGTTTAGGAACATCCGCCATGATAGAATGGAAAATTTCTAGTGGGAAAAACTGTTCTTCTTCAATACACTGCGCTAGAAAAGATATTGCTGTATTTGTATTTGCGTATTGAAAGGTCACATTTTTTAAAAGTTCCTCTAAATACTCTTCCTCTGAATCTACACCATCTCTTAATGTTATTAAAACCTTTTTAATTTCTTCTTCCCGCTCAACTTTATCCCAATGAGGCTGACTAATAAAAGCATGAAAAACTTCTGCTGTGTTTTTTGATAAAAGTTCTAATGACAATGTTTTCGACCCCTCTAATCGTTTTCGTATTTATGAATCAGCACAAGATTAGTCTCATAACTAATTCCGTAAAATCAAATGCCAATATTTCTAAAATAGTAAAAGATTCTATCAATATACTTCACATTATAACTCAGACATCAAACGACATAAACTTTAATTTTATCAATTACTTGATTACAGCCACATGAATGAATCACTTCTGCCGTGTTTTTTTATCATCAGTTGCCATGTAATTTCCAATTTATGTCAACACGATTGCCAATAGAAAAACTTTAGGGATAATGAATTGAAAAAGCCTAATCCTCCTATTTTTACTGAGGAATTAGGCTTTTGTTAAGCTTTCCGGCACAGTATTGTTGTACTGCGTAGCAACCTACTTCATATTTTGGTCACTAACTTAATCCACTTATAACCATCCTGCATTTATAACAGAATTTTTTGTAAGTATAATTAGATATACGAGTCTACTTTTTGGGCTGATCATGTGCTTGGTAAGCTACCTGATACTTTCCTCCATCCGCAACTTCTGAATGGTACAAGGCCTTGAGGGCATTGTTTTTCTCAAGACCATGCTCAGCCTTCAGTTCTTTAAAGCGTGTATGCAGTTCTTTATTTTCCTTAATTAGTTGTTGCATTTGCGATTTTAAATACTTCAAAATATTTATCTCCTTTCTGAATCTCTGAGTTTAGCTTAAATTTTTACTAGAAATAACTTGTTTAAAAAGATCCCTAAATTGCTCCCGGTCTTCTGCTGTAAAAGGCTTTGGTCCCTTTGTTCGCTGTCCGCTTTTTCTAGCCATTGCACTTAAATAACGTGTTTGTAATAATTGGTCAATATTTTCATTTGTATATCTAAATCCTTTATGGTGGAGAACGATAATTCCTTTTGCTAAACCTAGTGACGCAAGACCATAATCTTGCGTCACGATAATATCTCCTTTTTCCACTAACTTCACAATCCGATAATCTGCAGCATCTGCTCCAGAATCAACATAAATGGTTTTCACTCCTGATGGCTGTTCTGCATTAGAAAAATGAGAAAAGCTTGTAACAAGGATAACCGGAATTTTAAAATCCATTGCTTCTGCAATAATAATATCTTTCACCGGACAAGCATCTGCATCCACATAAATTTTCATCTTTCCCTCCTGTTAAGAAGTTCGACTTACTATTTAACTTAATCTTTTTCAACTATAAAAGAGACTGGTGAATTTTGTTTAAAAATAATTAAGAGTTCTTCCTTTTGCTGTATTTTTCTATCCTCATATTATACTTTATAGAATTTTGTTGGCAAATGTTCGTTCAATTGCCTACAAAATAGGTTGCTAAATCATCTGCTTTTATTAAATCTCTAGGATACCTTAGAACTAAATACTTGATTAGAATGTCACACACTTTATAAGTGTAAAAGAAAAAGGATAAATGAACAGGATGATCAACTGTATACATCTATCCTTTTTATACAACAAAAGACATCATTTACCACAATAACAATATTGTTTGTTGATCAACTCACGCTCCCGTTTGTATAAGTACAATAGTTCACAAATTTACTTTGCAAAGCGGTAACACTTTTAATAATTTCATAGTATTGTTGTACTGCGCACTTAACAATAAACCTCTAATGTAGAATTTGTATAAATAAAAAAATGCGTAAGAAACTAAATAAACTAGACCAACAGCATTTAGTCTTTTCGAATTTAAGAGGTGTTAAAAAGATAATGAAAAAGAAAATAATTATTTCTGATAGATGCAAAATTCATATGGAAGTTCATCAGAATGATTTCTTTTTTGATTGGGAAGAAGTGCTAAAGAGCTATGAGCAAGATGGCTATTTCGACCACCTTTCAAATCAATCAGAGAAACTCATTATTAATTCACCCGTACCCATTGGAATTTCAACATTGGTAAACACGGATGAGAATTCAGAAATCGTTTACGCTAAGCGTAAAGAGAGAAATTTATATACTAGGTTTGTTAAAAATAGAGAGGGCAGCATTACCAGTTCCTTTGTTGTAATCCTTAACAGAACCAGACATAACAACAATCAATACTTATTAGTCACTATGTTTCCCGGCAATGGGGCTTATAAAGAACCTGAAGATCCTAACATCAAAACAAAACGAGAACTCATCGAGTCTTTGCTTTTTTGGGAAAATCACGCTTTGGTGTTTGATAAAAGTACAATCGATTACAACACAATCACTCCTGTATGTCCATATAAAGATCTTTATAGTGGACTTTCATTGAGTAATTTTAGAAGGTTGAAATCATATTGATAGACCTTTTTTAAGTTCTTTATAGTTTTTCACAAAGTCTTCTATAATTGTAGATTTTTTCTGTACAGTATAAGTCTACTACGTACTACAAGTGTTACCCTAAAATCAGTCCCGTCTCGTTTGCGCAAGGCTGGTCTTGTTTAATCAAATTTTTTTACATTATTGATATTCCAAAACTCATATTTATTCCATTTATCCCTCCTATTACCAGTAAGATTGCGGTGGTAACCGTCTTGTTATTCTTTGGTACACTTCATAAATTTAGTGGTAAATACAATGTCAGAAGTCGTTTATTTCAATGGCTGTAATTAATTACTCTTCATCTTCCTGGTAAATCTATATTAAACTGGTCACCAGAAAGAAGATTGGGATAGATACTTCTTTATTAACCCATGAAACAAATCCTCTGACTCATATATACCAATTAATGGATAGGTTTTATATTGCTCCAAAAAAAATGCTCTCTGACACATTTGATGTCAAAGAGCAAACAATCACATTATTTATTTCACAACCTTCTCCCTAACCCCTTCACTCCTCAACAATTCCTTCACTTTCTGGTCAATCCTCTCAATCTCAGCCGATGAGTTCTTCCACCAGTTTCGACTCCAGATACGTTCGATTGTCCAGCCTCTGCTTTCTAGGAACCGTTGACGATAGACATCTCTTTCCTTTGCATTAGCAGAACTATGATACATGGCACCATCACATTCAATCCCCAAAATATACCGAGATGAATCATGCGGATGAATAATAGCCATGTCAATTCTATATCCTGACATCCCCACTTGAGTTGTTACATCGTATCCGAGATTTCTCAATTGATGGTAAACCTGTTCTTCAAAGGGAGAGTCAAATTCAATTCTTTTTCTTGTACATGTGTATTTACATTTTCATTCACTTCTTGCACAACAGCATTTATCTGATCCACTTCTGCATGTGATACTGCTCTTACATATTTTAGATAAGCTTTTAATAATTTCGGACCCATCTGAGAAGTATTAGCAACATTTAGTTCTTCCGGTTCAATACTAGAAACAACAGTGATTCCTTCTTTTGCCCGTGTGACGGCAACGTTTAGACGGTTCTCTCCACCTTTTTGATTCAGCATCCCAAATCGGTTATAAACCTTGCCTTCCTCATTTTTAGCATAAGCAATCGAGAATAGGATAATATCCCTTTCATCCCCTTGCACATTTTCAATATTTTTTACAAAAACACGCTCATCGAGATCTCTTGTTAACATTTGATTATAAACAGAGCTGAATTCTTCATCTTCACTCACAAGCTTATCAATCTGATCCTGAATTTTCGACTGTTGCTTAGAGTTAAAGGTAATAATCCCTACCGTTTTTCCTGGTTGATTGATTAATATATCTTTCAATATAGTAACAATCTCAATTGCTTCAACTTCATTCGACTGATTAATCCAACGTCCATCAACTTTTTTCCACTTAATGGCTGGTGGTTTTTTAAATGGAACCACATTGTTTTATTGGTGCCTGACACCATAAAAAGGTCAAAATTAAAAAATAATGACATTGTTAACTATTTTACATTATTTTTTGAACTTTCAAAATATAATAAACCTAAGGAAATAGCATTTTATCATTAGCCAACTCAGCAAGCTCTTCAATATTATTAATCACATATAACTTTCCTTTTTTTACAATATATGAATAATCTTCAAGCCATTTAATATTCTTTGCAATGGTTACCCTTGTAGTACCTAGCAAGTTTGCCATTTCTTGATGCGTAAAACTAATGGTTACTTGAACCTGTTTCTCACCTATCCTTACGCCATATTGTAAAGATAGCTGAATGAAAGCTGCACAAACCCTTGGCAGGGCTTTCATATAGCTTAATTGTAAAGATTGCGAACACAAAAGCCGATATTTTTTTGTAATAAGGTCAAGAGTTTGATGAATGTATTGAGGGTTATTCGAAAGAAAATCAAAAAAGGTTGGGATTGAAATTCTATGTAGTATTACTTCAGAAGCGGTTATTGCATTAGTAGCATAACGGGAGTCACCATTCAAAGAACACTCACCTAGTAGCCCATTTTTTCCGATAATTGCGAGCGCCTTTTCTTCTCCGTTTGGTGATATCAAGAACAACCGAACGCGCCCAGATTCAATTAAATATATATAATGGCCAACTTCGTTTTGGTGGAAAATAGTTTCGTGCTTTTCAAATCTAATTTGTTCGGATTTTTGCTTTAATTCCTGCCACGTGAAAGGAAGATAGTCCAGCCAAGGATTTAGTAAATTGAACTCATTAACAATATCATTCATTTTCTTCACCTCATTTTGATATGAAAGGACTTTGTTTATGGAAAATTTAGTAGGAATTAGATCAGAATTTCCCATCTTAGAAAAGAAAATCATACTTTCAAGTTGTTCACAAAGTGCAATATCACGTAAGGTAATTGAAGCCATGGATGCATATAAAAATAGCTTAATAGAAGAAGGTATGTCTTGGGATGTTTGGATGGAACAGGTGAATAGCGCGAAGGTGAAATTCTCTGAACTCATTAACTGTAGACCTGATGAAGTAGCCATTTTATCTTCAGTTTCTGATTCTATTTCATCTATATTACACTCATTAGATTTAAATATGCAAGAGGTTTGTGTAACAGAAATGGATTTTCCTTGTATTGGTCACGCAGTCTTGGCACAAAAAAGACTTCAAAATTTTAAGATTACATTTATACCATCGGATAATAATGTGATACCACTTGAATACTATGAAACATATATATCTGAGAAAACAGGACTTACCTGTATTCCCCATGTTTCCTATTACAATGGATTCAAACAAGATATTAAAGAAATCGCAAAAATTGCCCATAAAAAGGGATCTCTTCTTTTAGTAGATGCCTATCAGTCTGCCGGCAGTATGGAAATAGACGTTAAAGATATGGATATTGATATATTGGTAACGGGAATGCAGAAGTATCTTCTAGGTGTACCTGGCCTCTCATTCCTTTATGTAAAAAAAGAGATTTCGGAACAATTATCACCGTCAACTATTGGATGGTTTGGGCAGAGAAATCCATTTGACTTTAATTTAAAGGCATTGGAATTAGCTGAGTCCACGCAGCGATTTAATACTGGGACCCCTCCAGTAGTTAATGCTTATATCGCTGATGCAGCTCTGTCTCTCATTAATGAGATTGGCATTAAGCCAATAGAGCACCATTTGTACAACCTATCATCTTATACTCTAGAAACGGCTACTCAAATGGGATTTCAGATTGCTAGTCCATTAGATTTACAAACGAAAGGTGCCAGCACAGCAATTTATGTTAAGGATGCTAATAGGATTGAAAATTTATTGAAAGAGCAAGGCATCATTGTATCGGCCCGAAAAGATGTCATCCGAATTGCACCACATATTTATAATACCAAAGAAGACATTTATGAAAGTTTAGCTCAATTAAGCCGTTTAACTTTGTGATTCCCCCTATTATACTTATTGATTGAGTCTAGCCTAATATTAGGCTAGCTATTTTTTTGAAATTAAAAACGCACCTTTCAAAACAGGTGCGCTCAATTTAATAATTTGGGATTATTTAAGGTTCTGGCTTATCATTATTTTTTGCTGTCCCTTCATATGAATGACTTTGCCAATTTCCTCAAGTTCCACCAAATCTTCTTCTACTACTCTTGCAAAAAGATTACCCGGAATCCAACCAGCTGGAAAAAAGGTGCGTGCATCTTTTCCATAAAAAAGCCCAAAATCATAGATTGGAGTTGGAATTCCCCCCCATGCGTACTCAGGCATAAAGGTAAAAAGAATATCTCCTGGCTGAGGGAAACACGTTAGATTTTCTTTTGCTGGATCATGAAGAGATGTATCTTTACAAACATCTACTGGCAATTGGATAGAAATTTCCTTCCCTGTATACATTGCATGCCTTCCGGTTGTATAAATAGGGTTCCCAAGCAAACTCATGAAAGCGGCACTTGTCGAAGGGGCCTTCTCATTTAATAATCTTGCCTTGAGTGAAACATCTGAATCTAAAAAGGTAATCGTAAATGTATTCAAATTATCTTTCCCTCCTATACCACACTTGGTTCAAAAATCAGCTGGTTATTTTTAAATCGCCGATAATTTAAACTTGAAACATCAATTTTTGGTGTTTGTTCAGCCACGATTGTAGCTACAGCCTCCCCAACCGCAGGTGACATCATAAACCCATGACCGCTCATCCCCACCGCCTGATAATAACCTGTTAAACCATCTACACAACCTAAAATAGCCTGATGGTCCGGAGTACTGTCGTATGTACCATCAACATGTGAATGGATGACAAGATCTGTAAGAGGCGGAAAAATTTCTGTTCCGACTTCTGCAGCTCTTAACTGAAAATCAAACATATTAAACGGTGGCTGCAAGTCTTTTCCAAGATAACTTAAATATATAGTCCCATCGGTTAATTGTTTGGCAGCAAACCCCATTTCAAATGAAATAAGCAGGGGCTCAAGAATTCGTTCTGTAACCCGATTGGTATATAAAATTCGTCTTACTTCAAAATGAATAGGCAACTCTACATCGGCTGTTTTTGCCAATTTCTTAGAACCTAATCCAGCTGCATTCACAACTTTATCACAAGTAATGTTCCCGCGATTTTTACAATAAACTCCCTTAACCACGCCATTCTCTACAATGATTCGCTCCACATCATCATTTACGAATTGAACACCTTTCCGCTTTGCAGCTGTCGCAAAGCTATGCGTAACATGATAGGCATCATCTGCGAACCCATCGGTTTCACAAAAGGAAGCTGCAATGAAACTTGATTCGTTAATACCTGGTACAATTTCTTTTGCTTCTAAAGGGGATAAAAACTTAGTAGGAATTCCAAGTGAGTTTTGTAATGATACACTCTGAGCATATTTTCTTTTTGCTTCGTCTGAATGGAACGTATATAGGTATCCAACTTCTCTAAATTTTATTTCATGCTCTGGCTCAAGATATGCATTAATATTTCTAAAAAACTCTGTTGATGCTTTAGACATGATACAGTTAATTTCTGTACCCCACTGCTGCCTAACACCCCCTGGGCAAATCCCGGTGATATCTGATGCTATTCCAGCTTTATCAATAACTAATACATTTGAATATCCTTTTTCGGTGAGAAAATAAGCGATGGAACAGCCAATGATTCCGGCTCCAACAATAATGACATCGTAATTTTTCATACTACTCTCCCTTTCTAGGATTTAACGAAGGTGACACGCAACCCAGTGGCCATTTCCTGTATCCTTTAGTTCTGGAGATATCGATCTGCATTCCTCCATAACGTATGGACAACGAGTATGGAACCGGCAGCCTTCAGGTGGATTCACCGGACTCGGAATATCCCCATTTAGAATAATCCGTTGCCTTTTTAATTTGGGATCCGGTCTTGGGATAGCAGACAATAACGCTTGTGAATACGGGTGTTTAGCATTTTCGAAAAATTCATCACGATCCGTGATCTCTACTATTTTCCCTAGATACATAACTGCAATTCGGTTTGAAATATGCTTTACGACGCCTAGATTATGAGTGATGAACAAGTAAGTTAAACCATATTTCTTTTGAAGGTCCTGAATAAGATTTAATACCTGTGCTTGTACAGAAACATCAAGCGCCGATACAGGTTCATCCATGATAATTAGTTTTGGATTCACAGCCAATGCCCTGGCAATACCGATCCTTTGCCGCTGGCCGCCAGAAAATTCATGCGGATACCGGTCGATATAGGCATGGTTTAATCCTACATCCTGCATAATTTGCTTAACTCTTTCTTTTCGTTCTTTTTTAGATATGTCTAAATGGATAGCCATTGGTTCTTCCAGAATTTGCTCTACCTTTAAGCGTGGATTTAGTGAGGCATATGGGTCCTGAAATACAATTTGCATGTCCTTTCTTTTTTGTTTTAAATTTTTGGATGTGAGTGCTCGAATGTCCTCATTTTCGATTAGAATTCGACCTTCGGTTGCCTCTATTAATCGAAGAATAACCCTACCTGCGGTTGACTTTCCACACCCTGATTCACCAACAAGTCCCAGTGTTTCACCTTTATCTATATGAAAGCTTATATCATCAACTGCCTTTACAACGCTCGTTGACTTGGTAAATAGCTTATCTCCCTCGACAGGAAACCACTTTTTAAGATTTTCCACCTGTAGCAATTTCTCTGCCATGTAAATCCCCCTTTCCACCTGGCCATTGGTTTGAATAGATCCAGCACCTAATTTTACTGTCTTTGCATTCAATAAGCGGAGGTTCCTCCTGCAGGCAAATCGATTGTGCATATTCGCACCTGTTTGCAAATCGACAGCCTTGTGTTACTTCAGAAGGATGCGGAACTTGCCCAGTAATTGGATTCAGCCGTTCCACCCTGCCATCAATATTAGGAATGGACTTGAGTAGTCCTATGGAATAGGGATGCTTAGGAGATTCGAAGAATGATTCGACATCAGCATATTCCACAATTCTGCCAAGGTACATAACAGCAACTTTATCGGCTGTTTCCGCAACTACACCAAGGTCATGCGTTATCAAAAGGATGGACGTATTCAACCTATCCTTCAGATCATTCATAAGTTCTAATATTTGCGCCTGTGTTGTCACATCAAGTGCCGTTGTTGGTTCATCCGCAATAAGCAAATCCGGGTTACATGCTAAAGCCATTGCAATCATTATCCTTTGTCTCATTCCGCCAGATAACTGATGAGGATACTGCTCTGCCCTTTTTTCTGCCGAGGGGATTCCCACTAATTTAAGCATCTCTATTGCCTTAGCTCTTGCTTCTTTAGACGAAAGTCCTTGGTGTTGGGTAAGAACCTCCATAATTTGATTACCAACCGTAAAAACTGGATTTAACGATGTCATTGGTTCCTGAAAAATCATAGAGATGTCATTTCCTCTTATTTTCCTAATCTCTTTTTCTCCCATTTTCACGAGATCTTTTCCTTTAAAAACTACTTCACCCTCAATAATTTTTCCATGAGGCTTAGATATGAGCTGCAAAATGGACAGTGAGGTAACACTCTTACCACTTCCCGACTCCCCCACTATTCCTAAAGTTTCTCCTTTTTTTAAGTCAAAAGTGACCCCATCAACTGCAGCCGTTTCCTTGCCATCCTGATAAAAATAAGTTTTTAAATTCCTGACCTCCAATAAGTTTTCCATAGCCATTCTCCTTTGACTTAGATATGGATATGTCTCGGTGTATTAGTCAGAACTTCACAACCGTTGTTCGTAACTAGGACAACATCCTCCACCCGAACACCCGCTTTTCCAGGTATATATAATCCTGGTTCAATGGTGAATACCATTCCCGGTTCTAATACCTCTTCAGATTGCAAGACAATCCTTGGATTTTCATGAATTTGTAGTCCTACACCATGCCCAAGACCTCTTAAACTGTAACTCTCTAGCCCCTCCCTAAAAAATACTTCTCTTGCAACAGCATCTAAATCATGACCGGTCATTCCGGGCTTTACTTCTTCAATGGCCCGTTCTAAAGCTTCATGAACAAGGAGATAATATCTTTTTAATTCCTCATTAGGAATACCAATCCAGAGCGTACGTGTCATATCTGACATATATCCTTGGTATTTAACTCCATAATCGATTAATAGAAAATGATTCTCCTTAACTTGATTATTTGAAGGAACCGCATGTGGAAGTGCGGCACGTACGTCCGCAGCAACGATTGTTCCAAAGGCAGGACCATCATGCCCGTGTTTTCCCATCAAATATTCTAATTCTACTGCGACTTCCCTTTCAGTCATTCCCGGTTTTATTAACGGTATTAGATCTTTAAAAGCTTTGTCTGAAATAGCAATAGACTGGCGGATTATTTTTATTTCCTCATCATCCTTGATCCTTCTTATTTTGAGGAGTTCACTTGTAAGGGGAATCCATTTACATTTCTGGATTAAGGATTTAATTCTATTAAATAGGTGAACAGAAAGTGATTCTGATTCAAAACCGATGGTCGAAATCTCTTTGTCCTGAAAAACAGTTTGGATTGTTACAAAAGGATCAATTCCATGTGTGATGACTTCAAACTCAGGGGCCTGCTCCTTTGCCTGTTCTGTATACCTTTGATCAGTAATCAAGCCGCAATACCCAGTAGTAATAAGCAAATAGCCGTTGCTGCCAGAAAAACCTGAAAAATATCTTCTATTTTCATAGGATTGGATAAACAAGGCATCCAGCCCCCTGTTATCCATCAGATTACGCAGCTTTTTTATCCTACTGTTCATCCTTTCACCTCCATAGGGGTACCTCATATAGTCAGGGTGATATCTCCCTCTTGTGCCCGAGCGATATCACCCTTTCCACTAACCCTATTTATTCCTTTAGTGCCCAATCTTTAGCATTGAATGTAGCACCTCTAAAATCCGGATCGAAACCGGCCACTCTATTATTTACGACGAAAGGTGATACCTGCTCATATAATGGAATCCATATTTCGTCTTCAGCGAGTTTCTTCCCAACTTCCCAAATTAATTTTTGGCGTTTTTCTAAATCAATTTCCTTTGTCTGCTGCTCTAACAATTGGTCTACTTTTGGATCCGAATAGCTTACGAAATTATATCCGTTAGGCGGCATATACGCAGTTCCGAAATAGCTTCTATATTCATCAGGATCCGCTTCAACACCAAAACCAAGGATATAGGCATCATAATCGTCCTTTGTTACTGCTCTTTGTTTTCCATCCTTTGTTTTCGGTAAAAGTTTTGTGACCAGCGTTGGAAAATCAAGCGATCTAATCTCCATTTTTACGCCAACTTTCTCCCACATTTCTTTTAAGAGAACGGCTGATTTTTCTCTTTCTTTTGTACCTGTAGGAACTTCCATCGTAAAGCTGAGTTCTTTCCCATCCTTCGCATAAATTCCCTTATTATTTTTCTTATAACCGGCTTCTTCCAGCAGGGCCTCGGCCTTAGCCTTATCATAATCGTAGACTGGTAGATCAGGATTATGTGACCAATGCTTAGACGGGAAAATATCATCCGCAACTTGACCATATTTACCAAGAATAGAAGAAACTATTGCTTTTTTATCAATAGCATGTGCTAATGCTTGACGGACCCTAACATCTTTAAACAGAGCATTTTTTGAATTGAACCCTACATAGTACACACTTAACGATGTTTGAGTAACTAATCCCGCGTAGTCAAGACTACTCACAGAAGGAGTTTCGGCAACAGGTACCGGGGTAATATCAACATCCTTACTTAATACAGATGCTAACATTGTATTTGCATCCCCAAAACGAACAATGATCTTATCTAACTTAGGTGCTCCGCCAAAATAATCTTTGTTTGCCTCTAATTCTATATACTGTCCAGTTTCCCATTTAACAAATTTAAAAGGACCCGTTCCAATTGGAGCACGATTTGACTGGTGTTTTTCCCATTCACCAGGTGATACATCCTTTAAAATGTGTTCCGGAACAATCCCAATAAATAATCCAGAAATAAATGGTGCAAATGGTTCTTTCGTTGTAAATTTAATGGTATTGTCATCAATGACCTCAATGCCTGCAACCTTATCAGCCTTGCCTTCTTTGTATTCTGCTGCTCCTACAATGGGATCGACTCTCCAATAGGCCCCTGCATCATATTTAGCATCTGCCAATGATGTAAAAGTAAATTCAACATCCTTTGCCGTGAATGGCACCCCATCATGCCATTTCACGCCTTTTTTAAGATGGAATGTATAGGACTTGCCATCCTCTGACACATCCCAACTTTCTGCTAAACTACCAACCATTTTTAATTCTTTATCTGGTATAACAAGCGAATCATATATCATATGGGTGACATTCGTATCTGAGGTAGTTGCCCAAATGACAGGGTTAAGATTACCTGGTTCACTATTAAAGGCAACGGTAACGGTGCCCCCTACTTTTACTTTTGCCTCTTTTCCAGGTTCATTACTTTTTTCCGGTTTCTTCGTGTTGGAAGCACTCTCAGATGAACAAGCGGATAATAGTAGTGTGAAAATTAAGAAAATTAAACCGACCAGACTTCTCTTGTTCTTCATTACAATTTCCCCCTTTATTTAATTTTTAACTTTTGGGTCTAATGCATCCCGTAAGCCATCCCCTACAAAGTTAATACAGAGAATGGTGAGTAAAATAGCAAATCCAGCAGGCATCCATACCCAAGGTTTAAATTGTAAAACCATAATTGATGTAGCTTCATTAAGCATATTGCCCCAACTAGGGACAGGCTGCTGTACTCCAACTCCTAAAAAGCTTAATGCTGATTCGGTTAAAATCGCCTCGGCAGTTTGTAATGTTCCCTGGACTACAATTGGTGCCATGATATTGGGCAGGATATGCCTTAAAATGATAATAGCATCGTTCTGGCCCATTGCCCTTGTTGCTTCGATGTATTCCATTTCCCGAAGACGCAATACCTCCCCCCTTACAAGCCTTGTCATCGTTGTCCAACTAACCAAACCAATGATAATTATGACGTTGAAAAGGCTGGGCTTTAAAATGGTGGCTACGGTAATGGCTAAGAATAATACCGGGAAACAAATGACGACATCAGTTATACGCATAATAACAGTATCAACCCATTTCCCGTAAAAGCCAGCTACAAGTCCGAGAAACACCCCTGTTATTGTTGCAATCATAACTGCAACAAATGCCACAGTGAGGGAAACCCTCCCACCATAAATGATCCTCGATAGCATATCTCTTCCCAGACTATCAGTGCCTAGTAGATGACCATCGCCTGGCGGTGCCAGTACATTAATGTCCCCAAATTCTCCTTTCGTTGATTCATAGGGACTGTAAGGAGATATAAGTGGTGCTAAAACTGCTAGAATGAGAAATATCAGAAGTATAATGGCACCGAAAACCGCAAGTTTATTCTTTTTAAATCTTTTCCAAGCAGCATGATCCCGCCATCTTTTCTTTCTATATTGCTGAACGATCTCTTTGTTTGTTTGCTGTACCTCAATACTGCCATTCAAGGACAATCCCCCCTTTCCCCACTTTTTTAATACCTAATCCGTGGATCTGCCCATGCATACATGACATCTGCCAGTAAGTTACCGGCCATAACTAAAATAGATGTAAACAGATTTAGAGCCATAATAACGGGGTATTCCCTTGCAACAATAGATTGAATTCCTAAGCTGCCCATTCCTGGCCAGTTAAATATGTGTTCTGTGATATATGCCCCACCAAACAAAAAGGGAATGGATAGTCCGAATATGGTGATCACTGGAATTAAAGCGTTCCTTAATGCATGCTTGAGATATACTTTTGCTTTGCTTAACCCTTTGGAGTCTGCTGTCCGAATATATTCCTGATTAAGGACTTCCAGCATACTGGAACGTGTAAAACGCATAACAACTGCCACTGTCGGTAATGCCAAGACAAGAGCTGGCATAATAACATGCTTAAAATAATCCATAAAGAGGGCAAATCCAGTATAATCTGCCCCTATCGTAACCATCCCAGAAGTTGGAAGCCATCCTAGCTTTAAAGCAAAGATAAAAATCATACCTAAACCAAAAAAGAATGATGGAATAGAGATACCGATGAAAGACATAACAGTCAGTACATAATCAGGCAATTTATTTCGCTTAGTTGCGGAGTATACCCCTAAAGGAACTCCTAAAACAAACGCAATAATAAATGCAGTTCCTGTCAACAGTAATGTAGCCGGGAGGCGCTCCAGTATTAACTGGCCAACTGGCTGACCAGTCTTAATCGTATATCCAAGATTACCTTGCAAGATTTGAGTAATCCATGTGAAATACTGGGCTGGAAGTGAATCATTTAACCCAAGGTTTTCTTGAGCTCTCTCTATTTCCTCTGCTGATATTTTCGGATCAATCATGGTTTGCATTGGATTTCCCGGTGCTAATTGCATAATGGCAAAAGTCATAATAGAAATTCCAATTAGAATGGGTATCGATTGTAGTAATCTTTTAATCAGGTATTTTTTCAAGAATCTCATCCTCCGCTATCCTGTTACTGGAAATAAGAATCAATTCATTTTGGCGCTCGGTTAAATACCTAATTCCATTTGAAGTGACAACAACATTTTCTTCTACAATAAAATGAATGCCATTATCTAAAAAAAGAGTAGGTTCAATCGTGAAAACCATACCTTCTTTTAATTCTCCATACGGCGCATTTCCATATCGTTTCCATCTAGGACCTAAAAGGATTCCCCCATCATGTACATCTCTCCCAATTTGATGGCCTGTTGCATGAGTGATTTCCGGATAACCACTTGAAACATAGAAATTTCGGGCTGCCCCGTCCACTTCATAGCCCTTTACACCTGGTTTCATCATTAGAGCAGCCCTTGTTATGGCTTCATGAACAGCTGAAAAGGCAGCCTTGATTGGTTCTGGGGCTTCGGTTTCACCTTCTTTTAAAAAGTAAACGGTTCTGGCAATATCCGAAACATATCCATCCACTTCAACGCTAAAGTCGAAGATAACAAGATCGCCTTCATTGATGACAGCCTCGCCCGGCCCTCTATGGGCGATATTTTCCTTTAAAACGATTGGCAAGGAAAGTGAACGATCTACCCCATTCACGACACCTTCCTTTTCCATTTCAGCAACGAATAAAGTTCCCAATTCTCGTTCTGTCATTCCTGCCTTCATTTTTGTAAATACGCTCTTATAGATTCTTTCTGTTACCTTCACCGCTTTTTCAATTCTTTCAATCTCAGTCTTAGATTTAATACTTCTAATTAGGGTTAGAAATGGTTCTGAGCATACAAATTCCCCATGAAATACCCCTTTAAGAGTATTTTTTAACCAACGGTAACGCCCAGCGGTTAAACCATCAGCTAAATGCTCCTCAACCGAAATATTTAAAGCAATATTCCTTGGGTTTAACTTTCTTACTGTTTCAACTAATAGAGTGTCAAGACTTCCAGTATGCTTACATACTTCATCAAAAAGCTCCGACTCCTCTAAATCTTGAGCATCGATACTACTGCATAATGCCAGTTTTCTTCCTTCTTTTGTAAATATGAACACACCTGGCCCAACTGTACCTACCCCTGAAATAAGGGGGATACAGGGATCACTGCCCTCTGATGTAAGAATGAGCCACATATCAATCTCTAATTCTCTTAAACTATCAACGGTCTGATTCAACTTTTCCTTTTGAATCTGATACATTCTCTCCGCCTCCCCTGCTTATGCAAAATTCCTCCAAAACATCCTTCATCAGTTGTACACCATATTCAAAGGATTCCAGTTCGATATGTTCATCCTTGTTATGCACCCTATTTAGCACCTCTGTAAATAATGTCAGGGTAGGTGAAAGCCCGTATATTTGGCTGGCCATTTCCCCTATAAATCTTCCATCCGTTTTTCCTAATGCAGTAAAAGGTATCCACCTCATGTTGAAACCCAATCGTTCCGATAGAGTCCTAAACAAAGAAATAATTGCACCATCGGGGTCACTTTCATATCCTTGCTGAAAAGATAATAATTGGTAATGTACATTAGGTGGTGCAGTCCAATCATTCATAAATAATTCAAACTGTTCTCTTGTTTGATTAGGCAGGGTTCTGAATTCAAGAATGACTTCAGCCTTATAAGGAATCACATTTAACTGATCACCAATACGAATGAGTTCAGGTGTAAAGGTAGTTTCCTTCATATACTCATAGAGTCTTTTCACCAATTGCCCTTGTTCATTCTCTACATTCATCATCTCTTCCATATCGTTACGAAACCGTTGAATTACTGGGTAATTTCCTGCAGGGAAACTAATTCTCATTAGGTAGTCAAGTGCCTTGGAAAGATTACCTATCGCTTGGTTTTCCGGCGGACAACCAGCATGCCCCCCGTCCCCTGTTGCTGTGATGGATACCCTTGCTGTCCCCTTTTCACCCGAGGCAAATAACATAAGGGTTTCTCCATTTTCACTTTTGACTGTAAATCCACCGCCTTCACTTAGAACAATACTGTTATTAAAAACGTCTGGAAACTGTTTGGAAATGAACTCCATTCCTTCCTTGCTTCCATTTTCCTCATCCGCTGTAGCTATAAAGTAGACATCCCGGTTCAACAGGACATTCAATCTTTTTAGATGCAAGAAAGCCATCAGATGCATCGCTGTAAGTTGCTTTGTATCAAGCGTTCCCCGCCCCCAAATTTTATTTTCATAGATTTCACCTGAAAAAGGGGGAAACGTCCACTCTTCTTCCTTTGCCGCCACAACATCTAAGTGTGAAAGAAGAATAACAGGCTGTAACTGCTTATTCTCTCCCGCTAATTTAGAAATTATGGATGTCCTGCCTTTGTTACTGTAAACTATTTGGGAGTCGATATGATTGTTGTCTAGGATTTCTTTTAGATGATTGGCTAGTAAATATTCGGTAGCAAGCTCATTTGTTGTATTGATTTTGAGCATGTTCCTAAAATAATACAGTGCTTCATTTTTCAAACTCATCTTTATTTACCTTCCGTTTGAATCAGCACAAGTTCTGTCTGCCTTTTGCTCAAAACAACTGGTCCTTTTTCAGTGACAAGAACATTCTCTTCCACTAAGATGCATGGAAGACCTTTATCTTGGATGACAGTTGGTTCAATAGCATAGATTTCCCCAACTTCAATAATCCCCTCAACTTCCGGTCTTGGCGGCACACGTTTGGGTCCTAATATGGTTCCGCCGTCATGTGTGGCACGGCCAGTCTGATGACCGACTGAATGGCGAATGGTTGGATACCCGCCATCTTCAATTACTTGTCTTCCGACAGCATCCACCTCATAACCCGCCTTACCAGGAACTAAAGCCTCAATGGAAGCCGTAATAGCATCAATAGCAGTATCAAAACCATGTTGGATTTCAACAGGCGCCTGCTTTTCACCCGGTTTTAAAAAATAGCACGTTCGGGCAATGTCAGATACATAGTGGCTATACTTTAGGCTGAAGTCGATTATGACAATATCGCCAGGCTCAGTTTTATGGTCCGCAGGTTTCCGATGTGCCAGCCCTTTTCTAACTATGCATACAAGAGGGGGATCATTAGGATGACCTAAACCGTTTGTCACTCCTCTTTTCCCCATCTCATCAACAAATAATTGACCGATTTCCAACTCTGTCATTCCACATGTAATATTCTTAAATACTTCATCAAAAATATCTGTTGTGTACTCAATAGCCTTCTTAATATTTTGAAGCTCTCCTGCTGTTTTCACACTGCGCAGCTTCTTCAAAACCGACTCACTTGATACTTCCATACCTGCTAGGCGCTCTTTTCCAATGACATTTTCCAACCACACATATAATCCTTGTGTTAACCCATCGCAAAGGTGGTCACTCTCAGAAATGTTTAAGGCAAGCTTTTGCGGCTGGACTTCCTCAAAGAGTGTAAGAAAGGCCTCCTCCATACCAGCTTCATAAACAAGCACTTTTTTAAATAAGTTGGTAGATTCATAACTTCCCTTATCACTAACAGATGTGAGGGCAATATGCTCCCCATTGCTTCGAATGAAAATGGCAGCTTTATGAACTGACCGTATCCCTACTATTAATTGTAGGGCAGGATCTGTGCCCTCCCTCGTTAAGATAAGCCATGTATCTAATCCATTTTCGTTCAGCAGTCTTGTGGCCTGTTCCAATTTTTCAGAGGTGATTGAATTTGCAGCAGATATCATTCCCTTTACACTCCTTCCATTTGTACAAGGATGTTATACATATTTTGAATGCCAAATCTAAGTGACTCCAACGGTATTCTTTCGTTTACTCCATGCACCATTTGAATGACTCTATCAAAACTCATATCGGGCAGCATTGGGCAATAACCATAAATTTGGGAACTAAATCCCTTTAAGTGCCTTGAATCACTCCCGCCAATCGATAAAAATGGGACGACCTTGGCATTAGGAACCTCAGTTTGAAGCTCCTGCTCAAACAGCGCCAAATGGTCATGATTAATCTCAGACTCATAGCCTTGTGAAAAGGATAGAATCTCATATTGTACAGGTAAATCACCTAGAATGGTCTCCAGCAGTTTTTCATATGTTTCTTTATTGACAGACGGAACCGGTCTGCTATCCAAGAAGATTTCAAATTGGTTCGCTAATTCTGGATGCTTCTTTCCGCCATACCATTTTGTAATGGAAAAAGTGGTTTTTGACATGGCTTTAAATAAAAAAAGGTGGTTAGGTGGTATTTTATTTAAAAACAGCTCCAATTCATGTTCAGAAAAATGCCATTCCTGAGATGAAGCAATGGTAGTAAATAAGGCTAATGTGGCAGGAGGAATCTTTTCGTAGATATTTGGTTCTTGGAAAGCTTTGATCGCGTCAAGGATTACCTGCATTCCATTGTTGTTCGGAAGATATGGATTTGATGAGGAATTGTTCTTTGCTGTTATCCTGACTCTGGCCAATCCCTTTTGTCCAAGTTCACATAAATAATAAACTTGTTTCTCAATCAATAGCGGGAACCCTCCGCCTTCGTTAAAAACGATGCTATTATCAAACAAGGTAGGGTGTTTTTCTAAAAAAGGAAGCAACCCAAACTGACTTCCGTTTTCCTCATCTGAGGTTGCAATCATAATAATATCCCTCTTAAGTGGGACGTTGTTACGTTTCAATAAAATCAATACCATTAGATGGGTGATGGTTAATTGTTTTGTATCAATGGTTCCCCTTCCCCACAAAATGTCATTAATAATTTCCCCACTAAATGGAGGCACCTCCCAATCTTCTTCATTTGCTGGTACGACATCTAAATGAGACAATAGAACAATCGGATTACTATACTCTGTGTTTAATGAAATTACTATATTTCCCCTATTTTCATCTGTTTTATGGACGTATGTATACAATCCATTTTGTTTTGCCACTTCAACAAGATACTGAATTGCGTCCATTTCATTTTTAAGGGGATTACTAGTATTGAATCGAATGATATGACTTAGGTACTCAGCAGCTTCACTTTTCACATCCAACCAGTTCTTAATCGAATTCACATATATCACCTTTTTACTATCCAACTTTTAACTCATTATAAGGTTTATCCACCCAATTGAATGTAAAACAGTTTACAAAATCAAAATTTTCTAAAATTTCTAAATGCATATCAATTTAATATGAATATTAATTACTGCAGTTAATATACCAGCGAACAATTCCAACCGTTTGGTGCCGTAGTCATCAGTTGATAGACAATAATGATAATATAAGAAAAGGCGCCAACGACTTTTTCAGGTCATTAGAGCCTTAATTGGTTCCTTTGAGGTAAATTTAGTTTGAAAATACTGTATCGTGCCGGTTATAATTAATGTAATAAAGAATAAATTAAAAAAGACTAGACATGCTGTAACATGTCCAGTCCAGCAATAGATGGTTCCCTCAAAGGGATCGGCTATTGTAGAGTAGTAATCCACCCAAGCCTCTTAGCTCAAGGGTGGATTATTTTTGTTTAAATGACAGTACAGCAACGATTAGACTTCCAAAAGCAATCGTAATCATTAAGGTTTCAAAAACTGTCATTCAGCATCACCCCCATTCTGCTAGAGAGTGTGCCGACCACCCTTGAGAAATCCTATTCTATTGCATTTATAGTTTATCATAATCCAAATAAAAATAGAACAAATGTTCTTTATTGGGTTATATTGAAATTTTCCTAATTTACATCCCAATATACCCCCTAAAACAATGGCTGCCATACTATAGAAACCTGGCAGCCAATTCTATATTCCTAATTTACTCTAGTAACACCATTTTTCAATTCTTGTCTCTCTTGAATAATACCATCTAAATAATTGGTAAATTCAGATTCCCCTGAGTAGGATAGACAAAGAAACTCCTTAGCCCTTGTCATACCAATATAAAGAAGTGAAACTTCCCTTTCCTTATTTTCCTCCAAAGGGAATGGCATGGAATCCACATTTACTATGAACACTGCACGGAAATCTAAGCCTTTGCTGCTGTCAATTGTACTTATCTTAATCTTCCCGTCTTCTTTTTCATAAGAGCGCTTTGAAGTATCATTTTCTGTAATCCAGAAGAACGGCAATCCTGCATCCTTTAAAGAACGTTTGATGATATCTATGATAGGAGCTTGATGTGTCCGTTTCACTCGATAAAGGATTAACATATCATCATAAGGAACTTTTCTTTCTTCATGCAATTTCTTGATCTGCCGGGCAACAATCTTCATTTCCTCAAAAAAGTTTGCTGCTTTAATAATTCCAGGCTCAGGACCTTTGCGTTTGGTACTTTGTGGAGCGATGATTTCACCTTCTAGATCCCTATTCACCACTTTATTTTTGAATACAGAATGCTTTCTATAGAAATCCCATGCAAACTTCACAATCTGCTGGGTATTACGGTAATTAATCGATAAAACCTTTGACCTGCCTTGAAAGCTAAGACCCGTATCCTGGAGATAAGAACGCTTCCGTTGATAAATGGTCTGTGCACGATCTTCTACTAATAAAAGAGACTGTGTATCTTCATTAATAAGCAAGCTAACCAAACGAAGCCACTCTGCTTCAAAATCTTGTCCCTCATCAATCAATACAGCGTCATAAGTGGGAAGGATCGCTTCCTTTCTTTCAAGTTTATCAATAATATCAGGTAGTTGCTGCTCTCTTATCTTTAAATCATTCTTTAACCATGAATGAAAATTACGAACAATAATATTCTGATTCTGAGTTTTTTTGGCTTGTTGATCAAAATCGAACAAATCCTCTGGTTCATTTAACATATGTAGAATCATTTGTTGGATGGCATTTGCGAGTGAAATATTGTAACAAAGGATTAGGATCTTCCAATCAGGATTTTGTTTTAACAGCATTTTTGCTCTGCTTGCTAGAATGATTGTTTTCCCGCTTCCGGCGACTCCTCGAATTAACCTATTCTTATCACCAATTTGCTTTGCAAGATTTTCCTGATGAAGATCCATCGTTTTTATGTCGTGCAAAGATAGTAATAGTTGATCTTGGTAAGGAACTGGCGCTTTAAATTCGGCACTAATCCGAACTTCTGGGAACAAATGATAGCGAATCGCATTGATATCCTCAAGGGACAGTGGTTCCTTCAATCTAAATGGAACCACAAACATATTGAGAATTTTCTCCATCAATATTTCTTCAGAAAACTCCTCTTTATCCGGGTCGATTTCATCCCGAGTCAAACAAAGATGAGGTTCAATAACTGAATATAAGCCTTCCTTTATAAAATCCTTGGAGAACATTCTAGTAAAAACAACCCCGTGACCGTATGGGAACTTTAAATTGAATTTATATTTACCATTAAGTTGGACAAGGCTTTTATCCTTTTTTAATACATCCACCACATGGAACATATTGTCCCTTGCCTGTTTCATCGGACTTTTAATAACAGCCTGATCGCCAGAAGTCGTGACAATATGCCATTCATCATGATTAACCTGAAATAACGTATTTTTTGTATAATCCTTTACTTCTATAACGACAATGCCGAGGTCAGGCCCAATAATAACAAAGTCAGGTCTTTTCCCCTGTATTTCCGGTTCAAAATAAACAATATAGTCATCTGGTAAAAAGGTTTTCAATGTCCGAAAAAATAGCCGTTCACCTGCTGTTGCCGAAGAACGAATAGTCTCAGGAATCGTAACTGCCATAACAACCGCTCCAAAATTTGCATTTTTCTCCATTATACTACAAATAGGAACATTAACCTAAAAAATTACAATAATTAGGCAATAATTCAACAAATTTCCGCCAAAAGTATTGTCTTTTTATGTATTTGTTTGAATAATAGAATAGAAGGAAATTTTTTCATACATAGGATAAGAATGAAAATGTGATGAAAGTGAAGTGTCAAAATTGTTAAAGGGAATTCTTGATAAATTATTCAATACCAATCAAAACCAAAAAATTTTGGAGCCTGAAGTCAAATCAATCAGTCAAGAAGAAGTCGAAGCTTTAGTGGAAGCAAGATTACGCGAGCATGCTGCAACCATTGAACAAACTGTAGAAGATAAGGTAAATTCAGCAGTCCAATCCAAGGATCAAGAAGACTATTCACTATCTCCAAAGCAAATTGACTTTGCGCTTGCTTTAATTGAGAAAACTAAGGAATTTCAACTTGCTGTGGATCCTGCAACATTAACAGTAAAGGATTTAAATAAATTAATAGCTTACAATAAATTTAGAAACAAAGGGATTCTAGTAAATCTTACAAAAAAAGGTGTATTAAGAAAAAATAGTTGAAACACAAATACATAAAAACCCCAGATGTTAAAGTATCTGGGGTTAAATCACTCATATCCCTGTATGCTCCATTACAAAAATATTCCCTCGGAGGATCATTTTTATAACTACCTATAAAACTCCAACTGCCAACCCATAATATTTCACCAAATACTGATCAATCATCTCTTCCACTTCATCCGTTGTTAGCATATCCAAAATCATAGCTCCACCGACAACATTTAAATATTTATTAGCCTGCACGAAATGATCTCGTTTAATAGAAACTCCTCTTCTATCTAACTTAATAAGAGATTTTAATATTCCCTTTGTTATATTCCGGTTAGATGTAAAGTTACTTGAGAAAAACACAACACATCTTGCGGAGAAGTCTTTTTCCGTGAAGAAATCTGTTAACCAGTAAGGGTTGCTAGTGTTTGACTCGTCGTAAGTCATGTATCCGACCCACCATAGACGAAAAAAACAGCTGATAGTATGAACCACCTATTTTCGAACCAAATGAAAAATCGAGCCCGAGTTTTTAACTGGCTCGATTTTTTTATAGAACTCTAACTTAGGATCTGCTGTAGAATTTCAGTTGTTCACCTATCCCCAAACCTTCAAGCGGGACTTTACACTGAATTCCATTCATTTCCAAAAGAGGAATTAGGTATTCTCTGTATTTCTTACCAGCATAAAAATCTAATTGATGTGGCTGTAGCTCCATAATTTGTTTAAAAACATCATTCGACCACTTTTTCCTATCCACTGCTTTCATATTATTTAGAGTTAAATCATAAGGTCCAATGACAGTTTCCTGATCCACTAATCCATATTTGGCTGATAAAATGAACCAATCATTATAATCTTGTTTTTCTATATAGGAGACTGCTTTTTTGAACAACTGAGATTCTAGGTACATTTCTTTTGCAGGACATGGGTAATCCTTTTTCAATTTTGTACAACTAATTAACGCAAACTTAGACATAAGAACTCCTTATTCTCCTCTGATTGACTATCTTCACTCGGCCAACAACGCCATTAGCACCCTAAAAACTCCGGTAGGATTCTTTTGTATTTCATCCAACTGAACAGACTTCTGCATGTCATACTTGATAAACTCCATCATCCCCTCAGTTTTGTTCATCCTAACTTTAATCCCTTTTATACCGAATTCCCTTACCCGAGATGCTTGATCCAGATATGATTCATCAAGGTCAACTTTAATCCGGTCTGACACCCTTCTTAACATTCTCCATAAAATCATTTCTTCTTCTGTTTTCATAAACAATTCAGGAAGCTCCGTGGCTTCTTTTAACGAATGAAGGGTGGTAAGAACATAGTTTGAAATCCCATAATGAACTGGCTTTATAATTGTTTTAAGACGCATCCAATACTCGATTTTAAACCTCATTACATCAATGTCTCCAACTTTTGTTGTTTGAACTGAGTGAACTCTACCATAAAGTGAAATTCCATTTTCTAAACCCAAACCACTTTTTGCGTAAAGGGCCACATACTTGGCTTCTTGCCACCCTTTTTTCAGTTTCTCGATAGGGATGATAAAACTACCTTGCCTAATAAATTGTTCATAATCTTCTCTACTGGTCACCAATCCAACTAAAACCGTTTCATCGAGAGTAGATTTCCATTCTGCTAATGTTCCCCGAGGTAAAATACCTTCCAACTGGATTTCTTCTGGACTTTTGTCAATTAACCTTTCGACAAAACGTTCGACTAATGTTGTTGCATTTGGGAGAAACGGAAGTCCTCCAATATTCACCTTATCAATACTCTGGTAAAAATGATGATCCTGATAGGTTTGTTCATCAAACCAAGGGAACAGAACATAAGCGCCAAAGGCAGTTCTTTCATAAGGGCCATCGATCTCCTCTGCCACAATCGAATCTCTATACCGGTGCATCGTATTGATATCATCTTCCATTGGCCCCGGGGTTTTGTAGCGTTTTTGATAGTAGCTGTCAGATTGGGCGTAATCAATTCTGTACTTCGCATCAAATATATAATTATATTTGTAATTCTTTCCCTTTTTTTCGATACTTAACATCGTATCTGGCTTTTGAGGAATGGTTGGTAAACCCCCTTCGTATTTCTGATAGGTCAGGGTTATTTCCTCATTTGTGATCGGATGTCTATATACTCGTTTGGCCATTTTGTTTGCTTCTAAGTTCACAAACAATCCATCTCTATTCACCTGTACAATATCTTGACTTATGAGCTTATATTTTCGGCCAAGGATTTGTCCAAGTTTAAGGAAAGTCCAGTATTCGTATAAGGTGGCTACATCTTTGACTGACATCTGATAGATCTTGCCCTCAAGTACTAAACCCTTTGATACAGTTAAGTAGATTTGAAAGGCATCCCGATATCCCGGTGCCATTTGAAGCACCAAACTCATGACCGAACGATCTAACTTTCCTATTTTAGACCAATAAGGATTTTTTAACTTCTCTTCAATTTGGGTAATCATCTTTTTAATCCGATTAACCAGATCAGAATCAGGAGATTCAAAGGATCGATTATTATAACTCATGATGGACTTCAGCAAATCTTGGAGCTTATGAATTAAGCGCCCCATCATCCACTTTACATATCTGTTCTCATTTGTATCGTAGGTTAAATCCTTCTTAATAAGTAACCCTTTAACTGGAATAAAATTGGCATTATCAAAGAGAATCCCCTTCTCTACTTCAACGAATAGATTGGATCTCTTTCGCAAATAATTCCTGCTTGTCGAGTCTAGCTTCCTCAATTGATCCCCTCTCGCATGTTCATACGTTTTTTCTAGCTTATGATGCGGCTGATGTTCAATACGAGAAATCGCTTGTAAAAACTGTCGGAAATGGTGATTAACCAGACGATAAAATTCTGCTCGAGAAGGTTTTCCGTCCAGTTTTAGCTTAGCTCCTAAATAAGTTTTGCGAATAAAATGATAGGCAAGATTATAGATCTCATCATTTACTTCGTCTAACAGTTTTTTATAATCATTCTTATAGTCTAACTTGGTTGGAAATATTTCTATCGTGACTTCTAATACCTTTTTATTATCTATTCGAATTTCAAAAGTGGTGAGTCCAACTTCATTTTGAAACTGTAAGTTCCCCATTAGCATGGTTTGCTGACCAACTTTTACAGGTGATACTGATTGTCTTAATAGCGGATGCTCATGATAAAAACTCAATTCTTGATTCTTCTTCGGTAAAACAATCAGTTGATAAATACCATTTTCGAAAAAAATCGGTCGAAGCCCATTAGGTTCTACAAGATCTTGGACATTAATATCGTATACTTTAATATCTTGGATGTTCTCACCGTGGACTAAAAATTTCATTCCATCATGAAAATCCATACTCCGATATTGTTTTAAACCTTCATACCGTTCATGGTAGGGTTTTCCTTTTAAAATAAGAGATAGCTCATCGGTTTCAACCAGAACTAATTCCACATCCTCACGAGATCCAGAAGGAAGTGAAGCCATCTTCTAACCTCCTCAGCATTTCCATGACCTTCGCTGCACTTAAAGGATATTTTGCACCAGTAAGCTGAGTTCCCGAGAAATCAATATCCTGTTCATACTGTCTATTCGTAAAATGTTGAAACAGGTTTCTTAACAGTTGATCAACCCGGGAATCACTTCCGGCAATTCTAGGTAATATTTTCTGTAATATGCAATGGTCTAATGCTTGGTCAAAGTCTAATAATTGGCTTTCTGAATTATAGGCCATATAAAAACATATTTCGTCGCGAACCCTGTAGCCAACTTGAGCACTCATTAACTGGAGAGCCTCATTTATTCTTACTAATTCTCCCGTCACCTTTTCAACTAAATCTTTATTCCCTAAATAAACGTCTTTTAAATGAAGGTAATTAGATTCAAAGGATTCTTGACCGATAACAATATGCTCTAGTTGATTTTGTTCAGATAAAAATAGAAGGTTCCCAAGTTCTACTCGATTAAACTCAATTGTATTAGCTCTATCCAACACCTTCTTACTAAATGGATGAGTCGTTTCATCCATATTAACAGTACCAATAATGTAGAGGTTGTTAGGGAGTTTAAGGTCTGCTCCTGCCATTTCTTTTGATAACAATTTAGAAGAGATGATTTGACCATCTTTCCATTTTCTACTTTCCATTACACTTAAAATATCACTAAAATAATATTCCACACGGGCTAAATTCATTTCATCAAGTAAAACAAAGAATGGTAATTTAGGGTAGTCCAATGCGTTTTTAATTACCTTCGTAAGTGGGCCTTGTTTAAATTCACCTTTTATATCCACATACCCAAGTAGATCAGAACCATCATTCCAATCTGGTCTTATGGGTATTAAAGTAAACTGGCCGTTCTCTTCCGTGGCACCCACACTTTCTGCAAACCATTGGACCATCTTTGTTTTCCCTGTACCAGATATTCCCGAGAGGATCACAAAAGGTTTTGTTTTTAATGAAAGGAAAAGATTAATTACCTCTTCCCTTTTATAATAGAAACCTTTACTTTTTATATAAGAATAGATATGATCAATTAATTCTTTGTCATTCAAACTTGCTTCTTCCTTTTCGCGAACCATAAATCCGTCGGTGTGTGCATTTTCTTGAGTTTGATAACCTTGTTTCTTGGTAATGTAATGCTCATAAATTTCGACCATTTCCTGTAGATCCTCAATTAAGGTCATTTCATTTGGCATTTCGTCAAATTGATAAGCTATATATGCGGCAGTGGACTCCGCATATTGTCTAGCTTTTGAGCTATTTCCTAAATAGAAATCCTCATCTTTCTTAACTTTACTTGAATTGGAGATAGAGTCGCGAATCTCATTCTTGATCCTCTGCATTTCTCCTTTTGAGGTTTCGGTTACTCCTTGTGCAAGAGTAAGGTAGACACTTTTCATATCCTCGCTAAAGAGGTATACAATATAATAGCCTCGCTGGGTGGAAACAGTAATCTTTCTGTTCATGACTGCTATCCATGGAACAGAAGCCCAATTTCCTTGACCAACTGACCCGGTTACCGTATATTTTGATGAATCAATAAAATCCAAATGGTAAAATTCTTTAGGTATATCATTACGAACAAATGCTCCAAGGGGATGTCCGCCAAATCCTTCTCGTTTGGCACTAAGATATTCATTCATTACTTTTAAAAGGCTATTTCTTATATCACTCATGCTTACATTCTCCTTGTTGCTTAGAGTATCAAAGTAATTTTCGGTAGGTAACCAATCATGGTCAATCAAATTAGTATTTTCTAACCATAAAAGCAGATTGTTGGTCCTTTCTTTTGCAACCGATTCAACCATTAAATTGTCTCCACGTGAATTACGAACAATGAGCATTCCTAATTCTTCAAGAGCCAACTTTTTATCTTTCTTCGATAGTTCCTTTAGTAAATCCAAACAAATCATTGCGATTCTAAAATAGCCTAAGTTTAACAGGATCCGTTTTATGTATTCTTCCTTATTCTCAGCTGCGCTATATTCATTAATCTGGTACTGATTCGTTTCATTAAATTCGTTAATAAACCCTAATAATCGAGCATCCTGTCTGCTTCTTGATTTTACTCGATATAAGTTTCCATCATATAATTGGTTTAATTGTGAGGGTTCTAATGTGCCCGAAATGACTTCCTCTAAAAATCCATTTACATTTTGATAGGAAACATTAGGTAATTGATCAGTTTGGAATTCCTGTAACGATATAGTGGTAGAATTCCCACTTACAGAAGCCTCAACAAACGGTATATTCGAGAAAAAGGCCATTAAGAATGAGGTTCTTCCTCTTGTCTTAACAAAGTCATTTGCTGTAACATTTTTAGACTTCTTTAAAAACTCTTGCCAACCTTCATTTATAAAATCATAGGATATAAACTCATAAGGCACCTGTTTCTCACCATTTTGAAATTTATTCCTTGAGGATTCGGTTTCAACATATATTCCACTATCATCAAAATTGATAATTTTATTTTCTTTTTTTGTACTTAAGGTTTTAACAAGTTTTATCCTTTTGGATAATTCAATCACAATATTCTCTAACATGATAAATCACTCCGAAGTTACGATCTTCTAAATCAAATACAATTCAAGTGCCTATGTGTTTACTAGCATTTATTCATCCTCAACCTTTATTAAGAAAATTTTCTTTTTAAAGCCCCCTCGTTTTTCCGCCTTCATTTGACGTACTGTTTCAACTTCTTCAAAAGACGCTCCATGAATTTCAGCTAATTCACGAATAATTTCTAAAAGGTCTGCAAGTTCTTCTATAGCATTATGATCATTTTCAGTATTCACATATTCATTTAGTTCTTCAAAGCATTTTTTCTTAAGTTCGCCTATATATTCTTCATCATTTAAAATTCTCGTAAAAAATTGGTTCCCGGTTTTCTTAATGATTTCTGGTATACGGTCGCGGATTAACTTATTATAATTAGGCATTTATGGGGCCTCCAGAAAAAGAAAAAATAATTAGATTCCACCAACAACGTCAAAGGCTATTTTTACTTTATTAGCAAAATCTTCATCAAACCTATTCATTTTATCAAGACTGATTGCACTGTCACTATCCCATGAGTATTTTATGAGGAAGCCGGGACAAACATTTAGCTTATCATAGTTTTTATTTAGTATTTTGTCTTGAATAGTACTTCTATCTTCCGGGTCAATAAAATGATCACTTTCAAGTTTATCAAACAATTGAATAAAATCATTTCTCTTAACCTGTTTTAGGTGAATAAATTCTCTTTTCCAATAACGTAAGTATTCATCAACAGATAATGTCCCCTTAAACCATAACAGATTGCTTGATCTATATGAAACATGGAAATTCTTTGTGATTTTGAATCCCTGGTTTTTTAATTCCTGTATTTTATCCATATCTAGCTTGTAAAAACACTCTCTTGCAGAATTCATAGTATCTCCCGCATGTAACCATAAATCTATTGACCAAGTAGAATCAGTATTATTAGCATCTAAAGCTATTTGCTTTATCGTCTTCTTTCCACTTTCAATAAAATATTTCCAGCCCCTATGATATTTTACTTCAGTATTAGCTCCATGAATCTTATAATTTGCCATTGCAGAAATACAACGTTTATTAAGTAAATATGTATTATCCTTACAAACTCCAAAAGTAGTATATGGGTTAATCCAAGAGTATTCATGGTCCACATACTCAATAAAATTATCAACCATTACCCCTTCAAGTCCACTAACCATTTTATTTTGAATTAAAGAATTTAAACCTGAAATGATGTTTCTCCACGATAAACAACAAGGTTTCTCTATTATTGTTATATCCGCTTCTGCAGAAATGTTTGGATTAAGCTGACCGGTCCAAATATTTTCACGTGAAGGTTTGTTTTCAATAATAAATAACCATGAAGGGTTGCAAAGCACTACTCCATCATAGCGAGCTTGTCTACTATCGTTTTTCACCTTAACAATAGATTCGAACTTATCATCTGAAATAATTATTGAAACTAGTGTACGCCCTTCAACCATGTTGGAAGAAAAGATACTGTTTGTGTTAGATAACTGTGTATATACTTCTTCAACTCCTAATTCGCCTGCAGTAATAGAATGCAAGTTACAATCTACCATTTCCTTTCTTATCATTTCAAAAAACATAATTTGAACCATAGGTATATTTTTTAACAGTATTAGAAAACTTCTAGTAAGTTCATCCTCATGGTAATTAGATTTGTTTTTATATGCATTAAAAAGATTTAAATGGTCCATCATTTCACCTCTTTTGTCACATTGTTACTTAAACTTAGAAATTTTTTATTAGGTTTTTACAAATTATTATGCTCATTGCTGAAGAAATTACCTGGGCAAGCGACTCAACTTTTTTGAACCATGACCCTTCGATACTGCAAAATGGTTATATTTGTTTTTTTGCAGATCATTTAAGAAAGAAATAACACGTTTATTAACTTTATTCATTTTATCTTTTGGAACAGTTTTAAAGAATTTTTCTAGTGCCAGCACTCCATGTTAGTTCCTCCTTTAAAATTGTACTTATCAATGCGTATCTGCTAATAATCACAATATTTGTTTATAAATTGACTACTATCCATTAATTATAGTAAAAACGAATTAGGAAAATTGTCGCTTTTTGTCAAATGTTATATAATTTTGAAAAATATTGTTAGATATAGGAATACCGAGTAAGGTGAGATGGATGTAGGATTGAATTGAACATCGTGGAAGGGAGTTAAAATTTTTAATTATTGTTTGAATCTTAAACAACCCAATTCAGATTGGAACCGAATTGGGTTGTTTAGTTAAATTATCAAAATTCTATTTTACCAAAATAAATTTATTAATCTTAAATATCTTCAGTCACACCCGTCGGCATGTCTTCGGTTACTCCAGTACCAGTACCCTTTATTGGTATATCTTCAGTAACTCCTCTTCCAGTTGTTCTTCCATTGTCTTCTGTTACACCTTTAGAAACAGAATTAGTATCTTCAGTGACACCCGTTTGTTTTGTTTTAGGACCTTTCTTGGTAATGTCCACTAATTTTTTCCAAGTATCAAAATAAATTTCATCATCTTTTTTACCACCATTTATGGTGTAAAGTGTTTCAATGCTATTACCAATACCCTTAGCAAACTTAAGATGTAAATGTTGATCTACTTTTGTAACAATCCCTTCTAAAATATAAAAACTCGAAGGAATCTGATCGTCTGATATTCTTCCATTTACTCTTTCTAAATTGTTACGGTTCCATAAGAGTACATCATAAGTTTCGCCCACTTTATATTCACTTGCTGGTCTTGATGGGTAATAACATTTTTTATCTGGCTTAGTTGTTCTTGTATACAAATTATTCATTAATCTTGCCCCTTTTCTACTTTAAGAGTTTGTTTTTCCAATAGGTATTTGGATTTGTTTTTCTTTAATATCTAATGGAATCCAATTCGCCATAAACTTATCAAAAACTTCAACAGTTAGAATTCCTTGTTGTGGGTCGACCTGTAAATATATATCAAACTTCCCTTCACCAGCAACGGGCTCAAGTGGTACATCGACTGTACCAATCTTTTGCTCATCTTGATAAATATCCAAGGAAACATACTGCTGGTTATTAGAGACGGTTCTATAAGATTTAAATTTCCCTTGTCTAGTTATCTTTTGAATCTTGGTGTTCTTAACTTTTTCACCCTTTGGAACAACTACAGATATTTGATTCCTTCCTTCATCATATATACCATAGGTTGAATCCACAACATCATCAAAACGGAGTCTTTGATTAGGGTTTTGTACTCCAGCAATGGCTAGGCCTTCTACAATACTTAGAAAGGTATCATCTATGCCCATATGAGGAAGCTTATCTTCACCAAATTTTCTAGTTAAGAGTGCACGAATGGCTGGAATTTGAGAACTCCCACCTGCTAAAAAAATGTAATCGATCTCATTTATTTGAATAGAACGAGATTGAAAAGGTTTAAGTACATTATCAATAGTTTCCTCTATAATTTCAAGTCTTTCAGCTATAGAATGGTTAAAGTCTTCTCTAGTAATTTCCAAGTCGACTCTAAGCTGTCCCTTATCAAACTTCAACCGATGTAGACGTTTCTTAGATAAATTAATCTTTGCTTCTTCTAAACGTTCAACTAGGAAGATTCCATCCTCAGATTGTTTCATCCTTTTCCAAAGTATATTAGGATTGCTACATTCAATTTTTAAATCCTTCTTTAGATTGTCAAATCCGTAGTAAGGAATAAACACGTGTGTAAATAAATCTTCTGTAAAATCTTCCCCCGCCATAGTTAATGTTTCTTTAGATATAATATCATCAACCGGCTCAATATTATCTTCTACCTTTACAAGATCTATAACAGAAACATCTAGAGAACCACCACCATGGTCATATACTAACACACGATGCTGTGACTCAATATTCTCTCGAAACTTAAGTGCTACAGCAATCGGTTCAGATACAAAATCAGTATTGTCTTCAGCTTTTTCTAGAGATTTATAAAACCCAGCTTGCCATAACGCTTCCAATAACCGTCTCTTTGAAAGATCAGAGTAACCTACCGGAACTCCTAAAACGATTCCATCTAAGGAACTTAAATTAACTTCATCTCTTAGCCGGGAGAATATTTCTCGGAATATTTCAGTTACAACGTGTACTGGTGTAATTGATTTACTTATATAAGGAAAATCTGCATGAAAAACTGAAACATCTTTATCTAAATACCATTTCACATGATGAACGATACGCTTGTTAAGCTGATTTCTTGAAGCTTCTATTAAAGCATCTTGTCCAACCCAAACCTCATCATTATTGCCGAAACATACTACTGTCTTTAAGTTTTTTGGTAATACATACGAAGCTGGTTCAATTTCAAAAACTACAGTTTCTAGTTGTTTTCGAAAAGGATTATATTTTCTTAAGGCAACACTTGTTGTAGTTGTACCAAAATCAATCGCTAATTTATAGATATATTCCATGCGTTAGACCTCCCTTCATGTTATAGAGACTTTAGATAATCTCTTAACCTTTTCTCCGAGTTTAAGTCCCAATGTTTTTACTACTACCTTATCTCCATCGTTAAAGGATATCGCAGTTCCCTCATGTTTTTTTGAGTCGAAAGTCACTTCTTCACCTAAATGGTTAACTTCCTCAACTGTTGACAAACTTAATTCCTCTAAAGCAGTCCATAATTCATTGAAATAGTGTTTGAGAGTCCTTAATAAATCAGAATGTTCATCATTAGTAATTCTTTCAGAAATTAGCATTTCGATGGCTTCTATTTTCTTACTAAAAATTCCTGCAAATCGTTCAATGAACTTATCTTTTTCTTTCTGAACTACATGATATTGGTCATAATATGCAGCAGCCTCTTGCATGATTATATTAAAGAATTGATTGAGATCATCCTTGTTTAGAAGTTTAATCACACCATTGGAGTAACGTTTATTTAACTTAATTGAAAGAAAACTAATCACTCTTAAAAAATCTTGGGCTACTGGGGGGTTTACGAGTTTAATAATTTCATAAAGTTTTAAATGATAGCTACATGCTTCTTCATAACCATACACGTTTACTGCTGCTTCAAATAGATGCCCATTAGATTGTTCATTTAGTTGCAACCATACAATAGGATTTGTCCAAATAAGAGAAGTTAATTGAAATTCTTCAATAATTTCTAAAAACTCCTCCCATTTTTCTTTTTCGGTAACATATTTCATTGTGTTTAATTCACGAATAATTAGCCCAAACATGTCTGTTTGTTCATAGTTCACGTTGGAAACTCCAGCATCTTGTAAACGATATCTTACCTCCTTATATTCAGTTAAAGTTTTAACCCTGCTAAGTAATTTCTTTGAGAACGAAGGCTGTATTTTTACCATTTCAGGTATAGCGCGTTCAAGTAAAGGTGTAGTTAAATCAGTCCATCTTTCAAACAATATTTGTGGATTTCTTTCTAAAATGAATACGATTAGCCTCTCTGCCTCATGAATAGGGTTAGTTAGAATATAATCTAAAAGCTGTTTACCTTGTTCTTCCTCTAATTTAAATACAATTAAATCTAAATATTCAATAACAGTTAAAAAATCATTACCCTTTAATTGCATTAAAAGGTTTAAAACTATTGATTGAATTTCTGGATCCTGTTGGTCAACAGAGGTTTTTCCTAACTCTGCTTGTACTTTTGGGTCTTTTATAGCTTCCATTATAAAGTGCCTTACGTTATATGGCTTTATAAGTAACTTATCCCTAACTAAAAGTTTAGCAAGAAGTTCTTTCCACTCTGGGTGTTCTTCTACAATAAATTTATTTAACGCTTTTTCTTGTAATTTACTTGGGGCTAGACTAAAAAGATTTAGCATGTCATTAAATGACTCTTTACCTTTGATCTTTTTCCAAATCTTTTTTATTCCTTTCTCCGTTAACAAAGGATTTTGTTGGTTTATAAAAGGAATAACTTCCCATATCTTAGATTTTTCATTTTTAATTAAGTAATCTTCTAATTCGGTAACTTTACTTGAAATATTTATTTTTTCTAACTCGTTCTTGATTTGGTAATGTGTCATTTGTTCGAATTTTAAAGAATCAAACTTTGGTTCATGATCAAAATAAGAAGGTGCAGAATCTTTAATTACTTTACCTATTTCTGTTTGGGTTTCGACCTCTTGAACTATTGCATTTTTAATTTCTTTATAGTCATCCTTATTTAGGAATGTTTTTACTAATATGTAACAATCTTTCTCGAGTAACTGTGGCAGTATAGCAATTATCTCCTGGATAGTTAGTTTTGGTATTATCTCTTTTATTTCTTTTTTAAATCTGATTTTGTCATCCGTTGTCTTGACTTTCTTTTGCTCAAACTGAATTAAATACTTAATAAATTTAAAATTAGAATTTTCTATAGTATTCAAGTACTCTAGTTCGGTATAAAAATTTAAAAGATTATTTTTATTCTCAATATCACTACTATCCTTAATAAGTTCTAAATAAATACCTAGATCTGCACAGAATATAGATTGATAATAATTGGAGTATAACGGTAAAATACCTTTTATTGCTTCCAAGATTTCTAGTGAAGGCTTTTGTTTAATCATATAAATAATAAAATCAATAGAAATATTGTGTGTTTGAATATGCTCTTTAATATAGTTTTGAATATCAGTTAAGATTAATACTATATCAGAATTGAATTTATCTTTAAAATTCTTATAATCCGTAATATCAGTCTTATTAATTAAATCATTTTTCCAATCTAAAGTCATAAGGGTTCTCCTTAAATAGTTGTTAGACAATGTACACAGAAATTAAAAAGAGAAAAAGTATTACTTTTACAATTTTTACATTGGATTTTATCCGTTGGGATTAGTAATTGTCTCATCCACCATTCTATATTTTCTTCAGGATTTGAAATTATATTTTCGGTGAGAATGTGTGTAGGGTTTTGTATCCAATGATATAATAATTGAATATCAAAGATTAGATCTGCTACTTTACTTTTGATTTGGTAAATAGCTTCATTGTTTAGTAACCAAAACGCTTCATCCGCCTGCATTTCTAAAAGGTTTGCTTTTTCTACATAAGAAGAAGGTTTTTTTTCTAGTACAATCGAATTTAGGATTGCACGGTTTTCATGAGAGTAAATTATATCTTTAATCTTAATTAATTGTTCTCTTAACCTTTCAAGATAAACTCGTGTTTTAACTTTTAAATCTTTGGATGATAAATGATTAATTGTTTGCTCAACAAATATTTCTTGTTGGCTTAGAGTATATTTGATTTCTTGTAATCTTTTAATATAATCATGTTGGCTTATTTTTGGTTTGTCACTATTTTTCTGTGATATATATTTTTGTGTTAATTCATCCAGTTCTTTACTTAAAAGTATAACTTTTTTAACCGGCTCATTCTTCCACATACCATGTATTACGTCTGGATGTAGGAGATTGTGTCGCAAATTATCATCCTGTTCAGTTGTCAAACTTCTCCCTCCTTTGTAAAAGTATGTAATTATATTGTAATACATATTTACTATAGTTCCAATATCCCAAATTATATGATAATATTCTAATTTTTATTAGGAAGTTGCCTAATATTACCTCTTATTTGCTAATATTAAAAAAATATAGAATAAAAGAGAGCTCTTTAATTTTTTTTTCACAATTACTGTATATTTCAGTATCTACTAGACCTTGTGTCCATAGCTAGTTCTAACTCTTGATATTACTATCGACCTATCTGTCTTTTAAATGCCATTCTTAGCACCATCTAGTCCTCTTGTATAGAAATAGCTAAACCTGGAAAACTTAATTTATTTTTTCTTGATAAAGCTTCCTGAATGATAGCTTCACTATTTTTACGTCCTTCTGAGTTTGTTCACAGTGTTTAAAAGTACTAATTTAACTCATTTCACTTTGGAAAAATATTCATTAGTATTGAAAATTTTTGAACTAAACAAGTACTGTCTTATCCTTCTCTTTCACTGCATTCAGTGAGTTCTGACAAATCTCTCTTGTGAGAGAATCTAAAGCATTCCCTCTAAAAGTCTCCAACCCAGCGTTATTAATTGAATTGATCATTCCACCAACTGCAGACAGAAAGTTCCAATAGGTATTCATTTTTCTATCCCCCATAGTTCTTTATCTAAATTAAATTCTATATAAAGCTAATATTATAAATATTAAAATAGTACATATTGATGCTAGTATGGATGTATGGACACAAGTTAGTTAAGTCTCTATTATGAAAATAGAGAGGACGTGTCCGGAATGAAACAAAAACGTTATAACCTAGAATTTAAACAAACAATTGTAGAACTATA
>JBDOMM010000004.1:0-71348 GCA_039832695.1 Bacillus sp. (in: firmicutes)
GAAGTTAGCCGGTTTATGTTGCGGATTCTAAGATCCCAGAGGTTGATCGACTTTCCTTCACTTCTACTATAAAAAATAGTAGCACAAACCATGGCCTTGGTCTGTGCTACTAATGTTAGTATGTTTAATATCCTCTAAAAACATATTGTTCTTTTGGAGCTGTGGTTTTTGACCACTCTTTCACCTTTAGATAAGGAATGTTCATTTTAAAGGGTTGGTAATAGATCGTTGAGACTTCTCCTTTTACACTGATCCACTCATCATCTTTTAGTTTGGTTCCCTTAGGCATGTCTACAAGCATCCCAAACACTCCTGAGTCCGCGATACAGTGAATGACACCAAAGCGAAAAACAAATAGCTGATTTTTATCAATCGTTTCACTATCATTAAAAACAAAACCTTTAAACTCGATTTCCTTCCCTAGGAAGTCACCTGAATAATTATAAATGGTTTCCATTGCTCTTAAATAATTTTGATCATTAATGACAATCGTATCTTGGTTAATGTACTTCTTTTTTTCTTTTTTCATTAATGCATCGTAATCATCTTTTCCATAATACACGCTAGTATCCGGACGCAGGAATTGCTGCTGCATAAACGAGTCTCCCTTCCCTTCATCATAAATAGGAAAGTGGAAACCTTTCGCCTTTACAATATTACTATCGAGCGTTGCGATCGGGAAAAATAAACCCGAAATAATAGGGAACAGAAATATTGGATAAATGAAAAGCTTTTTGTACCATTTATCCTCTGTAGCATGGTTATGGCCACAATGTTCATGACTGCATCCATGATCCTCTGTTTTATCCTTGTTCAGCATAAAAATTTGTACGATAGTTAAAACCAACAAGGCATAGCCTGCAGTTGCAGATAAATAGGAGTATTTCATATTAATATACTTATTAATGTCTCCCGTAATATGCAAATGAAATAAAAAATAGGTAAATCCAATGAGTATTAAACTTCTTATCATATAAATCACTCCTTAAAACAATAAAGAGTATAGAAACACAGTAATTGTTACACCGGTCACAATCATGAATACTAATCGTTTTTTAAAGGTTGCTAACATCATCATTAAATTTTTAATATCGATCATTGGTCCAAATACTAAAAAGGCTAATAATGATCCAGTAGAAAAAGTTGTTCTAAAGGATGATGCGATAAAGGCATCTGCTTCTGAACATAGAGATAGTATGAAAGAAAGTGCCATCATTACAAAAGAAGATGATACAGGGCCTTGTCCAATAGATACAAGTGTAGCAGTTTTAACATAGGTTTGTACGGCTGCGGCTATTAATGAGCCGATAATTAAGTATTTCCCCATTGAGAAAAACTCTTCTACTGCATGTTCTAGCGTTTGCCAAATCTTCTTTAACCAGCTTTTCTCTCTATGCACGTGATGGTGATGAAATTGTTCTTTAAATGGTGATCCCTTATAGCGGTAGGCAATAAATGTTCCCACTATAATGGATACAACGATGGCTCCAATTGCACGATAAAGAGCGATTTTCCAATCACTTCCAAATGCGATAAACGTCGCAAAAAGCACAACTGGATTTATAATGGGTGCTGATAACATAAAGGCAATCCCGGCAGAAATAGGTACCCCTTTAGAAACCAACCGACTTACAATGGGTACAATCCCACATTCACATGATGGAAATAAGATTCCTAGGAAACACGCAAAAATTACAGCAAGAATCTTATTTTTAGGCATGATCTTTGCTATCATTTCTTCTGTAACAAATATTTGTATGATGCCGGAAATTAATACTCCTAATGTTACAAACGGCAGTGCTTCAATCAGGATAGAAATAAAAATCGTATTCATTTGATAAAATGATTGCGGTAATGTTATTCCAAACATTATAGTCCTCCTATTACCCATAATCATGGAGTCTACTATACTCTTATTTTATTTGTGAGTCCAACGAAAATTATGGTGTTAAGCTATAAAAATTTCCAAAACAAAACCAACACCTATTTTTGATGTTGGTTCTTTGTTCACTATTTTGGCATTAAGCCTTCCTTCCTCATTTTTTCTTTCTCTTCTTCCTTCATTTTAATATTATAGTCATAGATGGCTTCTTCCCAATCTCCATACATTGGGTTTGGCAGGATGATGAATTTTTTTCCCCATTCACCTTTGTATTTGTCGGCCGCCTGTAATCTTCCAGAGACAGATAATTCATCCACTTGACTAAAGTCACCCAAATTATCACCAAATAATAAAACAATTTCATGATTCTTGGCTACATTTTGTCGGCGTGTCTCTTTCCCTCTTTCACCGTGCTGCATTAAAAGGGCATGCTCTTTATCAGCTTGTGGAGCACCAACCATTCGAAGGTTTTTAATCGTTGCATCTTTTTGAGCTTCAAAACGGTTAGATATATAGAAAATTTCCACTCCCTTTGAATCTGCATATTTCAAGAATTCCAGTGCTCCTGGTAATGGTTTTGCTTCTGCTCGGTTAAACCAATTACTCCAATCAAAGGGAATTCCATTACCAGAGACAATATACCACGCAAAGTATGGGCTGTTATCCAATATCGTTTCGTCAATATCAAGAACAATAGCGGGTTTTAAACTTTTATCCTTTTTCTTGTTATTTAAGTATTCATCTAATCTGCATTTTCCAAGATTGTACCCTTGATAGTATAATGCTTTGGCTTCACCAGCTTTTTGAAACCACAGTACAGACATCGTATTCTGTTCATGCAGTTTTGAGGATGGTCCCGTAACCGTTTGTGCCTTGGCATCAATAGTGAAACATAATAACATTGCAATTGGTATACATATCCATTTTTTCACCTTGCTCCCCCCTCTTTCATGTTGTTAGTATGGAAAAAAAAGTTCTGTTTTAAATCGCTTTACATTTTCCTATTTCTGCTATATATTTTACTTATCAATTGATAAGCAATAAATTTTGAAAGGACCCGCTAATTAAAATGGGTAAAGATATTAACAAAGCAAATGAAGTAAATCCTAAAGAAACTTATCAAATCATTATCAAAACTGCTGAACGTTTATTCATGGAATATGGGTATCGTGCTGTATCTACTCGACAAATTGCTGACCAATGCGGCATTACTCAGCCTGCGCTTTACCATCACTTTAAGAACAAACAAACACTCTATGTAGCAGTAATTGAGCATGCACTCCAGCATACTGAAAAGGACTTAAATCGGATTCTAACTAACTATACAACTTTTCAAGATAGGCTCACTCAGATTACCACCTATATGATGGTGCACTTTGAGATGGATATGTCGCAAATGTTCCATGATATGCAACATGAAATAAGCGCTGAAGATCAGAAGCGAGTTCACCAATTATGGGTCAAGGGATTTCTTTTACCTATAGTTGCAATGATTAATGACGGTGTTTCTAACGAAGAAATTAAAAAACCGGATGAACTTCATTCCACTTCAACAGAGATGGCTTTTTTAATACTCAACATGATTAAATCCCTTCTTGAGCCTTCCAAGATTGGGCGTCAGTCTAACAATGAGCAAACCAAGATGGTACAGCATAAAGCCAAACTTATTGTTGATATATTTTTAAACGGGATTAGTCGTTAAATACGAGGCTGAATAAAGCCTTTTCTCTTTGCCTGCAGCTTATCACTTGATAAGGAAAATATAATTGATTGGAGTGATTAACTTTGGAGAAAAAATGGATAGAAAAATTCGGTAATACAATCAGCGGAAAAAAAGGAAGATGGATTGTCCTGTTTGCATGGCTTATCCTTGCAACTGTTTTGAATGTCACTCTTCCTCAAGCCAATTCACAAAAGAATGAAATGGCGCCAAATTTGGCGAAAGACACTTGGTCTGAACAGGCAAATTCTGTGGCTGAAAGAGAATTTCCTTCTAGTTCAGGGACTCCTGCACTTTTAACCTGGTACCGTTCTTCAGGATTAACCGACAATGATTTATCACTTATACAAAACTATACGAAGGATATAACCGAAAACCCAGTGATTTCCCAGGACACAGTGGTTCCATTTTATCAATTCCCACTTCCCGTTTTAAAGGAACAATTATCAAAAGACGGCACAACGCTAATTTTGCCCGTCACCTTCAAAAAAGGGGCCGATAAGGAAAAAATCGCGGAAGGATTAGCGCAGCTTAAAGAAAAATCCAGCTCTATTTTTACAACAAATCCAACTAAAACCAAAATAAATGACGCAAACAACTTAGTACTACGTGTTACAGGACCGGCAGGTATCGCGCAAGATGCAACTGAATTATTTAGTCAAGGGGACCTTTCATTACTGTTTGGGACAGTTGCTATCGTTCTTGTACTCCTACTCTTAATTTACCGTTCCCCTATTTTAGCTCTTATACCTTTACTTGGCGTTGGAATTGCATACGGCGTTATAAGTCCAATTCTTGGGGGAATCGGAAAAGCAGGTTGGGCCGTCTTCGACTCACAGGCACTTTCCATTATGACCGTTCTCCTTTTTGGAGCCGGTACTGACTATTGTTTATTCCTTATTTCTAGATTTAGAAGTTATTTGGAAGTAGAAAATGATAAGCGAGTTGCTATGCTGCGCTCATTGAAAGGGTCTTCTGGTGCAATTGCCATGAGCGGTCTTACCGTTGTATTTTCACTGTTAGTGTTATTGTTATCCAAATACGGTTCCATCCACCGGTTTGCTATTCCTTTTAGTGTATCCATCTTAATTATGATGATCGCAAGTCTTACACTAATTCCTGCTTTATTAAGTATTTTTGGGAGAGTCTCCTTCTTCCCACTGATTCCACGTACAAGGGAAATGCAGGAAGAGCGTGCTCGAAAAAAAGGCAAAACTATTGAATTGAAGGTCAAGAACGAAGGGTTCGGCTTAAAACTTGGGAACTTTATTATTAAAAGACCAAAGCTGATAATGACAGCTACTATTCTCTTCCTTGGTGTATTTGCTTTGTTCTCTTCTAAGATTCAATATACCTATGATACTTTATCATCTTTCCCAAAAAATATGCCATCAAGAGAGGGTTTCAACTTAATCTCTGACCACTTTAATCCTGGCGAGCTGGCACCTGTTCAAGTGATCCTGCAAACTGATGGAAAAGAAAGTTCTGTAAAAAGTGAATTAGAAAAGTTGTCTTATGTGGCTCATATTTCTGAGGCAAAACAAGGTGCGAAGGACCAAAATATAATTAGCTACAGTGTTGAATTTAACGTAAATCCCTATTCAAATAAAGCAATGGATTATATCCCAGATCTCCGTAAAAAAGTTGAACACATAATGAAAAGTGACGGGATAGCTGATTCTTCCAAAAAAGTATGGATTGGCGGCCAAACTGCCGAACAGTATGATACAAGATTAACAACAACAGACGATGCAAAAGTTATAATTCCAATTGTTATTGGAATTATCGCCTTACTTTTATTAGTCTACCTTCGGTCAGTGACAAGCATGCTTTATTTAATTCTAACAGTTCTCTTATCATACTTTAGTGCGCTTGGCCTAGGTTGGGCTATTCTTCATTATTTATTTGATGTAGATGCCATTCAAGGATTTATTCCGCTCTACTCTTTTGTATTTATTGTCGCATTAGGGGAAGATTACAACATCTTTATGATTTCAAGTATTTGGAAAAAAAGCAAAGAGATGCCCCTGCTCCAAGCCATTAAAGAAGGGGTGGCTGAATCAGGAGCTGTTATTACTTCCGCAGGTCTAATCCTTGCAGGAACCTTTGCGATTTTAACCACTTTACCAATTCAAGTACTCGTACACTTTGGTACTATTACTGCAATTGGCGTCTTGTTAGATACATTTATTGTTCGTCCTCTGCTCGTTCCAGCGATTACTGTCTTGCTCGGAAAATGGGCATTCTGGCCTTCTAAACGAAACTTATTAGCGGTAGAACGAAACGGTGAAAACTAATAAAGCAAAAAAGCAGTGGTGAAAAATCCACTGCTTTTTCATTCTACAACTAACTTACACGTTTTTTCGATGAAGGGTGAAGGGATTCTTTTTTATGGAATCCTTTCAAATAATAAACTGCAACTAATAGAATTAAAAACAAAGGTCCGATTACAAGAGCAATTCGAGTATCAGGATTATATGCCATCAGCCCGATAACAAATGCTAAAAACGCTAAGGCAATATAAGAGGTATATGGGAAGAAAGGCACCTTATATTTTAATGTTTTTACTTCACTCTGTTTTAACGTTTTACGGTAACGAAGTTGTGATAGGAGGATAACCGCCCAAGTCCAAATAGCACCGAACGTTGCAATGCTTGTTACCCAAGTAAAGACCTTAGCTGGAACGATATAATTTAAGACAACTCCTATTAGCAAAGCACCAGCAGATGCTAGGACAGCAATGCCAGGAACGCCGTTTTTTGTAACTTTGCCAAAGTTCTTTGGCGCTTCACCATGTTCAGCAAGGTTAAACAACATTCTTGCTGTACTGAAAATTCCACTATTACAAGAAGAAAGAGCAGCTGTTAGTACAACGAAGTTAATAATTCCTGCCGCACCTGGAATTCCAATTTTCTCAAATGTAAGAACGAACGGACTTCCTTTTGTGCCAATCTCTTCCCAAGGATAGATAGACATGATAACAAACAAAGCACCTACGTAAAAAATAAGAATACGCCAGAACACAGAATCAATTGCTCTTGCAAGAGATTTTTCTGGGTTCTTTACTTCACCTGCAGTGACACCGATCATTTCTATTCCAAGATACGCAAACATAACCATTTGTAATGATAGCAATACACCTTTAATTCCATTTGGGAACAAGCCGCCATGCTGCCATAAATTATGAATACCAGTAGCAATTCCACCATTACCTAAACCGAAGATGATCATTCCTACTCCGACAACAATCATGGCAAGAATCGTAACAATTTTTATGAGAGCAAACCAAAATTCAAGTTCTCCATACGCCTTTACTGCTAAGAAATTAACAGTAGCCATGATGACAAGCGCTGCTAACGCCCAAATCCAGCGTGGCACATCTGGATACCAATACTCCATATAAATACCAACAGCTGTGATTTCTGCCATACAAGTGACAATCCATAAGAACCAATAATTCCACCCTGTAATGTAGCCTGCAAGTGGTCCTAAATAATCGCGAGCATATTTACTAAAGGAACCTGCTACAGGCTTTTGAATAGCCATCTCCCCAAGTGCTCTCATAATAAAAAACATGATCAAACCACTAAATGCATAACCAAGCAGGATCCCTGGTCCAGCCATTTTAATCGCTGTCGCAGACCCAAGAAACAAACCAACCCCAATAGCTGCCCCTAAAGACATTAACGTAATATGTCTTTCTTCTAATCCGCGATGAAGTTCTTTCCCATGAGTGTTATTACTCATACCATAACCTCCCCTTGATGATCAAACCTCTAATTTCCCATTCTCCACTTTGTTAAAACACACAACTAACAATTCAAACTGATACATAAATGACTAATAAACTTTCTTAAAATAAAAATAATACTATTATTTCGAAGAAAATTCATTATTTTTTTAGCTCTAAACCTCCCTTTCAGAATGTGTTAGCGCTTACAAATTAGTTTTTACAAGGATAAAAACTATTGTGAAAAATACTTGAAATTATCTTAACATTTTTGTGAACAAAGTTTTTTGTAGAAAAGCGAGAAATTTCTACGTTTTTTTTGTAAAATTAAACAAAGGTAAAACAATGATTGCGAAAACTACTGACCATTTTTCATATATGTTGGAGGAAAAGAGTTTGAACACAAGACATCATGATCCATTTAAAATAGCCTTTGAAAGCCTCGATGAGTTTGCCGATATCATTAGTCAAGTTCTTCAGTGTCCAATCACCATTGAAGATGCGAATCACCGCCTTCTTGCCTATAGTACACATGATGAACGGACAGATCCTGCTAGAATATCTACCATTATTGGCCGAAGGGTACCTGAAAAAGTAATTAATCAATTATGGAAGGAGGGGACCATTCCCTCCCTATTAAAAACGGATGAACCGATTCGTGTTAAAAGTATGAACGATATTGGTCTTGGGGACCGAGTGGCTATTTCCATTTGGAAACAGAATGAAGTATTAGGATTTATTTGGGCCATTGAGATTGATAAAACCTTAACAGATGAGGACTTTACATTATTAAAAAAAGCTGCAGATGCTGTAAAGAACAAACTGCTTCAGCTTCAAACCAGAAAAAATAAAAAAGAAGAACGCTCACAGGAATTTTTCTGGAAACTATTAACTGGTCACTTAACAAATAAAGAGGAAATAATCCAACACTTCCAAGCATTGCAAATTACTCCTCCATCCAGCTTTGCTGTGTTTGTTTTTCAGTTCCAACAAAACATCACTAATAAAGAAGAACATGAAATCTCCTATCTATTAAAAACAGCTCAGCAAATGCAAATCGTATTAAATACGATTGACTGCAATCATCTCATCTTGTTGGTACAAGCATCTCATATCGAGAATCCATTTGAAGAGCTTGACAATTTTGCAAAAAACATTGTTTTAAAAATGAAAGATCGTTTTGGAATAAAGAACATCAATCCTGTCTACAGCAGTATCTACGCCGACTATCAAAACATCGGTAAAGCATATAAAGAAGCATTGCATGTTTTAGCCATAAAAGAAAAATTCCCCATTGAAACAAAAGATATCTTCAGTTATCAAAGACTAGGAATTTATCAATTGTTTGAGATGATCCAAATGAAAAGAAAAGATGAAGAGTATGAAAACTACGCTTTAAAGAGGCTCAATGAATATGACCTAAAACATAAAAGCAATCTTATTGAAACGTTAGAAGTCTTTTTAAACAAGGACTCTAACATTAATGATGCAGCCAAAGAATTAAATGTCCATGCAAACACGCTAAATTACCGGCTCAAGCGTATTACTGAAATTGGTGAAGTTAATTTCAAAGACCCTAATCAAAAAATGATCCTTTATATTGATTTAAAACTGGCAAAATACCAGGGGATTTGAACATTTTGTGAAAATCCCCAAAAAGAGTGAAAATCTTTCTCCTTTCTAAACAAAGAAATTCTTTTGTAAACGTTTTATACTTTAGCCATAGCAATTCAATCAATAGTTTTTTAGGGGAGGAAATAAAATTATGTTTATTGGGGTTCCTAAGGAAATTAAAAATAATGAAAATCGTGTAGCGCTTACTCCAGCTGGAGTTGTTTCATTTTTAAATGCTGGTCATAAAGTTATAATTGAAAAGGATGCTGGAATTGGAAGCGGTTTCACTAATGAAGATTATGCCAAAGCTGGTGCTGAAATTATTGAAACAGCTGAACAAGTTTGGACAACTTCAGACATGATTATGAAGGTTAAAGAGCCTTTATCAAGCGAATATAAGTACTTCCGTCAAGGATTAATTCTATTTACTTATTTACACCTTGCAGCAGAGCCTGCATTAGCTGAAGCATTAAAGCAATCTGGCGTTATTGCAATTGCTTATGAAACAGTATCAGTTAACAGAACTCTACCACTTCTAACTCCTATGAGTGAAGTTGCAGGACGTATGGCTGCTCAAATTGGTGCACAGTTCTTACAAAAAAATAATGGCGGACAAGGGATTCTTCTTGCAGGTGTGCCAGGAGTTAACCGTGGTAAAGTAACCATTGTTGGTGGTGGTATTGTTGGTACAAACGCAGCTAAAATGGCAATCGGTCTAGGTGCTGATGTAACTATCATCGATTTAAGTGCGGACCGTCTCCGTCAACTTGATGATATCTTTGGAACTCAAATCAAAACATTAATGTCAAATCCTTTCAATATCGCTGAGGCTGTTGCAGAAGCTGACCTTTTAATTGGTGCGGTTTTAATTCCTGGAGCAAAAGCGCCTAAGCTTGTAACTGAGGAAATGGTTAAGGCTATGAAGCCTGGTTCCGTAATTGTCGATGTAGCTATCGACCAAGGTGGAATCGTCGAATCTATCGATCATGTAACAACACATGATAACCCAACATTTGTTAAGCACGGTGTAGTACATTATTCTGTTGCTAACATGCCTGGAGCAGTTCCAAGAACGTCTACAATTGCTCTTACAAACGTTACAGTACCATATGCATTACAGATTGCTAACAAAGGGGTATTCAAAGCTATTTCTGAAAATGCTGCATTATTGCTTGGTGTGAACGTGGCTAATGGTGAAATCACATACGAAGCAGTAGCAAAAGATCTTGGCTATAACTATGTACCAGTAGAAAAAGCTTTAGAAAAAGAACTAGCAGCTAACTAATAGTACTCATCCCCTCAAGAAGTTTCTTGAGGGGATTTTTCTTTAAGGGGGATGGTCTAGATGCAGCAACATAGTTACCGTGATACATGGGCCGAAATTTCACTTGACCATATTCAAGAAAATATGACCCAGTTTAGACAATTTGTACAACAGCACTCTAAATTAATGGCAGTCGTGAAAGCAGATGGATATGGTCATGGGGCAATAGAAGTCGCAAAGGCCTCCATTTTAGCAGGTGCTGACTATTTAGGGGTTGCCTTATTAGATGAAGCCATCCAGCTGAGAGAGGCTGGAATATCTACACCTATTCTCATTCTCGGTTATACACCTCCACGCTCTGTCAAAGAGGCCATTTTGGCCAACATTACCTTAACTGTTTTTGACCATGATGTATTGGACGAAGTTATTGTCCAATCGACTCAATTATGTAAAACTGCTGCTGTTCATTTAAAAGTTGATACCGGTATGTCCAGAATTGGCGTAAGCTCCCCTATCGAAGTAGTGAGACTTGCCAAAAAAGCTCTAGCTGCTGAATACATCTATCTTGAAGGTATATTTACCCATTTTGCTAATGCGGACAGTGAAGATCCAACATATACGTATGAACAATTCAGCAAGTTTCAATCCATTTTGGAAAATTTGGTTAGTAAACATATACATGTGCCGATTAAGCATTGTTGCAACAGCGCTGCTACAATGAATTTTCCAGATATGCATCTGGATATGGTTAGAATCGGGATTGCCTTGTACGGATTATACCCAGACAAATCATTAAGAAATCACTCGATTAGCCTTAAGCAAGCAATGAGTTTTAAAACCAGAATTGCTGCTATCAAAAATGTTGAGGCCTCTCAGCCCATTAGCTATGGATGTACTTTTAAACCGGATAAAGAAAGTAAGATTGCCACTCTACCAGTTGGTTATGCTGACGGCCTTTCCCGACTCCTGTCTAATAAAGGAAAATTTCTAGTTGGGAAACATCTTGCTCAAATTACAGGACGAGTTTGTATGGACCAAACTATGATTGATGTATCAGGTGTAGAAAATTGTTTAGTCGGTAGTGAAGTTACCATTTTTGGGGCTAATCATTCCTCCTTTCGATCTGTAGATCACTTGGCAGATTGGATGGGCACCATTAATTATGAAGTCGTTTGTTTAATTGGGAAACGTGTACCAAGAGTTTATTTGTTAACAGATAAACTAAATCTGGAACTAGAAAAAAATAAATGTCTTGTAAACTAAAAATAACCCCTCTTTTGACACAAGAGGGGTTACTTTTCACCTAAATCTTATTTAAATTTCCATAACTAATTGGTAAGATCAATTCCACTTTCGTACCTGATCCTTCTTCACTTTTTATTTTAATGTCACCTTTGTGTAAGTTTATAATACTTTTAGCAATATTGAGACCTAATCCAGAGCCTCCAGTTTCTCTGCTTCTTGCTTTATCTACTCGGTAAAATCGTTCAAAAATATTGTCTATTTCTTCTTTTGGTATCCCAATTCCATAATCTTTTATATTAATGATTGCATGATTCTGATCCTTTTTTAAAAAGACTTCAATTCTGTCATTGCTATATTTAATCGCATTATCCAGCAAGATGATTATGACCTGTTTAATCTTTAATTCATCTGCACTAATGATGATGGGAATCCCCTCATAATGTAATGTTATTTCCCGCTTATAAACATCTTTTAATTGTTTTAAAATATCTTTGCATAAATTAACCAAATTTACTTCGTTTATTTCTAAAACATTTTCTTTCTCTAATGTGGCTAATTCTAAAAAAGTTTCGGTCATTTTTTGTATTCTGGTTGCCTCTGAATGAATGGCTTTAAGTGCTTCTTCCGCCATTTCATTATTTTCTATTCCATGTCTCCTTAGAAGATTAGCGTAGCTCTTAATGACTGTTAATGGTGTCTTTAATTCATGCGATGCATCAGAAACAAATTGTTTTTGCCTTTCCATATTTATTAGAAGCCTATTAACCATACGATTAAATGTTCTCGCCAACGTTTGGAGTTCATCTTTTGTCCTATTTTGAACGTTGATGGTCTTAGGTACACCGCTTTTTTCTATTTCCTCCATTGTTTTAATCATATTAGAAATCGGTCTCATAATCATATTAGCTAGCCATCTTCCTCCCAGCAAAGATAATAAAGCAGCTAATACCGTACCAATAATTAAGATTGCCCTAAGCATCTCTTTTCTTGCTTCTAGCCCTCGTAAACGTTCACCCATTTCCAAAGTTTTATATCCATTATTAAATGGAACACGAACAATTAATACTTCCTCTTCTCCATGTTCAGTAGAAATCAAATGGGTTGTAGCCTGTTTTATTAAGGTATGTTTTCCTTTCATTTTTTTTGAAAGGAACTTGTCATTTGTCACCTCATAAATCAGCTTATTCTTTTGATCCATAATTCTGATATAGGAATGTTCTGTTAAATAATCTTCCAATTCCCTTTTCATACTACTTAAAGGTTGGGTTGTATTAATTTCTTTTACGATATCCCCTGCTTTTTGAAAAAGTATATCTTTTTCCATATTTACTGTTGTTTTCATAAATAATAAAAACACAACGAAATTTATAAGGATTAATATGCACAGCATCCAAGCCGTCGTTAATAAATTAATTTTTGTTGTGATTTTCATCATTAATCTCCCTTATGGTAAAACCAATTCCTCTTATAGTAGTAATTAATTGAGTAGGGAAGTCTTCATCAATTTTTTTTCTAAGATGTCTAATAAAAACATCAATCACGTTAGTTTCACCCTCGTATTCATACCCCCAAACCTTAAGAATAATGTTATCTCGTGTAACCACTTTATTTTTATTGATTACTAGATACACCAAGAAATCATATTCCTTTGGTGTTAATGTAATAGATTTTCTACCTCTTTTTACTTCTCTTGTTTCTGTGTTTATGATTAGATTATCCACTGTCAAAATGGAGTTCTCATCGTTGGATTCTCCATTTTTAGGAGTATTCCGAAGGCATGCACGTATTCGCGCTAGTAATTCTTCTATTTCAAACGGTTTTGTGACATAGTCATTTGCTCCCTGATCCAATCCCGCTACTTTATCAAAAGTAGTATTTCTTGCTGTTAGAAGAATGACGGGCGTATTACAGTTTTCCTTTCTTAATCTTCTTAAAACGTCTATCCCACTTAATCCAGGCAACATTACATCCAACAAAATCAAGTCCATTTTCGATTGCAAGGCGGTTTCCAACCCTGCCTTACCATCATGTTCCACTGTTACCTGATAACCCTCGTACTCTAATTCCACTTTTAACACGCGAGCAATCTGGACTTCATCTTCAATGACAAGAATATGTGTATTCATCTACACTCATCCCTTCTAACCAATATAAAAAGAACAATCATCGTTAGATTTATTTACAATGTACCACCATTTTGGGTTGAATTTCATTTTTTAATGGATTATTAATGTTTTATTAAGAGTACAAAAAGGTTAATGGATAAAATAAAAAAGCTAAATCCCTACGAAAAGGTTATTAGCTTTTTTTATGAAATATTGATTAAAATTTTTTTACCCTTATGGGACTTACCATTAAAAGAGCTAGAATTATGGTAATCCATGCATTGCTATATGAAAAGAACCCCATTGCAGCAAGTGGCAATCCAGCTGCTGGAATCGGCAATCCACTAAAATAACCTATTGTTGGTTTAACATTAAACTTAGCTAATCTTAACGCTCCCATTAATGGAAAAAGAATAAACGCCAAAGAAGTTAATATGGACGGTGTTACTATTGTATGAAATAGAAGCGCAGGAGCAACACCAAAACTAACAATATCCGCTAAGGAATCTAATTGTACACCTACTTCACTGTTAACTTTTAATCCTCTTGCAATTCTCCCGTCAAGTAAATCAAAAATAGCTGAAAAGAAAATTAAAATAGAGGCTACTTCTAAAAAGCCACTCATATTACAGGTAATTGAAAGAACACCACACAATAAGTTTCCCATTGTAAATAAATTCGGTACCACTTTTGCTACTTGACTAAACAAGGTAGATCCTCCTGACTCTAATAATTTCATTAATAATTAAGATTTTCTATATATATCCTTCCGTTTATTCTTTAAACCACATTTTACATTTTAATAAAATATTAATGATTTATTAGGGGAATATACAGGTTTCTTTTATATCATTAACTTGCCCAATTTTGTTAAAGTACCATTCTCAATTTCATTACAAACACGAAAAAGTTATTTGGGTTAAGTTGATATAAAACTTTGGGGAGGAAAACCATTGAAAAGACTAGTAGAAGCTACCATGCAAAGAGCCATTCTTATGATTGTATGTGTGGTTATCATTTTGGCTTGGGGAGGTATTTCAGCTTACCAGATGCAAAGAGATTATTTGCCTGGGATTAACAATACTACCCTTTCAGTAAGTATGAGAGTTCCTGGGTATCAAGCTGCTCAGGTCAAACAGCAAGTAACCGATAATCTAGCAAGCGCCGTGAAAATAGTGGATGGTTTGTCCAATGTTGAAAGTACATCTTATGACGGCGGAGTATTTATGAGTTTGTATTTTCCTATGAATACAGACATGAAGGTAGCAGAGGATCAGGTAAATAAAGCATTGGCAAATGCCGATCTTCCATCGACCATAACGAGCACACCTTCTGTAACACGATTAACTACTAGCTCCTTTCCAATTTTGACATACAGCGTAACAAGTTCAAAATTGGATGAACAAACTTTACGTTCCACTGCCACTCAGGAAATTGTGAAACAATTAAAATCTGTTCCTGGTGTATCGGATGTATCCGTCATTGGGGGAGCAAAAGATGGATATGTATTAACAGTTCGTATGAAAGACCTTGTGAAAAACGGTTTAACATTAGATGATGTGAACAAATCGTTTGCATTAGCAGTTCCTTCTATGCCACAAGGGAATATCGTTAACAACCAATTATCTATACCGGTTTCGTTTGATGGTTATCCGTTAACTGCCCAGCAAATGGAAAACGCAACAATTAAGAATAAAGAAGGAAAAGTAATTCCTGTATCAGCGTTCGGGACCATTACACATTCTTTAAATGACTTAAAAACGGTTTCTAGAACAAATGGAGCACCAAGTGTCACATTAAATGTCATCAAAACACCATCAGCCAATATCACGGATGTAGCTGAGCAAGTAAAAGACCGTGTAGCACATCTTCAAATGGATACCGTAAATCCAAAAGATGTTTCTTTCAAAGTTCTACTTGACCGAGAAAAAGAATTAAACAGTTCTCTTTTCGGACTAGTTCGAGAAGGTTTACTTGGCTCTTTATTCTCTATGATTTGTGTGTTTTTCTTCTTCCGAAATGTAAGAAGTACACTATTAATTGCTATTTCATTGCCAATTTCATTACTGGCAACGACAGCTTTCTTAAAATCAATGGGTATAACTTTAAACATTTTAACCGTTTCAGGTTTGATTGTAGCGATGGGTCGTATTGTCGATGACTCGATTGTAATCTTAGACAATATGTATAGAAAACGCGAAGAACAGAATGCTAAACCATTGCTTTCTATTCTTGCTTCATCTGTTGTTGAAATGATTCCAGCAATTTTAGGTTCTACCTTAACGACCATAGCCGTTTATATTCCGATTGCTTTTGTCGGAGGCGTAATCAGTGCTTCATATAGCGGATTTGCATGGTCAGTCGTTATTGCTCTCATTATTTCATTCTTTGTCGCAATGCTTGTCATCCCTGCCCTTGCTTTCATGGGATGGAAAGGCGGAAACAGAGAAAAACAAACGGTCAAACTCGATTCTAAAATGAAACCAATCTTGCAATCGGCTTTTAAACATAAGAAAGCAATGATTATTGTTTCGCTATTAGTGTTCTTGGCTGCTGGTATTTATTCCGCTTTCCTTCCTGTAAGTTTATTACCTAGTGGAAAAATCGGACAAATTGCTATTAAAGCAGAATTGCCGAAAGGAAGCACATTAATTCAAGTGGATTCTGAAGTGCAAAAAATCGAAAAAGCATTGAAAGAAAACCCGAAGGTTACGGCATACTCAGCCAATTTCGGTTCAACCATGACACCACAAAGTGATGATGTGTTTGATCAGGGTGGGGGCTTTATCACCTATCCAAACGTCGCTAATCTTTCCGTTGTATTAAAGAATGACAAAGATGCTGATTCCGTCATTAAACAATTACAACAGCAGCTTCCGATTTTATCTAAAGATGTTACTTATACGATCACAAGCCAGAACATCTCTGGTGATGATTCACAAATGCGTATTCTGCTTACAGGTTCCGATCAAGCTACTCTGGACCAGGTTGCTCAAGAGGCAAGAACAGAATTATCGAAAATTGATGACTTAAGCGTAGATGGAAAAGTGGATTTAACAAATGGTTCGCCTAAGTATAAGGTTACTTTTGACCAAAAAACGATTCAAGATAAAGGCGTAAAAGTGGCTGACATTCTAACGGTCATTAATCGTTATATGTCTTCGTCGAAAGATGCCACTGTTACAATTGATCATAAAGCACTTCCTGTGGATCAATTTTTGGATCAAATTGCAACTGGAACGAACTCAAGCATATCGTTACACGCAACTGCCGATGATGTTTTAGCCTCTCTTTCTGCTGAGACATTACCTGGTGCTAATGGTGAAATAGTACGATTTGACCAAATCGCCAAAATTTCAAATGATACCACTCCTTCAACCATTAGCGAACGAGATGGACAGCCGTTCTCCCTTGTGACAGCACAGATAACATCAAATGATATTAGTAAAGTGTCAAGCCAGTCTGAGAAAGTATTAAGCAACATAAAACTTCCTAAAGATGTAACGTATTCATTGGGTGGTATTACTCAACAAGTAAAAGATATGATTTTCGATATGTCAGTTGCAGTAGCTTTCTCTATTCTTTTAGTATTGCTCATTACCTCCTCGATTTTCAAAGGATGGAGAGCACCATTATCGGTACTTTTAAGCATTCCACTTGCATTAAGTGGTGTCGTAATTGCATTGATCCTGTTCCGTGGTGAATGGAATTTAGCTACATTAATTGGAGTTCTGATGCTAACTGGCATCGTAGTTACCAATGGTATTGTATTAATTGATAAGATCGAAAGAAATCGAAGAGAAGGTTTGCCTGTTACAGAGGCTGTGTTGAATGGCAGCCTTTCAAGGATTCGGCCAATTTTAATGACAGCAGTAGCAACAATTCTGACTTTGTTACCACTTGCATTTTCACATAGTGTTGATACGGTCATATCTCAAACACTCGGTATTGTTGTAATTGGTGGTATGGTAACTTCAACAATCAACAGTTTTATCATCATCCCAATTATTTATGAGTGGTTGCATAAAAAGGCTGTATCAAAACCTATCACAACAAATGCAAGAACTACAAACTAGCATATTTAATTAAAGTTCTGAATCTCGCTTCATTCAAAAACGATGGAGCGAGAAAATTAGAAATGAGGGGATAGAATGAATTATCATATATTTCAAGCGATCAACCAGCTTGCTGGTCATCATCCTTTTATTGACAAGGTAATGATATTAACAACGCAATATGCATTGGTTGTTTACGCCATCGTTTTACTTCTTATGTGGTTTTTAGGTAAAAATCACTCTAAATATACAGTTGTTTATGCAGCAATAACTGGTGGTTTAGGCTTGCTAATAAATTTTGTGATAGGCCATATTTATTATGAACCACGTCCATTTGTAACTCATAAAGTTCATCTACTAATACAGCATGCAAAAGATGCTTCTTTTCCAAGCGACCATACAACAGGGGCGTTTTCCCTAGCACTTGCGGTATTGTTGCGCCATCGAAAAATTGGGTTAAGTATGCTGTTGTTTGCAATAGTAACTGGGATTTCTCGTATTTATGTTGGACATCACTATCCATTTGATGTAATTGGCAGCATTTTTGTAGGTGTATTTGTAAGTATACTTATTTACAAATTAAGATCCTTTTTAAACCCCATCCCTAAAACAATAATCTATATTTATAATCAAATTCCTCTAGTTCCAAAAACTAAACAAAAAATAAGTCACTATTAAAGGGACAGCTAAAACTTAGCTGTCCCCCGTTTTTTATAGGTACTTACGATGAACTCCTTTACCATCATAAGAAAATAACATCCGTCTCTCTTCAATCATCGTTTCCATGTGAACAGGTCTGCCCCAAAGCTGTTGAATATATGGGAGAACTTTTTCAAGATACTTTACGTCTAATTCAACACCTTCGTACCAATGCTTTAAATAAAGCTCTCCATTCTTCATATAATCTCCGTCGTTAACGGTAATGTAAGGAAATCCTCCATTTACACGCATATTTACGAGCTGATCACGAATATGTTCCCACTCTTTATCAACGATTTTATAATCGCGCCCCTGCTTTTGGAACAGATACATATCCTCTCTCATGACTAAATCCTTATTTAAGTAATTGCGGAGGAAGGAGATATCGGATTCTACTTCCCGTACCTCAAACATCTTTTCTCTTCCAGAACCAGGTTTAACTCCTCTTCGCTTCATTTCTTCCGTTGGATTATTATACCGTTCTTCAATATCCTCGAAAATTTTAATCCCAAGGTAATATGGATTTATTCCTGTCTTGGATGGCTGTACAACTCCCGCATTTAACTTCGCAAATTCAATGGCTTCTCCGCTGGTTAAATCCATTTCCCTTAAAATACGCTGGTGCCAATAGGAAGCCCAGCCTTCATTCATGATTTTTGTCTCAAGCTGTGGCCAGAAATATAGCATTTCCTCACGCATCATGGTTAAGATATCTCGTTGCCAATCTTCTAGCTCTCTACTGTAAGTTTCAATAAATAACAATATATCCTTTTCGGGGCGTGGCGGAAACTTCTTTTTCCTTGGTTGAAGGGATTCTTTTTTATTCCTTTCATCCAAATTCCATAGGTCATCATATGGTGTAGCAGCAATAGGATTTCCCTCATCTTCCTCATCATCCCCGATTGACCATGACAGCTTTGGCCTCATGAGAGAAGGGTCAATATGCTCGTCAATTGCTAACACCGCATCAAGGAAGGTTTCTACCTCTTTCTTTCCATATTGAATCTCATATTGGTGAATTCTTTCTGCAGTTGCTGCCATACTCTCTACCATATCGCGCTTCGTATTTTGGAAACGGACATTATTTTTAAAGAAATCACAATGTGCTAACACGTGTGCCACAATCAACTTATTTTGGATTAGTGTATTCGAGTCTAATAAAAATGCGTAACATGGATTAGAGTTAATGACAAGTTCATAAATCTTACTTAACCCTAGGTCATAATGAAGCTTCATTTTGTGAAATTGCTTTCCAAAACTCCAATGCGAGAATCTAGTGGGCATTCCATAGGCTCCAAATGTATAAATAATTTCTGCCGGACAGATTTCATAACGCATGGGATAAAAGTCTAGTCCAAAACCACTTGCTATTTCAGTAATTTCACTTATTGCGTATTCTAGTGATTTACGCTCATCCGAATTCATTGCCATTCCCCCTTTTCCTCTTATCACAATGTATGAACAAAAGATGGGAATGATGAAAAGAAGGAAAAAAACAATAAGCAAGATCGCTTATTGTTTTTGAGTTTCAACGGTTAAATTAAGAAGTTTATTATTAGTTAAGTCATGATTTACTCTTATTATGACAAAGAAGTTTTGATTGTTTTCTTGAACTTTAAAACGAAATCCATCTTCGACCTTTGAAGAATCCATCTTTTTACGGCCTAGATATTCATAATCTCGAATGGGGCTACCAGGAAAGTCTGCTTGTACCACCGCCATTGCAATCCTGCCATATTTTTCATAGTCAGGCTTCTGTGCATGGCTCTGATTGGTAAAACTGACCAGAAAAAATGCCGCCATCAGTATAGAAATAAGTGTTTTTTTCATGAATTCCCCTCCATTTTATTAGGCTAATTCTATTTTTCCCAAGCTGTCTGTCGTTATGAATTATTTTGGGATTTTTACCGCTTCTTTAGCAAGTTTAAGCCCTGCCCATCGATTCCGTTTCCATTCCGTCTTAAAAACGGACAATGGAGGGTTCGTTTCTCCAACTAAATAGCTTATTTCAATCGTCATGGCAGGACGGTGATAAGTAGTAATGAACCAATCTGTAAATCCGCCTCCTGTTGCCTTTTTAGGTGGCTTTGCTAATTTGTATCCAGTAATTTCAGCTATTTTTTTCGCAAGCTTCCTATCCCTTTTTAGATGTTTTCCATTTTTATAATTCCAAAAAATTTCTCTTCCCGCTGTATGATAAGCTACCGCAAGTGATGGATTAACCTCTTTAATAAAGTTCGTTAATGCAATAACTTCCTTTGCTTCAAGCGGCCTCTTGCCTTTGAAAAATTGATAATGTGGTGATGTCGGCTGCATAGGAAGTTCAGTCCACCCTGCAGGATACTGCCTATTAAGGTCAATCCCCGTTCCATTTGCTTTCCATCTTGAAAAATTGCTCGAACCATTATTCATGATTCGTAAACGATTGAATTGTTTTTCGGGAATTTCTTCGAAATGATTTTGTTGAATTGTGACTCCATCTGGATTTAACATTGGAACAAACCAGATGGAAACCTCATTAAGAATAGAAGTGGAAGTAAAAGGGAACCTTCCCGTTCTTTCATAAGAAGCTGCATAGGTTTCAAGCATTTTCATCAAAAGCATACTGGTTAACCACTCACGCCCATGGTGAGCGCCAATTAAAACGATATTTCTTTTTCCCTTCCCTACCTTTATTGCCCAAATTTCTCTTCCAAAATGAGTCGTTCCAATAGATTTAACTTCTAATTGACCATTATGTTGTTTTTCCATTTGATTGATGTCATTTTCTAACTGTTCATAGGAATAGGCTTTATTCGTATGTACCACCTTAGCTGCTGCAGGAGTTACGGAATAAAAAAGGATAATTATAAAAGCACAAAAGAATTTATTCATGTGACCTCCTCATAACCAATTGAATGAAAAAATAAACAGGTAAAACTTGAAAACCTTATGAACATTGGGTGTCCAACATTTTCTGCGAAAGTTATCTTCAGAATGTCATACAATAATCTCAACTCCTAGTAAGGAGGAGAGAAAGTAAATGAATAAACTGGATTATGACCGAGCGTTATATTATACACACCGGTCCGAATGGGATAATTTGCTTATATTAATGGTTCGGACAAAAGACCAATTTTTGTCCAAGAGAATTGAACAGTTCCTTCATGCTTACAACTTTGAACGTGACTACACTGTGATTGAAACAAAGCTTTATAATCTGCTTCGTTACATCGACCACGCAAACGAAACCATAGAGGCAGATCCAAATGAGATACCGATGTATAGTCTTTCCTGAAAAACCAAGTGGATACAGAGTTATATGTGAGAATTTTTTACAACCGGACTAAAGAATTCCACCACCAAAAAACCGGCTCCCGAATAAGGAGCCGGTTTAAATTAACCTATTTTATCATTTTTGGTTACACCATTTCGAACGGCAAAAAGCGCAGCCTGCGTCCGATCAGCAAGCTCCAGTTTTGCTAAAACATTGGAAACATGCGTCTTAACTGTCTTTTCAGTTATGAAAAGCGAAGAGGCAATTTCTTTATTGCTTTTTCCACTTGCTATTTCTTTAAGAACTTCCATCTCTCTTTTGGTCAAATCATCTAAAGGATTTCCTACATTTTGCTTTGCAGTTAAATGTGTTAATAAATGTGTTGTGGCTTTCGGGTGTAATTGGTTTTCACCACTCATTAACATTTTAATTGCTCTTACTAGCTCATCCGGCTCAATGTCCTTTAATTGATAGCCAGAGGCCCCGGCTTCTATAGCAGGGATAACATGATTTTGATCAGAAAAGCTTGTTAATATCATAATCTTCATCTGTGGATGTTTTCCTTTAATGATCCGTGTTGCTTCAATTCCATCCATTACCGGCATAACTAGATCCATTAATACAAGATCCGGCATTAATCGATCAACTAATTCAACCGCTTCTTCCCCATTTCTTGCTTCTCCAACAATCTCAATATTCTCCTGTGTTTTAAGAAAAAACACTAAACCGCGCCGTACCACATGATGGTCATCAGCGATTAATATTCGAATGCTCAAAATGATCCCTCCCTAAAACGGAATACTTACTTTTATATGTGTCCCCTGATTAAGTTCACTTTTTAAATAAAAGGTTCCTCCTAAAGACTCCGCTCTATTTCTCATGCTCTTAAGTCCTAATGAAGGAAGCTCTTTCCCTTCGTGATAAGTGAACCCGCATCCACTGTCTTTTATTTCAATTGTTATCCTATTATCACTGCCAGTCACAACTAATTGGACATCCGATTGTTGTGAATGTTTCTTGCAGTTAGCCAAGGCCTCTTGGCTAATGCGAAAAACAGCTTCTTCGATTCTGCTTGGCAGATGAATGACCCCGTTTATTTTTATATTCGTATTTAATCCCAGCATCTCACCGTAGCTAGCTAATGCGCTAACGATCCCTTTCTCTAATCCTTTTGGGCGGAGCTGCCAGATAAGCGCCCTCATTTCATTTAATGCTTCCTGTGCTAAATCTTGAATATAGCCAAAGGTCTCTTTGACTTCTACCTCTTTTGTCATTTCTTTCCCGCCACGGGCAGTTAAGCTTAAGGAGAAAAGGAGCTGATTGACAGAATCATGCAGATCTCTAGCTAATCTATTTCTTTCGGCCGTTAAAGCAATTTCTTGCTCTCTTTGGGTTAAATGGATTCTTTTTAAAGCTGAGCCGATTTGTAAAGCTACTGACTCCAATAGGGCTAACTCTTCTTCATTAAACCTTGTTTTATTGGGGGAACCAACATTTAATAATCCGAACTTTTCTTTACCCGCTTTGAGGGGCACAGTTGCATGATGGGTTAATCCCCATGTATCCCCTAACTTTTTCTCAATTGCATCCTCTAGACGCATACATTCAATAATATTGGTTGCTTTATCTATTCGGCCCTTATTATAACGGTCAATACACCAGCAATCACCGTTACACATGGGGGAATAATTATTATCCGATAATGCAGGGGGAAGATTTTCTTTAGCTGCTAATGTAAATGAACCATCAGCATCAATAAGGAATATCCATCCTGTTTGTAAACCGGTTACGTGTAATAGCTTTCTTAAGACCTCTGAAAGTACATCGTTTATGTCTGTTCCTTGATTTAGAAGTTCAGCAATATCTTTTAAAATTTGTAAATCAGAATGGTGACATGTACTCATCAATAAATCCTCCTGAAAATTCAAACTCTTGAAATTATTATAACGCTTTTCTCCTACTAAAACCTTAGAAAAAAGTATGTTTTGTTCTGCGACTTAAGACTGAATATAAATGGTACATCCAGAGCTTCGCTACTTCTACTTTCTCCCTCTTCTCTCTGAAGAAAGTAGATCTAGGGCCTCGCTACTTCTACTTTTTCTGTCTTTTCTCTGAAGAAAGTAGATCTAGAGCCTTGCTACTTCTACTTTTTCCTTCTTCTCTCTGAAGAAAGTAGATCTAGAGCCTTGCTACTTCTACTTTTTCCCTCTTCTCTCTGCAAAAAGTAGATCTAGAGCCTTGCTACTTCTACTTTTTCCTTATTCTCTCTGAAGAAAGTAGATCTATGGCCTCGCTACTTCTACTTTTTCTTTCTTTTCTCTGAAGAAAGTAGATCTAGAGCCTCGCTAATTCTACTTTTTCCTTCTTCTCTCTGAAGAAAGTAGATCTAGAGCCTTGCTACTTCTACTTTTTCCTTCTTCTCTCTGCAAAAAGTAGATCTAGAAACTGGCTACTCAGTAACCAGGTCTCATTTTGATACATTAAAGTAATCTAAGACCACGCCAGCTTTTAATTAGTATAAGAAAAGCGCAAACACCTTGGTTAGACCTTAGACCCGGGGAGCTAGGAGCTGAAGCTGGACAATTCTCGAAGTCGAAATTATATTTACTTAAAATAATAAAGAGGCTAACACAACTTGGCGTTAACCTCTTTTGGATCTTAACTTTAGCCTTCTTGAAGTACTTTCAATTTTCTTTCTACGAGATCCATGAATTCTTTTTCTACCTCTTGTAGTTTCCTTTTACTTTCGGCGAGGCTCAGACTATTAACTCCAAAGTAAAATTTAACCTTAGGTTCAGTTCCCGAAGGTCTTATGCAGATCCATGTACCATCTTCAAATGTATATTTTAGCACATTTGACTTTGGCAATAGGATTTGTTCTTCATTATTATTTGTTAGCCTAGTGCCTGTTAAATAATCCTCCATTGAAACGGTCCTTAAGCTGCCAAGAGTAGTAATCGACTCCTTACGGAAAGAAGCCAATAAGTCCTGAATGACTTCTGCTCCCTCCTTACCCTTTAGTGTTATGGAACGGAGCCCTTCTTGATAATATCCGTATTTTTCAAAGACCTTCATCATTCCATCGAATAGGGATAACCCTTGCTTTTTATAAAACGCACAAACTTCTGTTGCAAGCAGTGCAGCCTGAACGGCATCTTTGTCTCTTGCAAAATCGCCAATTAAATAGCCGTATGACTCTTCATAGCCAAATAGGTAGGTATGTTTTCCTGTTTCTTCATATTCCTTTATTTTTTCAGCAATAAACTTGAAACCGGTTAAAACATCAATCGTTTCTAGACCGTATGCGGAAGCGATTTTTCTTCCTAATTCCGATGTAACAATCGTTTTCAAAACCACACCGTTTGAAGGTAATGTGCCTTTCTCTTTTTTCTGCGAGAGGAGATATTCTAGCAATAAAGCACCTGTTTGATTACCTGTAAGCACAACGTACTCTCCTTCATCATTTCGCACTGCAATCCCGAGACGGTCGGCATCCGGATCAGTTGCAATTAATAAATCTGCCCCAACGTTTAAACCGTCACGAATAGCTAATTGGAATGCAGCATGTTCTTCAGGATTTGGACTTTTTACAGTTGAAAACTCGGGATCCGGAAGCTCTTGTTCCCTTACAACTGTTACATTTTTATATCCCAATGCAGAGAGTGCTGAACGTACTGGTTTATTAGCTGTTCCATGTAGTGGAGTAAAAACAACCGATACATCCGTTTCATCAGATAAGTGGGGATTTTCTGAGATTGATAAAAGTTTTTCAATATAGGCTTGGTCTATCTCTGAACCAACTGTTTTTATCAATCCAGAAACCCTTAGTTTCTCTTCACTATAGACTTCAATCAATAATTCGTTTTGAATTTCATTTACCTTTGCGATCACTTCGTCAGCACTATGTGGGGGGAGTTGACCACCATCATCTCCATATACCTTGTAGCCATTATATTCTGGTGGATTATGGCTGGCCGTAATGACAATACCAGAAAAAGCATGTAAATATCTTAATGCAAAGGATAGTTCGGGGGTTGGTCTTAGATCATCAAATAGATAAGTTTGTATGCCCTTTGTTGCAAGTGTTTTTGCAGCCTCTAGAGCGAATTCTGGAGATTTATGACGTGAATCATAAGCAATAACTACCCCTCTATTTTTCGCTTCTAGCCCTTGTTCTTCTATGTATGCAGCCAGACCAGCAGATGCCTTCCGAACGGTATAGATATTCATATGATTTGTCCCTGCACCAATCTCTCCGCGCATCCCGCCTGTGCCGAATTCTAAATTCTTATAAAAAGCCTCTTCCATTTGTTTTTCGTCAGTTTTCCACTCTTCTAACTGAGCTTTTAACTCAGGATCTAATCCGTCAAACTCCATCCAACTTTTTGCAACTGCTTTCCAATTCATTATGTTTTTTCCTCCTCTTCAGTCTAATTTATATTGTTTCTAAGTCGTTACATGATACTCCTTTAAAAACTACTAGAAAGAAACCGACAATTTTTGCAGGATTAAAAGCGAAAATAAAAAAAAGCCCGGAAACCCCAGGCTTTATACTCTATATAAGTAATTCATTATCTGCTCTTGTATAAATACTAAGCATAGAATGCTTTATGCTCCCCACACTGACAAATTGCTCAAAATCAAAAGGGAAGGATAACCCGTAGTACTCAAGGGTATCAACATTTTTTTTGTATAACCCAGCATAGTGACGATCCAGCTGAGTGGATTCGAGTATGGATATTAATGTACGTATACAAGTCATGACCTGAAAAGCATCTTTTAATGTGCTAAAATCTTCAGTAGGACGTAAAATTCCTAATTGCTCAAATTGATAAATCTCTTCATCACTAAAATAGAGTGGAAAAATATTCGAGTAAATATACCTCACCAGTTCATTAATTTCTTCTTCTTGACTTGGTGTCGAGGCAAATACAATTTTCACTTAAAACCCACCTTTGCCATCGCTATTTTCTGTCGTCTAATATAACATAAGAATAACATAATTTTATTAGAGAATTCGGTGGTAATTGTAACCACATCTAATAGCAGAAGCGCTGTATTTAAACTTATATATAAGGAGAAAATTATGCTTAAAACTGTACGAAAAGGCGAATGGGTTCATCTCATAATCCCTATGGAATGGGATGGCAAAACATTAGAGGAGGTTTTTCGTCAAATTTGGGAAGCTCCGAAGAAATTGACCCATAGCTTTAGAATGGAAAATGGAATCCTTTTAGATGGTCGCCGTGTGAATTGGACCTTACCATTACATTCTGGTGAAGTGTTACAAATGAGATTGTTTGCTGAAGAACCCTTATCAGTGATCCCTCATTTTCATGATATTGACGTTCTATATGAGGATGATCATGTAATCGTAATCAATAAACCACCTTTTATGAACACTCACCCTAACGATAATTTGAATGATCAAAACACTCTCGTTAATGCCCTTGCATTCTATTTACAGGCAAAAGGAGAGAATAGAAATATTCGTCAAATACACCGATTAGACCGTGAGACCTCAGGGGCTATTTTGTTTGCAAAGGATTCATTATCAGGGGCTATTTTAGACAAAATGTTAGAAAAACGAGAAATCAAAAGAACGTACATAGCCGCCGTTAATGGTGTATTCAACCAAAAAAAGGGACGGATTAATGCCCCTATTGGGAAGGATCGGCATCATGCAACGAGAAGAAGAGTGTCCAATAATGGACAGGAGGCAATAACTAATTATCAAGTACTATTCGAAGATAAGCATAAGCAGATTTCTATCGTAAAATGTTGGCTTGAGACAGGTAGAACCCATCAAATAAGGGTCCATTTAAGTCATAAGGGTCACCCGATCATAGGAGACATACTTTATGGCGGTGAAAAAAGGATAAAAAGACAGGCCTTACATGCAGCCAAGCTAGAGTTTCACCATCCAATCACTCAAGAAAAAATAACGTGCCATGCACCTGTACTAGATTTACAAGAACTATTTAAACAAATTGATGTTTATACTCTATAATAATAAAAAGGCTGACTCCAGAAGTCAGCCTTTTTATCTCACCATATTGTTAATCTGCTCTTCTGAAAGCTCTCATGACAAAGCTTAACAGTAGAACCAACACTGCAGCCCCAATTATTGCGGGAATTATAGCAAAGTCAGCTACATGTGGACCCCAGTTTCCTAAAATTGCTGTCCCTATCCATGCACCAACAAAACCAGCAATAATGTTACCTATAATTCCACCAGGAATATTTCTTCCAACAATAAGCCCAGCTAACCAACCAATCACTCCGCCTACAATTAATGCCCAAATAAAGCTCACTTTAGAACACTCCTTTTTAGTATTCATCATTTCACTTATTTATTAGCATTTCCCACTTCTCAGGCAGTAGTGGAAAGTTAATTCTTGCTGCCTGTACTTATAAAGTACCCAGATTTCTTTTTTATACTCCTATCAGAGTTAAAAATAATAAAAATGACTACTTGTCAATACATAAATTGTTCAATAAGGGTAAGAGTAATACAGAAAACAAATTGATTAGTTAGAAGCGAATATTTATCAGAATATTCTAATGTTAAGTTTTTGTAAATTTCGTTAAGAATGTATCCTTTTTCGACAATATTCATATAAAATATCTTAGGGTTGTACATATTTCAAATTAAATGGGGGTCATCCACATGGCATTAAAGAAAACTGATAAATTCTCAGTATTGCTTAGCAATATTTCAACTAACCTAAAAGAAAGTACTAACTTCTTTACTGAATACAAATTAAAAAATGTAAGTGACTTAAAAATCTTCTCTGAAAAAATGAAAGAGTTAGAAACAAAAGGAGATTCTTTTGTTCACGAAGTAATTAAAGAGTTGAATGATGCCTTTATTACTCCAATCGAGCGCGAAGACATTCTTCACCTTGCTATGAGTATGGATGATGTTCTAGACGGTCTTGAAGGGTGTGCGGCACTATTTGAAATGTATTCAATTACAAATGCTGATAACTTTATGATCCAGTTTGTAGATGCCATTCAAGGAAGTGTTCATGAAATTGATAAGGCAGTTGAGTTACTTTCAAATAAAAAATTAACTCAAATTCGTGAACACGCAATTAAAATCAAGGATTTCGAATCAAAATGCGATAATATCTTACGTCAATCTATCAAGAACTTATTCACTGTTGAAAAGGATCCTATTCGTATTATCCAATATAAAGAAATTTATGAAGAACTCGAAGATATTGCTGACTACTGCCAAGCAGTTGCCAACACTCTTGAAACCATCATCATGAAAAATGCATAAGGAGCAAAAATATGAGCCTTGTTTTAATTTTAACCATATTAATTGTTATTGGCGCTCTTGCATTTGACTTCATTAATGGTTTCCATGATACAGCAAATGCGATTGCTACCTCAGTTTCAACAAAAGCATTAAAACCACGTCAAGCGATTTTATTGGCTGCCGTCATGAACTTTGTTGGTGCACTGACATTTACAGGTGTTGCAAAAACAGTTTCCAAGGATATTGTTGATCCATTTATGCTTCACAATGGATCAGTCGTTATTCTTGCCGCCTTGATTGCAGCTATTTTTTGGAACTTACTTACTTGGTACTATGGAATCCCAAGTAGTTCTTCTCACGCAATTATTGGTTCAATTGCTGGTGCAGCAATTGCGGCAGAAGGCTTTAATGTCCTAAACTACAGTGGATTTTTGAATATTTTAAAAGCACTTATTCTTTCACCGCTTTTAGCTTTTGTGCTCGGTTATATCATTTACAGTATTTTTAAAGTGTCTTTTAAAAACTTTAATTTAACGAAAACAAATCGAAATTTCCGATATATCCAAATTGCCACTGCTGCATTACAATCGTATTCACACGGAACAAATGATGCACAGAAATCAATGGGTATCATCACTTTAGCACTTATTGCAAACAATTATCTTAATCCGGATGCAGGTATTCCTTTTTGGGTACAATTATCCTGTGCCATTGCAATGGGATTAGGTACTTCTATCGGTGGTTGGAAAATTATTAAAACAGTTGGCGGAAAGATCATGAAAATCCGTCCAATCAACGGTGTTGCAGCAGATATAACTGGAGCAGCTGTCATTTTTGGTGCAACCTTTATTCACCTGCCTGTAAGTACTACACATGTTATTTCTTCCGGTATTTTAGGGGTTGGTTCTGCTCATCGCCTAAAAGGAGTTAAATGGGATACTGCTAAACGTATGTTTATTACATGGGTAATTACTCTCCCTATTACAGCATTAATTGCAGGAATCACTTACTACATTCTTAATTTATTCTTCTAATATTTATGAACGGCTGACTATTCAGCCGTTTTTTTATTGCTCGCACTTCTAAACGGAGGCCACTTACATATTTTAATGTATAAGGACAAGTTTGGGGTTGATAGAATAGATGAAGCAAAAAATTGCTGCCATGCTACTAGGAAGTATGCTGTTGAGTCTGGGGGTAAACGGTTTTTTAGTACCCTACCACCTTCTTGACGGTGGAGTAATTGGATTAGGATTAATTATCCATTACTTTTATGGATGGCCTACAGGGCTAAGTATCATATTATTAAGCTTACCTCTATATATTCTGGCTTGGTTTTTCGAGCGGCGTTATTTCTTTTATAGCCTCCATGGATTAATTATCTCTTCCTTCTGCATTGACCTGTTCTCATTCATCAATGGAAAAATACATCTGGATATTCTCCCTAGTACGATTATAGGAGGCATCCTAGTAGGAGTCGGCATTGGACTTATGCTTCGATATGAAACAAGTACAGGAGGAACAGATTTATTAGCTCAAATATTAACCAAATTCACTTCAATTAATATAGGTATCATCATTTTCTTGATAGATGGTCTAATTATCACTAGTGGCATTCAGGTTGTTGGTTTAGAAAAATTTTTCTACTCCCTTCTTACTATCATTTGTGTTGGATTAATGACAACTGTTACCGTCTCTCGAAGGCCAGAAACACATTAACGAGTTACTATCAGCAATGAACGCAAAAAGGAGGTTGATCTCTGCAGAGTCAACCCCCTTTTATTGCTATCTCCCTGTTGGGCTAGTAGATGGTAAAATAACGGTAAAAGTACTACCTTTCCCCTGTTCCGATTGAACTGTTATTTCTCCTCCATGTGCGTAAACAATCTCTTGGGCAATGGCTAAACCCAAACCAGTCCCACCGATTGTTCTTCTATCAGAATTATCTACACGATAAAATTTAGAAAACAGTTTTTCAATTGAGTCCTTAGGAATGCCCAAACCGTTATCACTTACGGCAATTTTCAATTGTCTCTCACTTTGAAATACGCTAACCTTTATCTGCCCACCATTGGGAGAATATTTTACTGCATTATTTATTAGGTTGGTAAATACCTGAATTAGTTTAGTTGTATCACCAAGAATGACCGAATGGTTCGCAAAGACTTCAAGAATAATTTCGTGTTGCCTTGTGGTAATTTGCTGTCCCTCAATTACTTTCTCAAGCAGCGGAACCAATTCGATATCCCTTTTCTCATAACATTGTTTCCCTGACTCTAGTCGCTGTAAATCTAGAAAATCATTGACTAAGGCTGTAAGCCGTTTCGCCTCATTAAAAATGGTTGTCAGATACTTTTCTTGTCTCTCTGGTTTTAACTCACGGTGCAAAAGTAATTCAGTAAACCCAAGAATGCTCGCCAGTGGTGTACGTAATTCATGGCTAACTGTATTGACTAATTCTGATTTAATTTGTACTAGAGAGTCTAACTCCATATTTCGAGCAATTAACGCCTGCTCCTTTTCTTGAACCTTTTCGACCATTGTTTGAAAGGCGAATGATAATGCACCAATTTCATCCTCACAATTGATACATGTAGGTATGTCCACATGCTTCCCTTCAGCAATTTCATTAGCGGCAATAGTTAACTGGGTTAAAGGCTGGCCAACTTGCTTTAACATGATACGAATGATCCTTAACAACAACAATAGTATGAAAAAGATAAAAACTACAAAACCAATTTGAATAAATGTTTTAATTCTAATTAGTTTTTGGTAAAGGGTTTCACTTTCATCCTCAATATTTTGTAAATAAGTATTCATGGATGTCCTAAATTGTATTACTCTTGCCGTACCTTGGTTGTTTGCTATATTTGCCACTTCCTGCTTGTTTCCTGCTTCATATTCTTTTATGACTTTGGGAAGTGTCTCATTAAAATAGTATTGAGAAAAATCATGAATGTTAGCAAGCAGTTGCTGGTCTTCTTTTGTTTTCGCATGTTTCGTTAACTCGGTAACAAAGTTCTTAATTTTAGGCTCTTGCGCTAGCGCATTTTCTCTCAGCGACGGATTACCATAGGCAATATACCCTCTGATGTCGAAAAGAGCTTCAGTAAAGACATCATTTATTTGAACTGCAATTTTCTGTTTGGTGGTAAGCTCATCGCGCTTGGTAATATAGGAGTTATTAAGGTAATTTTGAGTCACCAATAATAAAGTTGAACCGATAATAAAACATATAAGAAACACCCATATTAAGGTGACAAATCTTGTCACCAAACTATCTTTAATATTCAACCTACTTGCCATTAAAGATCCCCTCTACCATTTGCAATAATTGACTCGGGATAAATGGCTTCGTCATGTAAAAATCTGCTCCGGCTTCAAGAACTTTGTTTTGTTCATATTCTTGACTTTTAGCAGATAACATCAATATCTTTGTTTGAGATTGTTCAATCATTGGTTTGGCTTTTTGAATGACCTCAAGGCCTGTTAAAAACGGCATCATATAATCTATTATGATTAAGTCATATGTATGCTGTTCAAGATATTCTAAAGCCTCCTGACCATCCCCAGCCTCTTCTACTAAATAATCCATTTCTTCAAAGGTATCAACGATTAACATTCTTAAAATCTCTTCGTCCTCTGCTAATAAAATTCTTTTCACTTTACACCATCCTTTATATCTGTCTTAAGGAACGTGTCTGACAGGATACGATATGATTCCTTCAACCTCTCGTAATAAACCGGCGAATCCCAAGGCTTCCAGTTATACAGATAGCTATCTTTTTTATTAATTTGATTATTAGATCGTTTTGGAAAAGATTGTTGAACTATCCCTAATTTAGTTGTCACAACTGCTATCCTAATGCCTTTTGATTCCGCACTTCCTGATAACCCATGTATCCAAAAATCCCCCACTACTTCTCTTAGGCTCGGGTCCTTAAAGTTTAATAACTGCCAAGGGATGCGTCCTTCTATAGTTTTGTTGTCGCTGCTAATACTGATATCAGTTAATGAATCAAAGCTTTTGTTGGTAGGATTGGCATTTCCGAACCGCAGTACCCCTGTTTCATAATCCTGAAAAGGGACAACGGTGTTAGAGGACGGTATCGTTAATTTCTTATTTAACGCTAGACGAATCGGATGAAAGATACCGTTATCTTTCTTATCTGCATAGGGCTCTTCTTTAATCATGTGTAAGAGCTTGGCATACTGAAAATAGAATGTATCATAATAACTATCTACCAATACCCGTGAATCTTTCGTTCCAGTAAGTTTCACTAAGAAATCAATTCCAAAATCTGTACGTACCTTATTCTCTTTTGATAGGGAAATATTGGTTTGCCCCTGGTTGTCTATGGTATCTAATAATAAATAAGTACCTTCCTGTTTAAAGTTCACAGGGTTGTTATATTTTAATTGAAAGTAAAGGTAGCCACTATCTGAGGTTATTCGTACCTCATTCAGTAAATCCTCTTTATCGGTTGAGTGAAAAATCCGTTTTATACCAGCTAGATTCCAATCATTGCTCACACCATCTACAGTTATTGCGGTATCCTTATGACCTGGTTCAAATCCAAGTAAACCAAAGTGCTGTTCATTCGTTTGCTGGTTATTCCAGTATGGTCTTCGATCTGGATTATCGAAATCCATTGTATTCCACGTACGTTTAAACCACTCATCCTGCCATGTAAATACTAGACCGCCAGCATACCCTTCACTTACGATGGATTGATACAATTGACGATCAATCTCGCCTTGTTCCTTTTCTGAATGAAACCCTTGATTCATTCCATAGGCATTCTTATGGGTCAATCCCCTTGAAGACGGTACACCAAACTCAGCAACTAAAACAGGCATATTATGTGTAGCTCGTAGTTCATGTAAATAGCCAGCATAATTGCTTTTCTTTCCATTGGAATCGACATAATTAAGATAATTAGGCTCATAGTTTAGAAAATCAGGATAGTAAGGATAGATATGGTAAGATGCAAACAATCCTGCATGAAATTGATTGGTTGCAACAATATGATTAGGATCGATGGAAACCATATCTTCATTTTCAAGAGGCTCTGCAGGGTGTTCCAACAAGTCCGTCGTTACCCAGTTTGTAAAACTAAGCGAATGCTGCCATTTATACTTTTTTGTCTCGTAATCAGTGGCATAATCTAACAATCCTGCAAGCCATGCTTCAAATGGATTACTATTTTCAGTTTTAAAGTATTTTCCTTTATATTGTCCGACGGCCGAATGCTTTGCATTTGTGTTAGTTACCATATATGGGTCCCACTCAGTTCCTAATACCATTCCGAGAACATATTTAGAAATATCATATTTATACTCACCTGATGCATGTCCTGGGCGGGCTGCTAGATTCGCATTTCCATGAATAATATCAATCATATTTTTGATTTCTAATCTAGCATCGTCTATATTTACTTGCGCATATGCATCTTGGGTATGTATAAGATTTTCTTCATTTACCCATGTACCATGCATAAGATATAGAGGTTTTTTAGCCAATTGGTTATATTCATAGAAGGCCTCATAAAACTGTGGTGGATGAAGAGTGTACACCCTGATTGCATTTGCATTCATTGCACCAATTTCTTTAAACCAGCGGAGATATTCCTCTTTTGAAATTGCTGTTTCTCCGGGGAAATATCCAGGCTTTCCAATCCCCATATTGACACCTTTGATTAATAAATCGTTCCATTTTCCATCCTTTTGGATTTGTATATATGTTTTTCCGGTTTTCGAATTTAGGTATATTCCATCTTGTTTAACTAAATCCACTCTTTCTTGAGAATCAAGCTTATGTAATCCATGGTTAAGAATATCCTTCATCATTGGTACATAGGTTCTCCAGTAAAAAGAATCCCTTGCACCAATGGTTCTTTTCCAGGTATCAAAGCCCTTGGTTTGATATATTTCTGGAACTTCCGCTTCATCAGCATAATCACCTGAAAAATAATAAGCTGAATATCTTGCATTCTGGTGATAGATAACAGCAGGAAACGTAGATGGGATACCGTAGCCCTGTAATTCCTCTTTTGCTTCTTTTGTTACAGGAAGACTGTAATTAGCTAATACTTCTGCTTTATTTTTGGGGTTGATTACATCAAACCAATATTGATAAGATCCTTGCATATTACTGGTGAAATGTTTCTGACCTTTATTTGTTAACTTAAAAGTGAGTCCGCTATCCTTAATATCCTCTTTACTAATGACAACAATAAAATTATTCTTATTAACAAAAACAAATCCTTCCCCAGAGAATGTCCATTTCTTACCTTGGCTTTTATAATGCGTTATCACCCATTCAGGCACCTCTGTTCCACCAAGATTAGAAAAATACCTTCCTATCCAGCCAGACCATTCTACGTTTAAAAGGTTGGATATTTTATCCTTCGCTTGTTCTTCAGTTGGACTTGCGAAAGTATTAAACTCCGCTATTAATGTTTTTCCTCTTGTGTGAATTAGTGCCTGTTCAATATGATCGATTTCCTTTGATGTTAATCCGCCATAAATTTTTTTCGACCTTTTTCCCGTCGTATTCTGTCCGAAAAACTCTTTCTCATACACACCATACTGATCCGTTAAATAAAAAACATCGTATGGATTTAAGTCTTTCGGTATAGATGATACAGAATATTGCTGATCAGACTTTGGTTCAAATCCTTTATAATCAGCCACTTTTGAATAGGGCTGGGTACCATTTTTAAAGTATTTTGTATTATTTAATATCCAAACTAATCCTTTATGCTCTCTATATGTCTGGTCCGGAACAGTCTTGTCTAAGATTAACACATTTAACTTTTTGGCAGGTTGGAGTTTCCAAAGCCAAAAAGGACTAGTTAAAACAATGATAAATAATATGGTATAGATGATAAGATACGATTGTTTTTTCATTCAGAAACACCTTTTCTCTTCATTTCTCCCCAGCTTTTATCACCAATTATCATCTGCCAGATTCCTTCACATCTCCACAACACTGTTAAGGGACGATACCAAAGCGTCTCTGTAAGAGAATATAAAAAAAGCTTCACGATATCCGATACCTTTGGATATTTTGTTAAGCTCCACTCTTCTAATAAAACGGCAGCCATTGAAAAAATTGAGCCATATAAACAAGATAGAAGGAATAGTAATATAGAATATTCAATATAGATTCCTCCGAGGAATAAACATAACACCATAAAAATATAACCGGATAATTCAACAATTGGTCCGAAAAACTCAACGATCCAAAAGTACGGAAAAGCTAGGAACCCGATTGAACCGTACTTAGGATTAAGCGTTAATTTCCTATGCACCCATAAACTCTCAAACAAACCTCTATGCCACCGTCTTCTCTGTCTACGTAAATACGTAAGGTCCTCAGGCACCTCGGTCCAACAAACAGGATCAGGAACATACACGATTTTCTTTCTCTGCCCTTTTTCCTTTAATAAACGGTGCATTCTGACTACTAATTCCATATCTTCACCAACGGTGTCCACACGGTATCCACCAGCTGCAATCACCCAATGCTTTGAAAATACTCCAAATGCACCTGAAATAATGAGGAGAAGATTGTGCCGGCTTAATCCAATTCGGCCCATTAGAAAAGCACGCAAGTATTCAATAATTTGCATCACCACTAATGGCTTATCTGATAAGCCTATTTTATGTATATTTCCATTATGAATTTGACAGCCATTTGCTATTCTGACACTCCCCCCTGAGGCAATGACTTCCTCATTTGAATCAATAATAGGCTTCATTACCTTTAAGAAGGCATCTTGTTCCAAAACAGAATCTCCATCTAATGAACAAAAATAGGGATAATGAGAGAAATTAAGACCAAGGTTTAATGCATCTGCCTTTCCTCCGTTTTCCTTATCGACTAGAAAAAGATTCGAAAGGATGGCAGATTGGTATATTTTTTTTATTGGTTTCGAATCTACTTGTTTTCTAACGACTTTTTTTATTTCTTTCATCTCATAATGCTCTATCATTTTTTCTAGAGTCCGGTCAGTCGACCCATCATTGACAACAATTACTTCATAAATAGGATAATTAACACTTAATAAGGATCTTACGCTTTGAACAACTCCTGCTTCTTCATTGTAAGCAGGCACAATAATAGATACTGGCTTTGTATAAAATTCATCCATGTAATCTTCATAAGCCTGTACTCTATCCAGAAGGTATTCTTTTCTTAGTTGGAATAAAGAAATCACTAAAATGGCTGTATAAAAAACAATCACAATTACCATGTACACTGCAATAAACCAAGCAAAAAACGCTACTATATCTCCCCATTGAACAATCATTGTTTATACTCCTTTATGAAGCCATTCCCAGGCCATATCCTTCGCAAACGCATCATTCGATGTTTCTAAGACTGACCGAAAGATTTCTTTTCCATTTGTAAATTGATCAATTGCTTGTCCAGCTTGCGAACGGACCCACCAGGAAGAATCATGCAACAGTTCTATAAGCCTATGAATTCCTCTTTCTTCCTTCAAAGACCCAATTAATTTAGCTGCAACCATTCTTTCCTCCCATTTTTCTGAATATAAAAGTTCTAAATAGGGCTCAATATTTTCCACGTAACCAATCTCTGCCAATGCTTTCATTGACCTAAGTCTAATTTCCCCTTTATAGCTTTCAAACATTTTCTCTAAAAAAGATAGATAAGTTATATCTCTCTTAAGTGAAATTATGTCTAGAACTGCTTTTTTTAATGAAATATTACTTTTATGGAAATGAAGAATAAATTGATCAAAGTGATTTGGTTCCATACGAATTAAAATATTGCGGTAATCATATTCCGATAAATGGTCATACTCATTTGTAAGTAATTCGAACATTTCCTGATAGTTAAATTTTGCAAGGATCCTCAATACATGAACCAGTTCCTCCCGAGAAATTCGCCTCCTATATAGTAACCTTGAGACATCCTCTAAAAGATGACTCATATGGAAATCCTCTATATGGTATAGCGTATTCATCCGTGTACTCCATCTCTTGCTTTTCAATTGTATTTGATAGTATGGCGTTAAATAGAGAGAAGCAAGTTCTGTCAACCGTGTTTTTTCCTCTTCGCCCTCTAATATAGACGTATACCTGCTTAGCAGTTCCTCTATAGCTTTTTGCTGCAGAATTGTCTCTGTAGTCAGTACCCTAGAATACCTTCCTTCAGTTAACATGGAAAATAAGAGAGGGTTAAATTGCTCTTTATAACTATTAATCCTCTCCCGCCTCTTTATATCAACTGTTTTTCGAATCGTTAAGTAGCCTAACAAAATGAACAACATTCCAAAAATGGAAAGTGTTAATATTGAAAGGAAAAACAATTCAAGATTTTGCATCTTATCTCATCCTTTTAATTAGCCGCTCTATTCTAGCTTGCAATTCTTTAATACTAAATGGCTTGGTAACATAATCATCTGCACCGAGCTTTAGTGCTCTCTCAATATCAGATTCACTTTTTCTCCCTGTTAACATGAGTACATGCAAATTTCTATCCTTTTTTAATCGTTTGACCTTTTGAAGAATTTCGATTCCATCCATAACAGGCATAACTCCATCCAATATTAAAAAATGTTCACCTGATTCTTCCAGACGTTTGGATTCAAAGAATTGAATTCCATCCTCAAATGCCTCCAGGTCCAACTCAAAATGCTCAAAATCCATTACAGTTAATATCCGTAACAACATGGTACGAATAATTGAATCATCATCAATAACGGATACAAATAAAGTTCTTTTCGAAATCTCAATTGGAGATTGGCTCATTACTTCTACCCGAGCCCTGCCATTCTTCTTAGCTTGGTATAAGGCTTGGTCCGCTGTTTTTATTGCTTCCTCCAGCTTGATTTCCGGGTTAGATATTGTGAAAACTCCTGAGGAAAAGGTTACGTGAAACATAGAGTTATTTTTTTCAAAATTTATTAGGCTAAACTCTCTTAATAGCCGAGAAACAATCGATGCAGCATCTCTTTGGCTTGTATTTTGAAAAATAATAACGAATTCTTCTCCGCCATATCTAAATACGATATCTGAACTTCTTGTATACTCTTTTAAAAAGCTGGCAAATGTAGAAAGAACATGATCTCCCATGAGATGACCATATGTATCATTAATATGTTTAAAATGGTCCAAGTCTAAAATGGCCATACTAAAAAATTGCTTATTTCGAATTAGATCCTTGATATTCCGATTAAAAACATCCTGTGAAAATTTCCGATTGTAAAGCTTCGTAAGCTGATCTAGAAGTACCGATTGGTCATATAATTTTTTTCTCCTTAGAAGCCGTTCCACTCGAACGGTTAGTTCTTCTAAATCGATTGGTTTTTCGATAAAATCATCTGCACCGAGCCGATAGGCCTTAATTCTTGTTTCCCTGTCATTTAATACGCTGATTATTATTTTAGGTACAAATTTTTGGTTGTTATGTTCATTTAAATCATTTAGTACTTGAAACCCATTTGTCTCAGCTAAGTTAATATCAATAATTACGCAGTCGGGATTTAAATCATAGTAATGAGTAATGGCCATGTCTGATGTAGTATTCGCTACTACCATCCAGCCTTTTCCCTCGAATATATCTTTTAACAATATAAGCATGGAAACATCGTCATCAATAATTTGGATAAGTGGAACATGCTCATCATGACGAATTTCTTTATTTTCTACCTCTTCATAAAAGTTTTCATATTCATAGGAAAGATTGATTAAATCACCAAGAAAATTCATTAACTCTTCTTTTCCCCAATGTTTCTGATCCGATTCTTCTATTTGATGGATGAGCTTTCCAGATAGTTGGTGCAGCCCCCCCAATTGAAGGGTCCCAGAACTCCCGTGTACGGAGTGTAGAAATCGATATACCTCCAAGTTGGAGATTTGTAATTCTTCCTTTGCTTCAAACCACATGGAAATTTGACTCTTTATTTTTTGAAAAAGCAAATTCTTATATTTATTTAAGTCCATAACTCATCTACACTCCTAATGACTAAACGGAAAAAATCCTGTTCACCTATTATTCCCAAACACCTCGTTAAAATTGAGTGTATTATTTTTTGAGCATGGATACAACGAAATACCTAGAAAAAAATAGAATTATGTCGAAATTTTTACAAAAAAAAGCCCCTATTTTAATAAGGGCTCAATTTATGATGACTATTTTAAATTTTTGATTTTATTTGTGCAACTCTCCATTGCGGATAGGACAGCTCCTCGGAATTGTTCTCGTTCCAAAGTAGCGACTGCTTCTATCGTTGCCCCTCCTGGGGTACAAACATTATCTTTTAATTCACCAGGATGTTTGCCTGTTTCAAGGACCATTTTAGCTGCGCCAAGCACTGCCTGGGCAGCTAGACGATATGCTTTTTCTCTCGATATTCCCTGTCTTACGCCCCCATCAGCCATAGCCTCAATGAACATATATACATATGCTGGTGATGACCCACTAATAGAAGGAATAGCATCCATTAGCTTTTCATCAAGACGTTCCGTTTTACCAAAACAATGAAATAATTGCTCTACTTCCATAATCTCGTCTTCACTTAGGACTTCATTTGGACAGAGGGCACTCATTCCTTCCCCCACTAAGGATGGAGTATTTGGCATGGTTCGAACAGCTTTGACCCGAAACCCGAACCAATTTTCGAGATCAGCTAGCGTAATACCAGCAGCAATAGTTACTATAATCGCTTCTTTCTTTATTTCTTCCTTAATTTGAGAAATAACCAAATCATGTAGGTCAGGTATAACTGCCAAGATAAGTATATCTGCAAATCTTGCTACTTCTTTGTTATGTAACGATACAAAAATCCCGTAATTTTCCACTACTTGATTGATCGTTTTTTGGGAAACAGCACTTGCCATAATGTTTTCTTGTGGAATCAGCTTGGAAGTAACCATTCCTTCTATCATTGCTTGAGCCATCTTCCCCGCTCCAATAAAGCCTATCTTTTTATTCACCTATCTCAACACCTTATCTTCTACTTATACATCTCATTTTCTAAAATAATTACCTTCTCTGAAAAATTCGTTCTACCTATTTCTTTTGTATTTTCTACCAGCCGGTATATATTATCGCAGCATTGCTTGGCGCCTATCACAAGTAACGGAACACCAATGAAATCAATTTTTAACCCTCTTGAAAAAAATCCCCCCATCGACATCGCAAAGGGAACAGTGGGTGATGTATTAGAAAAAACAATTTTTTCGTCAAAATGAAACATCCCCTGTAATAATAAACTCATTTCCTTTAAAGCCGGTACTACATATTTGTTCCTTTTCCGTCCAATTGTGTAAACCGGATTGCCCTCCGCATCTTCTCCATGAAAAATAAGCTTTCCAAAATCCTCTTTTGTTAACTTATTAAAGTATTGTACATTTAATATTTCATCTCTTGTTAATTTCTGCTCGGATTGTGGTAACTTCTTCAAATGGTAGGCAGCTGCCAAAGAAGTTGTATGTGTCCCACCATAATCATTATAAATATAAATCATCATATCATCCCTTAATTTATACTACTAATATTATGGTTATATTTATTAATAAACATTCTATAACAAGAAAAGAGAAGCTAATCCTTTGGAATAGCTTCTCTTAGCCTTTTACTTTTGTAAGTCTTTTGGAGAAAATGCCCCTGGTAGTAAGTCTTTTACTTGAATTTTTTGAACATCGCCCTTTAAATTCGTAAGAATAACTTCCATTTCAGGGTCACATAACTCAGAAATCACCTGACGGCAAGCCCCACAAGGAGAAACAGGTCCCTCTGTATCTGCAACAACTACAAGTGATTCAAATTGAGTAACACCCTCTGAGTACGCTTTAAATAATGCAGTACGCTCAGCACAGTTTGTCATACTATAAGCAGCATTCTCAATGTTGCACCCATGGAAAATTTGACCATCCTTTATCACTAAGGCTGCTCCTACTTTGAAATTTGAATATGGAACATAGGCAAACTCTCTTGCTTTATGTGCTTCTTGGATCAATTCTAATTTTTCCATCCTATTCACTCTCCGCCAGGGAATTTTATTGTTGAATTAACTTTGTAATCCAGTCAAGAACAATACCACCAAAGTAAACACCGAATACCCCAACTACAGCTGAAAACACAGGTGGTGCAGGTAAAGGTAGTTTTAAAAACTTAAATAGCATACCAACAATTAACCCAGCAATTAATGCCATAAAGACTTCTTTCATCTCGTTACCCTCACATTATATATATTAATAATTACTTGTTGCTAGCTCACCTTTACTGATTGACACACCAGAACTTGCACCAATTCTTGAAGCTCCTGCTTCAACCATTGCTAATGCGTCCTCGCGGCTACGTACACCACCAGATGCTTTAACACCAATTTCAGGTCCAACTGTTTCTCTCATTAGACGGATATCTTCAACTGTTGCACCGCCTGTTGAGAATCCTGTTGATGTTTTCACGAAATCTGCTCCTGCTTTTACAGAAAGCTCACAAGCTCTTACCTTTTCTTCTTTCGTTAACAGGCAAGTCTCAATAATAACCTTTACAATAGCTTTCCCTTTTGCTGCCTCAACAACCGCACGAATATCTCTTTCAACTAACTCATCTTGCTTATCCTTAAGTGCTGCAATGTTGATTACCATATCAATCTCATTTGCTCCGTTTTCAATCGCATTTGTAGTTTCAAATGCTTTAGTCTCAGGAGTGGATGCTCCAAGAGGGAAGCCGATAACTGTACAAACTTTTACTTCTGGAGTGGATGCTAGCATTTCAGCTGCAGTTTTAACCCAAGTAGGGTTTACACAAACGGATGCAAATAAATATTCCTTTGCTTCTTCTACTAATTTAACAATCTCTGCTTTTGTAGCGTCTGCCTTTAATAATGTATGATCAATCATTCTCACGACATTTTGAGTCATTTTGAATTCCTCCAAGTTCATTTTTATCAATTTATATAAAAGATTAATAGTTTTTTTATCACAATGTAACTATACCAAGAGTGTGAACATTTGTAAATACTTTTGTGAACAAATGTAAAACAACGTTCATAATATAGACAAAAAGACTGCCCAATATGCTTTTTAGGACAGTCTTATTTTCTATTTTTATTTGTCGAGTAAAAATTTTGCGGTGAATTGATCAGTAATAAGAACATTTGCGTATTTACCTTTTAATGCACCGTAAATCCCATCAATCTTATTAGGGCCGCCAGCTACCAAGATAGAATATTCTTTTTTTCTTAATTCATTAAGGTTTATCCCAAGTGTTCTTTCATTCAAGCTCTTATTACAAATTTCTCCATCCTTATCAAAGAATCGTGAGCAAATATCCCCTACCGCACTTCCATATAGTGATTCTAAATCACTCTCTGTAAAATACCCTAATTGAAATAATAAAGAATCTGTTTTAACTGGCCCCATTGTGAACATGGCAATATTAGCTTGCTTTCCTAGTTCAAGTATTTTCCGGATATGTCGGTCAGCCTCCATTGCCTGTTTAACAACCACATGATCAACAATGGCGGGTAATGGAAGATTGTGTGGGGCAGTATTATATGCCTTCCCAAACAGATATAAAATTTCAGAAGCATACGTATTTGTTTCTGCGTAGCTTACTCCACCTTTTAATTGAACTACTTTTACGTTTTTTACAAACTTCTGCTTCAGTTCCGTGGCAACATGGTAAAGCGTTGTTCCCCAAGTTACCCCAATAATGTCATCATCCTTAACTATTTCATCAAGAAATAAAGCTGCCTTTTCACCGAGATAGTTTTTAATGATATGATCATCATATTGAGGAATAGAGGTCACGATTGCTTTCTTTAAATTGAACTTCTTTTCTAATTGCGCACTTAAATTTTCAACATCTTCAGTAGGATCCATGATCGTAATTTGAACAATTCCATCACTTTTCGCTTGCTGCAGTAACCTTGAAACAGTTGGACGAGACACCCCCAGGATCTTTGCTATTTCATTTTGATTATAGTCCAATAAATAATATAATTTAGCCGCTTCAATAACTTTACTGATCTTTTCTTTATCCACCTTTATCACCTAAAAGTTAAATATTTTCTTTATTGTAACAAAAAATAGGAGGGAGTCCATAATTACTTTACATTTGTAAAACCACTAATGAACATTTTATCGTAATATGATACTGACGAAAGAAGGAAATAGTAAAACTAAAGGAGGATATCATATGGAGAAATTCGGGAATTTTCTATACACCTATAGAAAATGGGTATTGTTAGTTTGGATTACGGCCATCGCCTTTTTTGGATTTTTCGCCTCTAAATTACCTACTGTGTTAAGCGGAAATGGATTTGAATATAAAGGAGAGTATAGTGAAACAAGGAAGCTCCTTGAAGATGATTTTGGACAGGCTAAGTCATCGATTATCCTTGTTTTTGAAAAGGAGCAAACAATTAGTGACGAGAAGTTTCATGAATTTATTCAAGATACTTATAACAATTTACACCCTTTTAAAACTGCAAGGCAAAAAATATCTCCCTTAGAAAGAGAAGGAATGCTAAAAGGAAATGTGGCTTATGGACTTTTAACATTTAACAAAAAAGCGGAAAATCTCGGGAATGAAATTAACCAACTAAAGGATATCCTTTACAATAAAAAGGGACTAAAGGTCACCATGACTGGTGAACCAATAATTGTTCAGGATCTGAATGTAGCTAGTCAAGAGGATTTGGCAAAAGCGGAAATGATCGGACTTCCTATTGCTTTAATGGTGTTAATCCTTTCTTTTGGGGGCCTTGTTGCTGCATCATTACCAATTGTAATCGGTATTGTCTCAATATTAACCACAATGGGGACAGTTTATTTTTTTAGTTATAAAATAGATTTGTCTATCTTTATTTTAAACATTGTTCCCATGATTGGCCTTGCTTTAAGTATTGATTTCGCCCTTTTGTTTATCAACCGCTACAAAGAAGAATTAGAAACGAAATCGGTCCAAGAGGCTATTAAAATTACGGTTATTACCGCGGGACGCTCCATAATCTTTTCAGGATTATGTGTTTTTATTGGATTATCAGGCCTTTGGTTTATAAAAATTGATATTTTTCAAAATGTAGCCCTCGGCGGCATGACTGTAGTATTTCTCTCTGCATTCTGTGCGTTAACCTTTCTGCCTTCCTTACTAGCTATATTAGGAAAGAAAGTCAATAAATTTAGTATCCTTCGAATCACTAATCATAAGATAAGTATTTGGCACAGCTTTGCAAAGTTTGTAATGCGGTACCCGATACTAATGACTTGCTCAGCTCTTGTTATACTATTAATTGGACTCATCCCAGTAAAACAAATGGTATTAGCGATCCCTGGGACAGAATCCCTCCCGCCTAAATATCCTTCAAGAGTGGCTTTAGAAACCTTTAAAGAACATTTTATAGCAGCAGAAAAGCGGGATGAGAAAAAAGTAACTATTGTTCTTGAGTCCAAAGGAAATATTCTTGAATCAAATAATTTAGATAAAGTAAGCCGAGTGATACATAAATTAGAAAAGGATCACCTTGTATATTCGGTGGACTCACCCTATTCCGTAACCGGTGTTAAAGATCCTGTTCAACTAAAGCAACTTCTTACCAATGGGGACCAAACCAAAGTCGGTCCAGTTATGAACTATTTTATAAGAGACAATAAAATCCTTTTGGAAGTATATCTAAAAACGAGTGAGCATTCTGCAAAAGCACGACAATGGGTAAATAACTGGTCCAAAAAAGATTTGGGATTCAAAACATATCTTGGTGGTCAGATCAAATTCGAGGAGGAAATATTTTCAGAAATATTTCAAAAGGCTCCCTACGGATTACTTTTAATTGTCATTTCTACTTTCTTTATATTAATGGCGGCGTTCCGTTCAATCCTTATCCCAATTAAGGCAATCCTAATGAATATTTTAAGCCTTGGTTGTACCTTCGGAATATTGGTATGGATTTTTCAGCAAGGTCATTTTGGAGTTACTCCTGTGGAAATTGCCTTGATTTTACCGGTTTTTGTTTTCAGCCTTGTCTTTGGGCTGTCCATGGATTATGAAGTATTTTTAATTTCACGGATTCAGGAGTTTTATTTAAAAACAGGTGACAACAATGTAGCCACCATTTCAGGCTTAACCTTCACGAGTAAAATTATTACTTCAGCAGCAGCGATTATGATCGTTGTAACTGGAGCATTTGCTTTTACCGGTGTCATGCCAGTTAAGCAACTGGGCGTAGGGATTGCAATAGCCATTTTTATTGATGCCACAATTGTTAGAATGGTTCTAGTTCCAGCCTTGATGAAGTTATTAGGGGATTGGAATTGGTGGTTTTTTGGCTTAAAAAATAAAATACAACTTAAACAAAAGAAAAAGCCAGCCTAGTTTATTTAGGCTGGCGATTTTTTAAATATTCTTAGCATAATTTTCACTTGGAATTTTACTTAATACCACATACAGGCTTACGGGTTCATTACCGTTATTGTTAAAGGACATTTCTTCTTCACTGTTTACATGAATTAAATCTGCTTCAGACACTTCCGTTTCCTTGCCATCAATCATGATTGTTCCCGTTCCTGTTACTACAAAAATATACACTTCTGTACCTGGATGTTTATGTGTTGGTAGTTGTTGACCTGGGAAAAAATTAAGTACAAAAGCTGTTGTTTCTCCTTTTTTATAAACAACTCTCTTTGTAAATCTTTCTTCACTATATTCCATATATGACTTAACAGAATTCCTTTCCATGAATAATGCCTCCTTAGTTATGTTCTATTTTTATTTTAATTGAAAATGATTTTCAATTAAGTGAGCCATATCACTTACTATTTATTGTCACAAAATCTACATTTTATTAATTTTTTGCTTTTTTGGGATTGGATCCCCTGACTAATTACCGTTCACTCTCTTTTGCTCGCTTCACGGGGACTAGTCAGTGTTACTAGTTACCGTTTTCTCTTTTTTTTCTTCTTCACGGGCACTAGTCAGTGCGACTAGTTACCGTCTCTCTCTTTTTCTTCCTTCACGGGCACTAGTCCTTGCGACTAGTTACCGTTTTCTCCCTTTTTCCTCCTTCACGGGCACTAGTCGCTACGACTAGTTACCGTCCTCTCTCTTTTTCTTCCTTCACGGGCACTAGTCCTTGCCACTAGTTACCGTCCTCTCTCTTTTTCTTCCTTCACGGGCACTAGTCCTTGCCACTAGTTACCGTTCTCTCTCTTTTTCCTCCTTCACGGGCACTAGTCGCTACGACTAGTTACCAAGTAACCTCTATTTTCTCCTTCACGGGCTCTGCTCTCTTAAACTAGTACCGCATTCTAATGCATTACAAAAAAAGCCAGCCGCATGCACGACTGGCTTTCGCATTAAGATATTCTGGCCCCAATTAGGGATGCTCCCTTTTTCAAAGCCTTCTCATTCACTTCTAGTAAATGGTGTTTATCTGATGAAAGGACCTTCTTTAATGACTCAATAATGGCCTCCTCCGAAACGATCTTCGTCTCCTCCAAAAAAGCTCCTAATAATACCATATTCGCTACACGAGAATTTCCTAAATCATTAGCCATATCGGTAGCGTTGATTTCAATCGTTTTAATATCCTCGCGTTCAGAGGATCTAACGACTAATGAAGAATTCAGAAGTAAGAGTCCTCCTTGACGAACCCTTGGTTCAAACTTGTCAAAGGAAGGATTATTTAAAACAATGGCTGTAGTTGGGCTTGTAACAAGGGGAGAAGCCACCGGTTGATCGCTGACTACGACAGCACAATTAGCTGTCCCACCCCTTTGCTCTGGTCCATAGGAAGGAAGCCATGAAACTCCCTTCCCTTCCAGCATTCCAGCATAGGCAATAAGCTGTCCCATTGACATGACACCCTGGCCGCCAAAGCCTGCAATAATTATTTCCTCAAGCATCGGTTACTTCCCTCCCTCTTTACTTTTATATACACCAAGAGGATAAACAGGAATCATATTCTCTTTCACCCAATCAAGTGATTCTTGCGGATCAAGACCCCAGTTAGTCGGGCACGTCGATAGCACTTCAACCATTGAAAACCCTTGGCCTTTTTTCTGTGTTTCAAATGCTTTGCGAATCGCTTTTTTAGCTTTGATTATATGTGGAACGTCGTGTGAAGATACACGCTCGATGTAAGCAGCACCGTCAAGAGTTGCAAGCATTTCTGATACACGAATTGGTGAGCCTTGAACACTTTCTATTCTCCCGAACGGTGTTGTCGCTGTTTTTTGACCAATCAAAGTGGTCGGCGCCATTTGTCCTCCTGTCATTCCGTAAATCGCATTATTAACAAAAATGACAGTGATATTCTCTCCTCTTGCAGCCGCATGAATCACTTCACTAATCCCAATGGAAGCAAGGTCGCCATCGCCTTGATAAGTAAACACAAACCGGTCAGGGAGAACTCGCTTTACACCCGTCGCCACTGCTGGTGCACGGCCATGCGCGGCCTGTGTCATATCACAATTAAAATATTCGTACGATAACACGGAACATCCTACTGAAGCTACACCAATGGTATCTTCGAGAATACCCATTTCTTCAAGTACCTCACCTACAAGACGATGGATGATACCATGTGTACACCCAGGGCAATAATGTGTAGGTTTTTCAGTCATCCCCGTCGTTTTCTTAAAAACTGTCTTCATTGTCATACGTTCACACCCCCAGCAACCGTTACAATCTTTTCGTAAATTTCCTCCTGAGTCGGTACAACTCCTCCTGTCCTGCCGAAGAAGTCTACTGGAGCGTGACCATTAACTGCTAGTCGTACATCCTCAATCATTTGACCGGCACTCATTTCTACTGAGATATAAGCTTTTACTTGGTTTCTTGTTTCAATAAATGGTTGCTCTGGGTATGGCCAAAGAGTAATGGGTCTAATCATACCAACCTTGACTCCCGCAGCTCTAGCTTTATTAATTGCATTCATCGTAATCCTAGCTACGGTTCCAAAGGCTACCATAATATAATCTGCATCATCAATTAGGTACGTTTCAAACCGAACTTCATTTTCTTTTATTCTGGCGAATTTTTGCTGAAGTTTCCAATTACGCTGTTCTAGACTTTCTGCATCTAGCTCAAGGGATGTAATAATTTTTGGACCTCCATCCCCTCTTGTTCCAGTGGTAGCCCACTCTTTGGTTTCCTCTTGCGCTTTATGTCGTTCAACAAATTCCACAGGCTCCATCATTTGCCCGAGCATGCCGTCACCCATCAAAATAACAGGTGTCCGGTAACGGTCAGCAATATCAAAAGCATCCTGTGTTAATTCCACAATTTCCTGCAGACTTGCCGGTGCCAAAACGGGGATATTGTAATCGCCATGTCCACCGCCTTTTGTAACCTGGAAATAATCAGATTGGGCAGGCTGAATATTACCTAAGCCTGGACCGCCACGCACGATATTACAAATGACAGCAGGAAGCTCGGAACCCACTAAATAAGAAATTCCCTCTTGCTTTAAGCTGAAGCCTGGACTGGAAGAGGAAGTCATCACCCTTACACCTGTTCCTGCTGCCCCATATACCATATTAATAGCGGCGATCTCGCTCTCTGCTTGAAGAAACAATCCCCCTACTTCTGGTAGTCTTCTTGCCATGTAGGCAACAAGCTCACTTTGCGGTGTGATTGGATAGCCAAAAAAGTATTTACAACCAGCATGGACGGCTGCCTCCGCAATTACTTCGTTTCCTTTCATTAACACTTTCCCCATGGATAAAACTCCTTTCAAATCACACATTCTGCAAAATTTTCACGGGTCTGTATACCGAAATAACTGAATCTGGACAAATTTGTGCACATTTTGCACAACTAATACAATGCCCTTGGTCAACCACGGTAGCAGGACGATATCCTTTTCCATTTAAATAGTCTGAAAGAAAAATAACATTTGTCGGACAAACTTGAACACATAACCCGCATGATTTACAGATTTCCTCATTAAATACAACTCTCTTTTCCAAGGTTAATCCCTCCTTTAACATTCCCAGGGTAATTTCATAAATCTATTGATAAAAATAACCTTATGAGTTTTGGAGAATTCTTTAGCTTCTTCTTTCAAATGGGAGGAAATAGTTGAATAGAGTAAAGGTATCTCAAGTATATTTGCCAACTTTTCACTAAGCTCTAAGCCTTTTTCGATGTCATTCATAGTGGTGTCTGCTGATATATTCGAATTGTTAATAATACCTGTTACCTTTAAACGGGAGGCTTTTTCAATTTGACCTATGGTATACATTGCTCCCTCTAACGAACTGACATATGGGCGATTTGCGTTTAGAACGAATAGTAAGTCTGGATTATAATCCTTCCATTCGTGAAAATACTGTCCTAATGCAGTGGCTCCGTCCTTATCACCGCCTGCGTCAACAATTAACCTGTATCTATAGTCATGTAGTACACGGTACATTTCACCAGAGACAATAGGGAGATCAGCAGTGGCTAAATTTTTCTTTGGACAAATTAATTCAATACCATGTTGCTGAAAAACGCGTGCAACATCCCTGGAGCGATAATAAGGATTCACTATATCCAAATCATTTATTGCTACTTTTTCATGGAGCTGTCTCTCTGTTAAAGCCATATTAATTGCAATTTCGGTTTTGCCGCTCCCAAAATGGCCAGACAAAATGGTTATTCTTCTATTTGGATTCACTTCATACGTCACACCCATTCCCTTTTGTAAGCGTTTCCAAAATTAATCAATAAAAATTTCCATCTATTTCTATTCTTATTATAAGCAACCTTTTTTCAACATTGCTTTGACTAAAGTCACACTTCACATGATTGTCATAAAAGCAAAAAAGAAGTTCAGAAGAGATGAACTTCTTTCAATCGTTTCCCCTCATATTTCTTAAAAGAAAACAAATACTAAGTTTACCAAATTCCAACTAAATTTTGAGGGAGGTTTTCTTAGTGAAGATGAAAGGGCTCACGCTTTTTCTTATATCTATTTCTCTTTTTATGGCCACTGGTTCCTCACTAACTTACGCAGAGGAAGCAACGCCAAATAAGCAAGAAATTGTCCATTTGAGAATCCTCGAAACAACTGACCTGCATGCCTCACTTCTTAACTATGACTATTATCAGACAAAAGTGGACAATCGAATTGGACTTGTAAAGACTGCCACCCTCATCCGTAAAGCAAGGAAAGAAGCTGATAATTCCTTACTGTTTGATAACGGTGATCATCTAAAAGGAAATCCTCTTGGAGAATATCTGGCAAGAATACGAGGAATCCATAAAGGAAAGATTCACCCTGTATACAGGGCCTTCAATTACCTTAAGTATGATGCGATAGCCGTCGGTAACCATGAATTTAATTATGGCTTAAAATTTTTACACGCTGCTCTAAAAGGAGCAAAGATGCCTATTTTAAATGCAAATGTATATTCAGTAAAAAGTAATACCCCCTATTTTACTCCATACGTCATTCTGAAAAGGACTGTAGTGGATAGAAATGGCCTAAAGCATGAGTTAAAGGTTGGAGTCATTTCGTTTATGCCTACACAGATCATGAAGTGGGACAGGGCGAATCTGGAAGGAAAGGTATTTGCTAAACCAATTATGGATTCTGCCAAGGAGTTTGTTCCAATTATGAAAGCTAAGGGTGCCGATATCATTATTGCTCTTGCACATACTGGAATTAGCAGTGAACCCTATAACCCAGAATCTGAAGATGCCGTTTACTACTTAACCAAAATACCGGGAATTGATGCGGTTTTGTCTGGGCATTCCCATAGTGTGTTCCCAGGGCCTGTTTATAAGCATCTTCCCCATACCAACATGGAGAAAGGAAAAATTAACGGAAAGCCTGTTGTTATGGCTGGCGCTTTTGGTAGCCGACTGGGAATCATTGACCTAAAATTAAAGAAATCTGCAGGAAAATGGAAAGTGATTGATGGTGAGGCCCAAACTCTTCCTATTGCTGATGATTCAGGTAAATCACTTGTTCCAACTGATAAGGGCCTATATCAATTATTAAAACCAGAACATCAGGAAACCGTAGACTTTATAAAAAAATTGGGCCTCTAGAATAATTATCGGAGAGTTAACAAAATTTTTAGATTAATCCCCCCTTTACTTTCCTTGTATACTTTTATAAAATAAAGGTAATAATATATTCGGTGAATTTTAGGTGGAGTCTGTCAAAACGGGCTCCTTTTCTATTTTTCATCAGTAAAAAAATGGGAGAAGAGGTCGATCATGTCAACACAAGCTATCATTGCAATTGGCGTATTTCTTATCACATACGCCTTTATCGTTACAGAAAAAATCCATCGTACTATTATTGCCATGGCCGGCGGAATCATGATGGTTTTACTGGGTATTGTCGGTCAGGAGAAGGCCCTCCACCATATTGATTTTAATACTCTCGGATTGCTAACAGGAATGATGATTATTGTCGCCATTACCTCCGAGACAGGTCTATTCAAATACATAGCGATTTGGGCAGCGAAAAAAGTGAAAGGAGACCCATTAAAAATATTACTTGCCCTTGGCATCATTACTGCTTTAGGTTCAGCCTTTCTAGATAACGTAACTACCGTCCTATTAATGGTGCCTGTAACCTTTAGTATCACTAGACAATTACGAGTAAATCCAATACCCTTTTTAATAACAGAGATCATCGCTTCAAATATTGGAGGAACTTCTACTCTTATCGGTGACCCGCCAAATATCATGCTTGGAAGCGCAGTAAAAGAGTTAACTTTTATGGCCTTTATTAACAATCTTACAGCAATATCATTTTTTATCTTGTTTGTTAATATTGCAATATTAGCAGTCATTTATAGAAAGCAGCTTCGTACATCAGCCGAATTGAAGGCAAGTTTAATGGACCTGGATGAAAAGGAAGAAATCACAGACAGCAAACTTCTTATTAAGTCGTTAGTTGCACTTTCCTTAACTATTTTAGGATTTTTCCTGCATCAGTTATTTCATATCGAATCAGCAACAGTAGCGTTAGCAGGCGCCTTTCTACTACTTCTCATTACTGGTGAGAAATATTTAGACAAGTCGTTTGCGAAAGTCGAATGGACAACCATTTTCTTCTTCATTGGATTGTTTGTACTCGTTTCAGGATTGATTGAAACAGGAGTAATATCATTGCTTGCAGATTACTCGGTTCATCTTACAGGGGGAAATGTTGCATCCACGTCGATCTTAATTCTATGGGTTAGTGCGATTGCATCAGCGTTTATCGATAATATTCCGTTTGTCGCAACCATGATTCCAATGATTAAAGATATGGGTGAACTAGGGGTCAATAATTTAGAACCACTATGGTGGAGTTTATCACTAGGAGCATGTCTAGGTGGGAATGGAACATTGATTGGTGCAAGCGCCAATGTCATTGTAGCCGGCTTGGCAGCTAAAGAAGGACACCACATTACATTTGGTAAATTCCTATTAATTGCTTTCCCACTCATGATTCTATCAATTTTAATTGCTACGGCATACGTGTACTTAAGATATCTAATGTAGGAGGAGTATGATGAAAGTAGAATATAAGTATAACCCCCAGCTTCTCGATATAACGGAAACCGCTAACGGTGAGGATATTGAATTTACGATTACATTATCGGATACCAACCTAAAAAAAGGCCTTAAAAAAGTACGAGAATACTTTGAAGATAATAAGGTGTTAACAGATATCCATTATTACATCCATCCTAATAACAACTATCAAATCATTGTAAGATCTGATTTTTATAATGAATTTTTAATCCAATTGTTTAGACAGGAATTATTGCAAGAGATTAAGTGGGTATAAAGATAAAAGGCTGTCTCAAATGAGGCAGCCTTTTGTATTAAATAATTGTCATTACTCCATCCAATTTGTGTGGAACACTCCCTCTTTATCCACCCGTTGATAAGTGTGTGCGCCAAAATAGTCTCGTTGAGCTTGCAACAGATTGGCTGGAAGTGTCTCTGTACGATAGCTATCATAGTAAGCGATCGCACTTGCAAAGGATGGCACCGGAATTCCACGCTCAATTGCCATACCGACCACTTGTCGTAATGAGCCCTGATAGTTTTCAACAATTTCTTTAAAATAAGGGTCTAATAAAAGATTGGCTAGTTCAGGATTATTGTCGTAGGCATCCTTAATTTTTTGGAGGAACTGCGCACGTATAATGCATCCTCCTCTAAAAATCATAGCAATATCTCCATAGCGAAGATTCCAATCATATTCTTCTGATGCGACACGCATTTGCGCAAATCCCTGTGCATAGGAACAAATTTTACTCATATACAAAGCCTTGCGAATCGCTTCAATAAGTTCTTCCTTGTTTCCTTCAAATGGACGAACGCCTGGTCCATTTAGGATTTTACTTGCTTTCACACGCTCATCCTTCATTGCCGAGATAAATCGAGCAAATACAGATTCTGTAATGATGGGTAGCGGTACTCCTAAATCTAAGGCATTTTGGCTTGTCCATTTGCCTGTTCCCTTTTGACCAGCAGTATCAAGAATGACATCCACTAGCGGTTTACCAGTCTCCTCATCCACCTTTGTAAAAATGTCTGCTGTTATTTCTATTAAATAACTATCTAATTCTCCTTTATTCCAATCAGCAAAAACCTGGTGAAGTTCTTCCGCACTTAAACCGAGGACATTTTTTAGTATAAAGTAGGCCTCAGAAATTAATTGCATATCACCATATTCAATCCCATTATGCACCATTTTCACATAATGGCCGGCTCCATTTGGGCCAATATATGTACAGCAAGGGTCACCTTCCACTTTAGCTGAAATAGCTTCAAAGATTGGCTGCACCAGTTCATAAGCCTCTTTTTTTCCGCCTGGCATGATAGCAGGACCTTTTAATGCACCTTCTTCTCCCCCGGAGACACCAGTCCCAATAAAATGAAAACCAGCTGTTTCGAGCTCCTTATTCCGACGAATAGTATCTTGAAAAAAGGTATTCCCGCCATCAATTAGAATATCTCCTTCTTCTAAATAAGGTTTTAAAGAGTCAATAGTAGCATCCGTTGCAGTCCCTGCTTTTACCATTAATAAAATTTTTCTTGGCTTCTCTAACAAGTTTACAAACTCTTCAACCGTCTCTGCTCCGGCAAAGTTTTTTCCTTCTGCTTCATTCTTTAGAAACGCTTCAGTTTTATCATAGGAGCGGTTATAAACAGCAACAGAATAACCTCGGCTTTCAATATTTAAAGCGAGGTTTTTTCCCATTACTGCTAAACCAATTACACCGATTTGTTGTTTTGTCATTGTAATTCCCCTTTCCATTCATTTGATTATTTCATCATCATAATTCTAATCTTCTATAGTTTGGCTCTTTTTAAAAGTATAACACTTATTAAATTTTATATATAAAAGAAAGACTTCTTAAGCTGCTTTTCTCCTATAAACAGACACGTAATGTTCAAGAACGTCACCTTTTGTTCAATATTGAACAAAGCGAATTTCTCTATAATGTGATTAAGAAGTTAAAATACTTTTAAAAGGTGTGTTATGGGTGAAAAAATTACTATATGTAACAGCAAACCCCAAAGGTCTTGAAAAATCAAAGGGGCTTCAAATTGGTGAAGCATTCCTTGAAACTTACCAACAGGAACGCCCTGAAGTAGAGCTCACAAGAATAGATTTGTTTTCGTTAGATTTTGCTCAAATGGATGCAGATTTGGTTTTTGCCAGAGGAAAATTAGCTGGGTACGGGTATACATTAGATCAATTGTCCGAGGTGGAAAGAGAAAAAATCTTAAAAATGCACAGGCTTGCTGATGAATTTATCTCTCATGATTATTATGTCTTTGTTTCGCCCATGTGGAATTTAAACTCTCCCGCAGTATTAAAGGCCTTTTTAGACAACCTATTTATTGCTGGGAAAACCTTTGCACATACAGCAAACGGACCAAAAGGTCTTTTAACTAATAAAAAAGCCATTCATATTCAGACAAGAGGTGGTCAATATACAGGGACTCCACTGCAAGAAATGGAATCAGGCGACCGTTATTTAAGAATTGCCCTTAATTTCCTTGGTATCGAAGTGATGGATTCAGTCATCGCTGAAGGCTTCGATCTATACCCACAGAAAGTACCTGAAATATTGAAAAAAGCAAAAGAAGATGCAAGACTTGCTGCAAAAGAATTTAGTAAAGACTCCCTCACAGTATAAATAAAAAGGCTTCCTTAGGAGGCCTTTTTGTTATAGAAACATGCTTTTTGTATAACTTTCTAAAAATTTAGCGAATTTTGTTGTATAATTTGGGGAAAACCTGTAAAATTTTCCTATGAGCCTTTTTGGACGGTGATGTGTATGGAAATTACGAAACACCTATTCTTAAATCTCTCCCTTTTAATCATACTGTTATTTTTCTGTGTTCTCGTGTTCGAAAAAAATAGAAAAAAATTCCTATCTAAACCCTCATTAATATTGCTATTCATAGCCATGCTATGGCTATGTATTCAATTCTCCTATAATCCGGTTCCAGACTCTAGGTATGATTTAAGAATTATCCCTTTAGTCCTTGGTGGTCTTTATGTAGGAATCGGACCTATACTTGTCTTATCACTTATCATTTTAAGAAGCTTCTATGGATTCAATTTAGGTCTTCTTCAAACAGCTATCCTATTTGCACCACTTATCATTATTTTTTGGCGAATGTATCCTTGGTTTTGGAAGCAGGTTCCTTCACGCCGAATATTCGTTACTGTATGTATGAGCATGGTCCTTGGAATCATTACTGTCTTTGGAATGAGCTTTATCAATACTCACACTTACTGGTTTGATGCTTGGTTCGCCTATTTAGTAATACCATCACTCGGAACTGGTATCATTTCCTACTCCATTGAATTCGTTAAAAAAAATACCGAAATGCGCCAACAGCTAATTAAAGCAGAAAAATTAAAAGCAGTAGAGCAAATGGGAGCAGCCATATCTCATGAAATTCGAAATCCCCTGACAGCCGCCAGCGGCTTTGTTCAGCTGCTACAGGATGATTACCTATCTAGACAAAAGCGGAAGGAATACTTATCGATTGTAAAAGAAGAATTACTTTCCGCAGAAAGAGTGATCCAAGATTACCTTACTTTTGCTAAACCTGCTCTTGAAACTTTTGAAGAGCTGAATGTAAAAAGTGAACTAAGGCAAATCATTAATATCCTTAAGCCTTTAGCTCACCAGAATTCAGTAGAGATTATTACAGATTTCTCAGTAATCGGTTTTATACAAGGAGATAGACAGAAATTCCGACAATGCTTTATCAATGTACTTAAAAACGCCATTGAATCCATGCCAAATGGTGGATATTTAACAATATCAACGGAATATAACCAAAGCAGTATTACAATTAATATACAGGATACTGGAGTGGGTATGACAAAGGAACAACTCGACCGATTAGGAGAACCATTTTATTCGACTAAAGGTAAAAACGGAACTGGTCTTGGTATGATGGTAGTGTATAGTATTGTACGTGCGATGGATGGAGCCATTTGGGTCGAGAGCGAAGTCGAGAAGGGTACCATCTTTCAGTTCGAATTTCCTGCCTTAACCTCCTTCATGAAATTAAATGATTCGAAAGCTAATTAAGGCTGACTCATGAGACATGGAGTCAGCCTTAATTTTCATACCTGTTTTATTTACCAATAAACATTTGTGACCAATGTTTGCCTGCTCCTTCATAACCAACCCCGATATGAGTGAAGTTAGGGCTTAGAATGTTTTTGCGGTGGCCTTCGCTATTCATCCAAGCAGTAACCACTTCTTGTGGCGTTGGTTGCCCTTGTGCTATATTTTCACCTGCTGATTTATACGTCACACCAAAGTCTCTCATCATGTCAAACGGTGATCCATAAGTTGGACTTGTATGTGAAAAATAATGGTTTTGTTGCATATCCTCTGCTTTCTTTTGGGCTACTCCGTTTAACTGTGTATCTGCTTTCAAAGCAGGGAGCCCATTTTTACTTCTCTGTGCATTTGTTAAGTCAATTACCTGTTGTACATATTGACTTACTGCACCAGTAGCAGGTGCCTTTGTTGTTGCCGGCTGTTTTGGTGCAGGTGCAGCAGGCTGAGCCTGTTTTGGTGCAGGTGTTGGTGCAGGAGCTGCTGGTGCTGGCTGAGCCGGCTTTGGTGCCATCGGTGTTGTCTGTTTAGGCGCAGGTTGTGTTTGTTCTGGTGATGGCTGACCCGCTGGTGCTTGGCCACCTGGCAATTGTTGTTGAATATATGGCTGGATTTGATTTATAATCCCTGCCCAGCCCTGTTTTGGATCAACTTGAACGAATTGATACTTTGCATCGCGTACTAATACTGCTCTTGTATGAGGATATTGATTACTGTCCATATTTGTTTGGTAGGCAGAAATCATATCATCATTGTTTCTTTTAATTTTGCGTTTATCATTGAACCAATTTCTGTCCGTATCACTTTGGCTATTATTTGTATTGGTATAGTCCTCCGTAAGTGGACCATTGTGATCAATACCATCATCCCGACCGTTACGAACATCAAGGATGTTATCATTTCGGTCAATGTTCATTCCCACCTGATCGCGGTCATTTATATTATTGCGATCATTATTACAAGCTGCTAACCCCATGGTAAGGGCTGCAGTTAAAATAATACCTGCTGATTTCTTTATCAATCGAAAAACCCCCTTTTTCTAAAAAAGTTTTCTTACCTTCTTATTTTTTATTATTTGTAAAGAACTATGAATGGTAATAAACGTCTGAATGAAAAGAAAAAGGTTTTTGGTGTAAATAAAAACAACAGATGCACACGCATCTGTTGTTTTCTACTCATTTAAAAATATATATTTTATTTGCTTACTACACCATGTCCGCCAAATTCATTTCTTAATGCAGCTACCACTTTTCCAGTAAATGTATCATCCTCTAATGAGCGATATCTCATCATGAGAGATAATGCGATAACTGGAGAAGCGGTTTGAAGGTCTAATGCTGTTTCTACTGTCCATTTTCCTTCACCAGATGAATGCATAATTCCTTTGATTCCTTCAAGCTTCGCATCTTTTGAGAAGGCATTTTGTGTTAGATCCATTAGCCAAGAGCGGATAACAGACCCATTGCTCCAAACCCTTGCAACCTGCTCATAGTCATAATCAAACGGGCTCTTTTCAAGCAAGTCAAATCCTTCAGCAATTGCCTGCATCATTCCGTATTCGATCCCATTATGTATCATCTTTAAGAAATGGCCGCTTCCACTTTCACCCGCATAAAGATAACCATTTTCTACACAAATATCTTTAAAGATTTCCTCTACATGTTGGAATGCTTCTTTATTTCCACCGATCATGGTACATGCACCATTTCTAGCACCGTCCACGCCTCCACTAGTACCAACATCTAAGAAATGGATTCCTTTTTCAGCAAACTCTTTTCCACGTTCTATTGACTGTTTATAATGAGAATTTCCACCTTCGATGACAATATCATCAGCTGTTAGTAATTCCTTAAGATCTTTAAGTACGTTATTCGTAATTTCACCAGCTGGTACCATCACCCACACTGCTCTTGGTGATGGTAGTGCAGCTACTAGTTCTGCTAATGTACTAACACCATGTCCGCCTTTTTTAGATATTTCTTCGACTGCTGTTGTATTTACATCAGTAGCTACAACCTCATGTTTATGATCTAATAAATTTAATGCTAAACTAAATCCCATTTTTCCTAAACCAACTAATCCAATTTTCATTTTTATGTTCCCTTCGTGAAATATTTTTTCATCTTCTAATACTATAATCAAAAAAATTTCTTTCTGCAATTGATTTGAAGAAATTTTTTTTCATACATTCCTTCTATGTTATAATTTATTTAAATCAAATAAAAAATGAGGGTTGCAGATGAGCTGCATAAGTAAAATACGCTCTTACTATGCCAGATTGAGCGAAAAGGAAAAACAGATTGCCGATTTTATATTAAATAATCCTGAAAAAATCATTCACAGTACAATAAACGAAGTTGCTGAAGATCTTGGAATGGCCGATGCGACTGTTTTCCGATTTTGTAAACGAATAGGATTTAAAGGATACCAGGCAATGAAAATTGCGCTAGCCTCAGAAATCATTACGCCTATCCAGCAAATTCATGAGGAAATTACTGAAGAGGATAATGAAAAGGCTGTCACCGAAAAAGTATTTAAATCAAATATTAGAACCCTTGAGAATACGTTGCAGCTTCAAGATAGTGAGTCAATTCAAAAGGCTGTCAAAATGATTCATACAGCTGAAAGAGTACATTTTTATGGAACTGGAGGTTCGGCTGTTATTGCAATGGATGCTTTTCATAAGTTCATTCGAACCGGAATTAAAGCATTTGCGTTTATCGATTCCCACTTTCAGCTCATGACTGCCTCTCAATTAACAGAGAAGGATTTGGCTGTTGTTATATCTCATTCAGGCTCAAATAAGGATACTCTTGATATTTTGAATGTAGCCAAAGGGAATGGTGCAAAATCAATTGGGATCACCAGCTTCCCAAAATCACCAATTAGCCAAAAGGTAGATGTAGCTCTTTTGACTAGCTCTGAGGAAACTGAATACCGGTCCGAAGCATTAGCATCACGTATTGCCCAATTAAGCCTTATTGATGCCCTATACGTGAACATAATGATCCTAAACAAAGAACATGCAAAAGCTTCTCTTGGTAAAATCCGTTCAGCGATTTCGGATACTAGATTGTAATCAGACTCGTTTGGTAACCTATAATTATTATTCACCATTTTTTCGCTTAAGATTACGGTTTTAATCAAAAACAAACGACAGGTGCTTCACCTGTCGTTTAACTTTTATGCATATTGTTTTGATTCTTCCTGATGGAAGAAGCTCTTCATGGCATGGAAGACATCTGCTTTTTGCTTGAGGATATAATAGCGGAAATGTTCATCCTTGATATTTTTATATGCGGACATAAGCGTTGAATGACGATTATACTGATTAACCTCTCCGTACCCAAACATGTTAGATACCTTCATTAACTCTTCTACAAGCTTCACACAGCGAGCGTTATCGGATGTGAGATTATCACCGTCTGAGAAATGGAATGGATAGATGTTGAATTTTCGTGGATTATATTTGCTGTCAATAATTTCAAGAGCTTTACGGTAGGCAGAAGAACAAATCGTTCCACCGCTCTCTCCTTTTGAAAAGAAATCTTCCTCCGTGACAATTTTTGCTTCTGTATGGTGAGCAATAAACTCAATTTCAACTGTTTCATATTTGGTTCTTAAAAAGCGTGTCATCCAGAAGAAAAAGCTTCTGGCCATATACTTTTCCCAAATTCCCATCGAACCACTTGTATCCATCATAGCAATGACAACAGCTTTTGAATCTGGTTTCACGACTTCATTCCAAGTTTTAAACTTTAAATCATCTTTGTAAATGGGGTGAAATGCTGGTTTACCACTCATAGCATTTCGTTTGAATGCAGACATCATGGTTCGTTTCTTATCAATATTCCCCATTAACCCTGTTTTCCGGATATCGTTGAACTCAATATTTTCAACGAGATGCTCCTGTTCTTCTTTTCGTTTTAAATTTGGAAGCTCTAATTGCTTGAATAGTGCTTCCTCAAGCTCCATTAATGACACTTCTGCTTCAAAGTAATCTTCACCGGCTTGGTCCCCTGCCCCTTGGCCTTTCCCAGGACCTTTTTGCCCACTCGAACCGTCACGTGCCACAACATCACCGACTTGACTCTCACCGTCACCTTGGCCCACGTGTTTGTTTTTGTCATAATTATAGCGAATTTTATATTCGTCCAAAGAACGAATAGGAATCTTTACCACATCTCGACCATTAGACATAATGATACTCTCTTCAGTAATGAGATCTGGAAGATTGTTTCGAATTGCCTCCTGGACTTTTTCCTGATGCCGCTGCTGGTCATCGTGGCCTTTACGGTGGAGGGACCAATCTTCTCTTGAAATGACAAATTGATGATTGTTAACAGACAATGTAAACCCCTCCTTATGAAATTAATTAAATCCTTCTTGCACACTTTTTCCTATCAATACATAAAATAATCCGATTAAAAAGTTCAATTAAAATATGGATTACTTTATCCTATGCAAGAGCAAAGAATAATTTACTAATAATTTTGACAATTGGAGTTTCGCCTATAAAATTGGACGAGTTCCGTAGATGGAAAAAAAGAGACTGACAGATCATTCTGCCAGTCCTTCCTATTTTAATCCTAGTTATCGGTTTAATAAGCTGCCAACATAACGTAATAACTCATTCGCAGATGTCGTATTATAGCCATGTTCATCCACTAAGCGTGCAACGACGTTATTAATTTTCTTAAGCTGCTGCTCATCTGGTGTTTTTGTAGACGTAGTAATCTTGACAACATCCTTTAGATCAGCAAACAGCTTTTTCTGAATGGCTTCGCGCAGTCTATCATGAGAATTGTAATCAAATCGCTTCCCTTTCCTTGCATACGCAGAAATTCGGATTAAAATTTCTTCCCTAAATGCCTTTTTAGCATTTTCTGAAATCCCAATTTGCTCTTCAATGGAGCGCATCAGTTTTTCATCCGGATTAATTTCCTCACCTGTTAATGGATCACGAAGCTTTGATTTATTACAATATGCCTCCACATTGTCTAAATAATTGTCCATCAACGTTTTGGCAGATTCTTCATAAGAGTACACAAATGCCTTTTGAACTTCTTTCTTGGCAATATTATCATATTCTTTTCGGGCAATTGAAATATAATTCATATAACGCTCACGAAGCTCTGCAGTAATAGATGGATGTTGATCAAGTCCGTCTTTTAATGAACGCAGAACATCTAAGGCGTTAATAGATGGTACTTCCTTACGAATAATTGTAGATGAAATACGGTTAATGACATAACGTGGATCAATGCCACTCATACCTTCATCTTGATATTCTTTTTTCAGTTCAGCTATATCCGCTGCATTAAAGCCTTCCACACTCTCCCCATCATATAGGCGCATTTTCTTCAGCAAATCAATATCGCCTTTCTTAGGCTCTTTCAAACGGGTTAAAATAGTAAACATCGCTGCTACCTTTAACGTATGTGGAGCAATATGCACATCGGATACATCACTTTCATTTATCATCTTTTCATAGATTCTCTCTTCTTGTGAAACCTTTAGATTATAAGGAATTGGCATAACGATAATCCGTGAATGTAGCGCTTCATTCTTTTTATTAGATATGAAAGAGCGGTATTCCGTCTCATTCGTGTGAGCTACAATTAACTCGTCGGCACTAATGAGAGCAAACCTTCCTGCTTTAAAATTTCCTTCTTGTGTCAAGGAAAGTAAATGCCAGAGGAATTTCTCATCACATTTCAGCATCTCTTGGAATTCCATCATTCCTCGATTAGCTTTGTTAAGTTCACCATCAAAGCGATAAGCTCTAGGGTCAGATTCAGAACCAAATTCCGCAATGGTTGAAAAATCAATACTTCCTGTTAAGTCCGCAATATCTTGCGATTTTGGATCCGAAGGACTAAATGTACCAATTCCTGTTCTCTTATCCTCTGAGAAAAAGATTCTTTCTACTTGAACATCTTCAATCCTACCGCCATACTCCTGCTCAAGTCTCATCATATTAAGCGGTGAGAGATTTCCCTCAATTCGAATGCCATATTCTTCAAAGAAGTCTCCACGTAAATGATGTGGGATTAAGTGCAGCGGATCTTCATGCATTGGACAGCCCTTAATGGCAAAAACAGAACCTCTGTCGGTATGCGAATAACTTTCTAAACCTCTTTTTAACATGGTAACTAAAGTAGATTTCCCCCCACTTACTGGGCCCATCAGCAGTAAAATCCGTTTTCTGACATCCAGCCTTTTAGCTGCAGGATGGAAATATTCTTCCACTAAACGCTCCAATGACTCTTCTAAGCCAAATAATTGATTGCTGAAAAAGTTGTATTTCTTCGTCCCTTTTACCTCTTCGATCCCTGCATCCTTAATCATATTATAAACTCGAGAATGTGCAGATTGTGCTACCCATGGCTTTTCCTTCAGCATCAGTAAATAATCAGCGAATGTCCCTTCCCAACGCAGTTTTTCCTCTTCTTCTCGATACATCTCGATTTTTTTTAAGATATCCATAAGGCCCTCCCCCTGTAGCTTAATCAGAGACGATTAATATACTCTATGCACCAATGAACTTGAACATGCGTATGTGAGTGACTCTTTATCTTTTTTATTCGTTACAGGAAATCTTACACTTTTCATTTTTTAAAGTTAGGATATAATAAAATCATATGGGTAAAAAATGAAAATACATAAGACGAAGGGGGCAATACATAACATGAACACATTCATCGTTGTTTTAGTAATGGTCACATTTTTGGCAGCAATCTTCACTGCAGGTTACAATGATAAGCCCGGTTCAACTAAATAATTTTTCATGAAAAAAGGCTGCCATGTAAGGCAGCCTTTTATCGTAGATCCAATTTATTTTGTTGGATGAATTCTTTCATATACATCCGATTATGTTTTTCAAGCATATTAGCCATTTGCTCTGTCCAGCGATCCTTCCTTTTCCCGCCAGTTCTCTGTTCATAATAGGTGGAGATAAGCTGGTCATATTCTTGAAGCTGTTCCAAATAAACACCCATATCCTGTTCGTATTCATCCTCATGATAAACATGTTCAAACGGTAACCTTGGCTTTTGATCGGTCATTTTTGCAGGATAGCCTACGGCTAGTCCAAACAATGGAATGACCCTCTCTGGTGTCTTTAAAAGCTTCTTTACCTCTTCTAGTTTGTTTCGAATCCCACCTATGTAACATATACCTAATCCAAGTGATTCTGCGGCTATAGCTGCATTTTGAGCAGCTAAGGATGCATCAATGAGACCAACCATGAATTTTTCTGTACTCTCTATCGATGGGGTAACATCTTTCTGCTCCTCATTACCAATAATGGTATGGCGATAAAGATCAGCACAAAATATGAAAAAATGGCCGTTTTTTTCAACGTATTCCTGATTACCCGCTAATTCTGCCAACTGTTTCTTTTTTTCTTTGTCCTTCACTCCTATGATGGAATATGCTTGAATATAACTCGAGGTTGAAGCTGCCTGAGCACTTAGTACAATGGTTTTAATTTGTTCATCTGTTAAAGGCTTGTCCTCAAAATGCCTAATTGAACGGTGATTGAGAATCGTTGTAATCATATCATTCATAGTAGTTTCCCTTCCTTTTTGCAAAAAGAGGCCCAAGAATTTCCGGGCCTCCAAACAGTTTATTTCAGGTCTCGATAATCTTGCTGACGAAGTGCTTCATAAATAAGAATAGCGGCAGTATTAGAAAGATTTAATGAACGAATATTATTGGTCATCGGAATTCTCAAGCTTACCTCTTTATTATTTTCAATAACCTCTTTTGGTAAACCCGTTGTTTCTCGTCCAAAGATAAAATAGTATTCCTTTTCAGGATCACTGTAATCAAAACTGCTATGAGGCTTTTGTCCGTATTTCGTTAAATAAAAGAATTCACCGCCAGCATTTTTTTCGTAAAATTCATCTAATGAGTCATAATACGTAATATTCACATGTTCCCAATAATCCAGTCCTGCCCTCTTTAACATCTTATCATCAGTCGAAAAGCCTAACGGACGAATTAAATGTAAATGGGTACCAGTCCCTGCACAAGTCCTAGCAATGTTCCCTGTATTAGAAGGAATTTGTGGTTGATAAAGTACGACATGTATAGCCAAAAAACTCACCCCAGGTTGAAAAAACTATAAAAGCAATTATACCACTCTCATTCCTTCCTTTAAAGAAAACCACTGCAAGAAGCCCAATGAATGCATGCAAAGAATGTTCATTTATGAATCGACAATGCTAAAGAACCTATATTTTATATTTGGTGTGTAAGCTGAAGAATCCTCGTAGGCCCAATATCGCATACGACTATTATAGGTATGGGCATTCACTAAAGGCATACCATTGGCATCCTTTCCTGTAACGATAGTATTATGATTGTATCGCCCATCTCCTTCGAAGTCATAGCATATTACGTCTCCCAATAGCAGTTGATCAGGACTGCTTACTTCTCTTGCTCTTAGGCCAGCCTTTGAATTCCCTAAGTATAGCCTTAAGGAATTCGCTACAGCCCAGCTATAGCTCCAATTACTACTCTGTAGCCACCAACCATTCCCCCGATTAGGATACCCTCTCATTGGAGCTCCACCTGTATGAAGGCACTGTGAAATGAAGTTTGTACAATCAACTTCAAATTTTTTATAAGCGGGATTATAGCTATTCCACCAGCGCTCGGCATATTGCACGGCTTTTAAGCGATTGTATTGATAGCTTACCCTTTCTTCCTTATCTTCCATGTCTGTTTCCATTGAATCATGAAGAGAGTGAACATCTTCTTTTGGTATTCTTTCTTCATCCATGACTAGAGCACCTTTGTAGAATTTAGCCAGTCTGTCTTCTATTTCTTCTTCCATATAAAGTATTCCTTTTTGCTTTATTAAATATTGATAGTGGGCAAGGTACTTTACCGTTTGGAATTCTTCATCTGTAAACTCCTCCACAATTTTACCTGTGGCTTTTACCTTTACAATTTCTGCAGACCTTTTAGCTAATGCTTCCTGTTTTTTCTCCGCTTTCGGAAAAAATACCCGGTGACTTCTTTTATCAGTAACAAATTGATTTACTCTTTTCTCAAACAGGTCTTGGAGCAATTCAATCATCCGTGCTTCCCCCCTTTCATTCATACATATGAACGAAAGTTGGATTTCATTAAGAAAAGAGCGAAACCATTATGGTTCGCTCTCCATTACTTAAAGAAATTTAATGCTTTGTCGATTTCATTTGTAACATCGCTCTCTGTCTCTCTCTCTTTTGCCTGTAAAAGGGCGGTGTATGCCGTCTCTCCACCTATTTTTCCGAGAGCCCATGCTGCTGTACCTCTTGTCACAGGACTTGCTTCATTTTCTAATACCTCGATTAAGTCAGGTACTGCTGTATCATCTTTAAAATGAGCCAGCGCAATAACCGCATTTCGCTGGATCGGCTTTTTACCTCGCCAAGAGCCAGCAACAGAACCAAACTGCTTTTTAAATTCCCTATTGCTTAACTTTAAGATCGGCTTTAGTAACGGCTTGGCCACCTCTGGATTGGCCTCCATTTCTTCGTGAAAATGAAAGTTTATCCCTTTATTTACCGGACATGCCGTTTGGCAGGAATCACAGCCATAAATACGGTTTCCGATCTTGTCCCTAAATTCATCAAGAATAAGCTCTTTCGTTTGTGTTAAAAAGGATATACAATGTTGTGCATTAATTTGTCCTCCTTGGACTAATGCACCTGTAGGACATGCCTCTAAACATTTGGTACAAGTGCCGCACTGGTCTTCTATTGGTACATCCGGTTCAAAGGGGATACTTGTAATCATTTCACCCAAATAAACATAAGATCCATATTCTGGTGTAATAATAGAACAGTTCTTCCCACTCCAGCCAATTCCTGCCCGTTCTGCAACAGCCCTATCAGAAAGTTCTCCCGTATCCACCATTGATTTTAACCTTGCTTCTGGAACCTTCGTCAAAATAAACTCTTCAAGCTTCTTTAGCCTGTCACGTAGAATATGATGGTAATCAAGGCCCCAAGATGCCCTGCTGAAAAGGCCTCTTCGTTCACCTTTTCTGCCTTCTACACGCTCGTTCATTTTGGATGGATAGGCAAGAGCAATGGCAATAATGGATCGCGGCTCCTCCATTAATAGAGAAGGGGTCACCCGTTTATCTATGTCTGGCTCTTCAAACCCCGATTGAAAGCCAAGTTCTTTTTGTCTGATTAATCGATTTTTCAATTCATCGAACACGTCTGCAGTTGTAAAACCGATCTTATCAATCCCAATTTCCTTACTATAGGCAACGAGTTCTTTCTTTAGCTGTTTGACGTCCATAGTTTAGTTCCTCCTTTCCCTAAAGATGTTTATATTAATTGTTTTAATTTTTTGTTGCACATCTATATATGATAAACTAATTTAAATGAAATTTGGAGGTGGAATGGTTGGAAATTCAGCTCTCACAAGAAATAATAGAACGAATACCTAACTTTAAGCTGGGTGTAATTGAATATAAGAATATAATTGTCGGAGAGTCACCGCAAATGCTACGAGGGAGACTCCAGCTATTTCAAGAGTCTATTTATTTTGATTTAGAAAATAAACCTGTGACAGAGCTGCCTGGAATACAGGAATGGCGCTCAATTTTTAAAAAGAATAGTAAGGACCCTAACCGGTATCGTCCATCAGTAGAAGCCTTATATAGGAGAATACAGAAACAGAACTACCTTTCGTCCATACAAAGTGCCATTGATATTAATAATTTTTTCTCTCTACAATATCAAGTGCCTATTGGAATTTATGACCAGAAATGCTTGAATGGCCCCGTTACCATTCGCTTTGGAGGCGATGCTGAGGAATATATGGGCTTAAATGGACGTTTAAATTCCTTACATAACCTTATTGTCTCATCTGATGAAGATGGTGCATTTGGAAGTCCTTTTGTTGACTCAGATCGTGCACCAGTTACTAATGATACTAAACAAGCACTTCAGTTGATCTACTTAAGACCATCTACAGACATTCAAAATGCAGAAAGGCTAACAGAGTCGCTTATGAACATGTTTACGCAAGTACATGGTGGAGAAGCATCCTATCATATCCTTAAATGATGCCGAACAGGCATCATTTTTTTGATGCTCACAGTCTTATATAAAGAAAAAACGCAATGCATCGTTCTCTATGTAACGATACACTGCGTTAGTTAATATGTATGGAGCGGGTGATGGGAATCGAACCCACGACATCAGCTTGGAAGGCTGAGGTTTTACCATTAAACTACACCCGCATGATAATATGACAACTTTTTGAACGATTTGACCCTTACAATATTACACACTTTTATATTAATCGTCAAGTGGTTTTTGCGAATTATGTCGAATGAACTCTAAAAAAACAATGGATGTCTATCAGGTAACAACATAGAATTGCTCTACGTGACCGATATCGCTTACTCTTACCTCTTTTGGTAACATTGGCTGCTTCTACGTTACTATTCTCGCTTTCTTTTAACTATTTTGAGCACGTAGATTGCTTCTATGTTACCGTACTCACATTCTTTTACCTATTTGGGGCACGTAGATCGCTTCTACATTACCGTACTCGCTTACTTTTACCTAATTGGGGCACGTAGTTCGCTTCTACATTACCGTACTCGCTTTCTTTTACCTATTTGAGGCACATAGATCACTTCTACGTTACCGTTCTCCACTAATCTTACTTATTTGAGGCACATAGATCACTTCTACGTTACCGTTCTCCATTAATCTTACCTATTTGAGGCACGTAGACCTCTTCTACGTTACCGTTCTCCACTAATCTTACTTATTTGAGGCACATAGATCACTTCTACGTTACCGTTCTCCATTAATCTTACCTATTTGAGGCACGTAGACCGCCTCTACGTTACCGTTCTCGCTTTCATTTACCCATTTGGGGCACGTGACCTCTTCTACGTTACCGTTCTCCACTAATCTTACATATTTCGGGTACCTAGACATTTGATTAAAATCCTTTTACACAAAAAAACACTTCCTATAATCAAATAGGAAGTGTTTTTCATTGATACCGGTGGTCGGGGTCGAACCGACACTCCAGAGGAACACGATTTTGAGTCGTGCGCGTCTGCCAATTCCGCCACACCGGCATATTAAAATGTTTTGTAAGAAAGTGCCGAGGACCGGAATCGAACCGGTACGGTAGTCACCTACCGCAGGATTTTAAGTCCTGTGCGTCTGCCAGTTCCGCCACCCCGGCGTATATAAAGTAGATTAAGCACTTTAAAATTATGGAGGCGGCAACCGGATTCGAACCGGTGGTAAAGGTTTTGCAGACCTCTGCCTTACCACTTGGCTATGCCGCCGTAAATTATGGAGCGGAAGACGGGATTCGAACCCGCGACCCCCACCTTGGCAAGGTGGTGTTCTACCACTGAACTACTTCCGCAAAATGGCTGGGCTAGCTGGATTTGAACCAACGCATGTCGCAGTCAAAGTGCGATGCCTTACCGCTTGGCTATAGCCCAATGCTCAATTAATTAAAAAATATTATGGGGCGACTGATGGGAATCGAACCCACGAATGCCTGAACCACAATCAGGTGCGTTAACCACTTCGCCACAATCGCCACAATATTATTGGCAGGGGTAGTAGGAATCGAACCCACACCAAAGGTTTTGGAGACCTTCGTTCTACCTTTAAACTATACCCCTATATATGGTGGAGGGGGACGGATTCGAACCGCCGAACCCGGAGGGAGCGGATTTACAGTCCGCCGCGTTTAGCCACTTCGCTACCCCTCCACATATAAAGTGTTTCATAAAAATTAATGGTGGCTCAGGACGGAATCGAACCGCCGACACAAGGATTTTCAGTCCTTTGCTCTACCGACTGAGCTACTGAGCCAACATATGGCGGTCTGGACGGGACTCGAACCCGCGACCTCCTGCGTGACAGGCAGGCATTCTAACCAACTGAACTACCAGACCATATTGCGGGGACAGGATTTGAACCTGCGACCTTCGGGTTATGAGCCCGACGAGCTACCAGACTGCTCCACCCCGCGACGGTAATAATTAATTTATTTGTTTCATGCCCATAGTTTGTATGGACTGTATCAATCTCAGTTAGCATATTCAAGTAGCAGCTCGATTGATACAACTCGCAGATTATTCATGGATGCAACGCTCGTTGCTCCACCCCGCGACAATAATATTGATGGTGGAGGATGACGGGATCGAACCGCCGACCCTCTGCTTGTAAGGCAGATGCTCTCCCAGCTGAGCTAATCCTCCATAATGGTGACCCCTACGGGATTCGAACCCGTGTTACCGCCGTGAAAGGGCGGTGTCTTAACCGCTTGACCAAGGGGCCATATCGTAATAAATTTAATGGCGGAGAGCAAGGGATTTGAACCCTTGAGACAGGGTTACCCGCCTACACGATTTCCAATCGTGCTCCTTCGGCCACTCGGACAGCTCTCCAAAAGAAATGGCTCCGCAGGTAGGACTCGAACCTACGACCGATCGGTTAACAGCCGATAGCTCTACCACTGAGCTACTGCGGAATATTTTTAAAACAGCCTGGCAACGTCCTACTCTCACAGGGACTTTCGTCCCAACTACCATCGGCGCTGAGAAGCTTAACTTCCGTGTTCGGTATGGGAACGGGTGTGACCTTCTCGCCATAATTACCAGACCATTTATTCGACACTATTTTATTATAATGTCTTTTTCATATTTTGCAAGAGGAATTTCAAAAAAATTTCATTCCCTCAAAACTAGATAATGCAGAAGAAAATTCAATAAACATTGAGTTCGCTAATAACTTGGTTAAGTCCTCGAACGATTAGTATCAGTCAGCTCCACATGTTACCACGCTTCCACCTCTGACCTATCAACCTGATCATCTTTCAGGGTTCTTACTAGCTTGACGCTATGGGAAATCTCATC
>JBDOMM010000027.1:0-73889 GCA_039832695.1 Bacillus sp. (in: firmicutes)
TTTTAGGGAACAATCAAGGTCGCAACTTCTACAATAGGAGTTTTTTTCTTGTGTGTAAATACTATTTATTTGAATTTATGGGATTATTTTAAAGACGTGCAAGGCTAGTGGGACAGTCCCCCGCTGCTTTAAAGCAGCAGGGGACTGTCCCCAAATAATAGAAAAGTGTATATACAATTGGAATAATATGTTAAAATTGTTTAATAGGCAATTAATGAATTAGTTACTGAGTTCTGTGATCGTGCAGATGCATAATCTAAATAATGGGGGTGCTTTCATGATTTGGATCTATATTCTGACGCCTGTGTTTTTATTGGTTGGAATTGCATTGTATTTTGATCGAAAATCTGGGTCGACTCCGCCGGACGAAAGTTATAAGGCTAAGATGGAGGAGTATCCGCCAGAACATGGGATGAATTCACATGGTCCAACTTTATAGGAAATAAATAGGGATGCACGAAACTAATAGGGCGTTGATCTGAGTAAGGATTAGCGTCATTTTTGTTTTATAGTAGGGCAGGTAAGCATGGGGGTTACAGTAAAATTCAACCTTACCTGTTCTATATAAAAAGGAGGAGAATTCAATGGTTTGGATTGTCTTACTACTATTTATGATATATGTTGTTTTTAGCCTTTCGACGATTAAATATCAACTAAAATTAATTACAAAGCATCTAAATGTTAAAGATGAAGAGCACCAAAAGGTTAGCAATGATGTGATTGAGAAGGACTTGGAGAATTACTCGAAAAATAATAATTTATAATTTGAAGAAGGATGCGTTGATCCGGGAGGGTTAATGCCTTTTTTTATAAGAAGGATTTTCCAATTTTAAGGAGAAATTATTATTTTAAGAAAGTCTTTTGAAGGGCCACAGTTGGTTCCTGATTATACATAATGTACATGTTTGAGATAAGCGGAGGAGGAGGTTAACAGTGAACGGTCCACTATGGGTTGCTGTTATATTAACTATAATAGGAATCTTTGATTTTGTTGTATCTAGGAGGATAGGGAATCAAAAGAAAAGGGCCTATTTTCAAATTTTGTTATGGTCCGTAACCACCATCGGTTTTTTAGGAGTTTGGTTAGGAGGTTAGAAGGTCATTTGTGGGGACAGTCCCCCGGTGCTTTACTGCGGTGATATGGAAGATGATTGTGTTTGGTGGCTCTTGTCCGCCTATCTATTTAAAATGGATCTGAAGGGATGAATATAATGAACACATCTAATTTTACAATGAAAAGTCCTGTGCCTATTTTTCGTATCTTTGATGAGGAAAAGGCCAGAGAATTTTATCTAAACTTTTTGGGGTTTCAGGTAGATTGGGAGCATCGATTTGAAGAGGATTTCCCTTTGTATATGCAGGTCTCAAATGGAGATTGTGTGTTGCATCTATCAGAGCACTACGGAGATGCCTGTCCTGGTGGTGCAATCAGGATTGAAGTAGAAAATCTGGAGGAACTTCATTCTGACCTGATATTAAAGAATTACAAATATGCTCGACCTGGCATCGAAACGACCCCATGGAAAACCCGGGAGGTTCGCATTGGGGACCCGTTTGGGAATAGAATTGTGTTTTTTGAGAATATATAATTTGTGGGGACAGTCCCCCGGCGCTTTAGCGCAGTGGGGGACTGTCCCCAACCTTTAATTTCCTTTGAATAGGGAGGAATAATATGTTTTAATTAACAGATAGGACGGCCATAGAGGCGGTTCTGGTGGTTTTTGACTCTTCCGAGGTGTTTAGTATGAACTACGAGAACTGTTCCTGTGGATGGAAGGCCCAGCTTTTACAAAGTTGGGTCTATCAGTTTTTTGTTAATAATATACCTTTAGATTCATAGCAAACTAGAATGCAATACAGCAAGAAAGAAGGATTTCAAATGATTGATACACAGATTGATAAAAAAACACAAGACGCTTTACTTAGTGCGTTACATAATGCAAAGGCACATAGTCGACAGATGCAAATCAAACGAGAAAAGCAGCTTTGGAAAGAAATCAAAACGCCTTGCAACCTTATTGATGTTTTAAACTTACTTAAGAAAACCGAATTGGATGATATCCGAAAAAAATTGGAACTTAAAGGGATGAGTTCACTCAATAAGGGTGCTTTGGCTAGTGAACTGGCTCGATTGATCCCTATTCATCTCGAAAACATTCTATTAACTCTAGATCAAGAGAGATACGATCTCATTCATGAAATTGTTAGGAACGGTAGATCTACCATTTCGAATAGAGAGTTTCCTATTTCAAAGATTGTAGTACTCATGGAGTGGGGGATTATTTTTCCAGGTGTTGAGAAGGATCAGAAGTTCCTAACCATGCCTTCTGAACTCATGGAGCTTTTTTCAAAAATAGATGGACCTGAGCTGAAAACTATTATTCGCCGGAATACCGAGTGGATCCGCCTCACTCATGGGATGCTTTATTATTACGGGGTTATGGATACGGCGAAAATTCTAGAGAGAATTCGTAGGTTGACTATGCAAGAGATCGATGTTGTGGATTACTTAAATGTGATTTCTATTGCAAGTGACTATTATGAGCAAGCAAGATTTTCATCCAATGGGGTTAGTTTAAAAGATGACCGAGTATTTGAGACGGATGCAATTATCGAGGAACATAATAAGCGGTCGAGTATCGACTTTTATCCTTTTACAAAGGAACAACTGCTAAAAGCTGGCGAGCCCGGTTATATTGATCGAACTCCTGCCATGGAAAAGTTTCTGAGTTTCCTATTAGAGCATTATGATTTAACCCGTCTTGAAACAGAAGATTTGGCCATGGAATTAATTAATATTATCAATATGGATGACCATCCATCGATGATGATTAAGTATTTAAACTCCCGCTTAGAATTTCCTACCTTTGAATTTGTACAGGAAATAACCGCACATGCGATGGAAGTTTATAATCAGACACGCATGTGGGCGCTAAAAGGATATGCGCCTTCTGAACTGGGACAAGAAGAAAAGAAGCACTTGCTACCATTATCATCAGATGATGAGAACAAAAAAGTTGGCCGCAATGATCCGTGCCCATGTGGAAGTGGAAAGAAATATAAGAAATGTTGTGGAAAATAATGATTGAATGGGGACAGTCCCCCGGCGCTTTAGCGCAGCGGGGGACTGTCCCCTTCTCGCGTTTCTAGGAGGATTTTACCATATGGGCGGAGAATATAGTGAGGATGTTAGTTTGGTAGAGAGAGGGCTAGTGATGAGGAAGAGTATAATTAGTTCGGTTTTGTTTTTGGCTGTCTTGACTGGTTGCGGGGCTAATCAAACGGGAAAGCTGGATACGTCTAAGTTGGAGAAAATAGAGTATGACCATACGACGAAGGAGCAAGTGAAGGAACTGCCGATTCTTTATAATGCCCCGTCGCTAAAAGTAGGGAGGAAGGCACTTCCTTTTGATATGAAAATGCCCGATAATATCCCATTTAAAGTGGATCAATATGGGTTCAACATACGGGATTTCAAGCATGATGGAACGCGGTTAAGGGCGACCTTTTTCGCTAAGCCTAAAGAGCAAAATGCCAACATGCAGTTTAAAATTGATGCGGGGCATCCTGTTATTGAGAACACGTTAAAAAACGTGACGGAAATAAAACTAGATGAGGGTGTTGAAGGGGAATACAAAGGGAATGCGCTGTACTTCCAGTTCGAAGATGTCTCTTATAATATTGTCTACTGGAACGGGGATATTTCGAAAGATCAGCAGCAGAAGGAACTCATCAAAATGGCGAATGAGATGATACATAATTAAGGGGACAGTCCCCCGGCGCTTTAGCGCAACGGGGGACTGTCCCCAAAAAAATCAGCGGGGGGATAAGGATGCCTAAGTGTCTGGTTGGCGATATAGAGATGAACTATGAAACATTTGGTGAGGGAAAGCCGGTTGTTTTAATTCATGGGTTCGGTCCTGATTCTAGATTAATGATAGGTTGTATGGAACCTGTTTTTACGAAAAGAGAAGGGTATAAAAGGATATATATAGACCTACCGGGGATGGGGGATACGAAAGGGCATGAATCCATCCAGTGTTCAGATGACATGCTTGATGTCGTGATTCAATTTATTGATGCCATTATTCCGAATCAAAACTTTTTACTAGCTGGTCAATCTTATGGTGGGTATATTTCTCGCGGGATCATCGCCAAGCGAAAGGAAATGGTCGATGGTGTTGCTTTTATTTGTCCTATGATTGTACCAGAAATGGAGAATAGAATCTTACCAGAACATGTTGTTCTTTTTGAAGATGAGGAATTTTTGGGCCAATTAAGTAAAGAAGATAAAGATGATTTTTGTGCGATTAATGTGGTACTGGATGAGAATAAGTGGAAGCGGTACAAAAGGGAAGTATCCAGTGGTTGTGCCATTGCAGATGAAAAATTCTTATCGGTCATTAAGATGAATTACGGATTCACATATGATGTGGATTGTATTTCATTTAATCACCCTAGTGTTTTTCTTCTAGGAAAGCAAGACTCTGTTGTGGGATATCAAGATGCTTTTAAGCTCCTTGATAACTATCCACGTGCCACCTTTGCCGTCTTAGATCAAGCAGGCCATAATTTGCATATAGAGCAAGAAGCTTTGTTTAACTCGCATATAAATGAGTGGTTAGATAGGATAGATTAATTGAATGGGGACAGTCCCCCGGCGCTTTAGCGCAGCGGGGGACTGTCCCCATTTGTCTGTTATCAAACGATGGTGAAAAATGTCATTTCCCGAGAAATTTTAATATAATTTAGAGAATAATAGCGGAAAATCCGAAAAAGCCTCGACAACGTTTTTTGTTTTTCGGGGACAGTCCCCCGGCGCTTTAGCGCAGTGGGGGACTGTCCCCAATTTTTTCTGATTCTATAAAACTTTTCATAGAGTTAAACGTCTAAACATCGAAGTTCAAATAAAGGGGGATGAAGGTGTCGGATTGTAGAGATAGGGAAATTTTGAAGTGGTACGAGGAGTTTAACGAATCAATTTTTAAATATATTTTGATGATGATACAAGATTATCAGCAAGCGGAGGATTTACGCCATGAGGTCTTTTTAAAGGCCTATGTTCATTATGATTCCTTTAAGCGGCAATCCAATCCGAAAACATGGCTTTATAGTATTTCTCATAATCTGACCATTGATTTTATCCGAAAACGTAAGCCAATCGTGCTTTTGAAGGAAGCGTTTTTGTTTAAAAAAGATCCCAATCCGTTACCTGAGGATCGGATTCAAATGAAGGAAAGTGCCTATGAATTATACAAAGCTTTAGGGTCCATCAAAGACTCCTATAGGGAAGTAATTATTTTAAGGAAGATTAAAGGATTTTCGATTGAGGAAACGGCCGATGTATTGGGGTGGTCTGAAAGTAAGGTCAAGTCGACTCTTTTTCGAGCACTCCCTGCATTAGAAAAGCAATTGTTAAAGGAGGGCCATCTGCTTGAAGAAACCATATAGAAGTATACTGGACACCGAGCTATCTCATTTAGAAGCGGAAATTGTTTGGAAAAATGCTCAAAATGATGTATTAAAAGAGCGGTTGGTACGGGATCTACACAAGCTTTCGAAAAAGGACAGGCTTCGTAGTGTATTTGTTATTCCTTTAAGGTTATGTGTCGCCGCAGCAATTTTACTGATAGCATTTGTTTTAGTCAAACAGGAAGATTTCCGTGACAGCGATACGCTTCAAGGTTCTTTTTCAGAAGGAACCCGCACACTTGAGCAGTCACAGCTGCAGAACAGGGATGTATCGGTTACTTTTACTAGAAAGGAACAAAATATGGTCGAAGGTCTAATCGGACAGAAGGAATTCTTTTTGACAGAAGAAGCCGTCATCCCGTCGGATGCACGCGTTCTTTTTCCTACTATAACAGGGGAACCAGAGATTGTTGCTAGGAAAGATCAAGGACGCGTCCTAGGTAGTGTGACTTACCCCGTTAAAGGAGGGGAATCCTTCACTATTGAAACAGCTATTAATCAAAGAGGTTCTGCCAAGCTGGCCTATCATTCGTTGGTAAAAAGATATTCCGGATTATGCACGTTGTTAACCATTAAAAATCACGATGCCATCCTAATTAATACCCTAAATGAACAGGGGGCTTCTCAGCTGATGGTAGTCAGTGATCGATATATCTATACAATTACGGGTGGAAAAAGTAGTGACGATGTGGTAAAACTGGCTAAGTCCATTCAATTTATTAACTAGTTTTGAAAAAGAGGTGTTTGTATGAAAATTGATTCACCTAGGATTTCACCTGATTTAACGCCCAAGAAGTTTCACGATATTTTTTATGAAGAAGATTCCATCTTAGAAATGTGCACCATTGTTGATTCTGTGTTTGAAAATGAAGTCGTTGATCGTGTGCGATTATTGAATGCGGTGGTGAAAAATTGCCGGTTCAATCAAACGGATTTTGAGAACGGCGATTTTACGGACGTGAGTTTTGAAAACTGTGATTTTTCCAATGTGAACTTGAGTAAGGCTTCCATTCATCGCGTGGAGTTTAAAAATTGCAAGCTGGTCGGTGTCAATTTTTCCGAGTCGAGCTTCGGGAATGTGAGATTTATGAATTCGGTGTTAAATTTGGCCACCTTCGGAAATTCGAAGCTAGAGAAGGTTGTTTTTCAGGATGTTTCCTTAAGAAACACAGATTTCTACGATTGTAAGCTTAAGAAAGTGGACTATCAGTATTGTCAGCTGGACGGAGCAAACTTTGATCAAACGTCCTTAAAAGGAATCGATATTAGTTCCTCTACCTTTGATACAATCACTGTTTCCATGGAAAAACTAGTGGGCTGCAAAGTATCCTCACATCAGGCTATTCAGTTTGCGGCATTAATGGGATTGATTATTGGGGACAGTCCCCCGGCGCTTTAGCGCAGTGGGGGACTGTCCCCACTTTTGTGTTTCTGCTTGGGAAAGTTTGGGTAATTATCAAAGTAAAATCTGCATGTTAGGTGGGGCTTTGATGAATTTACATAATGGACAATTATTTTGGGAGACAACGGAAGAAAAGGAGCTGCAGATTCCTAGGCGCGACATGGATGACGACTACGATGTCATCATTATCGGTGGTGGAATGTCTGGTGCCTTGAGTGCCTATACCCTGGAAAAGGAAGGGCTGAAAATAGCCGTTGTTGATAAAGGCAAGATGGGGGAAGGAAGCACGCTGGCCAACACGGGTTTACTGCAATTCTCCAATGATATCATGCTTCATGAACTGATCGAACAGATCGGTGAAGAAGATGCGGTGCTTTTTTATAAAAAATGCCTTGAGGCCGTCGATCAACTGGAAGCCGTTTCGGAAACATTAGATCTACCAAGTGATTTTATCCGAAGGAAAAGTCTCTATTTTGCAAGTAAAGAGTCACATATCCAAAGGGTCAAACAAGAATATGAAGTATTAGCCCAAAACGGTTTTAGTGTCGACTATTGGACCGAAGCGGATATAGAGACCCATTTTCCTTTCTCCAAGCCGGCGGCTCTGATGATGAACGGTGACGCTGAGGTTAATCCTTATCAATTGAACCGTGGAATCATTGATTATCTGAACAAGAAAAACGTCCATTTATTTGAAAATGTAGATGTACGTGATGTTGCGGAAACTGAGGCTGGTGTTGAAGTCCGTACTTCCCTAGGCCGTTTCAATGGAAAGCACGTTATATTCGCCACTGGTTATGATGACCCGCAATTATTAGTGAAAAACCGTCTAGATCTTAACCGTTCGTATGCGATTGCGACAGCGCCAATTGATGATCTCTCCGCGTGGGAGAATCGGGCGCTGATTTGGGAAACCAACCGTCCTTATTTATATTTAAGGACTACGGCAGATGGACGGATTATTGCTGGAGGTTTAGATGAGGACCAACCGGAGACGGCACCAAGTGAAGAATGGATTGTGAACCGGGCGCACCAACTGAAACGGGAAGTGGAGAAGCTGTTCCCGATGTTGGATATAAGAATTGCTTATGCATGGGGAGCCCTCTTTGGCGAATCGATTGACAATCTTCCTTTTATAGGGAAGCACCCTTCTAAAAATCGAATCTATTACTTGTTAGGGTACGGTGGAAATGGAACGGTTTACAGTATGCTGGGGTCATTTTTATTGAGAGATTTAATTCTAAAGCGGCCAAACAGAATGGCTGAGATTGTGAAGCTAGATCGGTAAAGAGTTCTTTTTGATAAAAAAAGCCACTAGGAAAATCCTAGTGGCCATTTTACATTTTACGATCATGTCATTTGCTTAGTCTTTAGTGAAACGGCAAGGGGCTCCTGTTCCATACAATACTCCAACAAGACGATTTTTCCTTCACTCTCAAGAGTTTTAGCTAACTGAATGACGTCTTCGCACTCTTCAGATGTTGAAAAAGAAGAGATTTTCACTTCGCCATTACTATCGGTAATTAGGTCTAAAAGGTCTTCTTTTTTCATTTTCCCACCCCCATTCATCTTATTACACTTCAAATACCCATTTGGCATGGGGGTTAATCCACTTTTGTGTAATAAGATGTATCATTGATTATTTTTCTGCGGTCTGAGGTAAGATAAGGAAGCCTTTAAGTGTTTATTGACCAAGGTTTTCAATTCTATTTAATAAATTGGTTACTTCATTTACGGTTGTGAAAATTTGTGAGTTTTCTAACTTATCCAATGCCAAATGGCCATTTTGTAACACTTGATTGATTTCATCGAGCAGTTGTTCATTTTTTACAACTAACTCTTGATGAATGTCTTTTGCTATAGAAGGGACATCGTTGATTTTGATAAAGGTTTCTATATCCTGTTTAAGGGTGACCAATTTAGTTTCAAGTTCTTTCTGAACCGCTAAATCAGTGGCAGCACTTTGGATCAATTGAGGGGCTTCTTCTGCAAAGGTATTTAATTTATTAATATGGTCAGTGGCTTGATTTACGTAGTCAATCGAATCATTCACTTCACCTAAAAATGAGCATGCGCTTAATAGTATTGAGACTGCAATAATTAGAAAAAAATGGATTTTTTTCATGCCTAACTCCTTTCTTACATTCACTTTAGTTATGATACGAATAAAGTTAAGTAGGGTTTCATGTTTTTTTGTGGGGACAGTCCCCCGGCGCTTTAGCGCAGCGGGGGACTGTCCCCACATTATTAGATAAATACGAACATTATATAGGTAATTTGAATTAATATTCGTATTTAGGGTTGATTGACTTGGTTGTTCTTGCTATATTATCAGAGTAATCATCTAATAATTTTTTTACTCGTATATACTCGGTAATATGGTCTGAGCGTTTCTACCTGGTTCCCAATGAAAGAACCGGACTACGAGTTGAAGTATTTGGCATTATTCGGTTTTTAGCCGTTGTCATTTTATAATAAGCATCACCACATTATGGATGCTTCATTATATGTATACTTTGACTTTGTAGGTCTAGAGGGTAGAAACATTATGCCTTTCTAGACCTTTTTGTTTGGTTTGGAAAATAGCCGAGTATAGCAAACAACAAGAGAAAAGGGGAGAGTACGAATGAATAACAAAACGGTAAAGAGGCTGATTTCTATAGCTAGTATTTGTGCCCTGGTATTAGTGGCGCTTGCTGGTTACCAATCCTTTTTTGCAAAGGAAACGAAAGTAGAAGCTACCCAGAGGCCAATCCTCATTGAAGGTCCTATGCCAATAGAGGCTGAAAAGTTTGCTCAGAGGTTAGAAAATGTGAAAGTGGAAAAGTCGGGAACTTTTGTTTTTTATAAAGGAAAGATCGGTCATTATCCTGTTATTGTTGCAAAAACAGGCAAGGGCATGGAAAATACAGCGGCGGCTACAGCGTTAGCGATTGAAAAATTCAACCCAATCGCCATCATCAACCAAGGTACATCTGGCGGACATGATCCGAATTTAAACGTATTTGATATTGTTTTGGGTAAAAGAACGACCAACATCGGTTCCTTAAAAACAGAAAGTAAGAAGGAAAACGAGGGAATGGATCCTTCCCAATGGGTTCCAATGGACTTAATGGCATCTGAAGGAAGTGGGTCCGATCCAAATGCTGAAAAAATTCGCTACTACAAGGGTGATAAGGATTTACTCGCAGCTGCTAATGCTGTAAAAGATACATACACAAAGGGGAAAGTGGTCGAAGGTACGATCGGTTCAGCGGATGTGTGGAATAATGAGGTGGATCGAATTAATTGGATCCATACGAATTATGGGACGTCTGTAGAAGAAATGGAAGGGGCAGCAGCCGCACAGATTGCTGATGCTTATGGCGTCGCCTTTTTAGGAATTCGCATTCTATCAAACAATAAAACAAATGGCGGTGCCTACAATCCTAACACGGCGGAAGCCAATCAGGAATATGTGTATGAAGTCGTAAAACATTATATCTCTACTATTAAAAAATAAATCATAAAGCAATGGACTCCTCATGTAGGGGCCTTTTGCTATTTTGGGGACAGTCCCCCGGCGCTTTAGCGCAGCGGGGGACTGTCCCCCTTCCCTTTTTGTACATATATTTCCAATGTATGTATCAAACTACTAGTATTATGTGTGAAAAGGGGTTGTCCTATGTTTAAGCCGACTGCTGGGGAGAAGTTAATTGAGCTTTTGATTGAGTGGGGTGTGGATCATATTTATGGAATGCCGGGGGATTCTATTAATTCGATTATTGAGCCGCTCCGTAAAGCACAGGACAAGATTAAGTTTATTCAGGTTCGTCATGAAGAAGTGGGAGCGCTTGCTGCTGCGTCTTATGCGAAGTTGACTGGGAAGATTGGGGTTTGCACCGCCATTGCGGGCCCGGGCGCCATTCACCTTTTAAATGGTTTATATGATGCAAAGCTTGATAGGGTGCCTGTACTAGCACTGACAGGACAGGTAGAATCAGACTTATTAGGAACGGATTCATTCCAGGAGGTCAACCTTGAGAGGATGTTTGATGATGTCGCGGTCTACAATCAGCGGATAATGTCAGCTGAGCAGCTTCCGGCAGTGGTGAACCAAGCAATTCGGACGGCTTATGCCCGAAAAGGGGTGGCTGTTCTGACGATCCCAGATGATATTCCACGGTTTGAGGTCGGGAATGAAGCACGAGTCACGTCTAGTTTTACAGCAAAACAGGAAATTTTGCCGTTAAAAGATGATTTACTACGTGCGAAGGAATTAATAAATGATGCGGAAAGACCTGTAATTTTAGCAGGAAGAGGAACGCATGGCATCCGGGAGACATTGTTAGGGTTTGCTGAAAAAATTGCCTCTCCTATTGTCCTCACGTTACCAGGCAAAGGGGCCATTCCTGACAAGCATCCCTATTGTTTAGGCGGACTCGGACTGATTGGAACGAAAGCTGCCTATGAAGCGATGCAGGATACGGATCTGCTCCTGATGATCGGGACATCGTTCCCGTTTACGGGCTTTTTACCAGACAATGCAAGAACAATCCAAATTGATATCGACCCCTATCAGATTGGGAAACGGTACCCTGTTGATGTGGGGTTAGCTGGTGACGCGGGATTGACACTCGATTGGCTGTTGGAAAATGTTCGTGGGAATGAGAATCATGATTTCTTAGAGGCGTGCCAGGAGACGATGCAGCACTGGTGGAGCCGTTTGGAAAAACAGGAAGAAGAGGAGTCTGTTCCGATAAAGCCGCAGCGGGTGATTCGTGCTTTGCAGCAGGTAGCCACGGAGGATGCAGTTTTGTCGGTGGATGTTGGAAATGTGACGGTTTGGATGGCTCGGCATTTCCATATGACCCAACAGAAAATGGTTATCTCGAGCTGGTTGGCAACGCTTGGCTGCGGTCTGCCGGGGGCGCTTGCCGGACAGATTGCCTATCCCGATAAGCAGGTGTTCGCGATTTGCGGTGATGGCGGGTTTGGGATGACGATGAATGATTTTGTCACAGCGGTCAAATATCAGCTTCCCATCGTCGTGGTGGTGTTAAACAACCATAAGATTGCGATGATCAAGTTTGAGCAAGAGGTTATGGGGAATATTGAATTTGGAACCGACCTTCATAATCCGAACTTTGCAAAATATGCAGAGGCGTGTGGTGGGGTTGGCTACCGTGTCGAGCGTCCTGAAGAGTTGCTTCCGGCATTTCAAGAGGCCGTGAAGCAGAAGAAGCCTTGTATAATTGATGTGTTGGTGGATGCAGAGGAAGCGCCAATGCCGGCGAACATTACCTTCGCGCAGGCAGCAGGCTACACCAAACACATGCTGAAAGTGCTGTTTGAAGAAGGAAAAATCGATCTGCCACCATTGTAGTGGTTTTTGGGGACAGTCCCCCGGCGCTTTAGCGCAGCGGGGGACTGTCCCTATTTTTTTATTGACTTTTTATGTAAATGGAAAGAAAATATAGTATATTGTGTGCAAAAATTGACATTTATTTTATTGGGGATAGTCATGATGAAAATTAGAATGAGAGAAGTTCGTACTCCGTTTAAGTTGTTTAAGGTTCGTTATTTTATTGATGATGACGGTCAATATTACAAAAAGGTAGGGAGCAACCACCGAAATGCTATAAAGAAACCTTTTTGGAAGCTGAAAAGATTCAAGCTTGGGATGCCATTGCTTGTGTTACTTATGCTTGGCGTTGTAGGCTATCAAGTGGTGATGAATCTTGCGTCTGAAAAAGTGGTAGAAGAGGTATCGAAACAAATTCCTAAGGAAGATATTCAATCTCTCCTAACAGAACCTGGCATTCAGCAAATGATTGAGGACGAGGTCGGAGCGGATAAGAAGGAGCAAATCCTATCGAAATATTCGGTGGAATCTACGGAGAATTCCCCGCTTGTTGCATCTAAAAGCAATACGACGACTGAAGTAAAGCAAACGACTAGCCAAAAATCAGGGACATCAACTAAATCTAATGGAGGAAAAACTACTTCTTCTAGTTCCAAGTTGAAGTTTACCTCTAGAGATCAAGTGATGTCATTCTTGCTGTCAAAATTCACGATGAACGAGCTAATGAGTTATGCGAATGCAGCAAAGGGCGGCGTTACTCCTGAGAAAAAAGCTGAAATCAAAGCAACGGTAATGCAACGGTTAACACCAGAAGAATATGAAGCACTGAAAGTTTACGCCATCCTTGAATTGAGCAAATAAATGAATTGTTCGTGGGGACTGTCCCCCCTTTTTTATGCTTTCCGACAAATTCTAACACTTTTTCCGGCTTGGGTTTTGTACTATGGAATTATAGTTGTAGCTATTGTTGTGGTCCATACATAGTGTTATGGCGCCTAACTTGCAAAGGGTTAAAGTTTGGAGGGATATAGATGAAGGTACGAAAAGCGATTATTCCAGCTGCGGGGTTAGGTACTAGGTTCTTGCCTGCCACTAAGGCGCAGCCAAAAGAGATGTTACCGATTGTCGATAAGCCAACCTTGCAATACATTATTGAAGAGGCGGTCGAATCCGGAATTGAGGAGATTTTAATTATCACCGGGAGAAATAAAAAGTCGATTGAAGACCATTTTGATAAATCGGTTGAACTGGAGCTGGAGCTTGAGTCACGGAGAAAGGACAAGTTGCTAGAAGAGGTCCGGCGCATTTCCAATATGGTCAATATTCATTATATCCGCCAAAAGGAGCCAAAGGGCCTTGGGCATGCCATTTCTTGTGCGAAAAGCTTCATAGGCAATGAGCCATTTGCGGTTCTCCTCGGAGACGATATCGTGTTTAATGAGCAGCAGCCATGTTTAAAGCAACTAATCGACAAATATGAAGAATATAAAACTACGATTTTGGGTGTGCAGGAAGTGGCGGAAGAAGATGTGGATAAATACGGGATTATTGGCGGATTGCAGTTCGAGGACCGGTTGTATAAGGTGCGGGAATTGGTAGAAAAACCAGCTGTTGGTCAGGCGCCGTCTAACGTGGCGATCCTCGGAAGATATATTATTAATCCAGCAATCTTTGATATCCTAGAGCGAACGGAGCCTGGGAAGGCGGGCGAAATACAGTTAACGGATGCATTGAAGGAGCTAGCCGAAAAAGAAGCGATGTATGCCTATATTTTTGAAGGACAGCGCTATGATGTCGGGGACAAGCAAGGCTTCCTGCAAGCCACTGTAGACTTTGCGTTAAGAAGAGAAGACCTGAGGGATGACTTTTTGCAATACTTGGTTAGTGTAGTAGAAGGCGTTAAAACGCAGGTTAGATGAAGTTTGGGGACAGTCCCCCGGCGCTTTAGCGCAGCGGGGGACTGTCCCCATTTTTGTTTTTCTATTAAGAAGGAGAATGGAAAGAGGTGTCGAATTGTGTAAGGGTAAAACTATTCTTTGAAAGTAGAGGTGTATATAGTTTGTCTAGAAAGCCCCGTGTTTGGATCCCAGGTGCCACGTATCATATTACGAATCGCGGTAATCGTAAAGAGCTGATCTTTATGGATGATGACGATCGTCTCACCTATATGGAATTGCTTGAAAAAGTCAGGTGTAAATTTTCCTTCAACCTCCATGCCTATTGCCTCATGCCCAACCACATTCATCTTCTATTAGAAACCATCGACCATCACCCAAAAGATATCATGAAAATGCTTAATACCCGTTATGCTATGTATTTTAATAGACGTCACGAACTGGTGGGCCATCTCTTTCAGGGGCGCTATGATGCTAAGCTCATTGATTCGCTTAATTATTTTCTCGAAGCGAGCCGCTACATTCATTGGAATCCAGTAGAAGCCGAAATGGTTCAATATCCTGAAGTATTCCCATGGAGTAGTTATTCCGCCTTCTTGGCAGGAGGAGAATCCCCACATCCGCTTGTCACAACGGAAAGAATTTTATCTTACTTCCCAGAACCTAGTAGAGACAACTATTGTGAGTATGTATGGAACAAACTGGAGGGACAGTCCCCCAGCGCTTTAACGCGGCGGGGGACTGTCCCCATCTTGGGGGTTGAAAGTCCGTTGTTTGGCAATAAATAGAGTAAAGAGGTTTTTGGAGGCTTTTTATGGCGGATTTGAAGTATTTAGAACCGACTGAGCTGCTGGAGAAAATATATGCTACGCTTTGCTCTGAGTATGAGGATGCCCAGCATTATAAGGATAAGAAGGACCAAGAGGAAATAGAGATAACGAAACGCCGGTTAACAAAAAAGGTTTTTAATGAATTTGTCGTGGATGAAGAGTACTTTTTAACGATGAATGATCAGACGTTTAAAGAGAGATACCACTTATATGAAGAGGACTTCCTAAGGCTGATCAAGGAGTGTAGTGAAAACGGTGTTGAATATGACAGCTTCCTCCAGATTATTGATGACCTGATCGCTAGCGCCAAGTTTCGCATCCACGCATTCGAGCAGCTAACGGAAGAAATCCAACGGATGAAAGAGGACACCGTTGGGGAGGAAGAAGGAGAAGAGGAAGAGGAATAAGAAATTTGGGGACAGTCCCCCGGCGCTTTAGCGCAGTGGGGGACTGTCCCTTGCTTCGATTCATTTAATTTTCGCTACCCCAATGGCGAAGTTATCCCATAGGACAGCCTCGACCGCTTCGGCCTGTGTTTCTTCGCAGTCGATAATGAGGATGATTTCGGCATGGACTCCTTTGACTAGTCTTTTTCGTTTTTTGATGACTTTTTCAATGAAAATTCGGATAAGAAGGCCGATCAGAAATCCCCCGGCCGCCCCAATAAGGCCCCAGTAGATAGGACCCCAAGATAGTTTAAAGCCGATACTAGCGGTAATAACAGATAAGGCAGTGGCTAATGCCATTCCGATATCGATTAATGTGGTTCCATCGGAGCGGTGAAGGGAATCAAAGAGTTTTCGCTCCTCTGTACGGATATCAAGCGGGACTGCAAATATGTTCTCCTTTTTAATCCCTTTTTTCTCTAAAGTAGTGACGGCCAATTCCAGAAAACCAGTTGTCTCAAATGTGGAATAAATTTGCAAAGTATCACTGCACCTTTTGACCTTTTAATAGACGGAATTTCTTGCTTTGATAGTTTTCTTTCAAATAGTTTCTCAGATCTTTTTCAAAAAGCTTATTATTTTCAACGGTGTGAATATAAGCATCATAAGTGGCAAACCCGTAATGAGAAGGTATAAACAAAAGCCATTCCGGCTTGATGACAGCGGTAGCTTCTTTTATTTTTCCTAAAAAAAGAAGGGAAATCGCTTCTTGAATATGAGAGAAATAGAAGAAAACGATCAGCCAAAAGATAATAAAAAAAGCAGTTAAAATCCTATGAATATAAAGCTGACCTAATCCTGGAATAAACAGTGACCACATCACGGCGAGAAGTGGCTTGCGTTTGTCTAGGTAGTTAATTTCTAATGCCCCGAGAGCAAAACTATTGTAACGGTGACCCTCGTTGTTGGCTAATTCATATACCCGGTTCATATCTACGGTTGTTCGGTAGCTATCCCAAATACCAAACAAATAAACGGGAATATACATCAAAAGCCATCTTGTGTCCAAGACCTCTGTAGCCAACTCGGTGTTTCCCTGGAAGGAAAGGATCATGGCATCATTCACATGGGCTTTGATGTTAATTACAACTTCCCAAATAAATAGAACATAGCCTCTAAGATATTTGGATAGGAGCATGTGTCCAAACCCCGGGAAAGCGGCGGACCACCAAGCAATGATGTACGGATTTCTTAAATGAATCTGTGTTGTCCCAAAAATACTAACATGAGCCAAATACCGCCGGGCTGTATTCTGATTACTGTAATTATCCATCTTGGCACCTTTTATGAATTATTTACCATTATCATGTGCCTCGCGCCGCGTTCCTATACTAAAAAAATGGGGACAGTCCCCCGGCGCTTTAGCGCAACGGGGGACTGTCCCCAAAGTGAACCTGGTTACGGCCGTTTTCTTTTGCTTGGTATAGGGCGTCGTCTGCTGTTTTTAGCAGGTGTTTCGGCGCGGTGGTTTCTGTGCTTGCCATGCCTACGGATAGGGTGATGTGAATGGTCAGGTCGTTAACCAGGAACGGGTGATTTTCAATGGTTTGGCGAATTCCTTCCATCACACTTGTGGCTTGTTCTTTCGTACAGGAAGGTAGAATAACGACAAACTCTTCGCCGCCGTATCTGGCTAAAATGTCAGTATCCCTTAAGTGATCAGCGACAAGCCGGCTGACCTTTTCTAGAATAACATCCCCTACAAGGTGGCCGTATGTATCGTTTACTTTTTTGAAATGGTCAATATCCATAAATGCCAGAGACAAAGGGTATGTCTCTTTTTTCTCAAAAACGTATTCCTGATAAAAATGCTTGAACGCCCTTCGGTTATAGGCCTTTGTTAGCGGGTCTTTATTGGCCCGATTCCATAATTCAATTTTGTGTAGATACTCATTTTCTAAGTCCTTCACAATCCAAAGTAGCAGCAAGCTGAAAAGGATGTTCATGGGAAGTGCTGTCGGCAGAATGAGAAGGAGGTAGTTTTTAACGGAAATGACCCCGAAAATCATCGTAATGACTGTGTTGAGCAGGTTTAGCATAAGAACCGTGAATAGTACCTTTTTATAATGGCTCCAGTTTTTTGAAATCCTAGTAAGGAGTATGGCAGAAAGTGAGAGAACGACCATGTTCATGAAACCAACGATAGCCGCAGTGTTCACTCCAAAGGAGAATCGTAACAGGCCTATTCCCGCACCAATGGTCAGAATGGTAAGGGGATTGCGGTAGTGGAGGGCAGCGATAATAATAGGCACGAATCGCAGGTCGAAAATGACGGAATCGTTTAAGTGAATCCCAAAGAACATAGAGCACCAGCCAGTAAAGATGGCGACAACTGCGAAAAAGAGGGCTTTGAGTCCCTTTTTCATGTCCACCAGCAAATGTTTATGGATAAAACTCGATAGGTAGATGATGGAAATGATTATAGCGGCATTTACGAGATATTCTTTAATTGTTATCATTCCGGTTTCCCCTTTGTCGTCAAAGTTAATGAATAGCCACAGGAGTGCACTAGAAAATGAGCCACACTCGTCCATTTCTTCTATATAAGTATAGTAGATAGTTGCTGTCGAATCACGTATAGGGATTTCGGACTAATGTTTTTGGGGACAGTCCCCCGGCGCTTTAGCGCAGCGGGGGACTGTCCCCAATTTATATCTCCACGTTTTCAGTTGTGCTTGTTTTATGTTCTTGGCTTAGTTTGTGGGCTTTTTTATGTAGGGCGTCTGTCTCTAGGTCTCCAACGAATTTTACTTTCACTTGTCCCCTTAACTCACTCCACAGTCTATTAAACTCTTTGATATAGGGTTTAAATGAAGCCTCAAATTTTTTCGCGTTTATGGATATTCCTTTAGACCATTTCTTTTGGTCGGTCACAATAACAGCTTTCTTGATGTTTTTCTCTTTAATAACTAGTAATGCATCCAGCAGTGCAAGGTATTCAGAGACAATCGATTTCGTGGTTTCAATTTTTCTTACATTGGAATAAGCGGTAGCTTGCTCCCAATTTTCAACTAGGACTAGCCCGCTGCCTGCAAGGTGATTTTGATAATCGTATGATCCATCAATAATAAGAAACGGTACCTCTTTGGGGAACATTTTGCACAACGGCATTAGGAGTTGTTTTTTACAGTTTTTCGTCTGATGTTTCTTCGGTGTATTCTTGGGCTGCTTCTGATTTAGTGTTCCTTTTCTTGTATTCTGGGCCTTTGCTGTTGTCGGTCCGTTCGCTTTATTCTTAGGTGCTTGGGAAGGAGCTTCACCCGTATCTTTTCCATCACCTTGCCTGTAGTGATCCAAGATATCCTGGACATGGAAAAATTCCTTTTCTCCGACTCTCGCATGAGGCATTCCTTTCCTGCATAGGCCCACTAATTTTTCCATAGGGATCCGCAGGGTTTCCAAAATGACCTCTTGCGTGACATATTCCTCGAGCGTACGCCCTTTTTTATCGCGAAACTCACTCTCCAACCGCTCCTGTGAAGGCTTGTAGGTTTTAAGCCAGGTCTTTACTTCAGTTTCTATAAAACGATATTCATTTCCAAAAACATAGTGGGGCATGCCGTCCTGCAGATAGGCATTTATTTCGGGTTTGGATTTGTTTAATTTTTGAATGAGCTCATCCTTTAAAAGTAGAGAAACTGGAGTGTTTTGATGTGTTGTTTTCTCGATTTTCCTCACCCGTTCTTTAAGGTATTTTTCCACTTCTTTCTAATTTCAATTATACAACCTTAGCAAATTAAAAAAATCCTAAACTTTGACATTTTTTGCAGGAGAAGTAAATACCCAATAAAGAATTATTAAGTTGGAACCATTTTAAGGGAGAGATGAAAAGATGCATACATTAACCATTCGAAAAATGGAAGAGACGGATAAAGAGTTTATCGTAGGATTGTCTACTCGTTTTACCGACTTTGATTTTATGGCGTGGCGGGACCCTCAGGTTATGAAGGACGCTCAGTTAAAAATGGCGGTAGAAGCGGTCGGAAGCAACGATCCTGATTCTGATATTTTTGTAGTAGAAGATGAGTTGAAGAACCTATTAGGATTCCTACATATGACAAAAAACATCGATTATTTCACTGGTGAAGCGCAAGGCTATATTTCCTCCATTGCCGTATCTAAAGAAGGCGAGGGGCGAGGTATCGCAAGGAAGCTCATGGAGAAGGCCGAGGAATGGACCAAAAGCAAAGGATACAAGCAATTAACCTTGAATGTCTTCGCTCAGAATGAAAGAGCAATTAAACTTTATGAAAAATTTAATTTTGAAAACGAGATAGTGAAAATGGTGAAGGAATTGTAATGGTTTTTGGGGACAGTCCCCCGGCGCTTTAGCGCGACGGGGGACTGTCCCCCTCTTCTTTTTTGCCCTCGACAGGTTTTGTAAGATGTTGTAAAATGGTTTCAACAAAATGTAACATTATAAAGAACTAATTGTGCTGTATATAGTACAAAAGTCCCGAATATCCACAAAATTACCCATAAAATGTCACTTTAAAATGAGGACGAAAGTCACAAATTTCTACAACATTATCCACGTGACTCCGAAACAACAGAATATTTATCCATTCTAAACGGATCCATAAAAAAAATTTTTTAAAAATCCCAAGAAATTCTAGAAAAAAGGGGTAAACCTAGCCTAGGGAAATAGATCTATATTCACAAGGGGAAAACCAAAATGATCGTCACTTTAATCAATAAAGAACACATCCACTCCATTACCTTACCTGAGAAAATCCAGGGACAGTATTGGCTATATGACTCCCATTCCAGCTCGACCAGGAAACTTGTAGGAATCGAGGGAGCCAATGGCGAGTGGATTCTTAAATCCAATAAAGATGCGAAGGTCCTGGACTATTCCGGTCACCCTATCCGGAACACCGTTCTTCAACCTTTGAGCATCTACAACCTAGCCGTCGAAGGCCACGACCATGACCACCATGACCACCACGACAAAACGCTTGTCTTCACGGAGCCGAACACGGAGGACCGCCAAACCTTCACCAAATTCCTAGTCGACAAGGATATGGACATTCACATCGGAAGAAACGAACAAAACCACATAGTCCTATCGAATCAATTCGTTTCCGCCTCCCATGCCAAATTAACCTTTTTTAACGGCCAATGGCGCATCATTGACCAGAACAGCACAAACGGAACCTTCGTCAATGGGGCAAGAGTCAAGAACAGCGAATTAAAGATGGGCGACATCATATACATAATGGGATTAAAAATCATCATCGGCAGCTGCTTTTTGGCCTTCAACAATCCGGATGGAATGGTCACCTTTCGTAAAAACCAACTGAAGCCATTTATCCCTCAAGCCGTCGAAACTCTAGACGAAGAAGAGGAGGATTACGAGCTGCCTGCCGTCGATTATTTCTACCGCTCTCCTCGTTTTAAAAGAGACGTAGAAAAGGCCGTGATTAAAATCGATTCACCGCCCCCAAACGCGATTGGCGAAGAGATGCCGATGATGCTCGTGATCGGACCGTCGATGACCATGGGTCTTGCGTCGATGTCGACCGCGATTTTTGCCATCAATAACGCCATGGCAACCGGTGACATCTCACGGGCGATGCCGTCCATTATCATGTCGGGAAGCATGCTGCTCGGAACCATCCTGTGGCCGGTTTTATCCAAGAAATACGATATGAGACGCCGGCGGAAAAAGGAAAAGGTTCGCCAGCAAAAATACAAAGAATATCTCGACAAGTTCGCCGTCCTAATTAATGAAGAAGCGCAAAAGCAAGAGGAGATCCTCCGTGAAAATTTCGCCCCCATCACAGACGTGATCCAGCGGATTGAAACGGTCGATCGCAATCTCTGGGAACGCGGCCCCGGCCAGAACGATTTCCTACAATTAAGAGTCGGGATGGGCAATGGACTTTTAGCAGCGGATATTCACTACTCTGAGAAAAAATTCTCGATTGACGACGACAACTTACAGGAAGAACTCTACACCATGTGCGAATCGCCGAAGGTGCTAAAAAACATTCCGATTACCTTATCGTTATACGACGAATATATCACCGGGATCATTGGCCCGCGCAAACAAACGATCGAATTCGCCAAAGGCTTGATTTTTCAACTGGCGTCCCTTTATAGCTATGACGAAGTGAAGATGGTTTTCATTTACGACCAGGAGGAAGAAGCCGAGTTTGGTTTTACTAAATGGCTGCCGCATGTTTGGAGCAACGATAATAAGTTTCGTTTCATTGCCACAAACAACAATGAGGTCAAAGAGGTTTCGGCCTTCTTGGAAAAAGAAATCGACATCCGCTCCGAAATCAATGAAAGTGAGCTGGACGACGTCACGCCATACTACATCGTGTTTGCCATGAGTAAGTCGCTCGCAGTCAGAGCGGAGATGTTGAAGCAGGTTTACGCGAAGAAAAAGAACATACATATCAGCGTGGTCACCTGTTACGACGAACTGAAAAACCTGCCGAAAGAGTGCACGATGGTCGTGGAACTGGAGGAAACCAGCGGGAAACTGTTTGATAAGGATGATCTCTCGGGCAAATCGACCTCTTTTGTACCGGACATTTATGTCACCCGAGACCCGAACGAACTCAGTGTGAAGCTCGCCAATATCCAGCTTGATACATTGGCACATTCCTTCAACCTGCCGAAAATGGTGACTTTCCTAGAGCTTTATGGGGTCGGAAAAGTGGAGCACTTGAACGCTTTGACCCGCTGGAAAGACAATGACCCGACAAAATCACTGGAAGCGCCAGTGGGTATCGACACCTTAGGGGAACTGTTCAAGCTCGACCTTCATGAAAAATTCCACGGGCCACACGGCTTGGTGGCAGGGATGACTGGTTCCGGTAAGAGTGAGTTCATCATGGCCTATATCCTATCGCTCGCCGTGAACTATCACCCGAATGAAGTCGCGTTTATTTTAATCGACTATAAAGGCGGCGGCATGGCGAAATCGTTTGAGAAATTGCCGCACACCGCAGGCATCATCACCAACCTGGACGGCGCCATGATCAAACGCTCGCTGGTTTCGATCGAAAGCGAGTTGAAGCGCAGGCAGGCTCTGTTTGCAGAAGCAAGCAAACGGGTCGGCGAGAGCAATATCGATATTTACAAGTATCAAAAGATGGTTCGTGAAGGAATCGTCTCGGAACCGCTCCAGCACCTATTTATCATCTCGGATGAGTTTGCCGAATTGAAAACCCAACAGCCGGAGTTTATGGCGCAGCTGGTCAGTGCGGCCCGGATCGGTCGAAGCTTGGGCGTGCACTTAATCCTCGCAACGCAAAAGCCGAGCGGTGTCGTCGATGACCAGATTTGGAGTAACAGTAAATTCAGGGTCAGCCTGAAGGTTCAGGAACGCGCCGACAGTATGGATATGCTGAAACGGCCGGATGCGGCGGAGCTCACCGATACCGGACGCTTTTATCTGCAGGTGGGCTATAACGAATTGTTTGAAATGGGTCAGTCGGCCTGGGCTGGTGCGCCTTATTATCCATCCGACAAAGTGGTGGTGGAAAAGGACAACAGTGTCGTGGTCATTGACCGCAATGGCCGCCCGCTCAAGCAGGCGAAAATCGATAAGAGGAAAAACCTGTTTGCGAACCCGAAAAAGCAGCTTGATGTCGTGACCGATTACCTGCACTCGATTGCGGAGGAAGAACAGATTCGCATTCGTCCGCTGTGGCTGGATCCGATTCCGCCTATGATTCTATTAGATGAAATAAAGCGGAAATATACCGTACAAAGCAGCGCATTCACTTTGAACCCGGTCATTGGCGAGTACGATGATCCGGCCAGACAGCAGCAATGCCTGCTCCGTCTGCCGCTGACTGAAGAAGGCAATACCATTGTCTACGGCGTGGCGGGCAGCGGAAAAACGACTTTCTTAACAACGATGGTGTATTCACTGATTCACGAGCATACGCCGGATGAGGTGAACATCTATTTACTAGACTGTGCGTCCGAAACTTTACGGGCGTTCGCAAAGGCGCCGCATGTGGGCGACGTCATCCTTTCCTATGAAAGCGAAAAGGTTAGCAATCTATTTAAGCTGTTGCAAACCGAAGTCGAAAAACGGAAGAAGCGGTTCGCAGATTATGGCGGCGATTACGCCTCTTACGTGAAAGCAACGGGTGAGAAGCTGCCGTCGATTGTGGTAGCGATCAATAACTTTGCTGCTTTCACCGAAATTTACGAGGAAAAAGAAGCGGCCGTCAGCTTCCTGTCACGGGAAGGAACGAAGTACGGCATCTATTTCGTCTTAACCGCTCTTGGCACCAACGCCGTTCGCTTCCGCTTGCTGCAGAATTTCAAGCAGCTGATCACGCTGCAATTAAATGACGAATCTGATTATTCAACGGTCGTGGGGAAAACGGATGGCTTGTTCCCATCGAAATATAAGGGGCGCGGCCTGGTGAAAAAAGACGAGGTGTACGAATTCCAAATCGCGACGATCACCGATGAGGAGTTGCCATTTGCGTTCATTCAACAAGAATGCAAAAAGCTAGAGATGGCTTGGAAGGGCACTGCCGCGAAAAAGATTCCTATTTTACCAGAGGTTGTGGATTTTGAATTTCTGGCAGAATACGTGGGTCCCGAGCAGAGCCTCACGATCCCGATTGGGGTCGAAAAGAACTCGCTCCATGTGCATTATTATCCATTCGGGCAGTCCTATCTTTCGATGATTCTATCGGCTGGCAGAGACCATGAAAGCTTTACGCATGACCTGTCAGTGTTCATGGCGCAGACATGCGGATTGGACGTTACGATTCTCGATGCCCAGCAAAGCTTTTCTGGGAAAAAGAACGCAGCATGTACGTACTACGGTACGGTGAAAGAATGGGAAGCGGCCATTGATGACTTGTTTGAACTCGTAGTTTACCGCAACAACACCTATAAAGAAGCGTTAGAGCAGGGATTCGAACCCGAACCATTTGCGCAAAAAGTCATTGTCATCAACAGCATCGTCTCGTTGAAAAATGCGCTCTCCGGCCAAAGTGCGGAGAAGTTGGCTTTACTTTTGGAAAAGGGCGAGGCGAAGTATAACCTCACGATCGTCTTTGCGGAGCAGGCGAAGAATCTTTCCGGAGTTTCTTATGATAAGTGGTTTAAACGTCATATGGATCCGGGCGACGGGATTTGGGTCGGCAGCGGGATTACGGAGCAATATCAGCTTAAGCCTTCGAAAACCTCAGCTGAATTACGCGAGGAAATGCCAGCTGATTTTGGCTTCTCCTTACAAAAAGGCAAGTGCGTCAAGGTGAAGCTAGTAAACGCGGAAAAGGAGAATGATGACAACGATGAATAAGGTGCTTGTTGAAATTTTTCTTCCTGCTGCAAACACGAGCTTTGACGTCTACCTGCCGCTTGAAAGTCGAATGAGTGAGGTGCTGGTCCTAGTTTCCACGCTGCTCAGCGATTTAGCTGCCGGCAAGTATAAGGCAACAGCGGGCAATGCGGTCTTGTGTGACGCGTCGACGGGAATAATTTTCAATATTAACATGACTGTTTCCGAACTGGGCATCCAAAACGGTTCGAAACTCATGCTGATATAAATATTAGGCTGGGTGAGCGCCTTGAGCGCCAATAAACTAGCCGCTATAACCAAACAAAACAACTTCAAAAGAAGAAAGGGGTACGAACATGGGGAAGAGAATCAAAGTCACTCCACAAGAGCTTGAAACAGCATCCAAGAAACTAACTGAGCTATCTGAAACGTACACAGGAATTTATACTCAGCTTATGCAGGCTGCAGGAACTATGGGTGAAGCTTGGGAAGGGGAAGACAACCTTGCCTTCGTTGATCAAATCAACGGCTTTAATGAAGATTTGAAGAATATGGCTAATAAGCTGGCTACTGCTGGTCAGGCGCTGGAAAAGCAAAGAGCCAACTATGTGGCGACGCAAGAAAACAACACGGTTCAAGTTAGAAAGTTAACAAACTAATAGACTCGTAAAGGAGTGAGTGGAATGGCTGGGCATATTAAAGTTAATACGGCGCAGGTGGCTGACATTGCGTCAACGATTGAGCGTTTAAATAAACAATTGGCAGAAGAATTGAAAACAAGTCAGAACACAATCAAAAATCTTTCAAACACGTGGGATGGTGAAGCAGCCCAAGCAACGATCTCTTCCTATGAAGAGTTTGCGGCGAAGTTCTTCCAGAATTACTACGAAATCCTTGATAACTACGTGAAATTCCTGCGACTCAACGTCGACCAAGGATACTTCGAAACAGAAAGCGTCAATACTAACCTGGCTGACGCATTCAAATAGAGGGGACAGACCCCTGCCCCGGTAGCGCGTTACTAGGTCGGGGGACAGACCCCCGTCACGGTAATGCGTTACAAGGTCGGGGGACTGTCCCCAAAATAATAGATTAAATAACATTGGAGAAGTAGCTGATGAAAAAATTCTTAGTTAATATTTTTTTGGTACTTTTAGTGGCAGGAGTGAGTGGATGTATGAGCCAACAACCGACGAAAGAGGAAAACAAGACGAACGAGTCAGCGATGCTTTCTTATTTGAGCAAGAAGTACGACCAGGAGTTTTCGGCTATAAACTATATCCCAGCAAAGCGGGGCTACAATGACAGCATGAACCTGAACACCTTGGTGGCGAAATCAGAAGACGGCATTCTAGTCAATGTTCGTGAAAGATTGTCCAAACCAGGTCAGTTTTTTGATGATTATCGTAATGCAGTTGCTTCTAAATCTTATGAAGACAAAATTAATTATAAGTCCATTAAAAACTTGCATCTAGCTAAAACTTACGTCACTCTCTCCCCTGAAGTGGATTTTACATCCGCCAAAAATGGGGTATCGAGCCTAGCAAAGGACGAGGTCTTTATGGTGACTAGTATCGTATCCGTTTCTGGCGACGCCGATGAAAAAACGCTCAAGGCATTATACGAGGTTTATCAACAGCTACAGTCCTTAGGCTACCCAGACACTGCCCTTATTGTTGCCTTCTCAGGCGACAAAGACAAAGCAGAAAAGTACGTAAATAATTTCTTCCTTTATGGCACACAACCGTGGGAGAATTACGATGAATCGGTGAAGCGCGTACTGAAAGTCAAGGAAAACGGATTATCCTTCGAAGAATTTCAAAAGCAACTGAAGTAGGGGGATGGAAGAATGCCTAATCTAAATGATGGATTCGAACAAGTTCCATTAAGCGAGCTAAGAGACAAGCAAAATGCTGTCTTAAATAAATTGGCCTATGCCAACGTCAGCGATAACTGGAAACGGGGACAACCCGTGTATAAGGTTTTGGATCAGGCAGATGCCACCCTCGCTGCAGAACTAAAAGCGGCCGGCCTCGAACATCTCGTCATCAAGGATTATGTGAATAGAAACAACCGCTCCGGCTTTTGCGCCCTTGCATTCGAAGACCCGAAGACCGGGGAAGTCGGCATGTCCTTCAGGGGAACGGAAGGCATGGATGACCTGCTCCACAACCCAAAGGATATGGCGGATAATACATTAACCGCATCCATTGGGGTCTCGCCACAGTCATTAGAGGCAATTGCTTTTTTTGAAAAAAATGAAGAGAAGAGCGGAAAAAACTATCTATTTGGTCACTCGAAAGGCGGCGAACTAGCGGCTGAGGTGTACGCAACGAATTATACCAATGTTCTAGGGGTTCACATCATTAACCCGCAGCCGATCAATCCTTACAAGCTCGGGCCGGATCAATTAGCGGCCTTACAGTCGAAAAAGTTTGATGCGGTCGTCGTAAACGGAGACCTTGTATCCTGGTTAGGCCGGACTCCTTACCCCGTTCGCTATGTTGAAAACAATGGCACACAGCCAGGCTTTTTTGGTCCGCATTCGATTGATTCTATGAAACTAGATAATCGGGGCTATGCCGTTATTGAGAAGGATCCTTTTTCGGGGTATGTCTGGCAAGGTCTAGCATCTACTATAGCGACCGCCGTTATGGGTGATATTCAAAGCCATCTACGAGTGTATTCCTTCGCCATTAATACGGTGGTCCGCGTCGGGAATTTCATGATCAATGACTTGCCGGACATGGTCCATCAATTCGTGGAATACCTGAAACAGGCGATTGATCGACTCAGAGTGGTTTCCCATGCGGCAAGAATTGCCCTCATCGAGTTCGTCGGCAGTCTGGTCAAAGGCGTGTCGCTCTTGTTCAAGTTGACCTTCAATGCCGGATACAGATATGCGACCGCAAATCCGATGATAAAAGTAGATACGTATAAACTACGAAACTATGCCGATCGATTAGAGAGCATCAACAGACGGATTAGCGGGATTGACCGCCGGATGGATTCTCTCTATTTAAAAGCCGGCTTTTCCGACTTATGGAATCTGCTGCAGGCGGATTTATTCACGGAGGAAAGCTGGAATATCAAGAAGTGTATCTATTATCTAAACGAAACGGCCGACGATTTTGAAACAGTGGAACGGAAGATTATCCAACAGTTGTAATGGGGGGCTGGGGTCATGAATGAAAGTGGACAACAGGAGCTCTATTTAATCAAACAGGAGCTTCAAAATATTATCAACGAGTTAGAGAGTATTGCAGCGGGCATCCAAAGTGATTTTGAGGGAATCGGCAATGAAAAATGTGCTTCAAAAGTGAATCGAATTGCGGAGCAATACAGATTTGTAAAGGGGAAACTCAACAATATCGATACCTCCAAGGTTACCGAAGAGTTCGCCAAAAGTCATGGTGGAGCTGCCACTTCCAAATAAGGATAGAAAGAAGGGGTAACGATGGCTGATAGGATTAAAGTAGATACGGAGCGTGTGTCCGCCGCCGCTAAACAAATCGCGCAGTATAACCGGAAGATTCGAGAGGATTTTTCAGCGGTGGAAGCCGCGATGAGAGCATTGAATAACGTATGGGACGGCACGGCCTCCAGTCAGGCGATGAGTGCATTTCATGAGTTGAAGCATGCCTATGACGAACCGCGCTATGAAGTGATGAATAACTATGTGACCTTTTTACACCAGCAGGTGGATCCGGGCTATACCCAAACAGAGAATACGAATGTCTCGTTAGCGGATCGGTTTAAATGATAGATTCATAGCCTAAGGGGGGATGGAATTGAGCAACTATATAAAGGTAAACCACCGAGAATTTGAAGCGGCTGCCGATGCCATTGACACCTATGTAACCAGCCATAATAAAAACATGGACGCGGCAGGGCAAGAGGTAAAAACCCTTTCTGCCACTTGGCAGGGTACTGACAGCTCGCAATTTCAAAATCAGTGGAATCAGTTGACGGAGGCGGATTCAACCTCACGAAACATGACGAAGGCGTTAACGAATTATGCGGACTTTTTACGATATGCGGCAGGCCAATATAAGGACGCGCAATCGAAAGCGGTCAATCGAGCGAACAGCCTTTAAGAATAGATTTTGATATTCGGGTGATTTTTTATGGGAAGAACGACAGTTGAACAAAACAAAAATGATTATACAGTGGTCAATCGGCTGGCGTATCCTGAAGCCATCAATGAACGGGAATTACGCGCCATCGCTGGTGGAGTCGTCGATGGGCTCATTCCTGTGACGACGGAGAAAACCAAAAAGGGTGTCCTCATTCAAAGTACGGTCGAGGACATGATTTCCTTAAAGTCTTATTTTAGCAGTGTAGTTTCTAAAAAGATGTTCCTGGATACGCTGATTCAATTGGCGGCAATTGTGAAGGCCTGCGAGAAGAATTTGATGAATGTGAACAATTTGATGCTCGACTGGGACTATATTTTTCTAGACCCGCGCACGAAAAAGGTAAAATGCCTGTTCTGGCCGATTGTCAACAATCAACAGTCCGTCGTCCTAGCTGAGTTTTTCCGTGAGCTGCCGTTCCGCGTTGTTTTTTCCAAGCATGAAGACGCAAGGTATGTAGCCAGCTATATTGAATACTTCAAGAGCCAGGTTCCTTTTTCTATTAATCATTTTGAAAAATTTATCTTCGGGCTGATGGGGAAAATCGTAGAGAACAAGTCTCATATTCCATCAGGTTCTACGGGTCCGGACCCTCTGTCTGCTAGGGTTGAGGAGAAAAAAGGAAGTACGGGGAATGTGGCCTATAATCCTTTCACGAGCCATGAGGAGACCCAGAAGGAGGAGCTCCCACAAGTGAGTGAGACGTCTGTGTTAGGGTTGGTGGATGTGGACGGCGGGACCACGGTGCTTGGTGCGGACCTGTATGAGGAGCCTAGCTATCCGTATGTGGTAAGAGAGAAAACGCAGGAAAAGATCAGGATTAACCGGCCTGCTTTTCGAATCGGAAAGGAACGTCAGCAATGTGACTATGTGGTTTCCGATAATAACGCGGTGAGCCGTAATCATGCAGACATCCTCACAAGAAATGGCCGCTATTATATTGTCGACAACGGCTCCACTAATAAAACCTTCGTCGACGGGCGAGTGATTCCAGTAGAAAAAGAGATGGAAATTTTCTCAGGCACTAAATTACGACTTGCCAATGAAGACTTTGTTTTTTATATTTGAGCAGTTCTGTGCAGATTGGCGCAGATGGCACAAAAAGCTTACAAGCAAGGAGTTTGGAGATGGAAGTATTAACTGCAGCATGCACCGATATTGGATTGAAAAAAGAAACCAATCAAGATAGCTACCTGCTAAAGATTGCGGAAACCTCACTGGGAAAGGTCGTCATGGCTGTCATTTGCGATGGTATGGGCGGGCTTTCCCAGGGAGAAGTCGCCAGCGCCAGTGTCATCCATGCTTTTTCCGAGTGGTTCGACAACGAGCTTTCCGTCCAGCTTGCTAAGCAGGATTGGAACGAGATTCAGTATCGTTGGGGCCGGATTATTCAAGAGCAGAACCAGCGGATTGCCGAATACGGTCGTGAGATCAAGATTCAGCTCGGTACCACATTGACCGCCCTGCTGATCATTGATTCCGACCACCTGCTGATTGGACATGTCGGCGACTCCAGAGTCTATCGGATCGACCAGGATGTCGAGGTGCTGACGGACGATCAGACGGTCGTGGGGAGAGAGCTGAAACGGGGCCGAATCACGCCGGAACAAGCGAAGAGAGATCCGCGCAGAAATGTCCTCTTGCAGTGCATCGGGGCATCCAAGCTGGTGGAGCCAGAATTCATCCATGGCAAGCCAACTCAGGGCGAAGTTTATATGCTTTGTTCGGATGGATTTCGCCATATGATTACTGAGGGTGAAATCTATCGTGCGTTATCGCCACACGTTCTCGTCGACGAAAGGGTCATGGCACAAAAGGCAAGCGAATTGGTGGAGCTTAATAAAGAGCGGAATGAAACAGATAATATCACTGTTTTGCTTGTGAAAATTCAGTAAGGATGGGGAAAAACTTTGGCAGCTATTGGGTCTGTTATAGACGGTAAATACGAAATACTCAAGCTGATTGGACAAGGTGGTATGTCAAAGGTATACCTCGCCATGGACAAACGGCTCAATAAACAGTGGGCAGTAAAAGAAATTGAAAAAAGAGGAAGAGACAAGAACAACGAAGTCATCATCCAGAGTGCGATTGCCGAAGCCAATATGATTAAGAGGCTGGACCATCCGGCATTGCCGCGGATCGTCGACATCATCGATAACGGCCAGGTGATTTTTGTCATCATGGACTATATCGAAGGGGAGCCGTTAAGCAAGATTTTAGATGAGTATGGCGCCCAGCCTCAGGAACTGGTCATCGATTGGGCGAAGCAACTTTGCGAGGTGCTCGATTATTTACATACTTGTGATCCTGCGATCATTTATCGCGATATGAAGCCGGGCAATGTCATGCTGAAGCCGGACGGGCATTTGAAGCTCATTGATTTCGGAATCGCGCGGGAGTATAAGGAACAAAATCTGGCGGATACGGTCAGCCTTGGAACGAAAGGCTATGCCGCCCCGGAACAGTTCGGAGGCAAGGGACAAACCGATGCCAGAACGGATGTCTATTGTTTGGGTGTGACGCTCTATCACTTGGTGACTGGGCAGAACCCGTGTGAGCCGCCGTACGAATTATATCCGATCCGTGAGTGGAATCCGCAGCTGTCGGGCGGTTTGGAAAAAATTATTCAAAAGTGTACCCAGCTCAATCCGGAGGACCGATATCAGTCCTGTGCCGAGCTGCTATATGCGCTCAATCATTATGAGCAGGTAGACGACCTGTACCGGGCGAAGCAAAAACGGAAGCTGCGCAATTTTGGCTTGGTGGCCGGGGCCGCGGTGTTGTGTTTGGGTGTCGGCGTATTGGGTCAAGTGATGAAAACGAAGACCAATAATGCGGACTACGATAATAACATCCAGATGGCGGAGAAGGCCGCAACCGATGAGCTGAAAGTGGACTATTATTTGAAGGCGATTGACATCAAGCCAACGGAGAAGCCGGCCTATGTCGGTTTACTCGACGCTTTTAAAGGAGATGCCGCTTTTACCGTGGAGGAAGAAGCGCAGCTGAAGAAAAAGGTGAACGCGCATCTCAACGAGATTCGGAGTAATCCTAAGTACGGCGATTTGGCGTTCGATATTGGCAAAACCTATTGGTACTACTACAATTATGGAAAAACCGAGACGAACGATAATCAAGTGACGAGGATGAAAAGCTCGATTCAATGGTTTGAGGATGCGGTCCGCAATGGGTCAAAAGATCGCGACTATTACGAGATGGCGACCATCTACCGGGATATCGGCCGGTTCAATCGTGATATCACACTCAACATTGAAGAGGCGTCTGATAAAGGGAAGTACAAACCCTATTGGGAGGACATGAAAAACCTGATTAAAATGGTGGACGAGAACCCCGATGAGAGCGAGATTGTGAAGCTCGAGCTCTACAAGTTAACGATGTACTCCATCGAGACGTATGTGCGTAAGTTTAAGCTGGATGGCGTGAAGGAAAGCGAGATCCGTTCGGTGACAGTAGCCGTGAAGCAGAGCACGAATCAGATAGCGGTCACAACTGAAAAAACGGATACAATCAAGAATGAGGTGATTAGTCGTTTCGATCCAACCGATCGAGCGATTAATCTTGCATATCGGAAGGATTAAGGGGGGATTCGAATGGATGCAACTACATGGCAAATTATTTCCATTGTCGGATATTCCCTGGCAGGCGCGCTCCTAATTACGGCGTTCGTGTTGTTTTTAAAGATGAAGGTTCCGGCGATTATCGGCGAGTTAACGGGCCGGACGGAAGCGAGACAGATTCAAGAAATCCGTGAGCATCGTGGCAACAAGCGCCACCAACCGAATGTCTTTGATGTGGACCCGGGGATAATAAGGGAGCCCGTGGTTTCTGAGGGGTTGGAGCCGGTTAGTCGTCCGGTGATGGAGGCAAAGGGGGAGACGGAGGATCACTCCCGACCAACTATACTGGGCAGCTTGCCAACCGAAGTATTAGATCAGGATGAGGGTGGTTTGTATCCGGAGGCTTTTTCAGAAGAGGGTTCTGAGGGGACCGAGGTACTGGTTGAAGATACGGATGTTTGGAAAGGACAGTATAGTGAGAAAGAGAAGCGGAATGCATTTACGGATGTGCTGAATGATGGTCATGAAGAGAGGTACTCATTGACGGATGTGCTGTCTGATGACGGGAAGAGATTGCCTGTTGAAAAAGAAGAGCGGTACTCGTTAACGGATGTGCTGTCTGAAGAACGGAAGGAAAAGCCTGTTTCAAAAGAGGACCGATATGCGCTAACAGACGTGCTGAACACTCATCGGGAGGGTCAGCCGCTTGAAAATGATGTTCCTTATGCGTTAACAGACGTATTGAACGATGAGAAAAAGCCGATTTCTTCTGAGGGACGGAATGCGGCACCGGGAAGGCGATCATCCTCTGATCGAGTTGTCCCGTTATCTCTGACTGAAATCCTGGACAACTACAAAGAAGGTGAGCCTTCTACCGCTGATGCTGGAAAAGAGTTGCTTTTATCCTTAACCGAAGTGCTTTCTAATGATAAAGAAGTGACGGAGGAAGCCAAATCAAAAGAACGCGAGGTTCTTTTATCATTGACAGAAATTTTGTCTACAAATACTGAAAAATCATCGGCATCCGTTGAGGTGCCGAAAGAGGTACTTTTATCACTGACAGAAATTTTGTCAAAAAATGCAGGGGTTGTCTCGTCTAACGTTGAAAAGGGCTCTAAAGAAGCGCTGTCTATCTCGACGGATGAAAGGGAGGTTGTGAGACCTCGTACGGAAGTGCTATCGGAGAAAAAAGAGGATTTAAGGCCCCGAACGGATGTGTTAACAACTGAGACCGAGGTTCTGGATTATGGGACTGAGTTATTAGCCGAAGATCAAGGAACCACCGTATTATATCCGACTGCTGAGCTAGAAAATGAGAGTGGGAAGGATGTTCCAGCGGTTTCTTTTAAGGTAGTGAAGGACATTAAGGTGACCCATACAAACAAGAAGATTTGAGTGGGTTACTGTTTCGGACAAAGATGACCGAGAAACGATCAAGATAGTCAGAAGTCATCTTAACTTCTGACAAAGATGGGCGAGAAATCATCAAGATAGTCAGAAGAAGCGTGAACTTCTGACAAAGATGAGCAAGAAACGATCAAGATAGTCAGAAGTCATCTTAACTTCTGACAAAGATGGGCGAGAAATCATCAAGATAGTCAGAAGAAGCCAGAACTTCTGACAAAGATGAGCGAGAAACGATCAGGATAGTCAGAAGAAGCCAGAACTTCTGACAAAGATAAGCGAGAAACGAGCAAGATAGTCAGAAGAAGCCAGAACTTCTGACAAAGATGAGCGAGAAACGATCAAGATAGTCAGAAGAAGCCAGAACTTCTGACAAAGATGAGCGAGAAACTATTAAGATAGTCAGAAGAAGCCAGAACTTCTGACAAAGATGAGCCCAAAACTATCAAGATAGTCAAAAGTCATCTTAACTTCAGACGGAGACTAGCAAGAAAAACAATATTACTTTTTCAAAAAAACCACCCAGCAAAGGAGTGTGAATCATGTTTGCCAAAAGGAAATCTAAGCTGACGCGGCTGATGGCCGTCGTTCTGGCCATTATGCTTGTCGCTTATAACATACCTGTTGGTGTTATCACCAAGGCGTTTGCCCAAACAGGCACTAACCAAAAGGTATTCACCATGGAAATCTTAGAAAATGGTGCCCCCGTTCCCAATCAGGAAATTACCGGACATAACGCCAACAATGAGGTTAGTGTCACGGGCACTACCGACAAGGACGGCCTGGTCGAGTTTCCGGAACTCACCAATGCCCCATTCGATAAAAACAATCAGTTTGAGTTTTTAGTAGCTTCAGAGACTTTTTCCATCGTGCTAACAGAAGGAACCACTGACCACTATATTTACGATGTGGCTACTGAAAAACTGACTCTCGTAGAAGAACCACCTGCACCACCGGTGAAAGCAAAATACACCGTGACCATCAACCAAACCGGTTCTGGTCAGATCAAACTAAACGACATCGACTACACAACCCCTGCCCAATTTGAGGAAGGGACAAAGGTAGACGTTGCTATTACTCCGGATCCGAATTACGAGATTAAAAACGTAAAAGTGAACGGGGAAGAAAAGAAGGTCACGAACAACGAAGGATACATAGAAACAATCGATGCTCTTTCGGCGGATACCACGATTGACGTCCAGTTTGTGTTAAAAACCTACACGATTTCTTTTTCCAGCTATAAAAATGGAACCGTCAAGGATGAGCAAGACCAAACGATTAACTCTGACGGCGGGACGGTCAAGGTTCAGCATGGAGCTGATTCTTCGTTCACCGTTACCCCAACGACAGGCTACCATCTTGGAAGCATCGAGATTGATGGAACGCCTATTAATCTAGCGAACGAACTAACACCGACCAAGGACGGTTACAAGTACACTTTTTCAAAAGTGACAGAAAACCATCAGGTGGAAGTGACATTCGCGATCAATACCTATCAGGTGACAGCTTCGGTTCAAGGTGACCACGGAACGATTGAACTCGCGCAGCCTGAAGTCGACTACGGCAGTGACGCGAAGGCGGTAATTACGCCAGAGGATAACTCCTACAAAGTCGCTGCACTAAAGGTGAATGGAGAAACAATAGACCTCACCAACAACGACAACTTTGTTGATAATAATGACGGCACGAGCTACACCTACACCGTGAAAAATGTGACCAAGGATACGACGATTGAGGTGTCGTTTGAGCGGATTGCGATGCTGGAGGGAGATTGGGAAACCTACGTCTCGATTAAGCCGGCTTCTGGTTCGTTACTCAAATCGTATAAAGAGGGCAATAATGAAATCCGTGTCTACTCCAAAGACGCGATTGTCGTGGTATCGGCGATTGACCCGTATTACCGTGTCGACATCTCCGATTCCATTAAACACTGGAAAGGGAATTATATTTTACGAGAATCGACTACGATTAAACGATTGCTAGTCGCGAAGGGTCCTTTTGGCGGAGAGGAAGTCAAGCTTCCGGGCCATTTAATTCTGTTGTTTGATACAGAGGGGCCAACGGTAGAAGAGCCGACCGTCAAGGGTGACAACGAAGCGACCGTGGATGATGCAACCTGGTTCAGTGGCGGCGTCACGGTATCAGGTAAGATTGACAACACGGAGCAGACCTTTGATGGCGTGAATTTTTCCACGCCTATTGAAAAAGTGTACTACCAAAAGGGGCCTTATACTCCGTATGAGCCTGGCAAGGAAGCTACCTTTAATACAGAGAAAAACAGCTATTCCTTCAAGCCTGACGATGAAAAGTACAGCGGGGTCTATAGTATTTGGGCGGTAGACCAAGCGGGTAACGCATCAACCGTGAAGACGGTTCAGGTTAACATTGATAAAAAGGAACCGACGCTTGCGGACGGAGAAGCGGTTACCTTTGAACAGAAGAACACGGATTATTTTTCAAAAGTGTTAAACTTCCTAACGTTTGGAACGTTTTTCAACAAAGAAGTGGAAGTTACGGTCCGAGTGAAGGACGATGCCTCTGGCGTTGAGGAGATTTCCTTGAAAACGAGCGATGAGAAGGTCGTTCCAAAGCTCGTGGACGGTAGTTTCGAAAACGATGGACTGTATGCGCAAGCGAAGTTCACGGTGGATGCGGAAAGCTTCAAGGGGACGTTCCATGTCACGGTAACCGACCATGTGAAAAATAAAAACGCCGAGCCGTACCTGGTGACGAAAGACAACTCGAACATCGAAGCCGACAACAGCGGCGTGGTGATGATTGAGAAGAAGGCACCAACTGCCAAGGTGGATGTTACGCCAAAAGAAAATGTTTCTTCGGATGGCGACGCCTACAACGGTGATGTCACTTATGATGTGACCGTTCAGGATGGAGAATCCGGAATTAATACGGTAAGCATTGATGTGAACGGGAAAAAGCTGGAATACGATTATTCGGATTTGACGGAAAAACACACCTATACGTTTGCCACGGATGATCCGGGAATTCAGATTCATGAGGATGGAACCTACGTGGTTTCGATCTATGTGGTGGATAACGCCGGAAACACGAGCACCGTTACCAAAACGATTTATGTCGATAAAACCGCGCCTAAGATTACGGATTTCAGTTTCTTAACACAGAATGATCAGGGTAGCTATGAAAAAGTAGAGGAATCCGTCACGCTGAAGGATTCGGTTGAACTGACGGGGTATGGTTACTTTTTCAAAAAGGCAACGCGAGTCAGCGTGAAGGCGGAGGACCCGGTCGTTCCTTACGAATATACGAGTCAAGTGAAGTCGATGATTGTGTATATGAAAGATTACGAGAATGGAAAGTACTATGCGGTGCTAGCGGATGGCTCTTATAAGGAAATAGCGGAGTCTGCTGTTGGAAAAATTAAGCCGGTGCCTGTCACAAGTGAGTTCACTTTTGCTGTGCCAGAGGCGTTCAAGGGACAAATTTTTTCAAAAGCAACGGACCGCGTCAACAACACGGGTGCGTTCGAAACGCCGGACGGCACGGTGATTGAAAACGAAAAGCAGCATGCGAAGGAATCGCATATTACGCTTGAAAAAGCGAAAACGAGCGATAAGGATGCGAACAACTTAGAGCTTTATGCGAAAAATGTAGACGTGAATGTGAAGGTTGCGGATTCCTATTCAGGGATTCAGAAGGTGGAATGGTCAGTGGTTGCGCCATATGATACGGCGAATAACCAGTCCGGCAGCCTGACAATTAACAATGATAAAACGTACGCGGCGGGAAGTTCGGTGGACGGTTGGAAGCAGACCAAGACGGATCTGAACCTTGTAACCGAACTGACGAAAACCCTGACGGTAAAAAATAATAGCAATAGCATTGTGGTTAAGGTAAAAGTAACGGACCGGGCTGGAAACGTGTCAGAAGATGAAATGAATTTTAGCATCGATAAGACGGCGCCGACGATTCAGGTGACCTATGATAACAACCAATCCGACCCAGCGAATAAGGACTTTTACAAAGAGGATCGTACGGCGACTGTGGTGATTACGGAACGTAACTTCAACGCCAAAGATGTGCTTCATAAAATCACGAACACGGATGGTGTGATTCCGAAGCTGGTGGGTTGGACGACGAAGGTCAATACGAAGGATCCGGATCAAACCACGCATACGGCGACGGTAAAATATGCTGCCGATGGTGATTATACGTTTGATATACAGTATAAGGATAATGCGGAGAATGCCGCGCCGGCTTTTGCCCAGCAGAAGTTTACGATTGATAAAACAAAGCCAGTGATCAAGGTGTCGTATAGCGGTGGTTCAGCGGCGAATGGCAATTATTATAAAGCCGCACGTACGGCGACGATTTCGATTACCGAGCATAATTTTGACACAAGCCGCATCAAGGTGTCAGGCACCGCAACCGATAATGGCAAGGGTGTAGCGTTCCCGGCGGTCAGCGGCTGGAGAACGAGTGGCGATGTGCATACGGCAACGATTCATTATTCTAGTGATGCCAAGTATCATTTCGATATTGATTATACGGATATGGCTGGTAATATCGCGGCCGATTATAAAGCGGATGAGTTTTACGTGGACCAAACGACGCCTAAGCTTGATATTACCGGTGTGAAGGATCAGTCGGCGAATAAGGGCGATGTGATTCCAGTGATTACTTATTCCGATACGAATTTTAATAAAAATGCCGTTTCGATTAATTTAGTTGGATCAAACAGAGGCGGAGTGACGCCGAGCGGCCGCTATGCAGATATGGCGAACGGCCAGATTTACACGTTCAATAATTTTGAGAAAAAGAAGGAAGTTGACGATATTTATATGTTGACGGCTGAGCTGGTGGATAAGGCGGGTAACCGTGCGACCAAAACGATTCAGTTCTCTGTCAACCGCTTCGGTTCTGTGTATGCTTTTGATAAAGCGTTGAAGAATATCGACGGCAAGTATGTTCGGGATGCAACGGATATTACTGTGACGGAAACGAATGTGGACAGCTTGAAGCCGGAAACGATGTTGGTGAAGATGACGAAGAACGGGACGCCGACAGATTTGGCTGCAGGCAAGGATTATACGGTCACGGCATCTGGCGGTAAGGGCAAGTGGAGTCAGTACACGTATGTGATTAAGAGGTCCTTGTTTGACGGTGATGGACGATATACGGTTGCGCTTTATTCGGAAGATGCGGCAGGCAATATTAATGAGACAATTGATGAAACGAAGAAGGCAGAGATTTCGTTTGGAATCGATAAGACGGCCCCTGTGATTGTGCCGATTAATATTGAATCGGGTGAGCAATATCCGGTGGAGAAGAAGGCTGTGACGGTTTCTATTAAGGATAATCTTGTTCTTAAGAACGCGGAGATTTATGTGGATGATAAAAAGGTGAAGCATAAGGTCGAGGGTGAGAATTTCGTGTTTGATATTGGTAGCTCGAACTCGAAGCAGAATGTGAAGATTATTGCCGTGGATGCCGCGGGGAATGAGCTGACATCTAAGGTAAAAGACATTCTCGTTTCGACTAACCCAATTGTACGTTGGTATAATAATACGCCTGTGTTCGCCGGCTCGCTTGGCGGTGTGGGTGGAATTGGGATCGCCTTAGGCGGATACTTCTTGTACCGCAAGCAGAAGAGTAAAGAGGATCAAGATGAAGTTGAAGACCGAGTGGTAGGAGGTTAAGGTTAATGGAAACCATGTTTGAAAATTCATCACTTGTGATTGTGCTGCTGGTTGCCAGCTTACTTGTTAACCTCGTTACGTTGGTTTTAGTGATAGTTTTGTTTAGGAAAAATCGGGTGGGAGCTGCGGCTGGGACCGGGACTGGAGCTGGCCGGAAAGAGGACAGCGGCGCAGACCAGGCCGCAGCAGCAGTATCCGGCATCGTCTTCTGCCGTGGGTGTGGGAATCAATATGACTCCATCAACGCGGCATGCCCGAGTTGCAAGACAGTGAGATAAAAGAAAAGTGGGGACAGTCCCCCAGCGCTTTAACGCGCCGGGGGACTGTCCCTTTTTTGTATGTAGATTTGAGTGAATATACCTCACAATGGTATAATAATGGTAATTTACGTAAGGAGGGAAGTTACAATGAAGCCAATTAAAGTAGAAAATGAGGAAATTAGAAAAGTCATTATTTCGGGGGAGGATTATATTCAAATTGATGACCGGAAATTTCTTTTGTTTGAAGTAGATCAAATTAAAGAACCAAATGTGTATGAAGTAACCGATTCGGATGAAGAATGTCAACTCCGTAAAGCATTAGAAGAAGAAAACCCAATTTTATCTGAAGAGGAAATCAACAAGATGTTGGGTATAAAAAAATGAAAGTATTATGGAGAAAATCAGCCATTCAATCCTTGCTAGAGCTCGACAAATGGAGAGCAACCATTGAACTTCCTCCAATTGCATCCTATCTAAAAAACTCCTTTGAATATTATTTTCAATCAATAGACTACAGCCTCTATATTCCAGGTAAAACAGTTTACATAAAAAGTTATCCAGTTGATTTACGTATGGTACTTATTTCGGTTGGTAAGTCCGACCCTTACAAAGTGTTTTTTCGCCTCACATCCAGAAATATTGAAATATTCCTAGTAAGACACCCACATCAGAAACCCTTAGACTAAGTAGGGGACAGTCCCCCAGCGCTTTAACGCGCCGGGGGACTGTCCCCTTTTATTAACATAATCCCCTGTAATTTTGGTAAAATTAACATAATGAAAGGGGATATGTATATGGAGTTATCAGTGAAGTGGAATGAGAAAATGGCGTTTTCGGGGATGACTCCGTCTGGGCATGAGATCAAGATGGATGCTGCCCCAGAAGTGGGCGGGGAGAATACTGGAGCACGGCCAACAGAGCTGCTCTTGAATGCTGTTGCGGGTTGTACAGGAATCGATATCATCTCGATTTTGCATAAAATGCGTCTTGAGCCAACATCTTTTCAGATGGATGTACAGGGCGAACGGGCTGACGATCATCCCAAAAAGTTTACCACCATCAATATCCATTATGCCCTAGAAGGGGATCTGCCTGAGGAGAAGGTGGTACGAGCAATCCAATTATCAAAGGATAAGTATTGCTCTGTATCCCATTCCTTGAGTGCAGAAATCACCGCAAGCTACTCCATTAATGGAGTGAAAGGCAGCCAAGCTTTATAAGGGATTAAAAACAAAAGGAGAGCTGAATTCACATACATATGCGAATTAGCTCTCCTTTTTTGCTTAAAAATCGTTACAGGTTTTCGGTCACTTTCAGTTGGACACTCCCAGCTTCCCGCTTTTTCCTTAAAATCCGTTTCTCCAGATAATAAACAGGAATGATGATCGCGGCCCAAATGGCAAAGTAGTTTAGTATCACGAGAAAGGGGTTGCTGCTGCCGCCATGTTCACCATGTCCCTCTCTTCCATGAAACTTTCCTTCCCGAAAATCACCATTCGGTGGCCCTTGTTGCATATCCGTTGTTGTTCCAGAGTCACCAGTGTTTCCGGCGTTTCCACTATTAAAATACTGCTCCCTTGGTGGCGTTTGCTGCGGTTTAAAATCACCCATGCTAGAAGACCCTGTGGAGGCAAACCATTGTATCCCGCCGGCCAAAATAGCTAGTGATAGGACAACGGGTGCAATAACGCCCTTCCTGAACTTTCCTTCCTTCGTCTTGAAGGCTTTTTTACAAATACTCAAAATCCATTGCCAGTGTACCGCCACGTGAAGTCCTACTAACGCAAGCGTGGCATCTGCAGACAAACCATGAAGTTCACGAATCGAGTGGCCGCCCTGTACAGCAAGACTAGGAAGAACCACCCTTGAGATTAAAATCCCCGTAATGATGACGCTAGCCATTGAAACTAATAACAGGATATTTAAGGTGAGATTGAATCGTGTTTTCTTAGGTAGGTTGGGATCGAATATCTTTTTGATTGTATTGACCACCCAGCGATAGTTCAAACCAATGTGCGTTAGGATCGCTACTCCGATCGCCAGCCCTGCAATCTCATGAAACGGGAGACCGCCCAACACTCTTGGATTCATTAGCAAAACAAATGTAATGGCCATTAGCAAATCCAATATGATTTTTATATAATTCTTTTTCAAAGTAATTCCTCCAATTTTAAAAATAGTGCCTTAACTGTTTTCCAGTTTATTGGAGGAAACTTAAGAAAAGCTTAACTTTAAAAAATATTGAATTTGCACATGTGTCGCCCCAATTATTTCTCCATTAACCATTTCGTCACTATCTTTGAATCCTCGTCAGTTAAAAGATTCCCTGGCATTTTAGTGGTGCCTTCATTAATGATTTTTAGCACTTCATCCTCGGAATACTTGCTTTTCATATTGGCTATGGACGGGCCAACTGCCCCTTGCAATTGATCGCCGTGGCAGGCTGCACAATTATCTTTGTAAATAGTTTTACCATCCTTGGCAGAACTGGAACTTTCAGAAGAACACCCAGTTGTTAATATTAGCAGCGTGAGTACAGCCGCAGAAACAGCCAAAAGTCGATTCATGAAGACTCCCCCAAACAAATAAATATTATTTTATTTCTTACCTTCATCTTAATAGAGGATGGCCCCTGATAACCCTTGTATTTATGAACATTTTGGGGACAGTCCCCCGGCGCTTTAGCGCAGCGGGGGACTGTCCCTCATCAGTGGAACGCTTTAACTCGGCGGGGAACTGTCCCCAACCACATCTCTTTCGTTATAATGGAGGAAACATGTTACTGAAATGAAACGGAAACGGAGCGACCGCATATGAGGAAAATTTTAGTCGTGGATGATGATAGACATATACTGGACTTGGTTAGCATTCATTTGACCCAGGCGGGGTATCAGGTGCTGAAGGCGGAGAACGGCATTCAAGCCCTGGGAATATTGGAAAGTGAGCTGCCGGACTTGGCCATCGTAGATGTGATGATGCCAGGCATCGACGGCATCGAACTGACGAAAACCATACGAAACGACCATGTCGACATCCCGGTCCTACTACTGACAGCCAAAAGGGAATTGGAGGACAAGGAAAAAGGCTTCCTCGCAGGCTCAGACGACTACATCGTCAAACCATTCGAGCCGAAGGAACTGCTCTTCCGCATCACCGCCATCCTAAGACGTTACGATAAACCGGCAGATACGAAGCTACAAGTAGGCTCCCTCACGATCAATCGCAAACGATTCGAGGTCACCGCAGGCACAAGCACCTTGCTCCTGCCACTAAAGGAATTTGAACTGCTCTCCTTACTCGCCTCCAAGCCCAACCAGGTCTACGAGCGAGCCGCCATCATGGAGAAAATCTGGGGCTATGACTATGAGGGAGACGAACAAACACTCAACACACACATCAAACGAATCCGTGAACGCCTCAGCAAAATCGCCAGCGACGTCGAAATCACCACCGTTCGCGGCGTCGGCTACAAACTCGAGGTTCACCCGTCATGAAATCGTTATACGGAAAATTCGTCTTAACCACCGTCCTCATCATGCTTTTCAGTACCCTTTGCGGCTTTTTCCTAACCAACACCTACTACCAAAGCGTGATGAAAGAACGGAACGATAAGAAAAATGTCAAAATCGCCGAATCGATCGTGTCCCACATCGAAAACTCCCCACAGCTCGACTTATCCGATTACCTATCCACAGTCGGAAAAATCGGCTACCAGCTATATGTGGTCGACGAATCAGGGAACGAGCAATTTTTCGGCGGGAAGTACCGCATCAAAGATTTAAACCCTTCCTTTGTTAAAAATGTACTCAGCGGCCACATCTATCATGGAATGCGTGATTTTCCACGACAGACCTTCGTGACTGGTTTTTTCGCCAATGAACTGTCGAATACCATCGGTGTGCCGTTTACGTATCAAAACACAAAGTATGCGCTCTTTGTACGTCCGGACATTAAGCTTTTATTCAATGAAGTCCATACCATTCTCGGTGGCCTCATCCTAGGAACGGGGCTTTTAAGTCTCTTGCTCATGCTAGTGGTGGCCAAGTTCTTGATTGTACCGATTACCCAGTTAACGGAAGCTACCAAGCAGATTGCTAAGGAAAACTATGATACCCAGCTAAACATTGAGCGCCGGGATGAAATTGGCCAGTTAGCGGCGAGCTTTAATACGATGGTTGAGCAGCTTCAGGAAAATGACAGGATGCGAAAGGCGTTCATCAGCAACGTGAGCCATGACTTCCAATCGCCACTTTTAAATATTCAAGGCTATGCGGGCTTGTTAAAATCAACGGATTTATCAGAGGAAGACCGTGTCAACTATGCAGACATCATCCAGTCAGAAACCAAACGGTTATCCAAACTAACAAGGCAGCTTTTATTGTTAACCTCACTCGACCAATCGACAAGAATGGTGAATTATCAGGACTTTCAGTTGGATGAGCAGGTAAAGGATTGTGTGAATAAATACCGCTGGCGGCTGGAGGAAAAACAGTTGAACCTGCTGATGGAAATGGAGCCAACCACGTATCACGGGGACGCGGCGTTACTAGAAAATGTCTGGGACAATCTCTTGAGCAATGCCATTAAATATAACCGGACAGAAGGGGAAATCCAAATCAGGCTCCACGCAAAAGACGCCTTTGTCGAAGTGATCGTAAGCGACACCGGCATCGGGCTTGCGCATGGGGATCAAGCCCAGATATTCGAGCGCTTTTTCCGGGCTGATCCTTCGCGTACGGAAGAAGGAACCGGTCTCGGATTATCGATTGTGAAGCAAATTGTCGAGCTGCATCACGGGGAGGTCCATGTGACTAGCGCACTGAACGAAGGGACGACTTTTTCCATCCGACTGCCTTATTTGTAATCTAAAGTTCATATAGAGTTCATGTTCGCCAATTACCATAGTCACTGTAGAAATCAAATCTATGGGGGTAAACATGACATGATGATAGAACATAAATGGAGTCTTCGACTTATTCGCCTAGCGGCAATCTTTGGTTTAATAGGAGCCGTCATTGGCTCGGATATGGCAGGTTCCGGGAATTATCAAATCCGCCCGATTCATGCCCACATATTAGTGGTCGGCTGGTTATCGCTTTTTGCATGGGGGATTTTTTACCGTGTGTGTAAAATCAAGTCGGCGAAAATCGTAGCGGCACAAGGCTGGAGCGCCATGATTGGTGCAGTCGGTTTAACAGTTGGGATGTGGCTTCATACCGTTAGACCCTTCCAAGTGAATGAAACCTTTGCCTTAATTTTTTATATTGTCGGCGGCACTATCCTGTTAATTAGCTTTGTCCTGTTCATCATTGCTACGTTTATGATTGAACCAGCAAAAGGTGAGCAAGCATGATGAAATTTTTCAAAGAGAAAAAACGCTGGTTGTTGATTTTGTTGGCCTGGCTAGTGGCAGCTCTGGCGCTTTCTCTTTTTGCCACAGGTGCGAAGGAGCAAACCTCTCCGAATAAAAATGGAGGATTGCCTGAAACGGCGGCCAGCATTCAAGCAGAAAAGGACCTGCAGAAATATTTCCCTTCCTCTGAAGGGGTCCCGTTGTTTGTCGTGGTCTATGACAAGGACGGGTTGAAGGATGCTGATGTGGAACAAGCCATGACATCCATCGAAAAAGTGATGGGGGACGCGGAAGAGGATTTAACGGTTGTCCCGTTATCTAAGTTGCCACCGCAAGCGCGCGCCTCCTTTTTCTCTAAGGACCACACGACGTTCTTTTTACCAGTCTTATTCCCTAATGGGTTGGAGAACAAAGTGGTGAAGACCGCGATAGATGGGCTGAAAAAGGACGTCGCCATGGAGGTCCCGGCACATTTAGACACCTACTTCACGGGTCCAGCCGGGATTATTGCGGACACGTATGAAATGTTCACAAAAGCAGATGTTGTTCTCATTCTTGCCACCGTGGGATTGATTTTTCTCTTGTTGATTGTGATTTATCGTTCGCCCTTATTAGCGTTCATTCCGTTGATTGGCGCAGGGATTTCCTATGTGGTCGTCGATCGGTTGCTAGGGTTCATGGGGGAGCTTGGATGGTTTGCGATCGACAGCCAGTCGCTATCGATTATGACCATTCTATTGTTTGCAGTTATCACCGATTATTCGCTCTTGTTATTCGCCCGTTTTCGGGAGGAGTTGGAAAAAGACGTGCCGGTGAATGAAGCGATGAAAACGGCGGTACACGTTGTCAAAGAACCGATTCTTTTCAGTGGGGGAACCATTTTCTTAAGTATGCTGACCTTATTTTTTGCCGTGTACGAACCGTACCGCGGCTTTGCTCCTGTATTTGCGGTGGCCGTAGCACTTATGATTCTTGCAGGGCTTACGCTTCTGCCGGCGTTATTTGCAATTGCTGGGGAAAAAGCATTTTGGCCGGCTAACCCACGGGCGGTCAAGCGTGCCGGGAGAGAGGGCTTTTGGCATAAAATTGGCCGATGGGTCACAAACAAGCCCTGGGTGTTTATGGTTCCGATTTTGGTGGTACTTGTGTTTTGTGCGTCTTTGACCCGACAGGTCCACTTCTCCTTCAACCTGTTGGATTCCTTCCCGCAGGAGATGTCGTCGATTAAAGGGTTTAACCGATTAAATGATGCGTTTTCTGCTGGAGAGATTGCGCCAAGTACCGTCATTATAAAAGCAAAAGGGGCTGTGTCACAGGAACAGATTCAGCGGTTAGTGGAGGCGTTGAATCGGAAGGACTTTGTCTCCAAGGCAGACGTACAGGGGAATCCCTACGCTGAGGGTCATTCGAATGTGGTGAAGGTCAATCTTGTTTTGAAAAATAACCCTTATTCGGAGCAGGCTTTTGATGATATTGAGAGTTTGCGGGAGGATTCTGTGAACCTCTTGAAATCCAGCGGGCTGGCTGCTGCTGACGCCAAGCTGCTGGTCGCGGGTGAAACTGCACAAAATGCGGATATTCGTGAGGCGAGCCATGGGGATGAGATTCGGATTATCACGATGATGACGGTGTTGATCATGGTCATGTTAGGAATCCAAACCCGTTCGATTCTAGCGCCGGTGTATATGATGGGGACGATTTTATTATCCTATGGAGCAGCTCTTGGATTAAGCATTTTCGTTTTTCAGGTCCTGCTGGGGTATCCGGGTGTGAGCTATCGAATTCCTTTATACACCTTTGTGTTCCTGGTCGCCCTTGGGGTGGATTACTCCATCATGCTCATCTCCCGCATCCGTGAAGAGAAGAAGCATTTGCCGCTGAAGGACGCCGTTCGGGAAGGCGTGGGAAAAACAGGCGGCGTCATTTCCTCTGCCGGACTAATCCTGGCGGCCACCTTCGCCGTCTTAATCACGCAACCAGTTCTGGAGCTTCGTGTATTCGGCTTTGCCGTCGCGGTGGGTGTACTGATAGATACCTTTATTGTAAGACCAATAGTCATACCAGCACTCATGGTAGTAACAAAAGGAGGGGAAAGGGTGGGGACAGTCCCCCAGCGCTTTAGCGCGCCGGGGGACTGACCCCACTCTTTTTGTTTGAAGTTGACCCTAGGAACCGCTATAGTAAAAATTAGCAATGATAAGGTGTGTTCGAAGAGGCAAAGGGGGAGAATGAAGTGGACATAGTACAAAAGGTGTGGGATCTCGATCTTGCGTATTTCGATACATTTACCAACCGGGTCAATACTTCGTGGGGGTATCTTTTTCATAATGAAAAACAACCGGCTTATTATGACGCAAACCATGCCCATATCATCGATGTTCCGGAGCATCCGGGGGCAGTGATTGAAGAGGTTCTTCAGTTTTATCGTGAGAAAAAACTCAATCCAAGATTTTATATCAATAATTTTGAGAAACAAGGAAAATTGGTCGAAGCTTTGAAGTCATACCAATTTCAGGTGGAAAGCATGGCTCAACCCGTGCAGTATTGGAATCAAACGATTTTCCAACACACACCGAATAAAAAGGTGACCATTGAACCGGTCACACCGGATAATTTTAACGAGGCGTTAGAGATTGAGTGCAGTATTCAGGAGTTTGGCGGGAGGGTTGTAAGGGAGAAGTCGTTCCCGGAAGAGGTTAAACATCCTGCCTTTACCCATTATCTTCTTCGCTATGATGGTGTGGCCTGTTCGACGGCCTGCTTAATCCAGCATGGAAACCAGGTGCGGCTTGAAAGTGTGGCTACCATCGATGCCTATCGCGGCAAAGGTCTTATTGGAGAACTTATTTATTTTTTACAAAAAGAAGTGAAACAGCGCGGAATAGAGGATTTCTGGGTGTTTCCGATAAATGAAAGAGTCGAAAAGGTGTACTCGAAATATGGATTTCAAACGGTAGCAAAGCTAACCAACGGTCATGCTTTCTTGTTTGGAAAAAGTATCAAGGAGTTACAGGGAACGGATTGAAAACTGCTAGGATAACATTCATCTTAAGGAGGAACAAAATATGGTTTGGAAAGTGAAAAATACCACTGCAGCAAAGGTAGACAGGTTCGGGATTGCTATTGATCAAGTTGTCCTGCCAAACGGCGAGGAAAAGACGTTTTCTTATTTAGATTTTGCCAAAGGGGTTTGCGTGCTTCCGATCACGGCGAACAAAGAAGTCATTTGTATCAAACAATACCGCCATGCCATCAAGAGCTGGGAATGGGAACTGCCTGCAGGAATGATTGACCCGACAGACCCGACGCCATTGGACAGTGCTAAAAAGGAACTTGAAGAAGAAACAGGGTATGTGGCTGAGCATTGGTTGGAGTTGGGCAGCTTTTATCCGTCTCCAGGTTCGACTACGGAGGAGATCTACCTATATGCGGCGGCCGGACTTACTCCGTCCATCCAAAGTTTAGAAAGCAGCGAACAAATCGAGCTGCACTATCTCTCAATGGAAGAATTAAAGGATTTGATTAGCCAAGGTGAATTCAAACATGGGGCTGGGTTGGCTGCTGTCTTACGTTATAAATTTTTGACTGATTAAAGATATTACGTGGATAGAAAAAAGGAGGGCCTTTGAATGAGGCCCTCCTTACAACTTTATTGTACATCTAAATACCGATCATAGAGTTCCAGGCATTCAAGCAATTCTGATTTATACACCATTAACGCTTTCCGAACAATGGCACTATGACTGCTGTTCTCAAGCTCCTGTTTGCATTCCTCTAAATCTTTCTTTTTCATCACCGATAGCTCACTAAACATAAAATGAAGATTCTCCACATTTCCACTCTCCCTAACATATCAAGCTTCTAATCTAATATAAGTATGGCCAGGAAAAGCAAGAAACATACGTGCGGGGACAGTCCCCCGCTGCGCTAAAGCGCCGGGGGACTGTCCCCGCGAAAAAATTAAAAAATGATGTGAAAGGCCCGTCGTTTGGTAGATTACGATATAATGATAAGAACAGGTTAGAAGAGGGTAGATAGTATGGGGTTAGTTAGAAGGAATAAGTTTGTGGGAGGGCGGATTGTTAAGACTGGTATTGCCGTTTTATTAACATCTGTTATTTGTTATTTATTAAAATGGCCAGAAATGTTTGCTGTTATTACCGCGATCGTCACGATTGAGCCGACGGTGCATGACTCTATTAAAAAAGCATTTGTTCGTTTTCCGGCTTCAGCGATTGGGGCTGCGTATTCGGTGCTTTTTACGTATGCTCTAGGGGATACACCGTTTACCTATACACTGGTTGCTTTAGGAACCATCATCACGTGTAATGCACTTCGATTACACGATGGGATTGTGGTTGCTACCCTTACAGGGGTAGCGATGATCTCCACTGTTCATGATCAATATATAGTCTCTTTTTTCGTCAGACTGGGAACAACCACTACGGGGCTTGTAGTATCTTCGTTAGTGAATCTTCTAGTGATCCGTCCTGATTACTCGGATAGCATTATGACGAAAATCCAACAGCTTTCTAGAGAAGCCGGTTCTTTTCTTGAAAAAAGAGGGCAGGAGATTTTGTGCCAGCAGCCGCTCCACAAGGAAACAGCATCGCAATTTAGGAAGCTAGTAAAAGATATAGATAGTATTGAAACGTTGTGTAAGTACCAGAAAGAAGAATGGAGGTACCACCAATTTACACGTGAACAGGTGAGGGTCTTCCACTACGAATATAAGAAGCTAATTGCCTTCCATCAATTGATCTACCATTTAGGGAATCTTAACGCTCTTTCTACAGTGAAATGGACCTTGCTGGTAGAAGATAGGCAAGTGATTCTCAATACCATAGCATCGCTGAAATCTATCCTTAGTCAACAACACTTGAACATCTCCGATTCTCATCGCCAGCTAGTTCAAGAGTTGCTCAAACAATTCCGTCAGGCTCAGATGGAACGGGAGGATCAGAGTGAGGAGCAGGAAAAGCAGTACAATCATCACATTTTCCAACCACAACTGGTGCTGCTCTATGAGCTGCTAGCCATTAATGATGTACTCGAAACAGTGACAGTCCCCCACTGCGTTAACGCAGTGGGGGACTGACCCCAACCTTTTATTCTATTAGCGAGCCACTGTCATTGAAGTTAAATTTTGTGCCGTTGATTTCTTGTTCGCCTGTGGCCATTTTTCCTTTTTCGTCGAGATAGTACCAACGGCTGCTGGAACGCGTCCAGCCTACTTGCATCGCACCATGTGTATCGAAGAAATACCAGTGGTCGGCTACTTTGTACCAGCCTGTCACCATCGCGCCTGTCACTTCATTAAGGTAATACCATTTTCCTTTATCTTGGAGCCAGCCCGTTTTCTTTTCATTGTTTTCATAGAAATACCACACGGAATTTTCTTTGACCCAGCCTCTTTTTGGCGCTTCTCCGACTGCCCGCACATCATTGACGAACTCGTTCCAGGTCACACCATGAGACGTGAGATAGGCTAACGGGTCCATGTGGTCAGTCCCGCCAAGATTTTTCGACACCCATGCATGTGAAACCAGGGTTTGGCCGTCAATCACCCGTAAATTCCGCTCTCTTAGAAGATGAGCGATTAACCAGCAATAGCGACGATAGGAGTCGATAAATTTTGCATGGTCGCTTGTCTCACACAATTCAACATGCACATAACGGGCATTGCCTTTCCCGGCGCCCCACGCCTTATAATCTGTATTTGCTGTTTGCACAATTGAATCCCAGTCGACAAAGAAGTGAACAAACGCATTCCGATTGTCCCATTCTCTGTGAAAATACAAGGACTCTGCTTCGGCCGTCGCTTCCGGTGTTGCAGTTGAATGAGCCACTACACCTTCATACGCTCCAACTCCGTTTCGATACGGATCTCTTGGTAAGCCAGGGATTAAATCTTTTTTGATTGGATAGTCCATACTCTTACTCTCCTTTACATTAATTAACCCACTGTGTCGTAGCCGGTTGTAAGTGTTAATCATCATTAACCATAGTATTCAAGTGGCTGTGAATTCGCGCTAAGTTCTTTGCGCCATTTCTACAGGATTCCCCCAGTCCAAGAGGGCTTCATTCGAATTTGTCGAAGGTTGCTAGGTTTGTAGGGTGAAAAAAATGGTAGAATGGAGGTACAACTGTATATGGTGAGGGTGCCGGTTGTTGATCTTCTTGCCTTGATTAAAAAGGGAGGGAGGTGATAATCTGGAGTATTTTCTTGAGATTCTACAAGAAATTCTGAAGGGACTAGTGCGTGAAGTGACCGCTTATTTGTTTCGAAGGAATGTCCTGGAACACAAGAAAACCACCCTACGCCGTCGCAAGCTAAAGGATGGTTCTCATAAATAACCACATAAACAACAACCACCCTGACGGTAGCAGTTGTAGGAGAAGTGTTCCCGCACTTCTCTTTTTTATTATATATCCATTATATAATAAAATATTCCCACTAAGAAGTGTAGAAAATCTATTTCACTCCCGCTGGGCCCGCAACTTCTTCAAAGCGCTCGTTTTCCACTGCCTCACCGCCGAAGCAGTCACGTGTTCTCTCAGTGCGATTTCCTTCGCGGATAAATCCTCCAAAAAGGTGGCTAGGACCCAGATCGTCTCTTTTTTCGTTAAGTTGTGACAATAGGAGAGAATTCCCTCCGCGCCAAATGGCTCACTGCCTTTGGTTTCTGCCACACTTCCCCAGAATGCCTCGTCCTGATAGTCGTTCCGTTCCTCGTCTTTTGTACAATCTTTCATCTCAGTCAATATTTTTCCCTTAATCACCGCATATGCATAGTTTGTAAATGTCCCTTTTTCGGTGTCAAATCCGAGCGTTGCTTCCCAAAGCCCAATTAATCCCGTTTGATAGAAGGCCTCCTTATTTTTGTAAATATGTAATGAACGAATGATCTTGTGAATCATCGGCTCATACTGAACGGCTAATTCTTCAAAACTCTCCACCAGTCGATCCTCTCAGGACCACGCGCGCTCCACTTATTCCTAGGTAGCTTTACCATAATAGGAAACTAGAATTTAATCGAATGCAGCAAAGTCATTTTTGAATTGGAAGGAGGGGGGAGTTGATAGATTTCCTGCTTAAAAAGTGCCTTTTAAGGTAGTTTTCGCTGGTTACATTCAAATAATATATGAATTTACTAAAAAACCACCCAATGCCGTAAAGCAATGGGTGGTCTCGAACCGTTGTCCACGGCATCATGCCTTCATGCGGTCGGGGAGATTCTGTATGGATTGAACGACCAGATCTAGCTTCGACTCAATGCGATAAAGCAGATACAGCGTAACCACAATAGGGAACCCCACCTCGCTAATAATGGGAATGATTTGCTCCACAAAGGTTCACTCCTTTCTCATGAAATTGGGAAAAAAATTGGGGACAGTCCCCCATTGCGCTAAAGCGCTGGGGGACTGTCCCCACCCTGGTTTATTAGGCTAGTTCGTAGTCTGTTACGTTGCGCTCGACGACTCTTGCGCCTTTCACTGCAGCGAGCTTCCCGCTGCTAGTCGAGAATACGTCGGCTGCGATGATTTGGGCCATGGATAGTTTCACTACTTCTTCATCAATCGGCTCTTTGGGATTATCAATCGAAATACGGGCACTCTTGCCAAGTTCCGTTGTGAATTCCAACTCCAATGCTTTTGCCATTTTTTTTCACCTCCAATGCGTCTATTTTTCATTTTGATCCATTCCACACCTTACCCTTAGCCGATAATATTAGTGGTATCGTTGCGCTCTACCTTGCTTAGAACGTCGGTACATAACACACTAATTGCTTGTGAGGCCTGGTGCAGCTGGTCAGTCGTAGATCCGCTTTTCACGTTGCTAAACGTTTTTGCACGGAGAATTGGATTTCCTTCACCATCCACGACGCCTGTTTCAAACACCAATCGAAGCTTCGTTCCTTCTAATAACGCTTGTGCCATCTCGTTCACCTCCTTTCACTCTTTATATAGAGAGAAAGAAGCAAAAACGACAGGCTCCGTTAAAAATTTTTTTGGGGGGGACAGTCCCCCGATGCGGTAGTGCTTTACTGTGCCGGGGGACTGTCCCCCAAAAATTGTCCCCCCAATAAAAAAAGCCCCTTTCTAACAAAAGGGCCGTTAATCTTAATCCAATATTTTATTCTCCTTCAGATCCCCAAGAGATCATGTAGGTGTCTTCGTCAGTGTTGATGTAAATGTAGACATCTCCTGATTCTACTTCACCATTTTGCTTCGCCTGAGCGACTAAATCATTTAGCTGTGCTTCTGTTACAGAGATTCCTAATGCAAGAGATAGCTTGTTTAGTAGTTCTCCGAATGCAGGAGCTCCCATAATTAACCCATCCGGCATAGCGAAACCAATCGTTTCTTCGCCATAAAATAAATCATAGGCATCTGATTCTGCGTCATATTTTACTGTTACGCCATATTGATCAGCAATCTTAGCTATCGTCGCAGCCACATCTTCGATTACAGCTCCGTCGGAACCAATTTTCTTTCCTTCAATCGTTGTATTGGTCGCCATTCCTGTGCTGTAGAAGAAATACGTTTTTCCGTTAATGACATTCCAGCCAAGCAACATTTTCCCGCTGGAAAGATTGAAATAATACCATTTACCGCCAGATTGCAGCCAGCCTGTTTTCATTGCACCACTTGAACTAAAATAATACCAATCTGGACCAACTTTTAACCAGCCAGTCTTCATTGCACCTGAGCTCTCGAAGTAATACCACTGTTTTGATATGTATACCCAACCAGTTTTCATCGCACCGCTAGCATCGAAGTAGTACCATTTGTTGCTGATCTGAACCCAGCCTGTTTTCATGATGCCGGATGCGTCAAAGTAATACCATTTGTTATTCAGAAGGAGCCAGCCCTTTTGTAATGCGCCGTTCGCATTGTAATAAGTCCAATAGCTGCCCTTTTTTACCCATTGATTTTGATACTTAACAGCAGTCGTTCCGCTAGTTGCTGCAAAGGAAGAAACAGGTGATACAAGCAGCGTTAAGCCGGTCACCATGGCTACAGCTTGAAGAATCTTTTTCATATGATTGCCCCCTATCTTTCTAGTACATACTGATTCATTCTACTACCCTAGTTATATGTAGTAAATGGTACATTTTGAGGAAAAGAAGGAAGGAGTTGGGAGTATAGGAAGGAGACTGCCCTATATGCTAATAAGGCAAAATTCCTCATATAATCATAATTAATCGAAAATTTTAACAACAACTGTAACCAACACCACAGGAGAATCGTCATAATTATAAAGACCTATACAGGAAGGTGCAGAACCCATGAAGCAGTTAGATCATATTGCTTTTAAGCAACAAAGAGCGCAGCAAATCTATCGGGAGCAGCTTAATAAGAAGAAAATGGCGCAAAAAGAAAAACGGGACATCATTGTATTTGTTATTTGCATTGGTTTGGGCAGCGTGGCTTTAGCCGCATATGAGCTTCTATTCCATTAAAAAACCCCTGCCTATAAAAATAGACAAGGGTTCCATCCAACTAACCAATTATCCTACGATTTCTTTCACTCTATTCATCACAGCCGTTTGAATAGATGACAACTTCATTTGGCTGTCCTCTAAAGACGCGCCTTTCACCGCAAAATAGAACTTCGCCTTAGGCTCCGTGCCTGAAGGACGCAAGCAGAACCAAGACCCGTCTGCCAAGAAGTACTTCAACACATTCGAACGAGGCAGGTCAATCTGGCTTTCTTCACCATTCGCCGCCACACGGATCGAAGTTGCATAATCCTCAATAGCCGCAACCTCAATTCCAGCCACTTCACTCATTCTCTCCGCTCTAAATGTTTCCATCAATCCAGCAATCTGTTCCGCGCCGTTTTTACCCTTCAACGTAATCGACTGAAGTGATTCCTGATAGAAACCGTATTTTTCAAAAATCGTAAGCAAGCCTTCGAACATGGTCATGCCTTTTGATTTATAATAAGCCGAAACCTCGGCCGCAAAAATCGCTGATTGAACCGCATCCTTATCGCGGACGAAATCACCGATCAAGTAGCCATAGCTTTCTTCATAACCGAAAAGGAAAGTATGCTCGCCTGTTTGCTCAAATTCATTGATTTTTTCCCCAATAAATTTAAAGCCAGTCAGTGTATCCATCGCTTGAACACCGTAATGTTCCGCAATCGCACGACCGATTTCAGACGTAACGATCGTTTTAATCACAACGCCATTTGCAGGCAACGTGCCTTGCGCTTGCTTTGAAGACAATAAGTACTCAAGCATAAGCGCACCTAATTGGTTCCCTGTTAACACCGTATATTCGCCGGCACTATTTTTCACAGCCACACCTAAACGGTCTGCATCGGGATCCGTTGCCATCAAGACGTCCGCGCCGATTTCGTCGCCCACCTTGATCGCTAATTCGAACGCCGCATGCTCTTCAGGATTTGGCGACTTCACTGTTGAGAAGTTCGCATCGGGAAGCTCTTGCTCCGCCACCACCGTTACGTTTTCAAAGCCAAATGCCTTCAAACCGGCACGAACGGGCTTGTTCCCTGTACCGTGTAATGGAGAGTAAACCACCTTTAATTCTTTCGCCACACTTGCCACCATCTCAGGGTTTAACTGAAGCGTTTTTAACTGCTCAACATAAGCGTTGTCGATTTCTTCACCTACGTAAGTTAATAACCCGCTAGCAAGCAATTCTTGTTCTTCCCCAACTTCCACAGCTAACTCGTTCTCCACCGCATTCACATAGCGGATGATGATATCAGCTGCTTCAGGAGGAAGCTGTCCGCCGTCTTCGCCGTACACCTTGAAGCCGTTATATTCCGGTGGGTTATGGCTCGCCGTAATCACAGCGCCGGAAAAAGCGCCTAAGTATCGAACGGCAAAAGAAAGAACCGGTGTTGGACGAAGCGCCTCAAATACATACGCCTTCACGCCGTGCTTTCCAACCGTCTTTGCCACTTCTAACGCAAACTCAGGTGACTTATGACGAGAATCGTAGGCGATCACGATGCCGCGTTTCATGGCTTCCTCGCCCTGTTCCACGATATATTGCGCCAAACCTTCTGCCGCTCTGCGGATCGTATACGTATTTAATCGGTTCGTACCAGGTCCAAGCTCACCGCGCATTCCGCCTGTGCCGAACTCAAGGTGCTTATAGAAGCTATCCTCTAACAGACCCGTATTTTCCTTCATTTCTACTAATTTCTCATTTAAATCATTTTCCAAGCCTGAAAAAGAGAACCATTTATCTGCCTGCTGTGTCCAATTCAAAGTCATCTCTCCCTCTATTTTCCTCTTATTAGAATAAACCCTGTCCGGAATTTGGACAAGGTGTATTTGCTCATATTACAAGAATGTATAAAATTCGACTTCTAAAATTGTCCAGCTCCAGCGCCTAGCCCCTCGGGTCAAATAACCTTCGGCAAGTAAAGTCAAAGAGCGACTTTTCTTGCCGAAGAACATTTGCCTGTCGGGGCTGACCAAGGCGCTTCCGCTTTTCTGTTTTATCCAATTTTATGGAACTCCGCAGTAGAATCTCTCACAATCAACGTAGTGGGAAGGAGGATTTCCTGAATCGGCTCATCCCGATGGTGAATACGCCACCACAACTGCTCCACCGCTTTTTTACCAAAATAGCGCAAATCGATATCCATCGTGGTAATCTTCGGCGTCGACAGTTGCGACAACTGCCCATTATCAAAATTGCAAACAGACACATCATCAGGAACCTTAAAGCCCTTTTGCTGTAATAAGGAAGTAATCAGAAACCCATGGCCGTCGTTCACACAAAACCAGGCGCTCGGCTTCGTTTCCAGCGCTTCAAAATACTGATGCAATTCCCCTAAATCCTCCTGTGCTTCTGAAAAAATGAACTCATGCTTCGGCTCCAACCCGTATTTTCTAAGCGCAAGTAAATACCCCTCGAAGCGTTCTTGATAGCTCGGTGAAAAATCGACGTCACCTAAGAAGGCAATGTCCTGATGCCCTAACTGAATCAAATGCTCTACCGCTGTGTAAGCGCCGAAACGATTGTTGGTTAAAATGGCATCGGCTTGAAGGATCGGGTCATGATGGTCAATTAAAACCGTTGGAATCCCCGTATCGATCACTTTTGCAATATAATCTGTACTAATATGAGACAAGATGATGATGCCATCGATTTCATGATTGGTCAGAAGAGAAGGAAGGATTAACTTTTCTTTCGACTCTTGGTTAATCGATTCAATAAATAAGTTCATGCCGCGTTCTCTGACTTCTTTTTCTACACTTAAATAAATTTCGCCGAAAAAGCTGACTAATGAAAAAGCAAAATCGGAGGCAATGAGGGCAATGTTTTTAGGCCCCGTTTGTTCGGTTTGCTTTTGTTTACGGCTCCCTGCATATTGATACCCCAGTTCGTCTGCAACCTTTTGCACCAGCTGTCTCGTTTCCTCGCTGACTCCCGGTTTCCCTGACAAAGCCTGAGAAACAGAGTTCTTCGATATATTTAGCCTGTCGGCTATGTCCTGCATCGAAACCTTTCTTTCCATATCAAGATCTCCCTTTATATAGTAACTTTACGTTAAGTTATTTTGTAATTAAAATTGTAACGTTACAAACTTATTATTTCAATAGAACTTTCATTGTTGGTAATGTAATTTTTTCATAAAATATGTCTGACATTACAGAATTACAGTGTAATAATGTACTTGTAACGTTAATGACAACATTACAAGTTAACTAATTTACTAGTTTTGTAATGGTGAAATCATTTAAAGAAAAGAGGGATTCTGGCAAAGCTAATCTCCATGACAAAATGATTTACACGTCTATTGTAAATTTTTTTGTAGGATAATGATAGCGTTCTCATTATTTCTTTTTAGTAGTTTTGTAATCATGTTTTACACTTCTTCAAATTAAGACAAGATATTAATAATTGGAGGAACTTACGATGAAAATAAAAAAGGTAGCATCGGTGTTATTTGCAGCTTCACTTACTGTTTCCGGCCTTGCGGGCTGTTCAACAGGAAACAAGGATACGAAAACGGCAGGATCCAAAGATGGCGTAACAACGATTGAATTCTGGGCAGCTCCAAACCCGACACAGCAAGTGTATTGGAAGGAAGTAGCGGACGAGTTCACGAAAGAAAATCCTAAGATCAAAGTTAACGTAAGCCCGATGAAGGAAAGCCCAACATCAGAGGCAAGCATCCAATCAGCAATTGCTGGCGGCAGTGCACCAACACTATCTGAAAACATCAACCGTGGGTTCGCGGCTCAATTAGCAGATAGTAAAGCGCTTGTTCCACTAGATGAATTAGATGGATGGAAGGATGTAACTGAAAGCCGTAAGATGGAAAATACAATGAAGGGCTGGGAGTTCGCAGACGGCCACCAATATGTATTACCAATCTACTCTAACGCGATGTTATTTGGTTGGAGACTCGATATCTTAAAAGAGCTTGGCTTTAACGAAGCGCCAAAAACTTACAGCGAAATGTTAGCAGTTGCTAAGAAATTAAAAGAAAAATATCCTGACAAATATGTATGGGCTAAAGCGGATTTAGCTGACCCAACTGCTTGGAAGAGATGGTTTGACTTCTTCATGCTTTACGATGCAGCATCGAACGGTAACAAGTTCGTGGAAGGTACAAAGTTCACTGGCGAAGCAAAAGCAGGCGAACAAGTCCTAACGTTCGTGGATGGTCTTCGCAAAGAAAATGCTTTACTGACAAAACAAGCAAAAGATCCTTTTGAAACTGGATTAGGAATCTTCACTGACATCGGTCCTTGGACTATTCCATACTGGGCAGACAAGTTCCCAGATATGAAGTTTAACGAAACGTACACATTAGCATTACCGCCAGTTCCAGATGATATGGACCCTGCAAATGCTAAAACGTTCGCTGATACAAAAGGTTTAGTCGTATACGCTTCTGCAACGAAAGAACAGCAAAAAGCAGCAATGGAATTCATTAAGTGGGTGTATGCTAACCCTGATAATGATGTGAAATGGCTTGAAAAGACAAGCTTACCACCTGCACGTGATGACCTAACATCTAATGATGCGTTCAAAGCGTTCTTTGATAAAAACCCAGCATTACAACCATATGCAGCCGCTGTTCCAAACGGAATTCCTTCAATGGATAACGCTAAATATAATGATATTCAAACATTAATTGGCCAACAGGCATTCAATCCAGTAGTAAAGGGTGAAAAAGATCCAAAAACTGCATGGAAGGATATGCAGAAGGCTATTGAGGGGGCTCTTAAGTAATGAGCGCAAAGCAAGGAAGGTTGGGCTGGCTATTTGCCAGTCCTTATCTTTTATACGCGATTGTTTTCTTTCTCATTCCACTAGTATGGTCACTGTTCCTTTCCTTCACAGATTGGAATTTGATCGCACCAACGTTCAGTTTTGTCGGCTTGGAAAATTATTCGGAGGCATTTAAAAGCCCAGGAGTGCAATCGGCTTTCTTCGTTTCATTTAAATTTATGGCCTTGTTTGTTCCGTTAGTTATCGCTTCATCGATTATTGTGGCAATGATTGTTCAAGGTTTACCAAGATTCAGAGGGCTGTTCTTAATCGGATTCTTCCTGCCGTACTTAGCGTCAGGGGTTGTTTCCTCACTGATTATTAAAGGACTTTTATCGTACAACAGTCCAGTCAATGAGTTTTTACGCGGAACGTTTGGTCTAGATATTGACTGGCTCGGCACGCCGTTTGCTGCCTTGTTTACAGTTGCTGTTATTATTGCTTGGAAATTCACAGGCTATTATGCACTTATTTTAACTTCAGGCTTTCAAAGTATCGATAAAGAAGTATACGAAGCCGCTAGTATTGATGGAGTAACAGGCTGGCAACGTTTTTGGAAGATTACCTTCCCGCTTCTTTATCCGGCACTATTTACGGTCTTAATCTTATCAATCGGTGTGACATTCGGTATTTTCACAGAGGTGTACCAGTTAACAGGCGGTGGACCAAACTTTGCAACGAACACATGGCAAATGGAGATTTTCACACGAGCGTTCTCGAATCTTCAAGCGGGTTATGCTTCTGCTATTGCTATCATTGCATCCGTTGTCACGTTTATTTCAATTTTTATCATTCGAAAACTTCTAGAAATGTGGGGGAAACGAAATGGATGGAGCTAAGAAAAAGGGAGTATGGTTTCGCTACCTGCTAGCGGTCGTTCTCTTACTAGTCATGATTTTTCCATACATTTATATGGTACTGAATTCCTTTGCTGATTGGGATCAAGTCGATAAAAAGCTCATTCCTACACAGTTTAGCTTGAAATCATACGAGTGGCTGTTAGGTGGAGGAGAAGCAGTTATTCCAAGACCTTGGATCAGCGCTTTCTTCAACAGCTTCCTGGTATCGGCCGGTTCAACTTTCCTAATGATGGTCACTGGGGTCATGGTCGCTTATGCGTTAGCCAAAATTCCTTTCAAAGGAAGAGACACGGTTAACAACGTGATTTTGTTCCAAATGTTTTTCCCGGCGATTATTTTGTTAATTCCTACTTTCCTAGTGATTCAACGTCTAGGCATGTACGACTCTTACTGGGGCATGATTTTGCCAAAAGCACTCAGCTTATGGGCGGTGTTTATGTACACGAACTTCTTCAAGGCGATACCGGATACGTTTATCGAAGCCGCGAAGCTGGATGGAGCGAGTGAACTGCAGATTATGTTCAAGATCGTGTTACCGATGTCAAAGTCGATCACGTCAGTTATTTTCTTGTTCTTGTTCATGGAGCGTTGGACAGAGCTTTTATGGGATATGTTAGTGGCGAAGAGCGACAGCATGCTGACACTGAACGTGTTGCTATCACAAATGTTCGGTCCATACGGTGGCTATCCAGGCCCAATGTATGCAGCATCCGTGTTACTAACGATGCCGATCATTATCATTTTCTTACTTTTTGCGAAAAAATTCCAAGAAGGAATGCAGTTTACGCTTAAATAATCGTTTAGGCTGGGGCCTTGTTTGTTGAGTTGGCGGAATAAACGTTGAAGTTGGCGGAATTCTGGCCCAAGTTGGCGGAAAAAACGCAAAAAGTGGCGGAATTCCACACAAAGTTGGCGGAATAATTCACAAAAGTGGCGGAATCCACCAGCTAGGCTAACAAATCTCATTCAAAAAACAGAAACCAGTTAGAAAAATCGAAGTCTTCAAAGGTTAGGAGTCCAATCAAATGGTGAAATGGTGGCAACAGTCGACTTTTTATGAAATCTATATGCCAAGCTTTAAGGATGGAAATGACGATGGAATGGGTGATTTCGCCGGCATCACTTCCAAACTCGACTATTTAAAAGAACTTGGGATTGATGGCCTGTGGCTGACGCCGTTTTATCCATCACCAAAGGTGGATAACGGCTATGATATTTCGGATTACGTAAGCATCGACCCGGCGTACGGAACGATGGAAGAGTTTGAGCTTTTTATAAAAGAAGCTCATCAGCGCGGCATCAAGGTCATCGCCGATTTGGTTCTCAACCATACCTCTTCAGCGCACGAGTGGTTTCAGGAGTCGAAGTCATCAAAGGACAATCCGAAACGCGATTGGTACATTTGGAGAGATGAACCGAACAATTGGGAATCGTTCTTCGGCGGCACGGCCTGGGAGTACGATGAGACGACCCAGCAGTATTACTATCATGCATTTGCGAAAGAGCAAGTCGACTTAAACTGGGCAAATCCAGAAGTGAAGGCAGCCTTGTTCGAGGTCATGAAGTTCTGGCTGGAAAAAGGAGTCGATGGCTTCCGCCTTGATGTCATCAACTTTTTAAAAGTAAATGATCAGTTTACGGACAATCCGTTTGATGCCACAAAACAGGAACAAGAGCATCTATATGATAAAGACCAAGAAGGAATCATCCCCATTATCGAGGAGATTGCCGCCTTTGTTCATCAGTATCCCGATAAATTCCTTGTGGGCGAAGTGGGATCAGAGGACATCGACATCCTCAAACAGTATTCCGGTCAGGGCAAATTAGATGTCGTGTTTAACTTCAATATTGGAAGTATCGCGGAGTTTGATCCAGAGAGGCTGTATCAGCAGCTCGCGGACACGGAGGCGGCCTACGACGAGACCCAGGTGCCAACGTTGTTCTTCGGCAGTCATGATATGTCGCGCTATATTTCACGGTTTGGCGGAGATGAGGAACGTGCGAAACTCATTGCGACCTTGATGCTTACCGCTCGAGGGGTACCTTTCATCTATTTCGGCGATGAAATCGGCATGCGCGACTGGATCACCGATGACATCAATAAAATGAAGGATGTGCAAGGAATCATGGGCTACAAGCTGGCACTGGAGGTTGGCAAGTCACATGAAGAGGCCCTTGACATCGCGAATGACAAATCACGTGACAAATCACGTGACAAATCGCGGACACCGATGCAATGGGATGCAAGTGAGTATGTCGGCTTTTCTGAGCAGAAACCATGGATTACCGTTCCGAACGAAGCGGCGCTAACGAATGTAGAAAATCAGCTAGACAAACCGGAATCGATGCTTTCTTTTTATAAAAGCTTGCTGAAACTGCGGAAGGAACATAGAGGATTAACGTTAGGAACCTATGAATCTTTACGTTACGAGGATGGATTGATGACGTTCGTCAGACAAGATGAATCTGAACGAATCCTCGTGGCGCTGAACTTTTCGGATGAACCGAAAACACTTGATGGGTCAGCTGGCACCTTGCTGCTGTCTAATAAACGAACCACTCTCGATGGAAAAAGAATTTTGGGCAACGAAGCCATGATTTTAAAGGAGGATCTTAAGTAATGACCGTTTTAGCAAAAGGAAATGTCAAAACCTGTGAACAGCTGGTAAAGGAATTTACAAAAACACCGATGAATCCTGAAAAAATTGTCTTCACAGGTGTAGGTGAAAACGATGTGTATAACATTTCGGCACCGTTTGAGGATGAAGGAGAGCTTGTCATTGCTGGACGTGTAGAGTCACGTGACAGCGAGCATTCGAATGTGTATTTCTTTGTTGAACGTGACGGGCAGTGGGTGCCGCGTGAAGGCGCACCTGTCTTAGAATTACAGGATCCTTTTTTTACAAAAATTGCAGGGGAACTCGTGTTGGGCGGCGTACAAATTTTCCCACACCCCATTAATGAGGGCGCTCTTGGCTGGCGTACGGTTTTTTACAAAGGTGCTAACATTGCAAGCCTGAAGGAATTTGCTAAAGGCCCAGATGGCATGAAGGACCTTCGCCTGGTTGAACTAAAGGACGGAAGCATTGGTGTGCTGACGAGACCTCAAGGGGAAAAAGGCGGACGTGGAAAAATCGGCTGGACACGTATCGCTTCTCTTGACGAGTTAACGATTGAAGTAGTGGAGCAGGCTCCATTACTAGAAGGTCAGTTCATCGACGAACAGTGGGGCGGAGCAAACGAACCGCATCTTCTCGCAAACGGACTTGTTGGCGTGTTAGGTCACATCGCTTCTTTTGATGAAGAAGGTAACCGTCACTATTATCCAATGGTATTTGCCTTGGACCCAGAAACAGGCGCCATTTCTGATATCGAGTTAATCGCGACAAGAAGTCATTTTCTGCCTGGACCAGCAAAGCGTCCCGATTTAATTGATGTGGTATTCAGCGGCGGTCTTGTTCGCAAAGCCGATGGAACGGCGGATATGTACGCAGGAATCAGCGATGCAGAAGCGCAAAAAATCACGATTATTGATCCATTTTTACAATACGAAGGTTAAGAGGAGACTATAACAATGAACGTATATAGATATGAACAGAATCCATTAGTAACTCCAGCAGATGTAACACCTCACCGCGAGGATTTCGAAGTCATTGGTGCGTTTAACGCAGGGGTAACCACTTTCAACGATGAAATTATCATGATGCTTCGCGTGGCCGAGCGCCCGATTAGTCACGACTCGAATATCGTGAAGGCGCCGATTTATAATCCACAAACAAACGAGCTAGAAATTATCGAGTTCCGTTTGGATGATCCGACGTATGATTTTTCCGATCCGCGTGTCATTCGTCGCAGCGGCGATACGCAAGGGTTTGAGTACTTAACATCGATCGCGTATTTACGCATTGCCCGCAGCAAGGATGGCGGCCACCATTTTACGATTGATGAAAAACCGTTTGTGTATCCTTCCAATGAGTTAGAGACATTCGGAATTGAGGACCCACGGATTACGCAAATTGAAGATACGTATTATATTTATTTCAGTGCGGTTTCACCGGTTGGTGTAGGGGAATCAATGGTTTCCACGAAGGATTTTGTGACGTATGAACACCACGGGATGATTTTTGCACCGGAAAATAAAGACGTATTGATTTTCCCTGAAAAAATTAATGGTAAATACTACGCGATTCACCGACCTGTTCCAAAAAGTGTAGGGATGCCGGAGATGTGGATTGCAGAATCTACGAATCTATTACACTGGGGCAACCACAAGCATTTGCTAGGTTTGCGCGAAGGCATGTGGGATAGCGCGCGCATGGGCGGCGGAGCGGTTCCGTTTAAAACGGAAAAAGGCTGGCTTGAGCTGTATCATGGTGCGACCACTGATCACCGTTATTGCATGGGGGCTGTGTTGCTAGACTTAGAGGATCCGACAAAGGTGATTGCGCGTTCTGATCAGCCGATTTTGGAGCCGGAAGCGGATTATGAGGTTGAAGGGTTCTTTGGAAATGTTGTTTTCTCTTGCGGTGCCGTGGTGGAAGGCGATGTGGTCAAGATGTTCTACGGTGTGGCCGATACGTCGATGGCTTGCGCGGAGTTAAGTGTACAGGAAATTTTAGATTCATTGACCTATATAAAGTAGTTATTTATAGTGCCAAAATTGTTCACGCGATTTTGGCCTTTCGTTTGTTTTTTACCAAAATGAGCTTACAACAAGGCAGGTGAGGTTTCTATGAAACTGAATGACAATTGGAAGTTAAAGCATTTTGATGTGGGGGCTGCGCGTGACCTGGAGGTGGCTTCTCCTGAGTATATTGATTATTTTTGGATGACAACCGCGGTACCGGGGGATGTTCATTCTACCTTGATTGAACGGAAACTAATCGACGATCCTTTTTACGGGCATAACGACCTGAAGTGCCAGTGGGTAGAGGAAAAGGTGTGGTGGTATCGGACCACGTTTGAACTACACGAGGAAATCGGAGACCGCTACGAGCTTATTTTCGAAGGCCTCGATACGTTCGCAACGGTGTACCTAAACGGTGTGGAGCTCGGTTCGACCGAGAACATGTTTATCAGCCACACGTTTGAAGTCGCACGAGAGCTCAAACGCGGGAAAAATGTACTCGCGGTGCGCTTTGATCCGGTTCATGTCCATGTAAAGGATAAGGTGCAATATTACTGGTCTGGTTTTAGCAAAAAAAGAATTTGGACGCGGAAGGCGCAAAGCCATTACGGCTGGGACTGGGGTCCACGGCTCGTGGCTGCGGGGATTTGGAAGGATGTCCATTTAGAAAAACGCTCGACAGCGAAAATTGACCATGTGTTTGCGAGAACTACAAGTATTGACGATGGCAAGGCGACCGTTGCAGTCGATGTGGACATCACCTCTTACACGAGGGAAAAAGAACTGGAGATCCTCATCAGTCTGAACGACGGTGAGGAACGAATCACCACCACAAAGGTGAAAGTGGACCGAAAAAAAGCTATAGCTGTCCTGGAAGTGGACGAACCGAAACTATGGTGGACCCATGATATCGGTACGCCGCACCTGTACCAGTTGAAGGTCGAGCTGCTAGCGGATGGAACGAAAATCGACAGAAAAGAAGAAGCCATCGGTATTCGCACGATCGAAGTCAGACGAAGAGACGAGAATGGCCAGCCGAGCTTTACCTTCGTTCTAAACGGGGAAAAGATTTTTGCCAAAGGAGCCAACTGGATTCCGATTGATAGTTTCATAGGTGCGGTGCCTGACACCCGCTACAAGCATTTGATCCAGATGTCGAAGGATGCCAACATGAATATGCTCCGCGTCTGGGGCGGCGGTATTTATGAAAAAGAGGTGTTTTACGAAGAGTGTAACCGCCTCGGAATTCTCGTATGGCAGGACTTCATGTTCGCTTGTGCGCTATATCCGGATTACAACAAGAACTTCATGGCGAATGTGCGCGAAGAGATTATTCATGTGGTTAAGCGGCTGCGCAATCATCCGTGCCTTGCGATTTGGTGTGGTAACAATGAAAATGACTGGTTATATGAAGCATTAAAGTCTTCCGGCGAGATTCCGCATCCTTTTTACGGCGAGAAAATTTACCATGAGTTAATGCCGGAATTACTAGAGGAACTCGATCCGACGCGATTGTTTTGGCCAAGTTCCCCGTTTGGCGGGAATGACCATAACTCCCGGGAAGAGGGTGACACGCATAACTGGCAGGTGTGGCACGGAAACATTGAACCGCGGGTGTTCGGTGAACCGCAGCGCGTCAATTACAGTATCGAAGGCCTTTCATTTAAAAATTTCAAAACGGACACGACGCTGTTTGCCAGTGAATTTGGTATGCATGCTTCGTCCAACCGCTATACGCTCAAAAGAAATATCCCAACGGAGCAATTTTTCTGGGGAAGCGAAGAAATGGCGTACCGTAATAAAGATATCCACCATCCAAAAGGCATATTGTTAATGGAAGGGTATACGGGTGCTCCGAAGGACCTAGAAGAATATATTTCCTATTCGATGCTGACGCAGGCGGAGGGCTTAAAGTTTGGCATTGAACATTACAGACGCAACAAACCGCATACGAGCGGGGCGTTGTTCTGGCAGCTGAACGATTGCTGGCCGGGGACGAGCTGGTCGGTGATTGATTATTATTTATTGCCGAAGGCTTCCTATCATTATGCAAGGAAATTCTTCAGCCCGATTCTTTTGACGCTCGATCAAACGCCAGGAGAAGACGTGAAGGTTTGGGTCGTGAATGACAAGTTAGAAGCCTACCAAGATGAGATTGAGCTTGCCGTGTACGATTTTAACGGGGAAAAGGTGTTTTCTGAAGAGTGGACGGTCAATGTAGCGGCGAATGTGGCGACGCAGATTGCGACAGTCCTTGAACTGGAAGCACTCGGTGGTCTACAACCGGAAGAGGCCGTGATGGTGATCCGTTCGAAAAATCAACAAGCTGGGGAGAACATCTACTATTTCCGTGATCAAAAGGATTTGAGATTAGGAGAGGCGCAGTTGCTAGTCTCCGTTGACCGAGAGACGAACGAGTTGACTGTTTCGACGAATTCCCTAGCACGGATGGTTACGATTGAGCTCGACCAGGAGCAGCTGGTGATGGAGGATAACTTCTTTGACCTGCTGGCGAATGAGACGCGAACGATTCGAATTGAGCAGGCACAGGGCAAAGAGATTCCATGGGATACGTTACGAGTAAAAGCGATCAATAGTGTGGAGGGATGAGTCGAAATGAAGGCAGCGGTGTTAAAGGGAACGAAGCAGTTGGAAGTAGTAGAGTGGGAGAATCAAAGACCGCTCGCACATGAAGTAGTTGTGAAGGTGAAAAGCTGCGGCATTTGCGGAACAGATCAACATATTTACCACGGCCATCCGGGTTCTGCCGAGGTTCATCCTCCAATCGTGCTTGGCCATGAGTTAGCGGGAGAAGTGGTGGAAGTAGGTTCAGAGGTTTCGAGTTTGCAAGTAGGCGACCGCGTGTCGATTGATCCGAACATTTACTGCGGAACCTGTGATTACTGCCGCAGCAATCGAGTGCATTTATGCTCGAATCTTGAGGCGGTAGGTGTCACAAGAGACGGCGGCATGGCGGAACATTGTACAGTACCGAGTGCGAATTGCTATACGATTCCGGATGTGATGACGTTTGAGGAAGCAGCACTGGTGGAGCCGTTAGGCTGTGTGTTGCATGGTTTTAGAAAAATAAACCTGTCACCACTGAGCAAAGTATTGATTATCGGCGGCGGATTCATCGGCCAATTGTTTTTACAGTTAGTGAAGCATCAGCATGTCCAGTCCATCGTTGTCAGTGAACCGGCTGAAAACAAAAAAGAGCTTCTGTATCAGCTTGGTGCAGATGAAGTGGTACACCCGCTGGATGCTGCGAAGCTGGAAGCAGATGTTGTCATTGAATGTGTCGGCCGGCCGGAAAGCATGGAGTTGGCGGTGAAATCGGCGGCGAAAGGCGGACAGGTGCTTTTGTTTGGAGTGGCTGCCCCTGACACGATGATTTCTGTGTGCCCATTTGAGATTTTTTCAAAAGAATTAACGATCAAAGGATCGTTTATTAACCCTTATACACACGAAGAAGCGATTGCATTAATCGCGAAAAAGGTAGTCGATGTAGGCTTGCTCATCTCCCACCGCTTTACAAAAGAAGAACTGCCCCCGGCGATGGCGGACTATCCTTCTCTCGGAGTGTCCAAAGGGGTTATAACGCATTAAAGCGTCGGGGGACAGTCCCCCGTTGCTTTAAAGGAGAATAAACCATGTTTAAAATATTTCAATCTTTTTCCACGGAATTAAAGTTTTATTTATTAATGAGTACTTTTTTTTCCTTTGGATGTAGTTTATCAGGTGTGTTTCAGAGTGTGTTTCTGTGGAAATTGGATAAAACGTATTCCCTGCTCGCTTACTATAGCTTGTATTGGTCCCTGGCGATTATCGTCTTTTTCGGCGTATGTGCCTGGATCGCCAGGAAAACAAGCCCGATGATTACGATGCGGTTAGGGTTTGTTTTTTATCTTATTACCTATCTCATTATGTTGGGTTTCCATGATACGTTACAAGATCACATCTTTTTGCTGGGAATGTCCAATGGCTTGGCCATGAGCCTGTACTATGTGGGCGTACATATGGCTGTGTTAGATTTAACCACGAATGATAAGCGCGATCAGTTTTTATATGTGCAAGGGATTTTGCTGACGATTGGAGGCGTCATCGCTCCGCTTATAGCCGGGGTGCTGATTTCACAATACAACGGTATGTTTGGTTATTATGTGGTATTTATTGCGACCTGTGTGTTTTTCTTCATTTCGTTTTTGATATCGTTAAAAGTCAAAGGAAGCCCGGTTACGACCAGAAGTTATTTCTGGGATGTTATTAAACGGCCTTCACCGGAATGGAAGAAGATGTACAAGGTGATGTTTGCAGATGGCATCGTTTCTGGTGTCTATACCACCTTTTTAATTACGATGATTACTTTCAAGGTAGCGGGCGGAGAGCTGAGCTTAGGGGTGTATAATACGGCGGCGGAGATTGTCGCGATTGTCGCGTTCTATGTGCTCGCTAAGTTTTCGAATCCGAAATACCGGCTGGCCATTTTTGCGATAGGCTCGCTTAGTGTATTTTTAAGCTCGGCCTTGTTATCCGCAATGCCGGTGCTTGCTTCGTTGGTGGTCTTCGGCATCGTTTCTCCTGTTGCGATGAATATGATTAACACGTCCATGAATGCGATGATTTACGAATCAATCGAGAAGGATCCGCATTATAAGGAACGGCGGTTGGATTATATTATCATTCGTGAAATTCCACTTGGTGTGGGACGAATCATTGGGGTGTTTCTGTTTTTAGCGATGAGGAAGTACTTTGATTTTGAACAGCTCTTACCCGTATCCTTTAGCCTTTTTCCAATTGTTTATGTCATAATGATTCCAGCGCTTTATTTCATTTGGAAAAAGCCGAAAAAGGAAGCGGTATTGAGTTCGAATGAATGCTAGAGTAAATTTTTTTCATGGAGGAATTGCTGTATGCTAGGTGCCATTGAAGCAGGCGGAACAAAGTTTGTTTGTGCGGTTGGGGATGAAAAGGGGACGATTGTGGAGCGGATACAAATTCCGACCACTGTACCTGAGGAAACGATGCCGCAGGTGATTGCCTTTTTTAAAAAATTTGCGGTCGATGCGATCGGAATTGGATCGTTTGGACCGATTGATGTCAATGAAGAGAGCCCGACCTACGGAAATATTACGTCTACCCCAAAGCCAGGGTGGAAGGATTATCCGTTTGTACAGACGCTGAAGGAAGCGTTCGGTGTGCCGATTGGCTTTAATACGGACGTGAACGCAGCGGCGTTAGGCGAAGCTTCGTTTGGTGCGGCGAAAGGCTTGGACAGCTGTTTGTATATCACGGTTGGTACGGGTATCGGCGCCGGGGCGATTGTCCAGGGACAGCTGTTGCAAGGGTGGTCCCATCCGGAAATGGGGCATATCCTATTACGTCGTCACCCAGAGGATTCGTACCAAGGAAAATGTCCGTACCATGGCGATTGCTTAGAAGGGATGGCAGCAGGTCCTGCCATCGAAGAGCGCTGGGGCGATAAGGGCGTGAATCTCGTGGATCGTCCGGAAGTTTGGGATTTAGAGGGCTATTATTTGGCTCAGGCTCTCATGCAATATATTCTGATTCTTTCTCCGAAAAAAATCATCCTCGGCGGCGGAGTCAGCCATCAAGAAGCAGTATTTGCAGCCATCTACAAATACCTGCCAGAACTGCTGAACGATTACGTGACATTACCAGAGCTATCCGACTACATCGTTCGCCCGGGGTTAGGCGACAATGCTGGAATCACAGGGGCATTGATGCTTGCGGACCGAGCGAAATAAAAAGATGGGGACAGTCCCCCGGCGCTTTAGCGCAACGGGGGACTGTCCCTATTGTTTTTTCCCAGCCAGTGTTTCGTAGGCAGCATCGTCTGGTGCGTCACCTTTTGGCCAGTCGTAAGCTTTTTTCGCATAGTCTGGGCGTGATTGGAGCTTGTTGATGTAGGCCGCAATATTCATAGCTTCTTCATCGGTAAAGGAACCTGCTTCATAGCCGCCCATTGGTGATTTTGGCATATAAGATTGGATAAAACCAGCGGCAGTTCGAACTCTTGCCATTCCAGCCCCAATATTATAGGAATTGTCTCCCCATAAAGGGATGCCGAGTGCGCCGCCGTCTCCGCCTTCACCATGACAGGTAATACACGCTTTATTGTAGAGTTCTCTGCCTGCTTCTGCATTTACCTTCGTTAAATCCCCTTGAACCTTTTTAAGTGTGGCCCAAGGGCGTTCTTTTGTCCCGTCTGGCACATTTTGTGAAATATAGGTGTAATAAGCCACCATTGCCTTCATTTCTGGGCCGTCTTTTGGCAGCGGCTTACCGTTCATGCTTCGAACAAAGCATCCGTTGATTCGGTCCTCTAATGTGACCTCTCTACCGGCACGAGAATTATACTGCGGATAGGTTTTAGCCACGCCAACTAAATCGAGAGAGCTGTTCACTCCTCCGTTTGCATGACAGCTGGTACAGTTTAATTTATTGCCTACATATCCATCTAGAGCACTGCTTGTTTCATTGTGATATTTTTCCCCTAGTTTGATTAAGTCGCCTTCTGCTCCTTTAGGTACTTCGTCCATGCTTGGAGGCAGGTAAGGGTGGGATGGCTCTTCAGTTTTTTGTGTATCTGTTTGTGTTTGGGTTTCCTCTGTACTTGCTGTGGTTGTTTGTGTATCGTTTGGATTGGCCTTTACGTAAAGATAGAGGAATGAAAATCCTAATACTAACGTAACGAGAATGGCGGTAATAGAATAAATGGCTTCCTTCTTACTCATGTTCGTTCTCCTTTCATTCGACGCGTGATGTCCTTTTGAAAAATGGGGTCAATATTGATTAATTAAAATTATAGATTAATAGTTGAGTGCATTTACCCCCATAGGTACAAGGTTCAAAAAGTTCTCACATTTACCGACATAAATTAGACACTTGTAGGGGTAAGGGTATTGGGAACAGTAGAATTTTGTTTACCCGGAAAAATTGATTGATAACTTGAATCAGCAAAAAAGCACTCACAAAATGTGAGTGCCTCAATGTTCTTAAAACTCATATACCCCTTTAGGATTCAGACAGTGTGTGAGAAAGGTGCCTTTCCACGGCTTCTTTAACTTCTCAATTTTTTGGCAGTAGTCGCTAACTACTTCCTTCTGACCATCAAAATCTCTTGCTTCCTGGCTGTAATAGATGATCTCTCCGTTGAATTGAAATTCAGTAATCTCTCCCGGTTTGTCATCCGTGTTGAAGCGAATAAAGCGAAGGAGGTCAGGTTTTCCCTCTTCTACGTTCTTTTTAAACTCGTTAATTCGTTTCCGTTCCTTCGCTTTAATTTGTCCCTGTAGGATGTCTCCATTTTCGAGTGCTTCTTCTTTTGTATAATCATCTGGAACCTTATTGGTTTTCTTTTCACCAAAGTTTTTAACCTGCGTTTTAATGCTTACACTTTTGTCAGCCGTGACCATTTTGTACCCAAACACACCGGCTACAATCAGAATGGCAACAAAAATCAAACCGAATTTTTTCATTCCATACCCTCGTTCCCTCTAGTTTTTTGCACATACCTGTTAGACGAGGTTACCCGTGAACGGTTTCATACTTCTTTAATGGGGACAGTCCCCCGGCGCTTTAGCGCAGTGGGGGACTGTCCCCACACAAAGAGAAGGAAGAGGAACATCGTGACGATATAGGTCCAGTCAGTTGTATGGTCAATGATCTTGAATTCACTGAAATTACCAATCTGGCTTTTGAACAGGGACACGGTGTTCCAGCCCCAGTGACAGCCGACCGTGAACCAAAGAGACCGCGTCACAGCAAATGGGATAGCATAGGTAAGTCCCATGAGAAACAGCATGATCCATTGGGTGTAGCTGTCGTCAATCCGCCAAATGTGATTAAGGACGTAAATGACTGATGAGACGATGACTAGTGTAGGGAGTGACCAATTTTTCGGGAGGTACTTAAACACATACCCACGGGTTAAGATGTCTTCACTCGCCGAGGAAAGGAATGTAAGCAAGATGATTCCCACCAAGGGCAGGATAATTTGTTGCAGCGAAAAGGTGCCCTCAAATTCAATTTTCCCTGTCCATACGGAAACGACAAAGCTTCCGCTGTAAAATAAGGCGCCTAACATATAACCAGTCCATAGATTCGTGGATGCCTTTTTGTGTCTTCGCAGCCCGAAGGTAGATAACCCCTTTTCGCCACGGATTTTTGCTACGATGTGAGCGGAAATAAAGAAAAGGATAAAGGAGGCAAACAGCAAAATGGGGTTACTGCCCACTAGTTCTGATGTATGGTAGACAGCAAAAAGGACTAGAAAACCTATTATATTTTTTAGAATCATCGTTCAAACCTACTTTTTCTTATATAGTGCTCCTTGTAGGGAGTCTATTAGAGTTTAACATAATTTTCCTCTTTGGTATGTGGGATTATGAAAGATTGTGTTGGTGTTTCTCTTCTAGTTTTCTTAGGAAAATGAGGTGAATTGTTGAGATAAAGTGAACCTACGTTTACTTTTCATAGAATGTATAGAGAGAAAGTCGAAGTAGAAGGCGTCTACGTCTACTTTTCACTAAAGAGAAGGAAAGAAAGTCGAAGTAGAAGGCGTCTACGTCTACTTTTCACTAAAAAGAAGGAAAGAAAGTCGAAGTAGAAGGCGTCTACGTCTACTTTTCACTAAAAAGAAGGAAAGAAAGTCGAAGTAGAAGGCAGCTACATCTACTTTTCGCTAAAAAGAAGGAGAGAAAGTCGAAGTAGAAGGCGTCTACGTCTACTTTTCACTAAAAAGAAGGAGAGAAAGTCGAAGTAGAAGGCGTCTACGTCTACTTTTCACTAAAGAGAAGGAAAGAAAGTCGAAGTAGAAGGCGTCTACGTCTACTTTTCACTAAAAAGAAGGAAAGAAAGTCGAAGTAGAAGGCGTCTACGTCTACTTTTCACTAAAGAGAAGGAAAGAAAGTCGAAGTAGAAGGCGTCTACGTCTACTTTTCACTAAAGAGAAGGAAAGAAAGTCGAAGTAGAAGGCGTCTACGTCTACTTTTCACTAAAGAGAAGGAAAGAAAGTCGAAGTAGAAGGCGTCTAC
>JBDOMM010000027.1:73989-276779 GCA_039832695.1 Bacillus sp. (in: firmicutes)
AAGGAAAGAAAGTCGAAGTAGAAGGCGTCTACGTCTACTTTTCACTAAAGAGAAGGAAAGAAAGTCGAAGTAGAAGGCGTCTACATCTACTTTTCGCTAAAAAGAAGGAAAGAAAGTCGAAGTAGAAGGCGTCTACGTCTACTTTTCACTAAAGAGAAGGAAAGAAAGTCGAAGTAGAAGGCGTCTACATCTACTTTTCGCTAAAAAGAAGGAAAGAAAGTCGAAGTAGAAAAGTATCGCCCACCAACATTGTTGTAACCAACACAAATTTAGGGACAGTCCCCCACCGCTTTAGCGCAGTGGGGGACTGTCCCCCAAAAAAACTTTTATAAATCCAGTTGTGCTCGCAAGATGTTTTGCACGCGCTGCTTTTCTTCTGCAGAAACTAATCCGTAGTAGATGTTGTTGATTCGTGTTCCTTCTTCTTTTAGCTCCATCTGTTCAATGGTTGTATCCTTGACGTCGTAGCCTTTTTGGATAGACACGATCTGGTTGAAGGTCAGGTTCGTTTTCACGTTTTTGCCAAGCACGTCAAAAATGCCGGCAAAATTCTTCAAGCTGGAGAAGCTCGCGCCCTCATCAATGACACCCTGAATAATCTCACGCTGTCTCATTTGACGGCCGAAATCGCCGCGAGGGTCTTCGTGTCTCATTCGAGTATAGCTCAACGCTTCTGCACCGCTCAGCTTCAACTTACCCTTCGCAAAATGGAAACCATCCTGCGTGAATTCTAAATCGTTATTCACGGTCACACCGCCAACCGCGTCCACCATATCCTTAAAGCCTTCCATGTTCACTTGGATATAGTAATCGATCGGAATATCAAGGAAATCCTCAACCGTATTCATCGCCATCGGCACACCGCCGAACGCGTAAGCATGGTTAATCTTATCTACCTTTCCTTTTCCGATAATCTCCGTGCGCGTATCACGTGGAATGCTCAGCATTTTTACCGTATGATTCTTCGGATTCACCGTCAACACAATCATCGTGTCCGAACGACCCTTATCCCCTTCACGCTCGTCCACACCAAGCATTAACACGGAAAATGGCTCCTTGTTCTCCACCACAACTGGTTCCTTGCGTTTATCCGATTTTCGGTCAACCGCCTGATGCATCGAATCAACCGCATTATTTAAAGATTTATATACAGAGTAACCGTACGCGCCGCCGCCGATTCCTATCGCAAGAAGGATGGCGCCCGTCACTTTTACCCATTTTCTTAACTTTCTTTTCTTTTTTCGAGCTCTCATAAAAACAGAACCTCCTAAAAACTTACAAACTAGTTGCAATTGTTTTCTATCTTAACAAAAAAATAAGTCGAGAGGTATGTTAAAAATATGGAAAAATAGTGGTGGAGGTATCAAGGACTATAACGACCGATTCCGGGTCTATTACTTGCTATTCAATCTTTTACCATAATCTTGCTATAATAGCAGATAGATATAGTCAAAATTAGGGAGGGGCTCCCCAGCTGATGAAAATAAAAGTCATAATTGCCGATGATAACTCATTTATTCGCGAAGGATTAAAAATCATTCTATCTACCTATATCGAATTTGAGGTCCTAGACACCGTAAGCGATGGAAATGAAGCCGTGAAATACTGCGAAACGCATGAGGTCGATATTGCTTTGTTAGATGTCCGCATGCCCAATATGAATGGGGTGGAAGCTACCAAACTTCTAACCGAAAAAACGAATACGAAGCCCATCATCCTCACTACCTTTGATGATGATGAATACATAACGGATGCCATCAAGAATGGTGCGAAAGGCTATCTATTGAAAAATAACGACCCGGAACAAATCCGCGATGCCATCAAAAGTGTGTACAAAGGTAATAGCATTATTCAGGACGTCATTTTAGAGAAGCTGAAATCGAACTTGGGCGGCGGCACGAATCCGTCTGAAACCAAGCTGGACCTCACTCTTTTTACCGAGAGAGAGCGCGACATCATGTCCTTGATTGCCAAAGGCTATTCCAACAAAGCCATCTCAAAGGAATTGTTTATTTCAGAAGGGACGGTCGCCAATTATATCACCTCGGTCCTAAATAAAACAGGACTGGAGCACCGCACCCAAATCGCGATTTACTATCTGACGGGGAAAGTAGAGTAAAGATGGAGCTTTGGATGATTTTTACTAAGGTTAGTCTTTTAGTGTATATCGCGGTTACTTGTATCCGTGGAGAGATCAACCATTTCTCATGGGTGGTCCTCACCTTTTTGCTGTACTTTTGTCTTACTATCACGATGTACATCTTTAAAAATCACACTGTCAAACGGGTGTTGCTAATACTCACCATCGGTCTCTCGGTCCTTTCCTATGTTCTTGTATTGCCCATGTTTTGCTTGTTCTTACCGCTTGCGATTATTGAACTGGCAGCCGAATTTGTCCATAGCCGACTCACTCTGTTGATATTATCCATGGTTCCCATCCTTTACATAAAGGGCGAACTCCAACCTATTTACGGCTTAGTGACGATACTTTGTTTTTTAATTTTTACGATGGCACACCTGTATCAAGAGAAACTGGAAAAAAATGAAGCCCAAATCGATACGATGCGAAAAACGCTCCACAGGTTAACGAAGAATATCAATGAAAATACCGAATACATCCGCCAGTCGGAATACACCTTTAAATTAGAGGAACGGAATCGAATTTCACAGGAGATTCATGATAAAATTGGCCACTCCATGACAGGGGCTCTTTTTCAAATGGAAGCAGCCAAACGTTTGATGGAGACCGATCAGCAAAAAGCCACCGAGCTATTGCAAAACGCCATCAACATCTCCAAGGAGGGGATTGAAAAGATTCGCATGACGTTGAAAAATATGAAGCCGCCGACCGAGCAGGTGGGGATTAACCGGATGAAGCTACTGCTCGATGATTTCAACGCCAAGCAATCCATCAAGACCGTCCTAACCTATGAGGGCAATTTAGACCACATCACGCCGATTCAATGGAAAATCATCCATGAGAATGTCACGGAGTCATTAACGAATGCCATGAAGTATTCAGGTGCAACACTGGTTTCGGTGGACGTCAAAGTGTTAAACAAAATCGTTCGTGTTGAAGTGAAGGATAATGGCGTCGGCACGGAGATGATTAAGAAGGGTCTTGGGATTATCGGGATGGAGGAACGGACGGCTTCAGTGGATGGCAAAATCATCGTGGATAGTACGCATGGGTTTTCGGTCACTACTCTGTTGCCGATCATACCGGCATAAGGTTTTTAGCTTAGAAATTATCCCGGACCGCACCGCCGTGAAGTTTTTCATATAAGACTACGTTGCCAAACCAGTCACCATGACCATTTCACAAACAAAACATGAAGATTCTCATGTAAAAAGAATGAACGATTGCACTTATGCAGGTTCATTCTTTTTTTTATACTTGAACTATACAAGGGAACAGGGGTGAACACGATGAACGTGTTGGAAATTAGAAACTTAACGAAAAAATTCAGTGATTTTATTGCTGTCGACCATATGAGCTTATCCGTGAAAGAAGGAGAAATCTTTGGGTTTCTCGGGTCCAATGGAGCGGGGAAAAGTACGACCATTAACATGATTGCCGGCCTCTTACGCAGCAACGAGGGGACGATTTCCATTCTCGGCAAGGATACTGCCAAACACAGCCGATACGCCAAAATGAACATTGGGATGGTGCCGCAGGACCTCGCCATTTACGAGGACATGACGGCCTATGAAAATGTGAAATTCTTTGCCGGTCTGTACTGCCTGCGCGGTGCCGAATTAAAGGAACGAGTCGAAGAGGCCCTAGAATTTGTCGGACTGCAAGATCGCCATAAGAGTTATCCGAAAAGTTTTTCCGGCGGGATGAAACGCCGTTTAAATATTGCCTGCGCCATTGCCCATCGTCCAAAGCTGATTATCATGGATGAACCAACGGTCGGCATCGACCCGCAATCGCGTAATTACATCCTCAATTCGGTCCGCAAGCTAAATGAGATGGGCTGTACGATCATTTACACGAGCCACTACATGGAGGAAGTCGAGGAAATCTGCACGCAGATTGCCATCATCGACCATGGAAAAATCATCGCGGAAGGCACGAAGGAACAGCTGAAATCAATCATCACCAATACAAAGGATTTGTGGATAGAGGTCAAATCAGCGGAACATGTGAACGTTCAGGCCATTAAGGAAATTAAAGGGGTCGAAGCGGTTTCCATCGATGAAAATATTATTAAAATTAACTCGGATACCGGCATCAACAACTTAAATCACATCATTGAGCACTTTATGAGCCAGCATATCGAAATCCGTTCGCTGCAGGAAAAGGCGCCAAACCTAGAGACGGTCTTTTTAACGTTAACAGGCAGGAATTTACGGGACCAATAAGGAAAGGAGGGAACGACCATGAACATTTTCAGTATTGCTTGGAAGGAAATCAAATCAGATTTCCGTGACAGAAGAACCATGTTTTTTATGCTCCTCTTTCCGATTGTCTTGATGCTTGTCCTGGGGACCGCCCTGTCGAACACGTTTACGACGAGTCTTCCTGTGGATGATCTCCACGTGTTATACACAGATACGACAAAGGGAGAGAACTTCCAGCCGTTCATCACGGAGGTCAAAAAGTCGGGCGTTCATTTTAAAAAAGCAACCGACGAAACCAAGGCAAAAAAAGACGTGCAGCAAAGTAAAGTGGATGGCTACGTAAAGGTAACAGATGAGGGGCTTCAGCTCTATCTCAATAATAGCAGCAGCATCGAAGGAAATATCCTTCAAGGCATGCTTTCTGCCTATGTATACCGATACAATATTGCCTCTGAAATCATGAAGGCGGCGCCGGATAAGATGGCCGTAGCATTCTCCGGTAGTAACCAGGGGGCAAATTTTATTAAAGAAACCTCGCTTCAACCAGATAAGCAGCCGAGTTCGATGGACTATTATGCGATCGTGATCACGACAATGATTATCTTGTACGGGGCGATGTCGGCTAGTTCGTTAATTGTGGAGGAACGTGTGAGAGGGACGGCGAATCGTCTGATTGCCTCTCCGATTCGAAAAAGTGACATTTTTATCGGAAAAGTACTTGGAAGTCTTGTTAGCAGCAGCCTATCTGCCTTGCTCGTGGTTCAGTTGAGCAAGCTGTTATTCGATGCGAATTGGGGCGATCATGAAGGAATGGTCTACCTGGTCCTCTTGACGGAGATTATTTTTGCAGTGAGCCTAGGGATTGGGATTAGCTTTTTGTCAAAAACACATGCTGCTCCAAAAGTGATCATTACACTCGTTGCCCAGTTGTCCTCCTTCTTTGGCGGATCCTATTTTAGAATTGTGAATCCTGAGGGTTTCTTCAAATTTATTACCGAACTTTCTCCCCTTACCTGGATGAACAACGGGTTAACGAAATTGATCTATGCGAATGACCTTTCTGCGGCCATCCCTGCAATCTCCATTAATTTGGCTGGGTCACTCCTATTTTTACTAGTAGCAGTTATTTCTTTAAAAAGACGGGAGGGGCTATAAATGAAGGATATCCTCTGGTTAATTCAAAACACCTTACGTATGACGTTTCGCAAACGGAAAAACATCATCATGTTCCTCTGTATGCCGTTGGTTGGGATTTTCATTGCGCTGCTTGCCTATGGCGGGGGGCAAACACCGATCCTTGCAATAGGTGTCGTGAATCAAGATAAAAGTGAGATTACGGACCATACAATTGAATTTCTCAAAGGGCTAGAGAATGTGAAGGTTTCCGAGGTGAACACCGCACAGGGGAAAGAGCGGGTGACATCCGGTAAGCTGGACTGTGTAATCACGTTTGAAAAAGGGTTCTCAGAAAGCGTGCTGAAGGGTTCGCCTGACCATATCGAGATTAGCTCCATCAAAGGGGCGGCCGTGACTGGCTTCGTGAAATCGTATTTATATCAATATATTCATAATCTAGCAACCATCAGTCGAGCAGCAGACGGGAATCAGCCGCTGTTCGAGCAGATGGTGGCGGACTATCAGCAAAGCCACTATAAGCTTGCGACGCATTCGGTGGAGGATGCATCGAAAAATAAGTATATGACCAATCAAACGATCGGCTTCTTGATTATGATTATGCTGATGTCGGCTGTGAATCTATCCGAAATCATTCTGTTGGAAAAAGAACAGCGGACCTACTACCGCTTACTATCGACACCAATCAATGCCAGGAAGTTTTTACTAGCAAATGTGGTCGTGAACATGATCGTTATGACCGTACAGGTGTTAATTACGCTAACGATTATGAGAACGATCTTTGATATGGGTGTGAACGTGTCTTTCTGGGAAGCGGCCTTTGTCATGATCCTGTTCTCCTTGATTTCGGTCGGTTTGTCATTGGTGATCATTTCTTTTGCCAACAGCCGAAATGCTGCGAGTGCGTTGCAAAACTTAGTCATCATCCCAACGGTCATGCTGTCCGGCTGCTTCTGGCCTGTGGAAGTGATGCCGAAAGCGTTGCAAAAAATCGCAGAATTCCTGCCACAGCGCTGGACACTAGACACCCTAACCAAACTGCAGGAAGGAAGCAGCTTCAGCAGCCTGTACCTACACTACATCATCCTGTTCACCTTTGCCGCGGCCTTCTTCCTCATCGCCGTGTATCGGTTCAGCAGAAACAACACGACACAGAACTTTATCTAGTTAGAGCGGGGACAGTCCCCCGGCGCTTTAGCGCACCGGGGGACTGTCCCTTTAAAATTTTTTTAGAGTCCCTAAATAGTTGATTTGATAATAATGGAAACACTTACAATAGTAAAATAATATTTTCAGATGATTGACAATCTAAAAATAGATTAGTAATATCAAAAATGTTAAAAAAAACTAATAATTCTTATCGAGAGTGACCGAGGGACTTGGCCCTATGACGTCCGGCAACCCCCTAACTGGGAAGGTGCCAATTCCAGCAGAATGACTTTCATTCTGAAAGATAAGCTTGAAATAATTGTTTGTATTTCGATGCTCCTTTCAGATGAAAGGGGCATTTTTTTATAGGAAAAACCAACTATTTCTCCCTTGTTTATTGGAGAAAAGAAAAAAACATAAAATATCGCTTATATAGAAAGAGAGGTCCTCGTTATGATTGAAATTCGTCATCTAACAAAGGAATATAAAACGAAAAATGGCACGGTCAAGGGAGTCGATGACGTTTCCTTAAATGTTCAACGAGGCGAGATTTATGGCATCGTAGGCTACTCTGGTGCCGGGAAAAGCTCGTTGCTCCGCTGCATCAACCTATTGGAGCAACCGACTTCAGGAAGCATTACTGTTGATGGAATGGACCTTACTTCTTTAAAAGGAGAGAAACTCCGCCTGGCACGGTTAAAGATCGGCATGATTTTTCAACACTTCTACCTTATCAGTCAGAAAACCGTATATGAGAACATTGCTTTTTCACTGAAGGCGGCTAATTATCCGAAGAATCAAATCAGCACACGTGTGATGGAATTACTAGAAACGGTGGGACTTGCGGATAAGCGTGATGTGTATCCAGCCCAGCTGAGCGGAGGCCAAAAGCAGCGGGTAGGGATTGCACGGGCACTCGCCAATAATCCAACAGTCTTATTATGTGATGAGGCAACCTCCGCACTCGATCCGACCACAACCAAGTCGATCTTGAATCTATTAAAAAAGATCAACAAGGAGCTTAACATTACGATTATTCTCATCACACATGAGATGGATGTAGTCAAAGAAATTTGCCACCGAATGGCGATCATGCAAGACGGCAAGGTCATTGAAGAGGGTGCGGTCTACGACATATTTGCTAATCCCCAAGCGGAGCTTACCAAAGAGTTTATTGATAGTGTGGTTTCCTTTGACATTCCGCAGTCGATTCTGTCTAGCTGTGATGGTCCTATCATCAAGGTGTTATTTAAAGGAAAAGTCGCCGGTGAGGGTGTCATTTCCGATATGCTACAGACATTCAGCGTAAAAGGAAACTTCCTCCATGGTTCGATTGAGTACATACAAGAATTACCGCTTGGCATTTTCATTATGGAACTGAAAGGTGCGAAGGAGGAAGTGACCGCGGCGCTTCGATACATCGAGGACCGGGCAGCACAAGTGGAGGTGGTACATAATGGGCATTGATTTTCAGCATCTGGTGGAGCTCATCCCCGATATCAATACGGCTTTTTTACAAACGATCTATATGATTCTGATATCCTTAGCGATTTCCATCGTCATTGGCCTTCCAGTGGGAATCCTGTTATTTGTCACAGACAAAGGCTTATTTTTACAAAACCGCTTCATTCAAGTAACGATGGGCTTCTTGGTGAACTTGATCCGTTCAATTCCATTTATTATCTTGCTGGTGGCACTAATTCCATTAACCAACCTCATAGTTGGTTCGACGATTGGACCGACTGCGGCAAGTGTTTCGCTTTCTGTGGCGGCGATTCCGTTCTTTGCCCGGATCGTTGAAACGGCATTACGGGAAATCGATAAAGGTGTCATCGAAGCAGCGATAGCGGCGGGAGCAACGCCAACCATGATTATTAAGGATGTTCTGCTTCTTGAAGCGAGATCAGGAATCATCTCGGGTATTACGTTGACCCTTATTAGTTTAATAGGATTTTCGGCTATGGCCGGTACAGTTGGCGGCGGAGGAATTGGCGATTTAGCGATTCGCTTTGGATATTACCGCTATGACAATACCATTATGATTGCCACTGTCGTAATATTAATTATTTTAGTACAGGTTATTCAGCTTCTTGGTGATTTCATTGCCAAAGTTGTCGATAAAAGAAGATAAATAGAAAGAGGGTAAAGGTTATGAAAAAATGGTTTTTAGCAATGGTTTTAATTTTAGTCGTGGGTGCGTTAGCCGCTTGCGGCAGCAGTTCTGAAAGCAAGGACAAAGCAGAGGCAAAATCAAAGAACATTAAATTAGGAGCTACTGCTGGCCCGTATAGCGATATGCTGAAGGAAGCAATTGTTCCAGGGTTAGAAAAGAAGGGCTACAAAGTTGAAATCGTAGAATTCAGCGATTACATTCAACCGAACAAAGCGTTAGACAACGGAGACATCCAGGCAAATCTATTCCAGCACTCTATCTATCTTGAGAATTTTGCGAAGGAAAACAACATGGAGTTGTCTGCATTAATATCTGTACCAACAGCACCGATGGGGCTTTACTCTAAGAAGTACAAATCATTGGATGAAGTAAAGGACGGAGCGACGGTTACTCTACCAAATGACCCAACAAACGCAGCACGTGCTTTAAATACGCTTCGCGATGAAGGCTTAATTACAATCAACGAGAGTGCTGATCCGTTGAAAGTATCTGAGAAGGATATTGTTGAAAATAAGAAAAACCTAAAGTTCCAAGCGATTGAAGCGGGGCAGCTTCCTCGTTCTGTGGATAGTGTGGATTTAGCAGCAGTACCAGGAAACTTCGCATTAGCTGCAAAAATGAATTTGCTTGATGCACTAGCACTTGAAAACATGCTAGATTCCTATCGCAATATCGTAGCGGTAAAGTCAGAAAACAAAGACTCTCAACTTGCAAAAGATATTAAAGAAGTCGTAGAATCTGAAGACTTCGAAAAAGTCATCGACGAGAAATTCAAAGGCTTTGGGAAGCCTGAGTGGATGAAGAAATAAGAAAGATTGGGGACAGTCCCCCAGCGCTTTAGCGCAACGGGGGACTGTCCCCATTTTTGGTCTAATTGAATAAAGTCTGAATGATTTTCATAAAGTTATGTAAACAGTCATTTTTGAAGGAAACATGGAGGGGACCTGTTTAAAGGGGGGAGCAGCATGCAATATAAGAAATCGATAATAGGTGGGGTTATTGCGATTGTGATTTTAGTAGTTGGCTTCTTTTCAACTACCACTGTTGCGTCGGGTTATCGAGGAGTCCTTTTGCAATTAGGCGCTGTTAAGCCAACGATTTTAACGGAAGGCTTTCATTTTAAGCTTCCTTTTATCCAAACCGTTCAACCGATTGAGGTACGGGTGCAAAAGGAAGAAAGTTCGCAGACGGCCGCTTCAAAGGATCTTCAAACCGTTACCACCAATGTAGCCGTTAACTTTTCTGTTAATCCAGAAGCTGTAAATAAACTCTATCAAGAAATTGGAATGGATTACCGTTCCAGGATTGTTGACCCCGCGATTGCTGAAGCTCTAAAAGCCATTACTGCACAATATACAGCGGAAGAATTAATTTCCAAACGACCGGAGGTTTCAGCAAAAGTCAAAGAAATGCTGGCAGCGAAATTAACCAAATATTATATGATTCTAGAAGATATCAATATTAAAGAATTTGCTTTTAGCGAGGAATTCAATAAGGCCATCGAAGCGAAGCAAACCGCAGAGCAAAACGCGTTACGGGCGCAACGGGACCTCGAAAGAATCAAAATTGAAGCGGAACAGAAGATCGCTCAAGCAGGAGCCGAAGCCGAAGCCTTACGTTTGAAAAAGCAAGAAGTCACTCCGGAATTAATCCAACTAAAACAAATCGAAGTCCAAGAAAAGGCTTTGGAAAAATGGGATGGCCGTCTGCCAAGCGTCACAGGAGGAGCCACGCCGTTTATTGATGTAAATGGGCTGGAGAAACAGAAATAATAGAAACGGGGACAGTCCCCCAGCGCTTTAGCGCACTGGGGGACTGTCCCCAAAAACATTATTCTTCCAACTGAAACATATGACTAAAATGGACGTTTCCATTTTCATCACGGATTTCAACTTCTGCTTCTTGCTTAGAAGGGTCAATCTTAAACACGCCAAAGTTGTTGAAATTTCCTTCCGCGTATAGTCGTTCAGGACCGAAGCTAGGATCTAAGGTCGGCGGATTAATTTTTACCGCTCCTATCGGACCGCTGATTAGTTCGTTGTAATCCGTTTTCCCGTCTTGATTGGCATCGTATTTTATGATATCGGCAAAATGCACGTCCGTAGTGACGAAAAATACGTTTTTGATTCCTTTTTCAATGATAAAATCAGAGATTTTTTTGAATTCACTTTCATAGCCAGTCGGGTCATTTGGGTTTACTTGATTACCATTCGCCCATCCATCCCTGGCCATTGCTTTTCCAGTTGGAACAGAGATAGGGACAGAAGTTGCTACTAGCTTTACTTTTGCATCCGAAGTTACAAGCTGCTGTTTTAGCCACTCTAACTGTTCCTCACCTAGCATGGTTTTATCTGCACCATCAGCCTGAGTGTTAGGTGAACGGTATCCGCGGTTGTTCAAAATGATCATATCCATTGTATTCCCCCAAGAATACTTGTGATAAAGCTTGTTTTCCGAACTGCGCTCACTAGACATTGGCCAGTAGTCTTTAAATGCCCGCAACCCAGTCGGAGTAAGCGGCTGTGTGGGACCTGAGAAATCATTAGTTACTTCATGATCATCCCAAATGGCATAGGTACCTGTTTTTTGCAGGAGGCTGCGCAAACCTGCATCCGTACGATTTTCTTTATATTTCGCCCAGAAATCCTCAACCGTTTCAGAAGGAGGATTAGGAACAGCAGGGGTTTTATTATCCGCATAAATGGTATCTCCGCTAAACAGGAAGAAGTCTGGATTGATAGTGGCCATTGCTTTAAAAGAGTTAAATGGAGGAATCTCTCCTTGGCCGCCCGTATCTCCGCCCCAAACCATCGTCATAGGTTTTAAGCTGTTTTCCTCTGGTGCGGTTTTAAATGAACCGTTCACGGTATATTTGCTCGAAACGGCATGCGCCCGATAAAAATAAGTAGTATCAGGCTTTAATCCATTAACCTTAACATTCACCGTATAATCATGCTCAACATCCGCACGGCTGGTTTTGATAATGGTAGTATGTTTAAAATTGCTGTCAGTCGAAATTTCAAACTGAACCTTCGCCTCTTCATTTGTACGTGCCCATAAAATCGCTGAGGAATCTGTAACATCCCCGCTTGCTACTCCGTGTGAAATATACGGTTTGTCGAGCAAATTGACAAGCTGATCCGTATTGTTTGTGAACTCTCCGTCCACACCAAGGGAAAGAAGGGATACCATATCATCCTGTGAGTTAACCGTCCATGGATGAACGAGAAGCTGATTCTGATGTGCGGCTTCCATAAATTTTGGAATTACTAGCTCTTTACTAGGACCTACCCCTGCTGCATAATCAGAGATTCGCTTCAATTCCTGATATACATCCTTACCGGAAGGCATTTTTGATGTATAAAGCTGAACCAGTTTTACTTCAGGGACGAGATTTTTTAACTTACGAAGGCTTTCTTCACTAAAAGATTCGAGAAAGAGCTTTTCATCATCAAGGACATTCGTTTTTTTCAAGATTTCAATCAGTTTTTCTTCCATTCCTGGATACACATTTGGTGCTTTTGTTTCCATATACAGTCCAACTTTTCCATTGCCATGTTGTTTCACAAATTCGATGGCTTCCTCGATTGTTGGTACATGCTGTCCAATGTATTCCGTTTTTGCCTGTTCTGGATAGGCTTTATTAAACCACGATCCTGCATCCAGACGTTTGATCTCTTCGAGCGTAAAATCTTTTACTCGCCAAGGGGCACGGTCTGGATAAAGTTCCTTTGCATTGGTGGTTCTCGCCAGCGTTTCATCATGCATAGCAATCAACTGACCATCTTTGGTCATTTGGATATCAAATTCCACATAATCAGCCTTCATCGTCACTGCTTGCTTATAGGCCGCTAGTGTATGTTCCGGGCCATAGGCAGATGCCCCGCGGTGGGCGATCACTGCTACATCAGAGGAAAGTGGACGTAATGTGGTTTGTCCATTATCAGTAGCTGAGATTTGAATCGGGTGGGCTAGAGCGGCTAAGGGAGCTCCTGAAGTGACTGAAAGAGACAAACAAGCAATGCCAGCAATTAAACTCTTTTTCATTTACATTCAACTCCTATATGATTATGTATTACAAGTTTAAAAGTATAGGAGGATTGTAAAGTAGCTGTTAATAGAGTGTGAAAATTGCGTAAATAGTGGGAAAACAGGACTTTCTGCTTACAAAAAAAGGGGACAGTCCCCCAGCGCTTTAGCGCGCCGGGGGACTGTCCCCTCTTTTTTCGTTTTTTTAGCTCATTTTCGGTTTAGCTACTAATCCTTGCTGTTCGGATGATGAATCCTTCTGAACCAGGAAGGAGGTTAGAAATGCTAAGATACTTCCCACGAAACCGAAGATAAAGAGGTGGTGAATACCTTCCATGAAGTTCGCACCACTCGTTAATAATGCACCCATGATGGTGACACCAATCGCTGTTCCCATGTTTCGGCAGAACATAAAGAAGGAAGTGGAGATTCCTTTTTCCGTCGGGCCGACAAGCTGTTGGACGCCGATCATTCCTACGGTTGTAAGGAGACCAAACGCTAAGCCTTGAACAATCATCACTAGGAACACAAACCAGAATCCATGGCTTGGGTCGAGCAACGTTAACAAGGCCCCAGACAGGAATAACAATGCATTCCCGATAATTAATAGAATGCGATAGCCGTATTTGAGAATCCATTTACCTGCAGGTACGGCCGCCACCATCCAGCCGATAGCCGTTCCGAGTAAGGCCACCCCGCTAAGGAACAGCGACAGGCCGGCAATGTTTTGCAAGAACAAGGGAACGAAGCTGGACGCTCCGAATAATGCCGTCGTTCCAATAAAAGCATTGATGTTGATGCGAGAAATCATCTTATTTTTAAACATAGACAGTGGAACAATTGGTGACTCTTGTTTCTTTTCGAAAAAGTAAAAAACCACTAAGAAGACAATACCAATAATTGCGAAAAGGACGCGATTATCCTTCACAATCGTATCTAATAGAAGGAAGGTGACACCGATCGCAAACAGAATGGCGCCAATATAGTCGACCTTCGCTTTTCTAGGCTGATAATTTTCTTTGTAAGGAAGCAGGGTGACAAACGAAATTAAGCACACCGGCAGATTGACGAAGAAAATCCAGCGCCAAGTCATAAACTCCACGAAAAACGAACCAAGCAATGGAGCAAGGACGGCAGATAAGCCCCACATAGCCGTAAATAAGGCTTGGATTTTGCCTCGTTTTTCAACGGAAAATAAGTCACCGGCAATAATTGCAGGGAATGGCATCATAAATCCAGCGCCGATTCCTTGTACAGCACGAAAAAGGACTAACTGCACCATGTTGGCGGAAATTCCGCAAAGGAGCGATCCTACAAGAAATAGGAGGATTCCGGTACCAAAAACTCTTTTACGTCCAAATAAATCGGATAACCGACCAGCCACAGGAGAAAGAATGGTGCTGGTAATCATGTAGGACGCGAACGACCACGCATAGAGGTCAAATCGGCCTAATTCTTTTGCAATGATGGGCATCGTCGTATTCATAATCGTCGAATCGATGGACGCAACCAGCATCGCAAGAACAATACTAACCATCACAGTTGTTCTGCTCTTCATATATATATCCCCTTTGTTTTTGAAAAAATTTTCGTAATGTAAAAATCTTGAACTTGAGATATATTAAAGCAATTTGCCATGGCTGTCAAGAAGAAAACGAGGAGGGGCTATCGGTCTATTTAATAGATATGTGGATATCCTTTGAAAATATGTAGATATGTTCAGGTTTTGTGTAGATAAAGGTTAAAGCTGTGTAGATATCTGTGGAAAACATGTAGATAAATCATGAAAGTATGTAGATATCTTCAAAAAACGTGTAGTTAAGTAGGTATCAGGTCTATTTTTCCTGTAAAATAAAACAAATAGATTGAATAACGAAAGGAGGTTTTGCACATGGGAAGGAGAAAGTGGTGGATTATTGCGGCGATTATCTGGATGACCGGAATTTTCTGTGCGACGCAGCTTCCGTACTTCACGGGAGAAAACACATCCAAGACCATCGAAAAGGTAGTAGACACTGAGCATAAAACCATAGACATACCCAGTGCAGACCATGGGGTGATTAAGGTGCTCAACTTCCTTATTCGAAAGGCAACCCATCTTACGGTATTTGGAGTCTTAGCATTTTTATTATTCAAATCTGTTGAGATTTCACGTTTTTCGTATCTTCTTGCATGGATCTTGACGGCTCTTTATGCGATGAGTGATGAATATCATCAATCCTTTATGCCTGGAAGGACAGCAACCTATAAGGATGTACTGATTGATAGCTTTGGGGCATTGGTTGTTTTGTCGCTCGTTTATCTTTTTGGAAAAAGGAAGAAGAGGGCCTATTAAAAAAAGAAGGAAAGAGCACCCACCCATGCTCTTTCCTTCTTTTTTTAATTATCGTGTACAATTGGCTGGTCCAGCACATCTGTATCAACTGTATTGGTTGAACTTGCTCCACTAATCGTTACGATATTTACACCAGTGTTGCTAATACCCGAACCACTGAAACTTTTCGAAGCACTCTTCGGCGATACAAATACAGCCCCGCCAAACTGTACAATACCACCACTCACCGTATCAATCTTCACTTGCCCTGGTCCAAAAGACATACAACAACATCCTTTATGAGTTAATTCTTGTAGTCTACTGTATGCTAAAGTCCATCCGGATGTTCATGGGGACAGTCCCCCACTGCGCTAAAGCGCCGGGGGACTGTCCCCACCCCTAGAACCATCTGAGGCTACGCCCGAAGTAGGCCCAAAATACAAAGGTGATGATGGAGAGGGAGATGATAGTGATGAGCCATGCCCGATCGAACAAGTTCCAGCCCTGTCTGTCCGCAAACCATTCCCCCAGTAATATGCATATATAAAAGATGATAAATTCTTTTACCTTCAAAAAGACAAAGCTAATAAGCCCATGGATATCCACTCGAGACTCCCCCTCGCTTGTACATTTTATTCCTTAGGGGGAAGTAATATGAATTTGGGGACAGTCCCCCGCTGCGTTAAAGCGCCGGGGGACTGTCCCCATTTGTCACAAAATGCACTCGCTCTCCACAATCTGAATCAGCTGTTTTAATTGCGCGACACTCTGCTCCAATGAAAGGGAATAATAGCGCTGGGTTCCTTTTTGTTCACTGACGACGAGATGGTTGTCGCGCATGATTTTTAAGTGGTGCGAGATGGCCGGGCGCGACAGACTCGATTGCTCGGCGATCTCATTGACACTCAACGGTTCTTTTTCCGCAAGCAGCAGGATGATGTCCTGCCTTGCCGGGTCCGCAAGAGCGGTGAATAACGGTATACAAGAACGAAATACATCGATTGCTTGTTGAGCCATGCCTAACATTTCCCCTTTGTTCGTAAAAAATTATTTTTCCCCCGCTACATACTTGGAAATTTTCGCAGCCAGACTCCTTGGCATAAATTTTGCCCCAAGCACACCTGCTTTATTTAAGCCGCCAGTCACAATGACGCGTTTCCCGCGCATCAATGCCTCATACCCCTGTTTCGCCACGACATCCGAGGACATCGCTGAGCTGAACATCTTCGAGTTTTCCACACTTGCCACTGAGCCAAAGTTGGTTTTCGTGGCACCCGGGCATAGGGTGGTGACTGTTACGCCGGAACCAGCCAATTCCTCCACAAGTGCTTCCGAAAAGGAAAGAACATAGGCTTTGCTAGCAAAATAAACGGCCATCAACGGACCTGGCTGGAATGCCGCTGTGCTCGCGACATTCAGAATTCTGCCGCTGCCCAGCTGCTTCATTTTTGGCAGGAAGTAGTAGGTGAGTTCCGTCAGAGCCGCAATGTTTAATTGAATCATATTGGATTGCTTCTCAATCTCCAACTCATCAAACTTGCCCATCAAGCCGAAGCCGGCGTTATTCACAAGAACGTCAACTGAGATCCCTTTTTGTTCGACTTCTTCAAATACTTCCTTAGCCGCTCCTGGTGCACTCAAGTCTTTAGGAATAACGGTTACTTCTACATTAGAGTAGGAATGTTTCATTTCATTTAAAGTGTTTTCGCTTCTCGCAACTAAAACAAGATTATAGCCATCCTTCGCAAACAGCTTCGCAAACTCATAGCCTAAACCGCTGGTTGAACCGGTAATTAATGCAGTTTTTTTCATAAAGTAATCCTCCATAGATGTATTTAAGTCCAAACGTTTAAATGTTTAAGTGTTTAAACATATAATAATTAGATAATAGTCAAATGTCAACAAGTTGCTAATGGTAAAATATGCAATAGAAAAAGCACCCTGAAAAAAGGTGCTTCTTAACATGTACTGTTTAATTTCGTTTTATGGTAGGAAATCTTCTTCATTAGTTTACTCTTTAACTCGTAATCTAAGCAGCTCTCAAGTAATAATTCGTTGTAGCGCATTCTAAAAAAGTGCCATTCATTTTTACATTTTGACAATAAAAAACTCATCCAACTCACTCCTTCAATGGTTCACAAATCGTAGGAGCACGTATTCGGAAACTGGCGAGCATAATCACCCAAGCGTGTGATCTTAGCCCCTATAGTTTTGCGTCACCACTTTTCAATGGCTTTGCCGTTATCGTACGATTTATGGAATATAATTCTATTATAGTATGAATTGTCCAAATTTCAAGTATTTTTACCAAAATAAGTAAAATTTTTAGGTCTATAGCACCATTATACTGTGACCGGAATTCTTACATAATATTGTTAGCTAATATGGTTACAAATGTGCTTAGTACAACCGTGCCCAGCATAATGTACACATAAGTAAGATTCTTTTTCATCTTTTTCTTTTTCAATGCTTCTTCTGGTGTAAGCCAATAATTCTTTGACATCAACGAATTCTCCTTTGCTTGATGGTAACTGGCTAGCCTTGTTCAATCAATCAACAGAGGCCCCTGTAGTTTTGCGTCCTTACCTTTCAGTAAGTTTGCCCTTGTTTTTATTTTAGCCATTTTTGCATTATACACCGCGGCTATAATTTTTGTAAAAACCAATTCTTGTATACCCAGTAAAAATCTACGTAAACCTGTTAATCTCTTATTCTGTTTTAATAATAATAATATCTACTCTTCGATTGGCCTGCCTATGTTCTAATGAATCGTTTGGGTAAAGAGGGTGCTGTTCTCCAAATCCAGCAAACTGCAGTTTATTGGACGCAATTCCCTTTTGTTCGAAAAAGTAGAGTACCGATAACGCACGTGCCGCTGACAGCTCCCAGTTGGACTTAAATCTGCCGCCGGTAATTGGCACATTATCCGTGTGGCCCTCAATACTGATAGGATTTTTTACAGTCTTAATTAAGTCGATTAAATCATTCAGGATGGTAAGGGAAGCTCCTTTTAACTCATCATTGCCTGATTCAAATAAGATGACATCCTTTAACGATAGCTTTATCCCTTTTGGCTCGTCTTTTATTGTAATAACTTTCTCTAAGCCTCTTGCTGTAATATACTTCTCAATTTCTCCCTTTAAACTTTGCAGTCGTTCTTGTTCTTGCTGTTTGCTATCGTCTTGTTCTTTTTCATTTTTCTTCAACACACTAACATTCTCTTTTTGGATCATGCTATTTCCCTGACCGCTTAATGCCGTATTCATTGAAATCATAATTTGCTGCAGCTTGTTGTTGTTGATGCTGCCAGATGCAAATAGGACGATGAACAGGGCGAGTAATAGGGTTAAAAGGTCTGCGTATGGAATTAACCAGCTTTCGTCAATATGCTCTTCATCGTGGCTATGCGATCTTCGCTTCGTCTTCTTCTTCACTTATGATTTCCTCCTGCTTTGAACGTGCCTTTGATGGTAGATAAACAGAAAGCTTTCTCTCTATCAATTTCGGAGTGAGACCATCTTGGATTGCTAGCAATCCTTCAATCATCATGAATTTAATATCTTGTTCCTTTTTAGAGATTCTCTTTAATTTATTTGAAATCGGATGCCACAATACATATCCGGAAAAAATCCCCAGGAGAGTTGCGACGAAAGCGGCTGCGATAGAGATTCCTAGTTTGTCCATGTCCTTCAAGTTTCCTAGAGCAGCAATTAATCCAACAACCGCACCCAACACACCTAAGGTTGGAGCATACATACCAGCTTGACTAAATATTAAACTTCCAGATTTGTGTCTTTCGGAGGTTGCCTCTAATTCATCTAATAAAATTTCCTCCATTTGATCGCGGTCACTGCCGTCAATCACCATTTCCAATCCGTTTTTTAAAAAAGGATCCTCAACCGTATCTGCAATTTCTTCTAGTGCTAATGCGCCTTCCGTTCTTGCGACAATCGACCACTCTACCATCAGATCAATAATTTCTTGGGGATTTGGTAGCTTTGGCTCGAATAAGGATATTTTTAGTAAAACAGGAATTTTCTTGATTTCACTCATCGGAAATGCTACAAACAAAGAAGCGGTAGTTCCGCCGAAAATAATTAGAAAAGCGGCCGGATTGGCAAGAGCCTCGATGGAGACACCTTTTAACATCATTCCGATGCCGATAAAAATAACTGCTAGTATTAGCCCGATTATGGTAGTCATTAAATTCTCCTTTTCTTTTTAATTTTTAAAAATTATAATTTCATTGTATTTAAGCTTACAAAATTCGACAATAACATTATTCGCAGTTGGTGGTGCTTACAGTGAAGGTTGGCCAAGGATTCGGTATCTCAAAAGACATTATGTTTTCACAAAAGGAAATAAGATCAACAGGAACAACCTCTTTTCAAAAAATCTTATTAGAGACTCAGACAAATTCTGCAAAAGAGCAGTTAAACACCCTTTTAGAGGGGATCCAGAAGCAAGGAGAACGATTGGCGCGTTCTAGAAAGTTACAGGATCTCCAGCAGTATAAACGGTTAATTAAGTCATTTTTACAGGACGTTGTAAAATTTGGCCTCTCCTTAGAAGAAACGACATCTTTTGGCTCAATGTCTAGTAGGGAAAGAAAGTTATTAGTAATAAAAGAGATTGATCGTCATTTGCTAGAACTTTCAAAGGAAATACTAGAGTCAGAGGATGAGAATCTCCGTCTTTTAGACAAAATTGGAGAAATAAAGGGGATGTTGATCGACTTATATTTGTGATACCGATACTGGCAAGGGAGAGAACCACCATGAAAAAATTGAAAAAGGCTTTACTCGTAAGCATCATTTTCGCTGTAGTAATCTCGGCAGGTTTGTTTTACTATCAATATAATAAAAAACATGTGGCCAGCGCGAAGGACCATACCATTGATCAGTTGGCGGAACAAACGATCCAAACCAACCAGATTAGTACGAATCTTAATTCTGAAAACCTAATTCAAGTAAAGTTTTCGATTGAATTGGATTCAAAGGATACAAAAAAGAAAGCTGAAAAGATTGTCCCTATCATAGAAAGTGATATTATCAAAATACTTTCAACATCAAAAAAGGAAGATTTTAAGGATATTGATTCCTTTGAAAAAAAAGTAAAGGATCGTTTGAATCAACGATTCTCTCAAGGAAAAATAATTAATGTGTATACAACGGAATTACTCATTCAGTAAAGGAGAATGACAATGCTTAGAGGGATACATACAGCCGCGTCTGGCATGATCGCTTTGCAAAGAAGGCAAGAAGCGTTAACGAATAATCTAGCAAATGTCGATACACCGGGGTACAAAAAGGTTGATACTACCTTGCGTGCCTTCCCTGAAATTTTCTTAGAAAGAATCAATGATTCAAAGAGTGGTACAAATGGGGTCCAGCCAGGATATTCTTGGATTGGCTCGATGCAGCAGGGTGTGTATGCACAGGAAAATATCTCGAGCTTCCTTCAAGGGGACTTAGTCGAAACTAACAACCCCTTTGATGTTGCGATTGATGATCGTAATCTTCCGGTGTCAAATGGTCAAAAGCCGAGTATGTTTTTTGCAGTTGCGAATGCTGAAGGACAAGTTCGCTATACCCGGAATGGTCGATTCACAGTCGATGAAACAGGGCAACTCCGAACGCTGGAGGGCTATACCGTATTAAACAATCAAGGGCAACCGATTAAAGCAGACCCTGAGCTTGCGTCCAACGAGGTGTCAATTACCGCAAAAGGTGAAATTGTTGTTTTTCCAGACGATCCTGCTAAGCGAAAAGTAGTGGATACACTGGGGCTAGTGCTCATTAACAATCCGAATGACCTCATCAAAGAGGGGAATGGAACGTTCAAGCTGGAAGGGAATCAACCGCCGATAGCAACGGAACTGCCAGATGGGGTACAGCTTTTTCAAAAAACGATTGAAAGCTCCAATGTAGACCCAACTATGACGATGACTCACATGATGGAAAATGTCCGTTTGTACGAAGCAAACCAAAAGGTTTTACAGGCATATGACCGTTCGCTAGAATTATTAAATTCAGTCGGCAGGCTTTAAAGGGAGAGTGGAATCATGAATACGTCACTATATATTGCTACGAGTGGGTTAAACGCCTTTCAAAAAAAATTAGATACCATCTCCAATAATATTGCTAATGCAGAAACGGCAGGCTATAAACGCAGAGACGCTTCCTTCGAAGAAAACTTAGCCGTTTCAATCAAAAATCAACAGGCAGCCAATAAAGAAATTGGCAGATTGACACCAAATGGGATTCGTGTGGGGTTTGGTGTCCATGTGAACGGAACGGAAATGTTCTTAGAGCAAGGCACTCCAAAAGCAACCGACAATCCGCTTGACTTAATGATTTCGGGTACAGGCTTTTTTCAAGTAGGAAAACAGCAGGGAGCGAACACGGAGGTTTTATTTACAAGAAATGGCTCGTTTCAAAAAAGTCCAACTAGCAATGGGACGTACCGTTTAGTGAACGCCGACGGTTATTACTTGTTAGACCAAAATAACAAACCGATCGAGTTGCCAGACGGCGCCGACTTATCTGTCAGCGGCGCTGGGGTCATTTCAGCAAACGGTCAAAAAATTGGCCTGGTTGACTTTGTGAATCCACAGAAATTAATCAGTGACGGTGGAAATATGTTTCGTTTTTCAGGAAACAATAGTGAAATTCTTGCTAATACCACAGCATCGATTCAACAAGGCTATATCGAATCCTCAAATGTGGATTTGAGTAAAGAAGTGACGGATATGATCACGACTCAACGAGGATTTCAATTTAATTCACGGTCGATTTCCTTCGCCGATCAAATGATGGGCATCGCAAACGGGATCATCCGAAGTTAAGGAATTAGAAAAAGAGCCATAGTGGCTCTTTTTCTGTCTGGCTCTGTGCCCAGGCTATGGATGATTACATCACTTTTTCTTTACTTTTATCCCAAAGAATTTTAAATAGCTGCTGTTCCGTTTCTTGATTTGAAAATATAAAACGGATCCCGAATTCGTACATTCCATTCTCTAGTTTTTTACGTCTTTCAATTTTTGCAAGCAACGAAAAGGATGCTTGTAAATCAAAGTCCACCCTAATTTTATCAATGCCGGTTAAGTCTTCATAGGCAATGAGTCTCATCCCTGTACTGCTTATATCACGGATGGTGCCGAAGAAAATCGGTTCAGAGGTAGCAGGCAACCGGAAGCTGCATTCCTTTTCCCACAAACTAAGGCGAAAGGAGCTTCGTCGATTGTTTCGGTTAGGTATCGCATTCGTTTTTTTTCGAGAAGAAGATTTTAATACGATACTAAGAATTCCTACTAGTAAAACACAGAAGGCAAAGGCTGTATAAACGACCATATTCACTTGAAACTCTCCTCATCAAATTGGTTAATATTAAAAATTTACCACTTTACACCATTTCTGAAAAGTCTTTTCATGAACAGGTGTAAACACTTCTTGCTAAGTGGTCGATAATAACTAATAGGCGTACTTTGATTCGGAGATTTCCAATTCAGAAGGGAGAAGGACAGGATGAAAATCAATGATTTTTCTCGATTACAAGGATTACAATCCTATAAAAATACCGTCAATAAGTCTCCACTTCAGGAGACTGGTAAAAAGTCACAGATAGATAAAGTAGAGTTTTCTCCAACAGCGCAAGAAAAAATTAGTGCCGAAAGAGAGAAACGAATTCAAGAATTAAAGGCCCAAATTGAAAATGGCACGTACAAAGTGGACAGTGGGAAAATTGCTGAAAAGCTTTTGTCTAGCTGGGAAAAAGGGAAGAACTAATCATGCCATCTGAAGGGTTAAAAGCGATTTTAAAACAGATGATTACGGTTTATGAAAACATACTGTTGGTTGGGAAGGAAAAACAAGAGGCGCTCATAAAAGGAGAGCATGAACAATTGCTCTCTATTTTTCCAAAAGAGGCGACCTTATTGAAGGAAATCAGCTTATTAGAAGATCAAAGACAAGCAGAAACGGATTCTTATAACCCGTCAACCTTAACTGAAATTCTTACGAATCTTTCTACTACGGAAGGGAAGGAAGAGCTGTTAGCTTATCAAAAGGAATTAAAAGTGAAATTGAATGAGTTAGAGGCGCAGCATGCGTTAAACCAACAGCTGATTGAGACATCCCTACAGTATGTTAATAATATGCTCGCATTATTTACGCAAAAACAACAACCGTCGATTACCTATTCTGGAAAACAGTACGGGAATCAGAAAGATACAGCCCATTCAAGACGCTTTTTTGATGCAAAGGTGTAAAGGGATTCAAGTGGATAACAGGGAGGAAATGGAATGAGTTCTACATTTCATGGGATCGAAATCGGAAAGCGGGCAATTTTTGCTCAATCGACAGCACTAAGTGTTACTGGGCATAATATTGCGAACGCAAATACAGAAGGGTACACGAGACAAAATGCCATAACCACAGCTTCAAATCCTCTTTCTTATCCAGGAATGAATGTTGGAAATGGGCCCTTGCAAATAGGAACAGGCGTAGAAACAAAGGAAATTAGTCGAATTCGTGATTCCTTTCTTGATGGTCAGTTTCGGACTCAAAATGAACAGCAAGGATATTGGAATGTAAAGCACGACACACTTTCAAAAATAGAACAAACCTTAAATGAACCATCAGAGAACGGATTGCAAGCTAGCTTTGACCGTTACTGGCAGTCATGGGAAGATTTATCAAAGGAGCCGGAAAGTTTATCGGCTCGTGCGGTTGTGCTTTCGAATGCAACTGCGTTAGCGGATCGATTTAATCAAATCTCAAATTCAATTGAAACGATTAGCGCCGATTTAAAAAGCAATATTTCAACGAGAGTTAGTGAGATGAATAATCTAACCAAACAGATTAGTTCATTGAATAACCAAATTGCAAAAATTACGGCATCCGGACAGCAGCCGAATGATTTAATGGACCAGAGGGATTTGTTAGTTGATAAGCTTTCTAAAATGGCGGACGTTCAAGTAAAGCCGGCAGAAAACGGACGAGTGAATATCACGATGGGCCAGGAGCTGCTGGTGGATGGAGACCAAAGCTTTTCGGTATCGTTTAATGAGGGAAGCAATCAACTTTCAGTCAATGGCAAAAACGTTTCATTGAAATCTGGAGAGATAGCCGGAATGATGGAAGGGTTGACTAAGGATCTTCCGTCGTTTACAGCAAAAATCAATGAACTAGTAACGGTTTTTAGCAGTGAAATGAATCAAATTCACACAGATGCGAGTGCCATGAATTTGGATGATATCCGGAATAAGGCGAATGATCCCAATGCGGTATTGGATCGGATTCCATTTTTTGTTTCAAAGGAGAACGGAGGCAATCCAACAAGTGCGGGCGAAATCACAGTGAATCCTCTTATTGTTTCCTCGTTGAATAAAATTGCTGCGGCAAGAACAGCAAATGTCGGAGACGCGCAAAACGCCAATGAAATCAACAACTTAAAATTCAAAAGCCTTGGTTTCTCTAATCAATCATCGACGGTTAATCAATTTTACAGGACGGTGGTAGGGGAGCTAGGGATTCAAACGCAAGAGTCGAGCCAAATGGAAAATAGCGCGGAAATGTTAGTCCAACAAGCAGAGAATCGAAGACAATCAGTTTCCGGTGTATCCATTGATGAAGAAATGACCAATATGGTGCGATTCCAACAATCCTATAACGCGGCATCAAGATATGTCTCTGTGATGGATGAAGTGTTAGATAAATTAATTAATGGAACCGGAAGAGTCGGTATTTAGAAAAAACGGAGGTGATTGATTTGCGTGTCACTCAAGGTATGTTAAGTACTCAAGTCATCCGAAATATTCAAACGAATTACCGTTCGATGAGCCGTTATCAGGAACAGCTGGCTTCTGGTAAAGAAATTAACCGTGTCTCTGATGATCCGGTAAAATCAGTCCAAATCATGTCCTATCGTTCGGCGCTAACAGAAACCGGGCAATTCAAAAGAAATGCGGAGGATGGACTAAATTGGCTCGAGTCAACGGATAAGGCTCTTGATGATTTAACACAGGTCATGCAAAAAGTAAGGGAACTAACGGTTCAAGGCAGCAATGGCGTTAATAACAAAGAGTCCTCAGAGACGATTGCGATGGAATTAAAAGCGTTAAAGGGTAATATTAACAATATTGCTAATGCTAAAATGGGAGACCGGTTTATATTTGCCGGAACTGCTACTGATACGGCCCCAGTAGTTGATGGCGCTTTGGTTAATACGAATAATCAGCCGCTTACCTGGAATGTAGGCCAAGGGATTTATATGAAGGTAAATGTAAATGGTTCGGATATTTTTGATTTCAAGTCTGATGGATTAAATCTAGCTGAAACGGTTGATAAGATTGCTAGTGAACTAGAAGCAGGTCATGATCCCGAGCAGTTTTTGACACATCTTGATAAGCAGATGAATAATTTGCTCGCTCACCGTTCGATTGTGGGCTCCAATGTCAATCAACTAGAAATGATGGTCAATCGCTTGGACGAAACGGAGCTTTCTACTACAAGTATGCTATCTAAAACAGAAGATGCAGATTTGGCCAAGGTGATTACATCGTTTACGACCCAGCAAGCGATCCTAAACGCCGCGCTATCGTCAGGTGCAAAGACGATCCAGCCCTCGCTGGTGGATTTTTTACGATAACTATTATGAAGAGTGTCCCGAAATGGAGTTCGGGGCATTTTTTTTATGCGGTGAAAGAGGGTGCTGATGGTGTTACTTGGGATTTGTAGATATATCTAGGATTTGTGTAGAAAAGTGCTTAAAGTGTGTAGATAAATCTCAAAAGTGTGTAGATAAATACAGAAAGTGTGTAGATAAATTACAAAAACGTGTAGAAAAATCATGAAAGTGTGTAGAAACCTTTAAGTCTTTGACAAAAACAACCACTAATTACAAAAAAATATAAAAAAACCTTCTCCATCCTCTCTCCACTCTAAAAAATATGTCGTTAATTACTAGTAGCAAGACAAAAACAAATAAAATTTGTCAAAACGACGAGGAGGAAAAAGAAATGAGAATTAATCATAACATTTCCGCACTAAATGCTTATCATCAATTAAGTGCAAACTCAACTGCTGCATCAAAGAACTTAGAAAAATTATCTTCTGGATTACGAATCAACCGTGCAGCTGATGATGCAACTGGTCTAGCAATCTCTGAAAAAATGAGAGCGCAAATCCGCGGCTTGGATCAAGCATCCCGCAACGCGCAAGATGGTATCTCTTTAATTCAAACAGCTGAAGGTGCAATGAACGAAACACACAGCATCCTGCAACGTGTTCGTGAACTAGCAAACCAAGCAGCGAACGGAACTTCAACTACACAAGATAAAGAAAATATCCAAACAGAAGTAAACCAACTTATCGACGAAATCGATCGTGTTGCTAACGATACAGAATTCAACAGCTTTAAAATCCTAAATGGTGATATCTCTAAAACTGCTAAATTTGCACAGTCTACTGGTGGTTCAGTTGATAATGTTGTTGCATCTGCCACAGCTACTGCAGGAACAACCACTGTTACTATGTCTGGTCCTTTAACAGGAGATAGAGAATCAATTTGGCAAACTGGAGTATTAAAAGATTACAATACTGGAGCTGCTGCATCTACAAATGGGACAACAAAGATGACTGACCTAGGTGATGGAACAGCAAATTATGGTCTTCAAGTTGGTGATGAAATCAGTCTCTCAGCAGTTGTTGGTGGCGAAATTAAAACATCTGTTTATGTAGTTACAGCGGAAAGTACATTAGATGATTTTATGTCTTCTGTTAAAAATACATTAGGCGCTGCGGATGTAAAAGTGGAAACAGCAGCAACAGGTGTTGATGCCTTAGCCAAGGGTCTTGACGGAGCTGCTACTTCTGTTGATTCCTTGGTCATTACAGGTCAATTAGGTGCTGCGAATGATATTAGTTCTATTAGTATTAAAGCTACATCATCAGATGGTATTGCTCGTACTGCTTTCGATACTACAATGAGCGGTGGAACGAATGGTGCTCTTGAGCAACTTCAAGTAGCTGCAAACAAAGGTGACTTCATTGCACAGGTTGATGTCGGTAATGATGGTGCTAGTGCTGGAGATGGAAGAATTGCTGTACGTTCAAACTCAGTAGTCAAAGTTTCAGATCTCCAATTATCCTTTAAAGATACAATTAACGCAGGGGATGTATCTACAATTACAGTAGGTTCTGCTAATAATACAGTTTCCATCCACGTGGGTGCAAACTCTGGCCAAACGTTGGAAATTGGTATCAACTCAATGGATTCTGTAGCATTAGGCCTTAAAAAGGACGGCGTAAATATTTCACTTATGAGTGAAGTAAGTGCTGAAGGTGCATTAAAGGTTCTAGATGGTGCAATCAGTACGGTTTCTTCTGAACGTTCTAAATTAGGGGCGATTCAAAACCGTTTAGAGCATACAATCAACAGTCTTGGAACTTCATCGGAAAACCTAACAGCTGCTGAATCTCGTTTAAGAGATGTTGATATGGCAAATGAAATGATGCAATTTACGAAAAATAACATTCTTTCACAAGCTGCTCAATCAATGCTTGCTCAAGCAAATCAACAGCCTCAAGGTGTTTTACAGCTTCTTCGTGGTTAATCACTAGTTATTTAATTTATAAGAAGTCTCTTGCATGAAGGGACTTCTTTTTAAGCTATCTATTACTAAGGTAAAGGAGGAAAAGATATGCGAAAAATCAAGAAGAAGCTCTCAGTGTTTTTGTTAGCTGTCTTATTACTGCAATTATTTTCACCTATTTCTTCTGCTTTTGCAGCAAGTAACCTAACTGCGCCAGTAAATCTACGATACACTCTTGATGGATATGATAATTTCTATTTAAATTGGGACGCAGTAAGTGGCGCCACTCTATATCGCGTTTATGAGATGGTTGGAGAAAATAAGATTTATATCAATCAAACTAAGTACAATAACAGCTACATTTCAGGAGTTTTAGAGGGGACACATTATTACACTGTCTCAGCGGTTAATAATACAGGAGAGTCTGTATTATCAGCTCCTTTAAAAGTTGATATTAATTATCCAGATATGCAGCCCCCCAATGGATTAACCTACAGCATCAATAACGGTAATGATGTATCGCTAAAATGGAATCCAGTTGAATTCGCAACAGCCTATAAGGTTTATGAAGTGAAAAATGGGCAAAGAGAATTGCTTGCTACATCTGCCCAGCTAAGTCAAAGTTTCCTCAATGTATTAGAAGGAAACCATGATTACGAAATCACCTCTTATAATGCCAAATTCGGTGAATCAATAGCGGGTACTATTTCAGTAAATGTTGTTTATCCCAAAATGTTAGCACCTAGTAATCTATCAACTTATATTGATGACATTAACAATGTTAGTTTGAGTTGGGCAAAAGCACTTTATGCTACTTCCTATAATGTTTATCAATTAGTGGACGGGAAAAGAAAACTAGTTGCTACTACAAATACCACAAATCAATATTTATCAAATTTACCAGAAGGCGACTTAAGTTATGAAGTGACCTCTGTTAGTTCTAAATTTGGAGAATCGGTAGAAGGAAGCAAAACAACAGTAAAGATTGTATATCCTGAAATACTTCCACCAGAGCAATTCTATTCTTACTTTTATAACGGAAATGATTTATCGCTGATGTGGTCATCAATAAAATATGCAGATAGTTATAAAGTCTATCAAATTGAAGACGGCCAAAAGAAATTACTGACTACTACTCAAAGCCGCTCATACTATTTAAGTAACCTTCCTGAGGGAGATTACACATTTGAAATTGTAACAGTAAGTAATCGTTTTGGAGAATCAGTACCTAAAACATATAATGTATCGGTTGTATACCCTGAAATGCAAGCTCCAAAAATTATATTATTAAAGGATACTTATAATAGTGCATTAATTGGGTGGCCAGATGTACCGAATGCAAAAGAATATGATGTGTATGAATTAATAAATGGGGAACCTACCTTAATCAAAACAACAACCAGCACTTCTCACTACGTAAATAACTTAGAACAAGGCAAACATGAATATACTGTCATTGCGAAGTCTGATCGTTTTGGTTCATCTCCCTATTCTAATGTCGTTTCATTCGATGTAGCTCCTGTATTACCTGCACCTAAAGCAAGCGAACCAGAAGTAAATGGTGATTCTACCAATCTGTCATGGGAACCAGTTCCCGAAGCGGACAAGTATAACGTATATGAGGTAGTAGATGGAGAACGTGTTCTTGTCGGAACAACTACTGATCCATCAATTACTCTAGATACTCCTCAAGAAGAAGGTACACACGAGTACGTGATCGTTCCTGTTACAAAAGACGGAACAGAGTCAATCGATTATGCAACAGTTACAGTTGAAATCGATAAACCTTCCGACGTAACACCGCCTGTTACAGCTGCAGACACAAATGGAAAATGGTCAAAAGATGAGGTTTCCGTCAAGTTAAACGCTACTGACGATTTAAGTGGTGTCAAGAGCACCTACTATTCTATCGACCAGTCCGAATTTGTGGAAGGAACTGAACTGACCATCAGTAAAGAAGGCATCCACACCGTTTCCTTCTATAGTGTTGATAATGCAGGAAATGTTGAAGATGTTAAAACAGTAGATGTTAAAATCGACAACGAAGCACCGGTAACGGTTATCAATGCAAGTGCTTATTGGTATAACACAGATATGAATGTGGAATTAACAGCAACTGATGATCTATCAGGTGTGAAAGCAACCTATTATTCTGTTGATGGTTCTGACTATGTGGAGGGAACGAGCTTTACTCTTGATAAAGAAGGCGTTCATAAGGTTTCCTTTTATAGCGTGGACAATGTTGGAAATGTGGAGGAAGCCCGCATGGTTGACGTCAAGATTGACAAGGAAGCTCCTGTAACCACTGCCAATAATAATGGTGATATGGTTGAACTTACAGCGGTAGACAATCTGTCCGGAGTTCATGCAACCTACTACTCTGTAAATGGTTCTGATTTCGTGGAAGGCACAAACTTTGTAGTCGACAAAGAAGGAGTAAATACAGTTGCTTTTTATAGTGTAGACAATGCCGGAAACATTGAAAACAAGCAGACGATTGAAGTAAAGGTAGACAAAACGGCTCCAGTCACTGTAAGCAATGCGGAAGACAAGTGGTACACAGCTGCGACCACTGTTGAGTTAACAGCAACGGATGAATTAAGCGGCGTAAAAGCAACTTATTATTCTATCGATGGCGCAGAGTTCAGCGAAGGCACAAGCATTGCTATCGAAACAGAAGGCGTTCACAAGCTAACATTCTATAGTGTTGACAATGCCGGAAACGTAGAAGACAAGCATACGGTTGAAGTAAAAGTAGACAAAACCGCTCCAGTCACTGTAAGCAATGCGGAAGACAAGTGGTACACAGATGCAACCACTGTTGAGCTAACAGCAACGGATGAATTAAGCGGCGTAAAAGCAACTTATTACTCTATCGATGGCGCAGAGTATAGCGAAGGCACAAGCATTGCTATCGAAACAGAAGGCGTCCACAAGCTAACATTCTATAGCATTGATAATGCCGGAAACGTAGAAGATAAGCACACTGTAGAAGTAAAAGTAGACAAAACCGCTCCAGTCACTGTGAGCAATGCAGAAGACAAGTGGTACACAGATGCAACCACTGTTGAGTTAACAGCAACGGATGAATTAAGCGGCGTAAAAGCAACTTATTATTCTATCGATGATGCAGAGTTCAGCGAAGGCACAAGCATTGCTATCGAAACAGAAGGCGTCCACAAGCTAACATTCTATAGTGTAGATAATGCCGGAAACGTAGAAGCAAAGCACACTGTAGAAGTAAAAGTAGACAAAACCGCTCCAGTCACTGTAAGCAATGTGAAAGACAAGTGGTACACAGCTGCAACAAACGTTGATCTGACAGCAACCGATGAACAAAGCGGAGTGAAGTCAACTTATTATTCTATCGATGGCGCAGAGTTCAGCGAAGGCACAAGCATTAAGGTAGAAACAGAAGGCATTCACACCATTACATTCTACAGTGTAGACAATGCCGGAAACGTAGAAGACAAACAAACAGTTAAAGTGAAAATCGATAAGACGGCCCCAACAATCAAAGCTGACTTTGCATCAGAATATGCACTTGGTACCGTTTTAGATTTAAGCTTTGAAGCGGCCGATCAACTCTCAGGTATTAAAGAGACCTCTGTTGAAGTCAATGGAGTTGTTAATACCACAGGAAAACTTACGTTAGATAAGCCTGGTGTTTATACGATTAAACTAACTGCTACCGACAATGCTGGATTAAAAACTGTAGTAGAAAAAACAATTACGGTATATATCCAAGCGACGATTGAAGTGTTACCGAGAGTGATCAAGGGTAACAAAGGTGAATTTATGGTTAAAGCTACCTTACCGAAAGGCTTAAACTTCTCTGGTGTTGACTTATCAACGGCAACCCTCAACAACGTTCATGCTTTAATGGGCAGCAAGGGCTTAGAAAACCAAGCGAAAAATGGCCAATTTAAGTTTGAAAGAGCAGACTTTGTTTGGGATGAGAAAGAAGAGCGTGTCGAGTTACGTGTAATGGTGAATGGGTACCTTGTGGTAGGAAGCACAACCGTTGAAGTTATTAACAATGAAAAAGAAGACAAAGATTGTAACAAAAATCGCAACGATGACAAAGAAAAGGATTGTGACAAGGACAAAGATCGTCACGACGATCATGACAAGGACAAAGACCGTCACGACGACCATGATAAAGACCATCATGACGACGATCACGACAAAAACCAAAAGAATAACAATAATAAAAACTGCTACAAATAGCCTTCCAGGCTGCCTCTAAAAGAGGTTCATAGGCAAAAACTGAGGATGTCCAAAAAGTTCGCTTTTCGGACATCCTTCACGTGCTTTTCCAAGTAATAGAGTAATATAAGGAAAATAACTATCAAATATCTTTAGCAGGAGTATCGAAAAATGAGTCTTGGTCCCCTTTCATCAGACAGTTTTAAAAATATGACTTTACTATCTATCTCGAATAGTTTCCCTAAGATTAATAGTAGTAACGATTCTCTTCCTACGGGTGATGTTTTTCAAACCATACTGCAGACCATCGTAAACGAACAGAATCGTGCGAACCTTAATCAACCTTCACCTCTAAACGGAAGTTTGCTTTCGAATTTAGTTTCTAGCCTTCCCGAGATCAAAGACTTCTCGCAATTATTAGGGGCGTCAACGAGTTTGAACTTTTCGGAGGTTCCTTTAGAACGAGTAAATTCAACCCTGAAAGGTAAATTAACGGGGTTGGGGGAACAATTTATCGAAGCGGGCAGAAAATATAATATTAATCCTTGTTTACTCGTTTCCATCGCCGTTCACGAATCAGGCAATGGCCAGTCTAGAGCAGCGAATGAAAAAAATAATATTGCTGGCATGATGGGTAAAAATGGCCTAAAGCAATATGCTACCGTCCAAGAAAGTATTTTTGATATGGCAAGAAATCTACGAAAAAATTATTTGGATGAAGGCGTCGATACCATTGCTAAAATCGGTGCCAAGTATGCACCAGTTGGCGCTGCAAACGACCCTACCGGTTTAAATAACCATTGGGTAAAAGGCGTAAACAGTTTGTTCCATTCATTTCTTTCATAAAGTAAGATTTAAAAGGACTCTATTGTACCTATCCTCCACTCGAAAGGAGAATAATTTGTGATATCATCAGCCTCCGTGAATTCTGCTAACCACAAATTATCAGAAAAGAGCGTCAAAAACAGTTCGGATCCAAAGGCTTCTAGCGCTTTTATGGAATTATTTAACGGGATGAAAAAAGAGAATGATCCTCAAACAAACGACGAGCTGCTTCCAATGACCGATGGATTGTTCAACATGCAGAACCCACTGGAAGATTCCTCAATAGAGCAAGGGGAACATAGTGATGACGAGCAGCAGACTAGAAATGATCTTATCACGCTTATGGGATCGATGCTTAGTCAAACGAACGATACTAAAGAGCTGTCTCTTTCACTAATAGAAAAAGGTTTACATAAAACAAAGAAAGAACCTATCATTCTTGAAAATTTGACCAAGCTGTTTTCACAAACTCTAGCCCCTAAAGAGGGGTTGAATGTGCAACCCGTACAAAAAAACGCGGAAGTTCCAACTCTCACAGCTTTACAGCAAAACGATCCTAAAGTGGAGCAGGATTTTTCCTTTCAGCCGCAGTTCGAGGGAAAAGAGGTTGTTTTTCAATCGATGACAGGCTTTGGCAACAGTGCCTCAACCACTGCAAAGAGTGAGCCCCATACAACAAGGGTTTCGGTTGATCAGCTTTTTTCAGAGGTTACAGAGTTATTAAAGAATCAAGCGAGTGTAAAAAAAGCCTCGGAGTTCATCGAAGCAAAATTTTCTCTTACGCCTGAAAAACTCGGTGACATTGATGTGAAGGTTTCCATTCATAAGGGACAAGTATTCGCTCATTTTACAGCGGACACGCTTGTAGGAAAAGAAACACTGGAATCACAGCTTTCATTGCTGCGGTCATCTTTACAGCAGCAAGGATTTCAAGTCGATCGAATTGAGATTTCTCTCAGCGGACAAGGAGTGCAAAACTCATTTTCACAGCAGGGGGATAAATCACGACAAGAGCAGTCTCAGCAACGCTCGTTAAAAAAGAAAATCGATCTGGAAGAATTTTATCAAAACCATAACACCATTGATGAATGGTCGCGAAGCAGTGGGACGCAAAACTCAATAAATATTCTTGCTTAAAGGGGATAGTACGTTGACAACAATTGATTCTGTAAAATGGGCTTCTAGCACTATACAACCAAAGCAAAAAAGTCAGGTTGATAAAGATCTTTTCCTTCAGATATTAACCACACAGCTAAGAAATCAAGATCCTACCAATCCGATGGAAGATCGAGAGTTTGTTGCTCAATTGGCTCAATTTAGTACGCTTGAACAAATTTCGAACCTAAACCAGGCGTTTCAACAATACGCCGTAAATAACCAAGTAGACATTAGTCAGTATTCTAGCATGATGAACAAGGAAGTATCTTGGGCAGATGAAGTAACTGGACAATTAGAAAGTGGAGTCGTTAAAGGTATTGTAAAAAATGATAATCAATTCTATTATCAAGTAAATGACGAAGCGATTCCTGTTGAAAATATTCTTTCTGCTAAGTAAAAGTAATCACAAACCAAACATAATCAGGAGGTAACAAACATGCTGCGTTCTTTAAATTCAAGTGTATCGGGTATGAAAGCATTCCAAAATAAATTAGATGTCATTGGTAACAATATTGCTAACGTTAATACCGTTGGATTCAAAAAAAGTCGGATCATGTTTCAAGATGTACTAAGTCAAACCGTTCGCGGCAGTTCAACGCCAGTGGTGGGGGCTTCAGGGGGAACGAATCCTGTCCAAATTGGCTTAGGTGTGAAAACGGCGACCGTTGATACGGTTCATTCACCAGGCAGTCCTACAACTACTAATCTATCTTCTGATTTGTATATGGACGGGAATGGCTTTTTCGTGGTACAAAATGATAATGGCTCCAAATATCTGACAAGAGCGGGCAACTTTGACCGTGATGGGGATGGGAATCTGGTGTCTGCACAAGGGTATAAGGTTCTTGATTATAATGGTCAGCCAATCAATATTGATTCTGATGCGTACGTTTCCTATACCATCGATTTTAATGGGGTCATTAAAGGTGTATCAGCAGATGGGACGACAACGGAGATTGCTACTTTAGGTACAGTTGTTGTTTCCAATCCTGGAGGGTTGAAAAAGGTTGGCGGTTCGATGTATGAATTAACAGGAAACTCGGATCGAGAAACGGACATCAATAATCTTATTAAGAAACGCCAGGATAATAATGCCGGCCAAATTGTTTCCGGTCAGCTGGAAATGTCCAATGTGGACCTTTCAGAAGAGATTACCGAAATGATTATCGCGCAGCGTGGTTTTCAGGCGAATGCAAAAGTCATTACCGTATCCGATTCTATTTTAGAAGAGCTTGTTAATTTAAAGAGATAAGATTATAAGCATGCTATTTGTATTATTTAAGGTGGGTTAGGAAAAACGATGAAGGTATATCAAAACAACAAAGACGTTCAAGTGTATGATTTTAAAAAAGCACTTCGTTTATCCATGGAACAGGTTCGTGTATTAACTAGAATTCATGATAATTTTGCTTATCAACTAGCTTCCTCCATTTCGACTCAATTAAGGACAATCGTTCAGGTGGAAGTAGTATCGGTTAATCAAATGTTATTTGAAGAGTTTATTAAACAATTACCGCCCTTTACGATCTTGAATATATTCGAAACGCCGGAAAAAGGCAGGATGATTATGGAATTAAAGTCGCAAATGGCTTTTACAATCATTAACCGCCTATTGGGAGGCGGAGACCTGCCTGATGTCTCTGAGGATAAAACAACTTTAACTCAAATTGAAAATAAAATTCTTCACAAGATGTTTGAGGGATTTGTAGCGAATTTAACTAAGTCTTGGAAGGATTTAATGAATGTTCCTTTGTCCGTGTATGATATCGAAACAAATCCGCAATTTTTACAGGTAGCCATTCCGAATGAAACGGTGATTGTGATTGCGTTTAATATCAAAATCGGTGAACGATCGGAGCTTATGCATATTTGCATTCCATATATCATTTTAGAGCCGTATTTACCTAAGCTATCATCCTATCAATTGTTCTCCACCCGTACAAAAACAAATAGTCCTGCGGAATCTAATTTGTTAAAATCAAAGCTGCAGGAGCTTGAGATTCTACTAAAAGTAGAATTAGGGCGGTCCAAGGTGACGATTGATGAGTTTTTATCGTTGAATGTCGGCGATATCGTCCAGCTGGATCAACTGCATGATGAGCCTTTAAAGGCGAGGGTCGGAAAAGATGTCAAGTTCTTAGTAAAACCAGGTGTGAAAAAGACAAGACTAGCAGCTGAAATTGAAACTGTTTTTGAAAAAGAGGTATCTAAAGATGAGTAATGATGGGAAAATTTCAAAAGAAGAGTTAGAAGCCTTATTAGGTGAAGGGAAAGAGGAAACAAAGCCCTTCTTTTTTGAAGATTTAGAGGAAGCAGCCGAAAAAGAGGAAAGTGAAGACTCGATCAACCTTGAACTACTGAAGGATATTTCTTTAGAATTAGTGGTTGAGTTAGGTAGAACCAAAAAGAAAATTAACGAGGTATTGGAGCTTTCACATGGCTCGATTATCGAATTGGATCGTGTTTCCGGAGAACCCGTTGATTTATTAATTAATGGAAAGCTGGTTGCCAAGGGGGAAGTAGTCGTTATTGACGAATACTTTGGCATTCGAATTACTGAAATAATCAATAGAACGATTAACTGATGAAACAAAGGGGCTAATTCCAATGGAATTGGTTCTTTTTTTATAGAATCCCCCAACCCGAGACTCAACACCTGAAGGTAAGATGTCGTTAACCTTAAGTATGACACTACAATCATGGTTCGGAGGATGACATGATGATCACAAACAGTATGCGTTTCTCTGGTTTGGCTTCAGGGATTGATACCGAAGCACTTGTGAAAAAATTAATGGATGCGGAAAAAATACAAGTCAATAAAATTATTCAAAATAAGACGAAGACAGAATGGAAAATGGATGCGTATCGAGAGGTGAACACCAAATTCCTTGATTTACGTTCGTCAATGGAGGACCTAAGACTGGAATCCACTTTTAATAAGAGTAAGCTTACTTCGTCGGATGAGAGTAAGGTGAGCGTATCCCTTACCGGTTTGCCAAGCAGAAGTGAGTATGTGATTTCTTCTGCGAAGCCCTATCAGCCGGGAACACCCTCGTCTGTTAAATTTGCCGCTACGGGGCTGACTAGTGAGACGTCTGAATTTGGCGCAGGTAAGGGGTTTCAGTTTACATTGAACGGCGAAACGATTAATCTTACCGACCAAGACTCGGTTCGAAGCACGATTAGCAAAATTAACACCTTATCAGATAAGACAGGCGTTACCGCAACGTATTCAAGCGGCGATCAGGCGATTGTTTTTACATCGAAGGATGCTAGTACAAATATTATCGTTTCTACTGTCTCAAGCAGCAATGTTTTAAATATCGCAGCCGGAACGATCAGCGCAACTCAAAATGATTTCCCTGCCGGCAACCTCTCGGGTGCTATTGGAAACTCAGGCACACAGGCCGTCGATGGTGAGGTTACCATTAATGGAACGAAGCTTACGCTAAAAGGAAGTCAACTAACCTATGATGGGATTACCTTTACCATCAAATCAGAGATACCAACGGGAACCAGTGTGACTATCGATAAAAAAGCGGATGTAGATTCTATTTTCGATAGCATTAAAAGCTTTGTAGATAAATATAACGAAACCATTAAAACATTGCATGATAAGCTGGGGGAAAAGCGATTTAAAGATTATTCCCCTCTTTTAGATGAGCAGAAAAAGGACATGAAGGAAAAGGAAATCGATTTATGGGAAGACAAAGCGAAGAGTGGATTATTGCAAAATGATCGGATGATTGCTTCTGCCTTAGATAAAATGCGTTCAGCCTTGTATACGATGGTAAGTGATTCAGATCCAACTAAGATGAATAAAGAATTGGATTCCCTTGCAGAAATAGGGATTACCACCAGTACAAATTACAAGGATAACGGGAAGCTTGTATTGGATGAAAAGAAGGTAAAAGAAGCTTTAGAAAACCATATTGAAGATGTCAGCAAGTTATTCTCTAAAAAAACGGATATAAGCCAGAAGGAAAACACGGTTAACAATGCAGAGGAATTTGCAAACAGCGGGGTTGCGTGGAGATTATATGATCAAATAAATGAAGCGATGAAGGAAATTACGAAAACAGCAGGTACTTCTAATGATACCTTCTTATCAAAGATGGTTAGTCGGATGGATGACCAAATTGACTCCTGGGAGAAACGATTGCAAACAAAGGAAAACTACTATTGGAAACAGTTCACAGCAATGGAGCAGGCGATCCAGAAGTCCAATACCCAAAGCAGTTGGTTATCCCAGCAATTGGGTGGTGGAATGTAATCGTGTATGAAGAGAAAGAGGCATTATTAAAAAAGTACTACCAACTGACCTTACAATTAGTTCGGGAAATAGAAGAGGGTTCGGTAGATTGTATTCCACAATTACTGGATGAACGGCAAGCTTGCATAGATGAAGTAACGAAGCTGGATTACAATTTTTGTCAGGTTATCATGAATCAGGCTATTAAAGAGAGGCTTTTACAAATTAGTCCCTTAGAAGTACGGCTGCAGGAAAAATTAAAGGAAATTCAGCAAAGAGTCCTTTCAACGATTCACTCTTTAAAAAAGGAAAAAAACATTAAGCAACAGTACGGTGAACCAGCTTTTGTTTCCAGTGGGTTATTTTATGACAAAAGAAAATAAAGAAAGGTGTGAGTATGATGTCCCTTGCTAATCCTTATCAAGCCTATGAAAATAATCAAGTGTTATTTGCAAAAGGAGAAGAGCTGACCTTGCTTTTATATAAAGGAGCCATTAAGTTTATTGAGCAGGCAAAGCTGGCGATGGCAAAAAATGATTGGTCACGAACCAATGACCGAATCATTAAAGTGCAAAATATTATCAGTGAATTCATGGTGACGTTAAATATGGAGATAGAAATATCCCAATCTTTGCTCCTACTTTATGACTACATGAAACAGAGATTAATAGAAGCAAATTTAAAAAAAGATGTGGAAATGTTAAATGAAGTACAAAAAATGTTGATAGAGTTGCAAGAAACTTGGATACAAGCGATGGGTGCCATTAGACCTACTTAACGTTAAAATTTCGTTAAGTAGGTCTTTTTTCGTTATTCTCCCTTGTAATCTATGTAAGGTCATTGTAATATTATATTATTAGTAATTTCGACCAATATCCTCAAAAAACGACAGTTTTACAAATACAATCCGATAATGGCAAACCTGGGGAAATCCAGGGACGCAAAGCTATAGGGGCTACGATCATGTATGATTATGCCAGCCAGTTGCCGAAGAGTTATAGTCTATTTGCTATGTCTATTCTTCGGAATAGGCTTTTTTTTGTCTAAAAACGGATTGGATAAAAATACCAATTGTAACAGGAGGTTATTTATGCTTCAATCCATTTCAGTTTTGCAGCAGGCACTGGATGCATCTATGTTAAGACACAAGGCGATTTCAAACAATATCGCAAATGTAAACACACCTAATTACAAACCGCAAAAGGTAGTGTTCGAAGAAATGTTAAAGAGGGAACTAGACCATACTTCCTTTGAAGGAAAAAGGACGAACGCTAAACACCTTTCTTTCGGATCGGCAGGAAACAAGGCCATGATTACACAACAGCCGGTCACGATGCAAAACAGCGGAAACGGTGTCGATGTCGATAGTGAAATGACCAATCTTACGAAAAATTCCATTTGGTATCAAACCTTAACCTATCAGGTAAGTGAAGAGTTTAATCTATTAAAAACAGCCATCAGGTCAAGATAGGGAGGAATCAATATGTCAATGTTTCAGCCATTAAACATAAGTTCTTCGGCATTAACCGCACAGCGGTTAAAGATGGATATTGTTTCATCCAATATCGCGAATGCCACAACGACTAGAGGGAAATTGGTTAATGGGGAGTGGGTCCCTTATAGAAGAAAAATGGTGGAGGTTCAAGCAAATGGGTCGGCTCCGTTTAGTCAGTTTTTAAACGATGAGATGCAGGCAAATGGGGTGAAGGTGACAAGGATTGTAGAAGACAAGACACCTTTTCAGCCGGTATATGATCCCACACATCCAGATGCCAATAAAGATGGATATGTGATGATGCCAAACGTGGATATCACAAAAGAGATGGTTGACCTCATGAGTGTCTCCAGGGCATATGAAGCGAATATTACAGCCTTTAATGTGGGAAAAAGTATCTCATTAAAAGCATTAGATATTGGAAGATAAGGAGATTAACAGATGAAAATTGATCAGTTATTTTCAAGTCCCACACCTATTTTGGAATCCAGTCGAAAGGTTCAGGCTGGTTCGACATCATCGTCTTCCTTTTCTTCGGCATTAGGAGAGGCCTTACAGAGTGCGAACGACACGGTCTTGGCTTCAGAAAACATGGCCGAAAAAATAGCGACTGGCGAAATTAAGAATATCCATGATGTAACGATTGCTGCACAAAAAGCACAAATAGCGCTTCAACTAACCACCCAAGTACGTGATAAGGTGGTTGAATCCTATCAGGAAATGATGAGAATGCAGATATAATGAGCCGCTTATTTTGGCTAGAATGGCGGGAGATCTATGAAACAAACGTTTGTTGATATAAAGGAAAAGTTATCGCAATTTTGGAAGAATGGCAGCAAAAAAAGAAATTCGATGTACATAGGTGCCTTCCTTGCACTGGTAATTCTCATAAGTTTCGTTGTGTTCTTTTTTTTAAAGCCAAATTATGTTCCTCTCTACGCGAATAGTTTATCTCAAAAGGAAATCGGTGATATTAAAGGCGTTTTAGAAAAGCAAGGGTTCACCGATTATAAAATAGCGAATAATGGAACGCAAATCCTCGTTCCAAAAGAAAATGCGCCAGACCTGATTGTTAATTTAGCATCAGAGGGGCTGCCGAAAAGCGGTCCAATTAGTTTCTCAGAACAAACGAAGGATCTAAAATTCGGGGTAACAGAACAGGAATTAGATGTGATCGAAAGAGAAGTCGTTCAGAAACAATTAGCAAATTTGATGACAAAAATTAGTGGGGTTAAAAGCGCAGAGGTCATGCTTACGATGCCAAAGGAAAGTGTCTTTATTCGGCCAGAGGAAGAGGATAAAGCGAGTGCTTCCATCATCATTGATTTAGAACCTGGCACGGAGCTGGAACCTGGACAAATAAAAGCTCTTTACTTCCTTGCTTCCAAGAGTATTCCTAATTTGCCGGAAGACAATATTGTGATTACCGACCAAAATGGTCAGCTGTTAAGTTTAGCTGCTTCGGAGGATGATTCAACTTTTGAAGGATTAGATAGCTATGAGAAACAGAGAAAGATTAAGCAGAAAGTCGAGACAGACATTCAACGAAATCTCCAGCAGATGTTAGGGACCATGCTAGGCCAGGATAAGGTATTGGTTCAAACCTTTGCCAAGCTGAATTTTGATAAGGTTAAAACGCAGCAAACACTAGTGGAGCCGACGGATAAGGACGCAAATGAAGGGCTTGCTGTTAGTGTTGAAAAGATTACCAAAAGCTATAGCGGAAAGGGCGCTCCGGTTGGCGGGGTAGATGGAACAGGTGAAGGAGATGTTCCTGCATATGCTGGTGCGGATAGTGGAGGAGATAATTCATACGAGGAGGTCCAAAACCGGGTCAATTATGAAGTGAACCGGATAACAAAGGAAATTGTCGAAAGTCCTTATACAATTGAAGACTTAACGATTAATGTCGGTGTGGAGCCTCCTAATCCTAAGAATCCACAATCGCTCACACAAGAAACACAGGATAATATTCGAAGTATCATCGCCAATGTGGTTCGTACGGCGATTGAGAACAATAGCAATAAAACGGATGCCGATATCAATAAACAAATTACTGTGTTCCCAAGGGAATTCTCCGGAAAAGCAAAAATAGCGAGTGCTAAAGTTAGTAATCAAGAAAAGAATTCCTATCTAAATTATCTATGGCTGGGTGCATTAGCCTTAGCTTTACTAGTTGTTGGTGCTCTTGTCTGGACAATGATTAAGCGTAAGAAAGCAAAAAATGAAGAGCCAGTCTCTGAATATCTTGCGGTTAAAAAGATTAATGAGTTTGATGAAACGCAACATGATATGGAAAGTGTTCAAAAGGAAATCAACCAGTTAGCGGGTAAAAATACAGAAGAATTCGTCGACTTATTGCGTTATTGGTTAAAGGAAGAAAAGGAGGGATAGAATGCGCAAGTTAACGGGAATTCAAAAAGTGGCAATCCTATTGGTTTCATTAGGCAAAGAAGGTTCTTCGTTAATCTATAAACACTTGAAGGAAGATGAAGTGGAGTTATTAACGAAGGAAATTGCTAATCTTCAATGGATTGATTCCAAGGTGAAGGAAGATGTATTGAATGAATTTTACAAAATGGCTTCTAAAAAGAATGTCGTTTCAACTGGGGGAGAACATTTTGCTAAGGACGTCTTAGCTCTTTCCTTTGGTGAAGAAAAAGCCAAAGAAATGCTCACCCGTTCTAATGAAAAAAATCTAAAGAAGCCCTTTTACTTCGCTCAAAGGGCAGAACCCGTTCAGATTGTAAACCTTTTGCAATATGAAAATTCCCAAACTGTTGCACTCGTTCTTTCCTATTTAGAACCGAAAAAGGCATCGTCCGTTCTTTCTTCTTTTTCACCTGAGAAACAAGCGGATATTGCGAAAAAAATTGCGCTAATGGATACGGTATCACCTGAGGTGGTTCGGCAGGTTGAGGAGGTACTTCAAGAAAAGCTCTCTACTACCACTTCACAGGATTATTCAGTCAACAATGGGATTGATAACATTGTCAATATTTTAACCGGAGTCGACCGTAGCACCGAAAAACATATTTTAGAATCATTGTCACAACAAAGTCCAAGCCTTGCAGAAGAAATTAAAGGGAAGATGTTTATCTTTGAAGATATCGCTCAATTAGACAATCATTCGATTCAACGAATTCTTCGAGATGTAGATAGTGAAGACCTGTATTTAGCTCTGAAGATGGCAAGTGAGGATTTAAAAGAAGCCATTTTTAGAAATATCTCGAAACGACGTGCCGAATTGCTTGAAGAACAAGGGAAATACGACAAGCCTGTCCGCGTGAAGGAAGCGGAGGAAGCACAGGGGCGCATCGTAAGAGTCGTCCGTAAGCTAGAGGAAGAGGGTTCGATCATTATCGAAAGAAGAGGTGTGGAGGAAGTTGTCATCTAAACTATTCAAAGCTACTTCTATCTCTCCTATTACTGAAACAAAATATTTATCGTCAAAAAAAGAAATAAAAAGTGAGTTTGCCGGCATAACTGAATCGCATGAAATCGCCGATGAAGTAGTGAAGCGGGCAGAAGAGCAAGCAGCCGCCATCCTCCAGCAAGCAAACGAGCAGCTGTTATTGGAAAAAGAGAAGGCGGAGGCAGAGCTTGAGAATTGGAAACAGACAGAACAAGAAACATTAAAGCGTGAACTGGAAGAAGTGAAACGGCAAGGATTTAACGAAGGGTACGATTTGGGGATGCAACAGGCACGCAGCGACTGTTCCTCCAAAATTGTTTTAGCAGAAGAGGTTTTAGAAAAAGCCTATGCCGAAAAAAAAGAGATTATCAAAGAAGCAGAGCCCTTTGTCATTGAATTATGCATGCAAATTGCTGCGAAAATTATTAGAAAAGAACTAGAAACAAACCCTGAAGTGCTCATTCATCTTATTAAACAAAGTCTACTATACTCCAATGAACGTTCGATGATTTCCATCTGCGTCAGTCCAGAGGATTTTGATTTTGTCCAGCATCAGCGCAAGCAATTACTAGAATCATTGGAGGGTCAGGTTGAAGTGAAAATTTTACCCGAACACTCGATTGAAAAGGGCGGTTGTGTCATTCGTACTTCGTATGGAAGCATTGATGCGAGGGTGGATGTGCAGCTAAAGGAAATCAAACAAGCGTTGCTTAAAACACTACGGGATGATTCGTATGAAGAAAATGCTAGAGATTGATAAATATTTACACACATTGCAAACCATTAATCCGATCAAGTTTAATGGGAAGGTGACCCAGGTAATTGGTCTTACGATTGAATCACAAGGCCCTGATGTGAAGCTGGGAGATGTTTGTCATATCTATCCTTCTCCAGATGAAAAGCCTTTGGAAGCCGAGGTTGTGGGCTTCAAAGATAATAAGGTCTTATTGATGCCGTTAGGGGAGATTGTTTCCATCGGACCAGGTTGTGAAGTGGTATCCACCGGTAAGCCATTAACGGTCAAGGTTGGAATGGAGTTATTAGGGAAGGTATTAGACGGGCTAGGCAAACCGATGGATGAAAGCCCTTTACCATCTGGATTAATTGAAGTGGTCACTAATAATAACCCGCCTAATCCATTGACACGTCCGAGAATTCATGAGCCGTTGAGTGTGGGTGTGCGTTCGATTGATGGACTGCTCACCATTGGAAAAGGACAAAGAGTAGGGATTTTTGCAGGAAGCGGTGTTGGAAAAAGCACATTATTAGGGATGATTGCAAGAAACACAAGTGCAGATGTAAACGTGATCGGCCTCATTGGTGAACGTGGACGAGAGGTTCTTGATTTTATTGAACGAGACTTAGGCAAGGAAGGGTTGGAAAAATCAGTCGTTGTCGTAGCGACTAGTGATCAGCCTGCACTTGTCAGAATCAAGGGCGCCATCATTGCGACCACGATTGCTGAATTTTTCAGGGACCAAGGCTTGAGTGTGAATCTGATGATTGATTCTGTGACCCGATACGCTATGGCGCAGAGAGAAATCGGTCTTGCCATCGGTGAACCTCCGACGACAAAAGGGTATACACCTTCAGTTTTCGCCATGCTCCCTAAGCTGTTGGAACGCGCAGGTACAGGGCCAAAAGGAGAAATCACGGCTTTTTATACGGTCTTAGTTGATGGTGATGATATGAATGAACCCATTGCCGATACAGCTAGAGGGATTTTAGACGGACATATTGTCTTGGACCGAAAACTGGCACAGCAGGGACATTTTCCTTCTATTAATATATTGAATAGCGTGAGCCGGGTGATGAAGGATATTGCCTCTTCCGAACACACGCAGGCTGCTGAAAAAATGAAGAAGCATCTGGCAATCTATAAAGATGCAGAGGATTTAATTAAAATTGGTGCGTATAAACAAGGGACGAATGCTGAAATTGATTTATCCATTAGGAACAAGGGATGGATTGACAGCTTCTTACGACAAGGTGTAAATGAAACCTCCCATTTAGAGGATTCCATTCAGACAATCATTCAACAATTTGGGGAGATGGTTAAATGAGTTTCCAATTTCGTTTTGAAAAAATCTTAACCATGAAAGAAAAAGAAAAAGAATCGGCTTTACATGAAATGAATGTAGTGAAGCACATGAAAGAAACAGTGGAGAAACAATTGTTGGACCTTGTTGAAAAAAAAGAAAGCTATATCATGGCTTTCGAAAAAATAGCCAATCAGTCCATTAAGGTAACCGACATACAGGAACGTGAACAATACATTCATTTTTTAAATAAACAAATTGATCGGTTAAGAAAAAAGGTTCTGGAGATTACCCAGGAGTTTAACCGAAAAAGTCATTTATTAGTAGCCAAAAACCAGGAAGAGAAGATGTGGAGCTCCTGGCGGGAAAAATCTTTAGATGAGTACACAGAGAAGATCAAAAGAGAAGAACAGAATCAGTTAGATGAAATGGCTGTCATCAGGTATTTTCGCAGTAAATATTAGCTGCAGTAAGGGGTGGTTATAATGGGGAAAATAATGAGTAAATTTGATGGACTTTTCTTTAATTTCCTAATCCCTTTAGTTCTAACGATCGGATTTATTTTGATTTCCTTACAAATTATGGGGTTTGATTTAAAGAATACTTATTCAGAGTTTATAAAGGATATCCCGTTTATAAGTAGCTTTTATTCTCCAGATACAAAGGCGGCTAACCCCATCCAAAGTAAAAGCACAAATAAGGATGCGGATGTGGAGAAATTAAAACAGAAGTTGGCAGAAACAGAGAAAAACTATCATGACCTGCAACAAAAATACGAGGAAAAACAACAGGAATTAAAGCAATACCAATCCGTATCAAGTGTGAATGAGAATCAAACGACCCAATCTGATTCTGACCAGAAGACGGTATATAAAAAATTGGCAAAAGTCTATATCGAGATGAGCCCAAGTAAAGCTGCGGCCATATTGGAAAATTTAGATGCCAATGAGGCTGCCTTATTGCTACACGTGATGACGGTTAGTCAGCAGGGGGACCTGCTTTCAAGGATGACACCTGAGAAGGCATCGAAAATAACCATATTATTAAAAGATCAAATATGAGAAAGTGTGCGGATGTAAATGAGTGGAAAGCAATCAAAGAGAGTTCAAGCAGTCCAATTTGCCCCGCTATTTGAAGGAGCAAAAGCAGCAAGCGGTGGAAAAGAGTTACACAGCATTGAGGATGTGACGCTGCAGTTAATTGTCGAATTAGGTAAAACCAACATGAAGGTCAGAGACATTTTGAACATTGCTCCTGGCACGATTATACCAGTTGATAAATTGGCAGGTGAACACGTGGACGTGGTGATCAATGGTTCAGCGATTGCAGAAGCTGAGGTGGTCGTGGTAGATGAAAAGTTTGCCATTCGCGTTACGGACATCGTGTCTAAGCAAGAACGAGAAGAAAGAATGAACGAATAGAGGTGGGGAGGTTGAAAAGAGCTTATTTAGTAAAAAAAATCATCCTTGCCTTTACTATCGTTATGATGATTTCTTCCTTTTATAGTCATCATGTGGCTTTCGGGAAGGAAGGCAATACGGTATATGATACGTATCAAAAGGACCAGGATCTAAAAAGGCCTGCTGCAGTACAAGGAACGAAGCCATCATCAGAAGCCTCGCAGTCGCTCGTTCCGCAAATCATAAAATTTATATTTTCCTTTGCGGCTATTATTATTCTACTACTCTTGTTCTTACGATTTTTAAAATCAAAGTCCAAGCACATACATACACAGGGGCCTTTTTATAGTGTTGGTGGCCATTCCTTAGGCGGCAATCGGTCACTTCAATTATTAATGATTGGCCAAACTTTATATATTTTAGGAATCGGAAATGAAGTCCGGCTGCTTCGAACGATTGAACCGGGAGAAGAACAAGATTCTGTTTTGCAGGCTCTGGTGCAAGAAACAGGGGGCAAACAACGGCCCAGCTTTTTTTCTTTTAATAAGAAACCTAAAAACCAGCCTTCTGAGGATTGGGAACAAGCTCTTCTTGCCCAAATCAATCAGGTAAACCAATCAAGTTTTCCAATCAATAAACTAAAAGACTAAGACAAATGGCGGAGATTCAGTTGGTAAAAAAGATTTTTATTTTCCTACCTTTTCTATTTTTGATTTTTAATGATGTAAGTTACGCGGCCTTTGATGCATCCATTCCTGGATTGAACATTGGTTCAACTTCCGAGCCTCAAGGTGTAGCAACCTCCATCAAAATCATGATTCTATTAACGATATTATCTGTGGCACCAGCGATTCTTTTGCTCATGACTTCATTTACTAGAATTGTGATTGTTCTATCGTTTGTTCGCACGTCCTTAGGCACACAGCAAATGCCACCCAATCAAGTGATTATTGGTTTGTCGTTATTTCTTACGATGTTTATTATGGGACCTGTTTTTTCAGATATTAATGAACACGCCTATAAGCCTTTTATGGACGGGAAGATCACACAGGAGCAAGCCTTCAAAACGGCGAGTCAGCCCATTAAGGAATTTATGGCGAAGCATACGAGAGAAAAAGATCTACAATTATTTTTGGATTATTCAAAGCAAAAAAAACCTGAAAGCTTACAGGATATCCCATTACATGTGTTAATTCCGGCCTATTCAATCAGTGAGTTGAAAACAGCCTTTCAAATGGGATTTATGATTTTTTTACCTTTTTTAATCATTGATATGATTGTTTCCAGTATTTTAATGGCCATGGGGATGATGATGCTTCCACCCGTGCTCATTTCTTTACCCTTTAAAATTTTGTTATTTATTTTAGTAGATGGGTGGCATTTAATTGTAAAGTCCTTACTCATTAGCTTCTAAATAAGAGAGGTTCTCAGCATGACTCCAGAAATGGTTATGGAAATATCCAAGCAAAGCATATATACAACAGCATTAGTGGCGGCACCGATATTAGGAATCGCTTTAGTAGTAGGTCTTATCATTAGTATTTTTCAATCTGTGACACAAATTCAAGAACAAACATTGGTCTTTGTTCCGAAAATGATTGCTGTTTTTTTAGGTTTATTAATTATGGGACCGTGGATGTTAAGACAGTTAGTCAGTTTTACGCAAAATATCTTTGGTAATCTTTCTCATTACATAGGTTAATGAATTTTATGGAATGGTTAAATGATTTACCTTTATTTTTACTTATATTTGTTAGAATCTCTAGTTTTTTTATCACTGTACCTATTTTTATGTCTAAAACCATTCCTGCCCCGTTTAAAATAGGACTCTCGTTTTTTATGGCAGTCATCGTTACGATTGCAACGGAGCAGAATGCAGTTGAAGCCTTTTCAGCCCAGTATCTGGTTCTAATTGTTAAGGAATCCTTAGTCGGGCTAGGGTTGGGATTCATTGCTTCTATTCTTTTTTATGCCATTCAACTAGCAGGTACATTTATTGATTTGCAAAGTGGGTTTGCCATGGGGGCGGTTTTTGACCCGCAATCGGGCACAAACGTTAATTTAACTGGACGCTTTAAAAATGCGTTAGCCACTCTGCTTCTCTTTTCAGTAAATGGCCACCATTTATTTATTCGTGGCATTTTAGAAAGCTATCGCTGGATTCGTGTGGACGCTCTTGTTCCTGCGTTGATGGACGGCAGGGTCTCTACCTTGTTACTTGAGACATTCAAAAACTCTTTTGTCATTGCGTTTCTATTAGCAGCACCAATTGTATTTACGCTGTTTTTGGTAGATTTAGTACTTGGGATTATCGGAAAAACGTCGCCACAAATCAATCTTATGGTTGTAGGCTTCTCATTGAAAATTGGCATTTATTATCTCATTTTATTTTTAGCGGTCCCAAGTTTCTTTCTATTATTACAGACACTGTTCACGCAAATGTTTTCTTCTATTGAAAATATGATTCGTATTATGGGAGTGGCTTTATGAGGGTAAAAGGGCAATTTTTCCTCCAATTAAATTTACAGATGTTTGCAGAGGAAAAAACGGAAAAGGCTACTCCTCAAAAAAGAAAGGAAACAAGACAAAAGGGGCAAGTGGCCAAGAGTATGGAGGTGGCATCCTCTTTTCTCTTACTCTCCTTTTTCCTCTTCCTCCTATTTTACGGAAAATATATGGGGGATGATCTTTTACTGTTGGTACGGGGAATTTTTTCTTCCTATTTATTAGTAGAGTTAACCACAGAAAGCACACACAAGCTATTTGTGGATTTATCCGTTGCCGCAGTAAAAATTACATTGCCTATTTTACTAGTCTCTTTTGTAGCCGGCTTATTTTCGAACTATATTCAGGTGGGGTTTTTATTTACGACAGAAAACCTGAAATTCAATCTCAATAAATTAAACCCTCTTGAAGGGGCAAAACGCATTTTTTCTATGCGGTCCCTTGTGGAGTTATTTAAGAATATCTTGAAAATCGCCCTTATTGGCTGGGTTTCCTACTTTTTGTTAAAAAATGAGTTGAATACCTTTCTTCATTTTTCACAATTGAAAATCAGCCAGATGATTGGGTATCTCTTTTCGGTCATCATCAAGCTTGGTATTTCTACCTCAGCAGTGTATGTCGTCCTAGGTGCAGCTGATTATTTTTATCAAAAATATGACCATGAAAAAAAGATGAAAATGTCCATCAAGGAAATTAAGGATGAACACAAAAAGAGTGAAGGTGACCCGTTAGTAAAAGGGAAGATCAAAGAAATGCAACGTGCGATGTCGTTAAACAGAATGATGTCCGATGTACCGAAAGCAGATGTCATCATCACGAATCCTACTCACTATGCCATCGCGATTGTTTATGATGCCAATGATTCGAGAGCGCCGGTGGTGGTCGCTAAGGGTGTCGATTTCCTGGCACTGAGGATTAAAGAAATAGCAAAAGAAAATGAAGTCATTATTACTGAGAACAAACCTTTAGCTCGTGCTTTATATGCCAATGTGGAAGTGGGTCAGGAGATACCGGAGGAATTATTTAAAGCGGTTGCTGAGATTCTTGCCTATGTGTATCAACTAAAGGGAAAAGTTTAAGGGCTAAAGGGAGGAAGGTGAAAAGATGAAGTTTAAAGAAATTTCCGTGCTACTTGCGGTTTTACTAATTGTTGTCATGATGGTGATTCCGTTGCCTACCGTGCTATTGGATATTTTATTAATTATCAATATCTCGTTATCGATCACCATTTTATTAGTGGGAATGAACACAAAAGAACCTCTAGATTTCTCGATTTTTCCTTCTCTTTTATTGCTAACGACCCTCTTCCGTTTAGCTTTGAATGTGTCAACCACCCGTTCGATTCTTTCGCATGGGCATGCAGGAGAAGTGGTGGCAACCTTTGGGGAATTCGTAATAGGTGGAAACCCTGTTATTGGTTTTATCATCTTTTTAATCCTAGTGATTATTCAATTTCTTGTCATTACAAAGGGGTCAGAACGGGTGGCAGAGGTTGCTGCGCGCTTTACCTTGGATGCGATGCCCGGTAAACAAATGAGTATTGATGCCGATTTAAACGCAGGGTTAATTAGTGAAGTAGAGGCTCGTGCCAGAAGGGAAAAGGTAGGGCAGGAAGCTGATTTTTACGGGGCGATGGATGGTTCAAGTAAATTCGTCAAAGGGGACGCCATTGCAGGAATTATTATCCTGATCATCAATGTTTTTGGCGGTTTTATTATTGGAATGACGATGATGGGCATGGATTTTGCCCAGGCAGCGAGTACGTTTACCTTACTTTCTGTGGGTGATGGACTCGTCAGTCAAATACCCGCTCTGTTAATTTCTACCGCAACAGGGATTATCGTAACGCGTGCTGCCTCCGATGGCAACTTAGGGGATGATTTGACGCGGCAGTTATTTGCTTATCCGAAGCTAATCTATGTGGTGGCTGGCTGTATTGCTCTATTCGGCTTGGTCACTCCTATTGGTGTCTTCTTAACCTGGAGCATTGCCGGTCTACTCGTATATGCTGCTTATAAAATGCAAAAAGCAAAGGAAAAGGAAACTGAAGAATTGGAAGATGTCACGGAGCTGCCGATTGAGGAGGAAAATAGTCCAGAAAATGTGCTAAATCTCCTTCAAGTGGATTCATTGGAATTTGAATTTGGATTAGGACTAATCCCTCTCGCTGATGCTTCACAAGGCGGGGATATTTTGGACCGGGTGATCGCGATTCGAAAACAAATCGCCTTAGAATTAGGTTTAGTCATCCCCATTATCCGAATAAGGGATAATGTTAATCTTGATTCAAATGAGTATGTGATTAAGCTTAAAGGCAACGAAATTGCTAAAGGAGAGATCTTTCTCAATCACTATTTGATGCTTGCGCCAGAAGGCGAAGAACATGGAGTGGTTGGAATTGAAACGGTAGAACCTACCTTTGGTCTTCCCGCCTTATGGATTAACGAGGAAATGAGACGAAAAGCAGAAATCTATGGATATACCGTTGTAGATGCTTCTTCGGTTATTACCACCCATCTTGCAGAGACGATTAAAAGGTATGCCCATGAGATTTTAGGTAGAGAAGAAACGAAGCAGTTAATAGAGAAAGCAAAGGAAAGCTACCCATCGATCGTAGAAGAGTTGGTACCTCAATTGCTTACTGTTGGCCAAATACAAAAAGTGTTACAAAAGTTGTTGAAGGAAAAATTATCCATTCGAAACCTTCCGATGATCTTAGAGACACTGGCTGATTGGTCTGTATTCACAAAGAATCCCGATTATCTGACTGAGTACGTGAGACAAAGCTTATCTCGACAAATTACCAAGCAATATACGGTCAATCAGATGATTCAAGTAATCACTGTTCATGCCAATGTTGAAAAGATTATTTCCGAGAACATTCAGGAAACGGAGCAAGGTGTTTATTTAACTTTAGACCCACAAACGATCCAACAATTGGTTCATTCGATTAATGAAACGATACAGCATGTGATGCATGTGGGAATTCAACCAGTTCTTTTAACCTCGCCAACCATTCGGATGTATCTCAAACAGATTGTTGAGCGAATAAACGAAGATCTACCCGTTCTTTCTTTTAACGAATTGGAGTCCAATGTGGAAGTGCAGAATATTGGAGTCGTTACTTTACAAAATGCTGGAGTGGTTGCCTCATGAAGATTAAAAGATATATTGTCCATTCCTTACCACAGGCCATTCAACAGATTCGTCTGGAACTAGGGGAGAATGCAGTTATTTTAAACACAAAGGAAATGAAGACCGGTGGCTTTCTAGGGCTGTTTAAGAGTAAACGGCTCGAAGTAATTGCGGCTTCAGAAGGAACGGAGCAGAAGAAAGAGCAAGTAGAAAAAAAGGAAGAGTCTAATGACCGAGCAGATCACGAGGTCCTAAAAAGGCTAAACCATATGGAAAAGCTGCTAGAAAGCTTTACAAAGGAACAGAGTCCCAGCCAAATGCAAGCTTCTACAAAACTCGCACCTTGGATCGAACGGTTAAAGGAGCAAGAGGTAGACCAAGAGGTTGTTCAATTTCTTGTAAAAAAAATGACTGCTCAACATCCTACTTTAGAGCAAATGTCTGACCTAGAAATAGGAGAGCTTGTTCTTGGTACGATCATGAAGTTTTTTCAGGATGCAATTGCCCCTGAAGGCATTCATCCTGACGTTCAAGTCATTACGCTTATTGGTCCTACGGGGGTAGGGAAAACAACAACCATCGCCAAGCTTGCTTCAAGGCAAGTCCTCTATCAGAGGAAAAAAGTAGGGTTTTTAACAGCCGACACTTTTCGAATTGCGGCTGTTGAACAATTAAAAACCTACGCCAACATCTTGAATATTCCGATTGAGGTCGTGGAGACCCCCGACCATGTTCAAAAATCGATGAGTCAGTTAAAGAACTGCCAGATGATTTTTATGGATAGTGCTGGAAGGAATTATTTAGAAGAGCAGTATATCGAGGAAATTAATCAATTTCTCGCGCAACCATTAAAACAGGAAAATCACCTTGTTCTAAGTATGACCTCTAGGTGGAAGGACATGAAGCAAATTGTTGAGAGAATGAAATCGGTTCATATAGATAAAGTCATCCTTACGAAGTGGGATGAAAGCACCTGTTATGGAGCGGCATTGAATCTTGCCTATCACTTTCCATACCCTCTATCATTTATTAGTTTGGGACAAGGCGTTCCAGAAGACATCATGATGGCAGAACCAGAATTTATGGCTAAAAAGATTGTAGGAGTAGATGAAGATGATGCTGGATCAAGCACAAAGACTGAGAGAGTTATATGAACGGTTTAATAGCACGGAGGTTGAAAAAACAACAAAGGTTGTATCGATCACGAGTGGAAAAGGCGGAGTAGGTAAATCGAATTTTGCTTTAAACTTCGCCCTGAGCCTTATTGATTCTGGTAAAAAAGTGGTGTTAATTGACTTAGATATTGGTATGGCGAACCTGGAAATATTAATGGGTATGAGCCCAAGGTACCATCTGGTCGATATGGTGAGGGATGGAAAGACCATTTGGGATGTCATGGAAAAGGGCCCTAACGGAATAGAGCTGATTTCAGGTGGAAGCGGTTTTGATGAGATTTTAGAGTTAAGTCATCAGGATGCCAACTACTTATTTAATGAACTTGGAAAGCTTCAAGGATATGCGGATATCATCCTTTTTGATACGGGAGCGGGTCTATCGAAAGAATCACAGCGCTGTCATCTATCAGCTGATGAAATTATTCTCTTAACTACACCAGAACCGACCGCCATTACAGATGCTTATTCAGTTATAAAAATTCTCCATCATCAGGAACCAAACATCAATGTTCGTTTAGTAGTGAACCGTGTGGAAAATGCAAAAGAAGGATTAGCTATTGCAAAGAGAGTTCGGACCGTGGCGAAGAGATTTTTAGAAAAAGATATCGAGGTTCTAGGATTTATACCAAATGATCATCTTGTGTTTCAATCCGTACTTGACCAGACTCCGTTTTACTTGAATTATCCAAAATCACAGGCCGCAAAATGGATGAAGGATATTGTTAATCTTTATTTACATGGGGATACCCAAAGCTTAAATACGAGCGGAATCAAAGGTTTTATCCAAAAGATATCTCATTTTGTAAAAAGATAAAATCCTATGGTCTCATCTGAAGGGGGAGGGAACCTTGAGCCAGCAGCTGGAGGAAAAATTATTTGATCAATATCTGCCATTAGTTCATAAAATTGTAAAGCACACGAAAAGAGGTCTTCCCCACACTGTAGAAGAAGACGAGCTCATGTCTTTTGGAATGATGGGCTTATTAGATGCCTTCCGAAAATTCGATCAACGGGAAAATGTAAAGTTTGAAACCTATGCTACACAACGTATACGTGGGGAGATTTATGATGGCCTTCGGAGAAACGATCCGCTTTCAAGAACGTTAAGAAAAAAGGAAAAAGAAGTCAAGCGTGCTTTTGAATCTCTTGAGCAACAGCTTTTTAGACAACCGAGCGTCAAAGAAGTGAGTGATTATTTACATATTACCGAAAAAGAGTGTAAAGAAATCATTATGCAAGCTTCTTTTGAAAAACAAGATTCTTTATATGAGCCTATTGAAATGGGCGAGGAAAGTCAGTTAAAAATAGATACGCTTGCAGATCATACTTTTCTTGAGCAATCTACCTTTTTAGAAGACAAAGAACAAAAAAATCTATTAACTCAACTGATCGATGAGTTGCCTGAAAAGGAAAAGATTATTCTTTCCCTCATATATTATGAAAATTTAAGTATGAGTGAGGTTGGTAGAATTCTAGGACTTCATAAATCGCGGATTTCACAGCTCCATTCGAAAATTTTAAAGAGATTGAAAAAGTCACTTGGAAATGAAAAGGAATGATTTCAAAACAGGACTCACCTTAAATGGTGGGTTCTTTTTTATGTAAAGTAGGTAAAAGGGTTCAACGTTCAGCTTCAAAGTGTCGTTACTTATATACAGAATGTGTAAATTTTATGTTTCAACAAACATATTAAAAGGGGGTAACAGTTCATGACACCTAAATTGATACATCCACTTGATAAGGAATATTCTCAGACTAGTCAGCTACCCTCTTTGCGGATTAAAATCAATGATCCATTTGAATCGGAGATGACGTTGGTTCATTTAGATGAATCCAATCTAGGAGAGACGAGTAGGGACGTTTTAGTAGAGAATATCGGTCCTGGGGGATTGAGATTTGTTTCTAATCTAAAGTTAGAGGTGGAGCAAGAGATGATCTATTCTTTTGATACAGAAGTAATAGATGATACCCTCCATCTGCCAGGAGTGATCATTTGGAAGGAAGAATTGTCGAAAGGGCTTTTTCAGTATGGCGTACATTTTCGCATACCTGAAAGCACACGAAGTTTTTTAGTTGGGTGCTTGCCATTTCCAAGAGATTGAGTTTCTGTGGCTGAAAAAGAAGAGTCCTACGAGGACTCTTCTTTTTCAATACCACCTTATTCAATACCACCTTATTCAATCTGGCCTAATAACGCATAAGCCTGTTCTTTTGTTTCGATTGCTAGTAATTGCTCTCTATATTCTTCGTTCATCAACTTACGAGATAGCATTTGCAGGATTTTCAGATGTTCGTTGCCCGCTGCTTCTTCCGGCACAGCGATCATGAAGATTAACTTTGCTGGTGTGCCGTCATATGCTTCCCAATCCACACCATCGCGCTTGAGGCCGAACACAACGGTCGGTTTGACAACCGCCTTCGATTTTCCGTGAGGGATGGCAATCGACATCCCGATTCCTGTTGTACTTTCTTTTTCACGATTCATGATCGCCTTTTTGAATTTACGCTTCGATTTGATGGCGCCATACTCGTCTAACTTCTCAATCATTTCATCAATTACAGATTCTTTCGTGTTCCCTTTGACGTCTGTTTCAATAAGCTCTGTACTAATTAAATCTGTCAATTTCATCTATTATCACTCCACATTCTTTTTCAAAGCATTGACCATAAGTGCTGTCACAACGACCCCAACGACAATTGCAACTAAGAACATTACCACATTATCCACTGCGCCAAGTGCGGCAACAATTAATCCACCGTGTGGAACGTGATCTCCTACGTGGCTTAACATCGCGATCACGGCACCGGCCATCGAACCGACCATGATACTTGGAATAACGCGAAGCGGATCTTTCGCTGCGAATGGAATTGCACCTTCTGTAATGCCGAATAGACCCATGAAGAACGCTGCTTTTCCTGCTTCTTTTTCCGCATCTTCGTATTTTCTCTTGTTCATTAGTGTTGCTAGACCCATACCAATTGGAGGGATACAGATTGCTGCTGCGATTGAACCCATGATGGCGTAGTTACCGGAAGCAATCATCGCAGAACCGAATAAGAACGCCACCTTGTTCACTGGACCACCCATATCAAAGGAAATCATTGCACCTAATAATAATGCTAATAAAATGGAACTTGTACCTTGCATACCATTTAAGAAATCAGTTAATGCTGTGAACACGCCTGCAACTGGTTTACCAAGGATAAAGATAAAGACAGCTGAAACTACGACACTTGCTAAAATCGGGATAATCAAGATTGGCATAATTGGCTGCACCATTTTTGGCACTTTCCAGCTCTTGATCCATTTTGCTACATACCCTGCGATAAAACCGGCAATAATTCCGCCAAGGAACCCTGCGCCTGCTTCACTGCTATAAAATTCCCCATGTGCGGCAATATATCCACCGACCATACCAGGTACTAATCCCGGACGGTCTGCAATACTCATCGCGATAAATCCGGCTAAAATTGGAACCATAAATCCGAATGATGCCGCACCAACGTTTAAGACAGAGTTCCAAATCGAATCTGGATCAACGACCATCCCTTTAGCCGTTGGATGACCACCAAGACCTAACGCTAATGCGATTAAAATCCCGCCGACAACAACGAATGGAATCATGTAAGATACACCGTTCATTAAGTGGCGATAAAACGGGTTTTGTTTCTCTTTTCTTTCACTTTTAATTTGATCAACGGACTTCATGCTTTCTTGGTGAACAGGAACGTCACCTGTTAACACTTGGTTGATTAATTCTTCAGGCTTGCGAATCCCGTCTTGTACACCCGTTACGAGAAGCTTTTTGCCAACAAATCTTGCTGTATCAACGGTTTTGTCGGCAGTGATGATAATACCATCTGCTTCTTGGATTTCTTGTTGCGTTAGTTCGTTTTCAACACCGATCGAACCTTGAGTTTCAACCTTCATTTGATGTCCAAGCTTTTCAGCTGCTTTTTGTAAGTTTTCAGCTGCCATATACGTATGGGCAATCCCGTTTGGACATGAGGTAATCGCTAATAACTTCATGTATGTTTTCATCTCCTGTATGAAAGATTTTTTTAGAAATATAATTTAAATAATGTCTATGTATTAGTTATACTACTGAAATCGTTTGCAAAAAGAATGAATGTTTACCGCAATATGCGGAAAAAATGGTTTTAATACGACAAAAACCGTCAAATGCCACAGATTTGACGGTTTTTTTATAGATTTTTTATTAAGTCTTCCGGTGTTTTTGGCTTGATCAAGTTCGTCAGCTGCAATGGATGCTCACTTAATTGACCGATTTCCGTAAATAGTTCTCTTGTCGTCGTATATTCCTCCGGCTTGGTTGCTAACGTCAAGACGAGAGAGACATATTCTTTGCCCCAAAGCAGCGGCTTTTTTAAAACGCCGACAGCAATGGCGGATTTTTTAATATACGATGGGTTTCCATGCGGAATCGCAATACCCCCGCCTATGTTCGTGGAAGAATGCTGTTCCCGAATGATGGAGGATTCGATGTATTCCTTGCTGACATACCCGTGTTCAGCGAGCTTGGTGGTGAGAGCCTCAATGATTTCATAGGGATGACTGTATTGTAAGTCTATTAAAATCAACTCTTCTTTCACTAGCTCCCTTAAATATGGGAAGGTTCCATCTTGATGAGCCGTGCCTGGAGCGGCTTGACTGCTAAGCTCCTCAATAAATGCCTGAAGCTTATTTTCCTCCTCTGCTGTTAAAAGCGGTGTCACTTGAATCACAGGGAGGGCGGTATTTGGGATTGGCACAGTCGAAATAATGAAATCGATGTCTGAAGCTGTATATTGACTGATTTTGTGAATCGAAACCGAATCAAGGATATCTAACGAATGGAATTTTCGTTCCAGTTTCGTACGAAGTAGAACTGATGCCCCAATGCCCATTGGACAAACAATGATCGTTTTCTTATTGCTTCCGCTTTTCCGCTGCATTTTTTCAAGGGAGGCTTGAAAGTGCAGGGTGAGATAGGCGGCTTCTTCTTCAGGGATCTTCAGCTCCCGGGCATGATTTATATGAACGATTTCATTCATGATCGTATCAAACATATATGGATACATCCGCTTAATTTCATCTAGGATGGGATTGTTTACACTTAAACGATGACGAATCCGATTCATCGTGGATTGAAGGTGAACGTGCAATCCGCGGAGTAGCTCCTCATCTTGTGAAAAAGGGATGTGCATCATGTGGGAAAGTCGACTAACCAATGTGGCGGTTAGATCTACCACCTCTTCGTCCACCTTATTGTCGGCTTCGTTGGCGTGTTGCACTTTTCCGCCTAAAAAATGAAGAGCCATATAGGCGATTTCCTGTTGAGGAAAACGGATGGCAAAATGATGCTCTACTTTTTTCATCATGTCTTCGGCGATGGCGTATTCTTTCTTTGTCTGCACGCTTTCGAGCTCCGTTTCCGGAAGTTGGATGGAATACCCTTGTTTCAACCGCTTAATGGCAATCAGCATATGTATAGTGAGGTTTTGCAGCGTTTCATCCGTATAGGGATTCGTGCTCTGGTTGTTGACTTCTTCGAGTGAGTGCTTGACTGCCTGTATGTCCTGCTTTTCGAAAAATTGCTCCCAAAATGGCATCTGGTTGGATGTGGCTTCCACGAAGGCTGGCACCCTTGAAATCGCTTGGCGCCAATTTTGTTCGGGGCCTTCTACTTCAATGCCCAGTTTCTTTTTGGTTGTCAGCTGCAGGCTAAATTTCGCCAGGAAGCCTTCGATCTTCTCGAGATCTTTTTTAATTACGGCTTTGTTGACAAAGAAGAGGTCGGAAAGCTTTTGCAGGGTCAAGGATTTTTTCTCTATCAGGAGTAATTCAAGAATCCGTGCTAAGCGGTTTTTCTCATCTACTTCTTCAGTGGTAGCACCTGTGTCTGCATGGTATAGCGTGTTCAAGAGCTCTTCCCGTTCGGTGTGGCTAATTTCCAGCTGAAAGCCGATATTCGGTTTTCTGGAAAGCGTCGCATGGGAATGCTCGCTTAACCAAAGGTCGAGCACCTTCGAATCATTGCGGACCGTCTTCTCCGAGCACCCGAGCCGATCCGCCAGCTGTTGCGAAGACAAAAACTCATCGTGGGACTCAAGCAAAATCCGTAACATCGTCCGTTGCCGTTCATTCATCTATGGTTCACCTCACTTTTATTGTGTAGGGTTGGGGGCGTGTCCTCCTGAGGTGGACAGTGTCCACTGGCGGTGCCTGACACCAAACTAGGATAGAATGGTATCATATTCTGTATTGGTTGTCATCACTGAATTAGGACCTTCGGAGGATGGATTTTGTTTTGCTTCTATTTTGGAAATGGAGTATTCTTGTGAATGAGTTCATTTTTAGTTTTTGCAAATACTACTTATTTATTATTGGAGACATTGGGGTCAGACCCCATTCGACACAGTCTCCACACCCTTGACTACATAGAGCAGGAGGAATGGATTACACATGCAGCCGTTATTTTTGAAGCCCGTCTTTAAAGAGAGAATTTGGGGAGGAACAGCCCTAAAACAGGAATTTGGATATGAGATTCCATCTGACCATACAGGAGAGTGCTGGGCAATTTCCGCTCATCCGAATGGCCCTTCCGTTATTGAAAATGGCCCATATGCTGGGATGACACTTGATGAGCTATGGACGAAGCATCCAGAGATATTTGGAAATCCAAAAGAAGAAGTTTTCCCACTATTAACGAAGATTTTGGATGCGAATATGGACTTATCCGTTCAAGTGCACCCAGATGATGCGTATGCCAAGGTTAACGAAAATGGAGAACTTGGCAAGACAGAATGCTGGTATATCATCGATTGTAAAGAAGATGCTGACATGATCTTCGGCCATAACGCAAAGACGCGTGAAGAATTAGTGGAACAAATCAACGAAGGTAAATGGAACGACTTGCTTCGCCGCGTCAAAATCAAGCCAGGGGATTTCTTCTATGTACCAAGCGGCACGATTCACGCATTGTGTGAAGGCACCTTAGTGTTAGAAACGCAGCAAAGCTCTGATACTACTTACCGTGTGTATGATTATGACCGCCGTGATGCGGAAGGCAATTTACGTGAGCTTCATTTGGAAAAAGCGATTGAGGTGACAACGGTTCCTCATCAAGATACAGAGACAGCTCCACGTGTGAAAGAGGAAGAAAACGCAACCGTGACTACTTTTGTCGAATCAGAGTTCTTCTCTGTGTACAAATGGGAGGTCCACGGAAAAACTAGCGTCTCCTTTGCAGACAAATACGTACTATTCAGCGTGATTAAAGGCGAGGGATCCCTTGTTCATCAAGGTGAAACCTATGCTTTGAACAAAGGAACACACTTTATTCTCCCAGTAGGAGCAGGAGAAATCCAGATAGACGGCAACTGTGAATTGATTGTTTCCCATACCTAATTAACAAAGAAAGGGGACAGTCCCCCAGCGCTTTAAAGCGCCGGGGGACTGTCCCCTTTTTTCGCTTCACGCCAGGCTTTTCGCAAATAAAAACAGGTTACCCGCAAATAGAAGTGGCTTATCCGCAAATAAAAGCGAGTTATCCGCAAATAAAAACTGTTGCATCCACAAATGAGACGGATCATCCACAAAAATCAGCGGTCATCCACATAAAAAAGTGGATGATTCATAAGAAAACCGATTCATCCACAAAAAAGAGAAACCTTATCCCCAAAAAGGAGATAAAAATAGCTGAAAAAGAGCGTTATCCACAAAATTTTATCAACAAAAAAAGAGACCACTGCATTTTTATAGAGCAAGACGTTATCTTAAAATAAAATTGACTTTTTAAAATATTCAGAATACAATCAACCTATCAGATAGGTGGACAGTCGTATAGTAGAAAAGTAGAGAGAAGGTGACCGTCTCATGAAAACTATCAAAAAGGTATCGATGCATGAAATGATCGCTGAGGAAATCAAGAAATACATTCATGATCATCAGTTGAAAAAAGGTGATAAGCTGCCGTCTGTAGCGGAACTAACCACCATACTCGGAGTCAGCCGGTCGAGTATTCGCGAAGGTCTCCGCTATCTGGAAGGATTCGAAGTCATTGAGGTCCAGAATGGAAAAGGCATCTATGTGAAAGAAGGAGACGCCCTCAAAATCGAAGCCAAAATAGATGTCGAGCAGGAGAAAAACTATCTGCTACACATTAGCGAACTGCGAAGAGCATTAGAAGGAAAAGCGGTTGAACTCGCTGCTCTAAGGGCAACCAACGAAGAAATCGAAGAGATGGAGCAATTAATCACCGAAGTCATCCGTCTCCGAGATGAGGGAATCGATTCTTCGAAAGTAGACTGGGAATTTCACAAGGCCATTTATCGCGCCTCCCATAATCCCTTACTAGAAAGTGTCGCTGAATCGGTGTCTGACACCTTCAATAAGCTTTGGAGCAGGCCTTTTGGCATTGAACATATTTTTAGTGATACCCTGCCGTTTCACCGCACGATGCTTGACGGCATTCAACAACGGGATCCTGCCTATGCGTTGCAAGAGTTTAATAAAATCATAGATGCAGTCGAGCATACCGTGCGCCACATCTAGCCCAAACACCCACCAACACACACGGTTTGCCGCCGCAAAAAAAGAAAGAAGGAATGACCATGCCAAACCCATTTTTTTCAGACGAACATATTGTCACACATCTTGGTGATGAATATGAACGCTTCCACGGAGCCGTTGTTCCGCCTATCTATCAAAATTCTCTCTTCGTCTTTAAGGATTTCGACCAGCTCGCCGAAGCCATGAAGGACGAGCAAAACAGTTACCTCTACTGGAGGGGCACCAATCCCACCGTCCAAATCGTCGAGCAAAAACTTGCGGCCCTTGAAAAAGGCGAGAAATGTAAACTATTTGCTTCCGGAATGGCCGCCATTTCATCCGCCATCCTCACGTTTCTAAAAGCAGGTGACCATGTAGTAAGCATCAGCAATATTTACGGTCCTACCACAAAGTTCTTCACCTATGCTGAAAAATTTGGAATCACTCACACCAACACACTTCAAACCGATCTCAACACCATCGAATCACTCATTCAACCCAACACCAAAGTCATTTACCTAGAAAGTCCAACCACCATGACATTTAAACTTGTTGATCTGAAGGCCATCGCCGACCTTGCCAAGCAGCGCGGCATCAAAACAATCATTGATAACACATGGGCTACTCCTATTTTTCAAAATCCTATCACTCTAGGAATCGATATCGTGGTCCACTCCGTCTCCAAGTATCTAGGCGGCCATAGCGATCTCGTTGGTGGAGCACTCATCACCAGCAAAGATATCATGGACCATCTTTTCTATCACGAATATCAATTGCTTGGCGGAGTCATGCCTCCATATGAAGCCTGGCTGTTAATGCGCGGACTACGCACGCTACCATTACGAATGAAGGCCCATCAAGAAAGCGGTATGAAAATCGCCACTTTTTTAGAAGATCACCCTGCTGTTAAAAAGGTCAACTATCCTGGTTTAAAAAGCTCTCCAGACTACGAACTAGGCAGCAAGCAATTAAAGGGCTATTCCGGCTTATTGAGCTTCGAACTCGCGAATAATTCCTTCGAGTCCGTCCGGAAGGTGATTAACCAGCTAAAGCAGTTCCAAATCGGTGTATCCTGGGGCGGCTTCGAAAGTCTCGTCATCTCACCGAATTACGGTTATAACATAGACCAATTGCTAGCAAGCGGCATGGACCCTGGCCTGATTCGCCTCTCCGTCGGCCTAGAAAACGTCGATGAACTGATGGAAGATCTCGACGCGGCATTACAGCTACATCACTCACAAACGGTATAAAAGGCAGACCTTTTATATAAAAAAAGAAAAACATTTCAGAGGGGGATAAAATTTGATGCTTCATCTTAAAAAGGGATTTTTGATGTTGGTGCTAGTCATGGTTTTCCTTGGCCTGCTCGCAGGCTGCAGCGGCTCCAAAGAAACAAGCTCTGAAGAAGGCGGCGACGCAAAGGTAACACTACGAATGGTTGAAAGTATAACAAGCCCAGCAAGAACCAAACTGTTAAAAAAGATGCTTGCCAAGTTTGAAAAAGAAAATCCAGGGATTAAAGTGGAGCTCATCTCCCCGCCTTTAAAGAGTGCAGATGAAAAAATCACGCAAATGCTAATGGCAAAAGAGGATATCGATGTATTAGAGGTACGCGAGCAAACCGTTAAAAACTTCGCAAACAACAAATTTATTGAAGATCTTTCCCGCTATACAAGCCAGTGGAAGGATTGGGATACGTTAACTGAAACGATCAAACACGGTGCGACAGCGGTTAATCACAATCCATACTACATTCCGTATGGCGTCTATGAAAAAACGTTATTTTACCGGAAAGATTGGTTTCAAGAAGCTGGCATCAAGGTTCCGGAAACATGGGATGAGCTAGTGGAGGCAGCCATTAAATTGACCGACAAATCGAAGAATCGCTACGGTTATAGCTTCAGAGGCGGCGCCGGTGCAACAGACTATATAGAGTTTATGACTTGGTCCTATTTAGGGAAAAAGATTGTTCAGAATGATGCTTATTTTACCCAAGACGGAAAAACAATGTTTGAAACGCCTGAAGCGAAGCAAGTATTAGATACGTATTTGAAGCTTTACAAAGAAGCTTCTCCTCCAGATTCCGTGAGCTGGAGCTACCCAGAAATGGTGCAGGGCTTTACATCTGGAATGACGGCGATGTTAATTCAGGATCCAGAAGTCATCGTAACAGCTGAAGAAAACATGAAAAAAGGAACATGGGCGACTGCTCCACTGCCAAAAGGAACGCCATCTGGTGTGGCGCAACAGCCTGCCGGAACAGCTGGCTGGGGAATCGGCGCCTTCTCGAAGCATAAGGATGAAGCGTGGAAGCTTGTTTCTTTCCTATCAAGCCCAGAACAAAACCTCTACTTTGCGAAAAATAACTCGTTAATCCCGATTCATTTGAGTGCCGGAGACGACCCTTATTTCAAGGAAGGTTACTTCAGCTCGTATATCCAAATGAATGCAAAGCCTGAGGAATTCTTAATTGCTGACCGTCCTGTTGAGTACAAGGGATATGCAGAATACAGAGCGATGTCGGATAAAGATATTCAGGCTCTACTTTTAGGAAAACTATCGAAGGATGACGCATTAGCCAAGTGGTCTGATTTTTGGAAAAAAGAAAAAGCCAATAAAAAATAGTAGTGCCGGTAGGGGGCAGTGGAGTTTTGCTGCCCCTTATGTTTTAGAGAGGAGCGTATGACACTTGAAGACGCAAACTGAACCAGTTACCAATCGAAGCTTGCCAACGTTTTCGATCTCCAAGCACGGAATGTTTATTTTCCTTTGCTTACTTCCTGCCTTATTGCTTGTCACCGTCTTTATCTATTATCCATTATTCAAAGGGGTCATTATGGCCTTCCAAAATTACTCACTATTTGACTTAACGAACATCGAGTTCATCGGTCTCGATAACTTTAAAACCGTCATGACTGATCCTGGATTTAAAGAGTCATTAGTGAATAGTTTCTACTGGGTCTTTTTTTCACTCATTCCCCAGTTTGTCATAGGGTTTGTCGTCGCTTTGTTATTACGGAGGAAGTTCCGGGGGAGAGGAGTCTATCAAGCATTTATTTTCTTTCCTTGGGCGATGTCTGGTTTCTTAATCGGATTGATTTGGCGCTGGATGTTAAATGGCCAAAACGGTGTGATTAACGATCTATTACTGAAGGCAGGAATCATCGACACAGCGATTCCCTTTTTAGCAGACCCCACTTGGGCCATGGTTTCCGTCATTGTGGCCAATGTTTGGTACGGAATCACCTTTTTTGCCATCATGATTTTAGCCGCCTTACAATCCATTCCAGATGAATTGTTTGAAGCAGCCAAAATTGATGGGGCAAACTATGTCCAACAACTCTTTAAGATTACCATTCCGTATATCCTACCGACGCTGATTGTGACAACATTACTGCGCGTGATCTGGATTCTAAACTTCCCTGATTTGATCTATTCACTAACAAACGGAGGGCCTGCCGGTTCTACTCATATTCTATCTACGTTCATGCTGGAAAAATTGATCATGGGACAGAACTATGGACAGGCAGCGGCGATCGGCGTGATTATGATTTTCCTACTCATGTGCTTTTCAATTTTTTATGTATTGGCAACGAAATTCAATAAAGCGGGTGATTTTTAATGACGAGGCTCATCAATTGGAAGCAGCTGTTTAAGGTGGTTTTTCTCTCCTTCTTCCTTGTCTTTACGGTGTTTCCGCTTTACTGGATTTTCATCACATCGCTAAAACCGGGAAAGGACATGTTTACCTTCCCGATTCATTATTGGCCGGAAACGATTACGTTTGAAAATTATATTGATATCTTTAAAATCTCTAATTTTGGTATTTATATCACGAATAGTTTGATTTTGTCGGTGGTTGCCGGGGTGTTCTCGCTTCTCATTGCGATGCTGAGCGGCTATGTCCTGGCACGCTTTGAGTTTAAAGGGAAATCACAAGTGATTTTTGCCTTTTTTATTACGCAAATGATCCCGTTATTTATTGGGTTAGCGCCATTATATTTATTGATGTCTAAGCTTCAGTTGCTCAACAAGTTGCCTTCTCTTATGTTGATGTAAACGGTCATGATGGTACCTTTTTGTACAGTGATTATGAAGGGGTTCTTCGAACGGATTCCATCTACCCTCGAAGAAGCGGCCATGATTGACGGATGCTCGCGGCTGACGGCGTTGTTTAAAGTCATTATTCCGGTGATGCTGCCGGGGATTGCAGCGACCTTTATTTTCGCATTTGTTCAATGCTGGAACGAGCTGTTCCTAGCGATTATGTTCATCGATAAGGAAGAAGCGAAGACCATTCCTGTGGCAATGAACTCTTTTATTACCAAATACGATATCGACTGGGGATCCATGTCCGCAGCCACCGTCTTATCCGTGATTCCAACCCTCATCCTTTTCGCCTTTGCGCAAAAATACATCGTCGAAGGCATGACACAAGGATCCGTCAAAGGGTAACAAGGAAACTGTGGATAATGAAATGGGGACAGTCCCCCAGCGCTTTAGCGCAGCGGGGGACTGTCCCCATATTTGTAATCTTTTATGATAATATATACCTAAATATATTATTAATCCGTAAAAGGGTGGTCGTGTGCAAAAAATCGCACTAATACAAAACCAGGTCTATATGTCCTACGCTAGTAAATCGGATATTCGTCCATTGTTAGCAAACTTAGGTTATGATTCTAGCCAAGTAAATTTATATACAGCCCATAATATCAAAAAACTAAAGAATGATCTGGATTCTGGAGAAATTGATGCTGTTGTTTTTAGTTCGAATTCATTAAGTGAGAAATCCATCAAAGCTGAAGTTGCAACAGAGATATTTATTAATAGTTTTTCAGATTTCCTTAACCAGGGTAAAGGATGTTTGATTTTACACCAATTGAACTCCATTCCTAAAAACTCGGGAGAACAGGGGGCTACATTTGATTTTTTACCCATGAAATCGCCTAAAGTAGTAAAGCGGGAAAATGAAGACGTCACGAAGGGTGATCTGATCAAGTCGAGAATGACAGAAACCCATCCATTATTTACGTTTCCAAATACCGTTTCCGTTGAGGCGCTTAAAGAGTATTGCATCCAGAAAAAGGGGTTATATTGGCATTACTTAGACTATGTGGAATCAGCCGATTGGGACGTTCTTTTACATGATGAAACGGAGCATTATTCCAGGAGACCCTTACTTATCGCAACAAGAGAATCCTCTAAGTACCGCGTGGTCATTTCTTCGTTAAATCTGGATTGGCAACGAGAAGAAATATTGCTGAAAAATCTACTTACATTTGTCCGTGAAGGAAAATGCAATACGGCGGTAATTAAGGACAAAAACTACAATAGCATGGCCTTTGAATTCTTTTTAAAAACCTTGGATGCCCTAAATTATCGCTACAAGCTATATGATTTTTCGAATGATATCGATGAATTCAAAAATCAAATCGAGCAAGGTACCCATTCGATCGTGGTTTTAGGCCCCACCTATTTACATGAAGATCAACAAGAAAAAAAGGAATGGATACAAGAAATCGAGGACTTCCTTTATCCATTTATCTCTGATGGAAAAATTAAATACATCGGTATTGAACCTGATGAAAAGAATCTGAAGCAATTTTTTGTTGCAGGCCGTGAGAAATCAGCATTAAGAATTTTGCAGGATACAGAAATTAAGATTCATAGGGTTTTACAACAAAATAAGTTAATAGATGATAGTTTTTGGAGTTCTGTCGATACGTTAAAAGTACATAGCCGAATTAAACCTGCCTTTACTATTTTTACAGAAGATACGGTGAAACCAATCTTCGCGCATACGAACAAAAATTTAGTCGATGATGCGGCATATAATGGATTATTAGTCCCCACATCCGCTTTATTATGGTTACGAGCCGCCTATTTAGGTACAGATGCGGAGGAAACTCGGAAAACAGTCAGATGGATGAAAAGTGCTCTGCTTAGTGGTCAAGAAGTGGAAGTAGAGTGTGTCATTGCTTTAAATAGCATGTTAGAGCTAGAAATCGAGACTGAATTTGCGACTGAACAATTAACCAGGCTGATCAGCCATAAGGATTTAAGTGGATATAATGAGATTGAAATTGTTCCTTACATTAAAGCCGCAATTTTATTAAAAGATATTGAAAAAATTAAGCAGTTTATTTCCACATTAGAATCAAAGAAAAATGAAGAGAAGCTTTGGATCGACATTTCTATCTCAGCAAACATTGTCAATTTATTACTAGAAGCATTAGTAATGTTAAAGGAACATGATGCTTTTACAGAGGCCATTGAAAAAACCATTGAGGATATGGTTTTTCCAACCGTCATTATTATGCAAAATATGGCCAATAAAAACAAAAGTGAGTCCGACATCCATTTCCATTGGGAAAATAAGGCCAATACCACGTTAAAATGTGTGAGTGCGATGTTAAAGTTTGAGGAGTTAATGGATTTGCCTGTTACTGAAATGGTGCAATCGCTACTTAGTTATTCGCAATACGGGAATCTCATCTTGGATAATCAGACAGCGCTCTTGATTATCGATGAATATAAGGAAATGAATTCCGAATTGAAAAAGAAAACAGAAGACTTAGAGGACCAGGTAAAGCAAGAAATACAAAAACAAATCACATTAGCAGATGAAAAGGCTCAGATGGAAGAAAAGTATCTGCAAGAGGTAGAAAAAAATAAGAAATTAAAAGAACAAAATGAAGGGTATGAAGAGAAAGTACAAAGACAGGACCAACAGGTAACGGACCGTAAGCGCTTGATGGGCGGGATTGTCGCATTGGCCGCAGTGATTGTATTGGGGGCAATCTTTTTCTTTAATAACGATAAGGCATTTAAGGATCTGGTCAAATTCTATAATTTAGAATGGAATGTCCCTACCATTATTACAGTACTGTTTACCACCATTGCAGGTGTAGCAGGTAACTCTTACTTGAAGAGAAATAAACCAAGCACGAACCAACGAAATGGTTGAAAGGAAGAGTAATGAATTTAAAAAAACTGACAACCGAGCAAATGAACGAGAAATCAACCAGTATTGATCTTTTATCCTCTCTTGAAATTGCCCAGTTAATGAATGAGGAAGATGAAATGGTAGCAAAGGCCATTAAGGCAGAGCTTCCGATGATTGCAAAACTAATAGATGCAGCGGTCACTGTCATTCAAGGAAATGGGAGGGTGTTTTATATTGGAACTGGATCCAGCGGACGTCTTGGTGTATTGGATGCATCCGAATTACCGCCTACATTTAACCTCGATCCTCAGCAATTTATTGGCATCATTGCGGGTGGGGACGAAGCGCTTAGAAAGTCGATGCCCGCTGTGGAAGACAGCGAATCTGAAGGGGAAGCAGCTCTCAAAGCTTATTCTATTACCTCTAAAGATCTAGTCATTGGGTTAACTGCGAGTGGACGGACACCATTTGTAAAAGGAGCATTGCGGTATGCCGCAGCAAATCAGGCCTATACAGGTTTGATTTGCTGTAATAAAAACGCTGAAATCTCACCTCATGTGCAGGTAGCTGTAGAAATAGAGACGGGACCAGAAGTGATTGCAGGCTCGACGCGGTTAAAGGCCGGGACTGCTCAAAAAATGGCATTAAATATTTTTTCTACTTCTACGATGATTAGAGTAGGAAAGGTCTATAAGAACTTAATGGTTGATTTAAGTGTAAGCAATGAAAAACTGCGTGACCGGGCCATCAGGATTGTTCAAGAAGCAACTGGGGTCACGTTTGAAGAGGCAGCAGCAGCCTTTGCAACCTCAAATGAACAAGTGAAAACAGCCATAGTACAACTTTTAACAGGTGCATCTATCGACGATATTGATAGGAAGCTTGTTAAGCATAAAGGGAAGGTTCGTGCTGTTTTAGCCGAATTTGAATGAAGCAAATAGAAAAAGAAGAGATTGGAATGAAATCCCCAATCTCTTTCTTTTTTTCCAGATTAACGTGCACGTAATGTTTTAATCGCCTTTACCACCAAAATAATATACCCAATCAAAAGTCCATAGCCGACCAAAATAATTAGACCCGGCACATAGCCCGGTGTATTCCCTGAATCGGTTGACATGCCTGCCATGAAGAGTGGCAAAATCGGCAGCATAAGGACGCCCGGTCCTGAAGTAACCAATAGTAGAGCCCCTGGTGCAAGCGCAATCCACGGCCAAATTGGCTTCTTCTTTTTCTCTGCCACACCCTCTAATAGTTCGGCTGTTTTCTCACCTGCGCCACCTATTGGTTCAGCTAATTTCTCGGCACCGCCCGCAACAGGCCCCATGGTTTTACTCCATTCACGATACGTTTTTATCGCAACAAATGCTTTTCTCATTCCCCAACCGATTACCACGATCACACTAAGTCCGATCACCATGAACAGGACCGAAAAAAAACTAATCTCATCATGTTTCCAAAATGGAACCGTCATGATGAGGAGCATGCCTGGTAGAGTGGAAAAAGCAAATATTCCACCCCCAATTAAGACAATATAAGCCCAAATTGGGTTTGTAATCTCTCTCTGTTTCATTACAATTTCCCCTAAAAAATAGTAAAATATCTCCATTTTATTATAAAAGATGATTGTGGAAAAAAATAGTATTTTTTACAACGGTAGGGGAATAGGTCGTATTTATTAAAAAAATGTATGACATCTCCAAGTGAGTAAACACTAACAAAAAACGAATGTTGACCGAGGAGAGATTTCCTATGCCTGAAGTTCCCGCTTTAGCTTCATCCGAGATCGGAACATTATGGATGACCTATCAACAAAAGACAATGATCAAGCATATGTTAGAATACTTTATTGAAAAAGCAGACGACCAAGAGGCTAAAAAGATTATGAACGATTTACATGAGGAAATTATTCCCTATATAGAACAAATGGTGCGAATTTTTCAGAGTGAAGGGATCCCTACCCCAATAGGATTTACTGACAAAGATATCAATAAAGAAGTACCGAAGCTCTATGATAATGGATTTGATATCATGTTTGTCCGAATGACTAAAGAAATCAGCATGGCGATGCACACTTTAAATATCACAATGTCCTATCGCGATGATATGATTCAACTCTATAGGAACCTCACAAGTATGACACAAAAATATTATCATCAATGTACTAAATACCTACTAGAAAAAGGGTTAATTCCCCGTTCGCCGTACGTTTCAACCACTAAGGAAGTGGAGTTTGTCAAAGATACCAACTATCTAGGTGGATTTAACCCGTTTAGCGGAAAACGCTCTCTCAACACGGTGGAGCTGGCAAACATTTATCATGCCATCGAATCCAATGTGACGGGGATGCAAATGATTTACGGATTTGCCCAATGTGCGGAAAAAAAGGATGTGCGTAAATTTTTCACAAAGGGTGGAGAGATGGCAGCAGCCATCATTAAAGAGATGAGTGAGGTTCTATTAGAAAATAATATTCCCGTTCCAGCTACTGCTGGTGGGAATATCACTACTTCAACCCTTCCTCCTTTCTCAGATAAAATCATGATGTACTGCGTCAGCCTGTTCTGCAGTTTTTCTTTAGGCGGTAACTCTGTCGGAACGGCATTTAGCTTACGAAATGACCTGCCGGCGAAACTGTCAATTTTCATGAAGGATATTTTCGAATATGCGCATGAAGGCGCCAAAATTATGATTCAACACGGATGGATGGAGGAGCCACCACAAACGGTGAAAACAAAATAAATGCAAGAGTTAGGAGAAGTGTGAATGCACTTCTCTTTTTTTTGCATACGAAAATTAATTAAATATTTTGTTAAAATTGCAACTTTTTGGTAATGTGAAACGTGGATTAGGTGAAAGGGGGATGAATCGTGCAGCTTGAGGATGTTTTTAAACAGAATCTGAATGATTTGTATCGATACATATATTCCCTTTCTAAAGACCACTTTGTAGCAGAAGACCTCGTCCAAGAGGCTTTTTACAGAGCGTATGTGTTTCTTGAAGATTATGAAATTAAAAATATTAGAGCTTGGCTTTTTAAGGTTGCCTATCATGCATTCATCGATTTCCAAAGGAAAAATAAACGAGTCATTATTGAAGATGAAATGGATAAGCACGTTGGTGTCAGTCTGGCAACACCAGAGAAGACAATACTAGAAAAAGAATCGTTAAACCAATTGTTAAGGGACATTAATAGCTTACAGGAAAATGAAAAGCACGCTGTACTCCTATGTGACCTGCATGATCTTCCATACCAGGAAGCCGCAGATATCCTTGATTTTAAATTAAACACATTCAAAAGCCACTTATTTAGAGGACGAAAGAAATTGGTAGACAAAGTGAAAGGAAGGGAACGGACAGATGAGCGATAAGATGAATCCAAACGAGGATGAACTCTATCAAAATTTTATTAAAAATACAAAAAAAGAATATAAGAAGAGTCATATTCTTACTGAAGAAGATCAACGAACCATTTTTAACGTGGGGAAAAATCATGCACGATTAACGAATATTTTCATTAGTCTTGCCGTCTTATTACTGATCATTCCAGTCATGACACTCATCACCTATTTCTATTACGCAATCGGAGGAAGGGCTGACAAGCTTATTGAGGTTGCCTCAAATACGATCTATGTAACGGAGCCTAATATCAATTTGGAAAAAATCAAAATTGAAGATGAGATTGGGTTATTTTCCATGCACATCCTGTTCGATGTCAATAAGCGTATTGGAAAAGAGGATTATAAAGCGGGAAACTATGATATTTTCTTCGCTTTAGATCAACCCAACTTTCCTAAAAAAACGTCCCTTCTAGAACGGCCACTGCCTGAAATTCCTAGTGTTGAAACAGAAACATTGCTTCATCCAGACGCAAAGGTTCCGTTTGATACGCGTGGTGAATGGGATATATTAAAGGGGCTTCCAGATGGCACGGTTGCCGAAGTGTATGTATCGTTTTCCGCATTGCATAAGCCAGAGGAGATGGAACAAATCATGCCAAAGGAAACAGAGGTGCGCTGGTTAGCAGTAGATACGGGGCTTGAGGAAAAACAGGTCGACAAGGAGGGTGTACCCATCACTGCGATTGGCTATCCTGCCCAAGTTGACTCAACCATTTGGTCACCTTTCAACGGCAGAGAACAAACAAATGAAGAAGTGTTCATGGATATTCTTACTCAACTTTCAAAAAATGAAGAAGTGGCAACTAAAGTAGCTAGAGCCAAGTCGCTTGAATTAAAGGAACGGATTGCTTATATAAAGAAAAATGGAATTCAAGTATATGGCGCTGTTGTGACCGGACCAACGTCTGAACTTAGAAAATTAGAGCAAATGAAAGAGGTTCGTGCCGTCAAGGTAGGGGAGGTAAAGCTATGGAACTGGAAATAAAGAAGAAATCCACGTTCAGTAAATTGGTTGGGCTGGCAGGCATTCTTTCGTTCGTATGGGGACTATTTTCACTTGCGATCCTTAATGCCGCATTATTATTAAAAACAGAAACCTTTCCCGATTTCTTTTTAATAAAAAATCCGATGTTTGGCATCATATTTGGTGTGATCGGACTATTTACGGGAAGGCGACCAAGGCTATATGCGTGGTGGGGAATGGGAATTAACATATTTATTCTCCTTTTTACCTTTCTCATGTTTATGCTTGCTTGGACGATCAATGCGAAACCATAATACGCTTTAGGGTCAAAAAAAGAAGTAAGCTCTACTACTGCTGTGAGCTTACTTCTTTTGCGATGTCATCACCAAAATTATTTAAGATAAAGGTTTCTTCTTCGGCTTTACTTAAGATGCCGTGGGCTTGCCCGACAGTACCGCCTTGATATTGCCAGAAATAATTGTGGTCGTCATCGACTGCCGCAAAATTTCCTGCCTTCCATTTTTCAAGAATAGCCAGCAATTGATCTTTTCGGTCATAATCACTGTTATTCACAATCTCATACACGCGATTAATGGTGTCAGGCACCATAGGAATGGCCCCCCATTTTTCGTCAGCCTTCACTTTTTGGTGCGTCATCTTGTGCATTACTTCAATGACTTTATATTCGGTGCTGGTGTTGTCAATGCCGATATCGTATTGAACGCCGCCAATTTTATCTGTCTGTTCACTTTCCTCTTTCTTAGGAGAAGTAGAGTTATCCGCAGCTTCCACATCCACATGCTCTTGTTTGCTTCCGGAAACGGCCTCGCTGTTGATAAATTTATAGGCTCCATAGAATCCAACTAGTAAAATAGCAAAAAAAATGGCCGTAATGATCAAAATTTTCTTCACAACCATCCCCCTATACTTGTTGTTTACTTAATTTCCTTTTATTTTACATGTTTCTAGTAAAAAAAGCTTGTAGAAGGGTCTACAAGCTTTAGAGATTATTTGTTTAAAAGCTTTTGAATCACAAGATTGGTTAGGTTTGGAACCACTTCTAGTGAGTAGGTCATTTCCATCCGCTCTAGCTTCTTGTGTGCATCTAAACCGTATGGTCCGATGTTGATCACAGGTACATTGATGTCGCGGATGTCTTGGTAGTCAACAAAGAGCTTCGTGCCCCAGCCCGGATTATTGCTGGTTTCGGCCATAATGCCTGCTTCATCATCACTCAGCGCGACAAAACTCATATCAGAGATATATGGGAAGAAATTCCGCGTCACAATCGGATGTGGATAGTGCGGCTGCATTTCCTCCACCGCTTCATCCAATGCATGGATTAAGTTCAATTCATCCTCTGTTTTTCCAGACAATTCAATCCTTGGAGAATATAAGGACGAGTAAAATAGAATAATAGCCGGGCTTTTATCCTTCATCCAATTCCACGCTTCCTCCACCACTCTCGCAGCAAACATGCGTGTATCTAATTCCGTATTATTTAAGAGCTTCTCTTTAAACTCATTCATATGTGCCGTGAACAATTCGCCATTCTCAGCGACCAATAATTGCTCCATTTCCTCGTACGTCATGACCCTCGACTTCCATGGGTGCTGGACATACGGTTCACCGCTCAATGTACTGTACTGCTTATATCTTTCTTCAAAAGAAGACAGGGCATTGGTGAAAGCAATATCGGCCTGTTCTCTTAATTTTTCAAGGACATCCTTTGGAGACCAGGAATGGATAAAGAAATTGTAATACACATAAGCAGACAAAGCCGTTTGAACCGTATAGGATGGCTTTAAATCCATTTGCTTTAACGAAACAGGAGGCACGGTCGTCTCGCCAAATGCTTCGTTACAAAGATCTGGATTGTAGTTGATTTGTCGAGTCAGTTCAGCCGCGATAAAGTTGGGATCTAATCCCTCAAAGGCAGAGCCTACATGTGTTTCTGCCCCTGTAATAAAAAACGATGGCAGTAATTTTCCGACTGTGCCTTTATAAATATAGCGATTGTCATCGCCTTCATAGCGCGGCGCCACGAAATCGGCATTAATCGCAGCGGAACAGGCGAAACCATGGTCATTTTTCCAGCGTTTCAATGTTTTCAACGCAGAAAGAACACCGTGTGAGCTGTCTTCCTCATCACATTCTGCTAAAAGAACCAGATTTCCGTCTAATTCTTCTGGATGCTCCGAGTAATATTTTAAGAGATAGAGATGACTAGCGACACCGCTTTTCATATCAAGGACGCCGCGGCCAAACATCCAATCTCCGGACTGTAAATGTTTTTGTGCAGAAGCGGGCAGATCCTCCTTTTTCAAGGATTCCATTAGCTCCTCGGGATAGCAGGCCTGGTCTTTCAAATGAGTAAAATCATCAATTCCGACTGTGTCCGTATGACCCATTAGGATGACGGTTCGATTGCTCGTGCCCTTTGTTCCTTTGACAAACGCCAGCACATTATAGCGCTCTTGATTGTCATTGTGGGTCTGTTCTAAAACAAGATGGCCAGGATTTTCTGAAAAATAGGGCCATGAGGAAATCATTGCATATAAAGCCTGGGCAATGGCTTTTTCGCCATAAGTATTTACGACACTTTCAATGTTTACGAGCTGTTTCGTGAATGCCAGTACATCTTCTCGACATTGCAACATATGCCTAACCTTCTTTTCTAGTAATTTGGAAATTTTCTATTTTAGAAAAATGTATCTCAAGAAAGAAAACCCGTCAAGGTTTTTCATTTGGATGTAAATTCCAATAAAAACATTATTGCATTTGTTAGAATATTTTATTATACTGAAAAAAGTTTCATCAAACTAAATACAAAAATCCTCGTCTTTAAGCATTAGATGGGGTAGAGGTCGCGATTTTTATTAGTATCCTATGGGAGATTCAGTGAAATCTATGAAAATAGGAAAAAGGATCAATCGCCGAAGCTTCTGAAATCACTTTTTTCAGAAAGCTGGGTCTGCACTCGAATAGGGGCAGAACTGTCACAGTTCCTTGGAATTGTGGAGAACTATCTTCGCCAAATGCTGAATGATGAGGGTGTGCACGACACCGTCATACGCAAATGTGACGGTGTCTTTTTATTATCAAAGGGGGAATATTTATGAAAAAGTATGCAATTTTATTAGCTGCAGCTATGATGTTACTTTTATCAGCTTGTGGGACAGAGAAGGCTGACGGAGAAAAAGCAGCAAAAGCTAGCAGTGGCAAGAATGAATTGGTGAAAAAAGGTGCCTTAACGTTCTCTATGACTGGTCAATATCCACCATTAAACTTTAAAAAAGACGATAAATTAACTGGATTCGACGTTGAAATCGGAACAGAAATTGCGAAGCGAATCGGCCTTGAAGCAAACCCTGTAACAAACCCATGGGAAACGATTATTCAGGGGTTAAAGGCGAAGAAATATGATGCGATCATCGGAAGTATGACAGCTACACCTGAGCGTGATAAGCAGGTTGACTTCACAAATCCATATTATCTATCTGGTGCACAGATTTTTGTAGCGGAAGGCAACACAGATATCCAATCAAAGGAAGACCTAAAGGGTAAATCAATCGGAGTTATTCAAGCAAGCACATGGAAGGACATGGCCGAGGATCTATCTGATCAAGTCAAAGGCTATCCGACAGATGTAAACGCTCTTCAAGACTTGGCACTTGGCCGTTTGGATGCAGTAATCACTGACAAAATTGTTGGGGTAAGTGCAAAAAATGAAAAAGGTTTAAAAATCAAAGCAATCGGCGAATTGTTAAACGAAGACCGTGTAAGCGTAGCGGTTGCTGAAGGAAACAAAGAACTTGCTGACAAAATTAACGAAGCGATCCAGTCTATGATTGACGATGGTACGTATGAAAAAATCAGTATGAAATGGTTCAACACCAATGTAATGGAAAAGTAAGAAATTGTGTCGAAGGGGGACTGTCCCCCTTTGACATAATTAAACAAGGAGGTAAGCCTCGTGGTTTTTTTAGATAATATTATCAGTATTTTTAGTGAGCATGGAATTGCTTTTTTGAAAGCTTCTTGGATGACGATCTCTATTACAGCGATCTCTCTATTATTTGCGATGGTGATTGGGATTATTTTTGCCGCTTTTAAGATTTCCACTAGTAAAATCTTAAATCGCATTGCCGACATTTATATTGGCATTATTCGTGGAACCCCGCTCATTGTTCAGATTATGTTTTTATACTATGGTCTTGCCAACATTGTGAACTTGGACAGCTTTACGGCAGGGGCATTGGCCTTGGGGATTCACACAGGCGCATATATCGCAGAAATTTTCAGAGGGGCTGTCCAATCGATTGACCGCGGCCAGATGGAAGCAGCAAGATCGCTTGGAATGAACTATTCCCTCGCGATGAGAAGAATTATTTTCCCACAGGCTTTCAAAAGATCAATTCCGGCCCTTGCCAATCAGTTCATCATCGGGTTAAAGGATTCTTCGCTTGTCGCCTATATTGCGGTAACCGATCTGTATAACACGGCTCTTAGTGTCCAAGGGGAAAACTATATGCCGTTCGAAACGTATTTTGTCGTTGGAATCTATTACTTAATCATCGTCCTCATTTTCACATGGGTGGCGAACCTGATTGAAAAGAAACTCGACGTGAGTAAGCCGAAGGAGGTCCGTGTCGCATGATTCAAGTTCGCAATCTATCAAAATCCTTTGGTAAGCTTGACGTGTTAAAGAAGATAGACCTAGAGGTTAAGGAACAAGAAGTCGTCGTTCTAATTGGTGCCAGCGGTTCTGGAAAAAGTACATTGCTTCGCTGCTTGAACTTTTTAGAGGTAGCAGAGCAAGGAGAAATTACGATTGACGGTGAGACAATCGAACTTGCGAAAACCAACTTAAATAAAGTACGAGAAAAGGTAGGAATGGTGTTTCAGCACTTCAATCTTTTCCCGCATAAAACGGTGTTAGAAAACATTATCGAAGCACCTGTATATGTGAAAAAAGTGACGAAGGAAGCGGCCAGTGCCCAAGCGTTGACTCTATTGAAAAAGGTAGGCCTAGCCGATAAGGCGAACTACTATCCGGAGCAGCTGTCGGGCGGACAAAAGCAGCGAGTGGCGATTGCGAGAGCCTTAGCAATGGAACCGAAAGTCATGCTGTTTGACGAGCCAACGTCGGCTCTTGATCCTGAACTAGTGGGAGAAGTGCTCCAAGTAATGAAGGATCTTGCTCGAGAAGGGATGACCATGGTGATCGTGACCCATGAAATGGGCTTCGCCCGAGAAGTGGCCGACCGCGTGATCATGCTGGCTGACGGCAATATAATAGAAGAAGGACATCCAAACGAAATCTTCGTCAACCCACAACATGAGCGAACACAGAGGTTTTTGAATCAAATCCTATAGAAAAAGAAATGACGTGCATGGCTGCACGTCATTTTTTTATTTTTACACAATGGGTATATTGAAATAGAAAAATAAGGAAAATAGAATGTGGTTAAAATTAGTAGATTTAAAATATAATCAAGGAAATACCTTAATCTGAGGAGTGATTTCAAAATGCCATTAAGAAATTATACTCTTTTAAAAGGAAAAATTGTAAACACTGCAATTGGCAAGTCAGGAAAACCTCATTTTGAAATTCATGTTACAGATGACCAAGAAACGAATTATCGAATCGCAGTTAACATTGAGTCAGGAATACGTCCATCGGAAGTTCTTTACTATGTTAGCGAAAATTTCAACTCAGAGCACGTGACAAAATTACCTGCACTAAATTCTGGATTCACTTCCATAACGAAAGATAACAGGGACATTGCCTTAGACTATGTAAGAGGTGGATTATTCAATCCAAAAGAAATGGTTGCTCTTCCGCCCTTTAAATCCGGTCCTAATAATGATTTAAAAGAAAAAGTAGAGTTCTACGTAAATAAAGCAATGAAAAACAATGCAGTGATCTATGCTTATGGTGAGGGTTGGGGACCAGAAGAAAATGAGCCGGATAAATATTTTGATTTTTTACCTGGTTATGGTATACACGATATCCATATGAATCAGGGGAATACTGGTAAATGGAAAAATGATGACGGCATCTGGCAAGACGGTGGAATGCTCCTTCACTTTGAGGAGGAGAATAGGTGGGTGGGAATATTCCTAGCTTTCCAATCTCAATCGTGGTGTACGGATGAAAATGGACATGCGCTTAAACCAGTAAGAGAGTGTAATCATAGGAATTATAGAAGGGTATAATCCCAAAAATAAAGAATGAAGCTTGTCTTTCAAGATAAGCTTCATTTATTTTTTTGATGTAGAAAATTTGTTACAGCGACGGACCTTGATAGTGTGGTATTTTTGTCCCGGTCTAATGGAAAGAAACCTGTCGGTAAATAGAAGAGGTTTCTAGTGCCCGAGCTAATGGGAAAAGCACACGACCGGTAAATAGGTCAGAAGAATAAAAATACAAAAATGTAATATTTTTCTTTAATATTTTCTTTAATAGAAGTATAATAGTCTTCCGCATCAAGTGAACACGCCAAGACTCAAATAAAATTCATAAATGGAGTGGATTCCATGATTATCAATCAAAAAGATTTTAATGTGAAAGAGTTAACCTACACGATTCGACCGGCTATGAAAAGCGACGCAAAACAATTATCCGAATTGAGAGTTCAGATCGATGGAGAAACCGAAAATATGGACAGAGAAAAGGGAGAAGCGTTCATCGACCAAGCTAGATTTGAAACATTGATTGAAACGGATACGACTCATCCGAGACGCCTATTTTTGGTGGCAGAAGTGGATGGGAGATTAATAGGGTATTCAAGGTGTGAAGGGCGTGACTTGAAAAGATTTACGCATAAAGTCGAATTTGGATTAGGTGTATCGAAGGATTTCTGGGGATATGGGGTTGGAAAAAATCTCATGAAGGAAACCATTTCTTGGGCTGACGCCAACGGCATTAAGAAAATCGAGTTATGTGGTGTACTGGAAACGAATGAAAAAGCGATTGAACTGTATAAAAGACTTGGCTTTGAAATCGAGGGCCTCTTGAAACACGATCGAATCCTATCGGACGGAAAATACTATAACACCTATATAATGGGAAGATTCATAGAATAGTTTGTTACCATACATAATAGAAAAGAGAAAGCTGGTCTTAAAAGACCAGCTTCCTTGTTTTTTCAGCCGAATCAACGGTTTGTTTCAACAGCATGGAAATGGTCACAGGACCTACCCCACCTGGTACAGGAGTGATCGCACCCGCCACTTCTAAACATGACTCATAATCGATATCGCCAATATTACCTTTGTTATAGCCGGCATCCAATACAACGGCGCCTTCCTTCAACCAGGATCCTTGGATAAACTTAGGCTTTCCAACTGCTGCCACAACAATATCTGCTTGTTTTAACAGGTCCGGTAAGTTGGTTGTTTTAGAATGGCACGTGGTCACTGTCGCATTTTCATTAAGAAGTAATGCTGAAACAGGCTTACCTAAGATCGGGCTTCGTCCCACCACAACGGCATGTTTGCCTTCGACTGGAATCTGGTAATAATGGATGATTTCCATAATCGCTGCCGGCGTACAGGATGGATACTTTCCAAAGCCTAATGCAGTCTGACCATAACCCGCACTTGTTACACCATCGACATCTTTTTCAATAGCAATGGTTTCGAAAGCCATGCGCTCATCAATATGTGATGGAACCGGATGCTGCAGGAGAATCCCATGTACGGAATCATCTTCATTTAACTCTTTAATCGCTGCTAATAATTCCTCTGTCGTTGTTTCTTCTGGCAAAGTTACTCGAATAGAATGTATACCTAATTTTTCACAAGCATTCCCTTTCATTTTTACGTATGTTTCTGAAGAGGGATCATTTCCTACTAAAATGGTGGCCAGGCACGGGATGATGCCATGTTCCTTTAACGATTCAATTCTTCCTTTTAAATTTTCTTTGATTTCTTTAGCTACAACTGTTCCATCTAAAATGATTTGCTCCATAGTATCGCCTCCGAAATGAAAATAAAAAAGAGATAAGGAAATAAACCCTTATCTCTGCCCAGACGACCCGACGTTATAAGTCACAGCTTCCTTGTGGTCGTTTCCACAGATGTCGTCAGTTACTGTGACTGCTTTTATTATATAAAAAAGATAACATATCAAGGATAAATGTCAACTGTTAGAGGAGCTAATTTTTTTCCTACTTTGCATGCAGTTGATCGTATTGCTTTTGGGCTTCATTTATCGCGCCTGCCCATTGATCTAATAATTCTTCCACTGTCATTTTTCCACTTAACACTGCTTGAATGCTAGGATCGACAATCGTGTATAGGATTCTGCTGTACTCTGGCAGATAGAAGGGAGGCTCATAAAGAGTCGTCTCCGGGTCGCTATAGACGGTCGCAGCAGTCCGAATATGGGGAGCTTTCTTTATCCACTCCTCGTTAAGTACATCCACATTCGTTGGGATTTGCCCCACCATTCGATTCCAATAGCTTTGCGCAAATTTGGAATTCATAAATTGAACAAACCTCCATGACTCCTGCGGGTGTTTTGTTCCTTTAAAAATACTGATCCCGATGGCATTCCCGGCTTCAGCTGTATAGTGGCCCCTAACTGACTTGGGTAATGGAACGGCTTGAAATTGCTCGGGTGTTAACACTTCACTATGCTCCGCATAGGAGCCCAGGTTATGCTGAACCATGGCGGCAACGCCTGTATCAAAGCTGGCCAGCATCGCTTTATAATCATTCGTAATATCACTTTTTGGGGTGTAATGCTGGTACAATGATAAATACCTTTTTAAAAACTCAACATGCTTTGGATCATTGATCGTACTTTTGCCATTTATAATAGAAGCTTTTATTCCAGAGTAGGCATACATCATTCTTTGTAGTTGAAAAGAGGCGCCTGCACCTCCGCGGATGGTAAAGCCATAACGCTTTTTCGCAGGATCGGTTAATGTTGCAGCTGCTTGAAAAAAATCATTCCATGTTTCAGGAGTATTCAAGTGAGCAATTTTAAACCAATCGGAGCGAATCCAAAGGATATCGAGGTTTTGTGTATAGGGAATTCCATATAATTTGTGATCGTCCACGATTTGTTTATTAAAGCTAATCGCTTCTTTATTGATTTTATCCCTATCACTCCAGATAGAAAAATAGGAATCCAGTGGCAAAAGTGCTTCCCTAGAGGAATATTCCGGGAGCCAGCTTGTATAGACACTGCCAACATCAGGTGTGTCCTCAGCAGCAATGGCGGCGTCAAATGTCGCTTTTGCTGAATCTTTTGGTAAGCCAACATATTTCACATCAATGGACGGATTTTCTTTTTCAAAATGGTTGATTAATTCTCTCCAAATGGGCGTGCGCTGCGGCCCTGAATTGTCATCCCAAAAAGTAATCGTGACTTTGTCTGTTTTTTCGGTGGATTTCTGCGATGAAGATTCTTTTCCATAACATCCTGTCAGCAGTACTGAGGCAGTGATGGTCAAGGCAAGCACAGAAGTCGTGACTTTCTTCGTTAGCATTCTTTCTTTATCTCCTTACTGATGCCTTAAAGTAATTCTTTCCATACCATGCCGTATTTTTTGAAAAAAGTCAAAGTATATTTTCCATAATAAAACAAAAAACATACAAAAAGTCATTTGCGTGACTCATTGTATGTTTTCCATAAAATCATTTGGTTACTTGATAATTTGATTGAGTAAGAAGTTCTTTAATGTTGATCGGCTTCTTTTCCTGAACGGAGCGCCAGACGCCTTCTCCGACTGCAATAGAGTAGGCACCGGCTTCTGACCCGGCTAATATTTGATAGTCTCGTGCCGGGTCAGGGCCAAGGAATAGATCCTCTAGTAAAATCGGGTCGCCGCCGCCATGTCCGCCGGGTGTCTTAACCAGTTCAATCGTTTCTTTTCCGCCAAAAAGAGGATAGTACTCAATGGTTTGCTCCGGGTATTCAAAAGGAATCCGGGACGGTTCATGGTACTCCGTCGTTTCAATTCTGCCTTTTGTCCCGTTAATCGCTAACCGATAGCCTTCATATGGGGCTGAAAAATTAATCGAGTAACTGAGCAGGCTGCCGCCATCATATCTGACGGTTGCGACATACGTATCTTCAATAGAAATCTCTTCATCAAAGATACATGCATCCGGTCGATAATTCGTGTAAGGCACGTCGTTTTCATAGACTCCTGCTAAAAGATGGTCATCTCTGACCGATGATGATCCGCTTCGAGGATTCCAGCGTCTGAAATAACTGCAATCGTTGCGGACGTCACAGGTTCCGCAGAAACGCCCGGATTCCTTTCGTGGATTTAATTCCCCATTGGGACCGTAGTAATTTAAGCTTCCGAACGCAAATACTTCTTCCGGTTTTTGGTCCAGCCACCAGTTGACAAGATCAAAGTGGTGGGTAGACTTGTGAATCGATAATCCGCCTGATTTTTCCCGGTTACGGTTCCAGCGTTTAAAGTAGCTCGAGCCATGGAAGGTATCAATATACCAATTTAAATCTACCGAAGTCACCCGTCCAATTTTTCCTTCGAGGATCATCTCCTTAATTTTTCGGTGAAACGGGCTGTAGCGATAGTTAAAGGTAACTGTGACGTTCCCATTGCTCTTCGCCTCGGCCCTCATGACCTTGTATGCATCCTCAGCGTTTGTCACCATCGGCTTTTCGGTGATGACATTTACGTGCTTCTCTAATGCTCGTAAAATATAATCTACATGCGTATCGTCGCGGCCAGCAACAATCACATAGTCTGGCTTCGTTTCATCAACCATGGTCTCGAATTGCTCGGGTGAGTAGGTAGGGACTTGTGCCAGTCTAGGAAATTGGTCTTTGCAAATCGTAAACCTTAATGAGTCTGAATCTAGCAGACCCACAATCTCATGTCCCTGCGAAAACTCATTTAATAGTGGTTTAATGAACATTTGTAAAGCCCGATTGCTCACGCCACAGATGACATATTTCTTCATTGTAAAACCCTCCCATGTAAGGTGCCTGTAAAACTACAATACTTCAGGTCCAAAGAACCGTAAGGCTTTCACTGCATCATTGCCTTTATTAATAATTGAAAAATGATCAACCCCAGCCGGTATGAACAGTTGATCGCCTTGTTTCACATCCTGTAACTCTCCTCCAGTGACAATGCTGGCCTTCCCTGAAAGAATGTACAGTCCGGAAAACACGCCGTCGCCTTTCATGTCTACCTTGTTCTGTATCTCAACTTGAGTCATTCGGAAATACGGTGTTTGGCTGTAACCAATAAGTTCGATTTCACGATGACTATCAGACTCTGCCAATACAACAGGTGCCACTTGCCAGTTAACTAATGTTTCTTCCCGGGTAAAGGTTTCGTACCTGAAAATATCAAACATTTTTTCAAAGCCTAGACCTTGATGGAGTAAAAAGTCATCAAGGTGCAATCCAGAAGGGGAGACCTTCTCTAAACGGATGGTATAATCCGAAGGCTCCTGAATTTCAATTAATAAGCTACCTGAGCCGATGGCGTGCGGGATGCCTGCTTCGATTAAAAATGTATCCCCAGGCTGGACTTCGTATTTGTGCAGACAATCCAGCATGCCCTGGATATCCTGTTTATCAAACAAGGCTTTCCACTGTTCTCTCGTCACACCGGGCTTAAAGCCTACATGCACATAAGGGGGCTCACCATCTATTTCTCTGCCGCCAACGAAGTGCCAGCATTCTGTTTTTCCATACGTTGAATTAAATAGTTTTTGAGCCTTTTCGCGGTCGGGGTGGGCTTGCATGATCAAGCGCTCTGCTGTATCGATTAATTTCACCAATACTCCAGTTTCTTTGCCGAATGTCTCGACCTGCTTTTTTCCTAAAAAGGCTTCAGGATTTTTCTCGATAAGCTCTTTTAAGCTCAAATCGACACCTGGAACATCCAGCTTACTTAACCCTTCATCCTGAACATGTTCACGGTCAGCATTTCGCGTCGTAGAAATGATGCTCATCATCCATTCTTCCGGATAATGACTATCTTTCGGGTCCGGATTTCCATATAATTCATCGATAAGTTTGCCACCCACATAGGTCCTCCAAGACCTGGTAGGGGCTAACTTAATGGGTTCTGTTCCGTCCAGCTTTACCGTACGAATTGTCATCGGTATGAACCTCCTTATTGATTTTTTTCAAAAAAAAATTAATGTATTACCTTAGCTCTGAATTGAAAACTGGTAGATTACGTGTAAAATTACACTTTAATGTACGTTGTTGTTAATTTACCAGCGAATCTCACGATATATCAGCGAATTTTCACTATTTATCAGCGAATCGCAAAAAAGTGACACTTTTTAGCAAAGAAGTGCCAAAATAGAAGATAGAAAGCTTCCATTTCACTGGAAGCTCTCGGGTTGTTTTTATAAAAGAACTATTGCTGGCTTTTGTTCAGGTCATAAAGCGCCATACTTGCCAGGATAAAGGCTCCCATTCCGTGAAGGTCATTTTCTGATGTTGGGCGAGAAACGTAATAATCGTAGGTGCCAGCGCTTGTGCCGATGACAATTCCTTTTAAGGTAAAGAATTCGTCATCTGTTTCTACCATGTGCTGCAATAAACCAGCATAGGTTTTATTGGCAACCTCACGATACGAATCATCGACAATGCCGTGCTTAACTGCCTTCGCAATGAAATATAAGAAGAGGGCAGAGCAAGATGATTCTAACCAGTTGTCCGGACGGTCGCCCTTATCTACCACGTTGTACCAGAGACCTGTTTCGTCATCCTGGAATTTTACGATCGCTGGAATAAAGCTTTGAAGGGATTGAACCCATTCCTCTTGCCCACGCTTCTTGTCACCTAAAATCTCTAACATATCAATAAGGGCTGTACCGTACCAGCCTACTGAACGTCCCCAAAAGTCTGGTGAGCAGCCTGTTTCGGAATCTGCCCACGGCTGTACTCTTTTCTCATCCCATGCATGGAAGAGCAAGCCTGTTTTAGGATCTGTCATATGCTTTCTCATCAGTTTTTCTTGAAGTAAAACATGCTGGACCAATTCTTCTTCATGAAAATGCTCGTTATACAAAAGCATGAATGGTCCACCCATAAAGAGGCCGTCTAACCACATTTGATACGGGTATTTTTCCTTATGCCAGAAACCATTTTCAGACGTTCTGTTGATGGTATCTAGGGCACTTCGTAATTTCTTCGCCGCAATCATATATTTGGGATTCTTTGTTTTTGCGTATAGTGGAAATAAGAGAATACCTGCCATGGTGGAATCAAGCTGATCTCTTTCGAAAACTACATTTCCATCTTCATCAATTAGATGGTCATAATAGGCTTTGATGTAAGAAAAGTACTCTTCCTTGCCGGTTTCCTGCCATACTCTGTACATTCCATAGAGAAAAACCCCTTGGTGATAATGGAACCAGTTAACGGGAGGTAAGTCCTCGGCACGGAATTTGTTCATTAAGGCCTGACATGCTTTTTCGGCCATCGCTAACGGAGTTTCGATTCCAATTTGTTGTGATGTGATTCCCATTTGTTTTACTCTCCTTTTTGAAAAATTTCTCCCACCTACATGGACAAACTGGGTGTTAATTGAATCAACACCCAGAAGTTTAATTATTTTTTAAATGTTTCGTCGTATTTTTTCTTAGAGTCTTCGATAGCTTTTGCCCATTGATCTAAGAATTCTTTTGCTGTCATTTTCCCACTCATTACTGCTTGGACACCAGGGTCTACGACGCCATCAAGGATGGAGCGGTAGTCTGGTAAGTAGAATGGAGGCATGTAAATCTTTGTATCTGGATTGTTATAAACATCAAAAGCAACTTTGATATGCTGTGCATCTTGTACCCACTGATCATCTAATACATCTTTGTTTGTTGGAATTTGACCAGTTTTTTCATTCCAGTAGCTTTGTGCTTCTGCTGAGTTAACAAATTCGATAAATTTCCAAGCTTCATCTGCATGTTTGGTTGATTTAAAGATACCTAGGTTAACCGCATTTCCACCTTCAGCTACATATTTACCATCTTCCGTAGTTGGTAGTGGAATTAACTTGAAGGAACCTGCAGGCAACGCCTTGCTGTGCTCACCAAAAGAACCTGGGTTGTGGTGTACCATTGCGACAACACCAGTATCAAAGCCGGCGATCATTTCTTTATAACCATTTGTGATATCGCTCTTAGGCGTTAATTTGTTGTAGTAAGAGAAATACTTTTCTACAAACTCAACGTGTTTCGGATCATTGATGTTGGTTTTTCCATTTTTATCAAAGAAGTCTAAACCGCTGTAAGCAAACATCGCTCTTTGAATCGTGAAGGAAGCACCAGCTCCGCCGCGGATCGTGAAACCATAACGGTTTTTATCTTTGTCTCTCATTTTTTCAATGACATTAAAGAATTGATCCCACGTTTTTGGCTCTTCTACACCTGCTTCTTTAAACCAATCTGTACGGATCCATAAAGCATCCAGGTTTTGTGCATATGGAATACCATAAAGCTTCCCATCTTGCGTGATTTTCTTATTTACATCTGTTGCACCTTTATTGATTTTGCTGTTAATATCTGACTTCTTGAAATAGGAATCCAGTGGAAGTAATGCTTTACGAATTGAGAATTCAGGAAGCCATGTTGTCTGCATCGAGCCTACATCTGGCATATCATTGGCAGCAATGGCTGCATCATATTTTGATTTTGCAGAAGCATTTGGGATTCCCACATACTCCACATCGATATTTGGGTATTTTTCTTCAAAGCGTTTAATGACTTCTTCCCATACAGGAGTACGAGCTGGGCCAGCGTTTTCATCCCAAAATTGGAGTGTCACTGGTTCATCTGATTTTGTGGCTGCCTTTTTTGTGGTAGTGGATGCTTTTTCTTCGCTGCCACAGCCTGTTAACAGCATGCCTGTTGCCATTGTTAAAGCAAGAACAGAGGTTGTAACTTTTTTCTTAAACATGGTATTGCCTCCCTTAAATTTTTTATATTTTGGCTCTGCTAAACTTGCCTGTTGATTTCCGCTCCAGGCACTTCGCTTTCCGTGGGTGTTTCGGCGAGCCTCCTCGGCGCTAGCGCCTGCGGGGTCTCCCCTGAACCATACTCCCACAGGAGTCTTCGTGCCTTCCGCTCCAATCAACAGGGTGTAAAAATCAACACTGTTCTTTAACAAAGCCTATATTTATTAGCCTTTCACAGCTCCACCCATTCCGTTGACTAGGTGTTTCTGTGCATAGGCAAAAAGAATAACTGCAGGGACTAATGCGATGATACTTCCGGCTGCCAAGGCACCGTAGTTGATACTAAATTCACCCATCATGGAACTTAATCCAACAGGGAGTGTGAACTTTGATTGTTGGTTGGTCAGCATTAATGCGATTAAAAATTCATTCCATGTATAAATGAAGGTGAATACGCCTGTTGCAACAATTCCTGGCATTAACAAAGGAAAAACGACGTGTCTTAGTGACTGTAATTTTGTACAGCCATCGATCATAGCGGCTTCTTCCAGTTCCTTTGGAACATTGGAGATAAATCCGCTCATCAGGATGGTTGTAAATGGAATCTCAACGGCTGTGTACGTGATAATTAAGGAAAGTGGATTACTGATTAATCCCAGGGTTTTGAAAATGATGAACAAAGGAATAATCATCATGGCTCTTGGGATGAATTGCGTACATAACAGCATGAGCATAAAGCTACGTTTTCCTTTGAACTGGTATCTGCTCAATGCATAACCAGATAGGGTAGAACAGATGAGTACTGCAATGACGGTAAACACACCAACTAGTAAACTATTTTTAAAGAAGGTAGCAAAACCGACACTGCTCCAGGCCATAACAAAGTTATCAACGGTTGGGCTGACAGGCAGATACTGAAGCGGCCGTTTGACGATGTCGCCTTCAGGCTTAAATGCAGTATTGAGTGTCCAATAAATAGGGAAGATCGTAAAACTTAACATCATGATTAATGGAAGATATAGTGTTAAGAGTTTGTCGACTTTTTTGTTTTTTGTAAACATGCTAGAATCACTCCTTTTCATAACGGGATAGTTTCAAGTAAAGGATGGCGAAAATCAGTAGAATAGCAAATGAAACAACCGTTAAGGCCGAACCATATCCGAAATTACTTCCATGGACAGCTAAATCAGCAATATACATGGTGAGGGTGGTGGTTGAATGGGCAGGACCGCCACCTGTTAAGTTGAACAATAGATCTACGTTATTAAACTCCCAAACCACACGGAGCAGGGTGGTTAAGACAATCGTATTTTTTAATTGTGGCAGCGTTACATAGATAAATGATTTCCATCTGCTGGCACCATCTACCCGCGCTGCTTCGTATAATTCAGTTGGTATACTTTGTAAGGAAGCTAGCAGGGTAATCGCAAAAAACGGAATCCCTCTCCACAACTCTGCAATAATAACGGAGGTAAACGCTGTTGATGTACCTGCTAAGAATGCCTGCGGTTCATCGATGATTCCCATTTTCATTAGCAAGTCATTCAGTACACCCATGTGTTCGTTAAACATCAAGGACCACATGGTTGATGCAAGCACCCCTGAAATGGCCCATGGGATAAAAGCAACGGCACGTACAACGCCTCTGAATTTAAATGTTTGGTTTAAAAGTAAGGCTAAAATCATCCCGAAAATTAATTGAAGGCCTACTTCCGAAACCACCCATTTCAAACTATTGACTAAGCTTGGAATGAACATCTCATCTTTTGTAAAGATGTTAACGAAGTTGTCAAAACCGGCAAAACCGTTATAGTATGGAGCCGACACATCATAGTTTTGAACGCTGTAATAGAATACAGTCGCGATTGGATAAAATAGAAAAGCTAAGATAATAAGGAAAGATGGCAGGATAAAAAGATAGGGAACCCACTTGTCTCTTTTAACTTTCCTGTTTTTGTTCACCATCCTTTTACTATTAACAACTGTCTCGGTAGCACTTTGTGATGCATTCATCTAGTTTCCTCCTCTCTTGTTTTACATATTAAATGAAAACGGTTTCTTGGATAATTAAAGATTTTAAGATGATTTATTAAAATTTTAAGATATTTGCATAAACTTACTTGTTTACCGTTTTGGAAAATTGGTTTATTGTTTTATGTAGGGAATCGAAATATTAACCTATCATGCTAACGGGGAGATCCTGCTATGAGGGCTACAAAGACGAAACAATTTATACGAAAGCATTTTTTTAACTCTTTTAAATCCACGATTAACACTCTCTATCTTCCTATCATTATCATCGTTATATTCGTTACTGGCTGGGTATCCACGATGCTTGCTACCGCACAAATCGAGGAAAATGCCTATAAAAATGTAAACGATACCATTTTCCAGACGAAAAATTACCTTGATAATATGCTTTCAGATGTTTTTCAACAATTAGTCTCGTTATCGAATGATCCTAGGATTCTATCATTAATGGATAAAGACGAATCAGATATTAATCCAAGCTCCTATGTGGAAATCGATAATAATCTGAAGCTTATTTATTCCCGATATGATGTGATCCTTAATTCGGTCTTGGTGGATCTGAATCAAAAGGAATTCCTGCTTTACCATAGTGGGTATAATTCCAACCCGTCGGTCAATTATAATCAGTATTTTTCGAAATTTAGTGGAAGTAAGGAAGGATTTTACTGGAGGAATATTCACCAAGATCGGGTCTTTAACCAGAAGGATCGAGTGCTTTCTGTCTTCCGATTAATCAATCGAAACCAATCAAAGGGAATTGTTCTCTTTAATTTACGGGCAGAGTTTTTCGAACAGGTACTGAATAAATCGTTAATCGGTGAAAATGGGTACCTAGCTCTCATCAGCCCGGACGGAAAATATGAATCCAAGAATGTAAAAGAGGAGTACAAAATAGATGAATCGACACTAAGCTCGCTTCAAAGACTGAAAAAGAAAAGTGGTCAATTCACTTATGAAAGTACGTCAGGGGAAGAGATGATCGTCATCTACGATACATTAGAGGCAAATAATTGGAAACTTGCAGCGGTCATTCCGCAAAGTGAAATGTTAAAAAAGGTGAACTATATTAAGGACTTCACGATTTTCCTCATTGCTTTAATGATTGTGGCCGCTATCTTTTTAACGAATTTCGTCGGAAAGTATATTTCTAAACCGTTTGAACGCTTGGCCGAACAAATGGGAAAAATCGATAAAGAGCATCTTGAGTTTAACGTGGAGATGTCGGGGCCGGAGGAAATGAAGATTCTTCATACGGGCTTTAAAGAATTAATCATTCGGATCCATACCTTGATGGAGCAAATCCGTATGGAGCAAGAGGAGAAACGCCAATTAGAATTTGCCATTATGCACGCCCAAATTAATCCGCATTTTCTTTATAATACGCTTTATTCGATTAAGGGCTTATGTGATATGGGGCTCAATAAGGATGCCAGTCAAATGGTGACCGCCTTATCTAGTTTTTTCAGGATTGGGATTAGTAAGGGGAAAGAGATTATCTCGATCCAAGATGAGATCGAGCATATTCAGCATTACTTGTTTATCCAGGAGATGCGGTATGGGGACGATTTCACCTATGAGATTGACGTTGATCCGGAGATCCTTTCCTATCATATTATTAAACTTTCTCTGCAACCACTCATAGAAAATGCGATTTACCATGGGGTCAAGCAAAAACGCGGACAAGGGAAAATTACGATTAAAGGGTATCAGGCAGGAGATGCCATTCATTTAGAGGTTGCCGATAATGGAAATGGTATCGAACCGGATAAATTACAAGATATTTTGTTAGAAATTGCAGCTTCCTATCAAGACAAAAAGAGATTTATTGGTATTGGTCTGAAAAGTGTGAATGAACGAATTAAAATTCATTTCGGAAAAGAGTATGGTCTAACTATTGCAAGTGAACCTGGGAATGGGACAGTAGTAAGCATTACTATACCCAAAACAAAAGGGGAGATGAATGAGTATGCATAAAGTGATCGTGGTAGAAGATGATAGAATTATTCGTCGAGGCATATGTAAGGCAATCCCTTGGGAGGAACATGGTTTTGTTGTGGCAGGAGAAGCGGGGGATGGGGAGGTAGCCCTGGATTTAATAGAAAAAGAGAAACCTCAGGTGGTCATCTCGGATATTAACATGCCCTTTATGAGCGGACTGGAAATGGCCAAAAAGATCAAAGAGCGAAGCCTTGATACAAGAATTATTTTTCTCACAGGGTATGAAGATTTCAAATATGCTCAAGAAGCGATAAAACTGAAGGCGTTCGATTATCTGTTAAAGCCAGTGGACTCGGAGGATTTGCTCAAAAAAGCGAAAGAAGCGGCGGCTGATTGGGAGAGTGCGACAGCAAAGGAAAAGAAAATCATTGAATCTCTACCCTTACTTCAGTGGAAATTTTTCCAAAGGCTGATCCGGGATGGGGAGCAGAGAATCGATGTAGAGAAAGAATTGTCTGAGCTAGGTGTCCAGCTGGAAGGTCCAAGCTATGCGGCTATTCTTGTCAAATATTCATCCGAACTGGTAGAGGATGTTAATGCTGTCCGTTTAAAAATGACCAGCGTCACGACTTCGGTTTTTCAAGAAATCGACTCGAACGTGATGAATGTGGATACCGATGAATTTGCAATACTCTTATCTCAAGAAGATGAGGAGGATGAACGGAAGGGACGGCTTGCACAGGTTTTGTTTGAGCAGCTTAGTGAACAAGTCGACCAGCGGGTAACCGTGACCTTTGGCCGGACATATGCGAATTTGTTCGAAGTCGGCAAATCCTTTCTTGAAGCCCGACTGGCGATGGACATGAGACATATCATGGGGACAGGCAAAGTGTTTTCTTTAGATGACACGATGTCTAACGAGGAAACTTCAGAGGAACCATTGCATGATTTGGTAGCGAAATTAGAAACACAAATTAAGACAGGCTTACCGGAAAAAGCAAATGAGACCTTGGGACAATTAAGTGCTGCAATTGTCGAGAGGAAAAACGTTCCATTAGAGGATCTGAAGGTACTTGCTCTCAAGTTCAGCACCATGCTTTTCTCTGAAATTGAGAAATGGATTAAAGAAGAAACTCATGGCTTTAACTCCTCTGAAGTGTATAAAGAAATCATGGAATTACATACGCTGAACGAGATGGCGGAGATTCTGCAGCAGCTGATTGAGCAGTGGTCAACGGCGATGTATAAGAGGAAAGAGAAGAATTATTTTAGCCACGTGGACCAGGCAATTACCTATATGAAGGAGAATTTTCATGACAGCAGCTTGACGCTGCAACGAGTGGCGGAAGTGATCCATGTGAGCACGCCTTATTTGAGTAATTTATTTAAGCTGGAAAAAGGATTTAATTTTGGAGATTACCTCTTGGAGCTTCGAATGAAGCGGGCGATGGAAATATTAAGCACAGAGGACATCAAAACCGCAGAGGTCTGCGACAAAGTGGGCTACAGCAACCCGCAGTACTTCGGCATCTGCTTTAAAAAATTCACAGGGTATACACCTGCTGAGTATAAGAAGAAGTTTCGATAGATAGTAACGTCGTTTTGGTCACGTAGAGAGTTTCTACGTGACTATTTTGTTTTTCTGCAAACATTTTGGCATGTGCCTACGTGTCCGAAATCTTCTTCGAAAAAGGGAATGGGTAACGTAGAAGGTTTCTACGAGCCCAAAATCTTCTTTGAGAAAGGGAATGGGTAGCGTAGAAGGGTTCTATGAGCCCGAAATCTTCTTCGAGAAAGGGAATGGGTAGCATAGAAGGGTTCTATGAGCCCGAAATCTTCTTCGAGAAAGGGAATGGGTAACGTAGAAGGTTTCTACGAGCCCGAAATTTTCTTCGAGAAAGGGAATGGGGAGCGTAGAAGTGTTCTATGAGCCCGAAATCTTCATTGAGAAAGGGAATAGATAGCGTAGAAGGGTTCTATGAGCCCGAAATCTTCTTCGAGAAAGGGAATAGGGTGCGTAGAAGGGTTCTATGAGCCCGAAATTTTCTTTGGGAAAGGGAAAGGGTAGCATAGAAGGGTTCTATGAGCCCGAAATCTACATCAAGAAAGTAAATGGGTAGCATAGAGAGGTTCTACGCGCCCGAAATCTACATCAAGAAAGGGAAAGGGTAGCATAGAAGAGTTCTATGAGCCCGAAATCTACATCAAGAAAGTAAATGGGTAGCATAGAGGGGTTCTATGAGCCCGAAATTTTCTTTGGGAAAGGGAAAGGGTAGCATAGAAGAGTTCTATGAGCCCGAAATCTACATCAAGAAAGTAAATGGGTAGCATAGAGGGGTTCTATGAGCCCGAGATCTACATCAAGAAAGTAAATGGGTAGCATAGAGGGGTTCTATGAGCCCGAAATCTACATCAAGAAAGTAAATGGGTAGCATAGAGGGGTTCTACGCGCCCGAAATCTACATCAAGAAAGGGAAAGGGTAGCATAGAAGAGTTCTATGAGCCCGAAATCTACATCAAGAAAGTAAATGGGTAGCATAGAGAGGTTCTACGCGCCCGAAATCTACATCAAGAAAGGGAAAGGGTAGCATAGAAGGGTTCTATGAACCCGAAATCTACATCAAGAAAGGGAAAGGGTAGCGTAGAAGGGTTCTACAGTGCCAGTGCCCACTTACAGCAAGCGTTTGGTCACACAGACCCAAGCCCCAACCACTATTACTTATCAGACTTCCAACCCGATTCTGTGCAAATTTTTAAGATAATAGTTTAAGATTTTAAGGACTTTGCCGAATCGAATTGTAACCCCTTACATGCTTCTATACAATCAACGTGTAAAAGGTTTTCCTAATGTTGTGATTTTTCAAAATGAAAACCACGGATAGGGGTGACATCGTGAATAAATTTACTATATTAAAACAAATTTCAAACTGTGGAGTCGTCGCTGTCGTTAGAGCGGACTCAAAAGAAGACGCCATAAATATTTCGGAAGCATGTGTAAAAGGCGGCCTCAACGCAATTGAGCTGACCTTTACCGTTAAAGGCGCCGAGGAAGTAATCAAAGAATTAGCTTCTATCTATCAAGACAACAAGGAAGTGGTCATTGGTGCCGGCACCGTCCTTGATGCCACCACCGCGCGGATTGCCATCCTGGCAGGAGCCCAGTTTGTGGTCAGTCCAAGCTTTGACTTAGAGACAGCTAAACTATGTAATCTCTATCAAATTCCTTATATGCCAGGCTGTATGACCATTACAGAAATGAAGCACGCGCTCGAGGCAGGCGTGGATATCGTTAAACTCTTTCCAGGGAATGCTTTTGGCCCGGACTTCGTGAAAGCTGTCAAAGGACCGCTGCCACAAATTAACCTGATGCCGACAGGCGGCGTGGACCTGAATAACGTCGAGCAATGGATTAAAAACGGCTGTGTCGCCGTCGGTGTGGGCGGCAACCTAATAGCCCCTGCCAAGACTGGCGATTTTGCCAAAATTACGGAATATGCAAGAGAATACGTGAAAAAAGTCCAGATTGCTAGAGAGGCTTAATATATGAAAAAGATTATTACTCTAGGAGAAATATTACTCAGATTTTCAACGAAAGTAGGAGAGCGACTCTCCCAAGCCAATCAGGTCATTATGCATTACGGCGGAGCAGAGACCAACGTTGGTGTTTCATTATCCCATTTTGGTCATGATGTGTTTGTAGTGAGCAAGGTTCCCGAAAACACACTTGGAACTGCGGTGGAACGACATTTGAAGTCATACGGGGTTCAGACGGAGTACTTATTAAAAGGCGGCGAGCGCTTAGGCACTTATTATTTGGAGTCAGGGGTCGGTCCCAGAAGTGCGCAAGTCACTTATGACCGTAAGCATTCCAGCTTTTCTACACTAACCGTCGAAGAAATCGACTTTGATGAAGTGTTCCAGAATGCATCTTTATTCCATGTTTCCAGTATTTCAGCGGCACTCTCGCCGAATATGAAAGAAGTAGTCTTACATTCTCTACAAAAAGCGAAGGAACATGGCGTCACAACAAGCTTTGATTTCAATTACCGAGCGAAATTATGGAGTCATCAAGAAGCAGCGGAAGCGATTCAGACTTTCCTTCCCTTTGTGGATATTTGCTTCTGCGGCGAGTTAGATGCGATTTATTTGCTTGGTATTGAAAAAGCGGATGAGGCACTGGATCCTGCAGCCAAGCTCGAATACTACTATCAAAAAATAAAGCAGAAGTACCCGAACCTTCAATACATGAGCTCTACTTTCCGTCAGGTCATCTCTGCTTCCACCCATACACTGCAAGGCAATTTTTACACAGCGGGGGAATTGTACCAATCGAAGGTCTACCCAATCGACCATATCGTCGATCGTGTCGGGGGTGGAGATGCCTTTGCGGCAGGCATCTTAAACGGAATTCTGAAAAAGTTCGCACCTGAAGAAATCGTCTCCTTTGCTACGGCAGCTTCTGTTTTAAAACATACCATTCATGGTGATTGCAATACGTTCTCTGAGGATGAGATTAACCAGTTTGCTAGTCTTGAACCAGGAAAAATTGTTAGATAGATCATTTTTTATAGAGGAGGAATGAAGAGTGGAAACACGTTACGCGAACCACCCAGAAGAAATCAAACGTTACAATACCGATGAATTACGAAATCATTTTTTAGTGGAGACGCTGTTTGAACCAAATCAGGTTCATTTAACTTATACACATGTGGATCGGATGATTTTTGGCGGCGTCACACCAACAGTGGAAGAATTGACGATTAAGCTGGATAAACAGCTGGGTGTGAATTATTTCCTTGAGCGCCGTGAACTAGGAATCATCAATATCGGGGGTGATGGCTACGTCGTTCTTGATGGAGTCCAGTATGATATGCAGCGCCGGGACGGCCTGTATGTTGGAAGAGGAACGAAGGAAGTGTTCTTTGGTTCAAAGGATGCCAATAACCCTGCCAAGTTCTATATAAATTCAACGCCAGCTCATCACACGTATCCAACGGTAAAAATTGATATCAACAATATTAAGCCGCTGGAAGCAGGCGAGCCTGGAACGTTAAATGAACGAAAAATCTATCAGTATGTGCACCCGAATGTGTGTGAAAGCTGTCAGCTTCAGATGGGCTTAACCATGCTGTCACCTGGAAGTGTGTGGAACACGATGCCATGTCACACGCATGAACGCCGAATGGAAGTGTACTTATATTTTGATATGGAACCGGAAACCCGCGTGTTCCACTTTATGGGACAGCCAAATGAAACGAGACATCTTGTCTTGAAAAATGAGCAGGCTGTGATTTCTCCAAGCTGGTCGATTCATACAGGCACGGCAACGAGCAACTATACGTTCATCTGGGGAATGTGTGGAGAGAACATTACGTATGATGACATGGATTTTGTCAAAATGGAAGATTTGAGATAGAGAGAATACTAGACGACGAACGAGGAGGCAGAACGAATGAGCACACAATTAAATGAATTCTCATTAGACTTTTTCTCACTGGCCGGCAAGGTAGCGATTGTGACTGGCGGGAATACGGGACTAGGCCAGGGATATGCGGTCGCCCTTGCAAAAGCAGGTGCCGATTTATTTGTTGTTACCCACGGAACAAACTGGGATGAAACAAGAGAGCTGATTGAAGCGGAAGGACGCCGGGTAGAATTTTTCCAGGCTGACCTAAAGGACAGAGAAGCAATTAAAAATATTGTTGCTGCCTGCGTAAGCACCTATGGAAGAATCGATATCTTAGTGAACAACGCCGGTACGATCCGTCGTGCCCCGCTGCTTGAGTATAAGGCAGAGGATTGGGATGCGGTCATGGACATCAATCTAAACTCTGTTTATTTCTTAAGCCAAGAGGTTGCTAAGGTGATGGTGGAACAAAAGAGCGGAAAAATCATCAACGTGGCTTCTATGCTTTCCTTCCAGGGAGGAAAATTTGTCCCGCCGTATACAGCTAGTAAGCATGCCGTTGCCGGTGTGACGAGAGCATTCGCAAATGAACTCGCTCAATACGGCGTTCAAACCAATGCCATTGCGCCAGGCTATGTGGAGACAGCCAATACTGCGCCGATTCGTGAGGACGAAGCACGTCATAAGGAAATTACAGCAAGAATCCCTGCCGGACGCTGGGCCACTCCTGCTGACTTAATGGGCGTCGTCGTCTTCCTCGCAAGCCAGGCGTCTGATTATATGAACGGTCATATCCTAGCGGTCGACGGTGGTTGGTTAGCTAGATAAACCTAATGTTGAGCCGTATCGCTGTGAAAGTGATGCGGCTTTTCCAAAACCCAAATGGAGGATTCAAATGATTGCAAATCTAGGAATCAGAGCACATGATATTCAAAAATCATCCATAGAGGAAGTAGCAGATGTAGTTGTTGCTAAAGGACTCACGTCTGTTCAATTAGCACTTAAAAAATCGTTAAAGGGAATCAACTCGGAACTAGGGAGCCTGAGTCCTGGTTTTGCCCACACAATTGGAAGCGTGTTCAAAAAGCGTGATTTGCAAATTGCTGTACTAGGCTGCTACATCAACATGATTCATCCGGATCTCACCCAAAGAAGAAGAGAGTTGGACCGCTTCAAAGAGCATCTTCGCTTTGCCAGGGATTTTGGCTGCAGCATTGTCGGAACAGAAACAGGAAATGTACACGCGGAGATTAAGTATACCGAGGACAACTTTCAGGAACAGCCCTTTCTTGACGTCGTCGATAGTGTCAGAGAGCTCGTCGAGGAGGCCGAAAAATTCGGCGTCATCGTTGGCATTGAGGGAGGAATCAACCACCCTATCCATACACCGCAACGGATGAGAAGGTTACTGGATGTCGTTCTTTCGAACAATCTTCAAGTGATTTATGATCCAGCTAACTTTATTTCTGTCGACAACTATCAAAATCAAGAGGCTGTGATACAAGAAGCCTTCGAACTGTTTGGTGACAAGATGGTCATTCTCCATGCCAAGGATTTTATCATTGAAGATTCCCAAGTCAAGATGGTCCCTGTTGGTCATGGACTATTAAATTATGATTTTCTTTTTCAATTGATGAAAAAGAAAAAGCCTTATATCACCATGCTAATGGAAAGCACGACAGAACCCTACATTGACGGCAGCATTGCCTATCTAAAGGATAAATACGAAAACGCGTAGTTTGATTTAAAAAAACGAAAGAAGGCTGGATGGAAAATGAAAAACTTCATGAATGACAATTTTTTATTAAAAAATGAGACAGCGGTTCGTCTCTATCATGAATATGCAAAAGAGATGCCGATCATTGATTACCATTGCCACTTAAGCCCGAAGGAAATTTACGAAAACAAAACCTTCAAAAACATTACCGATATTTGGTTATCCGGTGACCACTATAAATGGCGCCTGATGAGAGCAAATGGTGTGGATGAAGAGCATATTACCGGCAACGCAAGTGATTACGATAAATTTTTGGCTTGGGCGGAAACTGTTCCCATGACCATTGGAAATCCGCTGTACAATTGGACACATTTAGAGCTTCAGCGATTTTTTGGCATCGATGAACTGTTAAACATGGAGAGTGCACCGGCCATTTGGGAAAAAGTGAATGCCTTACTCAATAGTGAGGGATTTGGGGCAAGAGACTTTATTAAAAAATCCAATGTCCAAGTGGTGTGTACGACAGACGATCCTGTTGATTCACTGGAATATCACCAATTATTAAAAGAAGACACCGATTTTGATGTGAAGGTATTGCCTAGTTTCCGCCCGGATAAGGGGCTCGAAATTAATCGGGATGGCTATCTTGAGTGGGTAGCAAAGCTCCAAGAGGTGTCCGGTCAAACGATTCAAACATTTGATGAGTTTTTACAGGCGCTTGAATCCAGAGTACGGTTCTTCCATTCAGTCGGTGGAAGAGTTTCCGACCATGCGATCGATACGATGATGTATGCCGAAGCAACGAAAGAAGAAGCAGCAGAAATTTTTCAACAGGCTTTAGCAGGTCAAAAAGTTTCTATGGAAGAGGAAAAGAAATACAAGAGCTTTACGTTAACGTTCCTAGGAAAGCTGTATGCGGAACTCGGATGGGCGATGCAGTTCCATATCAATGCCTTAAGAAACAATAACGCGAGAATGTTTAAGCAATTGGGGCCAGATACTGGTTATGACTCTATCAATGACGATAAAATTGCCAAACCATTGGCTCAATTATTAAACGCCTTAGAAAGTGAAAACGCCCTGCCTAAAACGATTATTTATTCGCTCAATCCGTCCGATAACGAAATCATTGCAGCCATGATTGGTTGTTTCCAAGGGGGAGGAATTCCAGGGAAAATCCAATTTGGAACGGCATGGTGGTTCAATGACCAAAAATCAGGCATGTTGGATCAAATGCAATCGCTGGCCAATGTCGGTCTATTTACGCGTTTTATCGGAATGCTGACGGATTCTCGAAGCTTCCTATCTTATACGCGCCATGAGTATTTTAGACGATTATTCTGTTCGTTCATCGGTGAATGGGTGGAAAATGGCGAAGTGCCTAATGACATCGAGTTCTTAGGAGAAATCGCTCAAGCGATTTCCTACACCAATGCAAAAGAGTATTTTCAATTTGAATAAAAAGGCCAATTAGTGAGGAGGTGCAGGCATGGAGCATTTAAATAAAAAGGTAGTGGGTGAATCCCCAGCCTATCCAGAGAGAGTACTGCAATTCGGGGAAGGGAATTTTCTCCGAGCGTTTGTTGACTGGCAAATTGATGTCATGAATAAGAAAGACCTTTTTAACGGAAGTGTCGTGGTGGTCCAGCCACGCGGATATGAAAAGGTGGAGAAGCTGAACGCACAGGATGGGCTTTATACTTTGTATTTACAGGGTGTAAAAGAAGGAAAATCCGTTAAGGAACATACGATCATCAACAGCATAAGCAGAGGCATCAATCTCTTTAAAGACTATAATGACTATCTTGAACTGGCTTCCAGTCCCGATCTCCGCTTTGTTTTTTCCAATACCACCGAAGCTGGAATTGTGTTTGATGAAACAGACCGCTTAGAGGATCGCCCGCAAAAGAGCTTTCCAGGAAAATTAACGGCGTTCCTTTATCAGCGCTATCAAGCCTTTCATGGTGATAAGCAAAAAGGGCTGATCATGATTCCATGTGAGCTCATTGACCGGAATGGGGAAAAGGTAAAGGAAACCATCCTGAAGTATGCGGAGCTTTGGAACCTGGGTGAGGAATTTGCCAGTTGGATACATGAGGCCAATACGTTCTGCAACACGCTGGTGGATCGGATTGTGTCGGGATTCCCCCAGGAGTCGATCGAAGAAGTGACAGAAGAACTTGGCTATATCGATCCGTTCGTAGTGGTTGGCGAACATTACCACCTCTTTGTTATTGAAGGTCCGAAAGAGATCCGTGAGGAATTTCCAGCGCATTTGGCAGGGTTGAATACCTTGTTTGTTGATGACATGACTCCTTATCGAACACGAAAGGTTCGCATCTTAAACGGGGCTCATACGGCGATGACACCGGTATCTTATTTATATGGATTAATTACGGTAGCTGAAGCGATTGATCATGAAGTAGTCGGTCAATTTGTAAAAGAGCTGATTTACGATGAGATTATTCCAACATTGGACCTGCCAACGGATGAATTACGCTCGTTTGCGGATGATGTGGTAGACAGATTCAAGAATCCATATATGCAGCACTTCTTATTAAGTATTTCGCTAAATTCGATGTCTAAGTTTAAAACAAGAGATTTACCTTCTTTACTGGCATATTACGAACGAAGACAAGAATTGCCGAAAAAGCTGGTCTTCTCGTTCGCTTCCCTGCTTGCTTTTTATAAAGGAAAAAGAGGAGAAGAAACGATCCAGTTATCCGATGATCAGGAGATCCTTGAATTATTCAAGGAACAATGGAGCCAATCCGATGGAACGATCGCGAGCGTGAAGGCAATTGTGACAAGTATATTGGGGTACGAAAAACTGTGGGAGCAAAACTTAAACGAATTGCCTGGATTAACGGACGCTCTTACAAAGGATCTTTATGATATTGAAACAGTGGGAATGAAAAAGGCGGTCGAAGCTGTTTTAGGACAAAAAACAGCCAGCCTGCGGGGGGAATTGTAGTGTTGGAAATCATCCAGATACACGATGTAGATAATGTAGTTGTCGCGCTAAAAGATTTGCGAGCAGGTCAAACCTTAACGGTCGGTCAGAACCTCATCGAACTAATCGACGATGTGCCAAGAGGGCATAAAATCGCGGTCAAACCTATTGGGGTGGGTGAGCATGTCATTAAGTATGGCTATCCCATTGGGCACGCGGTGACGGACATTTTAGTGGGGCAGCATGTTCATACCCATAATACAAAAACGAATTTAGATGGCATTCAGGAGTATGATTATCAGCCGAAACTGAACACGCTTCCCTATGAAAAAGAGAATCTTACTTTTAATGGTTTCAAAAGAAAGAACGGCGAGGTCGGTATTCGCAATGAGCTGTGGATCGTGCCGACCGTTGGCTGTGTCAATGGCGTGGCGGAACGAATGATCAAGCTGTTTGAAAAAGAAGTGGGAGACATCGCACCGTTCGATAATGTACTAGTGCTGAAGCATAACTATGGCTGCTCGCAATTAGGCGATGACCATGAAAACACAAGGAAGATTCTGCGCGATGCGGTCCTGCATCCAAATGCCGGCGGTGTTCTCGTGCTGGGTCTTGGCTGTGAAAATAACAATCTATATGAATTTAAAGAAAGCCTCGGTGAGTTTGATGAAGACCGAGTGAAGTTCTTAGTCTCTCAAGAAGTGTCTGATGAGATTGAAGCGGGTGTCGAACTGCTGAAGGAACTCTATGAAGCTGCGAAGGATGATCGTCGTGAACCGGTGTCGCTATCCGAATTAAAGGTAGGGTTAAAATGCGGTGGCTCGGATGGCTTCTCAGGTATTACCGCCAATCCTCTGCTTGGACGATTCTCTGATTTCTTAGTTGCCCAGGGCGGAACCACAGTCCTCACTGAGGTGCCGGAAATGTTCGGCGCAGAAACGATTCTCATGGAGCGCTGTGCAGATGGCGAAGTGTTTGAGAAGACGGTGGAATTAATCAATGATTTCAAAACCTACTTCCTTGAAAATAAACAGCCTGTTTATGAAAATCCTTCACCAGGGAACAAAGCAGGAGGGATTACGACTTTGGAAGATAAGTCCCTTGGCTGTACACAAAAAGCTGGCACATCTACGGTTACTGATGTCCTGAAATACGGCGAACGCTTAACACAAAAAGGTTTAAACCTGTTAAGCGCACCTGGAAATGACCTCGTCGCTTCTTCTGCCCTAGCGGCAGCAGGGTGTCAGTTGGTGTTGTTTACAACGGGACGCGGAACGCCGTTTGGCGCGTTCGTGCCAACGATGAAAATCTCAACGAATACACCGATTTACGAAACGAAGCCACACTGGATTGATTTTAATGCGGGAGTCTTGCTGGAAAAAGAGTCAGATATCGTCCTTCGAGATTTTATTGCATACATCATCAAGGTGGCAAGCGGGGAATTGGTTAATAACGAGAAAAATGATTTTAGAGAGATTGCTATTTTTAAAAAGGGTGTGACTTTGTAGGGAGGCGGGGATAACAATGATTGGTAAGGAATTTCCTTCAGAAATCAAAGAGTATGTAGATTCGAAAACTGGTCATGTGGTAAAGCAACTAACCACCAATGGCTCCAGTAACTATCACTTTTATTTTACTGACAATTCATTTTCGGCAGATGACCAAGAAATCTTTTTTTTATCCGATCGTTCTTCTAGTAAGCCTGAGGTCTATAATCTATTTAAAATGGAACTTGAGACAGGGAACATGGTACAACTGACGAATGAACCTGAAGGAATTGCCCCTAGCTTTCATACAAAAACACGTGAAAGTGACATTGTGGTATATGTCACAGGAAGGTTAGTGAAAAAATTAGAGGTTGCTACACTTGAAACAACCGTCCTTTACGAAGAGAAACCAGGGATTGGATTGGGGCACCCACATATATCGGCTGATAAGAAGTATATTGGTATGGCTCGAAATGAAAGAGTTCCTATTGAAAGGGGCGCAAATTATCGAGGGTTTAAGGAAACGATGTATGCCACGAAAAAGGGGTGGATCACGCTTATTAGCATGGATGGTACAGAAGTGTTTGATGTTTTCGAAGACACCCACTGGCTCGGGCATTTTCAATTTTCGCCCATGAATAGCAGTTTAGCCACCTTTTGTCATGAAGGCCCTTGGAATCTCGTTCATCAAAGAATATGGCTCTTAGATATTCGATCCCGCTCGGTTCAGCCTGTGTATCGACAGGGGGAAGATGATTGTATCGGACATGAATTCTGGACCTCTGATGGCAACATATTTTTTGACAATCGTAGAAAAGGTCACGACGGAACCATCACCGTGCACAAGACCCAAGCTACCGTTCAAAAGGAAGAAGATACGGGCCAAGTCCCTTTCATCGGATTAGCGGATGAAAATGGGCAACTAGTTCGAAAAATTGATTTACCTTATTACTGCAATCATTATCATAGCAATCAAAAGAATACGCTTTTAGTCGGTGATGAAGTAGAGGATCTCGTATTAATAGATATTAGCGGTGAAAAAGCGAACATTGAAACATTATGTACGCATAAAACCAGCTGGAATACTCAACAAACTCATTGTCATCCCACCTTTAGCTGGGATAATACCAAGATTCTATTTACATCAGATCGTGACGGAGTCTGTAATCTATATTTAGTAGAATTGCCAAAATAGGGGGGAGACCATGTTTGTATTTGGTAAACAGGTCGTGTCAGAACCAACGGAGGAAGGGGTAACCAGAAAGGTGTTAAGTCATGGGGGCAGTCTCATGATGACGGAAGTTACTTTTAAGAAAGACGCGATTGGAAGCATCCATTCTCATCCACATGAACAGATTAGTTATATTATCCAGGGAGGCTTTGAATTCAATTTGGATGGGGATAAACAAACAGTAATGAAAGGGGATAGTATTTACATTCCTTCTAATACATTACACGGAGTAAAAGCACTGGAGGAGAATTCGATTATTTTAGATGTGTTTACCCCGCAGCGGGAGGACTTTTTGAAATAGATGGTGAAACAAAAAAATGAGGCTGATTCAGCCTCATTTTTTTACCATGCTAGAAAATATCACTAGGTTCTGTATCAGAATATACGGAGATGAGCACAACGGCTTTTTCCTCACTTACATTTTTGACAAAGTGCGGAACACTCGCGTTCCAACTGAATGTATCTCCTTCTTCCAAGACGAATGAATCTTCCCCTTGTTCGGCAAGGACCCTACCCTCTAGTACTAAGTGGCATTCCATGCCTTCGTGAGCGTTGGCCTCACCCATGGAAGCTCCCGGCGGAAACTCTACAAGCATCATGCGTAATCCGCCTTTGGACGACAAATGTTCGATTTTCAGGTTGTTGTACGTCGAGTAGGTTCTTTCTTCCTTTTTAACAACATGCATATGCTGCTTTTTTTCTAATAATAAATAGGGCAGAGGCACCCCAAGAAAGGTTGCAATCGTTTGTAATGTATTGATAGAAGGTGAGGTGTTATTGTTTTCAACGTTGCTGATAAATCCTTTTGACAGTCCCGTTCCCTCACACATTTGAGCAATTGTTATTTTTTTTCTGTTTCGTATCGCACGAATCTTTGATCCGATATCCACGTATTCCACCTCGTATGTTTCCTAATAAAAAACTTAATTCTATCTTAGCAAAAAAATAATTGACAATCCATAGGGTTTTGAGTTATCTTATAGACAATAATTATTACTATTGGGAAACTTATTTTTTTGTCTAGTAGTTTCCTAATATGAATATATTATTTATATAAAAATTCAATAACCACTTAATATAACACTTTAAGGAGAGGATCAAATGCTTCCATCATTATTCATCGCCCACGGAGCTCCGTTACTTGCGATTGAAAACAATGAATATACACAGTTTTTACAACAGCTAGGCCGTACATTGCCAAGACCAAAGGCAATCGTTTTATTTTCTGCCCACTGGGAGTCGACTATTCAGCAGGTGAGCAGTGCACCTGAGTACCGAACAATTTATGACTTTGGCGGATTTCCTGAAGCGTTGTACAAAATAGAATATCCGGCGAAGGGAAATCGGGACATAAGCAATGAAATAGCCGAACAATTCACGAGCCAAGGCGTTTCATATCAAGAGGATGCCTCGCGTGGATTAGATCATGGAGCATGGGTCGTATTGAGGATGCTGTATCCTGATGCGGATATACCTGTCGTTTCAATGTCTGTTAATCCAAACCTTTCACCTGCAGAACAGTATAAGATTGGGAAGTCCTTAGCAGGGTTAAGAGAAAAGGATGTTTTAATTATTGCCAGCGGGGGAACGGTGCATAATCTCAGAGCGATCAATTGGGAAAAAGACCGCACAGGAGAAATTGATGATTGGGCGATAGCGTTCGATGAGTGGTTAGCTCGCCATTTGAAAAATTGGGACGCTGAATCACTGTTTAACTATCAGATATTGGCACCGACGGCTACTCTCGCTGTGCCGCCATATGGCACAGAGCATTTTATTCCTATTTTTTATGCCATAGGTGCTGCTGATAATGGGAAGAAGGCAGAATTACTGCACCGTAGCTATCGTTATGGAAACTTAAGCCACAGTGTATGGCAGTTTAATTAATTTAACATAATACAGGAGGAATTTTTTATGATGAAAAATAAATTTGAAGTAAGTACATTGATTTTACGAGTGGTTTTAGGGATTAGTTTTTTCATTCACGGACTTTCAAAGTTCCAAGGTGGAATTGAAAATATTGTTGGTTGGTTTGATAGTATCGGGTTACCTGGTGGATTGGCTTATGTAGTCGCAGTGATCGAATTGGTTGGTGGAGTAGCATTAGTTCTTGGTCTCGGATCTAGAGTCGTGTCCATTCTTTTATCGCTTGTGATGATTGGTGCTATGGTTAAAGTGAAATTCGCTGTTGGATTTTTAGGGAATGGCCAAATGGCAGGGTATGAACTAGATTTAGCCTTCTTAGCGATGGCTATAGTGATTGCCATTAATGACAGTAAATTGTTTGCACTTGACCAAGTGATTTTTAATAAGCAAACAAATAATAGTGGAAATAAAAAAGCGGCGTAAGCGCAAAAAGAGGTTGACCCATATGAGTCAGCCTCTTTTTCATTTTTTTATTGAAACGTCTCTTTTTCAATCGCTTGTGGAAGCGGCTTTTGCTTCTGCGTCATAAAGAAGAATACCCCAACTAGGACGAGCAGGCCCCCGGCGATTTGCCATGGTACAAGCCGTTCATGTAATAAGATATAAGCTAAAAACGTCGAGCCCACAGGTTCTCCTAAAATACTCATAGAAATTGTGGTGGCATTGACATATTTGAGGAGCCAGTTGTTTATAACATGACTTACGGTAGGAACGGTCGCAAGTAAAAGGAAGATTCCCCATTCCTTTGCGGGATACCCGCCGAAGTCCACACCTGTTAAAAAGTTATAAATGATTAAAATAATGGCAGCCGAGAAAAACACACAAAAGCTATACAGCCAGTGTGATACTTTTTTCACGATCGTTTGCCCGATTAATAGGTAGCCTACAACCGAGATGACACTTAAAAAGGAAAGTACATCTCCCATAATGGCATCCTGGCTCAACCCGAAATCTCCCCAGCCAATCATCATTGCGCCGATAATTGCAATCCCCATGGTCATTAGGGCAGATAAAGTTGTTCTCTCTCTAAACAGTAAAAAGCCCCCGACTAACGACACAATCGGCTGCAAAGCTAGAATGATTGTTGAACTGGCTACTGTCGTTAGCTTTAAAGATCCAAACCAAAGGACAAAATGTAAAGCTAAAAACGAGCCTGAAAAAAATAAAAAGAACCAATCTTTTTTCTCGATGTTTTTAAATTCATCTCGATGTTTCCATACGATGGGAAGCATTAAAATACTTGCAAATAACATTCGATACATACTTAAAACTGAGGCTGGTGCATCTGACCATTTGACAAAAATAGCCGAAAACGAGATGGCTATAATGGAAATGGTAAGCGGCAGGGCAATGGACCTTGATGCTTCTTCCTGTTTCATGTTCTCCCCCTATTTTTCACGTAATCATACAAAACTATTAATATATTATACTCGCGTTTTTCATAGCTCTCAACTAGGTGATTTTTACAGGAATTTCGGCAGGATGGAGAAATATTTGTCGTTTCCTGGGAAATGTTGTCCTCTGCTATAAAAAAATGCTGATTGAATGAACCAATCAGCATTTAATAAGTTATGAAATATGGTTAGCGAGCATGGTTACTAAGGCACTTAGAAGGATAGCGCCGATCATGATGGAACTATATAGTAGGCGCTTCTTTCTCTTTTTTTGTACATATACTTCTTCCGGTGTTAACCAATATGTTTTTGACATCAAATACTCTCCTTTAATAGTTGATGGCAGCTGGCTGGCGTTGTCATCCTGACAGTAGCCCCTATAGCTTTGCGTCATCACCTTTCAGTGATTTTGCCTTTAAATGATTCTTGTGCCAGTCGCCATGAAAAATTTTCAAACAATCTCGAACTTAATTATCTCCAAATCAAGATAATATCATATATAATTAATTTTGCCAAGAAGTTGTTTTGTTTTTAGGGAATAGTAAAATTAAGTAATTAATGGAGGGAAGAAATCATGGGGGATTTTCATCGTAAACCTAATGTCTATGTTGGAGAAGTGAATATTAAAGTGAAGGACTTAGAACGTTCAATTACTTTTTACCAAACCATAATTGGATTACAGGTGTTAGAAAAAGCAAAGGATCGTGCGGTCTTAACAGCAAATGGGAAAACCCCTTTAGTTACACTTGAACAGCCTGAAGATGTGGTTGCAAAGTCCGGACGTACAACGGGTTTATATCATTTCGCCATATTATTGCCAGCACGAGCTGATTTATCGGTTTTTTTACGCCATTTACTGCAAACTGGTTATCCACTGGGCGCTGCTGACCATTATGTAAGTGAAGCATTGTATCTAGATGATCCAGATGGCAATGGGATTGAAGTATATCGAGACCGTTCTGCAGATGAGTGGACCTGGAAAAATGGGATGGTTGATATGGCAACGGAACAGCTCGATGCCCAAGGAATTCTAGCTGCGAGTGATGCCGAATGGAAGGGGTTACCGTCCGAAACGTTAATGGGGCATATCCATCTTCATGTAGCAGATTTGCACAAAGCAGAAGAATTTTACACAAAAGGTCTCGGGTTTGAGCGTGTTGCCACGTATCCACAAGCTGTCTTTCTTTCAACTGGAAAATACCATCATCATATCGCAATCAACTCTTGGCAGGGAGTGGAAGCGCCACCACCGTCAATAAACAGCGTGGGTTTAAAATGGTATACACTTGTATTTCCAGATATGTCTGTTAGAGAGGCTGTGGTTAAACAACTGCAGCAAATAGGTGCACCTGTAAAGAAAGAGCAGGACTATTATTTGACCAATGACCCGGCAGGGAATCAAATACGTTTAGTAATTTAAATACCTTTATTAATGAAGGGAGTGGGTGAAATGACGGGAAAAATAGAATTGGCCACGTTTGCAGGTGGTTGCTTTTGGTGCATGGTTGCACCATTTGATGAACAGCCTGGGATTAAGGAAGTGGTATCCGGCTATACTGGCGGGCACAAAGAAAATCCCACCTATGAGGAAGTATGCTCCGATACGACAGGTCATCTGGAAGCCGTTCAGATAACCTTTGATCCTGCTGTTTTTCCATATAAAAAGTTGCTTGAGTTGTTTTGGCAGCAAATCGATCCAACAGATGCCCGCGGACAGTTTAATGACCGTGGAACTTCCTATAAGACGGCGATTTTTTATCATAATGAGGAACAAAGAGAGCAGGCGGAAGCTTCTAAAGCAGGAGTGGCGGCGAATGGCCGCTTCCAAAAGCCGATTGTAACGGAAATCCTTCCAGCTGCTCCTTTTTATCGGGCGGAAGAAAAGCATCAGGATTATTATAAAAAATTCCCATTTCATTATAATCATTACCGCGAAGGCTCTGGACGTGCCCGATTTATCCGAGAGAATTGGAAGAAACGTAAAAGCGATGAGGAACTGAAGCAAGAGCTGACGCCGCTTCAATTTGAGGTGACGAGGAAGAATGCAACGGAACCTCCTTTTCGGAATGAATTTTGGAACCATAACGAAGAAGGGATTTATGTGGATATTATTTCGGGGGAACCGTTGTTTAGTTCCACGGATAAATATGATGCTGGATGCGGATGGCCCAGCTTTACGAAACCACTAAGACGAAATGAACTGGAGGAGCGTTTTGATACCTCTCATGGGATGAGGAGAATAGAGGTCCGAAGCAAAACGGCGGATTCTCATCTTGGTCATGTGTTTGATGATGGTCCTGGCCCTGATCGTGCGCGCTATTGTATTAATTCCGCTGCGCTCCGGTTTATACCAAAAAACAAGCTCATTGACGAAGGATATGGTCAGTTCTTGAGGTTGTTTAACTAGATTCAAGAAGGAGTGAACACTCCTTCTTTTTTTACAAATTTCTACAAATTACAACAATTCCTCTAAAAAATTTATGAATTTTTGACTATTTTCTAACTCTTTATGTTAAATTTATAGGTATTGTTTACTATTTTATTTTAGGGGGATGTTCTTTGAAAGAATCCAGTCTTTCCCTTTTTCCATTTAGCAAAAAGGGATTTATAACTATATTTAGTAGTGCGGTCATACTTTCATCAGTAGCTACTAATCTTGTTAATGCTCAAACAATAGATAATTCCAAGATTGTATTTTCTGAGGATATAGATTGGATGAAGCTGAATGCTACTTTGAATGGAGAAGAAATTAGTATTGATTTTAGTAAACGTTTTTCCTCTTTTTTAAAGGATGGCACCATTCAATTAGAAGCTACATCGAGTACTAATATCGTGTCGGTTTCAGTAAGTGAACTTACATTAAATTTAAACGTAAAGAGTTTTGGACAATCTGTCATAAAAGTAATAGCAAGAGATAATGAAGGGAAAGCAGTTACGGACCAATTTCATTTAAAGATTACTCAAAAAGGCGATCTTAATGGCGATGGAATAATTACTCCTGCGGATGCTCTTCTTATTTATCAAGCGACAAGTGGAAAAGTGACTTTAACAACAGAACAGATGAAACTACTAGACATTAATGGTGACGGTAAAATAACAAATGCCGATGCTAGCGAATTGATGGCTAATTACGTAGGGAAAAAGCCAATGACTACGGCTGACCGAAACTTTTTTGTTGTATTCACAGAGGTCAATGATGCCCCTATAGCAAATGATGATCACTTTACATTAAAAGAAGATGAGACATTAAAAATCGATAGTGATTCTAGTATTCTTAAAAATGACATAGAGGTCGATGGGAACTCCTTAGCGGCGAAGAAAATGAGTGATCCAGCTCACGGTGACTTAACGTTAAATCAAGATGGAACGTTCACATATGTTCCAAATAAAAATTTTAACGGGGATGACCAATTTACATATAAAGTAAGTGATGGGAAAGTTGAGTCAGAAGAACGGACTGTATTCCTTGGGGTGGAAGCTGTAAATGATGCCCCAGTTGCGGAAACTGGAACTCTGAAAGTGACGGAGGACAACCTAGCCGAAGGCAAACTTACTGGAACGGATGTAGAGAATTCAGAGTTAACCTACACGATTGTGGACAATGGTAAAAAGGGTACAGTAACGATTACGGATCAAAAAACAGGAGCTTACACGTATAAGCCAAATCCTAACGAAAATGGGAAAGACTCGTTCACATATAAGGTGAATGATGGATCAACGGATTCAGAAGTGGCTACCGTAGAGGTGAACATCCAAGCAGTGAACGATGCCCCGGTTGCCAAAGCAGACAGCATCAAAGTGAAAGAGGACGAGACACTAACGGTTGATGCAAACTCTAGTATTCTCAAAAATGATGTGGATGTGGAAGGCAGCCCGTTAACAATAAAATTAGTAAGTGAAACAGCCCATGGAAAGCTAACGCTGAATGAGGATGGGACGTTTACCTATGAACCGAAGGCTAACTTTAATGGAACTGATCAATTTGTCTATAAGGCAAATGACGGCGAGCTAGATTCAGAGGAACAGACCGTAACAATTGAAGTGGAAGCTGTAAATGATGCCCCAGTTGCGGAAGCTGGAACTCTGAAAGTGACGGAGGACAACCTAGCCGAAGGCAAACTTACTGGAACGGATGTAGAGAATTCAGAGTTAACCTACACGATTGTGGACAATGGGAAAAAAGGTACAGTAACGATTACGGATCAAAAAACAGGAGCTTACACGTATAAGCCAAATCCTAACGAAAATGGGAAAGACTCGTTCACATATAAGGTGAATGATGGAACAACGGATTCAGAAGTGGCTACCGTAGAGGTGAACACCCAAGCAGTGAACGATGCCCCGGTTGCGAAAGCAGATAGCTTTAAAGTAAAAGAGGACGAGGCACTAACGGTTGACGCAGACTCTAGTATTCTCAACAATGATGAAGATGTTGAAGGCGACCCCTTAACAACTAAATTAGTAAGTGGAACGGCTCATGGAAAAATAACACTTCATGCGGATGGGACGTTTACCTATGAACCGAAGACTAATTTTAATGGAACCGATCAATTTGTATATAAGGTAAATGACGGCGAGCTAGATTCAGAGGAACAGACAGTAACGATTGAAGTAGAAGCTGTCAATGATGCCCCAGTTGCGGAAGCTGGAACACTGAAAGTGACGGAGGACATCCAAGCAGAAGGCAAACTTACTGGAACAGATGTGGAGAGTTCAGAGTTAACCTACACGATTGTGGACAATGGTAAAAAGGGTACAGTAACGATTACGGATCCAAAAACAGGAGCTTATACGTATAAGCCAAATCCTAACGAAAATGGGAAAGATTCGTTCACATATATGGTGAATGATGGAACAGCTGATTCAGAAGTGGCTACTGTCGAAGTGACAATTGAAGCTGTCAACGATGCACCGGTTGCCAAAGCAGATAGCTTTAAAGTGAAAGAGGACGAGACACTAACGGTTGACGCAAACTCTAGTATTCTCAAAAATGATGAGGATGTGGAAGGCAGTTCATTAACAGTAAAATTAGTAACTGGAACAGACCATGGAAAGCTAACGTTGAATGAGGATGGGACGTTTACCTATGAACCGAAAGCTAATTTTAATGGCATAGATCACTTTGTCTATAAGGCAAATGACGGCGAGCTAGATTCAGAGGAACAGACAGTAACAATTGAGGTTGAAGCTGTAAATGATGTTCCAGTCGCAGAAGCTGGAACACTGAAAGTCACGGAGGATATCCAAGTCGAAGGCAAACTTACTGGAACGGATGTAGAGGCTACAGAGTTAACCTACACGATTGTGGACAATGGTAAAAAGGGTACAGTAACGATTACGGATCCAAAAACAGGAGCTTATACGTATACGCCAAATCCTAACGAAAATGGGAAAGATTCGTTCACATATAAGGTGAATGATGGAACAGCGGACTCGGAAGTGGCTACTGTCGAGGTGACGATTGAAGCTGTCAACGATGCACCAACCATTTCAGAACTCTCTATTAATGGAAAACTGGTAATGGGAGAAACCGTAAATGGTACCTATACGTATACAGATGTGGAGAATGATGTAGAGGGAAGCTCAGTATATCAATGGTATAGAGGAAAACAGGAAGATGGCAGTGACAAGACACCAATTAGTGGGGCAAATTCTAAAGAATATATCATCAAAGATGAGGACGAAAACTATTATTTATTTTTTGAAGTTACCCCAGTTGCTGTAACAGGAGAGCAAACAAATCAAGTCTTTATCATCAATACGACGGACAAAGTTGCAGGACTGACACCAGCTCTAACTATTCATCCTGATCCATATAGACCGGACCCGCTTGCACCAATAACGGAAGCAGATCTTAAGTCACAAGGTGGAACCTTTATTACGGTTGATTTAACCAATGATCAATTCAAGGATACTATTTCAGAAAATGACTTTGTCTTAAATCACGGGCCTGATGGCATGACGATTGTCTCAGCCATGTTATTAGATGATACAACAGCTGGTCTACTGCTTCAATATGATGGACTTGACTTTGATTATGATATCACTGATTTTTCAGTAACCGCGAAAGATACAGCGACTCTTAAAGGAAAAGCCGTCACATCAAATAATATGACGATTAAAGCGAGCGTTGATGCATCGTCTGCGTTTATATCCGAATATTTGCAAGGAAGTACGATTGATCGATCAGCTATTGAGATCTATTACACCGGTGACGGTACGTCCAATCCAGTTACAGGCTTACAGCTTGAAGTGCACCAGTGGGATGTAGCAAAAGGACAAAAAAAGGTGTGGAGTATACCATTAAATCCAGTCACTCCTAATATGCCTTATATCGTGATTAACAGCATTTTCTATGATTTCTTTGATATAACCAATAATTGGTACTATAACGATGAGGCTTTTATTGCAATGCCAGGATTAATCAATAATGCCTTCGTTTTAAAGAAAGATGGAAAGGTCATCGATACAGTCGGAAATCCATTTGTGAATGGTCCTGAGGCTATCCTACCGAATGGGGGAACAATGGTTAGAAAAATGGGGATTAGAGATGGATTAAGTCCGTATGATAAAAACCAGTGGGCATTGTACCCGGTGGACACTTTCCAATATATTGGTAACCATACTCCGTAATGACTAAAAGAACGTTAGAATAGTGATTTTTTAAAGGGAGAATATTAGATGAAATTGTATGTAAATTTTAAACGGCTGGCTAGTCTTACCTTATTCATCCTTCTTCTTTCCCTGCCACTTACAGCATGGGCTGATGAGGTAAAGGGTGAGTACGATGCAACTGTTATGTTTGGTGATGTAAAGGGATCTGTTGGAGAAGTTGTCAACGTGCCGGTAAAAGTAAGTCAAGTGAAAAAAGAGATCGCTGCGTATGGTATACAAGTTGATTTCGATAACAAGCATGTGAAAGTTGCTGGGATTCAACCTGAATACGGAAGTACATCTCAAACATGCGCGGAAGAAACAGCAGGCTGTTTCTGGTCTAATGTTAACAATGAAGAGGGTTTTTTAAGGGTGGCATGGGCAGATCCAACTGCAGGCGATCATCCGATTCATGATAGTATGAAGCTTTTTACCATTCAAGTGGAAATCTTAAAGACAGACTATATCGGAGAGAGTAATTTATCTATAAAAGTAAAGGATCTTGAGTCGTTGTCCTTCACAGATCCATCCAACAATCCACTGAAGGTTGGTATGGATTCTGGTAAATTGAATATTGTGGAAAAGACCAAAACGGACACAACTAAAGGAACAAACAATACAACGGACAAAGTGAACTTAGATTCCCTGCCAAAGACAGGAGACGACTCCTATATTGATACCATTCTGAATAGTGCGATTTCTGTTCTTGCAGCGAGTCTTCTAATCATGTGGTTTTATAAAAGAAGACAAAAGAGAGAAAAGACTAATTAATTTAATTGAGACTGAATTTATCTACTTGTTTCACGATGTGGAAGGACTGATAAGTTCAGTCTCTTTACTATGGTAGGTGAAATAATGAAAAAGGCTGTTTGGGTGGTTTTGATTCTTCTATTAGTGACAGCGGTATCACTTCGTATGCTTCGATTTAATGAGGCGCGTGCAAATGAAAAGGAACGGGAAAAGCTGGAGAAAGTGTATATAAATGCAATTGAAGGAAAAACGTCTTTATCTTCTTCGGAAGATAGAAAAGTCATTGGGAAAATTATGATTCCCTCACTAAATATTAATTATATTATCTTAAATGTAACCACAGATAAAAATTTAGACATTTCCATTACTAAAGTAGCAGGACCAGCCATTCATCGAAACGGAAATCTTGTTCTTGCAGGTCATAATATGAAAAATGGCAGTTTTTTTGGAAGGTTAAATCATATTACACCACAAGATAAGATTTATTTAGAAAATCGAAATGGGGAAAAAAAAGAATATATTATGGTAGATAAATATATTGTGAATAAAAATGATTTATCCCCGTTGGACCAGTCTGATCATGAGGAAAGCATAATCACTCTTATTACATGCACAAAGGACTCAGATAAAAGACTTATAGTTATGGCAAAAGAGTACAAAGGTAAAGAAAAAAAAGATACTTAGGCTTAGGAAGTTAAGTGGATGGGACAATACCCCCGCAATGTTGCGGGGGGAAGATCCTAAACTTTGCTATGAAACTGCATATGAATTACCTCAACAGGTTTTTCCTTTGGTTTGGAAAAATAATAGCCTTGGAATAAATCATAGCCCATTTCTTTTAAGAAGCGGAGGTCTTCTGCTCTTTCGACCCCTTCAGCAAGTGCCAATGCATTCATCTTGTGAGCAATTGTCAACACAGATTGAGCAACTTCTTGTTTCTCAGTATCCTCGCACACACCGTTTGTAAATTCAAACGCAAGTTTAACAATATCCGGGTCCATTTGAGTGAGCTTTTCTACGTTATTGAAACCTACTCCGACATCGTCCAAGGCGTACTTAAAGCCATGGGCCCGGTAATAATTTAAGATAGATTTTAAGTGTTCGAGATCCTCTACTTCGTCTGTTTCGACGACTTCAAATACCACCTGTTCAGGTTTAATATTCAATTGCTTAATCAATGCGAAGGTCGTCGACAAACAGTGCTCTGGCACATAAATAGCTGTTGGAATAAAGTTAATAAAAATGAGTTGATCCTTCACGGCGGAGGCATTTCTAATCGATTGCATCCTGCACACGCGGTCGAGCGCAAATGTACGATTTCTAATCCTTGCCGCTTCAAACATCTTAAACGGGGGAATGAGCTCGCCATTTTCATCCAACCCACGAGACAAAAGCTCATGACCGAAGACCTGAATGCTTTCGTTCTCAACCTTAACAATTGGCTGATAGTGGGTTTGAATGGAGCTGTTTTCTATTAATCTATCAATCCAGCTAGCCTCTCGTTCGAGTTTAAATGCCAGAATAGGCCGTATTTTATCTAAATCCTTTAATGGATCAACAATACTTGATAATACGGCAAAAATATGTTTTGGGTCCATGTGGACTTCAAGATAATCTAGTAAATTAAAAAGGACCGGCTCACTCATCCAAATCATCCGATCATTAATCCATTTCCATGACTGCTCAGAGAACTGCTTGAAATATGGAGTTAACTTTAAAGCACTTTCATTTTTAGCAAAATAGACGGTATAACCCCTTGCCGTCGGCAGACAAACTTCACATCCCATTCTCTTTCTCCCCTTAACAAATCGTATTCATCCATTATACGACAAAAAAGGACCTTTTTCCTATTTTTCTAAAAATGTCCGCCTGAAATGGAAAGTGTCTTTTTGTGGTGCCTGACACCCGAGGGGTTTTTTTATTGTTTTTTTTGGGAAGAATGGTGTTGTGAATAGAAGAAATTTATGGTAACATTAGTACGAACATAAGTTCTTATTGTGTGACTAAACTATTAAAAGAGGTGTCTTCATGATTTCTGGAATTTATCCTTATTTGGTTTTAAACGGTAACGGACAAGAAGCGGTTAAGTTTTATGAACATGCATTGGATGCAAAGGTTCTGTCAGTTCAAACATTTGGCGATATGCCTGGTAATCCAGATCATCCTATGCCTGAAGAAGCAAAAAATCGTGTATTGAATGCCCATTTAAAAGTGGGGAATACGGACCTTATGCTTTCCGACACGTTCCCAGGTCATCCGTATGAGTTAGGCCATCAGGTGACTATTGCGATAATGATCACTGATGAAGAAAAATCAAAGGAAGTTTTCAGTAAATTGGAAGACGGTGGGAAAGTCGACATGCCTTTGCAACAAACCTTCTGGAGCCCGTTATATGGGCAAGTTACTGATAAGTTCGGTGTCACTTGGCAGGTTTCAACAGAATCGAAATAATTGAATGTAAAAAAGGAAAGTTGCATTCTAGCAGCTTTCCTAGTTACTTTTTGTGAGTTGGCTTTGCTCTGAATGTAGGTGGTTTTTTAAGATAAAGTAAACGGTTAAGATTCCTAGTGAATCAATCACCAAATCATACAACCGGCCGTCTCTTCCAAAATACAGTTGAAGAATCTCCGTCATTAACGCAAAAGTAATAGAGATCAGCATTGACCATTTGTGATTTTTTAACCATCTATAAAGAAAGTAATCAAATATAGCAAACCCTATGAAATGTCCCGTTTTTACGATGATAAAATAATGATGAATTGTGCTGATGTCCTGCAAATAAAAGAACGATAAATAATTTGGAGACACTACCCACTTAAAACTGACAGTTTGATCCCGTAAGAGCAATCCTAAATTACTGGTCCACGTATGCAGCAATAATATGATCCCCCAGATGATTACCGGAACTATTTTAAATTGCCGTCCTTTTAAAACTTCTAAACACATATTTTTTCAACTTCCCTATTCTTGTTATGACACTACTTTTAATATTCATTTCCATATCGTATATCAAATCATACGTAGAGGGATACAAAAAAATATCCCAAACTACCACTGGCAGTTGGGATATAGCTGTCGAATTTACAACTTCCGACCCTTTAATTTGTTGGTTAAAGCATGTAATTGCTCCATGAGTTGCTTGTATTCGTCTAGTTCAATTTTACAGGATTGAATTTCCTTCACGACCATTGCAGTAATAGCTTGTTTTTCTTCATAGGCTCTCTTTTCTAAATGGATATAAACTTTACGTTCGTCTGTGGTGGACCGCTCTTTACGAAGCCAGCCATTGGCTGCCATCCGAGTAATCATCGGCGTTAGGGTTCCTGTGCCTAGGTTTAACCGTTCTCCTAATTCTTTCATAAGAAGACCGTCATTTTCCCATAATGCCAATAGAACCAAGTATTGAGGGTAGGTTAATCCAAATGGTTGCAATACGCTTGTATAAAGTTTATTAAATTCACTAGCTGTTTCATAAACCGCAAAGCATAATTGTTTTTCTAGCGTTAAGAAGTCTTCCATGATGATCTCACCTTATTTTCATTGCTTTTTTAGTGTGATGCTGAAGTAGATAGTAATTTCACTACATCTGCTTCAATTTTGTCTGGTGTTGTGGTGGGTGCATATCGTTCGATCACCTGGCCATTGCTGTCAATCAGGAATTTTGTGAAATTCCATTTAATCATGCCACCTAATAGTCCCTTTTTTTGATCTTTCAAATACTTGAATAAGGGGTCAGCGTTGACGCCGTTCACATCAATTTTGGCAAAAATGGGGAAGGTAACCCCGTAGTTTAATTGGCAAAATTGAGTGGTCTCTTCAATATTATCGAATTCCTGATTGTTAAACTGATCACATGGGAAGCCCAGTATTTCTAGTCCATCGTCCTTGTATTTATCATATAATTCCTGAAGGCCAGTAAATTGAGGCGTTAACCCGCACTTACTCGCTGTATTGACAATCAGTAGCGGTTTCCCCTCGTAGTCTTTTAAAGATTTGTTCTCACCATTCGTCTTCTTGACTGTAAAATTATAAACGGTTTTCATCATTCATTCCTCCCGATATCATTCATTTGGTGGCAATTTTTTAATTTAGTGAAAAAATTAAATCGTTAACGATTTAATCTTATACGATTTAAATAATAGTTACAAGAATGATGCTTACATAAAAAAGCCCAAATTCCTATGTCATAAGAATTGGGCTGTTTCTTCAGGATGGGGTGTGACATTCTACAGATTCTTTTTTAGGATGCACCCCACGGGATTCAATAAATCGCTGTATCCGTTTGAGTGCTTCTTGCAGCTGCGGCATAGAAGTAGCATAGCTGCAGCGGATATATCCTTCGCCGCTTTCACCGAATACATGACCGGGAACTACCGCAACCTTTTCCTGCATCAGCAATTCCTCAGCGAATTGCTCGGAGCTAAGGCCAGTAGCACGTATCGATGGAAATACATAAAAGGCACCGCCAGGAGTATGGCAATCGAGGCCCATTTGATTCAAAGCTTGGACTACGAAGTTTCTTCTCCTCCTATAGCTGTTCCGCATCGATTCCACTTCATGATAGGTATTCCTTAATGCTTCAATGGCACCGTGTTGAAGCATATTGGGAGCGCACATGGTGGTGTATTGGAAAATTTTCAGCATGACTTCAACAAATTCCTTCGGGGCCGCTAAGAAACCTAATCTCCAGCCTGTCATGGCAAATCCTTTTGAAAAACCGTTGATTAATATGGTTCGTTCATACATGCCCTCAATGGAGGCAATGCTGGTAAAACTTTCATCGTAGGTTAATTCAGCATAGATTTCGTCTGAAACGACAAGGAGGTCATGCTTTTTTAGTACCTTTGCAATTTCCAAAAGCTCATCCCTGGTTAGCGTGCTGCCTGTCGGGTTGTTAGGTGAACACAGGAGAATGGCTTTTGTTTTTTCAGTGATCGCTGCTTCGATTTGTGCAGCAGTTACCTTAAATCCATTAACCGGCGATGTAGCCACAGCGATTGGTGTTCCACCAGCGATGGAAACCAATGGGGCATACGAGACGAAGGCTGGTTCGACAATCAGCACTTCATCCCCTTGGTTTAAAATTGCCCGAAAAGCAAGATCGATCGCCTGGCTAGCTCCAATCGTTACAATGATTTGATTCGTTGGATCATATTCCACCCCAAATCGCGTGCCAAGATAAGCGGTGATCTCCTGTCTTAATTCAAGCAGTCCTGGATTGGCTGTGTAAGAGGTAAACCCTTGTTCGATCGATAAAATGGCTGCCTCACGTATGCTCCAAGGCGTGACGAAGTCTGGCTCGCCCACCCCTAAAGAAATAACGCCTTCCATGCTTGCGGCGAGGTCAAAAAATTTGCGGATCCCAGAAGGCTGCAGCTCTTTAGCCGTTTGGGATAGATAGCGATTATACTTGAGACTCATGGTGTTACCACCATTCTTCTGTCTTTGTCCTCATTGTCACTGCTAAATATCACGCCATCATGCTTGTATTTTTTTAACATGAAATGGGTGGTGGTAGAAACAACGTTTTCAATAGTCGATAATTTTTCTGAGACAAAGGTGGCAATTTGATTCATAGTCTTTCCTTCAACCGTAATCGATAGGTCGTAGGCGCCTGACATAAGGTACAATGAGGAGACTTCCGGAAAACGAGAAATGCGGCCGGCAACCTCATCAAAACCTACCCCTCGTTTCGGAGTGACCTTCACATCGATCATTGCGACAACATTTTCCTGGCCTTCAACTTTGCTCCAGTCAATTAAGGTAGGGTAGCTCATTATGATTTTTGCTTGTTCTAGCTTTTCGATTGTTTGGTTAACTGTTTCTTCGCTGCACAATGCCATCGATGCGATGGTTTCCACTGAGATTTTGTGGTTTTCTTCTATAATTTTTAGAATTTCAATTTCCTCACTGCTAAGTCGCATGTGCGGTCCACCTCTACTTTCGCTTCATACTATATGAATATTTAAAATTCGACTTTGAGAATTGTCCAGCTCCAGCGCCTAACCCCCTAACCCCTCGGGTCAAATAACCTTCGGCAATAAAAGTCAAAAGGCAGACTTTTCTTGCCGAAGAACATTTGCCTGTCGGGGCTGACCAAGGCGCTTACGCTTTTCTTACTTATTGATGATTTTAATCTCTTTTGCGTTGGATGTCACGCGCATTTAGTGGAAAGATAAATATAATTTGAAAGATTCATATGATTGAAAAATATGGTAAAATTTATAGGGAGAGAGAGGGGAGTATTGTGTTCAATTTGCCAAAGGTTACCTTAAGGGAATTGAGACTAACCGATGTAGAAGACCGTTATCAGTGGTGTCTAGATGAAGAGGTGATCAAGTATCTAAATATGCCTGATAAATACCCGCCCTATAGCAGGGATGATACGAAACGTTGGATAGAGATGTGTATAAATAAAACCAATGGATATGAACAAAAGGCGATTCTTGACCAGGACGGAAACCATATTGGCTGGGTAGATTTGAAGAATGTTGATCGGCTGAACAAGCATGCCGAGTTGGGAATTGCGATCGGGGATAAACGCTATTGGGGAAAAGGGTATGGCTTGTCTGCTATGAGGAAAATGCTAGAGTATGGCTTCATGCAAATGGACTTAAACAAGATCTGGCTTCGAGTGGAAGTAGATAATGAAAAGGCAATAAGGTCATATAAGCGAATAGGGTACGTATAGGAAGGTATTCTTCGACAGGACCGTTTGCGCAAAGGGGTCTTTGTTGACCGATTACGAATGAGTATTTTAAAAGAAGAGTTCGATAGAATGAAAGAAGGTATGGCTGAATAGCTGCCATACCTTAATCACACCTGGGTAGTTCTGTGGGTTCCCATAATATGTTACAACGCTTCTTTAATCACCTTTTTATAATAGTTCACGGAGAGTACACCAAAAATGGAGTACAAAGCGGTATAAAGAACCATGACAATGATCATCGGTGTCCACAGTTCTGCACCGAATAGGAACCAGCCGGATTGGACGGCGAAGTAGCTATGAACGAGCCCAATCATTAACGGGATGCCGAAGCTAAATAATTGTTTCATGGTGATCCCACCGACCAGGTCACCCTGGGTGAAGCCGAGTTTTCTCAAAATCGTATAATGGGGCTGTTCTTCTTCACTTTCACCCATCTGTTTAAAATATAGGATACAGCCAGATGTCACTAAAAACGTTAACCCTAAGAAGCCCACGATAAACATGATCAGTCCCATCGTTTGTTTCTGATTGTTGCTCATTTCCAGACGAGAGTCAAAGCCCGGATTCTCGGTAAACTTCATGTCTTTAAAGATCATGTTCGCTTCTTTTAATTGGTCTTCATCTTTTAAAGTAAATCCAATAAACACAGAGGATTCTTTTTGTAGTGAAGGATCGGCATCTTTCTGTAACTGTTCGAAAATAGTGTCATCCACGATGGCTACTGGCTGGCCGCCATTCGTGTAATACCAAGAGATGAGGTGAAGATCCTTTAACCCTAAATAGTCTTGTGGAATGACTTCCGTTTTCCCTTTTAGCTCAATTTTTCCTGAGTCCTTCAAAGGCATAAATTTTTGCAGTAAATCGTTATAGCCTGTAAAGACGGTATCCTCTGGCCCAACATCCAGCCCCGCAACCTCTTGATCGCTAATGACTGAAATCGACATGCTCTTCGGATCCACTTTCATTCCTTCAAGGTTGGAATTCATGATTGATTTTAAGTTGGCGTTGATTTGGATAATATCAATCTTCTTCTCACTAACCTTCATATTCTTTGCTTCAAGTGCGTCCTTAAATTGTGCCGCCGCATCTGTATCGGTAAAAGCAAAATCTGCCGCTACTTGATCTTTTGCTGTTTTTTCCGCTGAATAGTAGGAGATATAACTTAGACACAACAGGGCAATGGCAAGGGCGGAAACAGTCGTAATGATGGTTAACAAAAGAGCGTTCGATTTCATCCGAAACATGATCGACGAAAGGGAAAGCACCTCGTGAATCTTAAGGTAGCCGTCTTTCTTTTTCCGAATGAGATGAAAAAGGAAACTAACAGTCCCTTTGTAAAACAGATACGTCCCGATAATGACCGATGCCAAAATTCCTGTCATCGCCATGAATAGCTCCATCATCTCGGTAAAATCTCCGGAAAACAACTTTGACGAAAGATAGTATCCGAATCCAATCAAGAGGATTCCAACTGTCCCCAAAATCATTTCCCAAAAAGATAGCTTTTTCGCTTTGCCTTCTGTCGATGAAAGGACCCTAAATAAGGCTAAAATCGTTTGTCTTTTAATGAAGACAAAATTCATCAGCAGGATGAACAGATAAATCACCCCAAACACAATAAGGGATTGAGTCAATGCCTGGCTGGAAAAGTGAAGGGTCGCAATCGCATCTACCTTCGTAATTTTAAATAAAATCATAATGATTAATTTAGAAACCGAGAAACCAATAAAGATCCCGACGATGAGTGAACCAAAGTAAAGAATAAAATTCTCAGCACTGACAATGCGAAAAATCCTGTTCTTGGTCATCCCAATTAATTGAAACAAACCAATTTCCTTGCTTCGCCGTTTTAGAAAAATATTGTTGGCGTATAAGACAAAGATGCTCACAATCCCCACAAGCAGGATGGAGCCCGCTCGAATCGCTGCTGCTCCTTTAATCGTTCCTTTCGTTGAATCTAATGCAGGGTCATATTGCAGTGTGACAAATGAGAAATACAGAGCAACGCTAAAGATTAGCGCAAACACATAGAGAAAATAGTTTTTTAGATTTTTCTTGAGGTTTCGAAGGATGAGGTGATTAATGCTCATATTGCACCCCGCCTAAAACCCCTTGGGTCTTCATGATATCTTGAAAGAATGCCTGGCGCGTTTGATCACCTTTATTCAACTGCGTATACATCTGACCGTCTTTTATAAAAATCACTCTGCCGCAATAGCTGGCCGCCACAGGATCATGGGTGACCATCACAATCGTGGCTTGGCGTCTTTGGTTTAATTGGCTGAGTTTGTTCAACAAATCAGAGGCGGACTTGGAATCCAAGGCACCGGTTGGTTCGTCTGCGAAAATAATGCTTGGTTCGTGGATGAATGCACGAGCGGCAGAGGTTCGTTGTTTTTGTCCGCCGGAAATTTCATTCGGGTACTTATCCTTTAGTTCATATATTCCCAGCTCGTCTGCTACTTCCTTGAATTTAGCATCTGCTTCATGTTTGGACACTTTGGCAATCGATAGGGGTAACAGAATGTTTTCTTTGACTGTCAGCGTATCGAGCAGATTATATTCTTGAAAAATAAACCCTAGATGATGCTTCCGGAATTCTGCCAGTTGTTTTTCCTTCATATTTGTCATTTCTTTTCCTTCGATTTGAATGGATCCTTGGCTCACCTGGTCAATGGAAGAAAGAACATTGAGCAGGGTGGTTTTTCCTGAGCCTGAAGCCCCCATGATACTTACGAATTCGCCTTTTTCAATGGCTAGATTGATGCCTTTTAGGACTTCTTGTTTATTAAATTTATTGCCGTAGCTTTTATGAATTTTGCTTGCTTGTAGAATGGTCATTCCGATCCACACTCCTTTATTCGATACCTTTATTATAAAAGGAGAGGCTGTTCTCATCCTTCGATTGGTCTAACAAAATAAGAGAAGCATGTGACAATGTTGTCACATGCCGATGATGTTGTTGAAGTCGTTTCTTTTTGGAAAACGTAAGGTAAAGGTGGTTCCTTTTCCTAGTGTGGACTGAACCTCCATCGTGATTAGCAGGGGTTTTGCCGCTTTTTTAGCGAGATAGAGTCCCATGCCTGTTGCTTTGTTATCATGATGATTGATTGTAGATGTAAAGCCTTTTTCAAATATGCGCGGTAGATCTTTAGGGTCAATTCCGCGGCCAAAGTCTTGAATTTCGAGAATGGTCTGTCCCATATTTTCGCAACTCGTGATGACAATATCCGAAGCCTCGCTGTATTTCACCGCATTAGTTAACAGTTGTCTTATGATAAAAGCGAGCCATTTACTGTCACTTAGAACAGAAGGAGCCTGTAAATCAACGTCAAAGCCAATCCCTTTTTGCATACACCAGGATTGCAACCCGCGAATCTCTGTATAAATAATCGATTGTAAGTCGGTTTGCTCGATATACAAATCATTTTCCATAAAGGGAATGCGTCTTTGGTGCAACTGTTGGTCTAACAGATGATGAATCCGCAGCCACTCATAGGTTAGTTTTGTTTTTACTGGTTCGTCATTCATGTGTTCCAGCATTAAATACATCGCGGTTAACGGAGTTTTCACTTCATGAATCCAGGCAAGGAGATCATCCTTTTCCTCTTCTAACATCACTAAGTTGTGCGAGGCCTCCAGCTTTAAACGCCTGGTTTGGTTCGTCAGAGTTTGTTCCGTTATTTTTTCAAAAGGGCTGTCGGCCGAAGTCGATAAATCTAAGTCATTCTCCCATTCCACCAAGCTTTTAAAGAACTTCGTCTCTATATGGTAACGAAGGATCAAGAATAGGATAAAGATGATCCCCGATAAAAACACCATATAAAGGATAGGTGTGAACGGAATGGCAGAATCAATCGAAGCAATAAATAGGAAAAGCCCTTGGATAACAATAAAAAGGGCAATCCAGCTGCGACGTTCTATGAGGAATTGCTTTATCATAACAAGCTTTCCTCTTCAATCGCTATGTATCCTTGGCCGACCTTCGTTTCGATAAACTGCCCGAGGCCCAGCTCATCTAGTTTTTTTCGCAAGCGATTGACGTTAACAGTTAACGTGTTGTCGCTCACAAACCGCTCGTCGTCCCATAGGCTTTTGATTAAATCTTCCCGTGTGACAATTTTGTTTTTATGCTCAATCAAGAGCTTCAGGATAAAAATCTCATTCTTTGTCAGTTCAACGGTTCCGGCGTCATGGCTGACGGTATTGCGCGGATAATCAATAGTGGCCCCGCACCACGTTTTCAGCTCCGTTTGTTCTGAATTGTAATTATAGACACGACGAAGAATCGCCTGAATTTTGGCAATCAGGACTTCAAAATGGAACGGTTTTTGAATAAAGTCATCCGCCCCCAGCTGCATCGACATCACCATATCGGTGGGATGGTCGCGCGAGGATAGAAACAGAATGGGCACGTTGGAATGGGAACGAATCATTCGGCACCAGTGAAACCCATCGAATTTCGGCAATTGGATATCGATAATGACTAAGTCCGGTTTCTGTTCGGTAAATTCCTGGAGAACTTTGCTGAAATCCGATATCCCCACCACATCGTAAGACCAGTCGATTAACCGCTCCTTTATTTCATGAAATAGCGTTGTATCATCTTCTATTAATAAAAGTTTAAACATTTCACTCACCACACTTCAGTTACTCATAGTTCGATTGTATAGCAAAATTTTCCTGTATGCTAGAGGAATCACTTAAACCGATATTTTGGAAAAATTAGTGTATAATAGGTTGAATATCGCACAAACGGGAGACGAGAGTATTGGAAAAACAGAATAGCAGGTACAGATGGGTTGTTTTTGCCACAGTGTTATTTGCGTATGGTCTCATTGTGAGCCAGCGAACAGCCCCGGGATTGATTTCCGATCAACTAATGAAGGATTTCAGTCTAACCGCATCTACCATCGGATTATTAACAAGTATTCAATTTTTTGCCTATGCAGGGCTGCAGATTCCGATTGGAATCCTGTCTGACCGTTTTGGGCCGAACTTTTTCCTCGTAATCGGGGCACTTCTAAATGGAATCGGAACACTCATTTACAGTGTGGCGCCGAATGAATATGTCCTTTTATTTGCTCGCTTTTTAGCGGGGATTGGGGATGCAACTATTTGGGTAAATTTGGTGTTGATTTTAAGTCAATGGTTTAAGGTGAACGAATTTGTCCGTTTGCTTGGGTTTGCGGGAATGACAGGCAGTCTCGGATTCCTTTTGGCAACCGTACCCTACTCCGCCTGGATCGCTGAAGCAGGCTGGCGTACACCGTTTTTCACGACGGGGATTGTGTTAGTTTTAGCGGGGATTCTTTTGTACTATGTGTTAGTTAGAAAACCAAAACAGTTATTTAAGGATGAAGGTACAAAAGTTGTCAAACCAAAAAAGGAACGGGAAAAAACGCTAGTTTTGCTGCGTCGAATCTTTTCGGACCGGCAGGCATGGGCTACTTTCCTTTGTCATTTTGGCGTGGTTGGTACGTATGTCGGATTTATCGGTTCGTGGGCCGTACCATATGGAATGCATGTATATGGCATGTCGCGTTCCGGTTCTAGTCAGCTGATTATGATAGGATTGGTCGGAGCTCTTTTGGGTGCACCTCTGACTAGTTGGATCTCAAGCCGTGTGGATTCGATTAAACGTCCGTATATTGTAGTGCATTTACTTGTCTTGGTCAGTTGGATTTCGTTTTTAATTTTGAACGGGAAGCCTTCCTATCCGCTGCTTGTTCTGATCTTTTTCGTCATCGGCTACGGAAATGGAGCAAGTGCGCTGACGTTTGCTGTCGTACGGAAATCATTTGATATCAAGGTCGTCGGTGTCGTGTCAGGGGTAGCCAATACCGGTGGTTTTCTAAGTGCCGTCCTGTTGCCGGGGATTTTCGGGAAGGTACTCGACCATTTCCACTCTTCGCCGGTGAACGTCGGCTATCACTATGGATTTATCATTCCGGTTATCTTTTCGCTTATTGGTTTGATTGGCGGAGTGATGATTAAGGAACAACGCCGTGAAGCGAAACAGCGGAGGCAAGCCGTGGTATAGGACACGGAGCGGAGTGCGAAGCAGTGTGATTCTAATATTAGAAATTACACTGCTTTTTTGTATTCAAGAAAAAGAAAATGAGGGGATTAGTAGAAATGATTATATTTACTTTTATCTGTTTAGAAAGAGGAGCAAAAAATAGAAGTAGCCAGGATGTAGATCTACTTTTTTGAGCAAGTGGCAGCAGAAAGTAGAAGTAGCCAGGGTCTAGATCTACTTTTATGAGCAAGAAGCAGCAAAAAGTAGAAGTAGCCAGGGTCTAGATCTACTTTTATGAGCAAGAAGGAGTAAAAAGTAGAAGTAGCCAGGGTCTAGATCTACTTTTATAAGCAAGAAGCAGCAAAAAGTAGAAGTAGCCAGGGTCTAGATCTACTTTTATGAGCAAGAAGGAGTAAAAAGTAGAAGTAGCCAGTGTCTAGATCTACTTTTATAAGCAAGAAGCAGCAAAAAGTAGAAGTAGCCAGTGTCTAGATCTACTTTTATGAGCAAGAAGCAGCAAAAAGTAGAAGTAGCCAGGGTCTAGATCTACTTTTATGAGCAAGAAGGAGTAAAAAGTAGAAGTAGCCAATGTCTAGATCTACTTTTATAAGCAAGAAGCAGCAAAAAGTAGAAGTAGCCAGTGTCTAGATCTACTTTTATAAGCAAGAAGCAGCAAAAAGTAGAAGTAGTCCGGTTCTAGATCTACTTTTTTCGGCAAGAAGAAGCCAAAAATAGACGTATCTAGTTGCATACGTACATAGGTAAATATAAAAGAAGCCGGATCCCACATACATGGGTCCGGCCTCATCTTTATTAAGGATTAATTATAGAAAAAACCAATGACTATTTTTATCCATCCGAGAAAAGCAATCCACAGTGGGACACTTAACGTTGTCCCCCACAACAACCCCGCGAAAAAATTCCCCTTTTCTTCCATGAAATCCACTCCTACCTGAAAGTTGACAAACGAATCATTGCTTTCATCAGTATGGTCATAATGTTGGGTTTTTAACTATTCGGTTCAGTTTTTTACTGTAGTGCATTATGTATCTTACCCTAATGGATATATTCCCTTCAAAAATAGCACATAAACATAAAAAGTGGATAAAAATCCTGACAGTAAGCGGATCACTTTTTTTCGACAGAACTATTTCAGCTACTCCCAAGAATAGGCTCTATTTTTAAAAAATTTCCAATAATAAGGGCATTTTGATTCATCTAGTTTTAGGTGAAAAGAAGCGTTTCTTGCGAATCGTGCCGAAAACGGTCAAAAACTATTTTTTCACCTCGAATGGTCTCCATGAAGGTACGATTCGTTGAAAGGGGGTGAAATCTTGCACATCCGCCATTTTCTTATCACGGGATTGATGGTCGGAGCAGCGATGTTTTTACCAGGTCAAGCATTTGCTGAAAAGAACGACTCAAATGGCCAGCAACAATCTTCAAAAGGGCTCGTTCAAAGTCAATCTTCAGCTAAATCTGATCATGCAACAGAAAAAACGATTATTCCGGTAAAAACAGAGAGCGCAAAATCCCAAGAAAAATCGATTGTGGTCCCAAACAATGCACAATCCAATCAGGGTAAATCGAAACAGCAGGCATACAATAGTATTCCTCAACAGGCTGCTGTACACAAACCAACCGACTTGCCGAGTCAGGCAAAAGTAAAAGTTGAACTTCCGACAAAAAAACCGGAGGTCAGCACTTATACTCGCGGGAATGGAAAAGGCACAGCACGACAGGAAAAGAAACAAGTAGTACTCGAGGAACAAACAGCTTCTGATAAGGTTGTTAAAAAGCCTGATGTTTATTCCTTACATAAAGAGGCAGCGGTTAAAACTCATATAAAGAGAGTGAACTCGTTAGATTCTCAACAAAAGAGTTCGTATGTACCGCTATCCAAAAAGGAAAGCAGTTTTGAAACCCCTGTGAAGGAACCGCAAAAGCAGGGACCCATCCCAGAAAGTAAGGAAGAAATTCCAACAATCAGCCAATCATTAAGTGCCAGCCAACGAACGAATAGTTCAGGCGGGACTTCCAATGATCGAAGCAATCTGGGAGTAGGTTCGTTGGGAATGATGGATAAATGGTTTGACTGGAATGATCTTTATGACGTCCAGCTTGTTCATCCTTTCCATTCACGGATTGCATGGATGATTCATCAATGGGAAAATGCTCCACCTTCACCACCACCGCAGAAAGCTCCTTTATTAGAAACGGTTACCCGCAGCTAAAAGCCAACGGAACACATAATAAAAGGAGCGAAATAAAAAATGAAACATTACCTAAATTACAATAAAGTCTTTAAATCTCTTGTATTAGCTGGAGCAGTATCTTTTGGAGTTTTTGCTGGAGGACATTTTACTGAAGCAGCAGGCCATGGAAATGGTAATGCTGGGCAAAGTGTTCACGTGAACAATGGAAATAGTATCAAGATGAACGGAAATGGCCATGCGGCAGTTAGGGTACAGCCAAAATTAGAAGTAAAGGCTTCTGTTAAGGCTCAGGTAGGCAAGGCTAGCAAGTCACAAGCAAGTATCCACGCAAGTGAAACAGCGAAGATGCATGCTGCACCAAATTCAGCTGTGCACGGTAAAGTTGAACAGCCTAAAGTAGAGGCAACTGAAGAGACTCCAGTTCAACAACCTGCTACAGAGGAAGCTACTCCGGAACAAACAGAAGTAACAACTGAGCCAGTTGTAACGACTGAGCCTGTTGAAACAACTGAACCTGAAATGACTGAACCAGCAGAAGTTGAAAAAGACGATGTTGCGGTGAAGGATGAAGAAAAAGAAGAAGCAGTTAAAGAAGATGAAAAAGATTCCGATCTTGATGCAGATAAAGCAGTAAAGACGGAAGAAAAAGAAGATGAAGATGAGAAATCTAAGTCTGAGAGAATGTTAAAAGAAACGCATGTTATTGTTAAGTCAAATGACGAAGACGATGCACAGGCTGTTTTAGAAGATGAAGACGATGCTGAAAAAGTAAACCCATCTGCAGCTAACAAAGCAAAGTCTCAAGCAAGCGCTCATGCAAGTGAAACAGCAAAATTACATGCAGCACCAAACTCTGCAGTATTAGCGGGTTCAGAAGAAGAAGCAACTGATGTTGTAACTGAACAGCCGGCTGAAGAAACTACTGATGTTGTAGCAGACGATGCGACTGAAGAAGCAACAGAAGTAGTAGCAGACGATGCGACTGAAGAAGCAACAGAAGTAGTAGCAGACGATGCAACTGAAGAAGCAACAGAAGTAGTAGCAGACGATGCAACTGAAGAAGCAACTGAAGCAGTAGCGGACGATGCGACTGAAGAAGCAACAGAAGTAGTAGCAGACGATGCGACTGAAGAAGCAACAGACGTAGTAACTGACGATGCAACTGAACAAGAAAAAGCTGAAGAAACTACTGAAAAAGTAAACCCATCTGCAGCTAACAAAGCAAAGTCTCAAGCAAGCGCTCATGCAAGTGAAACAGCAAAATTACATGCAGCACCAAACTCTGCAGTATTAGCTGGTTCAGAAGAAGAGTCAACTGATGTTGTAACTGAACAGCCGGCTGAAGAAGCAACAGCTGTGGAAACAGAAGAAACAACAGAAGAAACAACAGCAGTAGAAGCTGAAGGTACAACAGAAGATACTGCAACAGTTGAAGCAGACGATACAACAGTAGAAGCAACAGAAGTAGTAACTGACGATGCAACTGAACAAGAAAAAGCTGAAGAAACTACTGAAAAAGTAAACCCATCTGCAGCTAACAAAGCAAAGTCTCAAGCAAGCGCTCATGCAAGTGAAACAGCAAAATTACATGCAGCACCAAACTCTGCAGTATTAGCTGGTTCAGAAGAAGAAGCAACTGATGTTGTAACTGAACAGCCGGCAGAAGAGTCAACTGAAGTGGTAACTGACCAACCTGCTGAAGAAGCAACAGCTGTGGAAACAGAAGGTACAACAGAAGAAGCAGCAACAGTTGAAGCAGACAATGCAACAAAAGAAGCAGCAACAGTTGAAGCAGACAATGCAACAGAAGAAGCAGCAACAGTTGAAGCAGACAATGCAACAGAAGAAACTGCAACAGTTGAAGCAGACAAAACAACTGAAGAAGCAACAAAAGTAGTTAGTCCATCTGAAACTATTAAAGATGCAAAACTAGAAGCTACAGTAAATTCTTTTGTTTTATTTGTGAAAAAGTTGATGCAGATGCTAATGTTGAAGTGGTAATAGATTCAACATTGTATAATTTGTAGCTGACAACGAAGTAACCGTGCAAGCTGCTACAAAGCTAGCTAGAAGAGAAACCGAGGGATTTATTCCTCGGTTTTTTTTCAATATAAGCATATAAAACTCGACTTCGAGAATTGTCCAGCTCCAGCGTCTAGCCCCTCGGGTCAAATAACCTTCGGCAATAAAAGTCAAAAGGCGGACTTTTTTTGCCGAAGAACATTTGCCTGTCGGGGCTGACCAAGGCGCTTTCGCTTTTCTTGTTTCCATACACAATACCCTTTCATACCAGAAGGGAAACATATTTCTATTGTCGAAATAAAAGAGGGTGAAGATTAATATAATTGGGGGCAGCGAGATGGCAGGTAGAGGAGTCGAATCAAAGGATTTATATGAATTGAAATCTGTGGTAAATCCACAAGTTTCTCCGGATGGACAATCGTTCGTTTATGTGCAAACAACCATTGATCAAGAAACGGATGAATATCAGTCACATATTTTTTACCAAACAACTGGAAATGTTGAACAGCCAGTTCAATGGACGTATGGAAAAGGGAAAAACCATTCACCTCGTTGGTCCCCAGATGGAAGGGAGCTTGCGTTTGTTTCCAACCGAAGCGGGAAAAATCAAATCCATATACTAAGTGCACACGGGGGAGAAGCGCGACAACTAACCTTTCTTCCAAGTGGGGCGAGCAATCCTGTATGGTCACCAGATGGATGCCAAATCGCTTTTACTACTTCCATGAAACCAGAGCAAACTATTTTTGATAAAAATGAAGAGAAAAAGCAAGAGAAACCAGTACCGCTAGAAGTGACGAAAATGCGCTATAAATCAGATGCCAGCGGCTTTTGGCAAGGAACCTTCCAACAAGTTGTATTGGCTGATGTAAAAACTGGTGAATTAACGCAACTCACCGAAGGCGAGCATGACGTGTCACTCTACAATTGGTCACCCGACGGGAAGTATCTTGCGGTTGGAGCGGATTTATCAGAGGATTCAGATGCATCGTTTATTTATGATGTGTTTCTATTAGATATCGCCAAAAAGGAATTAACAGCAGTGACTGATTCCACCGGCTATTTTGGCAGTGCTGCTTGGTCACCAGATGGGAAGTATCTTGGGATGTTAGGGCATGAAAGGGAATTTGAGAATGCCACGCATACAAAAATCTGGATGTATTCTTTCCAAACGAAAGAACTGAAGTGTGTCACAACTAACTGGGATGTACCAGTGGGTGACTATATGGTGGGAGACTTCCATCAAGGGGCTTCCTCTCCAGGATTGCAGTGGAACAGTGACAGCAATGGGTTCTATTTCGTCGGGGCCGAAAAAGGGAATATCAATCTCTATTTCAGCAATATAAATGGCGACATCCAACCTATACTCGTGGGTGAGCAACATGTTTACGGGTATGCGATTCACTCGGAATCGCAGAAAGCAATAACTGCGATTAGTAAGCCAACCGATATCGGGGACTTGTACTTGCTCAACCTTTCAGGGGAAGCAGCCCTTGAAAAGCGCACGCAGGTGAACCATTCATTTTTAACTAAAACGACGTTGTCTCAGCCTGAGGCCATTGAATTTGAAGGAGCAAATGGTTGGAAGGTACATGGCTGGCTGATGAAGCCGGTTGGTTTTGAAAAAGGGAAGAAATACTCGCTATTACTTGAAATTCATGGTGGACCCCATATGATGTATGGAAATACCTACATGAATGAGTTTCAGATTTTAGCAGCAAAGGGCTATGCGGTACTATACGTGAATCCAAGAGGTGGGCACGGATATGGGCAAGCATTCGTTGATGCCGTTCGTGGTGATTATGGCGGCAACGACTATCAGGATCTCATGAGTGCCGTGGATTATGTGTTGGAAACCTATGATTTTATTGATGAGAAACGTCTCGGTGTTACCGGCGGAAGCTACGGCGGTTTTATGACGAATTGGATTGTCGGCCATACGAATCGATTTAAAGCTGCGGTAACTCAGCGGTCTATCTCGAACTGGATTAGTTTTTATGGAGTCAGCGATATCGGCTATTATTTCACGGAGTGGCAAATCGACGGTGATTTCCGCGATATTCAAAAGCTGTGGAAGCATTCTCCGCTTGCATATGTTGAAAAAGTAGAAACCCCGCTGTTAATTTTGCATAGTGAGAAGGATTTCCGCTGCCCAATTGAGCAGGCTGAACAGCTATTTATCGCCTTAAAACGATTAGGCAAGAAAACGAAATTCGTTCGTTTTCCAGAAGAAAACCACGAGCTTTCAAGAAGCGGCAAGCCAAGCCTTAGAAAAAGCCGGTTAGATTATATTCTCGGATGGTTTGAGGAAACCCTCTAATATTGATCACAAAAAAGCCGTAATCCTTGAGATTACGGCTCTTATTTTAAAATAAGAAAGAATAAAACTCGACTTCGAGAATTGTCCAGTTCCAGCGCCTAGCCCCTCGGGTCAAATAACCTTCGGCAAGTAAAGTCAAAGAGCGACTTTTCTTGCCGAAGAACATTTGCCTGTCGGGGCTGACCAAGGCGCTTGCGCTTTTCTTATATAAATAAAGACTTAAGGTGCGAGAATTGTACAAAAGGAAGTTAAAATCATTATTCTTATCAACATATCTAGCATGACAACCACTCCTTTAGGAATCGATTGATTACATGACTAATTATATAGCCCGTTTATTGAGTTTGTATATGTGAATTGTAAATTAATTGTTAATTTGCGAGTGGCAATTATTTGAAAGTCTTTCGCTATTATGGAAAAAATTCCTTGAAAGTGAACAATCTGTCATTTACGATTAAATAGGAAGATTGTCCCAAACAGGGGCGAATGAAGGGGGAAACAGGTTGTTAGAAGTACAAAACCTAGCAAAATATTATGGGGAAAAAGCTGCCGTGGAATCCTTATCGTTCACGGTTTCGAAAGGCGAAGTATTCGGTCTCCTTGGACGAAATGGGGCAGGGAAGACAACGACAATCAAAATGATGCTTGGTCTTGTCGCTCCTAATTATGGCAATGTGTTATGGAATAGCAAAAAAGGCTTGAAACATACGTCATTCGGCTATTTACCCGAAGAGAGAGGGTTATATCCCAAAACTAAGGTGATTGATCAATTGTCCTATTTTGGGAAATTAGAAGGAATGAGTCGAATCGAAATTAAGAAAAGCATTGATTACTGGATAGATCGGTTTGATATTGGCATGTACAAAAACAAGCTGGCAGGCGAATTATCAAAAGGGAACCAACAAAAGGTACAGCTGGCTGCAACACTTTTACATAATCCGGAATTAATCATTTTAGATGAACCGTTCAGTGGGCTTGATCCAGTAAATACGAATCTCTTAACAGAGGTTATTATGGAAGAAAAAGAGAAGGGCAAGGTTATCATCATGTCCAGCCACCAGATGGATCAGGTGGAGAAGTTTTGCAAAAATGTAGTGCTCTTAAAGGATGGAAGAGTCCTCTTGGGTGGAGAACTAGAAGCAGTGAAAGCATCCTATGGGGTTATGTACTTGTCACTGTACGGGGATGTAGAAAAATTGAAGGGATTCTGCCTGCAGCATCAGTATTCCTTTGAACAGGAACTGAAACGTGTCATTGTTTCATTAACAAGAGATCAGGATCCACTTACCGTGTTGTCGCAATTAAAACATGAGGGGATTCCTGTGAATGAAGTCACTTTCCTTCAGCCTACCCTTCATCAGATTTTCATAGATAAGGTGGGGTCATAGAATGAAAGCATTATGGATTTCTTACTTCTTTCATTTAAAAGAACAAATTCGGTCCAAAGGGTTTCGGATTACATCTGTTGTGATTTCCGTTGTGATTCTCGGATTTTTAGCCTATAACCATTTCTCCTCTAGTAAAGACGAGGTTCGTGTTTCCGTCGTCAATTTATCTTCCTATCAGATTGATGAAGCATTATTGAAAAAAAATATTGATGAATTGACTCTTTTTACAAAGAAACAACAAGATATCAAGAAAGAGAAGAAACGAATCCAAGATCAGGACCTGGATCATTTAGTGGTCATTAAAGAGAAGGACTCCCTTCCGGTGCTCCAGTATTTTTATCATCGTTCGCCAGATCCAGGTGTTCTTTATCCTTTTTCCGCTCAGCTGCAACAGCAGTATATGGCAAAGGTATCAGCGGAACATTCCTTATCGAATGATGTTATGAACCAGTTGTTTCAGAGTATCCCTGTAGACGAAACCATGTTGGCAAAAAATAATGGAAGTCTTGGGATTGTATATGTCTTTATCTTCTTAATGTACACATTTATTCTCTTGTTTGGTCAAGGAATTGCGATGAGCATAACGGGGGAAAAATCGACTCGTGTCATGGAAGTCATGATTACAAAAATAAAGCCGATTTATATGCTGTTTGCGAAGGTCCTTTCCAATCTGACAGCAGGGTTAATTCAAGTAACTATCTTCTTTTTATCAGGATATATTGGCTATTTATTAGGGTGGGTCAAGTCCGACGAGCTGAGAATCGTGGGCTTTACCTTCGACCTATCGCAAATCGATGCCCCGTTAGTAGCGTTGTTTGTGTTCTTCTTTGTTTGCGGATATCTTGTGTACGCTCTTTGTTTTGCAGCACTTGGATCACTTATTTCACGGACGGAGGATTTGGGAAGTGTCATGGGGCCGGTGATGGTGCTTGTCATGGGTGCCTTGTTTGTGGGAATGAAAACCTTGATGGACCCAACAGGTGGACTCGTTACCTTTGGGACGTATTTCCCGTTCTTTTCTCCTATTGTTGCCTTCTCCAAATATGTCCTAGGAGAAATGACAGCTGGTCAACTTGCATTGAGCGGAAGCATTTTAGTAGCTTCGATCCTCTTCATCGCCTATCTTGCCTCAAGAATTTATGTGAAAGGCGTTATGGTCTATGGAGAGAAGTTCAAATGGTCTAATTTGAAAGTGATGTTTGCAAAAGAGGCATCGAATAAAACCATTAATAGTTAATATCAAGGGGCGTAATTCTACTCAGAATTACAGTCCCTTTTTTAAAAAGGGGCGCTAGTATAATGAAAAAGACAGCCGTTCTATTATATCCACAATTTAGCGAGTATGAACTCAGTGTCGCGTTATCGATATTGATGCAGGGAGAGAAACCTGTGATCATTGTCGGACTAAATCATGAACCTATTAGAGGGGAGGCGGGACTGACTGTTGTACCTGACATGACTATTGAAGAGGTAAACCTCGGTGATATCGATAGCCTATTGTTAACAGGTTGTATGGATATTTTTGCATTAAAAGACGAAACAAAACTGTTTAAGTTTTTAAGTCTGCTAGAAAAGAATGTATCTGTGATTGCAAGTATTTCAAGTTCACCGTTCCTTTTGGCAAAAGCAGGTTTATTAAAAGGAAAAAAATATACCGTTGGAATGACCGAAGAGGACCGGAACCTATCGGGGGTTTTTGAAAGGGAACATTACTCAGATGAGCTGGTAGTGCAAGATGGAAAGCTGATTACAGCCAGGGGAAGAGGATTTATCAAATTTGGCAAGATGTTTGGGGAAGCATTGAACCTATCATTCGATGAGAACTGGTACCGGGAATAGAAAAAGAGCTTGGGGCCCCAAGCTCTTTTATTATCTGTTATTTCATTACCTTCCAAAACTCTCCCGCCACTGTTTGATAGCCGGTTAGGCTTAGGTGGATGTCATTTGGATTTGGAATAAATTCTGTGTAGTTACCAGCAATTATGGTGTCAGTTGGTACAAATGTATCGCCGTTTAATCCCGCGAGTGTAGCAATTTGATTATTAAATGCTAGAATTGGCAGTAACATTGTTTGCTGCTCTTGTGGATAGTATGGGAATGGGTTGTAATAGCCCATTACATATACCTTAGCATTTGGATTTAACTGATCGATTGTGCTTAGAATCGTATTGATATTTTCGCTCACCGTTGCAATGGTCTGCGGTACTTGAGCTGGATTGGTCTTTAACACAGGAATGAGGTCATTTGCGCCAATATCAATTGTAACATGCGTTGCTTCTGAGATTTCATTACGGACAGCCTCACTAGTTAGGATGTCATTTACTACATCTACAGAGGTATATCCAGAAACACCAAAGTTATCGAAATCTAGTAATTGATAGCTTTTTCCAAAGCTTTCAGCGATATAGTCCGGGTAACCTAGACCGTCTTCCCTGTATGGAGTCTGACCTGCTGCTAAGGAATCGCCCAAAGCAACATATTGCACCTGAACCCAGGCACCATCTTGACCAAGGAGATACCCATTCACCGTTGTATTAGCTGCCATCACACCAGTAGCTTGTAAGAAATACCACTTTGTCCCTTGGTGCAGCCAGCCGGTTTTCATTGCCCCGCTGTCAAGCAGGTAATACCAGTTGCTTCCGTCTTTTACCCAGCCAGTTTGCATCACACCGGAGTTAGTAAAGAAGTACCATGAGTCTGTGATCTTTCCCCAACCGGTTTTCATTGCTCCACTGGATTGTAAATAATACCAAGAGTTGCCTTCTTTATGCCAGCCTGTGCTCATTGTTCCGTTTGTATAAAAAAAGTACCAAGAGCCGCCGACTTTCACCCAGTCGGTCATCATTTGACCACTGCTGTTTAGATAGTACCATGTCCCATCAAATACCCAGCCAGTTTTCATGACACCTTTACTATCAAAGTAATACCAGTGGCCGCTGTTTGCTAGCCATCCTTTGTAGATCTTCCCAGATGAATAGTAGTACCATTGTCCATTAACGGACTTCCAGCCTGTATATGCGCTTGTGCTTGAGTTGCTGCTTGTACTTTTACTTGATATAAAGCTGCTGTATTCTCCACTTGACACTTCGCATGGAAGGCCGTCGTTGTCCCCGTCTAGGCGGTGCGGATCGTAGCTGGCGCTGTATCCATTTTTATACCAAAATTCCATGACGGCTTGTTTGCTGGAAAAATCTTTGCAGTCCATGTCAGTGAAGGCGAAAGCCTTGGGTTGGTCTACCCAGAAGAGTACCGCTGCTAACATGGTCAAAGAAAAAAGCCATTTTTTCATATATGTATCCTCCTGTTTTTTTACTGGAAATAAAGTTCCTATAAAAATATAACACTATTTTTATAGTAGTAAAATTGAAATAGATAGCTGGAGTGTAAATTTATTTCGACAAACGTAATATCGTGGCGTTTGAGAGGGGTCTACGTGCCCGAAGAGTCTGGAAAAAGAAGCAAGCGGTAACTTAGAAGGAGTCTACGTGCCCGAAGAAGGTGGAAAAAGGGTCGATGGGTATCGTGGAAGGGGTCTACGTGCCCGAAGAGGATAGAAAAAGAAGCAACGGGTAACGTAGAAGGGGTCTACGTGCCCGAAGAGGGTAGAAAAAGAAGCAACGGGTAACGTAGAAGGGGTCTACGTGCCCGAAGAGTCTGGAAAAAGAAGCAAGCGGTAACTTAGAAGGAGTCTACGTGCCCGAAGAAGGTGGAAAAAGGGTCGATGGGTAACGTAGAAGGGGTCTACGTGCCCGAAGAGGGTAGAAAAAGAAGCAACGGGTAACGTAGAAGAAGTCTACGTGCCCGAAGAGGGTAGAAAAAGAAGCAACGGGTAACGTAGAAGAAGTCTATGTTACCTAAGATGAAGCGAATAACACAAAAAGGTCGCGTAGAAATCTTCTACGCGACCCATTAACGGTGATTTGTCTCTTATAAAGCAACTTTCCTGTCACTTTCTATTTACCGATAAACTCCTGTGTCCAATAATTTCCGTTCGCTACATATCCAACCCCGATAGAAGTAAAGTTCGGGCTTAAGATATTTTTACGGTGACCTTCACTATTCATCCAAGCTGTCACTACTTCTTCAGGCGTTCTCTGACCCATCGCAATATTCTCACCCGCATAACGGTAAGTAATACCATATTTCTTCATCATGTCAAACGGTGAGCCGTAAGTTGGGCTTGTATGGCTAAAGTAGTGATTGGTAGACATGTCTTGTGATTTATCACGAGCCATTTTGCTCAGCGTTAAATCTACTTTTAGCGCAGGTAACCCATTCTTTGCACGCTCTTGATTCGTTAAATCAACCACTTTCTGCTCATACGCACCTAAGCTATAAGTAGATTCCGATGTAGTAGTAGTCTCTGCAGGTGCAGGATCTTGCTGTACTGGTGTGGTTGAGGCTTGAGTTGTTTGCTCAGTTGTTGGTGCAGGAGCTGGTGTAGGTACCGGTGACGGAGTTGGCGCAGATTGCTTCACCGTGTTTTGAGAAACCGTCATACCAAGACTAGCTAAATATTTTTCAATGATGCTATTAATCTCATCCATGTTTGAAGCGTTATAGACATACACCTTTTCTTGTGATGTAGGTGTAAACGTTGCAGCATGTGCTTTATTTAAAATAGGATTTGCTATTACCACGGCTGCAGCCGCAACTACAGTTAACATTGCTTTTTTCTTTAACATGAAACCATCCTCCTTAAGATGAAAACTGCTATGACTTAACAGCAACAGCATATCATACGATTTTTGTCATATTTAAGGTAGGATTTTACAGATAGATTTTCTTCAGGCAGCCCTGTCGTCTAAAAAATTGCTCAATTCTTAGGGTCATGGACTATTCTTTTAATAAAAATAGCATCCTTACATTCTACTATTTTTTATAAAAAATACCATTTTTTGTGTATGTAAATGGGGTTGACAAGGTTCGTGTCTAAAACGTTATTTTACGAATATTTCAGAAAAAAGTCGAAAATTAAGCAAAGGTTACTTCCCTTCCTTTGATGAATATAAAGTTAAACTAATATTTGGACATGGTGGGACATATTCTTTGGTAAAAGGGAGAAACTAAAGGAGAGTATCCACCATGCGGAAAAAAACAGCTTCAACTAAAAAATTACTAAGCGGCATTCTGGTACTTGCCGTTATTTTTGCCGTTTTTTTATTCCTGCGATCAGCCTTTTCTTCGAATAGTGATGAGGCAAAAGGAGTGGTCGATGAATTTTATAGCTATGAACAAGAAGGCGATTTTGCCAGCTCCTGGGCGTTATTTCATTCCGCGATGAAGAAGAAATTCAGCAAAGGAAACTATATTCAAGATCGTGCCCATGTATTTATGAATCATTTCGGGGTAGAGACTTTTTCCTATACGATGGGCGAGCTAGAGGAGTTAAAGGATTGGAAAATGTCTAAAACAGGCCCTTCCTTGAAAAATGTGTATAAAGTCCCGGTTACTCAAACTTACAAAGGAAAATACGGGAATTTTGACTTGAAACAAGAGGTATTTGTGGTCGAGGAAAAAGGGAAATGGACGATCCTTTGGGATTATAATCAATAAGCTCCCCACATGTGGTACATATTGTCATCATAATAATAGGATAAACATTTTAACCCGTTAAATGATTATGGTAAGATAGGATAGGACCAAGGTTCAAATCATGAAAATAGCTGGAGGACTTACCGTGGCTTATCAAACAAAAGAATGTTTTAAAATGTTTACGTTAAATTCCAATCGTAAGCTAGCAGAAGAGATGGCGCAGATTCTAGGTTGTGAGTTAGGAAGAAGCTCTGTATCTCGTTTTAGTGATGGTGAAATTCATATTAACATAGAAGAGAGTGTTCGTGGAAGTGAAGTGTACTTAGTTCAATCTACTTCACAGCCAGGGAATGAATATATCATGGAGCTCCTTATTATGATTGATGCATTGAAAAGAGCTTCGGCAAAAGCGATCAATGTGGTTATTCCATATTATGGGTATGCTCGTCAAGACAGAAAGGCACGTTCACGGGAACCAATTACGGCTAAGCTGATTGCGAACCTTTTAGAAAGAGCGGGAGCCACTAGGGTTTTAACAATGGACTTGCATGCACCACAGATCCAAGGTTTCTTTGATATCCCTGTTGATCAGTTAATCGGTGTTCCTATTTTAGCGGAGTACTTTGAAGAGAAGGGATTAGAGGATGTGGTGGTTGTTGCTCCAGATAATGGCGGGGTAACGAGAGCGCGAAAATTGGCAAGCCGCTTACATGTTCCGATTGCTTTTGTTGATAAGCGTCGTCCCAAGCCGAACGTTGCGGAAATCATGAATATTGTCGGTAATATCGATGGGAAAAATTGCATCCTTATTGACGACTTAATTGATACGGCTGGGACGATTACTCTTGCAGCGCAAGGGCTAATGGAAAAAGGAGCGAAGGCTGTGTATGCATGCTGTACACATCCTGTTCTATCAGGACCAGCTGTCAGCCGAATCGAAGCTTCACCTATTAAAGAGTTGGTTGTAACGAATACGATTGAGCTGCCAGAGGAGAAGATGTTCAGCAAGGTTATATCCTTATCGGTTGCTCCATTGCTTGCGGAAGCGATTGACCGAATTCACAACGAAAGACCAGTAAGTCCTTTATTTGAATAAGAACAGCTATTACGATCCAATTCCTAACTTTTAGGGGTTGGATTTTTTTATGTATTTCTTCCTAGAGCTAGACAGGGACTAATCCTCGAGTAGAAAGAGGAGGACGGGTATTAGATAAAGATTACTGCCCGTTGACGAGAAAAAAGGAGAAGAACGGTAACTAGTCGCCACGACTATTGCCCGCTGACGAGAAAAAAGGAAGAGAACGGAAACTAGCCGTCGCGACTACTGCCCGTTTACATGAAAAAAAGAGGAGAACGGTAACTAGTCGTCGCGACTACTGCCCGTTGACGAGAAAAAAGGAGAAGAACGGTAACTAGTCGCCACGACTACTGCCCGTTGACGAGAAAAAAGGAGAAGAACGGTAACTAGTCTCCGTGACTACTGCCTGTTGACGAGAAAAAAGGAGGAGACCGGTAACTAGTCGTCGCGACTACTGCCCGTTGACGAGAAAAAAGGAGAAGAACGGTAACTAGTCGCCGCGACTATTGCCCGTTGAAGTGTTAGAGCTGGTAAGTTATTCAGAGCCTATCGTTCTAAGTTGAAGGAAGCATAATAAATAGTCAAAAAACTGACCCATTGGGGGTCAGTTTTTTTAAATGGAAGAAATTTGCCAGTGAGCGTCTAGGGAATTAGTGCTATATTTAACCATATATTATTCGGAATCCTGGGGTGGGTCTATTTGGGAACTGTGGCACTTCTTTTAGTCATTTGTTTAATGATTACTGGCGGCATCTTTATTTGTTGGAGAATGCTGACGCATCAGAAAGAACGTAAGCAAACGGAAGCAAGGCTTCTTGAGAGTGAAGATCGTTATCGGAGCTTGGTAGAACTGTCACCTAAAGGCATACTAGTCTATCAGGACCATAAAATTGTTTACGCTAATTCTGCTGCGCAGGGCTTGTTAAAATCTCCTGATGAAAAAGAACTACTGGGAAAATCACTGATTGATTTTGTTCACCATGATAGTAAGGAAGAGATGGTCAGCAATCTACAGAAAGTCATGAACGGTGAATGTGTGGCACTCCATGAATATAAGTTTATTACCATGACAGGTGAGACCATTTGCGTAGAGGCGGTTGGCTCTACCGTCATATTTAACGGAAAGCCGGCCTTGATGGCAATTGGAAGTGACATTACCGAAAAAAAGAATTTACAACAGCAATTGACTATTAACGAACAGCGCTACAAATCCTTATTCGAATACCATTCCGATGCTGTTTATAGCTTGGATTTAGAGGGGAAATTTACTAGTGTAAATAAAGCCAGTGAGTCCATTTCAGGGTATCGTCCTGATGAACTTCTGCATAAACATTTTACTGATTTCATCTACACGGATGATTTACAGAAAACCATCGATATTTTTGACTCCACTTCAACAAACGGTGGGAACCCTCAAAGTCATCACATTCGCTTGAATCATAAAAGTGGAGAGATTATCCACCTGAATGTCACCAGTGTACCGATCATTGTGAATGAACAGGTAGTGGGCGTTTATGGGATTGCAAAAGATATCACGGAGCAAATTCAAAACCAAGAAACCATCCAACACTTAGCCTACCACGATTACCTGACAGGTCTGCCGAATAGAAATCTCCTGGAAAATCACCTGTCAATGGAGCTTAATTTAGAAGAAGATAAGAATCGGAAATTGGCGATTCTTTTTATTGACCTTGATCGCTTTAAGGCTATTAATGATACGTTTGGCCACTCAGTGGGCGATTTGCTGTTAGTAGAAGTAGCCAAACGGTTACAATCCGCTATTCTCGGAAAAGATCAGGTTTTTAGGCAGGGTGGAGATGAATTTATCGTTATTCTAAATGATGCAGACCGGATGATTGCCGAAAAGGTAGCCAGTCGGATTCTTTCCGTTTTAGCCTCACCATTTACTATAAACAAAAGTGATTTATTTATTTCTCCAAGTATTGGTATCAGTTTGTTTCAAGAGGATGGACAAACAATGGAAACACTGATCAAGCATGCTGATTTTGCTATGTACCAAGCGAAAAAGGCAGGAAAAAATACGTATCGCTTTTATTCAAATAAAGAAATTATAGAGAATGTGAATCCTCTTCTTATGGAAATGGATATGCATAAGGCGATTGAACGGGAAGAGTTTATTCTTCATTATCAGCCTAAAGTTAATTTGAAGACAGGGAAAGTCATTGGGGCTGAGGCTCTTATCCGCTGGAATCATCCTGAAAAGGGAATGATTCCTCCTTCGCAATTTATCCCGGTAGCGGAAGAAACAGGGTTAATTATCCCCATCGGCGAATGGGTACTTCAAGAGGCATGTATGCAGCAAAAGAAGTGGATTGAGCAGGGATTTCCCAATACAAGGATGTGCGTGAATTTATCTGCCCGACAATTCTCGCAATGCCAAATTGTCCAGACAGTAAAAAAGGTCCTGGAAGAGACCGGCTTAGAACCCCAGCACTTAGAACTTGAAATAACAGAGAGCATGACGATGGATATTGAACGAACCATCATCACGTTACAAGAATTAAAAAAGCTTGGTCTCTTAATTAGTATTGATGACTTTGGAACAGGGTTTAGCTCATTAAATTACTTAAAACAGTTCCCGGTAGATACACTAAAAATCGATCAGTCCTTCGTCAGGGAGCTGTATAATCAAACGAATGACGAAACCATCGTCAAAACCATTATTACCATGGCCCATACCTTACAATTAAATGTTGTGGCTGAGGGGATCGAAACAAGGGAGCAGCTTGTCTTTTTACAACAGCATCTCTGCGATACGGCACAAGGCTTCTTCTTTAGTGAGCCAATCCCAGCAAATGATTGGAATCAGGCGTTCTTTAGTAAAATAGAAGAAACGGTGAGTAAGTTCGGCATCTCGCAAGATACAACCAAACGAATGTGGATGGAAGAAACGGTACGGATTGCACGTCAGGAATTACAAGATACCCTACAGAGACAGCAGGGATTGACCATTAAGTATACAAAGATAGATGGGAAATTTGTTCATACCTTGTGTCAAGGTACTTTACTTCGACGTTTTGGTTTAGTACCAGAGCAGGTCATCGGAAAAGAATTGCATGAATTCCTTCCGGAAAAGCAGGCTCAAGAAAAACTTCCTTTTTATGAAAAAGCTTGGGATGGAGAAGAGAATGTTACGTACGAAGCGAAAGTCAACGGAATTTATTATTTGGCTGCATTAAGCCCGTTGAAAAAACGTGGGAAAGTAGTAGAGGTCATTGTTTCGTGCAGTGATATTACGACTCTTAAAGAGACCGAGAAAGCATTATTGGAAAGTCAAGATATGTACCGACTGGTTGCTGATAATATGACAGACCTGATTACAATTTTCGATCTGGATGGAAAAATTAAGTATGCCTCTCCTTCACATAAATCAGTACTTGGCTATCCAGCCAGTTACTATGAAAATTATAATTCCATTTCAAATCTGCACCCGGAAGACCAAACGTTTTACAAACGAACCTTTTTGAACACGATTAACAGTAAGCAACCGTGCATCATCCGATATCGGATATCGACTCATAACAGGAGCTGGAAGCTTTTCGAGGTAAAATTGACCCCGGTCAAAGACGACCATGACAAGGTAATTCATGTAATAGGGGTGGCCAAAGATCTTACGGGTACTTTACAAGTGGATGAAGAATACAAAAGAGGCTGACATTTCAAATGTCAGCCTCTTTGGCGTCTTCTTTATTTAATGTGGTAAGAATGCAAGTTGATAAAAGAATAATACTGCGAATACGTATAGGAGAGGATGCACTTCGCGTCCATTTCCTTTGACTACTTTTAAAAGCGGATAGCTGATAAAGCCAAGGGCAATTCCTGTTGCAATACTTGAGGTAAGCGGCATGCTCAAAATCGTTAAGAAAGCAGGAAAGGCTTCATCAAGTTCGTTCCAACGGATTTTCGCAATACTTCCCATCATCAGACTGCCGACAATAATTAAGGCAGGGGCAGTGATGGAAGACAGTCCAGAAACGGCACCAACCAGTGGACCGAAGAAGGCTGACAAGATAAATAATGCGGCAACGGTCACAGAGGTTAGACCTGTACGGCCACCGGCTGCCACTCCAGAAGTAGATTCAATATAGGCTGTTGTCGGGCTTGTCCCGAACATCGCACCAATCGTAGTGGCAATCGAATCAGAAAGTAAGGCCTGGCGTGCACGCGGCAATTTATCACCTTTCATTAGTCCTGCTTGATTGGCTACACCGATCATCGTTCCGGTTGTGTCAAAGATCGTCACAAGGATAAACGAGAACACAACAGCATATAGGCTGTGTTGAATGACATCGGTTAATGCTGTCACTGGGTTCGCAACGATCAGTCCTTCAGGAAGGGATGGAAGCGACATAAATCCTTTATCAAAGGAAAGGTGACCAGTTAAGAAAGCGATGATCCCTGTAATGACCATTCCGAAAAATAAGGCTCCATTGATTCGAAACATCATTAAGATTAAGGTGACAGCTAAGCCGACAAGTGTCAGCCAGGCAGAAGCAACATGCAGGTCACCAAGTCCTACAAGATTGGTCGGATGTGCTGTAATAATTTTTGACAAACGCAGTCCGATAAAAGCAATGAACAACCCAATTCCAGCTGTTATCCCATATTTCAGGTTTTCTGGAATGGCTTCGATTAATTTTTCACGTAACGGTGTAAGGGATAGGATGATAAAGATAACACCGGCGATAAATACGGCAGCAAAGGCAGTTTGATAGGTAATATTATGGTGTGCACCAACGACCGAATAGGCGAAGTAAGCGTTAAGCCCCATTCCTGGTGCGATGGCAATCGGATAGTTTGCGAATAGTCCCATCCAAAGGGTACCGAGCACCGCAGAAATGATGGTAGCGGTAAAGACTTGCTCGAAAGGCACACCCGCATCCGCTAGAATGACTGGATTGACAATGACGATATACACCATGGTAAAGAAGGTCGTGATGCCTGCAAGCAATTCTGTTTTTGTATTTGTTTGATTTTCTTTTAGCTTAAACATGAGTTCCTCCAAAACACGAACAATTTATTAAGACTTTATCTATATTATTCGTTTTGCGCGTATTTTTCAATAGGTATTTTTAATTTTCCCTGTTACTACTTCTATTATTCTTCGACAAGTTTTACTAGATACGCATGAAAAAAGAAGACCACCTCTGTTCAGTGACGAGAGATGGCCTTCTTTCTAATCAAATGAAGTGTCTTATTTCAAATCTTCAATGGAGTCGATATCCATATAGGCTGGGACTACGAGGCCGAGCTTTGTTCCTTTCAGGTTTTCACCTAGGTCTTCAAATTTTCCTTTGTATTTTTTATAGTAGTCAGCATGGGTAGATGGCAACCATCCAGCTACATGTGCATCAAGGCTTCCATCTGCCACACCTGTCCACATTGGACCGGCTTCAACTTGGGTAAGGGTAACTTTATAGCCAAGGTCAGTTAATACTTTCCCTACGACATTTGTACTTGCTATTTCACTATCCCAAGCCACATATCCGATCTTAATTTTGTCACCATTTACTTTTTTCACGCCGTTCGTCCATTCACTTACCTTTTCCGCATTGTCTTTTACCCATTTAGCTGCTGCATCCTCAGGACTGTCTCCGTCAACAATACTATTCATCACAGAGTTCATATCATCTGGAGTCCAATTAAATTGGTCTAACACTTTATAGGCATCTGGCATATCTTCTTTTAAGCCTTTTCTGGCAATGGTGTTAATCGTTTCTTCCTGACCAAACACGCCTTTTGGATCAGCTAAGTATTTTAAATCAAATTTAGCGAACATCCAGTGTGGTGTCCATCCAGTAACAATAATAGGCTCTTTTTTGTCGTAGGCTTTCTTAAGTGTAGCTACCATAGCTGCACTAGAACCTTCTACTAGTTTCCAATCGTCTAATTGATACTCATCGAGAACTTTCGCAGTTGCCTTCATGAGGCCTGCACCAGGGTCAATCCCAATAATTTTGTAGTCCACGCTTTCACCAACTGAGGCATTGCCCTTGTCTTCCTTGCTACTAGCTTCGTCTGAACCACACCCAGCCAGCCCCATTGTTAATAGAGCTGCAGATAGTAATAACATCCATTTTTTTCTCATTAAGCAGTTCCTCCTTGTTTTTTGTTTTTTCCTATATTTTGAGTAACCCGGTCCAGTATGATCGCAATCACAACGATCGACAGCCCGGCTTCAAATCCTTTACCAATTTGAATTTGTGTAACGGCACGATAAACATCCGCACCAAGTCCTGGTGCACCAACCATGGATGCGATAACGACCATCGAAAGAGCAAGCATGATACTCTGGTTGATTCCTGCCATTATGGTTGGCATGGCAAGTGGAAGTTGTACCTTAAGTAATCTCTGGGTAGTCGTCGAACCAAATGCCTCAGTAGCTTCAATAATATCAGCAGGAACCTGTTGAATCCCCAGAATCGTTAAACGAATCGTTGGGGGCATAGCAAAAATAACCGATGCGACCACACCAGGGACAACACCTATATTAAAAAAGAAAATAGCCGGAATTAAGTAGACAAAGGCAGGCATGGTTTGCATAAAGTCCAATATCGGTGTCACGACTTGTTTGACCACTTGCTTTTGCGAGGCCCAAATTCCTAACGGTATGCCTAAAACGATAGATATGATGACGGCGGTTAACACAAGAGCTAAGGTCTCAAGCATCGGCTCCCAGTAACCAAGATTGGCGATGAGACATAAACCGATAAAGGTGAAAAGTGCTGTTCCTTTATTTGAAACCACAAAGGCAAGCAAGGTTAATAAAATAATAAATACGTAGGAAGGAACAAAGCTAAAACCACTAACCATTCCATCGACAATCGATTGAAGAAGGTTCGTGATCCCATCAAACGCTACCTCCAAGTTGATAGTAATCCAATTGACAAAGGTATCTACCCAATCAGCTATTGGGATTTTTGGGAACCATTCTTCCATGTTATTTTCACCTCCCTGTTTCCTTGATCTGCTGCGGCTTCAGCTTTTGCTTGATTCAGTTGATTGATCGCCTCGTTGTTTCCAGCCAGCGCCCCAATAACGGCTCCTCTGACAAGGATTCCATTCAATCGTTTGTGCTCATCAACTACGGCGACTGGAATGGAGGCGGTAGACACTTGATCAAATAAGTCAGCAAGTAGTGTACTAGGCGAAACAGTCGAGACTTCGGCCTGAATGCGGCTTAAAATGGTTTCATTCCGATCAATCGCTTCTTTTGCGTCTGAGGCTGTTAGCACCCCGAGTAAGGTTTTCTTTTTATCAACGACATATATACTCGAAATTCCTAAATCTTTCATCATTTGCAGGGCAACCCTTGGTCCCTTTTCGACTGAAACGGCTTCAGCGCGTTTCATCACATGATTGGCAGTTAATACTTTCGATAAGTCAACATCTTCTACGAATCTCTCAACATAGTCGTTTGATGGGTTCATAAGGATTTCCTCAGGAGTTCCTATTTGAACAATGGAGCCATCCTTCATTAATGCAATTCGATCGCCAATTCTAAGGGCTTCATCTAAATCATGGGTAATGAATACAATAGTTTTCTTCATGGTAGATTGAAGTTCAAGCAATTCATCCTGCATATCTTTACGAATAAGGGGATCTAGTGCGCTAAAGGCCTCATCCATTAGTAAAATGTCAGACTCATTAGCTAATGCCCTAGCTAATCCTACTCTTTGCTGCATCCCGCCGCTTAATTGCTTGGGGTATTGATGTTCATAGCCTTCAAGTCCAACTAACTTTAAAGCATTCATTGCTTTTTGCATGCGTGTTTCCTTTGCCACCCCTTGAACTTCCAAACCATACTCTGTATTTTCTAACACAGTTCGGTGGGGGAGGAGAGCAAATTTTTGAAAGACCATGCTAATTTTCTTTCGACGTACCTCTCTTAGTTGTTCTTTGTTCATTTTGACTATGTCCATCCCGTCAATTAACACTTGACCGATTGTTGGATCGATAAGTCGATTGAGCATACGGACTAAGGTTGACTTACCGCTTCCTGATAAGCCCATAATGACAAAGATTTCTCCTTCTTCTACATCAAAACTCGCTTGATTGACACCAACCGTTGCCCCTGTTTTCTTTAGGATCGCTGATTTGCTGTCTCCTGCCTGTAGAAGCTGAAGAGCTTTTTTCGATTTACCAAAAACTTTTGTTACGTTGTGTACGCTGATTTTTTTTTCATGATTGTTCATTCATTCACCTCAATACTGTTACGTTTGTAGTAGGACTTTTTAATTGTAGACGTAATTGGATAAATAGGGCAAAGTTGGTAATTGGCCATATTTAGCCGTAAAGTTTATACAGAAAAAACTGTACGTACTGAATACATAAAATTCTTAAAATTCCTCCCAAATGCTCCTGATTCCACCTTAAGAGCATGCTTTACTTTTAAAATAAACATGATAGTCTTATATGGTACATGTATACAAAATGGATGTGATTCAAGAAATGAATGGCGAACAAACATTAGAACAAGCCCGTGAACGGGTGATTGAAGCGATATCCCAAAATATGAATTTATATGGCGTAACGGAATCCATTGGTCGATTATATGGTTCTTTGTATTTTCAAGAAGGTCCATTAACGCTAGATGAAATGAAAGATGAACTCGGAATGAGTAAAACGAGTATGAGTACAGCCGTTCGAAGTTTATTAGAACTGAAAATGGTGGGAAAGGTTTGGAAAAAGGGAGTTCGGAAGGACTTATACCAAGCGGAACCTGACTGGTATCAAACCTTTATCGACTTTTTTTCTATTAAATGGAGAGCCGGCATTTCCATTAATGTTTCTGCCATGGAAAAATCTCTTTTCGAATTACAATCTCTTTTAGAGGACGAACAGGTTGATACAAAAATCAAAGAAGAAGCACAAATGGATATAGAAAAGCTAACAGATGCACTTGAATATTACGACTGGCTCAACAGGCTCGTCGATAGCTTTGAATCAAAGGAAATATTTAAATATATTCCGAAAAAATAAAAAGGTTGGGGACAGTCCCCCGGCGCTTTAGCGCAACGGGGGACTGTCCCCATCTTTTTGCAATTAAGGTGTATTACCCAATCCAATGCTAATAGAGAATACTTCATTTTCTTTGCCTTCGTGATAATTGATGATGACGACAAAACTTCCAACTGGCTGCATGTCAGGGAACAGCTTGGCCAATGTGTCACTATGATAGAGCATCACTTTTTGCGGTAAGTCTTTTGTGTCAGTGTATTCCTTTTCCAACTTTGCATCCTTCGGTATTAATTTGGCAGCGACTTGTTTGGCATCATCCATAGAACGGGTTTTTTGGTCGGTTGATTCAAACTGTACTGTCAGGTCGACCGCATGATTGTTAATAAACATTGGCAGTAAATAATCGTTTTTGAACCTTCCCATTTGGGCATTTCCTTTATTCTCTCCATATTGCTTCGAGAAGGAATCTACTGTATCTCCAAGCCCTGGCTCCACTGAAACCTGTTCAGTCACGGTTTCTTTACTGTCCGTATTTTTTGTATCATTCTTTTCGGTTGTTTCCTTTTTCGTTGTATCCGCATTTTTTGCCTTGTCCGAATCATTGTTGTTACAGCCTGCGCCCAACACTGTTAAGCAAACTAACAACATGATTAATCCCAACTTCCTCATATGTACCTCCGTGTTGAAATATTCTAAACCTTCATACTCCATCCCCCATTATAATTCCCAAAACCCCTAATATGCAATTTATAGCCCATTATAGACCGGAGTGTCCAAAAGTAGAGAACAAACAACCTTAAACAATTCAGCTTTCAAAATAAAAAGGTGCTATGATTCATAGCACCTTAAAAGTCTTTCTTGATGATATTTTGCTTTTTCGATAATTTGTTGTTTTAAGTCAAAATCCAGACAGTCTTGTGAAATACGGTGAAGGTAATGATAACGCCATTTGTGCCATTGAATGGTTAATTGCTGAACCACATTTATCACCTCATCAATTAGTTATAAAACGTCACGGTCATTAAGTGGATATAACTTTTACTATACCCTTCGAACGACATTTCAATCTTTTGTACATGGATATAAGGGAAAATATTAGCAGATACCAATAACAAGCCGTACTTTTCCAAAAATGCTATAATGGGGAAGGTAAATGAAATTCTAGCTAAGGGGAAATGAATAAATGATTCTCGTTGTTGGCGGAGCTGGTTACATTGGTAGCCATCTAGTAAAGGAATTAGTAGAAAAGGAAGAGGTCGTTGTACTCGATAACCTGTCGACCGGGCATCGCGAGGCGGTGGATAGCCGTGCTATTTTTGTAAAAGGTGACCTTGGGAACGAAGAAGACCTGCAAATGGTCTTTAGAAGTTATCCGATCAAAGCGGTTATGCATTTCGCTGCTTATAGTTTAGTAGGGGAATCTGTCGTGGATCCCTTAAAATATTATGAAAACAACGTGGCTTCGACGTTAACTTTGTTAAAGGTTATGATGAAATTTAACGTGAAAAACTTTATCTTTTCTTCTACCGCTGCTACCTATGGGATTCCGGAGGTTGAGCTTATTGATGAAACAAGTGCAACTGCACCGATCAATCCATACGGTCAGTCTAAGCTGATGGTAGAACAGATTCTAGCTGATTTTTCAAAATCCTACGGGTTAAATTATGTGGTGTTGCGCTACTTTAATGCAGCAGGTGCCCATAAATCCGCGGTAATCGGCGAAAGTCATGACCCTGAAACGCACCTAATTCCGATCGTTCTTCAGCAATTATTAGGACAGCGCGAAAAGGTATCTGTATTCGGAACTGACTATGATACGCCAGATGGTACATGTATCCGTGACTATATTCATGTTACTGATTTAGCGGAGGCACATATTCGTGCACTTGAGGCTCTGTTAGCTGGAAAGAAATCGGCTGAGGTGTACAACCTTGGGAACGGTCTTGGCTATTCTGTTAAGGAAGTCATTGAAACATGTGAAAAAGTAACCGGTGTGAAGGCGAACGTAGAGATGGCCGATCGCAGAGCAGGTGACCCTGCTAGATTGGTAGCTTCCTCACAAAAGATTTTCACCGAACTTGGCTGGAAAGCGGAACGAAACCTTGAACAAATTATTGCCGATGCATGGAATTGGCATCAAAACCAACAATATTAATCGTATACGGTAAAAGAAATTTTGAGATCCCATCCCACTTGCGAGACGAGCAAGTGGGATTTTTTATGATTATTTAGACTTATAGATAAATAATAATTTCATTTACCTCATGGACAAACTTGGGTATGATTTTCAGTAGTTACATAGAAAGGCTGTGGAATTTTGAAATTATTTTTGAAAAATTATCGTTTTACACTAATTCTCTTGTTGTCCATTATTATTGGTGGAGCAGCAGGAATGATTTTCGGAACGAAGACGGCGGTTGTGAAGCCGTTAGGAGATTTATTCCTTAATTTAATGTTCATGATGATCGTGCCATTAGTATTTTTTAGCATTGCTTCAGCCATTGCCAATATGAACGGTATGAAACGTCTTGGAAAAATCATGGGGAGCATTGTGGTAGTTTTCTTAGTAACGGCATCCATTGCCGCCATCCTTGGACTAGCCGGTGCCTCTATTATTCAGCCGATCCAACATGGGGACATTGCATCGATTAAAGAGGTAATGAAGCAAGCAACAGAGGAGACGGATGCTGAAAAGGTATCATTTCTCGGCCATTTAGTCGCTACTTTTACTGTCTCTGATTTCAATTTGCTGTTATCAAGAAGTAATATGCTGCAGTTGATTGTGTTTGCTGTCCTATTCGGAATTTCAACGGCTATGGTCGGGGAAAAAGCAAAACCAGTGACCAATTTTTTATCTGCGGCAACAGCTGTCATTATGAAGATGGTCAGCATTTTGATGTACTACGCACCGATTGGACTGGGCTGCTACTTTGCGGCCGTTATCGGTGAACTAGGCCCACAAATTTTAGAAGGTTATGCACGTTCTTTTGTTTTATATTTGATTCTTACCGTGATTTATTATTTTGGATTCTTTACCCTGTACGCTTTTATTGCTGGCGGCAAGGAGGGAGTAAAGATTTTTTGGAAAAATGCGATTACTCCTTCAGTTACTGCTTTGGCCACTTGTTCAAGTGCAGCCTGTATCCCTGTCAACCTGGCAACGGTTAGAAAGATGGGCGTTCCAAAGGATATCGCTGAAACTATTATCCCTTTAGGAGCCAATACACATAAAGACGGTTCTGTTTTTGGCGGCGTATTGAAAATCGTCTTTCTTTTCGCTTTGTTTGGTAAGGACTTAACGAGTATCTCAAATATCTTAAGCATCTTGGCGGTTGCCTTTTTAGTTGGTGCGGTCATGGGTGCGATTCCTGGAGGCGGAATGATCGGCGAAATGCTCATCATCAGCGTATACGGCTTCCCGCCAGAAACACTGCCGATCATTGCGGTCATCAGCACCATTATCGATGCACCAGCAACCCTTTTAAACTCAACAGGAAACACCGTCTGTGCGATGCTTGTCACACGACTTGTCGAAGGGAAGAACTGGATCAAACAAGCCTTTGCTTGATGGTGTCATTGATGGTGTCAGGCACCAAAGAAAGACACTTGTCCTTGTAGGGTGGACACTATTATTCATATAAGGGACAGAGTGAATAGCTCTGTTCCTTTTTTGTGTTTTGAGTTAAGATTTAACTGTTACACCCAATTTGTTGACAATTAAATGAGGTGTCCATTTATGGAACATAAACCTGAATATCATAAAGAAAACCATGCAGAGCGAACAAGTTTTGAATTATTACAGGAACGCCTCAGCTTAACACTCGCTTTCAGCAAACGATATCAGATGTCAGCAGCGGTTTGTTATCTGCGGTTACATCTTCCATTAGAACTTACACAGCAAAAAGACGATGAAATCGAACAGGCTCTTGCTGGTAAAATGCTGGCGAGATTAAAGCGAACGATTCGGGATATAGACACCGTGGTTAAAATCAATCGATCCGATTTTGTTATTTTGATAGCAGATATTACTGAACACGATTGCGAGATTATTAGCACAAGAATTCTCCGCTCGATTTCAGATACATATACAGTTGATTACCATCATTTTTCTATTAATGGGAATATGGGGATTTGCATGTATCCTTATGGTGCGGAGGGACCTGATGAGCTGCAATCCATTGCGAAGACAGCTATGTATGCTGCCGAAGAGCTGGGAGACAATCAGTATGTCTTCTACAGGGGAGAATTAAGTCAAACGGCGCACCGAAAAGTGCTTATTGAAAACGATCTTCCCTACGCGTTAAAGAAGGAGCAACTGTATGTTCACTACCAGCCACAATATCACTTGAAGAAGAGAACAATTGAGGGAGTAGAAGCATTAATTCGCTGGAATCATCCAAGCTTAGGCATCATTTCGCCAGGTGAATTTATTCATTATGCAGATGAAGCCGGCGTGAGCCATAGTCTCTTTTTCTGGATGTTTGAAGAGGTATGTAAACAAATTCACAGCGAAACAGAGCGAAATTTAGAGTATTCGATTAATCTGTCCGTGAACCAGCTTTTATTACCCTATTTTTTACCGGAGATTACGAAGTTAATCCAGAGGTACTCCGTTCCTGCAAGCCAAATCACATTAGAAATTACTGAAAACATTGAGGTTTACACTGTAAAAAAGGTGAACGATACCCTGCGCTCTCTGAAAGAACTGGGCTTTACGCTTGCTTTAGACGATTTCGGGAACGGTTATTTCTCGTTTTCAGACTTTATCAAGCTGCCGATTGATTTTATTAAGCTTGATCGAAACTTTGTTTCAAGCCTTTTGAAAAATAAGCAGCATGAAGATGTTGTTTTTCCAATTATCCAAATGACTCATAATTTGGGCTTACAGGTGATTATTGAGGGGATTGAAGACCATACCCAATTTTCGGTGTGGGCGGACTTGGACTGCGATATCATCCAAGGATATTTTATTAGTAAGCCTCTATCTGAAATGGAGCTTACCGATACGATTGTTGAGATAGAGAAAAGGGTCAATGCAAGTTATTGAGTTAAAGGTGGCATTTTTATGAAAAAAACGTGGAAAGATATTTTACTTATTCTAGTGGGGGCACTTATTTTTGCCGTAGGGGTCAATTTTTTCACGATCCCCAACCGGTTGTCTGAAGGTGGAATCCTCGGGATCACAATTATTGCCCATTATTTATTTGATTGGTCGCCTGGTGTGGTGAACTTTGTATTAAATGTGGTACTGTTAGCCATTGGTTACAAGTATTTTGATAAAAGAACGATGCTCTACACGTTATTTACGATTGGTGCCTCATCAGGCTTATTGTATCTTACGGAAGATATCGGAAGGCAGCTAACTAAGGACACTTTTTTGGCTTCTGTGTTTGCAGGATTATTGGTCGGTGTCGGCCTGGGGTTGATTTTTCGGGCAGGAGGAACCTCCGGTGGATCCACTATTTTAGCAAGGCTCGCTAACCAGCTCTTAGGATGGAGCATCGGGAAGGCGATGCTCATTATTGATATCATCGTCGTGGCAGGTTCAGTGTTTATTATTGGACTGGAAAAAGCTATGTACACCTTACTCATCGTGTATATCGGGGCAAAAGCGATTGATTTCATTGTCGAGGGATTGGACGAGAGAGTGGCTGTCTTGATTATCTCCAATTCACCGGAGTTGGTGTTGGAAAATATCACGAGTAAAATGTCACGAGGCTTAACCATATTAGACGGCCGCGGCGGCTACACCGGTCAAAACAAAGAAGTCCTCTACATTGTCATAAACAAACAGGAAATCGTCCAACTAAAAAGCATCATCCGCGACATAGACCCAGATGCCTACGTCACCATCCACAACGTCCACGAAATGATGGGCAAAGGGTACAAAGCGAGCTAAGGTGTCAGGCACCAGTCGTGGACATTTGTCTGCTATGAAAAGATAAATTTATTATAGGGAGAGAATTGATTTGCAAGATATTCACACTGCAACCCCTCTAGCTGAAAGATTTGAGACGGCTTTTAACCGGATCCATAAATGTCTCATGAAATTAGTTCGCAACGCTAGAAGTGATAGTTTTAAAGTTTTACTCGATAGCGGGAACTCCCATGCTATTATTCGAACCCATCGGCATGATCTCTATCAATATGCTAAGCTTCGAAATGCTCTTGTCCATGAAAAAATAAAGGAACGGTATTATATTGCGGAGCCAAATGTCGATGTCGTGACACATATAGAAATGATTGCCGAGCAATTCGAACAGCCTCCAAGCGTTTTATCGATTGCGAGCTCGCCGGTGCTTTATTACAAAGAAGATACTCCGTTAAAGGATATTATTAAAGTTGTTGATAAATTGTCTATTTCTATTTTTCCAATCTACGACTCAACCGGCGTGTTTAAATGGCTGCTTACTTCAGAAGGAATCATTCGCTGGTTATCCAAACAGCCTTTGACCGCGATATCCATTGAACAGGTTCGTGTGCGTGACCTAATGGTCCATGAAAAACAACATGAAGTGGTTTTCGTAAAAAAAGGGTCAGATATATATGAGGTTGAGGAAATCTTTGAAGATACCTTCTTGGCACAAAAGAAGCTTGAAGCTGTCATTATTACGGAAAACGGAAAGGCAACGGAAAAGCCGCTAGGCATCATCACGTCTTGGAATTTAGTTGAAATTGATGCGTTGGAACAGCAACTGCAGAAATAAATCATAATCCTGAGAATCTATCAAGGAAAGACTTGACTGGTTCTCAGGATTTTTTGCTTTGAATAATAGATCTTCATCCACTAGCTTCTGTTTTCTACCATTTGATGATAGAGGATGACCTACCTTGTGTTTTCATTTACAATAATATTCAGATAATATTTTTGCGTGGTGGTAAAAAGTGTTTGTTTTAGTGATGTTTCTTGGTGTATTAATGCCTATCGTAGGGTTCGTTGTTCTAGTTATGCTTGGATTACTAGACCAAGAACTTGACGTCTTAGAGCTTGAAAATATAAAAGTCCGCCTAGAGAAAGAGTTAAAGGAAAGTGAGTACAGGCAGCTGACGGAGCGGATTCAGCCACACTTTTTGTTTAACGCTTTAAATGCCTTTTTATCGTTAAGCCGTATTGGCCGCCATCAGGATATGACAGTAGGACTTGAACAGTTTTCGCTCTTTCTTCGCTACCGATATCAGGATCATGAAGTGCTGGTGTCTTTTTCAACGGAATTAGATCACACGAAAAACTACCTAGCTGTCCAGCAGCTTCGTTTTGGCAGGAGGCTAACGATAACCTATGAGATTGATTCGGCCTTGCTTGACAGTAAAATTCCTCCTTACACTCTGCAAACACTTGTGGAGAATGCCTTCAAACATGGTCTTGAGAAAAAGGCGGGGGACAAACAATTGACGATTTCCTATGAAAGAGAAGGAAATTGGGTGTCTCTAAGAGTGTATGATAACGGTCCTGACCGGATTCTCGAGCCTGCCTATTGGAAGGGCACTGGGTTGCATAATATCGAAAAAAGATTCCAACTCATTTTTGACCTGCCTTCGAAGATTCGTTTATCGGAAACCAAGGATGGGCGAACGCTAGCCCATGCCTATTGGCCATACTTACCTGGAGATGATTAAAATGAACATCTTAATTGTTGATGATGAATATTTGGAAATTGAACAATTGCGCTTTCTCATTCAGCGTAAATATCCATTGTGGAATATTTTTGAAGCGGAGGATAGTGTGTCTGCTTGGAAAATAACAGAGCAGGACAACATCCACCTTGCCTTTGTTGATATCCGGCTGCCTGGAGAGGATGGGCTGACATTAGCCAGGCGTTTAAAGGAAAAACAAAGTGGCATAGACATTGTCATTGTTTCTGCTCACCAGGATTTTTCCTATGCCAAACGAGCCATTCAGGCAGATGTTATGGATTATCTGGTGAAACCTGTCATTGAACAGGAGTTAATGACCGTCATTGAAAAATACCTTGAGGTCAATAAACATGCGGTTGCAAAATCTGCACATGTTCAATATGTCATTAAGAAAATTGCAGAACATTTTTCAGAGAAATTAAGCCTACAGGAGATTGCGGATGAAATCCCTGTAAGTGCTTCGTATTTAAGCCATTTATTTTCTGAGGAAATTGGCTCCACCTTTCAGGAGTATCTTTTAACCTATCGAATCCACCAAGCAAAAAAGCTACTAGTCAGTAAAACAGACTGGAGCATGAGTCGAGTGGCAGAGGCTGTCGGATTCTCGAGCCAGCATCACTTTAGTAATATCTTTAAAAAAGTGGAAGGCAGGACGCCTAGTAAGTTTAAGGAGCAAGGGGCACGGTCCCTTCATTAGGGCCGTATCATGTTAGATAAGGAGAAAGACCAATGATTGATTGGTATGTCATTATGTTTTTAGCAATTATTCTATTAATTTTTCATATGGGTGAATTTGCGGGTCACAAGGATGCAGCTGAATATGTACAGCTTCCTGGCAAAAATCAAGTATCAACCGGAACCGTTTCGCTGCTCTTTCGTTTTCTGACCGGGACCTTTGTTTTTATTCCTGTTTACTTAACGGTAAGCGGAGGTTATATGGCAGGGGGCCTTCTTTCTACTGCAGGTGCGGCTGTCCTGCTTTGGTTCAGCGGTAAAATTGGCCGAATGAACGATGACTTCGCTGGTTTTCAACATATTGGGGCACTTTTACAGGAAAGAATGCCTGAGAAGGGGAGAAAACCTTTTTATCTCATTCTTTTCCTTGCAGGCGGAGAGGGATTGCTCCTTAGTGCGTCTCTAGCAAATTGGTTTATGAAGTCTGTCTTTGCAATCCAGCCTATATGGACAAGCTCCATTTTGTTCTTCTTTGTCTTCGTTTTTTCAGGAATGGGAGGGGCTGGTGGTGTTCAGAAAATTGGCCGATGGCTTTTGTTTGGTTTCTTCATGGGGATCACCATCATACCGATTGCGACCATCCTCTTTCATGGGGTTTCCTCCATTCATGAAAAATTTTCTCAGCTTCCCAAAACACCTTGGGAGGGCGGAGATTTAGTGGTTGCCACGCTTTTATTTATGGTGTTCACTGCTGGTCATTTACTTGTTTACTATCTCTTATCTGGCGATCTAATAGCAGTCAAGCGAACACGATTAAAAACCACCATTGGTTTAGCTGCGATTTGCTGGAGCAGTATGCCAGTGGCCATATCTGTAATCATCGTTTATCTAATGTCCAGTGGTGTAGAAAATGGATTCAGCGGGCTGCTGAATATGATAGGTCAGGCTTTTTCCACACCTCTTTTGTATGTATTGGTTGTTAGTGTCCTATCTTGTTTTGCATTAAGTTTAGGTGTATCCCTCTTCCAGCTGACGGGCGTACTGTTAACATTATTTAACAAAGAGCAGGCGATGTATAAGGGATATGCATCAAGCTTTTTCCTCTGCCTTCTGTTCTTTGCCGCTACTTTCACCGTGGACTTTAAGACGGTGTTTATCTTTTATGTTCATTTGTTTGTTTCGCTTTGTCTGCCATTATGGCTGCTGCTGGGTTACCGAGTGCGCTGGGGATGGGACCTTTCGCTTGTGCCCTTACTATCCAATGGGTTAGGGCTGTGGATTTCTTTCAATAGAGAGCTCCTTACGGGAATTAGTCTGAACTTAGGTATCTCCACTCTTACCTTATTTTTCCTATTTATTAGAAAAATCAGAACAATTTAATAATAGTGCAAAATCTCATCAAAAAACTGCAAAACAGCCGTCCGACCCTTCGCTATAATGGGGAAAAGGGAGGCGAACATATGGTACAAACGCTTGAAAAACAACAGTATTTTTATGCTTTTAGTAAAGAGAATAAAGTAGGCTTGCGTGTTCCATCTGGTTCACAGGTAGTTATTGAAACATACGATTGCTTTCAGGATCAAATTCAATCAACTGAGACAGCTTTTAACGCTATCGATTGGAATCAAATTAATCCGGCAACAGGCGCTATTTATGTAGAGGGAGCACAGCCAGGGGATGTGTTAAAGGTAAAAATTGATCACATTGAACTTGGTGATATGGGTGTACTGGCTACCGGACCGGGACTTGGTGTAATGGGACACCGTATTGATGAGTTCACTGTTAAGATGGTTCCCATTGTGGATGGAAAAGCGGTATTTAACGAACGTGTACAACTGCCACTAAATCCAATGATCGGTGTAATTGGGGTAGCACCTGAAGGGGAGCCCGTTCCATGCGGCACACCAGGTGCACATGGTGGAAACATGGATACAAAGCTAATTACAACTGGTGCGACACTCTATTTCCCAGTCTTCCAGGAGGGAGCGCTGTTCGGTCTTGGTGATATGCATGCGGCCATGGGTGATGGAGAAATTGGGGTATCTGGCATTGAGATTCCGGGGAAGGTAACAGTTACGTTAGAAGTGCTAAAAGGAAAATCGATTCCGTTCCCATTCCTTGAAAATGAAGAGGGAACAGCTGTCATTGTGTCGAAAAATACACTGGATGAAGCGGCAAAAGAAGCGGTTGAAATCTTTGTGGATACGCTCCTTCCACATACAGACTTAACCCTTCCAGAATTAACAATGCTTTTCAGTGCGGCAGGTGAGGTTCAGGTATCACAAATTGTTGACCCGCTCTTAACTGCAAGATTTTTCGTTCCTAAATCTATTTTTGAAGCTTACGATGTTAAGCTATTCGGCTAAGGAGGGGATATGATTATGGAACCAGTTGTGTCGAAGGAACAACCGTCACATTCTCAAGGTGGCCAGACAAATGTAGAACAATTCGGCTATAAGCAAGAACTAAAACGAGCATTAACCTTTTGGGATTTGCTGATTTATGGACTTGTGTTCATGGTTCCGATTGCTCCATTCGGCATTTATGGGTATGTTGCCCAAGGATCTAATGGGATGGTCGCCCTTGCCTATTTAGTGGGAATGGTCGGAATGATTTTTTCCGCACTGAGCTATGCCAGAATGTCGGAGGCATTTCCAATAGCAGGCTCCGTTTATTCCTATGCACAGCGTGGAATTAACGAACACGTTGGTTTTTTTGCAGGATGGGTTATTTTATTGGATTATATTTTAATACCCGCTTTGTTATATTTAGTCAGTGCAGCAGCCTTACATGACATGGCACCAGAAATTCCCATTTGGATTTGGTTGGTTGCGTTTATTGGGATAAACACAGTAATTAACTATTTCGGGATTGAATTTACTGCAAAAGCAAATAAGATCATAGTGATTTTGGAATTAATTGTACTTGTGGTTTTTGTTGTTGCAGCAATTATTGCAATTTCAAAGGGCGTCAATGGAGCCGAATTTAACTTTAGGCCGCTTTATGATAAAGACCACTTCAGCATGAGCGCCGTTATGGGTGCTGTTTCCATTGCAGTGTTAAGCTTCCTTGGATTTGATGCGATTTCTACGTTAGCGGAGGAAACAAAAGGCGGTAAGAAAGTCGTTGGTCGTGCAATTATTTTCTCGTTACTAGTCGTAGGGATCTTGTTCATCATTCAAACATGGGTGGCCGCGTTGATTTGGCCGGATTATGCTTCTTTTGAAAATGCCGATGTGGCGTTCTATCAGATTGCAGAAATCGCTGGTGGACCATGGTTAAAATGGACAACAATTTTAGCAACCGCACTTGCTTGGGGGATTGCGGATGCACTTGTGGCTCAGGCTGCTATTTCTCGCATTTTATATAGTATGGCTCGCGATAAAAAACTGCCGAAGATTCTTTCGAAGGTTCATCCAAAATACCAAACGCCCTATGTAAGTACGTTTCTTGTAGCAACTATTTCTCTAGTGGTGACAATTGGATTTGCCTCACAGATTAATAGTCTTACTTCTCTCGTGAACTTTGGTGCATTGACTGCTTTCTTATTTTTGCATATATCGGTTATTAATTATTTTGTCCGTAAGCAAAAAAGTAAAGATTACTTGAATCACCTTGTGTTCCCGTTGATTGGTTTCGTGATTATCGGCTACGTGTGGTTCAACCTTGACCCAACCTCTAAAAAGCTCGGCTTTATTTGGATGGCGATCGGAATTATCTACATGATTTATCTGAAGCTAGCAAAAAAAGATTCTACATTAAATGTAGAATAGGGTGTCAGGCACCAATAGAAAAAGGAAGGCAGCTTGTGTGAAGACTGCCTTCCTTTTTCATTTAGTAGGGTACTTTCACCACACTAACTCTTCCCGAAAAGAACGTAGCCCCGCCGCCCATGTCGGCAATGCGATCTGGGGTTAGTTCGTTGACTAGTTGTTTTGCTCCTTCCCGGTCCGCCCATAGTCCTTGGGTGACAACAACCCCCGGAAGAACATTTTCTCCGACAGATGCCCGTAACACACATTCCCCTCGATTATTCCACACACGTACTTGGTCACCTTCTTCAATACCTAACCGATGGGCATCCTTCTGATGAAGATGCACTCGCGGTTCTTTTTCCAGCGTGACGTGCTTTTCGTTGTTGGAAAAAGTAGAGTTTAAGAAATTGTGATTCGGTCCAGGTACAAACTGAAAGGGATGATCACCGTCCGCTTTTAATGGTATATAAGATGGCAATGGGGGATATCCTGCTGCCATCATTCTCTCGGAATATAATTCTATTTTCCCGCTAGGTGTTGCTAATTTACCAGGAAACAAGGGTTTCACAGCCGCTTTCATATAGGTTTTTTCAACCAAAGCATCATGGGTAATTCCCTCTAGCCCTGGATTCCTAGGAAAATTAAGTGCAGCAGCAATCATCTCGTCTTCTGTCTCCTCTAGAGCTGGTTCCTCAAACTCCATCCCTTTTGCCAGCAATCGAAAAACTTCCACATTTGACTTAGACTCCCCATATGGCTCCATTACAGGCCGCTGGAGTTGAATGTAATGATGCCAATAAGAAGTATAAAAGTCCGTATTTTCATAGGAGGAGGTGGCCGGTAAAATGATATCCGCATACTGGGCTGTTTCTGTTAAGAATAAATCATGAACGACAAGGAACAGGTCCTCACGCCGAAGTCCTTCTCGAACTCTTCTGCTGGAAGGCGCCACAACCGCAGGATTGGATCCATACACGTACATGGATTGAATAGGCGGATCGAGTGTCATTAGCTCCTCACCAATCTGGTTCATGTTTATCGTTCGGGTGGATTTCTTTTTCAAAAGATCGGGCCTCTGGAGCTCACTCGTGTTAAACGCAAGGTAGGCTGAGTTTCCTTTAATCGCCCCGCCGCCTTTGGCGAGCCATTGACCGGTAAGGGCGGGAAGACAAGAAATCGTCCGGACGAACATGCCGCCGTTATCGTGATGCTGTGGTCCGTTCCCAATCCGGATAAAGGAAGGAGATGTTGTTCCATAAAGGCGGGCGAGCTTGTAGATATCCTCTACCGGTACACCTGTAATAGTGGAAACCGTAACTGGATCGTATTGTCTCACATGCTCCCGCAGCTCCTCATGTCCCACGGTATAGGATTGTAAAAAGTCAGCGTCTATCATATTTTCAGCAAACAAAATATGCATCACACCAAGGGCAAGAGCACTGTCGGTTCCCGGTAAAATCGGAATAAACCAATCTGCTAATCTGCCAGTTTGATTCTTATGGACATCAATGACGATAATCTTGGCCCCGTTTTGTTTCCGCGCTTTTTGAGCAAGGGCAACCTGATGCATGTTGGTGCTGGCGGCGTTAATGCCCCAAAAGATGATCAACTTGGAATGGATGGTGTCCTCAGGATCAATCCCTGAACTGCTGCCCATCGTATAGCTGTAGCCAACGGAACCGGCTGAGGAACAAATCGTCCGGTCGAGTTGGGAAGATCCTAATCGATGAAAAAAGCGCCGGTCCATGCCTTCAGCGGTAAGACGGCCCATGTTGCCATAAAAGCTGTAAGGAAGAATGCTCTCCGCACCATAGGAGGCTATCATTTCCTTCCACCTTGATGAAATGGTTTGGATGGCTTCATTCCAACTAATTCGCTCAAACTTACCTTCACCTTTGGCACCTACGCGCTTGAGTGGATACTTTAACCTCTTCTCATCATAAATTCGTTCCGTCATATGGCGAACCTTGTTGCAAATATGCCCTTGCGTTACCGGATGGTCCGGATCTCCTTCGACCTTCACAATCTTTCCATCCTTCTTGTGTACAAGCAATCCGCATTGATCGGGACAATCAAGCGAACAAACAGAGCGAAACACACCATTTTGCTGCATCGGCCGTAGCCTCCTTTAAATCCATTTTCAGTTAATTACTATTTTAACAGAAAATGTGTCAGAGGGGGTCAGACCCCAAGTCAAAGGGGGCGTGACCGCGCGTCATGCCCCCTAGCTTTAATTAATTTTCTTTTTATCCTTACTTAAAATGGTGATTTCGTATGGGTCGTTTCGAACTTCTTTTGTTAGGTCGTCGGTTTGGATAAAACTGTTGATTTCTCCTTCAATCCGTTTCGCGAGACTCCTGGCGTCTTCGTCGGAGGAATCGACGGAAGTTTTAATGGTTATTTGCAGCGGCAGTGGGTGGAACGAATACGAGAAGCCGCTCACTTTAAATTCCTTATTCGTCATCAGCCCGCCAACAAGAATACTAATGATATTATTCTTTTCCCAGCGCAGTTCTTGCTCACGTGCTTTCATATCAATTTTGCTGATCCGATATTTAAATTTGCCGCCGTACAACGCGGTGGTGTTGTCGAGAAAAGCCTTCAGTTCATCCGTCCTAGTTTCCGTCTTCGGAATAGCGACATACACAAAGCGTTCAAACTGGTTGATTCTAGCCTGGACGGGAAACGGCATCTCATAGTGATTTTCCTTCAGATACGCAATAATCTGTTGCTCCAGTGCCTGGCTGTCTTTCGTATACTTTTCAACTTTTGGGTCTTCTTTTTCCGGAACGATGACCCTTTCGCGCTTGGTGATAATATCGAAACTGCCGAAATTATTAGCAATTAACGCTTTATTTATATTCTTCTCCACATGACCCTTTATGCTCTCGTAATCCTTTTTAGAATATCGCAACCCTAATTTCACTTCTTTGTCAGGAATCGATAAGTCAAAAGACCCTAGCTGGTACCCTTTATCATTGGCCACATCCCCAATAAGCTCTGCCACAGCATATTTATATTCTTCCTGTTGAATGAAATAATGGAAGTAGGGAATCTTTGCTGCTACTTTGGCCGCCCCCAGTGAAAGGTTAGCCGAGCCGATTAAAATCACTAATACAGCGGCAGCGCTAACAGTGGAAAAGATTACTTTCCTCGATGTTCTCTTTTTGGTTACCACCGAATTCTGGCCCGCTTGACTCTTAATTCTATTTAAAACATTTCGTTTATGTTCGTCCTTAAATTGAAGCTCATCGAATACAGATTTAGGGTATTTCACATTATTCTTCATAAATATTGCTCCCCTTTAATGATGTTTTTAGTGAATTTCTCCCTCGATGAAGCCTGGTTTTTACTGTATTGGCATTAAGATTTAATAGAGTAGCAATCTCATCGACACTGCATTCCTCATAATAGTAAAGGGTAATGACTTCTCTCAATTTTAATGGGAGAGAGAGAACCTGCTGAAAAATCATCTCTTTCTCTTCGTTTTCAATTACCTTTATATCTGTATCCGGTGCGCTGCTTTTTAATATCATCTGGAAAAAATCTTTGTATTGAAGATTTCTATAAGACCAGCTTTTCAAGACATCCTTGCATTTATTGACGGTGATGCGGTACAGCCACGTTTTATAGGTGGACCGGTTTTGGAATTCATCCAAGTGGTTATAGCAGCTGATAAATACCTCCTGCGAAATATCCTCTGCCATTTCTTTATTTTTGACATATGTAAACGCCAGTCGAACCACCATATCGCCATATTCATCCATTAACCAAGTCAGCTGATCCTCCTTGGTTGCATAGCTCACTTCATTAGGAGTCGAATGCTCTTTTCTTTTAATTACATACAATTCGATGTCCCCCTTTCCTACAAACTTAGACGAAGCCAAATGGTATAGGTTCCGAAAAAAATCCTGTTAAGTTTAATACTACCATTTTTGCATTTGAAAAAGGCTGTACCGCTAAAATCGGATATTTATACCAGTTGGTTGAAAATGAATCTATTTTTCACACACTTTTCACACATTTATTCCAAAGTTCTGCCCAACCCTTGGGCTATACTGAGAAGGTAAGTATGACAAGCAAAGGAGTGATGAAGATGAATCTGAAAAAGGGATTAATGATAGGCGTCGGTGCCCTTTTACTGCTAGGTGGGACATACCAATTTCAGACGGCACACGCTGCTGAGAATCCACAAACAGTTGAAGCAAAAGTGCATACTGGTAAAAAGTTCGAGATGTTAAGTAAATACCAAGCGCAAATTCATCAAGTGAATCAGTTGCGTAAAGAGCGTTTGGATTTGAAAAAACAAATGGTCGACAAAAAGGATCAGTTAATCGATTTGTTTTTAGCAGCAAAAAAGAACGAAAATAAAGAGGATTTAAAGCAGGCCAAGGAACTGAAGAAGCAGTTGAAAACGAAGAATAGCGAACTCAAATCTTTGGTAACTAAGAGTAGGGATGAAAGGAAGACCTTGAAAGAGGCAGTGAAAGCGGGAGACGCCAGCGAACAGTTTACCAAGGTAATTGCTGCCCAGCAACAAATCAATAATAAAATGAAAGAGCAGGTGGCCCTGCTCGACCAAATGATTTCTAGTTTTAAATAGGGTTAGACGAAAGAGATAGTGTGTAATCATGCTATCTCTTTTATAATGGAAGCGAGGTGATTCGAAGATGAAGCATATTTTTGTAGTTGATGATGAGAAAAATATCCGTGATATTTTGCAAAAATATATGGAAAACGAAGGCTACAGAGTCACGCTTTTTTCAGATGGGGAAAATGTGTATCAGGAGATGTTGCGGTTAAAACCGGATTTGCTTGTGATTGATATCATGCTTCCGCATGTAGATGGCCTTGAGCTTTGTAAAGAAATCCGAAAATCGAGTGATATTCCGATTATTTTTGTATCGGCAAGAGATGGAGAGTTTGACCGGATTTTGGGACTGGAGCTAGGCGGGGATGACTATTTAACGAAACCCTTCAGTCCAAGGGAATTGTTGGTTCGGATGAAGAATATTTTTAAACGGATGGAAAAAACAGCAGTAAGTAAGCCGCAAATGCTGACGATTCGTGATGTAACGATCGATTTTGAGCGGAGATACATAGAAAAAGATGGGCAGGAAATCAAATTAACGGCTAAAGAATACGATTTGTTTATTTTTCTAGCGCGAAATAAAGGCAAGCCGTATACAAGGGAAGAGCTGCTCGAGTTTATATGGGGGTATGAGTATACCGGTGATGGCCGCCTGATCGATGATCTCGTCAAGCGCGTTCGTAAAAAGCTTGAGCAGCATGCGTCATCCGTCGAGCTTTCGACGATTTGGGGTTATGGCTATAGGGTGGATGAATGAAATGAAAATTGGCGCGAAGCTCTTATTCACCTATTTTCTATTAATTATCAGTATTTTCTTGGTTACGAGCCTTTCCTTTCATTTCATTGCTCAGCGCTACTTAATTCATGAAACCAAACAGCAGCTGCATAAAGAAGCGGTGGTCGTTAGTCAATTGCTGGGGAGGACCGCACTTTCAAGCATAACGGTAAAAGAACAGCTGGTGAATCGTAAGGCTTTGGCATTGTCGGAACGGTTGTTGTCGTCAGAGATGATTGTTTGGAATAAGAATCAAGAAATAGTTTATACAGACTTAAAGGATACGAATCTTGCTGAATTTAGGCAGGACCCAGAGAGAAGGTTTATTTCCGAAACGGTGACCATTACATCGAAGACGGGGAAAACGAAAGGATATGTCACCCTGGTCCAAAAACTGGATGAAATTAAAGAAATCAATCGCCTCATGCGAAGATCCCAGCTCATTAGTTTGGTGATTTCAGCTTTGATTGCCGTTGGTTTAGGCGTGTTTTTTGAAAAAAGCCTAACACGGCCGATTCGGAAACTGACGGAGCATATGAAGCATTTTTCACTGAAAGCGGCGGATCAGGAACTAGAGCTGAAGTCAAAGGATGAAGTGGGGGAATTAGCCGATAGCTTCAATGAGTTGTCGAGGAGATTGAAGCAATATGATGATGATCAAAAGGTATTTTTCCAAAATGCTTCCCATGAGTTAAAGACGCCGTTAATGGCGATCCAAGGAAATGCTGAAGGAATTTTAGACGGAGTAGTGACTGGTGATGACGTGAATGCGAGTCTCCATGTGATCATTGCCGAAAGTCAGCGCTTGAAGCGAATTGTTGAAGGAATTACGTATTTAGCAAAGCTGGAGAGTGTCGAGGAGAGCTTTGTGTTTCGCCGGGAGTCACTTAATCTGATTATTGAAGAGGCTGTGGAGAGTGTCAGAGCATTGGCTGAGCAGAGAGGAGTAGAGATAGTTATTGATGGTGGAGTAATGGAAGAGGTTTTGGTGGACGGGGAAAAAATGAAGAGGGCGTTCATCAATTTATTAGGGAATGCGATCCGCTATGCGAGATCGACTGTTTCCGTCCTAACCGAAGTATCCGAGGATGGAACTTCTGTCGTGGTGAAAGTGTCAGACGATGGAAAGGGATTTGCATCAGGACAAGAGATGAAGGTGTTCCAACGTTTTTATAGCGGTGAGGATGGCGGCTCAGGAATCGGCCTCGCAATCACCAAAGCCATCATCGAGGGACATGGTGGAACGATTACGGCGTTTAATCGGGAGCAGGGAGGAGCAGAATTCCGAATTTGCTTGAAATGATAAACAAACAAATAAAAAGCAGATACACTGCCCAATCGGCAAGGTATCTGCTTTTTGTGCAAGAAAAGAAAGTATGAAAATCGACTTCGAGAATTGTCCAGCTCCAGCGCCTAGCCCCTCGGGTCAAATAACCTTCTGCAATAAAAGTCAAAGAGCGACTTTTCTTGCAGAAGAACATTTGCCTGTCGGGGCTGATCAAGGCGCTTACGCTTTTCTTCGTGTCAGGCACCAGTTGTGGACATTTGTCCTTCTGCAGTGGACGCACGCGATTATTGCTTTGGCAGTGTGGTAAAGTCGTACATCGGTCCGGTTAGGTTGGAGTCGTTGTAGGCGACTAGGACGATGTCGATTTTGTTGTCTTTAATATATTGGGCCACAGTTTTTTCGTGATAGTGCCGGATGTCCAATATCGATGTCTTGTTGAAATGCTGGGCAAGGAACGGCTGAATCGGGTTCACATAGGAATCCTTTAGCACTAAAAGATGAAGGTCATTACCTGTATTTTGATACTCAAAGTTAATCTCAGGCAAATCCCATGTAAACAGATGTCCGTAAAATACCGTATCGCGGTTAAATCCAGCAGCATAAATATCTTTTATATTCGTTAAATTTTCTCCATAGATTTGCTTAGCCACCACTTTCCCTTTGTTCGGGTTGAAAAACGGGGAATAGTAGCAAATCTTTTCATCCTTTGTATCAATAATGCTGTATAGACGAAGATTTAAAGTCCCGACAAAGGCTGACTTGTTATTGCACACCAGCTTCAAGTTCTCTTTTTCCAAAGGCTTGCCCTTAAACAGCTTCGAGCTTGCACTGATGTCATTGATGATTTTTTGATACCCGGCAAAGGCTCCATCAATGTTCCAGTGATGGTCCGTTTTAAAATACATCGTCTCTAATTGGTCCTGCGAGTACGTATCCTTGAAATACTGATACATATTGATTCCATGAACAGAGCTTGGCAGATGACTCATGAAATACTTTTGATTTTCTACCCCAAGCTGCTCATTAATGAACGAAGGATAAATATTTTTTAAAATATTCATCTTATATGGAGTAGCAGCAAAGTAAATTTCCACTCCGGTTTCATCCGAAAGCTCCTGCAACTTTGCTAAAGATTGATCAATATCCTTATACATTCTCTGCGTGGATGGATTATATAAAAGCCAATTATCCTTCGCCACCACGATATTGTTAATAATACTTCGATGTAACAACAGCTGTTCTTTTGTATAGGCCTTGATGATTTCATCCCGCCCATACAATTGATCAGAGAAGTAGGTTTCGAATTTTTTGAAAAAGTCACCAGACGTGACGGTTTGCTTCGAAATGATAGGACGCTGTGCCAATGTTCGATTTTCGACAGTTGATGTCGGCCGGTCAGGCTCAAAGTAACTGTAAATCCCGACACTAAAAATAATGGCCAAAAAGGCTGTGATAAATAAAATATGAATGATTTTTTTCATGAAATTCCTTCCCATATGCCTAGAATCGGAAATAAATAAATGGATTAAAGGTAGAATTCACCATATGAACGATATTAATGATTAATAAGAATAAGAAAATTCCTGACACGGCGAGCTCTTTAGAATTCTGCATATACGCATTCACCGTCAACTGATTGATTTTTCGATAGAGATACGGAATAACCGGCGTGCTGACGAGAATGGCTATTGCAAAGACCAATCCATAATCATACAAGTAATACATCGACAGCTTATCGACCAGCGGATGATTGCCACCGCCAAACATGGTCTTGATAAAATCAAAGGAATAAGAGAAATTATCCGCTCTAAAGAACACCCATCCAATTAAGAAAATAAGAATCACGTATACATGCCTGATAGGAGACCAAAGTCTGTCCAAAATCTTATTTAAAAAGGCTCTTTCCATCGCGATGATGATTCCATAATAAAGTCCCCATGCGATGAAGGTCCAACTGGCACCATGCCATAGACCAGTCAATCCCCAAACAATAAAGAGATTACGGTAGCTCTTCCACTTTGACACGCGGTTGCCTCCAAGTGGGATATACACATAGTCTCGAAACCAGGTGCTTAAGGAAATATGCCAACGACGCCAGAACTCACCGATGGACTTCGAAATGTATGGATAGTTGAAGTTCTTGGAAAAATCAAAACCAAACATTTTTCCTAACCCAATGGCCATATCGGAATAACCGGAGAAATCAAAATAAATCTGTAAGGAATAAGCGATAATTCCAATCCAAGCAAGCAGGACACTCATCTCAGAAGTTGGCTTATTAAAAATTGCATCCGCGACAAACCCGACTTGGTTGGCAATCAATACTTTCTTGGATAGTCCAATGATAAAAATTTTAATGCCTTCAGAGAATTTCTCAATATTCACAAAGCGCTTTTTGATTTGTGCAGCGACCTCGTTATAGCGAACGATCGGTCCCGCAATTAATTGAGGGAAGAGCGCCACATATAAAGCCAAATCAAATGGATTCTTTTGAACTTCCTTTGGCTCTCGATACACGTCAATCACATACGACATCGCCTGGAAAGTGAAAAAGGATATCCCGATCGGTAATACAACTGGATCCATATGAATATTTGTGGAAAACAGTTTGTTAATGTTATCGATGAGGAAATTGATGTACTTATAGTAGCCAAGAACGAGTAAGTTAGCGGCTACGGCGAGGCTTAATATGATTTTATTCAAGCTCTTTTGGTCCCGGAAAAGATGGACAAGATAGCCGAAAACATAGTTGAGCACAATAGAAAAAATCATAATCACCACATATTTGGGCTCACCCCATGCGTAGAAGACCAAACTAAACGCAAGTAGCAAATAGTTCCGCAGTTCCTTACGAATGAGAAAATAGCTTACCAGTACTAAGGGGAGAAAAATAAATAAAAAGACTAAGTTACTAAAAACCAAGTTGCTTCCCTCTTTCAATTTGTGAAATATGTCGAAATAATAGTAGCATATATTGGAAGCAGGAAAAAGAGGAACAAAAAAAAGATATCTTATGTGGAGAGCTAACTTGCTTTTTGCGCGAAAAAACCCCCTTCACCAAGATGCGAAGGGGTCCCATAGCTTGTCCTATTAACTTATAGATTGAAAAACTTCAATACACCGTTAATCAATCCAGTGACTAGTTTATTTTGATACGAATCGTTTGTCAGGTTAGCGCGTTCAGTTGCATTGGAGACGAAGCCAATTTCCACTAAGACAGCAGGCGCTTCATTATCTCTAATTACTCGAAAGCTTTCATCCCTTACCCCACGACTGTAGGCGCCAGTTGCTTTAATGAGTTCACTTTGAAGCAAGGTCGCCAGTTGTTTGCTTTCTGCAGGCATGACACCATCTTCCGAATTATGATAGGCCTCAATTCCGCATGCACTGCTGCTTGTCGATGAATTAACGTGGATACTGATGAATGCATCGGGTTTAATAGAGTTAGAGAATATCACCCTGTTATCCAATGAAATGAATTCATCCTTACTTCTTGTCAGGTAAACTGTCGCCCCGTGCTTTCTTAAGGCGTCCGCAAATTTTAAACTTACCTGAAGATTGATATTTTTTTCATACACTCCTGCCGCACTGGCTCCGCCATCGTATCCGCCATGTCCAGGATCAATGACAAACGTTTTGCCTTCTAAATCTTTGTAAATAGGAACCCAGACTCCATTTGACTCTAGGAAAAATTCTTCACCATTAATTGTAATCCAGCCTGTTTGCATCACTCCGTTTGAATCGGCGTAATACCAACATCCTTTATCTTGGAACCAACCTGTTTTCATCATGCCAGCCGAACTTAAATAATACCACTTGCCGCCATCTTTTAACCATCCGGTTTGCATGGACCCGCCGGCATTTAAGTAATACCAATTGGTCCCTTCGAGGAGCCAGCCTGTTTGCATTTGGCCCTGGGCATTAAGATAGTACCATTTCCCGCCAGTTTGCATCCAGCCTGTACTCATGGAAAAATCATCCGCTAAAAAATACCAGCTATTATTAGATAGAAGCCAACCTTTTTGAAGTACTCCCGCACCATCTGCATAATACTTCTTTGAATTAACGGTAAACCAGCCGCCTGCATTCAGGACACCATCTTGATTAAAATAGTAGGTTTTACTATTTAGTGTTGTCATTCCAGTGGTTACGATTCCGCTACTATTAAAATAGTATTTACTGCCTTGATCCTCCAACCATCCTGTTAGCATAACCCCGTTTGAGTCTAAAAAGTATTTTTTCTCCTTGTCGGTGAGCCAGCCAGTTTGAAGGGTGCCTTCAGTGTTGGCAAAATACCATTTTCCATTCACATTTGCCCAGCCGCAGACAAGCGTTCCATCTGGATTAAACAAATATTTTTTTCCTGAAATCTCGGTAATTGCGTTTGCTGCAGATCCATCAGATTTAAAATAATATTTTTTCCCATTCAGATCCTGCCACTTATTCGCAAGCATGATCCCATCACTAGTAAAATTGTATAGCTTGGAATCAACCGTTAAGAGACCCGTGCTTCGCTCACCGTTTGATTTAAAGTAATACCAGTCAGTCCCAAGCAGAAGCCAACCTGTTTTCATGGTCCCGCTGGACTGGAGATAATACCATTTTTCACCGAGGTTGAGCCATCCTGTTTTCATGGAACCATCGGCCTGCATGTAATACCATTTTCCTTTATCAAGGAGCCAGCCTGTTTGCATCGCTCCTTTGGCATCTAGGTAATACCATTTATCACCTATGCTTATCCATCCTTTTATAGGTACATCGTTTTTGTAGTAATACCATTTTCCATTTTCGAGCTTCCAGCCTGTGGTCGCTGCATAGGAAGGAGAGGCCCCAATTCCTAAGGACATGAGTAACAAGGTAAAAATAGTTAAGATTAATAGTTTTTTCTTCAACGCTGAATTTCCCTTCTTATGCTAAGTGTGTATTTTACCAAAAACTACGAGTCTATCCTTAATTTGTTAATTTTATATTAAACTGTATTTTCTAGATTGTGAAGCAAAAAACGACAATCTTTCGATTGAAAACGCTTATTTGGATGGGTTTTGTTGAAAACAGACGAAATATGTCTTTTTTGAAAATGGGCAGGCACCTAATAACCAAGTCATTCGTAAGATAGGGATAGGTAGAAAAGAGGAGGGGAAAAGCTATGTATCCTTATTCAAATTACTCTGATGCTTTAAGCAGACAACAAAATAAGTTAATTCAAGATATTGAAAAAGCGATCAACGGGGAATATAGTGCGATCCAATGTTATGAAAAAATCGCCAAAATGGCCACGAAGGAAAAGCAGCGGAAGCAAATTCTTGAAATTCGCGAAGATGAAAAGAGACATTATCATCAATTTGTAAGGATTTACACAAGTCTTACTAGCAGGCAGCCTCAACCAAAGGCTTCGGAAGAGTGTCCGAATACGTATGTAAAGGGATTAGAGTTCGCATTGGTGGATGAACAAGAGACAGTGGATTTTTATTTGAATATAGCGGATGAAACAACGGATCCATATATTAAGGAAGTTTTCCGTAGAGCAGCAGCAGACGAGCAAAATCATGCGGTATGGTTCCTGTATTATTTTACGAAAAATAGATAATAGAAAAAACAGGGCTGACCTAAGAGGATACTCTCGCGAGGTCAGCCCTGTTTTTTTGATTGTATAGTTTAGTCGTCATTGGAGTCTCCACCGTAGTCCCCATCGTCATTCGAGTCGTTATCATCTGGGTCATTGTCATCATCATCATCATCGGATTCGTCTGAATCAATGGTATTGAAGGCAGAGGCATGATAAGGGTCGTTGCTATAACTTTTAGAGGCAGCTGCAGCAGTTTGGCCTTTATTTTCAAGGCTAGGGAAGATTAAAAACGCGGCAATGATTGCTAAGGTACCAAAGAATTCCTGCACACCAAAAATAAGATACACCCCATATACGAAAAGGAAAATCCCAATCAGCCATTGTATTAATCGTATCGCCTTCAGAAGCATCCCCCCCAAGAAGTAATTCCCAAAAAAACAATTCGCCATATAAAAATAAATATTACCGCCTAGGACTTTTTATACATAATTTAGGTAATCGTAACTTGATTGCAACATAGTGGTGGGTGTGAAGTTGTCAGTTTGTTTTTTGAGTGTTCGTCAGCATTCGTGAGTGATTCTCCCTATAAGATATGAAGTAGTTCTATATGCTGGAGGGGGAGGTTCTACATTCCTTAATTGGCTACTTGGAAGTGAAACGGTCTCGTAGAACCCGTCTATGCGACCCAATCCTTTCACCATCAGGCAGTTCGGTCTCGTAGAACCTGTCTATGCGACCAAAATCCTTTCTACATCAGGCAGTTCGGTCTTGTAGAACCTGTCTATGCGACCAACCCCTTTCACCATCAGACAATTCGGTCTCGTAGAACCCGTCTATGCGACCAAATCCTTTCTACATCAGGCAGTTCGGTCTCGTAGAACCCGTCTACGCGACCAAATCCTTTCTACATCAGGCAGTTCGGTCTCGTAGAACCCGTCTACGCGACCAAAACCCTTCTCCACCAGGCAAGTCGGTCTCGTAGACCTCGTCTATGCGACCAAAACCCTTCTCTACCAGGCAAGTTCGGGCTCGTAGACCCCGTCTACGCGACCCAATCCTTTCTACATCAGGCGGTTCGGTCTCGTAGACCCCGTCTATGCGACCCAATCCTTTCTACATCAGGCAGTTCGGTCTCGTAGAACCTGTCTATGCGACCAACCCCTTTCACCATCAGACAATTCGGTCTCGTAGACCCCGTCTATGCGACCCAATCCTTTCTACATCAGGCAGTTCGGTCTCGTAGAACCTGTCTATGCGCCCCAATCCATTCTACATCAGGCAGTTCGGTCTCATAGAACCTGTCTATGAGACCAAAATCCTTCTCTACCAGACAAGTCGGTCTCGTAGAACCCGTCTAGGCGACCAACCCCTTTCTTCACCATACAATTCAGGCTCGTAAAAAAGGGAAATGGATACGTAGAAGCGGTCAACGTGCCCGAAGTAGTGGAAGGGAAGAGAGATCATTTACGTATACCGAAGCCTTATTTTTTCATTCTCTCTTTAATATTTTCGGTATGAGCCAATAGAATGATTACCAGAAGAACAACCGCAATGACGCAGCTCAACCAATCAACATGGTTAATTACGAGAAACACCGGAATGAGCAGAAATGCCCCTAAGCCTGCAAAAGTAAAGCTTTTGGTAAATGGATAAAGGACTAGGAATCCGATGATAATGACAGGAATAAGCAGTGGTTCAAACATAATCATCCCGCCAATAAAGGTGGAAATTCCTTTTCCTCCCTTAAACTTCAAGGTGATCGGCTTGAGGTGGCCGATAATGGCCATTCCTAATCCTAGCAGCTGGACAGGCGCAGAAAATTCTAAATAGCGAGCAAGTAATATGACGAGAACACCTTTTAAGGCATCTCCCAAAAAGATGAGTACAAATGCTTTTTTTCCATGGAGCCGTCCAGCATTCCTTGCCCCAACATTTCCACTCCCATGAAGCCTGATATCCTTATGATAAAACATCTTTGTAACCAAATATCCGAACATAATACAGCCGATAAAATAAGAAATTACTAGATATAGATAAATCATTTGCTCACTTCCCAAATCTTTTATTGTACATGGTGTCAGACACCATGTACTTTTTCGTGTGTAATCTTTTAAAAGAGAGTTGTTAATTGATTCGCTGATAAAAATTAAAATTCGCTGATATTTTGTTATATTCGCTGATAAAATTAAAAATTCGCTGATAAAGTTCCGAAATTCGCTGATAAATGCCTAAAACATACAATTTGAAGTAGTTGTACATAAACCCGAACGTTTCTGAAGTGTGATTCTATCGCGAAAACAACAATATTTGTGAAAATAGCTTTAAAAGAAAGGTCTTAGAGAGCATAGGTAGAATTGTTCTATGAAGTATTAAAGTAAGCAAAAGCCCGCTGCTATTATTTTGAGGTGAAAATCAAGTGATTTCAATTGTTAGTTTAACTGAATTAGAGAAAAAGATAAAAAAGGATAAAATCACATCTTGTCTCATCCAACATGAGGATTCTCTGGTTTTGCAATACTATAAGAATAATAAAATGAAAGACAAACAGCATAAGGTCAACTCTGTTACGAAGAGTGTGCTCGCTATTTTAATAGGGATTGCGATTGATCGTGGTGAATTAGAGGGAGTTCATCAGCCAATAGCTGATTTTTTCCCGGACCTTACTGACGGGCAAAAGCAATTGACGCTCGAGCATCTGCTTACCATGACTCCTGGATTTGATTGGCCAGAATTTACGAGCTGGGGTGGGAGGCCAATGCCCATGATTAATTCGCGGGATTGGGTTCGTTTTATCCTAGAAAGGCCCATGGTTGAAGCTCCTGGAGAAAGTATGCACTATAATTCAGGTTGCTCCCATCTGTTAAGTGCGATTCTCCAAAAGGCAGCAGGTAAGACTTTAACAGAATTTGCGGATTCTTATTTATTTAAGCCATTGGGGATAAAGAATTATACCTGGTATTCAGATGCGAAAGGGATCGTAATCGGTGGATTTGGGTTGTCATTAAAAGCAGACGATATGTTGAAAATAGGCCAGTTGATGCTACAGGAGGGAACAAGGAACGGGAGGATGATCGTTTCGAAGGATTGGGTAAAAGAATCCACCCTACCACGCTTCCATACCTATAATAAAATTGGCTCCTATGGCTATCATTGGTGGATCCTAACCGATGAGAATCATCAACCTGCGCAACCCTCAGCCTTCTTTGCCATGGGATACGGAGGTCAGTATATTTGTGTCGTTCCTGAATACCAACTCATCGTTACATTTACTAGTGACCTGTACAACGATCCATTTAAACCGTTACAATATTGTAAGGATATAATAGGGTGTCATCATCGTGGATAAAATGGAGGTTTCTCATGTCAAAGGTTGTAGTAGTAGGAAGTTATGTGGTGGATTTAATGAGTCGTACTCCCCATCTTCCAAAACCGGGTGAGACGGTTCTGGGGGGGCCATTTAAGATGGGGCCTGGCGGAAAAGGAGGAAACCAGGCAACGGCAACAGCCCGCTCTGGTTCAGAGGTAACGTTTATTACCAAGTTGGGTGATGATCTTTTTGGAAGAGAGGCCTTGGAGCATTTTACTAAGGAAAAAGTAAACACCGAGTTTATGAAAGTGGATCCAAATCAAGCGACAGGGGCTGCGTTGATTGCTGTGGATGATCAGAGTGAAAACAGCATTGTGGTGGCTTTAGGGGCATGCGGAACGATTACGGAAGAAGAAGTAGTAGCTGCGGAAGAAACATTCAAAGAAGCTGACGTTGTGTTAGTTCAATTAGAAACTAGTATTGAGGCAGTGGTGACAACAGTACGTCTGGCCAAGGAATGGAATGTACCGGTGATTTTAAATCCAGCTCCCTATCAGCAATTTCCTAGAGAAATCCTAACAGATATCGCCTATATTACACCGAATGAAACGGAAGCATTCGAGTTAAGTGGTGTAGAGGTAACGGACGAAGCAACTGCACTAGTTGCTGCGAAAAAAATCCATGCCATGGGGGTTGGAACGGTTATTATTACCCTCGGTTCGAAAGGATCCTACCTTTATGAAGGCGGGGAAAAAGGGGAACTCGTATCGAGCTTTAAGGTTCAAGCGGTTGATACGACAGGCGCGGGAGATGCCTTTAATGGTGGATTTGCTCACGCACTGAGCAACGGCCATTCGGTTCGAGAAGCAATGACCTACGCCAACGCTGTTGCAGCCCTATCCGTCACTCAAATTGGCACCGCACCTGCCATGCCATACCAGCATGAAGTAGAAGAGCTTTTGGCTAAAAAAGATTAGAAAAATGTCATCATTGGTGTCAGGCACCATCCGTGGACACTGTCCATGTGGAAAAGACAGCGGGCAGAGAATGCTTGCTGTCTTTTTGTTATGGTTAGTTTCGAATGTGAACAATCATACCCGGGATGTTTCCACTGCCACAGTTCCTTAGATAAAAAGCAATAAACTAAGTGCCATGACGACCATGCCCAATGAGGCCATAGATGGATAAATGAGCTTCGTCATATCTTTTCGCAGCAGGTAGAAGTTCATCGAGAGAGATAAATACCATTATGCCTGCAACGGCAGCGAAAATTATTCCAAACATAATCTCGTTTAGAAAAGGCATCAAGAAAAGATAAGCGGCTAAAGCGCCAATCGGTTCTGATAAGCCAGACAGAAAGGAGAGCTTAAACGCCCTTTTTTTATCACCTGTTGCAAAATACACAGGGACGGAAACAGCAATACCCTCGGGAATATTGTGAATCGCAATGGCCACAGCAATGGCAATCCCGAGCGCCGGGTCTTGTAGGGCAGAGGTGAAGGTAGCAATTCCTTCAGGAAAGTTGTGAATGCCAATCGCAAGTGCAGTAAATGTCCCCATTTTTAATAAATCCGGCTTATTTCCCGTACTTGCAGGAGTGTTCATATCTTCAACTGTCTTTAGTTCATGCGGGTTACTTTGTTTAGGAATAAACTTGTCGATGCTAGCAATTAGCAGCATACCGGCAAAGAAGGCGCCCACGGTTACCCAGCTGCCCGGGCCTAATCCAAGGGCATCCACAAGGGCAACTTTTGCTTTAACAAAAATTTCAATCATGGACACATAAATCATGACACCTGCAGAGAAACCCAGGGTCACTGATAAGAATTTTGTATTGGTATGGGATGTGAAGAATGCCAAAACGCTCCCAATCCCTGTTGCAAGACCGGCAAACAAGGTTAATCCAAATGCCAACAAAAGATTTTCAGTCACCTTCGATTCTCTCCCTCTTAGGAATTTATTATTAATTCCTAATGAAATTTTCATTTTCGGTTATATTTTTATATGCACCAACACAGAAATGTTTCCTGAAAGAAACAAATGAATGGGCTTTGAGGGAGAAAGTTACAAATTGCATGCTAAAAAAAATACTGACCATGAAGAGTCAGTATTCTTTGGTATGGTATTTATTCTATTGTAGTTCCAGTTGATGTCTTAATTCCGTTTGGACTCTTTGCTTTTCTTCTGGTGAAACCAAGCCATAGTAAATATTATTAATCATTGTACCAGTTTCATTGATTTCCATTTGCTCTATGTTTTTTCCAGCCTCTTTATAGTTTTTCTGAATGTCTACCATTTGATCGAAGGTTAGATTGGTTCGGATGTTTTTTCCAAGCACAGTAAAAATATCAGAAAAGTTGGTAAGGCTAGATAAACTCATTCCTTCATTAATGACTGCTTGGATGATTTGACGCTGTCTGGATTGTCGTCCAAAATCACCTCTTGGGTCATCATGTCTCATTCTTGAGTAGCTGAGTGCCTGTGCTCCGTTTAAGGTAAGGTCTCCCTTGGAAAAATGCATTCCCTCGATCGTAAAATCCAAATCGTTCTGAACCTTCACGCCGCCCACAGCATCGACTATATCCTTAAATCCTTCCATATTAATTTGAATGTAATAGTCGATAGGAATATTGAGGAACTTTTCTACCGTATCCATAGACATGGGAACACCACCGAAAGCATAGGCATGATTAATCTTATCTTCTGTACCTTTCCCGACTATTTCTGTACGAGTATCACGAGGGATACTAAGCATCTTCACAGAATTGGTATTCGGGTTGACCGTCAGAACAATAATTGTATCTGAACGTCCTTTATCTCCCTCTCGCTCATCCACTCCAAGCATTAATACCGAAAAAGGATCCTTTTCCTCGAAGACAACCGGCTGCTCCCTTTTTACAGGGACTTCCCGTTGAACCACGGGCTGGTGCATTGTGACAACTGCCGTCTTTAGTGACTTATACACTGTATAAGCATAAGCCCCTCCCGCAATGAATAGGAGCAAAAGAATCACCCCGGTTATTTTTAACCATTTTCTGCTTTTGTTTTCTTTATAACGAACACCATGCATTGAAAAACCCCCACGTATGTAAAATAGTAATGCTATTTTATTTAGGAGAAATCCTAGTTGTAGCTAATATTTATTGTAACATCTAATATGAAAAAATCCTATCGTTTATTGTTCGTTTTAAAGCACATCACAAAAAAGGGGTGCAGCATAAACTGCCCCCTAAATCTACTTTCCTATTACATTATTGTTCGTTGTTATTATTATCATTTTTATTCTGTTTTCTTTGTTGTTCCTGCAATGCGTGGAGAATGTCCTGCACATCAATTTTTCCATCACCATTGAGATCAGTTAAGCCGCCATTTCCATTCATTGGTGGTGTTGGACCAGGTACCGCTGCTGCTACAGCTGGCTTTTTCGGTTTAAATGCAAAGGTGAACACCAATAATACAAGAATAAGCAACCCTGCCACACCATCAATGATATAGAAAATAGTCGAATAATCGGACCATAACGTCTTACTGCTATCCATCTTCTTCTCGGAATTAGCAATATATTGCTTGATTTCAGAGTGATTTGGATAAATTCGTTGAACAGCCTCAAATTTTTCTAAGGCATGCTTGTAATAGCCGCCCCAATATAATTCTAGGCCCTCTTGGTAGAGCTTATCTGTTTCACTCTTTGTATTTCTCACACCGGCCTGGTTCACAAATTCCTTCACCGTGTTGACAGGTACGGCAAAGTTAAAGCCTTGAACCTCCTGGCCGTTTACAGTATCACCTCTAAAAGTGAGAAGCCCAATAATCTCTCCTTTCTCATTGATAACAGGACCGCCGCTATTTCCATGAGTAGCCGCCGCATTAATTTGAATGACAGGACTTCCTTGATCCGTCTTTTTCGAGGTCGCAGAAATTTGTCCTGCATTCATCGAGGAGACTAAAGAGGAGTCTGGTGATAACAAGTCAGAGTCGGCTGCTGCCGGGTAACCAATGACCCAGATATTATCTTGGTTCTGGATATTGTCTGAGTTTCCAAGTGGTAGAGTAGGGAGGTTTTTCCCTTCAATTTTTAAGACAGCTACATCTTTTCCTTCGTTAATCGGAGCGCCGTAGCTTTTCACTTCGCCATCAAGGACGTCTCCACCCGGTAAAATTACCTTAATGACTTTTTTAATACCAGTGTATTGTGTATAGTTCAGCATGTAATTATAAGCAGTATCGTAATCTACTTTAAAATAGTCTGCCATGATGTTAACTAATTGTTCAAAGGCAGCATTGGCAATGTCTTCATCTTTCATTTGCGTCGTTTCAACCACATGAGCATTCGTCACGATATAGCCATCAGAGCTAATAATTCCCCCAGAACCAGAACCGCCTAGAACTGATTGATAGTTTAGCTGCTCCATAATGGCCATTACTTCAGGGTCATTTGGGTTATTAAATTGCCATCCTACAACCGCGTAGTCGAGTATCCGAACAACCGCCGGCTTTGTATATTCTGCTAGCTTTTGAGCTTGAGCAATGTTGCCCGTCGCTGGTTTGATATTTATGAGAACAAAGGAGGTAACAATTACTGCGATAAGGAGTAAGCTTAAAGGTATGGTAAAAAGGGCTCTTTTCAAAATACAATTCACCTCTTAAATGGAATATTTACTATGCACTCTGCAATATATTCCGATTTGGGAGAAAGGTAATTTTGTACATGAAAATTTTATGAAAATTTGAGAATGATACTATGAGAATGGTATTTTTAATGACAAAAAAGAGCCTAAGGTGCAGGCTCTTCTTCATTGTTCTCAACTGATGGGGCAGCTTGGGCTTGGACATTTTCGGGTTCAATGAGTGCTCCGTCTTTGTCGAAGGTGTATGATTTTTCGTTAATTGTATGTGTCCCTGTTACCATAGAGCCGTCAGGATTCAAGAAGTACCATGTATCCTGGTCCTTCAACCAGCCGATGGCCATTTCTCCTGTTGGCATCAAGTAATACCATTTGGATTTGTCCTTGAACCAGCCTGTTTGCATCACACCATGTTCATTAAGAAAATACCATTTACTTTTCACCTTGATCCATCCTTTTTGTTCCACCCCATTTTTATAAAAAAACCATTGGCCATTAATTTGGACCCAGCCATTCTTGGTGCTTGTACAACGTTTAATAAATTGATCCCAATGTGGCAATAAATTTCTTGGGCAGTTCTTCCCTGTCCAGTGTTTATGAGGAACAATGTGGTCGCTCGCTATGTTATAGCGGTTCATTAAAAATTGAACTACCTCAACTGTATTAGAAACGGTCTTTTCATAATTTCCATCTGCATTTACACACATTTCAATATGAATAGATTTTAAATTTCCGGGACCATTCCGCCCATCTCCTGCAGCCCAGGCCACTTCGTCAAACGGAATAGATTGAATGATTTGTCTTTCATCAACTTGCAAATGCCAGGACGCCGTGCGGTTATTCCCACGCAGCTGTAAATACGCATGTGCCTCTGCATCCGCGCCCATGCTGGTATTGTCTGTTTCGTGAATGGTAATGAATTTTGGAACCATTTTGATGCCAGGGCGGGTCTTTGTCTTTGAAGCAGGAATGAGTCGCTGAATAATATTCATGGCTAATCCTCTCCTTTACTTATTATTTATGTAAAAAGGGAGACTTTGGACAGGGCCGGTGTAGCGATGGGGTGACATTTTTGTGAAAAAATCCTCAATATTCGACAGGGATTTTTCAAAAAGACAAGAGAGATGTATAATGGCTATAGATATCAACTTGGAGGTCTATATGGATAATCAATTAAAGGTAATGACAGTGTTCGGAACAAGACCCGAAGCCATTAAAATGGCTCCACTAGTAAAGGAGCTTGAAAAATATCCTGATCAAATCAAATCGATTGTCACAGTTACTGCACAGCACCGTGAAATGCTTGACCAGGTGTTGAATATTTTTGACATAACACCTGATTATGACTTAAACATCATGAAGGCAAGACAATCCCTGATCGATGTAACTACTCGAAGCTTAGAAGGACTTAATCAAGTATTAGCGGAAGTAAAGCCTGACATCGTTTTGGTGCATGGTGACACAACGACTACGTTTGTAGCAAGCCTGGCTGCTTTTTATCACCAGATTCCAATTGGACATGTGGAAGCAGGCTTACGGACGCATAATAAATATTCGCCATACCCAGAGGAGATGAACCGTCAATTAACTGGGGTGTTGGCGGACCTTCATTTTTCTCCAACGGTTCAATCGAAGCAAAACCTGGTTGTGGAAAATAAAAAGGAAGAGAGCATCTTTATTACTGGAAACACGGCTATTGATGCATTAAAGACGACGGTGAAGGAGTCTTATTCTCATCCGGTTCTTGAGAAGCTTGGCAATGACCGTTTGGTACTCATGACTGCACACCGCCGTGAAAACACGGGGGAACCAATGGAAAACATGTTCCGCGCCATTCGCCGTGTCGTGGAAAAACATGAGGACGTGCAAGTGGTATATCCTGTTCACATGAACCCTGTGGTACGTGAAATCGCTAACCGGGTGCTTGGGCAGAATGACCGTATTCATTTGATTGAGCCGTTAGATGTGATTGATTTCCACAACTTCGCATCAAGAGCGTATCTGATTTTGACGGATTCGGGCGGTGTTCAGGAAGAAGCGCCATCGCTAGGTGTACCTGTGCTTGTGTTGCGTGATACAACAGAGCGTCCGGAGGGAATCGAAGCTGGTACATTAAAGTTAGCAGGTACGGATGAAGAGACCATCTTTGGTTTAGCAGACGAACTATTATCGGACAAAACGGCGCATGATAAAATGGCGAAAGCATCTAATCCATATGGAGACGGTCTTGCTTCTAAACGAATCGTCGAAGCCATTCTGTATCACTTCGGCAGAAACGAAGAGAAACCAGCTGATTTTGGTCCAACCAAGTAAGAGGTTGTGTAGTTGATGAAATTAATGAAGATCCATCATATCGCAGTAATTTGTTCGAATTATGAACGGTCAAAAGATTTCTATGTTCGAATTTTGGGGCTGACTCCTGTAAGCGAAGTGTACCGCGAGGAAAGAGATTCCTATAAGCTTGATTTGGCTGTTAACGGAGAGTATCAAATCGAACTGTTTTCCTTCCCGGAGCCGCCATCAAGACCAAGTTATCCAGAAGCGGCTGGATTACGCCATCTCGCGTTTGAGGTGGAGGATATCGAAGCAGCTGTAACCTATTTGGAGAGTCAGCAAATCACGGTTGAACCGATTCGTGTGGACCCTTTAACCAACAAGAAATTCACCTTCTTCGCAGACCCAGACGGCCTGCCCATCGAACTATACGAGCGATAAAAATAAATAACGAAAAACGAAGCAGGGGATCTTAGTGGATCACCTGCTTCGTTTTTATATTAATGTCCGCTGTGGGTGGACAACTGTCCACAAAGGGTGCCTGACACCATCAATGACACCATTAACTCAGTGGGTGCCTAATACTTGGAATACCATATTCTTGTGGTGACCAGGTGCCGTATCCGCCGATATTTGGGTTTGGGGGGTAGGCGCCATAGGGGGTTAATGGTCCGGTTCCTGCTCCTGGATACCCTGGTGTACCTAACCCCGGATATCCTCCAATGGGTGCCGTAGAGCCCAATCCTCCTAGAGGTGGAATACCTATACCGCCCAACGCTCCAGTTCCCGGACTATATCCATAGTAACCTGGATTAGGTCCATATCCACCATAACCTGGAGCACCACCTCCAAGAAGTCCTGATCCTAAATAGCCTAGCCCGAGACCCAGGAGCCCTGCACCTAATTGTCCGAGTCCAAAACCGGAATCTGATTGATTGCCATGAATGTGGTGGTCTCCATGATGAGATGGGTAGCCATGTTGAGGATTGTTCCCATGATAGGATGATCCCCCGGAATGTGGCTGACTTCCATGTTTGGATGGGAACCAATGTTGCGATGGATTTCCGTGATGAGATTGTCCTCCATGGCTATGTGACTGACCACCACCGCTATGGTAATGCTGCTGATTGCTTTGGTGTGACGGAGTGCCGGAATGGTGGTGGTTACGGTGTTGTCTTAGCAAAGGGGGGGAATGCAGAGTGGGAATTTGATAAGGATGATACATCATTTCTCTCTCTCCTCTTTTTCTTTATCCAATAGCCTATGTATCTTTTTCTATCTTTCTTGGGTAAGGGCCCAATAATGGCAAATCCGTCAAATATGGGCTTATCCCGTCAGATGGACTTTATAACCTAATCCACTATCAGCCTCTCTAAATTAACGAAAAATACGTCTTAAGTCTTAGAACACTTTCCGTTCGGGGTCCATGGCAGGCAGGATTTTTTTCGTGTATTGTGGAAGTAGTAAATGGAAATATCTTTCTTTTAAAAATGTTTTTTATAAAGGAAGTGAATCATTCACTGCCTTTAATCGTATGTATAAAAAGGATATTAGTCAGGAGTCGATGTAGGATGAATCCAGTATTATCGTTGGTTGTACGATCGTTTGTAGCTGTCCCTGTTACTGTTTTTACATGGCTGCTATTATTTATCCCTTTTGGTCAGGGATTCTGGGCCTCCACGTTCTTTGCCATTCTAGGAGGGGTCCTTACCCATGTGATCCTAGCGTATATTCAGAACGTCCGCTTTTTAAAGAAACATCAATTGTCGAGAAAAGAATATCGCTACATTCAGAAAAACTTATCAGAGGCAAAACGGAAAATTAACCGTCTGAATAAAAACCTTTTTTCCATTCGAGACCTATCCTCTGTCAAACAAAGAATCGATATTTTACGTATTACTAAAAAGATACAAAAAATGACGATGAAAGAACCTAAGCGTTTTTACCAAGCCGAACAATTCTACTTCTCACACTTAGATTCCGTCGTCGAGCTTACGGAAAAATACAGCTTCCTTTCCTCTCAACCAAAACAGAACATGGAAATGGGGCAATCCTTAATCGAAACGCGCAGAACCTTAAACGAGCTGACAAAGGTGTTGGAAGAGGACTTATATCATGTAATTTCCGATGACATTGATACATTAAACTTTGAAATTGACGTCGCAAAGCATTCGATCAATAAGCAAAAGGATTCCAAATTCCCTGAAGAAAATAGGTGGACTAAATGAGTGAAAATAATCCAATCGATTTAAATAAAAGTGGCAATCTACTAGATGATATTCTGGCAGACCCGTTTGGTGACCAGCTTGATTCCGCTAAAAAACCAGTTCTGCAGTCTAGTTCAAGCGAGGCCAAGCCAGTTAAGCTAATAGATGTGATCCCAGAGGAGCACCGGGCCAAGGCCTATCAGATTGCGGAGCAAATTGACCCGACCAATCACCAGGCCATGATTCAATACGGAACCCAGGCGCAAGGAAAGCTGTTGTCTTTCTCGCATACTATGCTTGAGCATGTTCAGAAAAAGGATGTTGGTGAGATTGGGGACATCATCAATGATTTAATGAAACGATTGAATGAAGTAAATCCGGATGAACTAAAGGATGGGAAGCCATCCTTGTTTGCTCGTATGTTTGGTAAAATTTCCGGTTCCCTGCAGGAGGTACTATCCAAGTACCAGAAAACAGGGGCGCAAATCGATCGGATTAGTGTGAAGTTGGACCGCAGTAAAAACGTCCTTTTATCGGATATTAAGCTGCTTGAACAGCTGTACGAGACAAATAAAGAATATTTTCATGCACTAAATGTGTATATTGCTGCAGGAGAGATTAAGCTTGAAGAGATGCAGACAAAGACCATCCCGCAGTTGAAAAGAGCAGCAGAAACCACCAATGACCAAATGAAGTTTCAAGAAGTGAACGATATGATTCAGTTCGCAGACCGTTTGGATAAGCGTCTGTATGATCTAAAACTAAGCCGGGAAATCACGATTCAAAGTGCACCGCAAATCCGGTTGATTCAAAATACTAACCAAGCCCTTGTGGAGAAAATTCAATCGTCCATTATGACGGCGATTCCATTATGGAAGAACCAAGTGGCGATTGCCTTGACATTAATCCGTCAACGCCATGCAGTCGAGGCCCAGAAGCAGGTCTCGAAAACGACTAATGAGTTACTGTTAAAAAATGCAGAAATGCTTAAAACCAACACCATTGAAACAGCAAAAGAAAATGAGCGCGGCCTCGTGGATATCGAAACATTGAAGAAAACACAAGAAAACCTAATCTCGACACTCGAAGAAACGATGAGAATACAGGAAGAAGGACGGCATAAGCGCCGCTTAGCGGAACAAGAACTCGCCTCCATGGAGAACGACCTTCGCCTCAAACTTCTCGAAATTAAAGGAAAATAAACATACCCCCGCTGCCAGTAGCGGGGGTATGTTTTGTATGTTGTGTCAGGCACCAATTAGTTATTAACGGGAGTGGTTTCTAGGTATTCTTCAAGGGTGATGCCGCGGTTCATGATTTTTTTGGCGATGGATTTTCCGACATAGCGAAGGTGCCAGGGTTCATATTTGTAGCCTGTAACCGAGTCTTTTCCTTGTGGATAGCGAATGATGAAACCGTAGTCGGACACATGTTCCTCCAGCCAACTTGCTTCTGGAGTCCCTGCAAAGCAATCTTCTGCGGCACATTTCCCATCCCCGCCGGTTACATCAATGGCAAGGCCGGTTTCATGTTCGCTTGTACCAGGAATCGCACTATAGGTTCTAGCCGTGTCATACCCATCCAGGCTTACGTAATAATTGAACAAAACCGTTTGAGCAGCGTGTGATCTATAGGCAGAAACACCAAGAAGATCGATCCCATCCTGCTTTGCACCTGCGAATAACTTTTCAATTGCTGCAGCCGCTTTGGCACGCATTTTTCGTTTCTCTGATTTCTGTGTAAATGTAAAAGGAATGTTGGGATTCACCAAATCTTTCGGTGTATAGCTATCCGGCAGTTTATTCACTTTATTGACGAGAACAGGAATCGCTTCAGGAGAAGAAACGACTTGTATAGAATCGTCAACAATATCATTTCTGCTCTTATTAGCGACGGCATTCTTATCTCCGCTAATTGTTGACTTGTTGCTCCAAGTTCCATCTTCATTTTGCATAAAATGTTTTTTCAATGAACAACCCGTAACAGTGACAACCAATAGGACCAGAAATAAAACAGCAACACGTAGTTTAAACATGACACCCGCCCTTTTTAAAATGATTCATTTTATTCATCAGCATAGACACGATTAAAGACTTTAAAACATCTGTACCCGGTCCTTCCAATTTTGAACCAATGGATGAATCACTTTCGCTTTGTCCTTATTACGAGTTAAAAAGGTAGTAATTAGAAATTTGTCCCAATATATAGTCCGAAAGACTCTTTTTTAATATAATTTTCTTGCTTATGCTTTTTATAAACACATAAATCGTACGAAACGGCAAAGCCATTGAAAAATGGTGACGCAAAACTAAAGGGGCTACTGTTTTTTGACAATGCCAGCCAGTTACCGAACACGACATACTCCGTCGATTTATGTAAATCACAATTGAGGAGGTTTTCATGTGTTAAAATTGTTGATGAAGGGTAAGTATTATTATCATTTATTCCAACACCGTCACAACGAACTCCTGCAACAAGATTGTCTATGTGCAGAGTTAAAAATGAAACTTAAGGTAAAAGCAACGTATCATTATAGTAAAGCATTGGAGCTTGTTTCAAAGATGCAAGCACTGCCACTTTAATTAAAATGAAAAGCCTAGGCTCCTATAGCCTAGGCTTTAAATATTTTTAATGGGACATGGTTTCACTTCCGTCGTCATGACCGTCTTTAGTTACCTTCAGAACCCCAACGGCACCTTTTGTTGCATGGTTAAACTGATGGGTAACGAATGGATAGCTGCCTTCCTTTGTAACGGTAAACTCGACGACCGCGCCACCGCTTGCTGCCAGTAGGACAGTTTGCAAACCTTTCATTCGGTTAAATGGATTTCCATCCATATACACATCGTCAAAAAGAGTACCGACAACATGGAAGCTGCTCACTTCATTTGGTCCAACGTTCATTACATAGAACCGAACCTTATCACCGACTTTTGCAAGAAGCGGCTTGTCAACAAGAGCACCAACCGTACCATTTGTATTCAAATCACCCTCTTTTAAAGCCTTCGTTGAAAAAACAACATACTTAGGAGTTCCATTTGTAAAATCGTTTAGATCATTGTATTTGTACCATTCATTTTGAACAATAACGAATTCACGATCGACATCTGCATCTGTCGGATAGCCTGTTTTCGGTTTGACGATAATCGTACCGTGCATTCCATTTGCAATATGAGAGAGAACAGGTTTGGTTCCGCAATGATACATAAACACGCCAGGATTATCAGCTGGGTAGCTAAATGTCCCCGTATGATTTGGCATGACATTCGCAAAATCAGTAGAAGGAGCTGCATGGACGGCATGCATATCCATGCTATGTGGAATGGACGGGTCCATGTTTTTTAGCGTGAAATTAATTTTATCTCCTTGGTTAACAACAATGACTGGGCCAGGTGCTTCACCATTAAATGTCCATGCCTTATACATGTCGCCCTTAGAAATTTCTATGTCCGTAATTTGAGCGGTCATTTCGATATTGACTTCATGTTCACCGATGCGAGTTATTTTCATAGGAGTAGGTTTCTGATTCAAATTCTCATGGGGTCCGAAAACTTGTGTAGCGGCTATCTTGTTGGCTTCGGCTTTCACCACTTTTTCACTTGTAGAAGTGGTTTTTCCACAAGCACTTACTAATAGAACAGAAGAAACGAGAATGGCAGCAACTTTTGCGATTTTACCCAATTAAATCTCCTCCATTTATCCCCTAAATGTTTTGTTTACGCTTTCATTTTACCTTGTGGAAAAAACCCACTAGTGATATTTTTCACTCAATAGTCCCATGATAGTGAACAATTTGTGAATTAGTGAGCAAACTTACATTTACATGGTGTTAATGCTAAATAATGCCACGGATATGTGGATACTCTATAAAGAAAAGCAGAAGCGCCTTGGTCAGCCCCGACAGGCAAATGTTCTTCGGCAAGAAAAGTTGCTCTTTGACTTTTATTGCCGAAGGTTATTTGACCCGAGCTGTAACAATCATCGCTTTATCAAGCCATGATTGTTACAAGATACTCAAGGAAGAATATTCAGGAGGATAACTGGCTAGGCGCTGGAGCTGGACAATTCTCAAAGTCGAATTTTAGACATTCTTTTCAAACTAAAAAGGAGGAATTTTCTATGAAAAACAAAGGCGACAAAATAAGTGAAGGACTAAATCAAATTTTTGAAATTATCAATGCTAAAGGGGATGAAGGAGAGATTAAGGAAATCCTTGAAAACTCAGATTCGGCAATTAATGATAAAAAGGAACTAGAAGAATAACAACAAAAGGATCTAGTGATGGAAAACTAGGTCCTTTGACTATATTCTATGAAATTGTGGGTAAGTAGGGTGAATTTGTGAATAATTCAGAATTTTTGTGGATATCCTCCGTTGGTTCTGTGGATATAAGTCTAATAAATTTAAATATTCACTAAAGTTATTATACTTATGTGGATAAAATTGTTAGTAAGTGTGAATAACCCCATCTTCCTTGTTGATAAATCAGTTTAATTTGTGGATAACATACAAAAAACTGTGCGTAACGCTATGAACAATGATTCCAGGAAGCGACTTTCTTATTAGGTCAAAAGCGGCATGGACGGCTAAAAACATTTTTTATATGCTTTTCTTATAACGTTTTAACCTCTATTTTTTACCTCATCCTAGATCTTCAACCATAATACCTTTATTTACCCACATCAAAGAGCAGACACACTTTCTAGACTATAAAAATAAAAAGGGAGAGGTTTCATGAGTGTATTTTTAAGAAAAAAGTATCTTTTTGCATTGATCATCATTGTGCTCGTTTTATCAAGTATTCCTCTGATGGGGGCGGGAAACGCAGAGGCACAGGAGACAAATGTGAAAAATTTAGTCATCGACCTTAATGTTCCTCAGGTAACAAGAGAGGTTAGAGAGAATCAAATCCAATTGAATCCGTTACACGTGTATATGGATGGTCATTTTATGGTAGCCTCCAACCTCGACTGGAAGTCATCCAATAAAAATGTAGCATCAGTTACAAAAGATGGGCTGGTTACGTTAAAGGGACATAAGGGAAAAACCTTTATTTCTGTGAGCGATGGACAGTACAGTGACCGACTTTCTATACAATTTAAGGAAAATCAGGTCCTTGTCAAAAAACAAGAAGGTTCCCGCTATGATCTCATCGGTCAGGCATTAAAGCAGATGACGATGGAAGAAAAAGTGGGGCAAATGCTGATGCCGGATTTCCGGACATGGAATAGCAAGAATGTCACTGAAATGCAGCCTGAAATTGCTCAACTTGTAAAAGATTATCACCTCGGCGGCGTTATTTTATTCCGAGAAAATACTGTTACGGCCGACCAAACCACCAAGTTGGTTCATGCTTATCAGGAGGCATCAGAAAAATACGGGATGCTGATTTCCATTGACCAAGAAGGCGGGATCGTTACACGTCTGCAAACAGGAACGGATTTTCCTGGGAACATGGCGCTCGGCGCTGCACGCTCAGACGAGCTAGCTGAAAAAGTCGGCAAAGCGATCGGGGAAGAACTAAACGCTCTTGGGATCAATATGAACTTTGGACCTGTCATGGATGTCAACTTGAATCCTGATAATCCAGTGATTGGCGTCCGATCATTTGGAGAAAACCCAGAGCTCGTCGCTCAATTGGGCAAGGCCTATATAAAAGGACTGCAAGAAACGGGAACGGCTTCCACTGCTAAGCACTTCCCAGGGCATGGTGACACGGCTGTGGATTCACATGTGGGGCTTCCAGAGGTGCCGCATGACATCGACCGTTTGAAAAAAGTGGAGCTGTATCCGTTCCAACAGGCAATGGATGCCGGAATTGATGCGATCATGACGGCTCACGTAACGTTCCCAAAAATCGATGATACAAAAGCCATTTCTAAAGATGATGGCACAGAAATTGCGATTCCAGCCACACTATCTAAAAAAGTATTAACCGGGTTAATGCGGGAGGATATGGGCTATAAAGGAGTTATTGTGACCGACGCCATGAACATGGGAGCCATCTCAAAGCACTTCGGTCCTGTAGACGCTGCGATCCGTGCAGTTCAAGCGGGTGCAGACATTCTTCTGATGCCGGTTGGAGTGGCTGAAGTCGCGAATGGAATATATGAAGCAGTGGAGAAGGGCGATATTTCAACGGACAGACTGGATCAATCAGTCGAGCGCATTTTAACATTGAAACTAAATCGAGGAATTGTGAAGGCCGAGGAAGAAACGAGCTTGGATGAGAAGGTAGCAAACGCGATGAAAATAGTCGGTTCGGCTGAACATAAGGCAGTAGAAAAGAAAGCAGCCGCCCAATCAATCACGCTAGTGAAAAATGATGGCGTGCTTCCGCTTAAGCCAGCAAGTGGAGATAAGATTGCAGTTGTCGGAGGTTCTAACTTCTATATGAATTTACTCGCTGACGAAGTGAAAAAACATCATGGAAATGTAATCTATATCAATACTTCAAAGCAACTGACAACAGCGCAGCTCAATCAAGTGAAAGATGCTAAATATATCATTGCCGGAACGTATACTTCATCAGTAGGAGGAAGGGCGCCTACTGCAGATCAAATGGTGATGACGAACCAGCTGATTGCGACAGGCATTCCTGTTGTGGCAGTAAGTGCAAGAAATCCATACGACATCATGTCCTATCCAACAGTTGGAGCATATCTTGTCCAGTATGGCTTCAAACCAGCCAGCTTCGAAGCAGCAGCAAACACCATCTTCGGTGAAAACCAGCCAACAGGCAAGCTGCCAGTGACCATCTACAACCAAGACGGAAGCGTACTATACGGCTACGGCCATGGACTAAATTATTAAAAACACTTAAAAAAGAGGGACAGTCCCCCGTTGCGCTAAAGCGCCGGGGGACTGTCCCCAAAAAAGAGGATCTCTTCGGAGGTCCTTTTTTTACATTTTAGAAATTATTTAAATCTGACCGACCACAGTCCTAGGTAATTGTGGTGTTTTTTATGAAGGAGTGGGTGTAGTTTAGTAGTTCGCGAGTAAAATGGGGTTATTGACGAGTAAAGAGTGAAGTTTGACGAGTAAAATAGGAAATTGATGAGTAAATCATATATTTGACGAGTATTTCATCGTAAGTGACGAGTAAGAAAGGAAATCATTTAAAAAAGGTAATTTTAAAGGTCCTTCAAGAGGTGATTAAAACATAATTTGAAAGGAAGATACCTGAGCCCGGCTAAAAGCCTGGCTTTTTGCTTAGGAAATAGTCAGTTTCCTTTATAAGATGACATTTGTCATCTCATTTTGGTGACATTGCTTACTAAAAACCCTCACCTCCAAATCGTAAAATGAAATCAAGAAAGCAGGAGGTGTCCAAAAATGAATGAAATTTTACGCTTAACGAACGTGACAAAGTCATTTCAACATAAAAAGGCAGTCAACGATGTGAGCTTTACGATTGGAAAAGGAGAAGTGGTGGCGATCCTTGGTCCAAATGGCGCGGGGAAAACAACCACCATCTCCATGATCTTAGGCTTACTCAAGCCGACCGCTGGAGAAGTAACCCTATTTAATCACCAGCCACATGAAAAGCGGGTCAGGGAAAAAATCGGGACCATGCTTCAAGAAGTCAGTGTTATGCCGGGACTGAAGGTACGTGAAATCCTCGAACTGATCCGGAGCTATTACCCGCATCCACTACCGATGAGTGAACTCATCCAACTAACGGGCCTAACCGAGCAGGATTTAAAAACCCGGGCGGAAAAATTGTCAGGCGGACAAAAGCGCCGCTTAAGCTTTGCACTCGCACTTGCAGGAAACCCCGAACTAATCATCTTTGATGAACCTACCGTCGGAATGGATATTACAGCGAGAAACCGCTTTTGGCAGACGGTTCGCATGCTGGCGTCACAAGGAAAAACGATTATTTTTTCCACGCATTACCTTCAGGAAGCAGATGACGCAGCAGACCGGATTCTCCTATTTAAAGACGGCAGCATCGTAGCTGACGGAACGCCGGCACAAATCAAAGCGAGAATCACCAAGCAATCCGTTTCTTTTATGGTGGACCCGGAACGATCATTGGAGACATTGTATCAGCACAGTGTAATTGATGATATCTACCGAAAAAATAATCGCGTATACGTACAGACATCAAACACGGATCAAGTGTTAGAGTTGATTTTTCAAGAGAAATTAGGCGCACACGACATTCAAATAGAACGTGGAAAGCTAGAGGAAGCATTTGAGCAACTCACTAGCGAAGCAAAGAAGGAGGCTATTTAAATGAAAACATTTCAAATGCAATGCAAAATAGAAATCATCAGGGTTTTAAGAAATCGGTATTTTGTCTTCTGGTCGCTCGTCATGCCAATCGTCTTCTATTATATTTTTACTAACCTGGTCAATTCGGATGTGCCGAACAAGGCGGAATGGCAGGCTCACTATTTAATGTCGATGACCGTATTCAGCGTAATGGGATCATCCATGATGACGCTTGGCATTCGCATGGTGCAGGAGCGCTCGCAGGGCTGGTCCACATTCATTCGCATCACACCTCTGTCTGACACGGTCTACTTCGCCGCCCAAATGATCGGGCAAAGCGTGATTCACCTTCTTTCCATTACGATAATTTTTATCGCAGGTGCTCTGATTAATCATGTGTCATTAACAGCCATGGAATGGGTGATGAGCGGCATCTGGATTTTACTAGGCTCCCTGCCCTTCCTTGCCATCGGTACTCTTATTGGCATGATGAAAAAAGTAGAAACCGCGGCTGGAATCAGCAATGTCATTTACATGGTCCTTGCGGTAGCCGGCGGTTTGTGGATGCCGTTGGAGGTGATGCCGAAACTGATGAAATCGATTGCTCAATGGCTGCCTTCCTACAACTTCGGAAATGGCGCCTGGGAAATCGTCCGCGGCAATATGCCTGATTGGAAAAATATTCTTATTTTAGTCGCCTACTTAGCTGTATTCATGCTACTATCGAAATATATTAGAAGAAAACAAGAAGCGGTGTGATGTGGTGTGAAATGGTCTGTTTTTCCAAGACGATTCGGATTCTTTCCTTATATCTTTCTCATATATATAGGCTTTCCTATCTTTTACCTAACAAAAGAAGCAGGAATGAAGCAGCTCATTGGCTATCTGATGGTGCTGCTTTTCTTAGTGACGTACCGCCAGCTTTATTTTTCAATAGGCAAAAGAAACTTTTCGGTTTGGCTCGCGGTTCAACTTGCCATCGTATTTTGCTTTAGTGTGCTTTATCACTTAAACTACATGTTTTTAGGATTTTTTCCGGCGAATTTTATTGGCTGGTATCAGGATAAGCGGTTGTTTAAAAGAGGATTCATTAGTTTAGTATGCGTCCAACTACTGCCGTTTGTGATCGAGGTATTGAAAACAGGAACTTTTTTAACCACAAAAGAACAAATTTATTATGTTCCGTTCCTTATCATCATGCTGATCTCTCCATTTGGCATTCGCTCAATGAATCGCCGGATGGATCTCGAAAAAGCGCTCGACCAAGCCAATCAGAAAATCGAAGAATTGGTCAAACGGGAGGAGCGGGTGCGGATTGCCCGAGATCTCCATGATACACTCGGCCATACGTTATCACTCCTGACGCTAAAGAGCCAGCTTGTTCAACGGCTCACAGCGGTTGACCCTGAACGGGCGCGTCTCGAGGCAAAGGAAATGGAAGTCACCTCCCGTGCCGCACTCAAGCAGGTTCGCGAACTGGTGTCGGATATGCGAGCTGCGACTATTGCAGAGGAACTCATCGAGGTCCAGCAAATTTTACGAGCGGCAGGAATTACCTATCAGTACGAGGGTGAGGTCGATTTTTCAACGATATCTCCGTTTACACAAAACATTATTTCCATGTGTGTGCGGGAGGCTGCAACGAATGTCGTGAAACATAGCCGCGCCACGCATTGCTCCGTTTCTATTAAGCTTTTTTCTGAAAAAATGAACATAGTCATCCGCGATGACGGGATGGGTGTAAGTAAAAGTCGAGCGTTTGGGAATGGTTTGCGGGGGATGGAAGAAAGGCTAGCCCTCGTTGACGGCGGACTCACGTTAACAAACCATAATGGTGCAGTCTTGGAACTGACGGTGCCAATCATTAAAAAAGCAGAGGGGGCAGCGGGATGATCCGCTTATTTATTGCAGAAGACCAACGGATGTTATTGGGAGCGCTTGGTTCCCTTTTGGACTTGGAGGCTGATATGGAGGTAGTCGGGCAGGCAATGAATGGAGCCGAGGCTCTCTCTGCCATTTTGGAGCTGAAACCCGATGTGTGCTTGATGGACATTGAAATGCCAGCTATGAACGGTTTGGAAGTGGCGGAAGAGCTTGTGCACAGAGGTGCCTCCAGTAAGGTGATCATCTTAACGACGTTTGCCCGGCCTGGTTATTTTGAGCGGGCGGTGAAGAGTGGTGTCCATGGTTATCTGCTGAAGGACGGAGAGATAGATGAATTGGCAGAAGCTATAAGGAAGGTGATTGCAGGAAAACGCGTATTTAGTCCAGAGCTAGCCTTCACAGTGATTCGTGAGGAAAACCCGCTCACCCCAAAAGAACAAGAGATTCTAAGATTAGCAGCGGTAGGAAAAACCACGAAAGAAATCACCTCCGAATTATATCTATCCTCCGGTACCGTCCGGAACTACATCTCCGAAATCATCCACAAACTAGACGCCAAAAACCGAACCGAAGCAGCCGCCATCGCCGAAAAAAAAGGATGGCTCTAAAAGTAGGGGACAGTCCCCCAGCGCTTTAACGCACTGGGGGACTGTCCCCATTTTCGTGGGCAACTCCCCATTTATCGCCCTTTCTATGTTGGACAACCTTCCTTCAATTAGGGACAAGAATAAATTAGTACTAGTTGTAAGGAGGGAAGGACATGGTACGAAAGGCAATTATTCCCGCGGCAGGGTATGGAACACGGACTCTGCCAATTACGAAGGTACTGCCGAAGGAGATGCTGCCGATCTGCGGGAGGCCGGCGATTGATTATCTTGTTGAGGAAGCAATCAATTCAGGAATCGAGCAAATTCTAATAGTTGTATCAAGATCTAAAAATATGATTCTTGACTACTACGACCGGTCAGTAGAATTAGAAAACTATTTAGAGGAAAAAGGGAAAACCCATCTATTAAAAGAAATCACTCTTCCAGATGTTCATTTTCAATATATACGACAATCCTATGCACGCGGTTTAGGAGAGGCCATCCTGCTCGGGAAACATTTTGTAGGCGATGAACCGTTTGCCGTTTTATTGCCAGATGAGATTATTCTTTCAGACAAGCAGCCGCCGTTAAGACAGTTAATTCATATGTTCAAAGAATACAAGGGAAATGTCGTCGGTGTACAAAGGACGGACCCATCTCTATTAAGTAACTATGGTGTCATCAAACCGCAAATACTAAGAGAAAGAGAGTACACCATTAAAGATATCGTTGAAAAACCACAGCAATCGCCGCCCTCAGACCTAGCTGTCATAGGTAGGTATATATTTGACCCTGCCATCTTTCATTATCTGGAAACTGTCACACCGGGTGTGGGTGGAGAAATACAACTGACAGACGCTATTAAAGCAATGTCCATAGATTATTCAACCTATGCCTTGGAAATCCAAGGAAAAAGCTACGATATAGCCAAGAATTCAGAGTATATCAAACTGATTAACATCTTGAGTGGAATGAAGGAGGATTAATCCAGCGTGAAAATATTAATCGTCGGCACGGGGTATGTAGGAACGACGACAGGCCTAATATTTTGCGAAATGGGTCATCAGGTGATGGGGCTTGATTTAGACGATAATAAAATCAAAGCCTTGGAAGCTGGTAAATTACATTTCTATGAACCGGGGCTTGAAGACCTGTTAGCCAAGCACGTCGCCGCTAAGAATATTACTTTTACTAAAAAAACAAAAAAAGCAGTTAAAGAGAACGATGTCATTTTCATCTGTGTTGGTACTCCACAAGATGCAGATGGTAGTGCAGATTTAACGTTTGTGAAAAATGTGGCGGAGTCTATCGGAAAATATATGGACAGTTATAAGGTGATTGTCACGAAAAGTACGGTACCCGTCGGAACAGCAGAGTTGGTCACGAAATGGATCGATGAAAATCAAACCGACAACATTCCGTTTGATGTTGTTTCCAACCCTGAGTTTCTCCGGGAAGGTTCTGCCGTTCTTGATGCACTAAATCCGGACCGCATTGTCATTGGTGCAACAAGCGAGAAAGCAAGAGCCATAATGCGAGACCTGTATAAAGACTTTCACTGTCCAATCGTCGAAACGAACCCTAAGGCTTCCGAAATGATCAAGTATGCCGCCAACTCATTTCTCGCCCTAAAAATATCCTATATTAACGAATTGGCTAAATTATGTAATAGACTTCAGATTAATGTGAATGACGTCTCGAAGGCGATTGGATTGGATCACAGGATTGGCCCACATTTCCTTAATGCCGGATTAGGCTATGGAGGTTCTTGTTTTCCTAAGGATGTGAGCGCCTTAATCCAAGTGGCGAGACAAAATGGACGGCCGTTGTCCATATTAGAAAGCGCCGCTAAAGTGAACAAAGAACAAACTGATTATTTTATTGAAAAAATCAAGCAGGTTCTAGGAGGGAATCTCCAAAGTAAAACGATTGCTGTTTTAGGAGTAGCATTTAAAGCAAATACCGATGACACCAGGGAGTCTCCGAGTCTTGTTCTAATCAAACAATTAAAAGAAGAGCAAGTGAATCTAAGGGTACATGATCCGATTGTAAAGCTTGAAAGCGGGCAATTCTCAACAGTAGAGGAAACGGTGACGGGAGCGGATGCAGTTGTACTTTGTACGGACTGGGACGACTATAAAGCCCTCGATTGGGCCAGTCTTAAATCATTAATGAACCAACCATATATTTTTGATGGAAGAAACATGATTGATAAGAGATGGGTCGAGAGCCTGGGATTCAACTACTTAGGGGTAGCAAATCATTAATATCCACGCAAAAAAAGAGCATTCGACTATGCTCTTTTTTTAATGATAAGAAAGTATAAAATTCGACTTTGATAATTGTCCAGCTTCAGCGCCTAGCCCCTCGGGTCAAATAACCTTCGGCAAGTAAAGTCAAAGAGCGACTTTTCTTGCCGAAGAACATTTGCCTGTCGGGGCTGACCAAGGCGCTTGCGCTTTTCTTTGTTCCCGCGTTATTTCTGACTTTGCAAGACCAGCTGCAGGCCTAATCCAATATAAATAGCTCCAACGACTTTCCCTTGCCATCGGGCAAATCTACTATTCTTATTAGAAAATAGTCGTTCTCCAATAGAACTGGTAAGAAAGGCTAAGAGGGTCGTATACAAAATGCTCATCAGCACAAATGTTAGTCCAAGAATTAATAACTGATAAACGACAGGTGTGCCGTTGTTATGGACGAATTGCGGCAGGAAAGCTAAGAAAAATAGTGCTGTTTTCGGGTTCAGCAGCTCAATGAGCAGTGCCTGACGAAACGACACCGATGGATTACTCTTTTTTGTATCAACGGGCTTTTCTTGCTTCAATTTCGTTTTTTCGAGTAATGATCTGATTCCTAAGAAGATCAAATACGCAGCACCTAAATACTTTACAATCTCAAATGCAAGAGCGGATGTCATTAAAATGGCAGATAAACCAAGAACGGCCGCTACTGTATGAATTAAATCTCCAACAGCAATTCCTACTCCAGTAATGATGCCGGCTTTTCTTCCACCTTTTGCTGTTTGTGTGACAGTGAGTAAGACGGCAGGGCCGGGAATCAGGAATAGTACTAAAACAACTAATATGAACGTAAGCATTCTCTCACACCTCTGTTCCGCAATTTAACTATTATTATACTATATTAAAGCTTCCATAATTGGAAAAATAAACAATTAGACAACAATATAATATGATGGTAGTATTAAGGAACTGTCAGCGAAACAATATTATTTTTTAAAGAAATAAATTGTTTGTTGACAAAAATAGTAGTTAAGTAGTATGATATAAAAGTTGTCGCAGATAACACTTAAAGCTTTTGAGAAAAAGAAAAAAGTTGTTGACAACGAAAAACGTAAATGATATGATGTAAAAGTTGTTTCATTAAATTGTTCTTTGAAAACTAAACAAACAAAAACGTCAACAAACAATAACAATTAACTTCTTAATGAAGTTAAGCCAACGTAACAAAATGAGCTAATCAACTTTCTTGGAGAGTTTGATCCTGGCTCA
>JBDOMM010000014.1:0-67494 GCA_039832695.1 Bacillus sp. (in: firmicutes)
TATTTAGGTTAAACTGTAATTGGGTCATAATTAATTCCTCCTCATTGTTTTCGTCGCTGATAACATTGTAGCCATGAGGAATTAATTTGACTCATTTTCTTTTTACACAATTATATGGACTTAATCGTTATTTCCTGCCCACTCTGTCAGAAGTTGCCTTAACTTCTGACTATCTTTCTACTTTTTCCTCCTACACTGTCTGAAGTTGCCTTGGCTTCTGACTATCTTTCTACTTTTTCCTCCTACTCTGTCTGAAGTTACCATGTCTTCTGACAATCTTTCTACTTTTTCCACCTACTCTGTCCGAAGTTACCTTGACTTCTGACTATCTTTCTACTTTTTCCGCCCACTCTGTCAGAAGTTGCCTTGGCTTCTGACTATGTTTGGTTATTTCCTGCCTACTCTGTCCGAAGTTGCCTTAACTTCTGACTAACTTTCTACTTTTTCCTCCTACTCTGTCAAAATTTAGTTAAGGTTCTCACAAGAAAACACTTGATTGAACCAAGAATTTCCGAAGTCCTTCCAATCAAGATTGAATCGATCTGGAATTCACCAAAAGAGCTATACGATTATTTATTCGCATAGCTCACATTAAGCTAACTATCTTCATTTCGGATAAAGAATCTCATCGATAATCCCATATTCTTTTGCTTCTTCTGCGCTCATGAAATAATCTCTGTCCGTATCCTTTGCTATTTTTTCGATTGGCTGTCCTGTCCGTTCTGAAATGATATTATTCACATGCTCTCGGAGTTTTAAGATTCTTCGGGCAGAAATTTCTATTTCCGTTGCCTGCCCTCTCGCTCCTCCTAGTGGCTGATGTATCATGATTTCACTGTTTGGCAATGCATACCGTTTTCCCTTTGTCCCTGCAAGAAGCAACATGGCCCCAAAGGATGCTGCCATCCCTGTGCAAATCGTCCGTACATCTGGCTTAATGTATTGCATCGTATCAAATATAGCAAACCCTGCCGACGTAGACCCTCCTGGGCTATTAATATAAAGAGAAATTTCTTTATCCGGTGCATCCGCCGCTAAAAATAATAATTGCGCTACCACACTATTGGCTGTATGGTCGTTGATTTCATCACCAATGATAATAATTCTGTCCTTTAATAAACGTGAATAAATATCATAGGAACGCTCTCCTCGATTTGATTGCTCTATTACATACGGAATGGTACTCATTTCTTTTCCTCCTTGAAGCATTAATTGGCTATGCAGCCATACAGAGAGTGCTTGAAGGAGAGAATTTTGGAGTGGCTTTCTGAGTACTTCTAAACATAAGTGCAGGCTCAGGACCGCTAATACTTTTTAACGAAGGAATGGCTTCAATGAGAACGGCAGGGTCATCTGCTTTCAGCACCTCATAGAACAATCCCGAAAGCTGTTCCTGTTCCTCCTCATCCCAAAAGGATTCCAAACAAATGGATTGACCCTCTTCGTTTTCTTTTTCCAGTCGCTTTCTTGCCCGGTGAAGATTGGCTTTCACTGCAATTTCTGAGACATCAAGAATATCTGCAATTTCCTTGAGCTGATATTGGAACGCCTCTTTTAAAAGAATGATGACTGCCTGCTTTGGAGTGAATTTTTCCAAAAGTATTTCAACTGTGTGGTTCAACCCATCCACTCGATTTGAAGGACTTTTACTTTCCAAATAGGATGAATCCTCTTCCAGCGTTTCCTTCTTTCTTTTACGAAGCAGGTCAATCCAGTGATTATAAGCCATTTTATTTAACAATGCGGCTGTCATCCTTTGGGGTTGACACGTGTATTTTAATGCCTTTAAATATGTCTCTTGTGCGATATCCTCTCCATCCCATTTATTTTGGGTTAGAAAGCGGCAATATCGCTGGAGTTTTGGATAATGTTCCATCCAAAAAACATCCTCAAACCCATACACATCCTCTATACTTTCCAAGCTGTCCTTTATCAGTTTGTGTGACATGGTTTTCACTCCTTTTGCACTCTCTACCCTATAAACGTTTCAAGGAGGTTGAAAAGATACGGGGGCAAAAAAATTTTTTCTAATCATACTATATGTTCATAATATTGGATTTAACCTTGTCCTAAAGGTTATTGATGCACCAAGTATACCCGTTCTGGCCGTCCCACTGTTCCATAGGAAAGGTCAGCCTCAATCTTTTCTTCCGCCACCAAATGTTCTAGGTAACGCCTTGCTGTTGTTCGACTGACACCAATCTCTTTAGCCACTAATTCAGCCGTTAGACCACGCCCTTCCTGCTTTAGAACCTCCAAAACCTTTTCAAGTGTCAACGGATCAATTCCTTTTGGTAAATATTGCTTTTCGCTGCCGCTTCCCTCACTCTCCTTACGCAATAGCTTATCCACCTGCTGTTGGGTGACATGGAAAGTTTCTTTACCTAATTGTAAAAGGCTGGTATGGTATTCTTTATAACGTAGCAACGATTGTTTGAAACGTTCATACACCACTGGTTTAATCATATAATCAAAGACACCTATGCTAATGGCTTCTTGCACCTTATGAATCTCTTTCGTTGCTGTAATCATGATGACATCCATTTGTTTAGCCTGCTGTTTGGTTTCCTTTAGTAAGTCTAGTCCGTTCATATCTGGAAAATACACATCCAATAATAGTAAGTCTGGCTGTAGAATATCAATTAGTGTTTTGGCTTCTACATAACTAGCTGCAATTCCGACTGTTTCGAACCCAGCAATTTGTTCAAGAAACCGTTTCTGAATCTCTGCTAATTTTAAGTCATCTTCAACAATTAACACTGAGATTACGTGACTGTTGTTCATACAAATCCCCCTTGCTTTTTGGTATCGCTACGGTGAAAATAGTGCCTTCTCCTACATTTGAAGAAAATGTAATTGTTCCTCCTAAGTCATCCAGAGCTCTTTGAACTAAACTTAGTCCGATTCCGGCATTGCTGGTAGTATTTTTAGTAGTAAAGCCTGCCTGGAAAATCTGATTACTCGCCTCTGAGTCAATTCCATTCCCGTTGTCTTCCACTTCAATAATTAGTTCTTTGCCTAGATCAGTCAAAAATAAGGACACACATTTTTCTTGTTTGTCATTTCCCTTTACTGCTTCAAAAGCATTATTAACCAGGTTTCCAATTACGGTTACTAATGAATCTCTACTGATTTCAGGTGATAGATCCTTAAAGCTGCTTTCTCTATCAATAGTAAAATTTATTTTTAATTCGCTGGCTAAACTAACTTTTCCTAAGATAAACCCAGCAATGATAGGATCTGGCACTTCTCTCATTAAGAATTGGATGAACCCTTGTGCAACATCAACTTCCTTTGAAATAAAGTCAATGGCCTCCTGATAGGACCCCAGCTGAATCAGCCCAAGAAGAGTGTAGAGACGATTAGAATATTCATGGGTTTGTGCCCGTAATCCCTCTGCGTATGATTTAACATGCGATAATTCTTGCAACAGTTGAGCAAGCTCCGACTTGCTTCGAAAGCTGGCAACTGCACCGACGACTTCGCTTTTGTTATTAAAAATAGGAATACGATTGGCTAGATAAACATCTCCCATAATGATAATTTCCTGATCATACTCTGCTTGTCCCGTCCGAACAACTTCAAGTAAATGGGTGTTAACCAGTACGTCTTCTATTCTTTTACCACGAAGTAGAATATCATTGGGTACCTTCAAGATTGTATGTGCAGTCTCATTAACCACCGTAATTTTTCCATCAGTATCGATTGCAATGATCCCCTCATGAATAGATTCCAAGATTGCGTGCTTTTCTTGGTACATCCAAGCTATTTCTTTTGGTTCTAAGCCAAATATCGCTCTTTTAATATTTAGCGAGATTAATAATGCCGCTAATAGCCCCCCAATTAAAATGATTAATGTGGCAACAAAAATTTTTTTCTGCAACCTAGACACTTCTTTTTCAATATCTGTTTGCAGATACCCTACTGAAACGACGCCAATGACCTCTCCGTTGCTAAATATTGGAGCCTTTCCCCTTAAGGAAGGACCTAATGTCCCTGTTGATTCGGAAATAACCGATTTACCTTTGAATACTTGACCATTGTCTCCTCCCACCATTTTTTGTCCTAAACGATTTGGATTCGGATGTGAGTACCGAATTTCGTCTCGATTTCCTATAACAATAAATTCCGCTCCCACTTGTGTTCTTATTTTTTCTGCAATAGGCTGGATGATGGTTGAAGGATTATTCGTCCGAAAGGCTGCCTGAATCTCAGGCATGTTGGCGATCGACTGAGCAACAGATAGGGCCTTCGAACCTATTTCATGCTTTAAATTTGTTTCCATGATATTTTTAAAAGTAAATTCTATGATTGTTCCAAGGACAATGATAAGTATGGAAATTCCCAGCATTAGCTTTGTATGTATACGCATTCAGACAAACACCTCTCCCCCTATCATAATAAAAAAAACTCCTCATAAAAAGGAGTTTTTTTCAATCTTCAGAAACTTAACCTTCTACATTAATAATGACTTCTTTCCCTCTTCGTTTCATCATGAAAGGGACAACCAACCAAAGTACAGTGATGAGAAGAAAAGCCAAGGAAATTGGGCGTGTGACAAATACACTGTAATCACCATTAGAAATGGTCAATGCTCTTCTAAGATTATTCTCAATCATAGGTCCTAAAACGAGACCGAGCACCAATGGGGCGATCGGATAATCATTTTTATTGAAAAAATATCCGAGAACACCACAGCCCAACAAAAGAAGGAGGTCGTTCGTTGATACCTGAACAGCGTAAACACCGAATATAGAAATCGCTATAATCATAGGAATTAAGTATTTCTTTGGTGTTTGAATGATTTTAGCGAACACCTTTACTAGCGGTAGGTTTAATACTAGCAGCATGATATTACCTATGAACATGCTGGCAATTAATCCCCAGGCAACCTGTGGATGGTCTTCAAATAACAATGGACCTGGCTGAACATTGTACATCATCAGAGCCCCCATAAGGATGGCTGTGGTGCCTGACCCCGGAATCCCTAAGGTCAGTAATGGGATCATTGCGCCTCCAGAGGCTGCGTTGTTCGCTGATTCAGGAGCAGCTACCCCTGCAATCGTTCCTGTTCCAAATTTCGAAGGAGTCTTTGATATTTTTTTTTCAAGAATGTAAGAGAAAAAGGATGCTAGCGTTGCCCCGGCGCCAGGTAAGATTCCAACAAAGAAGCCAAGGATACTGCCACGGGCAATCGGCCCAGCCGACTCTTTCAATTCTTCTTTTGATGGAAGCAGGTTATTAATTTTCGCAATATCTACCTCTTCTTCTTCTTTTTCTAAAATTGTCTTGAAAACTTCACCCAAAGCAAACAACCCGACAGCAATGGTTAAAAATTCAATGCCTTGATACAGCCATGGTACATCGAATGTGAATCTAGCAATCCCGGAAACACTGTCGATTCCAATTGTTCCTACTAATAAACCACAAACCGTCATAATTAATGCTTTTGTTACCGATTTTCCTGCTAATCCGCTAACAGCTCCTAATCCAAGAAGCATTAAGGAGAAGTATTCTGCAGGACCAAATTTAAGTGCTACATTGGATAATGGCTTTGCTAAAGCTATCAAGGCAATCAAGGTTACGATCCCTGCTACAAACGATCCGATGGCCGCAATGGAAAGCGCACTACCTGCTCTCCCCTTCTTTGCCATTTGATAGCCGTCTAATGTAGTCACAACAGAGGATGATTCACCCGGTGTATTTAGTAGAATAGACGTGGTAGATCCCCCATACATCGCTCCATAGTAAACGCCTGCTAATAAAATAATAGCACTGGTGGCGGCTTGTTCCGGTGGAAGTCCCCCTGTAATGGAAGCCGTAACCGGAATAAGAAGTGCCACACCACTCATAGGACCGATACCAGGCAAGACGCCAACAGCTGTCCCAATCAACACCCCAACAAAGGCAAAAATGATATTATACCAAATAAGTGCTGTTCCAAAGCCCTGAAATAAAAAATCAATCGTACTCATACATGTTTCCTCCTTTCTTTAGGTGCTGTGATTAAAACCATATCGGCCAGCCTGGAAGTGTTCCCTTTAATACTTCAACAAACAAAAAGTAGACAATCCCGGAAAATAAAGCAGATATAATGAGGGAATTCACCCATTTCGATCGTTCCATTGTTTGAAAGCAGACAAATAAAAATACAAAAGTAGTAATCACATAGCCTACTGATTCTAGTGTTAGGATATAAATTAATGTAGCAACAAAAATGATTAAAAATGGCTTATACTCTAATTTTTCTTTTTTCTGATGGTTCGCTTTTGCCATGTAGGTTTCATAAAACAACCGAATACTTAACAAAACTAGGATGATTCCAAGAATAAATGGAAAGATATCAGGGCCAACTACACTTCCATAGGAAGAGCTTGTAAGCTGCTTGCTTCCAATGATAAAAAGTACTCCTACTGCTAAAAATAATATTGATGCTACACGATCAAATTTGATATCCATTTGTACTCCCCTTTCTAATTAAAATGGGAAGGAGAGAGAGTACTCCTTCCCATCTTTTTTTACTTTTGCATGCCTAATGCAGATAATAACTGCTGGACTTGTTTATCTTGATCTTCTAAGAACTTTTTGAAATCTGCGCTGTTTTTGTACTGTAATTCCCAGCCTTGTGTTTCTACTTCCTTCTTCCATTCCGGTGACTGTACCAGCTTATCGATGGTTTTTTCCCAATAAGTTTTTGCTTCCTTAGACATTTTTTCCGGGCCAAACACTCCGCGCCAAATCGTAAATTCTGCGTCAACTCCTTGTTCCTTTGCGGTCGGTACATCTTTAAAATCACCTGTTAATCGTTCTGAAGAAGTGACGGCTAAAACGCGAATTTTTCCAGCCTTTAAAAATTCCTTCACACTAGAAGCGTCTGTTCCGATGACATCCGCGTTTCCACCAAGCAGTGCGGTAATGGCTTCCCCACCGCCGTCATAGGAAACATATTTAATTTTTGTAGGGTCCACCCCATATTTGTATGCTGGAAGAATGGAAATCAAGTGGTCCATCGAACCTGGTGCTGAACCACCTGCAAATGTTAGTTTAGTAGGATCTTTTTTCACATCATCCAATACAGACTTAAGGTCCATATATTTTGAATCGGCTTTTACGACAATGGCACCGAAATCCTTCGTCAATTGCGCTAATGGAGTGGTGTTTTTGTAGCCGTAAGGGCTGTTTCCTTCCTTTTTGAGGTTGTTAATAATGATCGGTGGTGAACTAACAAAGAGCATATCGTTATTTGCAACATGTTGGGTTGCATATTCCGCCATAAATACAGCTCCACCGCCACCTGGCTTATTCTCTACTGTCATTGGCTGTTTCACCAGCTTTGTCTCGCTTAGTACTTTTGTAAAAGAACGTGCAGTTAAATCCCAGCCACCCCCTGCACCAGATGGCGCAACAACGGTTATAGCTTTCGTAGGATAGCCTGTACCTTCTTCCTTTTTACCAGAGCTTGCTGTTTCTTTACTGCTGCTACATGCACCAAGACTTAATGCTAATGCACCTGCACACATAACTGCTGAAATTCTTTTAAAAGAAAACATTTTACTTCCCCCTTTTGTAAACGTTTTCTTAATTTTACAAAATCTTTTTAAATTGCATAGATTATGCACTTAAACAACATTAAAAACTTATAAATCATTTTGTTCATTTTGTTCACGTGAAGAAATTTGGAGATTTTTGCTGAAAAATAATAGTGGACTAATTTTTATAGCCTGTTATAATCCATATAGAATACATTATTACATTTAAAGGTGGGCACTATGGGGAACACATGTAGGTATGTTGTCAACGCACTTGGAAAAGGTGGGGAAACATATTATACGCGCTGTAAAGATAAGCAGGAATTAAAGAATTGGATTTCAACGAATCGTGATAAACTAATCATGGACGAATTAAAAATCACCGATAAAAACCAAAATCTATTTACCAAATGGTTAGGTATGAAAAAGTTATTTTAAAAACAAGACGCCATCCTTTTTAGGATGGCGTCTTTTAAATGCTATTTTAATAGATTGCTATGCCTCAATACTTACGAATTTCTTTTTCTGGATGTGGATGAGTCGGAGGGATAAAGCAATTCCTGCTGCAAGTAATCCCACGGTTAATCCAATCCAATAGCCCCTTGCTTCTAGGGTTGTATAATGAGCTAACACAAATCCAACTGGGAGGCAGATTAGCCAGTAGGCGATTAATGTCATTATAAACGCAAGGTTGACATCTTTATACCCTCTTAATGCCGCTTGTGCAGTAGCCTGTATCGCATCAGATATTTGGAAAAACAATGCAAAAATCAAGAAGTTAGCAGTTAAATTAATTACTGCTGCTTCATTCGAATAAAAACCAGCCACCTGATAACGGAAAAGAACGACTAATAATCCTGTAAAGAGCGCAATACAAATTGCCAGTGAAACCCCCAGCCAACTATATTGTTTCGCATCTTTGTAACGCCGTGCACCTACTTCGAATCCGACAAGAACGGTCAGTGCTGTTGAAATACTAATCGGAATCATATACAAAAAGGAAACAATATTTAATGCCGATTGATAGGCAGCAATTGTAGTGACATTAAATTTACTTAGTAGAATCGTAACTACGGCAAACATACTTGTCTCGAAAAACGTAGAAAGGCCCATTGGTACACCTATTTTTAAAATCTCTTTACATTCATCCCATGAGAATTCCTTCTTTTTCCCAAAGACCGGGTAAGATGAGAATGGATCCTGTGTTTTGACAATGAAGATCGTCATCGCCATAATGAGCCAATACGTAATGGATGTCGCATATCCTGCCCCAGCACCACCTAGCTCCGGGAAGCCAAAATGGCCGAAAATAAACGCGTAATTTAAGAAGAAATTCAGTGGTAATGAAGCTAGCATAATCACCATGACCACACGTGTTTTACCCAGAGCGTAAATAAAGGACCGAAGCACGTTAAAAATAAAAAGTGGTACAATTCCATAACTAAGGCCAACTAAATAATTAGAGGCTGTTTCTTGAACCTCTACTGGCAGTTTCATTTTGTCTAAAATGGGATCTAATAAAACGGATCCTAGGGAAATAACTACTATAGCAATGAGAATAGAAAGATACATTCCATGCTTAACAACAGATGAAACCTCATTACTTCTTTTTTCACCGAATCGTTGTGCCGCAATTGGTGAAACCGCCAGTAGGATCCCGCTTATCCCCATAAAAATAGGGCTCCAAACTGAGGAACCAATCGCCACCCCTGCTAAGTCTGAGGAGTGATATTTTCCTGACATGATCGTATTGAAAAATACCATTGAAAACATGCCAAGCTGCGTAATTAATATTGGAATTAATAAAACGATGATTTGCTTTGTCTTTTCCTTGATTGTAAAGGTCTGTTTCATAATTGTGTGCTCCTTGACTAATAAAAATCCGAAACTTAATTATACTCTATTTTGAACTTTTTTCCTCTCAATAAACTCCTTCCTGTCATATTTTACAAGGTTAGTATTGATCTGTCTCTACTCTAGTCATAGATAGGCTGTCCATATTTTTTGATAAGCTGTGATGTCCATCACCTTGTCTTTCGCTTGCTTTTTCTAAAATAGATGTCAAAGGGAGATGGGAAAGATGGAAAATCAACTGAACGATTTGTCTATTTTGATAAGTTACCGAAATCGGCAGGTCATTCTTAACTTTTATCAGGATGAGGATTTTTTATGGGAAAGAGATGGATTTCACTTTGAATCAATTGAATTAGAAAATGAACAACTCATGTTTTCTAAGGGGAATGGTGATAAGGTGTTTACTATTCCCTTGAAAAAATATGTGAGTGCTATTCGCGATACCCAGTTTCCGAATTATTTTATTCTTCGAAATGGAGAGGAACGATTGGAGATATATTTTCCATAATAGTTTCTGAAAAAGGACTTCCCAGTCAAAACTGGAAAGTCCTTTTTTGTATTAGTTTTTTGTAATTTTTGAAGGATTATTTACTTTGTACAACACAGGTACATCTACCAAAAATTCTTCCTCTACATCTTTCCCCTTGGCTAACTTCTTAGCTGCTACCTTGCCGTCAAATTCTAGTTGATCTCCAACAGCCAGTTCAAACTTTTTAAGTGTTTTACTATGACTGCACCATGCAAATCCAATTTCTAATGGATTGTCCTGAACTATTGTCACATTTTCTAAGACAACTACTTCATCGTTTTCTTCATTAAATGGATTATAGGTCAGAGCAAACTGCTTAACCGTTGCCGTAAAATGTACTTTTTCGGTTGGAAGCTCGAGCTTTGGTGCCTTTTCTTTTTTGGGCTTTGCTTCATTTGCTTTTGCTGGTTTTGGTGTTGCCTCTTTTTTGGGCTTTTCTTCGGCAGCTTCAGTTTTTCCATTGGAAGCAACAACTTCAGCCTGGTTATCTTGCGCTTCTGCAGACATCTCATTCTCCTCAAGCGTCAAAAGACTTTCTTTCCCAAAGCTTGATTGCTGCATTTCCTTTAAATAGGCTGGGTGAATACAGCTTAACTGACCATCATTAAATTCAATAACAATCGTATTTAAGTCTTCAGAACTCCCATATGTTTCGTATCCTTTAATTGTAACGTGACGCTGATAATTGCGGTCCTTGTACCAAAATTCCTTTTTTGCTTCCTTTGCTGAGGATAACCCCCATTCTTTAAGCTTTTCCTTATAATGATCGTCATCCCTAAAGGTTTCGAACTCTCCTTTTGGCGGAATATATTGTGTCAACATAGATTCGACCACCATTTCCTCACTTCCTTCCACTTATGTATGTAAGTAAATTATATCATTTCATTAGAAAAACAAGAATTGCCATGAGGAGTACTATTCTATATGTATAAAAAAAAAGACTCTCCAAGAGAGTCTTTTTTCATTTATATAAAGCTACAATTAAGCTTTACGAACGTTAGAAGCTTGTGGTCCACGTTGACCTTGCTCAACGTCAAATGTTACTGATTGACCTTCGTCAAGAGATTTGAAGCCTTCGCCTTGGATAGCTGAGAAGTGTACGAATACATCGTCTCCACCTTCGCGCTCGATGAATCCAAAACCTTTTTCTGCATTAAACCATTTAACTTTACCTTGTTCCATTTGTGTATCCTCCTGCTGTGTGCTATGCACACATTTTGGTACTATCCTTGCTCAAATCTTCAAGACAGAAAGCTATTTCACTTAACGCTCTTGCCGATCCACAAAAATAATTCTTCTTAACTATAACAGAAAGAAACCGATAAAGCAAATGAATAAAAAAATTTTCATTATGAAAAAAATTTTTTGTTAAAAAATTATTGAAAAATATTAAACTATTTTATATCTATAAATCAATTTTCGATTGTATAATAACATGGTGAATTTAAAATGAAACGGTGAACACACATGCGCACATATAATGAAAAAATTAGTATTTATCATGGGATGGTTTCAACTATTGCTGTGAACATGGCTGGTAACTTCTTTCCTATTTTTTCTATTTCTATTCTTGGTGCTACTAATTATCAGGTAGGGTTAATTAGCTCACTCCCTCCACTTGTAGCACTTCTCACAACCATTCCAGCAGCAATCGTATTAAATCGACTAGAGCAACAAAGGAAAACGGTAGCGTTGTCCGTATTTTGGGCAAGGATCATGTTTTTATTATTAATAGGTGTGGTTTTCGTTTCTTCTAACTATCAAGCATGGGCATTTTTAATCATTGTTGCCTTTATGAATGTGCCTGGAACCATTTCAAACATTGGTTGGCAAACGTTAATAAGCGGGATGATTAGTGACGAACGACGTGGCTTATTTTTCAGTGACCGAAATCGTCTTCTTACTATTGTGGGAATGGTTACCACCCTGATTATAGGAATCGTGATGAAAAAGCAAACAGATAACGCATTCGCGTACCAATGTCTATTCTTCATAGCTTTTGTTTTTGGATTACTAGAAGTGTTCTTTTTACTGAAGCATAAAGAAAAAGTAGAGGCGAAGACGAACAAAGAGCAGAACTCATTCATGGACTGGTCGATCTTTAAGAATCATGGGTACAAATGGTTTCTGGTATCTGCATTGTGCTTTAATTTCACCTGGCAATTGGTCTGGGGATTATTCAATATCTATAACGTCAAATATGCGCACGCTACGATACTTTGGATAAGCATCTTTTCTGTCGCCAATCAATTGGTCCAAATCTTTTCCTTTCCATTATGGAAAAAATGGGCCGAACAAAAGTCTAATACGCTGATGCTTGTTTGGGTAGCTGTCGGTATGGCCACCGCACCCATACTAAATGTTTTGTCAACGAACCTGTACTATTTAACGTTTGTTGCCATGACATCTGGTTTTTTTGTTTCAGGTACGATGCTCCTTTTGTTCAATCTTTTATTGGAGCAGTCTCCTAAGGAAAAAAGGACGTATTGCATTACTACGTATAATGTCCTTTTATCGTTCGTTGCCTTTATCGCCCCACAAGTAGGTATATGGCTGCTAGAAACAACGGGGATGCAGAGATCGATGGAAATCAGCACCGTACTCCGGATGGTCAGCGCATTCGTATTCCTGCTAATGTACATCAAATTTATGAAAAACCAAAAACCTGCACTTCTAAAAGCTAAATAACTTTTTAAAGAGGCTGGCTCTATCGTAAAGAGGTCAGCCTCTTTTTATTGAGTGTCATTTGTGGTGAAGTAAATTCATATTTTTTAAAAGGAAGTGATATGGCGGGAGTATGAACAGGAGGCAATTATGATTATCATTAATCAGCAACGGGTAATGCCAAAGGATTTATTTCCTCATATTTCAAATAAAGAACAAAGAATAATCATCGATTATATGGAAAAATATCGTGGAAATTATGAGTATTTTACATTAGATCAATTAAAATTCGAGCTAATGTTTCGAACGAATACGATGAATGCAGCTCGTCAGTTGCAAGAAAGTGGTGCGAAGTTTACTACCTTTCAATATGCCTTTTGCAATAAACAATATTGGAACCGTTTAAGTAATGGGGGCTTCCTCATCAAACCCCGCATCAGACCCTCACTCGCTATTCTAGATATTCTTAAAAATGGTACTCTCTATGCCTTTGAATGTTCAACAGCGGTGGCTATTGCTTTGTACATTGCCACTCTTTATTCCATAGGAAGTTCACGATTCGATCTTCTCTTTCAAAACCTTTACTTAATGGATTGGCAGTTCGATGAAGATATGCAAATGTATCAAAAGGTAGCAGATGACTTTTTACCAGGTGATGTCCTTCATTTCAACAATCCCGATTTTAACCCGGCAGAGCCTCATTGGCGCGCCGAAAATGTGGTTTATTTTGGGAACGATCTATACTGGGGACATGGAATTGGAATCAAAAATGCAAGCACAATCATAAACTTCCTTAACGACAAAAGAAAGCCGAAATCCCAACAATCCGCATACCTAATGAGACTAATCACCCGGCTCTATTACCAATCGTTCCGATAGTAGTAATGGTGTCAGTAATGGTGTCAGGCACCATCCGTGGACACTTTCCACCTCAGGCGCACACTGTTTTTTATATACAAAAACAAAGCACCTCAGTTTAGATGCTTTGTTTTTGTGCTTCCTATTTTAAGTTCTTAAACGCATTCTCAGCTTTTACTTCTTTCTTAATGACCTTATTGTCTTTTAGCCATTCTGCGACCTTGTTCCATGTTTCCGGATCTTGATAGCCGAATGGTTGGTCTTTTGCGTCCATAAGCGGTAAGAGCATTTCTAAGCTTTTCGTTTCAATATCTTTTTCAAGTGGAGAGGATTTGTCTTCATGCTTTAATAAAATGGCTAATCCTTCTTCTGGATGCTCCTGAACAAATTTCTGTCCCTTACCAATCGCTGTCATAAACTTCTTAAATACTGCTGGTTTTGCTTTTAAGCCCTTTTCACTTGCGACCAATACGAGTTCATAATAATCCGGCACACCAAAATCAGCTGGATTTAACGTGCGCATCGGATGTCCTTCTTTTTCTAGCAACAATTTTTCATGGTTAATATAACCGCCAATTAATGCATCTGTTTTCTTTGTCGCCATCGCCGGAATTAAGTCCCAGCCTACATCAACCATTTTTACCTTTTTCTCATCCCCGCCATCAGATTTTACCATTGATTGTACAATCGCTTCGTCTAGTGGAATGGACGGATAACCAATCGTTTTACCTACTAAATCCTTAGGTGATTGAACCGGACCATCGGCAGGAACCATTAATTGATTCAGCGGATGACGGACAATCGCACCAAACGATTGAACAGGAATATCTTCACCACGAGCTACAAGGACTTGTGGCTGGTAGCTAAGTGCCATATCGATTTGATCTGCTGCAACCATTTTAAGCGGGTCATTGGTATCTGCCGGCATCTGAATATCTACATCCAACCCTTGCTCTTTAAAGTAACCCTTTTCCTCTGCAGTATATAAAAATGAGTGTACAGCGTTCGGATACCAATCAAGCATTAAGCTAACTTTCTCGAGCTTCTTTTTCCCACCTGATGCTGACGTATCCGAAGATTTTTCATTGGTCTTCCCACAAGCACTTAACATCAGTAACAACAAACTTATTATGATTAAAAAGCTTTTCTTCATTATTCTCTACCTCTCTTAGCTGCGAAATTTATTTTTCAATACTTGCCGTTCGATTAAACTTATTATTAAGAACAGGACAATCCCTAGTAAGGATAATAGAAATATAGCGGCAAACACCGCATCTGCCTTCAAATTACCTGACATACGCCGACTAAAGTACCCTAGGCCTTCACTGGCACCAAGCCACTCTCCAATCGTAGCCCCAACGACACAATATACAACAGACAACTTCAATCCTGATAAAAATGCTGGCAAGGCCATAGGTACCTGTACTTTTTGAAAAATCGTCCAGCGATTCGCTCCCATAGTTAAAAGTAATTCACGGTACTCATTTCCACCTGTTTTCAGCCCATCATATGTACTAACAACGATGGGGAAAAAGGCTGTTAAAATCGTGACAGCAATCTTGCTCCAAATTGAATAGCCAAACCACATGATAAAAATCGGAGAAATGGCAATCAGCGGGATTGTTTGTGAAATTATTAGAAACGGGTAAAGGATTTTTTCCAAGGGTCGGGAAAAATGCATACCAACCCCTAGCAGCACACCACCACTTACTGAAATGACAAAACCGATTAAGACCTCTTTCAACGTAGCCGGCAGATGCTCACCCAACAAAAGTTCCCTATTTTCGACTAATGATTTCCAAATGGCTGATGGAGTGGGCAAGATAAAAGCGGGAATCAACCCTTGCCTCACTACCCATTCCCATAGGCTGACAAGCAGGAGCACTACCAACAAAAACACCCCATACTCCCCTGACCATTTTTTCACTCTAGTTTTCATCTTGAATCAGCCACTCCAATTCTTTTCTCTTCCACATGAAATCTGCTTCATAAATCAGATCTGCACTTCTTGGTCTAGGAAGGTTCACTTTGACTTCCTGTACTCGATAATCATTCTTCAATAAATAAATACGATCGCTTAGTAGGAGGGCTTCCTCTAGATCATGGGTGATGAACAATACCGTTTTTTGTAATTCCCCCCACAGCCCTAATAACCAGGTATGCATATTCCTTTTCGTCAGGGAATCCAGTGCTCCAAACGGTTCATCTAGTAATAAAAGATCCTTGCCTGTCATAAGAGTTCTTAAAAAAGCAACTCGCTGTCTCATTCCCCCAGACAATTCATTTGGATAGGAATTTTCATAGTTAGCGAGCCCAAATCGGTCCAACCACTCTCGAACCTCTGGCAGTTTGCTTCGCTTATTGATCTTGGCTACCTCAAGTGGAAGTAATACATTTTCTACAACCGTTCTCCACGGTAAAAGTAGATCTTTTTGTGGCATGTAACCAACAGCCCCTGATCTCGTCTTGACATAATGACCGTTTATGAGTATTTCCCCTTGGTTAGGTTCTAGTAATCCAGTAATCAACTTAAAGAGTGTACTTTTGCCAGAGCCGCTTGCACCGATTACGGAAACAAATTCTCCTTGACAAATATCCATCGAAATCTGTTTGAAAATCGGCTTCTCGTTACTAAAAGAATAGGATAGATCATTAATTGATAAGATTGATGAATTAGACAGGCCACTCGCCCCCATGGTAAACCATATCCCAGAACATATATTCAAATCGAGAAGTGGTTAAGAAATGTTCTTCTAAGATGGCTAACTCTCGTTCCGGTTTTCCTTCTACTAAAATATCTAATACGTTGATTAACCACTCTGCCAATGCACCAAACTCATCCGAGGAGTACATTTTCACCCAATCACCATATAGATAGTGACTGCTAGCACCTTGATATTGTTTAGCTAACATCTTGCCAATCTCCCAATAGCTCCACATACAAGGTAATAATGCAGAGATTAATTCTTCAAGGGAACCATTTTGTGCTACATTCAGCATGTACCTTGTATAGGCTAAGTTAATAGGAGTTGGTGTCGTCTCTTCTAACTGCTGGTTGTTTATCCCAAACCGAGCGGCATATTCACGGTGCAGATCCATCTCGCCATGTAAGGTTTCATGTAAGAGCTTGGCAAAGGTGGCCATGGTTTCGATATCTTTTGCTTTCACCGCTCCTAATGCAAACAGCTTAGAATAATCGATAAGGAATACGTAATCTTGTTTCATGTAGCGAATAAACGATTCAACCGGAAGGTCTCCATTCCCCATTCCGACAACAAAAGGATGCTCATGTGTTTTCTCCCAAATATCAGTTACTTTTTGAAAAAGTCTCTCAGAAAATTTCATTTTGCCCCTCCTTCTTGGTGTTACACCACTCTGTGATAAACAAGGCTATGATTTTTGTAAAATCTAACAACTGACGAATTTCTAGCTTCTCATTCACTGCATGAGCATCTTCTAACTTTCCCGGTCCAAAAATGGCCGTTGGAATCCCTGCTCGTCCGAGCCACCCTGCATCAGTTACGGTCGTTGACATACCAATACTTGGCGTATCCAATTTCATTTTTTCATAGCTAGCAGTTAAAGCCTTTGTTCCTGGGTGATCTGTGTCCAATTCTAATGAAGGAAAAATTTCACCACGATCCACAATCATGGACTTTCCTCCCCAAACAAAGGTTGGAGGATTCTCTCTAAGCCACGGATCAGCTGCTGCTACAGCTCGGATATGTTGTTCTATTTCCTTAATAACTTCTTCAAAGTCCTCATTCGGATAAAAGTGGACCGTTATCCATAATGCACATTGATCTGCCACGAAAGCGGCATGCCTGCCTCCTTCGATCACAGCGGGATTAATCGTATTCGTCCCAGATGGAAAACCTTCATAACTTTTCGTTACGGCCCAATGACGCTCCAGCTCCTGAAGTCCTATAATAATCTTCATCATCTTTTCAATGGCGCTAGCACCTTTTACGCCACCACCTGCATGAATCATTTTTCGCCGGAGTCCGTCATGATAAGTCTCTTTGCTTTGAATCGTAATCCAACCTGTAATTACTCCCCCTTGGCCTTGAATATGTAAATCACTAGTATCGACCACTACGGCATAATCAGCTGTATACCCTCTCTCAACACATGCTTGGGTCCCTGCTTCTCCCACTTCTTCTCCAATCACAGATTGAAATTGAAGATCTCCACCTAGGGGAACACCCATCTCTTTTAAAAGTTTGATAGCAAAAAGGGATGCTGCCATTCCCCCTTTCATGTCTGCCACGCCACGTCCATAAACATACGAATCTTTTATCCTTGTGCTAAAAGGTGATGAATCCCACTCCCTGTCATCCCCCACTTCAGCCACGTCTACATGCCCATTAATAATTAAACTATTAAACTGCTCAGAGGATTCCCCCTGTAAAATCCCCACCACATTTGGGTCTCCTGGGTATACATCCCATTTATCCGTTTGAAAGCCCTGTCCCTCTAGATAATCTTTAATAAATCCCTGTATTTCATTTGTATTTCGGGCAGGTGGGCTTACTGTTGGGAAAGCCACCAGCGTGGAGAGCAATTCAAGAAGTTCCTCTTTTCTGGCTTCAACCTCGACTTCAATTTTCTCGGCGAATTCGTTCCACATTTTCTGTACCACCTTATACTTTTGCTTGCGTTCCCTCTAGTTTCACAACTTTTTTCTTTAAAAATAAAGTTAAAATAATAAATCCAATTAACGCACCAGCGAACGAGCTAAAAATAAATAAAGGAATGAATCCAAATAATGATGCTTTTTGTCCAAGGAATAGTGTCGCGATTGGGTAACAAAGCATAGCACCAAGGATTCCCGTCCCGATCACTTCTCCTAAAAATGCAAGATAGATTTTCCTTGTTTTCAAGAATAATAGGGAGGCGAGCAATGCACCGACCATACTTCCTGGGAAAGCAAACGGTGATCCCGTACCGATCAAGTTTCTAATAAGGGAAACACAGAACGCTTGAGCCACAGCATAAAATGGTCCTAAAAGAACCGCTGACAATACATTCAATAAATGTTGTACAGGGAAAACCTTTGTAAATCCAACCGGAATATAAAAAAGATTACTAGACAAAGTTCCGATTGCAATCATCATGGCGGTTAAAGTAAGTTTGTGTGTTTTTCTCATTCTTCTATCACTCCTGACCCAATATGGCACTAATATTTCTTCCGAGTGCTTGAGCTGCTTCTAGCGGTGACTCTGCATGACTAATTGCCGTAATCACAGAAACGCCATCTGCACCTGCTGCCACTACCGATTGTGCATTTTCAATCGTAATGCCTCCGATTCCAACAATCGGGATGTTAAAGCCATCCTTCCGCAACGCTTCAATTAAAATCGTTCCTCGAGATGGTTTGGCATCGGCCTTCGTGGTGGTTTGAAAAACTGGTCCAATGCCGAAATAATCTGCCCCTTCCCTTAAGGCTGCTAAAGCTTCCTCTTTTGAATGAACAGATACACCAAGGATTTTGTCGCCAATCTTTTCCCTGACTGATTTGACCGTTTCATCTTCTTGACCAATATGGACACCATCTGCATTTAATTCTAGGGCAAGTTCAATATCATCATTCACGATAAAAGGGATTTGATTTGCCTTACACATTCTTTGAAGTTCCTTCGCGAGTGAATATTTTTCTACACCCGTTAAAGCACCTTCCCCCTTTTCACGGAATTGAAAAATAGTTATCCCCCCAGCAATAGCGTCCTTTAATACCTCAACAGGATCCTTCAAGCAGTTATTGCTGCCCATGATAAAATAAACCCTTAAGGCTTCCCTCAACGTTGTCATGAAGGTGCCACCTCTTTTCCACTTCTTCTTTTTCGATAGGCCCAATGATTGGTTGGTCCATGCCCCTGGCCAATCTCTAAATCTTCCTCAATCGCCGCCTGAATAAAATCCTTTGCTGTCAAAACTGATTCATACACGCTGGACCCCTTAGCCAGTTCTGCCGTTAATGCAGCTGAAAAGGTGCATCCTGTTCCATGAGTATTTTTAGTATTGATTCGTTTGCTAGTAAAAGTGTAGAATTCTTTGCCATCGAATAATAAATCAATCGCCTCGGATTCATTTTCGTCATGACCACCTTTAATAACGATGTTCTTGACTCCGAATGCATGTAATCTTCTCGCAGCTTCCTTTTTTTCCTCAATTGTTTGAATCGACATTCCTGTTAACACTTCCGTTTCGGGAATGTTGGGTGTAATTACTTTTGCTAGTGGCAGTAAATAAATTTTCATCGCTGAAATAGCCTCTTGTAACAGTAGGGAAGCTCCACCTTTAGCAATCATCACCGGGTCAACAACAACATTTTCCCAGTTAAAAACTTTAATTTGTTCCGACACGGCTTCAATAATTTCAGCATTAAACAGCATTCCTGTTTTTAAAGCATCCGTTCCGATATCCTCACCAATCGCTTGAATCTGTTTGTTCACAGCTTCAACAGACATGGGATACACTCCGTGGACTCCCAATGTATTTTGAGCGGTAACTGCCGTTAATGCTGACATTCCAAATACCTGCAGTTCCTGAAACGTCTTTAAGTCTGCTTGAATCCCTGCTCCACCACCACTATCTGAGCCAGCAATAGTAAGTGCTTTTTTCATTAAAAATCCCCCCATTTTACTCGCTTATTTTTTCAAACAATGCAAATTGCTCTATATCTTCAGAAGAAGTCAATGATAGCTGGTTTAAAAATTCAATTTGGAAGCTGCCAGGTCCAAATTTAGCTGTTTTTTCTGCTGCCTTTTCTGCTGCAATTCCATAGAAGGACAAAGCTGCTATAGCTGCCTTTATTAGATCTTTTTCCACACCAGCAAAGGCACCAATTACCGAGGTTAGTAGACAACCCGTACCCGTAACCTTTGTTAATATTGGATGTCCATTTTTCACAACATAGGTTTTTTTTCCATCAGTCACGATATCCTCTTTCCCCGTGATGACTACGACAGTATTCATTTTTCGTGCAGCTGAGATGGCTACTTCAACAATATTGCCATTTGCGTCACCTGCATCTACACCTTTAATTTCCCAGTTTTCGCCGACAACATTAGCAATTTCAGCCGCATTTCCTCGAATAACTGATACATATACTTCCTTCATAATCTTTTGTGCAGTTTCCGTACGGTAACGTGTTGCCCCAGCTCCTACAGGATCAAAAATGACTGGAACTCCGTTTTCATTTGCAGCTTTTCCGGCAATAATCATAGCCTCGACTGTCTGCGAATTTAAGGTCCCGATATTCAACACTAGCGAACTAGCAATCTTAGCCATATCGGCTACTTCTTCTTCTGCATAGGCCATGACTGGTGATGCACCAAGGGCAAGCAGGCCATTTGCTGTAAAGTTTGTAACGACAACATTTGTTATATTATGTACAAGTGGTTTTCCCTCTCTTACCTTTTCCAAGTTTTCCAACAAACTGCTTTTTTCCACAACAATCTCTCCTTTTTTAAAAAATGGCTCTGTTAAAATTGTCTGTTGATTTCCGCTCCAGGCACTTCGCTTTCCGTGGGTGTTTCGGCGAGCCTCCTCGGCGCTTGCGCCTGCGGGGTCTCCCCTGAACCATACTCCCACAGGAGTCTTCGTGCCTTCCGCTCCAATCAACAGGGTGTATAATTCAACACTGTTCTTTAACACAGCTTAAAAAATAAAAAAACCAGATCCATATATTGGACCTGGTTAGTAGTTAGAAAGAGTAATAAAAAATAATATTCACTCGACTACTTTCCTACGCTGGTATTATCCAGATCAGGTCCGAAGGGTTAAAAACGTTGCCGTTTTCTCTCAGCCCGCTGATCAGGGCACCCCTAGTAGATACGTCATTATGAAATTACCTAAATAGTACTGCTAAAAATTTCAGATGTAAAGTAAATAATTTTATAAGATTTGTAATTCAGTCCATTTACCTTTGTAAATCTGTGTTTCCTTTTGCTAAATCCATCAGCTCTTTTAATTCATTAGTGAAGCCTTTTACTGCTCTGCCGTCGTAAACAGTTACCGGCACACCTAAGAAACCGTATTTCTCTACTTCTTTTTGAAATTCTGGTTTTATGGCTACGTTCCTTGCCTCAAAAGCGATTCCTTCCTCTGTTAAAACCTGTTTTACCATTGTACATTCAATACAGTCGTTCGTTGTATAGACAATTACGGACTTATTCATTGGCATAATTCTCCCCTATCTGATATTGCGACAATTTTCATCTAGTTTCCTCTTCCATCGATTATATAACAGTTAACGGTGTAGGTTGAAGACCTCTATTTCAGGAAATATTGCTCGGGAAAGCGCACGAACAGACAATTCTCGCGTTTACATGTCGGATAGTGAAAACCATATTCAGTCAATTATTGGGGATGGACAGCCTTTTTTTCTACTTTCATGATATTCGTTGATGCTTGTCTGTGAAAATTTCATATGATATCTCTTGTAAGGCCCCTATTCATGAATGGGCGGGGATTCAAACTTATAAAAAAGGTGGGTAGAATAATGAGCAAAAAAAATAAAAAGATTCAAGAAAATCAAGCTGAAAATACATTTGATACAGACTCCTTTCTGCAGTCGGTAAACAACTTGCTGAAAGAAGAACTATTAAAGGCTTTGGGAATTTCCTCAGAAGATGCATCATCTAACACTGTAGAACAAGAACAATCAGATGCACAAGATACTAAACAACAACAAGAGCTTGTTGTTGAGGAACAAGTACAACAAATTGAAGACAGCAGTCCTCCTGAGAATGACCTTCGCTCCAAAATTGGTAATCACTTATTAGCGATTGAAACCGACATAGCAGCCTATATTTCAAGCTTTGAAGATGAGATTCGAGCAGAACTTGCGGGTTTAAAGGAACAAAATACAAACCTATTAAAACAAGTCTCAGAATTCGAAAAAAAGAAAAAAGATAAAGACAAGGATAAGGACAAAAAGAAAAAGAAAGACAAATAAACAAAATACTATATATCCATTAAAAGAAACCTTGAGAGATCAAGGTTTTTCTATGAAAAAAAAGCAGCAACCCGCCACACCTTATTCATTCTTCACAATGGATATATAGCTAGTTTCTAGTTTTTCTCTGATGTCTTTTCTTCCCATGTTTTTTCTTTACTTTTTTGTTTTTATCAAATGTTTTACCTTGCATTTTTGAACTCACTTCTAATGCATTATTTTGTTGGGAATCTTGTTCAACTGGGAGGAGCATCTTGTATTCTTCACCTTCATTTGGTAAGATTTCCCTTCCTTCAAGTGGGTGTGGCAATGCTTTTGACTCAATCAATTGTTCTAAACGATCGATCCTTTCAAGTAACACAGCATTTTCTTTTTCTGCTATTCTACCTTTTGAAGAATAATAAGCATCATTTTCCCACCAGTTCATACCAATTTCTTTTGCCTTGTCAACCGAAGCAACAAGCAGCCTTATTTTAATCGTTAACAAATCTACATCAGCTAACGAAATTTTAATATCACCTGCGATGACCACTCCTTTATCTAGAATTTTTTCTAACACTTCCAAAAGATTGGATGATTGTGTCGGATGTTGAATGGGCATAAACTCACTCCTCTTTGCAGGCTTATAAAAGATTACCTAGTGGGCCTAAATCAATATTGAGCTCCTCATTTTCTAAACCAAAGATTATCTTTAATTCTTCCATTTTTTCTTCAAGTCTCATTAGTGTCAGACCTAACTCCTCTAATTGGTCATCCGATAAAGAATCATTTTCCACTCGCCTTAATGCCTGCCTTTCCATTAACTGTCGCAGCAATTCGATAATCGTTAGAACTAATTTTGCCAGCCCTTGTTCTACACTACTTGAGTCTAGCGGCAATCTTGCCATTTCCTGTTGCCCCCTCTTTTCGTCCATTACTGCCAAAAGCACTTTCGATTGATGATATTAAAAGCTTTAGGTCGACGACTATTAGATCTATATTGGCAATTGAGATGAGTATTTCCCCTCTAACCACTACACCTGTATCAATAATTCCATCCAAAAGGTCCAGCAGTGTCATTTCTTTATTCTCAAGGATCTGATAACGCTGTTCCATCACAGTATCTCCTTTTCCATTTTAGAAAAATGATAAGGAGGCCATGGACCAGTCACCTGAAAGGAACATCCAATCTCTTTAAAGGTATCTTCAAGTTCCTGAACTTTATTTAAAAAATAGGTAGTATTAGCTTTATCCACTAGAAAATCACAGTTTACAATCATGTCATCTGTTCTGTCGGTTACTTCTTTCCCCCAGTTTTGACGTAAATTCAAATCATTTACATAAGGTGAGATTTCATCATGTATTTCCTTCCACCATTTGGACTGTTCATACTCAACCTGGGAGGCAACCAATTGTTCTAGCTTTTTTTTCATAATAAATTGCTTTCCTTTGAGCATAGATTTTAACTGCTCTCTTAATTCAACGACAGCTGGATTGTGCTCTATAACATATCTCTGTGCTCTATCAATTACGCAAAAAAGCTTCACATTCCACTCTTGTTTTCCTTTTAAACTATTAAGTTTTTGAAGGATTCCATCGTATTGGTCGGTAAGTAAATTCACTAAATTGTTTTCACTTTCAAATATGGTACAGAAAGACATAGGAAGAGTGGTAAAATGCTGTTGGATCAAGGAGATAACCTCGTGATGATGAAAAGCTTTCTCCTTTAGCCATTCTGCATCTTTAAGCTGAAGGTCTATTTGTTGTTGAGAAAAGTTTTGAGAACTGACAGGAGTAATTATTGCAGCTAATCCATTGAAAATTTTTACTGTCACCCCCCTTTGTTCCATTCCTAATATAGAAGGAATCACTGAGCTTTGAAGTTCCTCTGATAAAATAACTCCATACATATAAATATACTCTGTCACGACTCTTGTCTGAGACATCCTGACTCCTCCTTATATCTGGTTCCTCAAGAACTCTAATCAGTCATTTTTTTCTCTATCCTTGGCTATCTTATATCTTCTAAGTAATTCCTGCTCTTGTTCTAAATAGGACTCTTCGTCAATTTCCTCCAGCTCAAACAACAAATGCAAGTCGACTAACTGCTGTTGCAAATGAGGTAAATCGTACAGTTCTTGATCAACTTCTTCTTGAATCTTCTCACCAAGTTTGATTAAGGAACGGATTGGCATTGTAAACAATTTATGAATCATATTTTCCCTTCTATTCTTAATCGAATATTTACAAAATTATAAGCTGGCCATGGCCCTGAATACTTAAAATCCACGTGATCTTTCCAATTTTCATATAGATCATTCACCCGTTGGTCAAAGGCAGCTTCATTATTCCGATCGACTAAAAAGGCTGCATTCAATAGAATCTTGCCTGCTCCAGTTTGATTTATCTTGCCAGCTTCAGCTAACTCAAATAAAGGGTCATATATTTCTCCTTCTACCCGGTTCTGAAGATGTAAAACAAGATTTTGTGCTCTCTCTCCTAAATTAATCTGGTCATAAAAAGTCGCTGGATTATCGATATCTTTGTTTCCTGCTTTCCATTCACTTAATATGGGGTCGTTCTTCACTTCTTGGTCAATCCATCCCTGCTTCGCAACGACCCTTAAACCTACCTCAATTTTGTTTTCTAGTTGTAACAATAATTTTTCAAATTCATGATATAAATGCTTTGCAATAAGAAGCACATCTTCCTCAGAATGAAACACATTACCAAAGCTCATGGGAATGATTGTATATTGCTTCATAATGTTTGTAATGGTTTGTTGATGCGCCATTAGGTTATTTCGGTCAGGTAAAACTTCGTCTTTTACCTTTGTAACAACCATCGCTACATTTTGGTGATGGATTGTATAAACCTTCCCTTCTTGACCGTTTAAACACACAAGGCCAAAATGCTTTTGCTCTGTTTCTGGTATTACACAAAAAACATATACCCCATTTTGCGTACTCATTAGTGCTCTTCCTTTCTAAGCATTTCCTTTAATATGTGTTCTTGTACGGAAGCCAGATTATTATCCGGAAGAACTTGCTTCAGCGGTCTTGTTAAAACATCGAAACAAAGTGCCTGATAGTTTTTATCCACTTCAATAATTGGAATATTTGCTTTTTTAGCCACAGTTGCGATCATTAATGATGCTCGTAAACTTGGACAAAAACCATTTCCAAAGGACCGTAAGCTTGAAACAAGTCCCACAATCCTCTCAGCTTGCTCGTAGTCTATTCCTGTTCTTTGAAGGATAATTTCAACTTCTGTTTCTTGATCACAGTAATCTACATTTATCGTGATTAAGCGATCCAAAAGAGCATCCTGGGTTCGAAAAGTACCTGCATATTCATCTGGATTACTTGTAAAAATAATGGAAAAGTTGGGGTGGCATTTAATAAAAGTTGCTTTTCCCTTCCCGTAGATAGGAAGAACTTTTTCCTCTAAAAGTGATAAAAATATATTATTCGTTTCCGGGCGGGAACGTGAAAACTCATCATACACCACCACATGTCCATTTTTAACCGCCTCGATTAACTGCCCTTGAACCCAAGTTGGACTAATTTCTTGCTCTCTTTTATATACAGAATGTATATAATTATCGATTACTTCCGTCTTTTTCATACCGACAAATTGTCCAATTAAATCTCGATTGGACAATTCATGATGACCTCGAATGATTGTAACCGGTCTGTTTAATAAGTTAGCTATATGTTTGGCTAAGCTTGTTTTTCCCACCCCAGACGGTCCAACAAAATGGACCGGAAACCCTGCCTCTAAGTAGTTCAGAGTTCTTGCGATGATGTCCTCGAAAAAAGCTGTTTTAACAAAACACGTCTTATTTTCATTTCTTGAAAAATCCAAACTTTTTCCTCCTTTGTTCAACATATTTTTTTAATAAAGGAGCCAAGGCTGTTCACTGCCTTGGCTCCTCTTTTAAACTATTTAAAGTGCTGATTCTAATCCTGATTCTTCTCCGTGAGGATAAGGGGAATTTGGTGGGTGATGATGGTGATCTTTAAGTAGCCCCACTGCTTTTGCATATTTAAGCCAAGTATCCACACTAGCAATAACAATACGTGCATCAACTGTTAGTAATTCGATGCCGACCAGTGAAACACGTGCCCAAAGGTCAATAACCACACCTTTATCCAAAATACGATCAATAACTTCAGCTAAGCTTGAAGAATCCACACTTTTTTGTATAGCAGCCACTATTTTTCCTCCTTTCATTAACTGTAATCAAGAGCTTTTCATAGATCATTTTATTTGTTGAACACGTGTGATGTACCCATTCTAGATCACAGAATGTAAATTTCGTTATAACGAATTACTTTAGTATATGAAATTTAATTATATCGGACTAGACTAATGTTCCTGATTATCGCAAGTAAAGACTAGTTATTTTCGTGTATTGGCCGGTAAACCTTTTTCAAAAATCTCTGTATAATGTGTGGAAGGACAGTTTTTCGCCTTGTCACTAAGGCACTGACCATTGCTTTTTTCTCTTCCTTTGTTACCATCCAATCATCTGGAATCATCGTTACCACTTCTTCAATTAAGAAAATCGGGATAGTTTGGATCAAGTCCAGATAATCTGAAAAACTTTCTTCGGATTCGATATATGTCGCCATTATTCCATGTGTCGCACTTTTCATAAGCTGTTCTGACAGGTTATCTAAATCACTTGCGAGCCAGTTGTAGGCTCCGAAAATCTCCGCATGATCAATGATCCATAATTGGTATTGTTCTGGATTTTCCTCACATAAGACTATATTTTTACGCGTACGATCGCGATTGGAAAGCCAGTAATCCAGCAAGATGACACCTGCTAATGACTGGTGATTACTAATACTAGAAATATTTGGCGTTTGATGACCGTCCATACAATCAGGAACATATAAAGAAGCGAATTGATATTGGGTATGGTGCATGACTTTCAGTTCAGGAACTTGAGCTACAAACTCTGGTTGTATCTCTACTAAACGGGCAAATGGAATCGGCAGACCAAGATATCGTGCTAAACAATACCCCACCCATTCATTAGGTAATGTTCTCTCAAACCCAGGCTGAAAGAACTTTACCACATAGTCATGTCCATCACTAAAACTTATTAAGTGAGCGTTGGACTTTCCTTCTAATGTTTTTCGATAGGCAATAGGAGTAATCATCTCATCTCCCCCTCCCCATTTGCCTCTCCGTCCTTTTGGACAATTTTCTTTAATAAATCCACATATGCATTTGCAACTGTTTGGATTGAAAAATGCTGTTGAACTCGATTAATTGCAGCCTGGGACATCTGTTGAAAGCGTACTGGATCATCAAGAATTCCGTATATTTGATTTACGGCATCATCGACATTTTGTCCGCGATAAAGTAAACCTGTCTCCCCGTCAACAACCAGTTCAGTGACTGGCATCATTCTTGATGCGACAACTGGTACCCCGCAGGTCATTGATTCAATAAATGTATTTCCAAAGGATTCTGATTTAGTGGTTGCGAGAGTACATCCGCCAGATTGACGAATTTTTGCATAGACATGAGGCATTTGCTGATATGGAATGACAGGGAACCATTTAATGATATCGGTGAGTTGCTCTTGCTGCCAGGCTGCCGCAAATTCTTCACGCTGTACACTCTGTGCTCCACCGATGACCCAAATCTCAATATCGTCTCGTTCATTCTTAATCTTTTTTGCGACCTCAAGTAGCATCGGCCAGTTTTTACGTTTGTCCAATCTGCCAATCCATCCGATAATTTTCTTATCATTTGGAAGTATTGGTTCACTTTGAAAATCAATTTCCTCTTTCGCTAATGCACTGAAAAAAGAAGTATCTACACCGTTGTATATGACTTCAATGGGGACATTATTTGTTAATATGGAAACAATTCGTTTTTGATATTGAGAGGGTACGATGATTAATTCGGGTTGAATTCCTTTAAAAGATTTTACATGGGGCATAAGCTTGATTAGTTCAGGTGTTCGGGCTTCCACAATAACAGGTCCTTGAAAGTTGGCTTTTCGAACCCATTTGTATGCCGCACCCGTATCAACAATAATAATCGCATCATAACAATTATCATTAATAATTTTTTGAATTTCCTTTTCATCCTTCGTTAAATAGACAGGAGCAATGTCCTGCATAATGTGGAGCCCGCCATGATCGGTTGTGTAAAGAAATTCGGTATCAATGCCATGTTTCTTAAAATAAATGGAGCGATTTCGCCATCCAGCATTTACTCCGCCAACAGTGAGCAGCCGCCAGATTACTAGTACTTTCATTTAGCTTTCTCCTTGTCAGTATTTAGGGTCCTCCTCAGACATCCGTTTTTTCTGGAACGCATTTTATGGATCAGTAATGATATGGAGAAGTGTTATTTTTTCTTGCTTTTTTTGCTCTTTTTACCACGAAAATCCCTATCATATCTTTCACCTTCAAATCGTCGGTGCTGATCGCGTTTTTTATCTTTACCACGGTGTTTACCATCGCCGCGGCCAATTTCTCCTTCAAAGCGTTTTACTCCTCTATACTGTTCCTGCATACGAGATTGTTCTAACTCATCCCAATATTTATCAATTTTTTCCATCACGGCTTCAGGATCCTTCCCACGGGCTAGCATGGTTTTGATCCATTCTTCTTTAAACACCTTATGAACTAAGCCCTGTAATTGGAGAACATATTGTTCTTCATCATCTCTTATTAACATCTTTTTGCTTAGATTTTTGATCTTGTCCTTATCCGCCTTTTGAGGAAGAAGTATTTGATAAATCTGACGAGATAACTCTTCCATGCGAATATAGTGGAGCCATTCCTGATATAATTCAGGAGCCATTTCTTGAACATGTGCTAAGAAAATAGCTTTATTGTCATCCCCTAAGGAATTTAAAAGCTTCCTTGGATATGGATACACCCGATCTCGCCATACGGTTCTTGCCACATCAATTACTTTCAAATTGCCGTCTGGCTGGATATAAATCTGCCTTTTATGATGATCAATCCGTTCATAACCGATAGCCTTAAAAGTGATTAACATGTCAATTAACTTCGCAGAAAGTTCTGGAGTTAATGGCTGTGATTGAAGATACTCACGCACATCTACCCCTCTAATAATATCCATAGCAATGTAAAGCGGACCTTTCGCATGAATCTTTGGAAATAGGTCCGTATGCTGACCTAAGGACAAGGCATAGTGTTCGCGGTCGCAATCTTCCGGGTTTCCAAATACTTTTACACAAATGTCATCCGTCACCTGAAAGACGGCACCTTGCCTGCCTTTCCCAAGCATAACTAATGGTGAATTATTTACTACCTCTACGTCAGCATTGATCAGGTTTTTTACTTCAATTTGTTTCATCCATTCTTTCAATTGTTCAGTATCCATTTTTCCCCTCCTTATAAATAATTGAATAAAAAGAAAGCTACTTATGCAGTATCGCTTAATATAGTTAATTCAAAGAGGACTTAAAATGTACAGGCTTCTGTCCAAATGAACAAAAAACCCCGCCAACAAGTGCTGGCGGGGCATACTGTCCACTGGAGACGGACAAAAAAGGCAAGGTGTCTTTTTGTGGTGTCAGGCACCACTCTTTAAAGAAGTAAGTATGCAAGTGGTGCTGTGAGTAATATTGTTAGTACTACTCTTTCGAACCAGATAACTACTAACTTTCCAATCGTGAGTGGGATCTCTGTTGATAAAATACACGGTACCACTGCTGAAAAGAAGATAATGGATGAGACAGATACAACAGCGATCACAAATTTGGTTACAACTGCTGCTTTGGTCACTAACAAGGCAGGTAAAAACATTTCTGCAATACCAACTGCACTAGCCTTGGCTGCTAGCATAGGGTCAGGCAGCTGAACAAGTGCTGTAAATGGATAGAAAATATATCCTAGCCAGTCAAATACAGGAGTAAATTCGGCCAAGATCAGACCCAGTAACCCAACCGACATGATGGAAGGTAAAATTCCCATTGTCATAACAAAGCCATCTTTTAGATTTTCCCATATGTTTTTACCAAAGCTCGGTGCTTCGTTTGCTGTTACCATGGCTTCTTTCCAAGCAGTTTTCATTCGATCTTTTTTAATGATGACCTCTTGGTCGCCTTCCATCTCCTGGTAGTAGGAATCACTCATTTTTGATAATGGCCAGATTCGAACAGTAATGGCAGTAACGATAAATGTAACTACTAACGTGATCCAAAAATAAGCATTCCACATGTCCATCAGATTTAATGTTTTCGCAACAACAATCATAAATGTCGCTGAAACTGTGGAGAAACCTGTAGCAATAATAGCTGCTTCTTTAATGGAATATTTTCCTTCTTTAAATACACGATTCGTAATCAATAGACCGATAGAATAACTACCTACAAAAGAGGCAACCGCATCAATAGCTGATCTTCCGGGTGTTTTCCATATCGGCCGCATGACTGGTTGCATGAATATTCCGATAAATTCGAGCAAACCATAACCTACTAACAAAGCAAGAAATACAGAGCCAATTGGAACTAATAAACCTACCGAAATCACTAGTTTGTTATAAAGGAATGGTGCCATATCCGGACTAAAAAACCATTCTGGACCTACATTAAAAACAAACATAGCCCCTGCAACAAAACCTAGGATTTTCAAGATTGAAAATATTAACGTTACCGTATCCTTTTTCCAAGTTTTCTTATAAAAAGGATAAACTGCCCCTAATAAAATAACTAAAAGTGCATAATAAGGCAAAATACCAGGAACCGCTAATTGAATAGCAGTAACAAAATGGTCGAGCATAATCGAGGATTTTCCATTTAGAGTAATCGGCACAAAGAATACAAAAATACCAATAGCACTGAAAACAAAAAACTTTACCATATTCATCATATTACTATTCTGTAATTCTGGTTGCTTCGCATTCACTACAGTTTGATTTTCCATTTTCCATCCCCCTTGTAATTTATGGTGTCAGGCACCAAAAATCCTTTTGGTGCCTGACACTTATCGCAACATTACCCCTGTTAAAAAGGTTAAAAATATGTGTGTGCCGAGTTTGACTGTTGGTTGGACTTGGGTGTCTTTAAGCGGGTCAAGGCAGACAATGTCCATGGCTTTCACTTTTGGATGTTTGGCAGCTGTTAGTACCCCATCTAGCAGTTCTGCTGTTGTCATGCCTCCTGGCGTTGATGCCGGTACTCCTGGTGCATACGCAATATCTAGAACATCCATATCGACGGTTAAGTAAATCGTATCCACCTTGGCTTCTAGTTCCTCCAAACAGTGGCGTACTGTTTCTTCTATTCCTTTTTTTCTTGCTTGACGAAGTGTAAAGTAGTTAACCCCTTTTACATCGGCATACTCCTTCAATTCTTTCGTGTTAAAAAAACCATGAAGACCGATATTGTACATATTACAAGGTTCTACCGTCCCACCTTCAATCAGGTTCCTCATCGGTGTCCCATTAGACGGCCCATTATCAGATAGGTCCCTTAAATCAAAATGGGTATCAAACTGAAGTATTCCAATCTTCTCCTGCGGTTTAGCCTGATGCAAACCTTTTACCATCATGGCTGTTATCGAATGATCGCCTCCAATCGCACACACCGTGGATGTGCCGAATTGCTGATGCAGTGCAGTAGAAGCCGCAATGATATTGTCATGGCATTTGCGGATATCGGTGACATGCATAGGAACGTCCCCCGCATCCACCGCCATCATTTTAGAAAGATCAACATCCTCATCCAGATTATAAGTAGTAAAGCCTTTCCATAAACGCCGGAAAGCATCTGGAAATTCAGATGCTCCTGACGCACTAATTGATGAGCGGGAAAGAGGCACACCGACTACTACAAAATCAGTGTCCTTGCATTGCTCGGGATCCGAGTCGGCAGTCAGTGGTTGAATCCATTCATGAACCTTTTCCACCCTATCTCCGTTATCTGGTCTTACCCAAGTAAAACTTGGCGGATTCAATTTAGGATAAAGAAAGCTTTTCAACTAATTGCCCTCCCTTAACAACCACCCGACCATTTTTTACTACTGTATCTGTGTGGTTCACACCATAAGAGTATTGAAGTTTCATATAGTTCCCCACATTAAATACGGTTATGTCCCCTTTTTTTCCTACTTCTAAACTACCGATTTCACTTCCACGGTTAATGGCATGTGCTGCGTTAATCGTAGCGGCCGTTAGTACCTCTGCAGGTGTCATTCCCATTTTCAAACAGCCAAGATTCATAATAAATGGCAAAGAAACCGTTGGTGAAGAACCTGGATTGCAATCTGTCGAAAGTGCAACTGGTACACCGAGATCAATCATTTTTAGTCCGTTAGCGGATTCAGCCATTAAGAAATAGGCAGTTCCTGGAAGCAATACTCCAACGACCCCTTTTTCCGCCATTGCCTTCATCCCTTTTTCCGAGGCTCTTAATAAATGGTCTGCAGAAATCGCACCTACCTCTGCTGCAAGCTCTGCCCCCTCATACGGCTCAATTTCATCCGCGTGGATTTTCGGAATTAATCCGTGGCGCTTACCTGCTTCAAGGATTATGCGAGATTGTTCAGGCGTAAACACCCCGTGTTCACAAAAAACATCATTAAATTCAGCAAGTCCCAGCTCTGCAACCGTAGGGATCATTTCTTCGACTAGCAACCGCACAAACTCATCTGGATCTTGTTTATATTCCTTTGGAACCGCATGTGCTCCCATGAACGTTGCTACTACATCAACCACGTGCTGTTCATTTAATTGTTTTGCGACTTCTAACTGTTTTAGCTCGGTATCCCATTCCATTCCGTAGCCACTCTTCGCTTCCACTGTCGTAACCCCGTGGCGCAAAAATTGATTTAAACGCTCATAGCTCTCTTGAAAAAGCTCTTCGTGTGTGGCAGCTTGGGTCCGCCTTGTTGTTGCATGGATTCCACCGCCTGCATTCATGATCTCCATATATGTCGCCCCTTTAAGGCGCATATTAAATTCATTTTCTCTGCTTCCGGCAAAAACAAGATGGGTGTGCGGATCGACGAGTCCTGGTGTTACCAGCTTTCCGCTCGCATCCACTACTTCAGCTTCATGCATCCGACTAGCATACTTTTGGACTAGTTCTTCATCTTTATCTATAGCCTGAATCACTCCGTCTTCAATCCAAACACTACCGTTCTCGATAATGCCAAGCTCAGACATCGCTTCTTTTACAAGTGGAGCTTTTGAACTCCCCTGTAAGGTTACGAGCTGAGAAGCATTTCTGATAAAAACTGCCTTACTCATATCTATCATCCTCTCAGTCTCTGTATTAGTCCTGCTGTAACATTGGCATTTTGATGCCCTTTTCCTTTGCAGTTTTAATAGCAAGCTCATAGCCAGCATCTGCGTGACGAACAACACCCATACCAGGGTCTGTTGTAAGTACCCTTTGAAGGCGGATTTCCGCATCCTTTGTTCCATCTGCTACGATAACCATTCCGGAATGTTGAGAATATCCCATTCCTACACCGCCACCGTGATGTAGTGATACCCAGCTTGCCCCACCGACTGCATTGATCATTGCGTTAAGGATTGGCCAGTCTGAAACTGCATCACTGCCGTCTCTCATTGCTTCTGTTTCACGATTTGGTGAGGCAACCGAACCTGCATCCAAGTGGTCGCGGCCAATAACGATTGGTGCTGATACTTCACCGGAAGCCACCATATCGTTAATCACTTTTCCAAAGCGTGCTCTGTCTCCGTACCCAAGCCAGCAGATTCGAGCCGGTAGTCCTTGGAAGCTGATTTTTTCCTGTGCCATTTTCACCCATTTACAAAGATGTTCATCATCCTTGAATTCACGCAGTAATGCTTCATCGATTTTTCGAATATCTTCTGGGTCACCGGATAATGCTGCCCAGCGGAAAGGACCTTTTCCTTCGCAGAACAATGGACGAATGTAAGCAGGAACGAATCCAGGGAAATCAAATGCATTTTCCACTCCCTCATCTTTTGCCACCTGACGGATGTTGTTTCCATAGTCAAAAGTGATTGCCCCTTTTTCCTGCATCTTTAACATTGCCTTCACATGGATGGCCATGCTTTGTTTAGAGAGCTTCACATATTTCGCAGGGTCTTCTTTTCGAAGAGCTGCTGCTTCCTCTAAGGTAAAACCAACTGGTACATATCCATTCAGCGGATCATGTGCAGAGGTTTGGTCGGTTAACACATCCGGATTAAAACCTTTTTCAATCATAATTGGAAGAATTTCAGCTGCATTGCCCAGTAAACCAATCGATAACGCTCTTCCTTCAGCTTTAGCTTCATGTGCCATTTTTAAGGCTTCATCCAGGTCATTTGTTTTAACATCAAGATAAGCTGTTTCCAATCGGCGGTCGATTCTTGTTTCATCCACATCAATAGCCAAGCACACACCATCATTCATTGTGACAGCTAACGGTTGAGCTCCGCCCATGCCGCCAAGTCCTGCTGTTAAAGTAATTGTATGTTTTAAAGTTCCCGCGAAGGATTGTCGTGCAAGTTCAGCAAACGTTTCATATGTTCCTTGAACAATTCCCTGGCTTCCAATATAAATCCAGCTTCCTGCTGTCATTTGTCCGTACATCATCAGACCTTTTTTATCAAGTTCATGGAAATGCTCCCAATTGGCCCATGCAGGTACCAGGTTAGAGTTTGCAAGCAGGACACGCGGCGCATCTTTGTGTGATTTAAATACAGCCACCGGTTTTCCTGATTGGATGAGCATTGTTTCATCATTTTCTAATTCAAGCAATGTTTTCACAATTGCATCGTAGGATTCCCAGTTACGAGCTGCCTTTCCGATTCCACCATAAACCACTAAATCTTCAGGTCTCTCAGCGACATCCTGGTCAAGATTATTCATTAACATGCGAAGTGCAGCCTCTTGAATCCAGCCCTTAGCGAGTAATTCTGTTCCTTTATAATTTTCAATCACTCTAGATTTCTTAGTATTTGTCTCCATTCATTCCACTCCCTTATCTAACATTCTACTTTTATTATAAAAATAAAATCTTCTGAAAAATACGAATACAACATTAGATAAAGGATAATTATTCTATATTATTGATATATATTTTTTGTACAAAACCTTCAAATCTATAATATTTTTAGTTAGTTATATTTTATTTATGTTTCGTTGAATTGAATTTATGTTGGGGGAATCAATAATCTGAATAGAAGCACAGTGAAAACTCTAACTCTTCTTCTGACAGTATTAGGTTATTTTTACCTGACTCTGTCAGAACTTGGGCGAGCTTCTGACAGTGTTGGGCTGTTTTCTCCTGACACTGTCCGAACTTGAACGAACTTCTGACAGTGTGAGGCTGTTTTCTCCTGACTCTGTCTGAACTTTGGCGAGCTTCTGACAGTGTTGGGCTATTTTCTCCTATCTCTGTCAGAACTTGGGCGAACTTCTGACAATGTTGAGCTATTTCCTCCTATCTCTGTCCAAACCTGAACGAACTTCTGACAGTGTTAGGCTGTTTTCTTCTGACTCTGTCCGAACTTGGGGTGAGCTTCTGACAGTGTTAGGCTGTTTTCTCCTATCTCTGTCAGAACTTTGGCGAACTTCTGACAATGTTGAGCTATTTTCTCCTATCTCTGTCCAAACCTGAACGAACTTCTGACAATGTGAGGCTGTTTTCTCCTATCTCTGTCAGAACTTTGGCGAACTTCTGACAATGTTGAGCTATTTCCTCCTATCTCTGTCCAAACCTGAACGAACTTCTGACAATGTGAGGCTGTTTTCTACTGACTCTGTCCGAACTTGAACGAGCTTCTGACAGTGTTAGGCTATTTTCATGTATCTCTGTCCGAACTTGGGCGAACTTCTGACAATGTTGATTTTTTTTACCTACCTCTGTCAGAACTTGAACCACCTTCTGACAGTGTCGGACTATTTTTACCTATCTTTGTCAGAACTTAAACCATCTTTTGACAGTGTTGCGGATTCCAAGACCAAGTCAGTCCAAACTTGAACCAACTAAGCCTATAAACAAAAAAGACCCAGTTTGAACACCGAGTCTTCTATTTATCCCCTATTCATCTTTTGCATACGAAACTCCCGTGGTGACATGTCAAAGGCTTCACGAAACATTCGGCTAAAGTAATTCGCATTTTGATAGCCCACAAGGATGGCAATTTCCTTAACAGGCTTTCGTGTTTCTATTAATAGCCGCTTTGCTTCCTTCAATCTTATCCCAGTTAACACCTCTGTAAAGCTGGATCCCATTTTCGTAATCAGCAGATGACTGAAGTAGGAAGGATTTCGATCCACATAATGCGCGACATCCTCCAGCCTGAGGCTTCTATTCGAAAAATTACTCTCCATAAAGGAAATTCCACGTTCTATCGGATCTTTTTTGAGGCTTTGGGCCATTAATTCTGCACCATGAAATATTTTTTGAATAAACAAGATCAGATTTTGTACGGTTCGATAGAGCACGGTATCATAAAGGATGGAATTGAAGATCGTACGGTATTCCTTTTCATACATGGGATCTTCATTTAGCTGGTACGTCTTCATAAACCGTCTGATTTGAGCTAGGATACTTGTTAGTCTAATTCTGACTAATCCGGGATCAGGATAGGGTTCTTTTAATTGTAGAAATTCATCATACAACCACTTCTTTATATTTTCGATATCGAGAGCATTGAGCATGTCAACCCAGTCCCTTTGCTCAGGCGGTGCTAAGAATGGATCCATGTGTTCCCAGTCTAGTGAATACTTGAACTCAACAACCTGCCGATATCCTTTATAATAGGTAAAATCAAGCATTTTTCGGACTTCCAAATACTTTTCATTCAAGGTTTTCGTTGAGTGTTGGTCACTGTAGACAACAATTCCAAGTGGATCTGAGAATTCCTCTTCCCATTTCCTCATGGCTTTATGACATTGCTCCGTACTATTTTGACATTTCTCCTTGAACAAGAGAATAACCATATCGGTCAGTACAAAACTCCCATGTAAATCATTGAATGGATAATCAGCCAAAAAGGAATGTAGTGTGCTAACCATGTCTATACTTTCAGATTGAAAAGCAGCCATATGGAAATTTTCTGTATCAGATGTTTGTGGTATAAATAAAGCCTCATAAGAGATATCTTTATAAATCTCTATTCTAGATATAGATTGGACGTTTCTCCCCGGTTTTCGTGATGCCTTTTGAAAGGCTGTTTTCACCTTTGTTGTTGAAAAGGGTTTAATCATTAAATCTAACGCCTGCATTTCAATAGCCAGACGAGCCCTTTCAAATGTTGCCTCTGCGCTAGTTAGAAGTAGGATAGGATCATAGATATGCATGAGGTCACGGAAGGTAGACCATTCTTCTTTTCTGATCATATCCAACTCCATTAATACAATATCAGGACATTCTTTTTCAAATGTTAAAATAAACTCCTGAAAATCAGCTGCTAATGTAATGTCTGTTACTGGGATGGATGAAGTTTTTAACAACCATTTTAGCCCTTCTCTTTCATTTAAATCCCGATCGGCAATCAGCCATTTTCCTTCCACTCTACGTTCGTCCCTTCTAACTGCTATGTCCATTTCAGTGTACACTATTTAAAATGGTAGGATAAGATTCATTTTTTTAGAAGCAGAATGAATTCCTTTCAGCATGTAAACCATAATAAAAAAATTAGGGGTGAGCATGTGAAAAAAACTTTTGCATTATTAATCGTCTCATTTTTATTTTTTTACAATCAGCCTGCTTTCGCTAGTAGTAAACAACTAAAAGAACCTATTAGGGGGATTTATGTAAAAGCAGCTAGCACAAATGGTCCCAAATTCAATCAACTCCTGAACCTCGTCGATAAGAGTGATTTGAACGCAATGGTGATTGATATTAAGGATGACCACGGCAACATGACTTTCATTCCCGAAAAAAGTTCGCCTTATTACAGATCTAGTCAACCTTATATTAAAGACCCAAAAGCACTTATTAAGACCTTAAAAGAGCATCATATTTATCCAATCGCTAGAATTGTTGTTTTTAAAGATAATGTTTTAGCCCCGTCTCGCCCAGACTGGAGTTTTCAGACTTCTAATGGAATCTGGAAGAACTCACGTGGAGATTCGTTTACCAATCCATTTCGAACAGAAGTGTGGGATTATAATATTGGCATGGCCATTGAAGCAGTCAACCTTGGCTTTAAGGAAATCCAATTTGATTACGTAAGATTTCCCGAAAAGTTTGAAACGCTTGAGAAACCTCTTTCTTATATGGGTAAAAAAGAAGGGAGTAACCGAGTAGCTGCCGTAACAGGGTTTGTTGAATATGCAAAGGAGAAACTATATCCTTACAAGGTGAAAATGTCTGTTGATACCTTTGGAAATGCCACTGTCATTCCCGAGGCAAGCGGAATTGGACAAAACTTCTCAAAAATAGCTGAACACGTGGATGTTATTTCAGCTATGATTTATCCCAGCCATTGGACCGGAAATTTCGGAATTGCTAAGCCGGATCTTGAACCCTATCGATTGGTTGAAGAATATGCAAAGGTTGAAAAGGCCCGATTGAAATTACTAGCCTCCCCACCGACATCCAGGCCATGGCTTCAGGATTTTACCGCAACTTGGCTTGGAAAAGGCAATTATAAAGTTTATGGAAAAAAAGAAATTGAAGATCAAATTCAGGCCTTACAGTCACAAGGAATTCAAGAGTTTTTAATTTGGAACGCTGCAAACAACTATACAGCAAATGTGGATTATACCCCATAGATTAGATAAAAGAGGTTAGCCAAGGAGCCAAACCTCTTTTATTTCTTGAATTCTGGTTTAGAAAACATTACGCCAAACGCTAATCCCACGATCAATGCCAAGAGATGCACAGTTCCTGTTGAAATTGAGATAAAATTAACTACTGCCCCATTTCCGCCATTCATGAATCTTAATGAAATTTGTAAAAACACTGGCTGATAAATAAGTAGAAATGGAATCACTATCAATAGAAGAGCAAACCAATTTCTCCCTATGAAATATTTGGCCAAAAGGGAATAGATAATCCCCACAATAACTGCCAATCCATAAACAAAAAAGTTAATATATTGCAGAGCACGTTCTGGTTGATCAAAAAAAGCAACTATATGTACATAGAAAAGCCACAAAATAGAAACTAAAATGGCAAGTACTTGTGTTTTAACAATTAATCGCATTCAACAATTCCACCTAATCATATTTACTAGTTTTTCTTTCATTATAACAAAACAACTAGAAAAGAAAATGAAAGCCTTTTGTTTGTGGTTTAAAGTTTATGTTATAATAAACTCTTAACAAAACAAAACGAAATGACTGTTTATATTAAGTTGGGAGCGAAATTTTCATATGATTAAAATTGATATACCAAATCCAGATATAGTGATTACGAAGAATAAGCAAGTGGGAGAAAAAGTTGAGGCGCCACTAAGCAGTGTTTATGGATTTACTGATTACAATAAAATTCCACGTGATAAAGGTGGTATTATCTTATTTTTTAATGCCGATGATGAACTCTTGTTCGTTGGAAAGGCAAGAAAGTTAAGACCACGTGTAAAGCGTCACTTTGAGGATCAAGTATCTCCAATTAAACTTCACCGCCATGAGGTATATAAAATTGCTGTTTGTGTAATAGAAGACGCTATGGAAAGAGAAATATATGAGACCTATATTATTAATACACAAAAAGCAAAATACAATATCGATAAAGTATTCTATAAATAAAGCTAAAACACAAAAAGAGCGGGTACGAACCTGCTCTTTTTCTATATTTATTAACCTTACTGGGCTTTTTCGTTGCCCTCATATTTTAGAATCATTTCTTTTTCAATATGACTTGCTCGAATACCAAAACGCGGCTTCAATGGTTCTACTTTTTCTCCTAATAACATCTTAATGGCCAGGTATGGAAAGTTAATCCCTGATAAACAACTGATATGCATCCCACCGCTCATTCGTGGATTGATTTCAAGTAGTTTTGGAACGCCTTTGTTATATTTCACCTGGATATTAAACACATAAGGCAGTTTATACTTATCATAGAATTTATGTGCGATCTGAATAAGCTCTAAGCTTTCAACTAACTCTCTTACACGTCCTTCCCCCTTCATACGTGGTATGGCAGCATACAGCCTCTCCTTGGAAGCAAGACAATCGATACTATATTCTCTGCCTTCTAAATACTCCAGTACCATTAACTCAGGGAACGTCTCCTGCTGACTTAATATTTCACATGCATATTCATATGGAATCCGGTGGCCTACTCCTTGATAGAGAAGCTGTTGGATCGACTCGATTTGATCCTTAATCACCCGGAAACCATTTGCCCCCTCACCGATCACAGGTTTAAAGCAAACCTCATGCCCTTTTCCCTTTAATGAGGAATATGCTTTTTTAAATTCATCCACCGTATGGACCACTTCATATTCAGGTATGGATATGATGGGATTGACCCTCTCTAATTCACTGTATGCAGCTGCTTTATTATCCATTGTCTCCATTAACTTTGCATCGGGACAAACTAGTACCTTTACCCCTAGAGCTTCGAAATCAATCAATCGTTTGGATATACGGACATTCTCTTTTCTAGGAATAAAAATATCAATAGAATGTGTTTGACAAAAATCTAAACAAAAAGCTATATACTCATCACCGGATATGTCAGGCTCTACGAAGGCATGATCGCAATTCTGCAGGTAAAGTGCATCCTTATTCGGATGGGTTCCATATATGGTAAACCCTCTACCCTCTTCATTTGCCCGGATCATATCAATATAATGCGATACTGTTGTAAACCATCTATTAAACCAAATCTTCATCTGAATCCTCTTTCTTGTTGTAGTAAAGACCTTTTCCATTATGCGCTAATAAAAGAAATTTTATAATTTTAATTATGTTAAAATATCGAATTTGGATTAAAAATCTACTTTCAAGGGGGAGTTTTCGCTTAATTAATGGCAAGATTATCAACTCTTGAATATTTATAGTGTCAGGCACCTAAAACCAAATTACATGTGAGGTGAACATGTTGGAGTTCCCTTTATTACTGGCTGGACCGATTATTCGTCGTGTTGAGCCCACCCAGGTTTTTATATGGATTGCTACAAGTAGAAGTATGCAGATAGAAGTCGAATTTTTTCAAATAAAAAATGTGGATGGGTCATACACATATCAAGAATTAGCTATCGTAAGCGAAGCCAAGGAATTAAAAATCGGTACACAATTATTTGTCTACTTAATAAAAATTACCCCATCAAACCACTCATTTCCTGTCGATTCCCTAATCGGATATAATTTATGGTTTACTAAAGACTCGAAAACTTACGATTTAGAGAGCCTTGGATTACTCACCCCAGGACATCCCGATTCAATTGTCTATGGCAAGCTAAAATACCCTACCTTTCAAATAAAAAGTTCGCAGAATACGAGTCATATTTTTTATGGTTCCTGCAGAAAACTGCATGGTGAGGGAGAAGATACGCTTGCTTATGCCGACTCTATACTCGATAAGCATCACACTGAAGTTGATAACAGGCCCGATCATCTTTTTCTCATGGGCGATCAAATATATGCAGATGATGTTGCTGATCCCCTGATTACGGTCATTTCAAAAATTAGCAACCTATTAATCGGTCAACATGAACCTCTTCATCAACTGGATCAACGCTTTGAACGAGAACCCTTTTGCACCACTTCGTATCAAGTAAATGGCCGACAGTTTATTATGGAAACCTTTTGTCAATTTACCTCTTCACGAGCGCAAAATCATTTAGTCGAGTTAGGCGAATACGCGGCCATGTATGTATTATCCTGGAGTCCAGTCCTTTGGGATTTTGCACAAGCACATGATTTATTTGAAAGCTTTGAAGAACTGGAGAATCAAAGACTTATCCATTATGTCTTTTCATGTAAAAAGGGGGGTTCAAAAGAACATAAATTGGAACGGCAGAAAATGAATGATCGTTTCATTGAACAGCAAGAAGCCCTAGTATCCCTACGCTCAACTCTCACGCATGTTAGGCGCCTATTTGCAAACATCCCTACCTATATGATTTTCGATGATCATGACCTTACTGATGATTGGAATATCACTGCTGAATGGAAAAAGAACGTGTGGGACGCACCGTTGGGAAGGCACGTAATAGCAAATGGATTGGCAGCATACTGGGCTTTCCAGGGCTGGGGGAATGACCCTGACAGTTTTGACCTTGATTTTATCGAGCAGATGGAATCCTATTTCAAGACAATCCGGAAAGGAACCTTTCTTTCTTCCAATTATGCACAGGGGGTAAATTTCCTTTGGCAATATGACTCGTGGCATTTTGTTGCACATACTTACCCTAAAGCTGTTTTTCTAGATACGCGAACACAGCGCCAATATAGTTCTACTCCAAAACCATTAAAATTTGGTCACAAAATTGAGGAAACGACAGAGTGTCCTCTACTTTTAAGCAAACAAGGCTGGTTAAAGGTATCGAAGGTCCTTCAAGAAAGCGATTGGGAGTCTAAAACACCTATCATCATTGTTTCGGCAACTCCCGTCTATGGTATGGGGCTGATTGAGTCCTTTTTGCATGATTTTGTTGAACCCTTTCAGATCGTTGGTATAGATGTGCGAACTTCATTTGATTTCGAAGCTTGGAAATATAATGGAGAAGGTTTTACCAAATTACTTTACCAAGTGGCAGAATGGAACCCTTCAGAGTGTATCTTTTTATCAGGAGATGTTCATTATGCTTCTTCGGTAAAAGCAATTGTAACTTTCCCAGCTGGTAGCAAGCTTTCAATTCATCAATTTACCAGCAGCCCTTTTAAAAATAGGAGCTTTACTGGAGTTTGGGGTGTGTTAATGAAAGGAGTTATTAGCCTCAATTCCTTCAAAAGGAAACATAAGGACATCTATCGGATCTGTGATCCTTCTTATACGATTAGTTATGTTGACAAAAAAGAAGTGCAGAAGCCCTTTTTATGGATGGATCAGCTAAGATATCAGTTATTAGGCAAAGGCTCTATTATTGAAACCACCAATAACCTCGGGCTCCTTACTGTATCATCAAATTCTATTACAAACACCTTGATAGTAGAAGGAACAAATGATTCTTAAATCTCCGTTTTGTTCCTTTCATTTACTTCAGGTATAAGAATAATAAATTCCGTCCCCCTATCAATCTCACTATTCACTTGTATTTTTCCTTTAAACGATTGGATAATTTGAAAGCTGACCATCATTCCCAGCCCTGTTCCACTTTCCTTTAAGGAATAAAATGGGGACCCGAGCCTTTCTATTTGCTTTTTCGTCATACCAATTCCCTGGTCTTTAATAGTAATCTTTATAAAACCATCTTCCATTGAAGAACATGTCATCCAAACCGTTCCACCATTCAGCATGGACTCTATTGCATTTTTCAAAATATTTATTAAAGACTGGTTCAATTTTTGAGGGTTAGCATCTATCCAACAGTTACTCTGAAAATCCGTTATAATCTTAACATTCTGGTTGCGGCTGTAACTTTGAAGGATATTTACCACACGTTTTAACTGATTCCCTACGTCTATTTTTTCAAAGTTTTTTATGGCTGGTTTTCCAAAAGATAAAAAATCATTAATGATTTCATTTGCACGATCTAGTTCTTCAATTGAAATTTGAATAAATTCCTTCTTATTCTTGGGTAAATCAGGCTCGTCAAGCAGCTGCAGAAAGCCACGTGTCACTTGCATCGGGTTTCTTATCTCATGAGCGAAGACACTGGTTAATTCGCTTATAACCCTTAATTTCTCGGATTGTTGCATTTCTAAACGCAGCTGATGAGCCTCCCTGATCGTTTCAACTAACAACGTAAAGAACCAAGTAAAAACCACTGCAAAGATAAGATGTATTATCTGTACTTTAAGATAATCGATAGAAAAACCCCTCAGAATACCAAATATCGTAAGTCCAGATAGACAGTAGTATAAAGAAAGGCCTATCGAAATTTTAACCTTTTTATCTTTTTTGGAACTAGTAAACGATTTTTGAAAAAACAATATAACAGGCAATGTCAATATTAAGACAAAAATTGTATTATAAAATCCTATACTAATGCCAAAATACAAACGATAAAGTATGATCAGTGCGGATAAAAAGATACTTGACCAAATTCCGCCATACAAACTCCCCATTAATAGAGGTATAATTCTTAGTTCCAAACGAGCATTTTCTCCAAAATTCACCGGAAAGGACATGCTAAATAGGATTGATATTCCCCACATAATGGTCATAATTAAGTTTCTTTTTCTATCACTCTCTACCCTATCCGTTATAAATGTAAAATAAATAAAGATGGGCATTACCATAAGTGTTAGCTGCAGTAAAAAGTCCTTTACTATATTCATTTTCATAACCCTTCATATTATGTTCTAAACTCTAAATCCTTCAAATTGAATTATATTAGTATTCTCCATTATACTGTAAAGCCAAGCTAATTTGTCGAGTTTCTTGATATAGGTATAAAGGCTAAAGGAATATAGTAGGATTTACTTTCATCTTGCTTCTCTTAAAATACATAGAAGGAGGGGAAGTAACATGTTAAAAAGAATGATCATCCTTGCGGTTCTCTCAACCATTTTAATAGCTTTAGTATTGATTAGATCGCATACAGTAACTCCTGTTAATACAAATACTAAAAGCGATAATAACTCAGGGTTAATTTCGAGCGAATACAAGATTAGCAAAATTAGCGGTAATCAATACTATGGTAAAGATAATAAAGGGACTGAAATCAATTTTTCTGCTGAAAAAATCCGGTCGGATGATAAGATTAAAGTTCACGATAAGGTTATATGCTATTTTGAAAAAGATAATTTAGGTAAAGGTATTGTTAGAGTAGAAAAGAAATACTAAATTACAATCTATCTTCGGGGATTATTATTTGATCGTTTTGTTTTAATTAGGGTTGATGCTGGCTGTTTTCGAATCCATTTGATGAATTTACTTATCTTTTCATCTCTCTTTAAATCTGGAATGGTATTTAAGCGTACTGCAAGTTCTTTATTGGTATATAAAGCATGAATTTGTTTATGACATGGAATGCACAGGTTGGCTTTCGCTAACTTCCCGCCACCCTCTTCCCGGGGGATTAAATGATGCTCGGTAATCTCAACGTCTGCACGATTACATAATTCACACTGGGCTAGCAATGTTTCACCTACTTTTTGTCATTATGCGCCACTCTTCTGCCGAAACGTACTTTTCGCAAATTCTCCTATTTCATTTATCGCACGTTTTGCCTCTGGTAATGCATTCCCGCTGATTTGCCACACATGCCACATTCCGTCCCAAATCTTATATGAAACCTCTACACCAGCTGCTCTTGCTTGGGCACACAGCTTTTCTGCATCACTTTGCAAGATTTCATGATTACCTGCCTGGATGAACAGCGGGGGAAATCCTGTGAAATCAGCAAATACAGGAGAAATGAGTGGATGATCGAGCGATTCAACTCCTGCATACATACTTGCTGCTTTTCTTACACCACCCAGGTTTAAGTAAGGATCCTTTTCTTTATTTCTCCTATAGCTTTCCCCACTACTGGTTAGATCTACCCATGGAGACAGACAGACAATAGCCGCTGGGAGTGGTTCATTCTGGTCTCTCAAAACTAGTGTGGCCGCCACGCTTAAGCCACCTCCTGCCGAATCCCCTGCAAAAATGATGTTTTCCGGTTTATATCCTTGACGTAAAAGACACCTGTATACATTAATCGCATCTTCAATCGCGGCCGGAAATGGATGCTCTGGAGCCAGACGATATTCTGGAAAAAGCACTTTTGCCCCAGCTGCTTTCCCAATCCGTGCTGCAAGCGGACGATGAGTGTTCGCAGAACAAAACGCATAACCCCCACCGTGTAAATAAAGGATAACCTTTCCGTCCATCGTCGAGCCTGCATTAAGCCATTCTGCATACAAACCTTCAATTTGAAGTGACTCTACCTTACATCCATCCGGCAATTTCCCTATCCTTCTAGCGACGGAATCCAGCATTTGTCGTTTTTCATTCATCTCTCTGTCCATTACACCCTTACGAAAGGCTCTTTTTACCGACCATTTAATCCCTTTTGCAAAAAAATAACTTTGGATACTTGGCATTTTTTTTACTCCTTTTTACATAAAGAGTTTTTAGTTATATTATACTAGAAAAATCTTCCACAACTATCATTGTAATGAGTGAACGTTCCATTTTTTCTTATATATTAAAAATTTTGTAAAAATTCTGTAACAATTCAACACATCGCTGTAGTACAATTGGAATATGTGGTACATACTTTCGGAGGTATATCATGACTCGACTTACTGATCATTTAATAATCATCTCTTTTGATTGTCTTTCCGCTTTAGATTTTCCGATGATAAAAGACCTCCCCCATTTTCAAACGATAGTAACCAACGGGGCTTATGTTGAAAATGTAGAGACAATCTATCCTTCTGTCACCTATCCTTGTCATGCAACGATCGTAACTGGAAATTATCCTAATCGGCATGGCGTAATTAATAATACGCTACTGCAACCAGGCATGGTGTCACCCGATTGGAATTGGTTCCGCAAGTGTATTCGAGGAACTACTTTATATGATGAAGTAAAAAAAGCAAATATGACAACGGCTGCATTATTATGGCCAGTTACCGGCAAAGCAAATATTGACTATAATATGCCCGAAATTTTTGCAAATCGCCCATGGCATAATCAAATCATGGTTTCGCTAATGAACGGCACTCCACGTTATCAATTGGAGCTCAATCAGCGATTTGGTCATATCCGTAAAGGGTTGAATCAGCCAGAGCTGGATGACTTCGTTTTAGAGTCAACTGTGCATACCATTAAAACAAAGAAACCAAATCTATTAATGGTTCACTTTACCGACCTAGATACCCAGCGTCATTTTCATGGTTTTTCTTCAGAGGAAGCTATGTCTGCTATTCATCGCCATAATGATCGTCTAGGGAGAATCATTGATGCGTTGAAGGAAAGTGGAATCTATGAGAATTCAACGATTGTGGCCTTAGGTGACCATAGTGCTTTGGATGAAAATAAGGCTGTTAATTTAAACGTATTGTTCCGGAAGCAGAATCTACTTTCGACTAACTCGAAAGGGAAAATAATAAATTGGAGGGCATATTGTAAAAGTTGCGATGGCTCTGCATATATTTACATAAAAGATAAAGAAGATGTTACTACCTTTAATGAAGTAAAAGTTCTTTTAGAAAGGTTGATTCAAGATTCTAATTCAGGAATTGAAAGTATATTAACAGGAGAACAAGCTGCTGAAAAAGGGGCAGACGGATCCTGTGCATTTATGATTGAAGCCGCACGTGGTTTTTATTTTTTAGAAGATTACGAAGGCGAATTTATAAAAAAAATTACTCGTAGGGATGCTGCTGCAGATAAAAAGTACACCTTAGCCTGTCACGGGTATTCACCGCAAAAAGAAAATTACGGCACCATTCTAATGGCATCAGGAAAAGGAATTAAGCCCATTACCCTGCCTTCAATCCGCCTCATTGATGAAGGCCCAACCTTTGCAAGACTTCTTGGTGTCAGCTTAGGAAATACAGATGGAAAGGTTATCGAAGAACTATTAGCTTTATAAAGGGGGAAAATGAATGAGTCGGATGACAAAGCAAGAAAAAAGCTGGGTGTTTTATGATTGGGCAAACTCTGCCTACTCCATCCTGATTACTACAGCCATTTTTCCATTATATTTTAAGGCTGCAGCAAATAAGGCAGGCCTTGCAGCCTCCACTTCTACCGCCTACTGGGGTTATGCCAATTCGTTTGCAACACTCCTTATCTCCCTTTGTGCCCCAATTTTAGGTAGTATTGCTGATTTTAAGGGATTTAAGAAGCGGTTTTTTACCTTTTTCTTCGCACTTGGAATTGTGTTTACGTTGTTGCTAGCAGTTGTCCCAAGTAACCAATGGCTCATTTTATTAATTTGCTATATGTTTACCGTTATAGGCTTCGGGGGGACAAATATTTTCTATGATGCCTTTCTTGTGGACGTCACAACAGAGGAACGGATGAACAAGATTTCATCAAGGGGATATGCAATGGGGTATATCGGTAGTACAATCCCTTTTATTATAGGAATTGCACTAATTCTTTTATCTGATAGAGGCGTTCTTCCTTTAACCGTTTCGGTAGCAAGTCAGGCAGCTTTTGCCATTACTGCTTTATGGTGGGGTTTGTTCACGATTCCTATGCTAAAACATGTAAAGCAGGTTTACTATAAGGAACGTGTACCAAATCCTATTTTCAATGGTTTTAAACAGCTCTTTGAAACTTTTAAAAAGATTAAACTTTACCGGCCATTATTTTTATTTTTAATCGCTTATTTCTTTTACATTGATGGAGTAAATACCATTATCACCATGTCTACCGCCTACGGTTCTGATTTGGGCATAGATTCAACAAACCTACTAATTATTTTGTTTGCTACACAAGTAGTCGCTGCACCGTTTGCCGTTTTATACGGAAGACTTGCAGATAAGTTTAAAAGTAAAACGATGCTGCTTGTAGGAATCTTTGTTTATATCGTCATTTGTACGTATGCATATTTCTTAAAGACGACATTAGATTTTTGGATTCTAGCGATGCTGGTCGCGTCTTCACAGGGTGGGATTCAAGCTCTAAGCCGCTCGTACTTTGCAAAGCTGGTTCCAAAGGAAAGCTCCAATGAGTTCTTTGGTTTCTATAGTATTTTTTATAAGTTTGCTGCCATACTTGGACCGTTTTTAGTCGGATTTACTGCCCAGCTAACCGGGAATACCAATAGCGGCGTGTTCAGCTTGATTGTGTTGTTTATTGTAGGCGGCATCGTTCTTTTACGGGTACCGGAAGCAGAAGATGTTTCGAAGTCCCCTACTTGATTTCAATAAATTTAGGACCAGTTTCCGTTGGGGAACTGGTTTTTTATATAGAATTATTGGTAATTTAAGGAAAAATATCCAATCCGGCGAAAAAATGAGCCAATCATCTCGAAAAATAAGCCAATGCCTGACAAAAATGAGCCATTCCCCCACCAAAATGAGCCAATACAACCGAAAAAAGAGCCATTTAACTTAAATCGCATAAAAATCTCTTGTGTTTTGCAATAGGATATTGCCAACTTCAATTGACTTACCTTTTTTTATAGAAGCAATTTTACTAATTGAAAGTTGCATCATGTTGGGATGAGTCATTTGTCCAAGAAATGGGCCTTTAAAACGCCAAGGACCATCTGTTTCGACCATTAGTCTCTCTAATGGAACATTAACCACTATATCTTGAATCTCTTCTTTGTACACAATATCAGGTGTAACCGAAATAGAATATCCATTTCTCATCATTCTTGTTATCGTTTTGCGACCTCCTTTAAACCAATGAAAATGGGCTTTTACGATTGAATGCTTTTCTAATATATCGCAAACAACAGATGCATCCTCATACACAGCATGTAGCACAATGGGTTTGTCATATTTATTGGCTAGTTTAACAAAAGCCTCTATCAACTCCACATATTCCTCCAATTGACTAGGAGTTATTTTATTGTCAAGACGTTGATAATATGGAAGTCCTACTTCTCCAATAGCAATCATTTCATCCCGATGGGAATCAATCCATGTAAATAGGTCACTTTTTTCCTCATCTGTGGGAAGAGGCTGTTCCGGGTGAAAACCAAACGCCGGTTTCACTTTAGGGAAGGTTTGTGATAATCGAAGATTTCTTTTACACGATGTAAGATGATTCGAAACAGTAACTAATGCATGAATCGATTGAGAGTCTTCCAATAAACTAGTTAATTCCTGATCACTATACTGATCTAAATGAATATGTGCATCTATCATCCTCAATATGTCCATCTCCTTTTATGAAACGTTTATTATTAAAATTATACAAAAAAGCACCTGGGTTATTGAACCCAAGTGCTCCCACTCATATTATTTTACATCATAACCTTGATCATCAATTGTTTCTTTAATCGTGCTAAGAGTAACCACGCTAGGATCAAATTCCACATCTACTTGACCTTTATCAAGTTTTACATCGACTTTCTTAACGCCCTGAAGTCCGCCTACACTACCTTCAACCGCTTTAACACAATGACCACATGACATTCCACTTACATTTAAAGTTACTTGTTCCATGATATATTTCCTCCTATTTTTTCATTAATTTTTGAATCGTAACTAAAACTTCATCCACGACCTCGAAATCGCCTTCTTGAATTCTCTCTACTACGCAGCTTTTCATATGTCCTTCAAGTAAGACTTTAGCTACACTATTTAAGGCGGATTGAGTCGCAGAAATCTGAGTAATCACATCATCACAGTACGTATCTTTTTCAATTAAGCCTTTAATCCCACGGATTTGACCTTCAATTCGATTCAATCTAGTCACAAGGTTGCTTTTTACTTTATCTGAATGATGACTCTTTCGATGACTGCCCTCGTGTTCGCAGCATGACTCATCGATCATCTCTTCCAGCTCATGTTCATTGGACATCTATTCGCCCCCTTTTTTGATACATTATATCATACCCCCGTATAGTAATGCGACGGGCGTAAATTGACATCTTTTCAAACTTATTGGCTTTTCTCAACTATTTAATTTCAATAACATATGAAAACACTCTTACTTTTCCATCTTGTTTAAACTCAGCCCATATTTTGTATTTTCCTGGTTGGTCAAACTGTGTCTCAAAGACTGGTTTGGTTTCATTTTGCGGGTGCACATGCAAGTATTGGTTAGCTGTTTCATTTAAGATTACCACATGTCCTGCTGCACCTAGATAAGGTTCCAATGAGGTTTCATCCACTTTGAATGAAAGTGTGACAGATCTTTTTGCTTCAAAAGAACTAACTTCCATTTCCGCTGTTTTTCCATCTATGGTTTTTACGAAATTCTCATCAACTTTAAGTTGGTTATGGCTATGGGAATCCTGCTGTTCTCCTACTGTAAAAGCCACTGGTGTTACATGGTAGTTTAGTTTTTCTGGCTTTATGTCGATAAACGCCTTATAAGCTCCATCCAGTAATTCCTGAGAAAGTTCAAACTTACCTGCACCAACTTTTTCAGGATGTAAGTGTAAATATTGATTTAAATGTTCATCCACTACGATTAAGTGAAGGAGTTTCTCATGATTTACCTCTAGGTCGTCTACTGGTTTGCCATTTGCATCATTCAGAACAATGGTTATTTTTCCATCCTTATATAAGAAGGTGGTTTTCACCTCGCCTGTTTTCACCTCACCTTCCTCATGCTCATGTCCTCCTGTTGCATCTTTATGTCCATGTCCTTCTGTATTTGCCGCTGTTTCATGACTGTTTGATTCACTATGCTCCACTTCTTTATCAGAAAATTTGTCATATGCCGTATAGGCACCAATAACGATCAGTAGATACACGATGGCGGATATTGCCCACTTTTTCATATAACCGCTCCTATTCCTGATTATTTATTTAATTTCACTCGCTGCAATCTGAGTGCATTTAATACTACGGACACGGAGCTAAACGCCATTGCAGCTCCCGCCAGCCAAGGTGCCAAGAAACCCATAGCTGCCACTGGAATCCCTAGTGTGTTATAACCAAAAGCCCAGAAAAGATTTTGCTTAATATTTCGGATGGTTTTCTTACTCATGTCGATTGCATCCGCAATACTATTTAAATCCCCTCTCATTAAAGTAATGTCTGCTGCTTCCATGGCTACATCTGTTCCGGTACCAATCGCCATGCCAATATCCGCAATCGCCAAGGCTGGTGCATCATTGATTCCATCACCAACCATCGCTACCCGTTTTCCTTGGTTTTGAAGCTTCTTCACTTCATCCGCTTTTCCTTCTGGTAAAACTTCTGCCACCACTGCATCGACACCTACTTCATCCGCAATTGCTTTTGCAGTTCGTGTATTGTCACCCGTCATCATTATGACTTCAAGGCCCATATCTTTTAATTTACGAATCGCTGCTTTTGATGTTTCTTTTACCGTATCAGCCACGGCAATAATTCCAGCAAACTGTTGATCAATCGCTACTAGCATGGCTGTTTTCCCGTTTTCCTCGAGTGACTCCATCTTATTCTCCGCTGATTGGAAAGCAATAGTGTATTTGTTCATTAATTTTCGTGTCCCAATTAATAACTCTTTACCGTCTACCGTAGCTCTAATTCCATAACCAGGAATAGCTTCAAATTCTTCAGCAGTTAATAAATCAATACCTCTATCTTTGATGCCATTTACAATTGCCTCTGCTAATGGGTGCTCAGATTGTTTCTCAGCAGTACCTACCAATTGTAAAAATGTTGTTTCCTCAAAATCAGCCGTTACGATTACATCAGTTAGTTCTGGTTTCCCATTTGTAACCGTACCTGTTTTATCTAAAACAACAGTAGTAATTCGGTGTGTTCTTTCAAGGTGCTCTCCGCCCTTAAATAAAATTCCAGCTTCAGCTGCACGTCCGGAGCCCGCCATTATAGAGGTTGGTGTTGCCAAACCTAATGCACATGGACAAGCTATAACAAGAACAGCGATCATTTTTTCTAAGGCTTCAGCGAAATTCCCAGGACTCACTACGAAAAACCACACCAAGAACGTTATTACGGCAATCCCAACAACAATAGGAACAAATATTCCTGAAATTTGGTCTGCCATGCGTTGGATTGGTGCCTTTGATCCTTGCGCTTCTTCAACCACTTTAATAATCTGTGCAAGGGCCGTATCCCTTCCAACCTTTGTTGCCTTTACTTTTAGAAAGCCATTTTTGTTGATCGTAGCACCGATAACGAAATCTCCTATAGTTTTATCTACTGGGACACTTTCTCCTGTCAGCATGGATTCATCCAATGCGGAGCGTCCTTCGATAATTTCTCCATCGACCGGAACCTTTTCACCAGGCTTTACCAAAATGCTGTCTCCTACCACCACTTCTTCTAAAGCAACTTCAAGTTCTTTACCATCTCTGACTACCGTTGCCGTTTTGGCTTGAAGTCCCATTAGTTTTTTGATTGCGTCAGAGGAACGACCTTTGGCCCTGGCCTCAAACAATTTACCTAAAAGGATCAAAGTTATTAATACCGCGCTTGTTTCAAAGTACAGGTCAAACATCATCTGTCCGGACCCAATAGCGGAAATAATGATATATAGACTGTAAAAATACGCAGCGGACGTTCCAAGCGCAACTAGCACATCCATATTGGCACTACCATTTCGAAGTGCCTTAAATGCTCCTACATAAAATTGCTTTCCTACAATGAATTGAACTGGAGTTGCGAGTGCTAATTGCACCCAAGGATTCATCAGCATGTCAGGTAGATAAATAAAGGAAGTGAACTCAAAATGATTAACCATAGCCCATAATAGCGGAAAGGCAAGGATGAGTGAAAAGAGAAACTTTCCTTTTTGTTTTTCCATTTCTTTTACACGATGGTCGACCGATTCTCCTGTTGTTTCTTGTTTGACCTTAGCTTTGTAACCAAGTTTCTCTACGCATTTGATCATTTCTTGGATGGTGATTTGAGATGGGTTAAACCCCACAATAGCCGTTTCGAGTGCAAAATTAACGGTTGCTTTGTTAACTCCGTCAAGTTTGTTTAGCCCCTTCTCAATTCTTGTAGCACAGGCAGCACAGGTCATCCCGATTAAATCTAGTTCGACTTTTTCTGATAATACACCATATCCAAGGTCATTCACTTTCTTCGTAAAATCGGTCACATTCGTTACAACTGGATCATATTTTATCGTGGCTTTTTCAAGGGCTAAGTTCACATTAGCTGTTTCTACCCCTTCAAGTTTATTTAAGCCTTTCTCAATCCGAATGGCACAGGCTGCACAGGTCATCCCGGTTATTGGTAGTTGTACTTCTTTTGTTGAGGTGCTCATTTTCCTTCCTCCTATCTATATCAAACACTAGTTTTTCAATTCCTTGAAATGGAAATACATCTTATGTTTTTATACTATACCCCCCTACCCTATAATGTCAACAAAAAAACAAATTTTATTAATATTTTTTTATAAAAAATAAAAAACCTCCATTGTATTGGAGGCTGAATTCTTATTGGAAAGAAATTATAGTCAATACTTGACCCCTATTCGCTTCAAGTGTTAGGGTGATATTTTTTCCTTGATGATGAAACAGTTCGTTTATCATGTTTCCTGTTGCTTTTGCAACATGTGTTTTTCCATCTGATGTGATAAAGCGGAAAGTTCCCCCTGGTTCAATTCCAGCAATATGGGCTGATACTTTAATTTGATTTGAATTAGCAGAAGTGGTCTCAGGTAGTTTTATTGTTTGTCCAATTTTCAACCTCGTTGGGTCTACAGTTGGATTTAGTTCTTGTAGTGATGAGATGGAGATCCCAAATGCTTTACTGATTTTTGTAAAAGTATCGCCGCTCTTAATCACATATACAGACTTACTTGGTTCTGATGATTCGTTTTTCGATAAGTAGGTTACACTAACGAATGCTTTTTTGCCGTTAAAAATAATCTGGGCCCAGCCATTACCTACTGTCGTAACCGGTACACGATCATTTAATTTTAATGACCCTACTATCGAACTACTTGTAGAAGCTGCTTCCCTGACCCTCAATGATGAAGCAGTTACATACATAGTTGTTGGGTCTACTGTTGGTGTATCGATTTTAGCGCCTGAAAGGTACTCAGCGCTTACAAAACAAACTCGTCCTTTAAGAAGAATAGCCGCCCAGCCATTTTCAATGTATGAGATCTTAACAACGTCCCCTTTTTGATATTGGCCAATAATATCACTTGCCGTGTTCGGCTGTGACCGGATATTTAGTTTTGTAGCGGTAACCGTTTGATCTTGGACTTTGGGTAATAGAATTTTTTTACCATCAATAGTGGATATTCCGTTAGCATCTAATATTTCTTGAGCTGTTACTCCATGTGCAGCTGCAACATCTTCAATTTTTTCTCCATTTTTAACCTGATACGTGTATTCATGGATAAATGCTGCATTCGCAGTATTAGAAAATACCCCCAGAATAACAGTAAAAATACCAGTTACCACAAGTTTCTTTACAGGACTTTTTTGGATCCATTCGTAAACCTTTTGAACATATGTATGTAAATTTGTATGAATATCATTTAATAGTCCTTTTACATCAATTACGTTTCGAATGTCAAAGAGACTTACAGACTTATAATATTCGCGTTTTTCCATCCTTGAAGTAAAAATTGGTGGTTCACTATTGGTTTTCATTCTTTTACTATGAGTTTCTGTTCTGCTTAATGTAAGTTCACCATTTACAAATAATTCTGTAGTCATAATACTCTTCTCCTATATCCCTCTTAAGTTGTATCTTTCTCCCCATAGTTTATTCGAGGTTTTGTATGATTTTCTGTCCTCATTTCTTCCATAATTCCTCTCTAAAGGTAAAATATTTTTCTATAGGTTCAAAATAGCAGAAATAATTAAAGGCACACGCTTTTAAAATGTCGTGTGCCCTTTAGAGTCCCAAAATATTTTCTTTTGAAAAAGCAGTAATTGTTTTTGCCAATTTTTTTAAAGATGGTTTATATATAAGGTCAATGCTTCTGCCAAATTGATCATCGGCAAACTCCCTAATTGTAGCGGATTCGGCTTTCACATTTCGAGAAACCATTCGAGGCATGATAGAAACCCCAAGGCCACTGGATACAAAGGCAACGATGGATTCATTTGTTTCTAACTCAATCCCAAGCTTATATCCAATGTTATTTTTTCTACAATAATTCTCAAAAAATGAGCGGATGTCACACGGATGCTTATGAATGATCAGTTGGTTACCTACAAACTCTGTAATAGAAAGAGCCGGTTGATCACCCTTTACCGTCAATGGGAGGATTGCATCATATGGCTCCCAAAATATATTCTCCATAACAAAATTCCGATTATTCGTTACATCTTGCGCGAAAACAAAATCAGCCTGATTATTTTCAACTAATCTTACTAATTCTTCTGTTGTATCCTTAATTAAAACCTCAATTTTATAGTCATCTCTTAGTCTATTAACAATTGCAGGAAGAAAATGTGTGCCAATGCTTGGCAACGCACCGATCTTAATGGTTTGTTTTTTGGCATATTGATTCATTTCAGACGAAAGTTCATCAGCGGCCTTTAATAATTCAATCCCTTTTAGGTACAAATGTTTACCTGCTTCGGTTAATTCTATTCCGGTCGTTTTTCGTAAAAACAGTTCGCAATTTAACTCACTCTCAAGTTGAGTGATTTGTTTTGAGAGCGCTGGTTGTGAAATGAATAGATTTCTAGCCGCTGTCGTAACGCTGCCTGCTTCTACCGTAGAAACAAAATATTTTAATTGAATTAATTTCAACACGGACATCAAATCCTTTTAATCATTTAAAAACGCCCAATATTTACCTTAATCTCAGATTACAATAAAGAGGAAAATATGTGAATATTTTTTTCATTCCATAAAAAAAGACCTCTCATAGATGAGGTCAAGCTTAAATAAATATTTGCTCATTTGCTTTTAGAAAAGTTACATCTATGCCTCGGAGCTTAGTCTGTTTACTAATTCTTTCCTCGATATTTTCTGATTCACAATAATAAGGCGGATTATGAAAGGTGGCGTAATGAATAGGGATTAGCTTCGCACCTAAGATTTTTGCAGCTTCAACTGCCTCCTCTGGAGTTAAACAGGCTGGTAATAGACTTTGTTCCTTTAGCCCAGACACTTGTAAAATCGGCCCATTAACTGGTAGGCATGCAGCATCGAATGGTCCATGCTGATTCTCCATTTTCCACCAATACCCATGCCACTGTGTGTCTCCACAATGAATAACTGTACATTGCTCATCCTTAATGATCCATGATACCTGTGGAGAACCAAAGCCATCGACTGAATAAGAAGCAATGAACTTTAGATTTTTGTATCTGAATTCTTCATTCGGCAGTGCCCCCTCAACATTTCGAAAACCAAGCTTTCTCACATAATTGCAGGACTCACTAGGAACATAAATCTTCACATCCTCACCAAAATGTTGAAGAACAGACTGATGGTCAAAATGGTCAGGATGTACATGGGTTACTAAAATGATATCTGGTGGATTAATTGTTTCTAATGAAATCAACGGCTCAAGAGGTTCACCAATTTTAGCTACAAGTGGTTTTTCTTGCCCCTGAATAGGTCCCCCTAGTGGATCAACCAGGACACTTATATTTTCTGTCTCAATTAAAATACTCGCCCATGATAACTTTTTTAGCTTCATTTATTTTTACCTCCAATTCTTGTTTTTTCTTCTGCCTCTATACTATCAACTTTTCGGTTTGAGTAGGTAAATCTAAAAAGTAATGAATATATAACTAATTGTTATTACCCTATGAAATAAGAACATTCCCTAGTACACCCAAAAACTGGTATTCTATTATTACAATAAGTTCTAGGAGGGATTTTTATGAATGTTGTTTTACAATTTGGCTCCATTATTCCATTTTTAGAAGAAGTAAAACTTAGAGAAGAAGATTCTATTTTCTTTTCACCTATTAGTGAAGGAAAGTGGTCATCGGCAGCAATCGTTGCACATCTTTTACTATGGGACCAATATATACAGAACTCTAGACTACCATTGATGTTGGCTGGCGATACCCTAGCCACCGGACAAGTTGACGTCCAAGCGATTAATAATGACGCACAAAACTTTGCCCATTCAGGCATAAGTAAAGAGGAACTCATTGATCAATTTATCAACAATCGAAAAAACCTGCTTGAGGAGTTAGAAAAAGTGGATCTTCATACTGTTTTTACAATCGGTGAGCACTCTTTCACACTTGAAAAATATTTGGTAGGTATGGTTGAACATGATGAACACCATATGAAGCAAATAAAAGATTTATATGAACTAGCTAAATAAAGTTGTATCAAAAAAATAAAGGCTATTGCTTTAATAGTACCAACCAATAGCCTTTTATATTTTTTTATTATTAGTACTAGGTCATAAAAATAAGTAATAACATGTAGTAGATTAGTTTAATTTGCTGAGGAGGATCATTCATGACACAAGAACAGCATCAACATTTATTAGAAGCAAGAGCAAGTCTGTTCAATGAAATTAGTTTACTAAGGGACAAAGAATTAAATAAAAGTCCTGGACCTGACAAATGGAGTATAGCCCAAGTGTGTCATCACCTTGCTATTACTGAGAAATTATTTGCACGTGCCATTGAATATGGTCTAAAGCAATCATCCAATAATCATATAAAACAAAAAAATATCCAGGTATTATTGGACCGAACTATTAAAGTTGAGGCCCCAGAAATTGTAAAGCCAGCTTTAGAATCATTGGAATTAGTGCAAGTTACTGAACTCTTATATGATTCCAGAAACTACTTACTGACTGTTCTTGACAAAGTGCAGGATAAGGTAATTTTGAGAGAAAAGTCAGCAAAGCATCCTATTTTTGGCGAATTACCCTTAAATCAATGGATTGACCTAATATACTTACATGATCAACGACATATTGACCAAATTAAAGAGATAAAAAACTCTATCCTCATCCAATGAAAACAGCTTGGCTTCTGCCAAGCTACTTTTTCAAATCTAAATTAAAACTCCAGGGCAACCCCATTATCTGGAACAAATACATTTGATAGCTGATGGGTCGTGATCGATTCTTTTAGCTTACTTCGAGTTAACAAGCAATGATTCCATGACTCCATATGAACGACTACTATTTTTGAAGAAGGGCTTGCTGCATAAACCTTTTCAATGTCCTTGATACCCATCGTGATGGGATCCCCTGTTAAAAATTGTGCTTCCCCTCCATTTAGTACAATTACATCTGGAGAAAACTGAGAAATAGCTTCTTCAACTTCCGTACACCAGACGGTATCCCCTGCCAAATAGACGACAGGCTCATCTTCTGCTTGTAAAACAAAACCAGAAACTGGGCCCATCTGTTTTCCAAGTTCCCCCGTCCCATGCTGACCACCGGTTCTTAAAATTTGTATTCCATTCCAAACAGTTGAATGTTGTACCTTAATTACTTGTTTAAAACCCTTTCCCTGCAGTTTTTCTTCATCCTCAGTCTGGCAAAAAACAGGTAGGTCTTTAGGGAGTAATTCTATCGCATGATCATCTAAATGGTCACGATGAGTATGGGTAATGATTATTGCGTCTATATCACTTACTATTTCTTCCACCGTAATCGGCAAGTCAACTAAAGGGTTTTTTAATTCATTAGCTGCATTTGCTACAGGGCCAAGTATACCCTTTTCACTAAACATCGGGTCTACCAGTATCGTCTGTCCATTATATTTAAATTTAATCGTTGCATGCCTAATTAATTGAATGTTCAATGGTCTCACCTCAATAATTTTTTATTATAAAAATAGAATATATCCAAAACCAATAAATAGGAAATATATAAATCTTATAAACCTATAACAATAAGTTATAGATGGTTACATTGTTGTGAAGGATGTTTTGTTGACAGTATTTTTTTAACATGCAATACTTGAACTACAATTCATGTTTTTCGTTATTCATCCTATTAAAGGAGATATTAAATGAAATTACGCAATATTTTCAATTTCCTAGTAATAATAATTGTCTATTCTGCTTTAACCTTTTATATTGGCTGGAACGGCTGGTTGTGGCTCCATACAGCATTTGGACTTGAGACAAGGTGGATCTATGGGACCCTTCTATGTGTACTTTCCTTTTCCTACATTATTGGTCAATTCTTAAAAAGCATTCCCTTATTTAAAATGATAGGTTCCTATTGGTTTGGAGTTCTGCAGTATGCAATTTTATTCCTTCCTATTGCCAATCTTATTGCGATTTTATTAGTACTTTTTGGCCTGTCAAAGGCAACGGTAATCACTTGGCTAGGCGTAATCGTACTAATCGCCTTTATCGTTCTATTCATTATTGGAACATTTAATGCCTATAGCCCTGTTGTCCGTCATTTTTCAATTGAGATTCCCAAGCGCGGCCAAACTCGTTCACAGCTTAGCATTGCCATGGCTTCTGATATGCATTTTGGTAGACTCTCGGGTCCTGGCCATGCACGGCGTCTTGTTAAAGAGGTGAATTTACTACAACCCGATTTAATTTTATTACCAGGTGATATTATTGATGATGATCCTGAACCATTTATAAAGAAGAAGATGGGGACTATCATGAGTGAATTATCCGCACCACTTGGTGTTTATGGCGTTCTTGGTAACCATGAATATTATGGGGGTGGGATACCGAGGTACTTGAAAGAAATGGAACAAAACGGGATAAGAATATTAATGGATGAGGTCATCAAACTAGAGGATATGTTCTATTTGGCAGGTCGGAAGGATAAAACGGATCGTAACAGAATGTCGATTGACACTCTCCTTTCAGACATTGACCACTCTTTGCCTATAATAATGATGGATCATCAGCCGGCTGAAGTAAAACAAGCGTCAGATAATCAGGTAGATTTACTTCTTTCGGGTCATACTCACCGAGGTCAAATGGCTCCGAATCACTTGATTACTCGAAGGATCTTTGAAGTGGACTGGGGGTACCTTCAAAAAAAGCAGCTTCATACCATCGTTTCATCTGGATATGGCTTTTGGGGCCCGCCGCTACGGATTGGCAGCCGCTCTGAGATTATCCAGATTGATGTAAGGTTCACAGGTTCGGATGAAGAGTAAGATTACGTTTTTTTGAAAAATCACTTCCTTTGAGTCACAAATTTACTGGATATTGGCAATACTTTTATGTTTTACCTTCCTAACTTGATTGTTATAATGATGGTTATGAAATAGTTAGGAGGCTCCCTCAATGACCACATTTGAAAAGTTAAAGCCCATTATTGCAGACCAACTGGGTGTCAAAATGGAGAATATCAGACTGGATTCATCATTTAAAGATGACTTCGAAGCGGATTCGCTTGATATGGTGGACCTGACGATGGAAATTGAAGATGAATTTGCCATCGAAATTAATGACAAAGTTGCAACGAAACTTCAAACAGTTGGCGATGTCGTAAATTTTATTGAAAAACGATAACAAAAAAGTCCAATTTCAGAGTGGTGAAATTGGACTTTTTTTATATGAAGAAAAGCTCTTCTTCCACTTTAGACTATTTCGATTGCTTGAAGTGAATTATTCCATTCTCTTCACAACTGTTTCCTGAATTCTTCGGATCACATCGCCTCGACTAATTACTCCCACCACATGGTTATCTTTGTCAATAACGGGAAGTTTCTTAAAGTGATGCTTCGCTAACAAGGTTACGACGGTTTTCATCTCATCGTTTGGATGAACAGTCACAATTCCCTTTGTCTTAGCCACCCGAATAACTTGTACTTTAGCCATTTCCTCTAAGCGTTCTTCTAATGCTTCCTCGGCAATATACGTGATAAAACTAATATAATCTTGGATTCTCCGATCAATGGGCTTGAATGCTCGTAAAATATCTCCGTCTGTTACCATTCCAGCAAGCATTCCATTTTCATCTACAATAGGAACACCGCCAATTTTCTTCTCAACAAACGTTGTCATAACGTCTTTAATAGAACTTATCGGTCTTACAGAAATGACATCCTTCACCATAAAATCTTCGACCTTCATTTTCGTCACCGCTTTCTATTTATTGAAAAAATTGTCCCTTGTTCTAATGTAAAACTACCCTGAATATTATTAACATCTATCTTTTTATGACAATTAATTCCGTAATTGGTCCAACTTATCTGGGGGGAAAATCATCCTACAAATCACCTTGGCTATGTTTTGAACATTTTCCATTTGACCTGTTAGTCGCTCTTTTTCGTATCCATTTTCCACTAGAACCATGATGGCCCAAGATACTGTTTCTAAATCGAGGTCCTCCCAGGTCCACCCTTTTTCATTTGCTTGTTTTAATCCTAAATGAATTCTGCCATGAACCTTTCTTCTCGCTGCACCGAGTACCTCACAAAGCTCTGAATCCTTTAGAAGTAGTTCAGGCAACACTCGGTGGAGTCCTAATTCATTTAATCGCTTATAATGTTCCTCTAAAAGTGTGGTTAATAATGTTTCAGGATCACAGGAAACCCAGCTTGGTTCAGGAGGGAGAAGCCGTTCAAGCTTATCTTCTAGCAATGACAGCAACAGCTGTCGTTTATCTGAAAAATAACGATAAAAAGTCCCGGTGGCTACCCCTGCATGTGCAGCAATCTCCTTTGCTGTAGTTTGCTCGTACCCTTTTGAAATGAACAAGGCACGTCCACTTTCAATCAATGCATTTCTTTTTTGCTGGGCACGCTCCTGTTTCGGGATAATTGGGAACTCACCTATTAGTGTATCTTCACGTTCAGACATTTTATCACCTCACAATTATCATACCACTTTTCCAAAAATTGAACCATAGTTCACCTTTTTAATTGACAGCTATTTTAAGACATGTAATACTTGAACTAAGGTTCATGTTATAATTATTTCATTATTTCACACCCCTTTTATGATGGAAGAATTGTAACATAACCTGCTCCCATTCAATTTTTTCTTTTACAAAAGAAGGAGTTCTTCAATTTTTTTCGAATTATTTATAATATCTTTATCACCATTTATTAATTTTTTTCATATATTTTACCAACTATCGGAAGGTGTTGATTAATGTGGCCAATCAATCTGAATCAAAAAAAATCTCTGTTAATTCAACAATCTCATTAAAAGGGATTGTAAAAGCCATTTTCAACGATACCGTTCATGTACAAATTGGCGGGAAGATTATTCCCATTCCTGCTTCAGATTTCCTTGTAGAGAAACCAAGTAAATAATTGTAAGGTAATTTTAAAAAAGCGATGCTCTCGTATTAGAGTCATCGCTTTTTTGTGTGTAAAATATACGTTTTACTTAGGACTTTTTAGCAGGAATTACTTTTTGATAACAATCACATGTAACAATATGGTCGTTCACCATTCCAGTTGCTTGCATAAACGCATAGCAAATAGTGGAGCCGACAAATTTAAAGCCGCGTTTTTTTAAGTCCTTACTTAATTTATCACTGATTTCGGTTTTGGCCGGGACCTCTGTTAACTCATTAAAATGGTTTTGGATCGGCTTCCCGCCGACAAAGGACCAAATATATTTTTGGAAGGATCCGAATTCATTGATGATCTTCAGATAGGCGTGTGCATTGGTAATGACGGCATTAATTTTCAGCTTATTTCTTACGATTCCTTCGTTATGTAAAAGTTCTTCGATTTTCTTGTCGTCGTATTGAACAATTTTTTCCGCCTCAAAGTTATCAAAGGCTTTGCGGTAGTTCTCCCGTTTCTTTAAGATCGTATACCAGCTTAATCCTGCCTGCGCACCTTCAAGATTTAAATATTCAAATAGCTTTGGATCATCATAAACAGGTACCCCCCATTCATGGTCATGATAATCCATATACAACGGATCCTGATTAACCCAACCGCACCTATTCATCTTGAACCCTCCTTTTTCTTTTTAGTATATCAGAAAACACATTACAGAACAAATGTTCTTGTGTGGAATTAAAAAAAGTGGAATCAATTAACGATTCCACGCTTTTACTATTATTATCGTACCCATTCACCATGTTGGTTCACTTTGTAACCATTAATAGTTGTATTAACTGCCATGCTTCCGTCTTGGTTTAAGTAGTACCACTTGTTAGCTGATTGTACCCAGCCTGTTTTCATTTCACCTGATTGTGCTAAATAGTACCAATGGTTCCCTGTTTTTACCCAACCGGTCTTCATCTCGCCGGATGCTGCGAGGAAATACCACTTGTTTCCTGTCTTTACCCAACCTGTTTTCATTTCACCTGATTGTGCTAGGTAATACCATTTGTTCCCTGTCTTTACCCAGCCTGTTTTCATTTCACCTGTTGTTTCAAGGTAATACCATTTGGCGTTATCTTTCACCCAACCGGTTTGTAGATCACCATTCTCATTATGGAAATACCATTTACCCTCTTTGAAATTCCATCCAACGTGTTTGCCGTTTAACTGTGGTAATCCAGCAATATAGCCTACTCCACCTTTTTTGTCGATCCCAATCCCTGCTTCTATTGCCTTCTCTAATTCTTCTTTATTTACGGCTGTTCCTTGGAAGTTCTCAAGCTCATCACCTGGGTGTTGATAGTTGCTCAACACATAGGAGAAGCCATTAAAGTTATCAAGGACACGTAATCCAGTAGCTTCTGCTCCCACTGAAACAGATAACACACGAGAAAGTTCCTTTGTATCGATATTATACGCCCATACGAAGTTGTTTGTATGCTCACCGCCATCTTCTCCGATAAATAATGTTCTCATTTTTTCAGAGTAACTTAAGTTATCCGGCTTTGAAATTTTATCAGGATTCGCTTTATTTCCGTAGGCATCAGGTGCCGCTAAATCTTCCCCAACTACCATTGCCTTCATATCAGATGCCGCATAGTCACTGTTGATTTTGTTGCCATCCCTATCCTTTAAGCCGCCTGTTAAATTCAGCTCATAAGTCCCACCTGCATTGATTTTATTTAAATGTACATCATCTACTGGATCTGCATGGTTCGTATCTTCCACCATGGCTTTGCCAATTTCAGAGATGGCCATATATACTTTTTTATCTTTTGCGTTAACGGTGATTCCTTCCATTTTACGGAATTCTGCTGTTGCTCCTTTTAAGGCTGCGTAGCGTCGTGATTCAAGGAAGGCTGCAGCTTTTTCCATACCAGGCTTTAATTTGATATATTCCGTTTTTCCACCGCTAGAGTCTGTTTTGATGGCTGTAAAACCTTCCGTTGGCTCACTTGCTGATTCAAAGATATCACTGAATTTTGTTCCCTTGTCAATAATCGCTCTCACTTCGTCATCCGTAGCATGTCCTAACTTCACCCACTCAAGATTACCAGACCCGCCATTTTCTGCACTTGTTTGCACAAATTTCGCTGCATATAATGTTCCTGCAGATAAGTCTTTCTCTTTGTCGGCAACATACATAAACGTTACGGTATAGTTCCCATCATCACCGAAAAATGCGGTCTTATTATCAGGCATCACTGTCATAATTTCATGAGAAAAACGGCCAGCACTGTAGTGTTTAACGACACTTGTGTCACCATTTGGCTTTACTGTTACTTCTGGAATAAAACCATAATTATAAGGATTTGCTTTTGATTCATCCCCAAAGTATAGCTTCGCAAAGCCTTTAACATTCGTAGAGTCTTTATCTGTTCCAATTTCAGCCTCGAATTGGCGTGCATTTGGTTCATATTCTTCTGATCCTAAATGCGTTCCCCAAGGTGAAGTTGAGCCATTACATGGAATCCATAAGCCATTTACGCTAGAAAAATCAATCTTTTTAGCATCCTTAACGGATAACTCTCCAGTCCTTTTATCTTGGTTTAGATGTGTTAGTGTCATGGAAGCTGGAACCACACCATACGCCGATTTACCGGCATTATCTAATGAATCATATTCAAAATGAGATACCATGAATAGGTTCCCGCCTACATTCATTAAGCTATTAGAATCTGGCGCATCTGAAATATAATATGATTCCTGACCAGGGACGCTCTTGTCTACGATTGGATTACCGTTTACATCAATAGGGGTTCCAGCAGGAATTTTTTCACCTTTGTTTGTCACAATCTTTTCATCTGATAGGAATAATTGTTTGTAAGTAAGAGGGAAATTTTTAGTTTTTCCGTCAGTGTAGGTTACGTCCATTGAAGCACTAGTATATGTTTTCACCATGTCTTCAATAGAAGCCGGTGCCTTCATAGAATTGAACTTAAAAGAATCAATGGAAACATCTTTACCGGCAGCTGCTGCAGGAGTTACTGCAGGAATCATTAGTCCAAGTGCTAATGCTACGGTTAATCTCTTTTTCATGTTTTTAAACCCTCCTAGTGTGTTGGTTAATAACTTCTACTCTATTAAAACCTAATACTATTAAGGGAAGGTTAACGGAATGTTTAGATATTATTAATTAATGTAAATTCAACTTAACAAAAACGGGATAGCCTCGTCTCATTTTTTATTTTCCTACAATTGTTATGAGTTTTTTTCCTGGACTTATAGTAAGATGATGAAGGAAATATAGTTTAGAAGGGATTCATTAGAAAATGACATATAAAATGATTGTACTAGATTTAGATGATACTTTATTACAGGACGACCACACAATCTCACCACGTACTAAGAAAGCACTAATGGATGCGCAGGAAGCAGGGGTTAAGGTGGTATTAGCGTCTGGCCGCCCTACTTCTGCGATGCTCGATGTTGCAGAAGAATTGCGATTAAAGGACTATGGAAGTTTTATTCTATCTTTTAATGGTGCAAAAATTACAAACTGCCAAACTGGTGAAGAGCTGTTCAGCAGCACCCTGTCACCTGAAATGGTCCACCATTTATATGAAGTAAGTCGTAGTGAAGATGTGTGGATTCACACCTATGTAGGAGACTATATTGTGACTGAAGCGGGTAATCAGTATACAGATGTTGAAGCGGCTATTACCGGCTTAGAAATTTTTGTAGTGGACAGCTTTGTGGATGCAGTAAATGAACCAGTGGTGAAGGTGTTAATGCTTGAGGAACCAGAAAAGCTTGCAGTTGTTGAGAAAAAGCTGCAAGAACAGTTTGTCGGCGAGCTAAGTGTTATGCGCTCTAAGCCATTCTTTTTAGAGTTTACTGAGGAAGGTGTAACAAAAGGAACAAGCTTAAACCAATTGATTGGTAAGCTTGGGATCACTCGTGAAGAAGTCATTGCTATGGGCGACAGTTATAATGATATGGCAATGATTAAGTTTGCAGGGCTTGGCGTGGCGATGGGTAATGCACCTGATGATATTAAAGAAAAAGCGGACTTTGTGACAGATACGAATATGAATGATGGGGTTGCGAAGGTTGTTGAAGAGTTTGTCTTAAAGGGTGCAGTGCTTGTTTAATAGTTATATAGTGGTATCTTGGGCAGTTTTTTATGAAAATTGGTATTTTTTACAATATTTGTATAATAACTCGTAAATTTGTAGAATTCCTTCAATTTTGTGTAGATAAATCCGAATTTCGTGAAGAGTTGGTACTACGTCAAGAAAACGGACAAATTAAATCGGGCACTTTTTTAATTTTCAGCCTACCGCGCTAACGCTTGGTGACCTAGATGAATGATGACCTAACTGTCGTTACCTCATCATTCATCCAGG
>JBDOMM010000044.1:0-66911 GCA_039832695.1 Bacillus sp. (in: firmicutes)
CCACTAGTCGAGCAGCTTGTGTTTTATATTCCTTATCAAAATGTTTCCCCACTCTGAACACGTCCTTTATTTCGGTTAATTTTCATTATAACCCAATTTAACGTGTCCGTTTTTTAGTCTATACTCATATCTTTAATTCCTGGAATAACTTTGTCTTTCATTAATGAGACAGCTAAGAAATATAACCTAAAACACATACATTTTTACATAAAAATGGTAATTTACTTGGATTTATGTATACCAAACCCATGTACATATTGTAAAATAGAGATATTAAGAGATTTTGTCGAATTTGTACGGAATGAATGAAGTCATTAATAAACCGAGCACGTACATGCCAATGAAATGGAGTACAAGGAAATGTCAATGGAACAAACAAGATATTCTCGTCTTGCAAACATAACCAAATTAATTAATACGAAGCTTGAACTACGGGATCTGTTGGAGCAAGTAACAACGGCCATATCGGAGGAAATCGTACAATGTGATGCGGTTGGAATATATTTACCACAAGAGGATGGAACGTTCCGGGGATATGTTGGAAAACCAAAACATCTAAATGATTGGACGCTGGATATGCATGTGATCGATACAGAAATCGACTTACTTGCAAAGGAAGTCATTGAAACACAAAAAACGATCTATATTCCTGATACCTCAAAGGATCACCGCCCCGATCCTACAGCAGTGGCTGCATTCCAAATTAAATCGTTGTTAGCTCTACCTATCTCGTTTGAACAGGAGTTATTTGGCCTTGTTTTTCTATTTGATTATGGGCTTACAATGAACTTAACAGAATCTGAGATTCAAACGGTAGAGGCATATGTAAATATGGCGGCCGTTGCCATACGAAATGCGCTTAATTTAGCCGAAAAGGAAAAATTAATTACAGAAAAGCAGCTGCTACTGGATGTTACACGCGAATTATCTATGTGTTCAACATTGCAAAGCAGCCTTGATACATGTTTCCGATATCTAGGTAGAATTTTAAATAATAATCAAATGGGTGTTCACCTGCTAGATCCTATGGCTAGTAAAAAAATTCTCCAAGTAAGAGTAGCAAGCGGGATCGATTCAGATTGGAAGGAAACCTTTCAAAAATTGGGTCCCTGTAATGAGGATGTTTATCAAACGGTTTTGAAAACAAAAAAAGCCATTCTCATCACGGATACAGCAGCTGATGACAGGTTAGATCAAGAAACTTGTAAAAAGTTTGCGATAAAAAGTCTGTTTATGCTTCCACTTGTATCAATGGGAGAGGTGCTAGGGATCTTAGGAGTGGTTCATACAGGAGAAAAGCCACTTGTATACTCAGAATCACAACACCAATTGGCACAATCCATTGTTGATGCAACAGCTTCTACCTTATACAGCTTACTATACATGGATAAATTGGAAAGCATGTACGAGAAGAGGACAAAGGAACTAGAAGTAGCAAATGAGCAAAATCACAATGTCATCGAAAGTATTACAGATGGTTTTATTGTGTTAAGTAAAGATTGGAAATATCTTTACATTAATAAATACCAGGACCTTCCGATGAATAAAACACCTGAAGAAGTAATAGGAAAGGTAATCTGGGAAGAGTTTCCTTGCTACATAGATACTGTTTTTTATAAGGAATATCATAGGGTAATGGCTGACCGGATCCCCACCCATTTTGAAACTCATGCATCTTACTCAGATAAATGGTTTGATATAGTGGTCTATCCATACGGGGATGGCATCTGTAGCCTAATCAAAGACATTACTGAGAAAAAGAAGTATGAAAATGAATTGAAACGGTTATCAGGTCTTGATTTAATCGCACAAATGGCAGCAGGCATCAGCCATGAAATAAGAAACCCAATGACAACCGTCCGAGGATTTCTGCAGATTTTAGAAAGAGAGGATGAATTTGAGCGGTATCAGAATTATTTACATATCATGATTGATGAATTAGACCGTGCGAACAACATCATTTCAGAATTCCTTTCCATGAGTAATACAAGGTCATCTGATTTGCAGAAGTTAAATCTAAATTCGATTATTCGTGATATGACCCCACTTATCCATGTAGATGCCTTCAATCAAAATAAATACATTGAGATCGAAACGAAGGACCTTCCAGAAATTATGTTGAATCGGGATGAGACAAGGCAGTTAATCATTAATCTTTACCGCAATGGGTTAGAGGCTATGAGTGAAGGAAAGGTGCTAAAAATTAAAACGTACATGGAAGACGGTTCTGTTGTTCTAGCGGTTCAGGATCAAGGTCAAGGAATCAAACCGGATGTTTTTGAAAAATTAGGGACTCCATTCTTCACCACCAAAGACAAGGGAACCGGCCTTGGTTTAGGGGTATGCTACGCGATTGCAACCCGTCATCAGGCAAAGATTGATATTGAAACAGGGCCAGAGGGGACTACTTTTTTTGTAAGGTATAAATGCTAAAGGTGACGAGGGAATTCTCGTCACCTTTTCTGTGTTAACGTATTGCTCCAAGCGGAAGAACAGCATGGACACCCTTGGCGCCATTGACTACTTGTGTAATTCGGAGGTCAACAGCGACACTGGCCAAGGCCATCGCTTCGACTTTTTCAATTCCATAAAATTCTTCGATGAGCTCAACCATATCATGTAAAGCAGTGGCAGCAGCCACATTTAAATCTTCATCAAAACCAAAGGTAATCCAACCTGTTGGGGTCTTTGCTCGAGGCATGGTCAACGATAAATCATCTCTAACAATTAACGTAACATCGACTAGATCCATCGGACACTCAATTGCTGTACCGGAAACCTCTCCATCACCTTGTAGTGCATGTCCATCCCCAATTGAAAATAATGCACCTTCTACGCCAATCGGCAAATACAGGGTGCTGCCTTTAACCAGTTCCTTACAATCAATATTCCCACCGCAATAGCGGGGAGGGGAAGTGACATGTACACCAGGTTCAGATGGAGCAACACCCATTAAACCAATGAAAGGATCGAGACCAACGTGAAATTGTCTTCCGCCTATTTGAGCAGTACCTGTCATCGTGGTTGCATTTAATTCCCAATCTACCTGAATTCTTTCCGATTCAGACAATCCTACACTATCATTCTGCCAATTTTTGAATCCGCCAGCCCAATTGCGACCATACCAACCTGGAACAACATCATTCAATTTCACTTCTAGCACCATTCCAGGCTTTGCTCCACGAATGGCGATTGGCCCAATCATCGGATGTCTACGATCTTCTTCCTTAACAGTGGATTCAAAAATAACTCTTTCTTTATCCTTAGAAGGCGAATATCCCCACTCAATATCAGGTGTCTTTAATTGTAAAGAGTCACCTGAATTAATCGTTAAGATCGGTTGGTAGTCTTTACTGAAGGATCCGTGCAGGTTCTCGGATTTTAAGTCTAGTTTATGTATCATCGATGTCCATCTCCAGTGTGAATTTGTAATATTTATAATATTAATATAACATTAGTTGGCAATCAAATTAAAATTTATATTTATAATAATCCTGCGAGTGGTAGCTTCTAAAACCACATGATTCATACAGCTTTAAGGCGTTTGCATTTTTGGCTTCAACTTCGAGAAAAACGGAAAGCCCTTTTTGAGATTCTGCTTTAACAACTTTTGTTAATGCCTTTCTCCCAATTCCTTTACCCTGTAATTCTGGAAACACAGCAAAACCATAAATCCAGGCTTCTCCGGCGGCTTCGTCCACACGAATTTTTCCAGCAGTTTTTCCATCTGCTTCAATAATAAAGTTTTTCTCTCTTCCGTTTTCCCTAATTTGCTGATTGAATTTACGTGCTTCGTCCTCATCAAAACCAAACGCAGAGACCTCCAGCTGTATTTCTGCTTCGAAATCCTCTGCTGTGGTTGACGGCCTCAGAGTAACAGAAGGATCCTCAAAAAGGTCCGTTTGATGCCATTTCATTTGATATTCTGCTACGTAAAAGGAACAAGGAATCGTCGATAAAAACTGCTTCGCTGATTGAGAAGAGGTTGGGGCATTTAATAAAATCTTGTTTATATTACGCCTTTTAGCATCTGCAATTCCCTGTTCTAGTAATTTAGTGAAAATTCCTTTTCTGCGATAATCAGGATGGACCATTCCGCAGAGCTCTACTTTATTGCCAAAGTCATAACTGCCAAGGAAACCGACAAGCTTATTATCTTCATAATGTAAAAAGTCTTCCTTTTCCTGTCCAGTTCTATTTTCAAGCATGTCAAAATTAAGTTTAAGATCAAAACTGCCGTCTTTCTCGCAAACCGCCTGAAGTTCTTTTATGGCAGCTAATTCTTCGTGTGTTAACATCCTTACCACCTCTATTTCAATAGTCATCAATATTCAATTCTTTCTTTTTTTCTTTTCTCCTCCTTTTATCAAAATAAGGGTTACAGGAGAACTTGAAAGTTTACATAAAGGGTATTTAACTTTAATATAAAAATTAAATATTCTAAAAATACAAAAATATCTCAATCAATCATATTTACTATCTTCTATATTGGAGTGATTTGATGATAGCTCTTTTTAAAATGAATGATATATATGAAGACAAAATAAAAAAAATATTACAAGAATTGGGATACCAAACTGCTAGTTTTTATTCAATTAATTCAATATTAGATCAGGTAATGAATCCTATGGTAATAATCACACCTGCAATCTTTGAGAAAGAATTAGAGGGTCTTTCTTTTCCGATTATTCCTATTCCAATAACTATTAAGGATATAAAAATAGCGATAAAGTTCTTATTTGAAAGCCCAGAACAAAGAGAGTATTCATTTATTTCATCAAATGATGAAGAAATCCATTGGTTGAGGAAAGAATACGAGGAACATGTTGCAAATGATAGTATTCAAATCTCCTTTTTGACAGAAAAACAATCTACTGTAATTAAGCAAAATCATGTATATTTAGCCCCAATTTGGATGAAAGGCTTATTATCTAATCCACTTCTTAAAAATTTACATTATATAATGCCTTCATTTACTTCTGTTATACCTTTTTTGCAACTAGCAGGATCGTTAACAAAATTAATTGAGGAAATAGTAAAAGAAAGGTATCAAGTAGATGCGATTGTCAATTCAACGCATGATGGAGTTGTTGCAATAGACAGAGCCGGAAAAATTAGATTGGTTAATGATCATGCAAAAACGATCTTAGGTGTTGATGAGGATATGAAGGGGCGAAATATCACAGAGTTCATCCCACAATCGGATATGTTACGAGTTTTAAAAGCTGGGAAGATTGAAAGGGGGGATATTTCAACAATTGGAGGTCGTCAAGTTGTTATAAATCGATCTCCTGTTATTGTCAAAGGAAAAATTGTCGGAGCCGTATCAAATTTTAAAGAAATTACAGATATTCAAAAAGTAGAATTACAACTAAGAAAAAAACTTCATCAAAATGGATTAGAGGCAAAGTATAGATTAAATGATGTAATTGGGGAAACACAAGAAATAATAGAAGCAAAAGAGCTCGCAAGAAAATTTGCTGAAACAGAATCTACAGTTTTAATTACCGGTGAGTCTGGAACTGGTAAAGAATTATTTGCTCAAGGTATTCATTCAGCAAGTAATCGATCACTCGGTCCATTTGTAGCTGTGAATTGCGCAGTACTGCCAGAAAATTTACTAGAAAGTGAAATATTTGGTTATGAAAAAGGTACATTTACAGGCGCTTTGAAAGATGGAAAGCCAGGTTTATTTGAGCTTGCACATGGTGGTACACTGTTTTTGGATGAAATTGGTGAGATTCCTTTACGAATTCAAGCTCTCTTGTTAAGAGTATTACAGGAAAGAACGATTAGGCGTGTTGGCGGTGAACGAATTATACCGGTGGATGTTAGAATCATTACAGCAACGAATCGAAATTTAGAGGAGGAAGTGGAAGCAAAACAATTTCGTTCTGACTTATATTATCGTTTGAATGTACTTGCTCTGGAATTGCCACCACTTCGCGAACGTTTAGCGGATATACCTAGATTAATAGAGACTTTTCTATGTGAGTTTAATGATAAAAGAAAAAATAAAATTATTAACGTGGAGAAGGAATTAATTTGTTTATTCCAGAAATATGACTGGCCCGGGAATATTCGAGAATTAAGGAATACTATTGAACGATTGATTGTCCTTGAAGAAAGTAGCAGCTTAAGGCTTGAAGGGGCAAAATTTCTTTCTGAAAAAATAAGGAGAAGAAAGTTTTCAGAACAAGCTATTAATAAACAAAGTATAAAGAATAAGGAAAGGGAACTAATCCTTAGTACGTTAGAGAAATTTGAAAACAATAAAAAGTTAGCTGCACAATCTCTTGGAATAGACCGATCAACCCTTTGGAGAAAAATAAAAGAATATAATTTATGATGTTTTGAAGTGCAATACCATGTTGCAATTTAAAACTTCGTTTTTATAAACAGGGATAATAACCCTGTTTTTTTATTTGATATTTCTAAATTTTCTAAAATTTATACTTTGGCATGAAACTTGCAAAAACCTAGTTATAGTATTCTGAGATTCTATAAGAATCGTAACCATATGAAAACGGAGGTTAATCATGAACAAAATGTATATTAATGGTGAATGGGTAGATTCCGTTTCAGGGGAGATTATATCGTCCTATAATCCTGCTAATCATGAAGTTATTGGCACAGTTCCCAGAGGAGGAAAGAAAGATATAGATCTAGCTGTAGCAGCCGCGAAAAATACATTTGAATCAAGTGAATGGCAATCATTAAAACCAAGTATAAGAGGAAATGCATTGTATGAAGTTGCACGTAAAGTACGTGAAAGATTTGAAGAGTTAGCCATTATTGAAACGTTGGACACAGGGAAACCTCTTACACAAGCTAGAAGTGATGTAGAAAGTAGTGCACGGTATTTTGAGTATTATGCTGGAATGGCAGACAAAATGTTTGGTGAAACAATTCCAGTAGCGCCCAATGTTATTGACTACACGGTTCGGGAACCTATGGGGGTTTGTGCACAAATTATCCCTTGGAATTATCCACTCCAGATCACATCAAGAGGTGTGGCGGCTGCAATAGCGGTTGGTAATACAGTGGTAGTGAAACCAGCTGAAGATACTCCACTGTCCGCAATAAAGTTAGCCGAAATATTTTCTGAGATAGAAGTACTGAAAGGTGCTTTACAAGTTGTAACAGGATATGGTTCTGAAGCAGGAGCGGCCCTTGTGGATCATCCAAATGTCAATCATATCACTTTTACTGGTTCAGTTAGAACAGGTACGAGTGTTATGATTTCTGCGGCTAAAAATATTGTTCCAGTAACATTGGAGCTGGGAGGGAAGTCCCCACAAATTGTTTTTCCTGACTGTGATATAGATGAAGCGGTTACATGGGTTACCCGCTCGATTATTCAGAACGCGGGTCAAACTTGTTCAGCTGGCTCCAGGCTGTTAGTTCACTCCAAAATTAAAGATGAAATGATGGCGAAATTATCCGAGAGTATGAAAAGGATAAAAATTGGCCCAGGAATCAATGATAGTGAGCTTGGTCCGATTATTTCAAAAAGGCAGTTTGAACGAATACTAGCTATGGTCGAAAGAGCAAAAGAGTCAGGTGCGCGTGTCATTATTGGTGGAAAGCAAGCAAAGATAGAAGAGTTGGATGAGGCTTATTATTTTGAACCCACCATTATTGAAAACGTGTCTCCATCTAGTGAAATTGCTCAAGAAGAAGTTTTTGGCCCAGTATTAACAGTATTTGAATTTCATACCGAGGAGGAAGCTATTAACTTAGCAAATGGAACATCTTATGGACTCGTAACTGGTATTTGGACAAATGATATATCTCGAGCACACAGAATAGCCAGTAAAGTGAAAAGCGGTCAGGTTTTTATCAATGATTATGGAGCAGCTGGTGGGGTCGAGCTTCCTTTTGGTGGCTATAAAAAAAGCGGAATTGGACGGGAAAAAGGAGTAGAAGCATTACAAAACTATACCCAATTAAAAAATATCGCTATAAAAATTAAAAGTGTTGAAGAAATGTAACCCACTTTAAAAAGCTTAATTTAAATAAGTAATTTTAAAAGAAATTGATTGAAAGGAGTGATAGATTTGCAGCACTTTTCCATTGCTTTAATTCCGGGGGATGGAATAGGCCCAGAAGTGATGAATGAGGCTATAAAGGTACTAAAAAAAGCCGAAGAGATACATGGGGCTATTACTTTCTCTTGTGAATCATTTAATTGGGGTTGTGAGTTTTATCTTAAAACTGGAAGAATGATGCCAGAAAATGGATTGGATATATTAAAGGATTTTGACGTTATTTTATTTGGAGCTGTTGGTGCAAAAACTGTTCCGGATTACATATCGGTCTGGGAATTAATCCTACCTATTCGCCGTAAATTTCAACAATATGTGAATTTGCGGCCAATTAAGTTACTTAAAGGAATGGAAAGCCCTTTGAGGTATAAAAAACATGAAGATCTTAACTTCGTTGTAGTTAGGGAAAATACCGAAGGGGAGTATTCAAATATGGGCGGGCGTGTCCATGAGGGAACCCCTTATGAGCTAGCTGTTCAAAATAACATATTTACAAGGTACGGTTCTGAAAGAATTTTAAACTATGCTTTTTCATTGGCAGAGAATAGGTCGAAGAAAAACCTTACAGTGGCAACAAAATCAAATGCAATAAACTTTACCATGCCATTTTGGGATGAGATTGTGAAAGAAATAGGCACTAATTATCCTGATGTAAATACACAAATCTACCATGTAGATGCACTTGCTGCTTATTTTGTTTCTAGACCTGAAGACTTGGATGTAGTTGTAGGAAGTAATTTGTTTGGAGATATTCTTACAGATTTAGGTGCGGCTATAGTTGGAGGATTAGGTTTGGCCCCTTCTGGCAATATCAATCCGGAGCGCATTTACCCTTCGATGTTTGAACCGATACACGGTTCTGCCCCAGATATTGCAGGAAAAGGAATTGCTAATCCTATCGCATCTATTTGGAGCTTAAGTATGATGATGGACCATCTTGCACTCTCTGATTTAGGAAAATTAATTCTGGATTCTATTGAAGGGGTATTAGTAGATGGGGAAATAAGAACACCGGATCTAGGCGGTACAGCCACTACAACTGAACTGGGAGATGCAATCGTTTCAAAAATGGTTGAATTAAGTCTTAGTGCAAAACTCTAAAGGGTTCATGAAGGAAGGCCATTTTAGAGTTAAAGAAAGAATATAGAATTACAGGAGGTGTGCTTTCTATGAATATATTAAGAGATAAGACGGCAATTGTAACTGGAGCAGGATCGGGAATGGGGAAAGCTATTGCATTATTATTTGCAAATGAAGGCGCTAATGTAACGTTTGCTGATTTAAATTATGAATCTGCAAAAACAGCTGCAAGTTCAACGGGTCTAGACCGAGTGCAAGCCATTCAAGCCGATGTAACGAGTGATTCGGATGTTGCAAACCTTGTGAAACAAACATTGGAAGCCTATGGCGGATTGGATATTGTTATTAACTGTGCTGGTGTACCACAATCCTTCACATCTATTGAAGAATTAACCTTGGAACAATGGGATTTAATTATGAACGTGAATACAAAATCCATTTTTTTAACATCAAAGTACGCTGTTCCGGTCATGAAGCAACAAAAGAGTGGATGTATTGTTAATATTGCTTCCATTGCTGGTATTAGAGCGAGACCTGGATTAAACGCGTACTGTGCATCAAAAGGGGCTGCAATCATGCTGACCAAAGCATTAGCACTTGAGTTAGCTCCTTTTAAAATTAGAGTAAATGCCATCAATCCTGGTCCGGCTGATACACCTATGATAGGTAAATTCCTTGTTGGGGATGAGGCTCAAAAAGAAGAGGGAATGAAAAAGATTTTTCAAGATAGTGTTCCATTGGGGTCGTTAATTCAACCAGATGATATTGCCCAAGGTGCACTATATTTAGCTTCTGATCTATCCAAGATTGTGACCGGAGAGGTACTAAATATTGATGGAGGACGTGGGATATAACACAAATCTATTGAGAAAGGAGTATAAAATGGAACCAATTATCCGTGTAGATAATGTATCGTTTGCCTACAAAATTAATGAAAAAACGAAAGTATCCGTACTGAAGAATATCTCCTTTTCCATTTTCCCCGGAGAATATGTAGCGATCATTGGCCACAATGGTTCAGGAAAATCCACCTTATCCAAACACTTGAACGGGATCTTAACCCCGGATCATGGGGATGTCTGGGTTCACGGGCATAACACGAGGGAGATGAAAAAGAAACGGGATATTCGTCGAGCTGTTGGCACTGTTTTTCAGCATCCAGATAACCAAATTGTTGCGACGATTGTTGAGGAAGATGTAGCTTTTGGACTGGAGAACATTGGGGTAGCAAGAGAAGAAATGAAAAAAAGAGTAGATGAAGCTTTAAACGTTGTCAAAATGTCTCAGTTTCGCCACAGACCGCCACATCATCTCTCAGGAGGACAAAAACAGAGAGTCGCGATTGCCGGTGTGTTAGCCATGCAGCCGGATTGCATCGTTTTTGATGAAGCAACAAGTATGCTCGATAGTTTTGGGAGAAAAGAAGTTCTTCAGGTGATGAGAAAGATGAACGATATGGGGATGACCATCATTACGGTAACCCATCATATGTCCGAAGCAGCGGAAGCGGACAGGATTATCGTCATCGAGGGGGGGCAAATCGTTATGGACGGTCCACCTCGTGAAATTTTCAAACATAAACAGGAATTAGAGAATCTGCAATTAGAAGTGCCTTCTGTTAGCCAAATGGCTGAAGTGATTCACAGCCAACTTACCAATTTTTCAAGGGAATTAATCCAAGAAGAGGAGTTTATTGCAGAGGTGGAAAAATTATCAAAAGAGGAGGTGGTATAAGATGCTGGAGAGACCGATCATCGAAATAGAAAACCTATCACATACGTATATGAAAGGTACCCCGATGGAGCATGTTGCCTTAAAAGGAGCCAACCTTTATGTAGAAGAAGGGGAATGCATTGCTATTATTGGTCATACTGGGTCGGGAAAGTCGACCTTAATTCAACACTTCAATGGTCTGATGCGTCCGGAATCCGGAAAGGTAATCATTGATGGAGAAGACTTATCAAAGAAAAAGGTGGATTTAAAAACGCTGAGACAGAAAGTGGGACTGGTTTTTCAAAACCCGGAGGATCAAATTTTTGAAAAAATCATTGGCGATGACATTGCCTATGGCCCCTTCAAATTAGGTCTTCCACTAAAGGAGGTGAGAGAGCGTGTTAAGTGGGCGATGGATGTTGTTGGATTAGATTTTGAGGAAATGAAGGACCGACAAACCTTTGCTTTAAGTGGGGGACAGAAACGGAAAGTAGCCTTAGCAGGGATTCTTGCTTTAAAACCAAAGATATTAGTGCTTGATGAACCGACAGCAGGTCTAGACCCAAGATCAAGGAAGGAATTGCTTGAAAAAATTAAACGGTTAAACAAGGAAGAAAAATTAACCGTCGTTTTTGTGTCACACAATATGGAGGAGGTCGCCATGCTAGCTGACCGTGTCTATGTGATGGCAGGCGGAACCGATGTGTTATCAGGCACACCGAAAGAAATTTTTACTGATAAAGAAAAACTTCAGCTTCATCAAATCGGGACCCCCGAAACGGTACAGATCCTTTATCGATTAACCGATCTTGGATACCAAGTAAATACGGATGCCTTTTCTATTATTGAAGCATCGGACGAAATTATGAAGGTACTTACCGGCAGAAAGGAGGGTTCGACACGTGTCCAGCGAATTTGAAATATCCCGAAGCATAACAATCGGTCAATACGTCCCAACAGGCTCGTTTATTCATCGATTAGATCCAAGAATAAAGCTTCTTTCTTTTGTCATTCTCGTGTTAGCAATTGCCTTTAATACGAGTTACATTGGAAATGCTATTGGTCTAGTATTATCTCTTTATTTATTCTGGGCATCCAAAATTCCTATCAGCTATGGACTATCTGGTGTGAAACCAGCTATTCCCTTTATTATCATCTTAGCGATTTTGCAGTTACTTTTTCAAGGACAGCTCTTTTCAGATGGTAGAGTGTATGTTGATTATGGTTTTATTTTAATCACCAGTGAGAGTATTCGATTGGTGGTTGTTTCAGCCGTTCGTTTTGTTGAAATTATCTTCTTAAGCAGTGTTCTTACCTTATCTACTTCCACCACAGAATTAACACACTCCATACAAAGCTTATTGAGTCCGTTAAAAAAAATCCATTTCCCGGTCCACGAAATCTCGCTAATAACAACAATTGCTATTCGATTTGTACCAACCTTCGCAATCGAGATGGAAAAAATGATGAAAGCACAAGCCTCAAGGGGGGCTGACTTTGGTACCGGCGACTGGTGGAGAATCATTCAAAGAACAAAAGAAATGTTTCCAATTATCATTCCATTATTTAATATCGCATTGTCAAGGGCTGAGGACCTGATTCTTGCCATGGAATCTCGCTGTTATACACCGGGGGGTGACAGGAGCTCTTTCTCCGTGTATAAAGCCTTAACGAAGGATTATCTTGTATTATTGGTTGGGTTTTTATTCTCACTATTACTACTTTTTTACCCGTTTCCTTTTTAATAAAAAAATCAAAAACAAAAGGGGAGAAATTGAATGAAAAAGTCATTAACGGTTCGTGATATTGTCATCGCTGGTGTGTTGGGTGCGATTGCCATTCTTTTAGGAGTAACACGGTTGGGCTATATACCTGTTCCAACAGCAGCAGGGAATGCGACTATCATGCACATTCCTGCAATTATTGGAGGAATTATGCAGGGGCCTGTGGTTGGCTTAATTGTTGGAGCTATTTTTGGGATTTCTTCGTTTCTTAACGCAACGGTCCCTCTCTTTAAGGATCCACTAGTTTCTATTTTACCTCGCTTATTGATCGGTGTGGTTGCATGGCTTGTGTATGTGGGTCTCCGCCGCAAAAGTGAATACGTTGCTGTTGGAGCAGCTGCCTTTATCGGGACATTGTCGAATACAGTATTTGTGTTAACGATGGCTGTCATCCGCAATTATTTAACCGCAGGAGTTGCCTGGACTGTCGGAATTACAAACGGAATTCCTGAAGCTATTGTAGGTACGATTGTGACTTTAGCAGTTGTATTAGCTTGGAAACAAGTAGGGAAATCTCAAAAATCAAAAATTTCTAAGGATGTATAAAGAATGTACGACCAAATCACGGATGTACCAGGCGTTAAAGTAGGCAATAAAGAAAATCAACAGGCATTGACCGGTTGCACTGCCATCCTTTTTGATGGTGGTGCAGTTGCGGGAGTGGACGTAAGAGGGTCCGCTCCCGGAACACGGGAAACGGACCTATTGAATCCCGTTAATCTAGTTGATAAAGTACATGCCATCTGTTTAAGCGGAGGAAGTGCATTCGGTTTAGATGCCGCTTCCGGTGTGATGCAATTTTTGGAGGAAGAAGATATCGGTTTAGATGTGGGTGTTGCTAAGGTTCCCATTGTTCCAGCGGCGGTCTTGTTTGATCTTCCGCACGGTGATCCAAAGGTTCGACCAGATAAACAAATGGGTTATGAAGCAGCAAAAGCGGCAACAATTGAGAAGTTTAAAACGGGAAATTATGGAGCCGGCTGTGGAGCTACGGTTGGTAAATTAGCCGGTCTCGATTTTTGTATGAAGGGCGGTCTCGGAAGTGCATCGCTTCGCTTAAAAAATGGTGTCGTGATTGGAGCGATTGTTGCGGTCAATCCAGTCGGAGATGTCCGTGATCTTTCAACGGGGGAAATTTTAGCAGGACCGTATAAGGATGGAAATATTCTTGATAGTATCAAGCTTCTTGAACAAAACTATAGCCCCACTATTCCTGCTGGGTCTAATACTACCATTGGAGTGGTTGCGGTAAATGCAGATTTAACGAAGGCAGAGGCAACGAAGGTAGCACAGATGGCACAGGATGGGTATGCAAGAACGATATTTCCAGCCCATACCATGTTTGATGGTGATACGATTTTTGCTGTTGCCACCGGAGGTGAAAGGATTCCTGTCGATGTGATTGGGGGTCTGGCTGCAAAGGTCATGGAAAGGGCAATTCTTAATGCGGTTCGATCCGCTGAAAGTGTTGGAGAAATTTTCGCTCACAAAGATGTAACTAAGAATCAATAATGGGAGGGGTTCATGTTGGCTGTATTTAATTATGTGGATGATCAGGAAGTTGTAAACTTGACTCAAGCTCTTGTTCGGATTCCAAGTGTCTACCGCCCACAAGACCCTATGGGAAATGAAAGCAGAGCGGCACAGTATGTGTATGAATACCTAAAGGGCTTAGGACTTGAGGTATACATCGAAGAAGTCGTCAAGGGGCGTCCTAATGTCATTGGTATTCTTGATTCCGGCAGACCAGGAAAAACGATTCTCTTTGAGGGGCATACCGATGTAGTGACAGAAGGAGACTGGGATGCCTGGAGCTATGATCCCTTTGGGGCTGTAATTGAGGGCGGCAGAATGTTTGGTAGAGGGACGAACGATACAAAAGGAAACCTGTCAGCTGCGATTGCAGCAGTCCATGCTATTAAAAGAAGTAATGTGAAATGGAATGGAAAGATAATTTTGTGTGTCCCTTGCGATGAGGAAGGGATGATGATTGGCATAAAGCATTTTATTAAACGTGGCTGGGCACAGGGAGTGGACGGTGCCATTATCTGTGAACCGGAGGAAAATCAAATTTGCATCACTCAAAAAGGGGCGATGAGAGCAGTCATTCGTACTTACGGAAAAATGGCACATGGGGCCATGCCGCTTAGTGGAATCAATCCTAATACGAGAATGGCTCAGATTATTTGTGAACTTATGGTACTTGAGGAACAAGAGAAGAAGCGATTAGGCCATCACCAATATCTAGGTTTGCCAAGCATTACCCCGACAATTATCTTAGGACCTGAAAAAGGAGAGCCACAAATCAATGTTATTCCTGACCATTGTTATAGTGCTCTGGATATACGCACAGTACCAGGACAGGACCATGACAAGATACGTGCTGATATGGAGAAAATACTAGCTCGACTGGGTTCCAAGGATCCAGATTTTAAAGCTACTCTAGAGGTGATTGAAAGTCGGCCGTGGACAGAAACGAGTTTGGAGGATCCAATTGTAAGAGCTAGTGTGGAATCATTCCGTTCAGTTTCCAGAAAGGAGCCGATTTATAATGGCGTACCAGGGGCCACAGATGGAACCTTCCTTCACCTGGCGGGCATTCCAATTGTCACAACAGGAGCGGGCGACCGTCATATCCCCCATCAAATCAATGAATATATTGATGTAGCAGAATTGGTGGAGGCATCGAGGATATATGCTCAGACTGCGATGCTGTTTTTAAATGAGTAATCTGTAAAACAATAGAATGAAAGAATGTAATAAGTCTCTTCCTAGCTGTAGGATGAGGCTTTTTGTTACTTGAGAGTGAATTTGTCGGTAATCAAAAAAATATAATTTTGGAGAATTACAAATGGATTTGCTATAGTTATATACAAAAAAGGAGTGCTGGCATTGGAATTTAATGATGTTATCCACGGGCACAGGTCCATCCGAGAATATGAAGATAGGGAAGTAAGCCAAGAACTGCTGGATCAAATATTAGATGCAGGTATTCGTGCTTCTTCAAGTGGTAATATGCAATCCTATTCGATTATCGTCACAAAGGACAAAGAGCTTAAGAAGAAGTTATACTCTGCACATATGGATCAATCGATGGTAGTGGATGCACCAATTCTATTAACCTTTTGTGCAGATTTTAATCGAATGAGAAAATGGCTTACTCTCAATGAAGCACCCGTACAATTTGATAACTTCATGAGCTTTATGATCGGTGCCATTGATGCGACGTTAGCAGCCCAAAACTGCGCTTTAGCAGCAGAAAATGCAGGGCTAGGCATCTGCTATATGGGCTCAACACTAGCCAATTGTGATCAAATTGGTGAATTGCTAAACCTACCTCCCAATGTTGTGCCCATTGTAGGGTATTCATTAGGGTATCCCGCAGAAAACCCTGCTCCTCGTGATCGACTGCCAAGGCATGGGCTTGTTCACTATGACCAATATCGTGATTATTCTGATGAAGATATTCTAGAAATCTACAAAGAAAGAGATGAAAAGGGCTGGAAACGCTACATGGACGTCCCTAGACTAAAGGAAATGACAGAACGTTTAGGTTTAAAGAATCTTGCTCAAATTTATACCATGGCCAAGTATACGAAAGAATCTCATCACGAGTTTTCCCAGACTGTCCTGAAATACTTGGAAAGCCAGAATTTTATGCATAATGAGTAATACATATTAGACATGGCAGTGGGATTGATGTAACCAATCCCACTCTAGGATTTCACCATTAATCAACAAGCGTAACGGTTGATCTTTGATGAAACCTGCTTCACGCATTTCGTTCAGCCTCTGGTTATAAAACTGAAAGGACTTCTCTTTTAAAATTCCATAGAAGTAGGCGATTGGCTTTTTCACGGTGCTCGTAAATTTTAGTTTTCGCATCAGTTGTTTAAAGGATTGAATAGCGAGTTCAATGGCAGAATTCTTATCTAGCTCAAAGTCACGGGCTACAATCTGAGCCATATGCCAATATTCTTCGATGAGTTTTGCCTCAGAAAAGAAGCATTGAACCACTTGGACAAACCGCTGTGGAACACGGTCACTCACAAAAGTGTGGTCCAATTCAGACGGTGCTTCTTTACGTTTATTAATCTCTTGATCTTTTTCAGTTTTTAAAAGATTAATAGTTTCATTAGGGCAATCAATGATTTCCGGTTTAGGTGGTTCACTGGTTGGAAAACGATTAAAGACATAAAGATTGCTAGTCTGGGATCCGTTTTTTCGTTCGGTTTCATAGACAGTGAACATTCCGATTTTTTTCCCTTTCAAAATCATTCGTTTAAAAGTAGACCGGGAAAGAATATTTTCCTTGAATTCTTGATTAATCGTTTTTAACATGGTACCGATTTTAGCATTACAAACTCCAGGAATTTTGGCAGAGAACCGAACTAAGGTTTTTAATCCAACCAACTCCCCTTTAGTAAAATCTTTCTTATGATCGAGCAACCACATTTCCATATGATGATTAAACTCCTTTAAATTGGCGAACTGTGAAAAATTTTCAAATCCCTCAATATTTCCAGATTTTAAATTCATAGTACCTGAACCACCCTTATCACATCGATTTTGGCCATCTTACATGGGTAATCCACATATCCGGCATATTCACAATAAAGGGTTTGGCTAAGTAATTCGAATCACAAAAAATCATTTTAGAGGGCTTTTTTGTCATTTATCGAACCATTTTAGCTTCAAAAATGACTTTTGAAGGCGATTTTTGTAATTTACCTCATAATTTACCTCAATTTTTTCATTCTTTATTTGATGCATTTTTGAAACACTTGACTAGACATAAAGATTTAGTATATTCTAATTATTCGTGCTTCCCAATTGTTAGGTGAGGAGTGAATAAGATGAGTGCCAAAGATCAAGTGTCTGTCCATGATCATAAAGACTATCAAGCAGAAGTAGAGCGCCTGGAGTTTACGAAGGAATACATACGAACGGTTTTAGACATTTCGAAAGGGAATAAGGAATTTTTTGTTGAAAATATGAGGCAATCTTTTGCCGATCTGAATTCTGGTGATAGTAGTTCGAGCTACACGGATCTCCTCGCAAATGCTAGCTTTCTTGAATTAGCGGAAACTGAACTGAAAAGATTAGAAAGCGTCATTGGCAAGCCTTATTTTTCAAGAATTGATTTTACGAGCAATAGTACCAACAAGGAAGAAGTTCTCTACATAGGAAAAGTATCATTATTTGATCGTGTGACACAGCAGCCGATTATCGTGGATTGGAGGTCTCCAATTGCCAATGTCTATTATGACGGCCGGCTGGGAGAGGTATCCTATGAAGCTTATGGGGAGGAACAATCCGGATACTTATCATTAAAAAGGCAGTATGACATCGTCGAGGGAATATTGAAGGAAATTAGAGACATCGATCTAACCACTCACGATGAACTTCTACAGAAATCTTTGTCAGGGAAAGCTGACAATCGCTTAACAGAAATCGTGGCGACGATTCAAAATGAGCAAAATGAAGTAATCCGGGCATCACTCAAACACCCGATTATCGTTCAAGGGGCCGCCGGAAGCGGGAAAACAACCATCGCACTCCATAGAATTTCCTACTTTCTTTATTCCTTTGGGTTTCAATTCCCTCCAGAAAAATTAATGATTCTCGCACCAAACCGACTGTTTATTGACTATATCTCCGCCGTGTTACCGGAATTAGGGGTCAACAAGATCAATCAAACCACCTATATCGATTTTATGAGAAGCTGCCTGGGCCAGAAAATAAAGCTATTTTCACCTAATTCTAAACTGATGAAGCTGCTTGAAGAGAATGGGAAAAATAAATCGCTTCAATGGGTTTCTAGCTATAAAGGATCGCTCGAATTTAAGGAAGTAATCGAGCTATATGTAAAAGAATTGCAATATAAACTTGCCCCACAAGAAGATTTTGTCGTGGAAAATTCCGTTCTGATGAAGGGGCTTAAACTAAAAAAACTTTTTCTAAAAGAATATACGTATTTACCAATCTATAAAAGAATTGGAAAGATAAAGAACCTATTAGAAGAAGATTTGAAAAAGAAGAAATCGCTTATGTTATCGAATCTTAATAAGAAATATGAAGAGGCATTAGAGAAAGCCCTCTATAACACAAAGCTGAAACCAGATAAAAGAAAGAAAAAAGTTGTTTCCTTAATGGAAACAAAGGAAAAAAGAAAAAAGAGGGTGGAGCAGGAGGCAAAGGTCGCAGTAAAAAAATATATGGATGCGTTTGTCATGAAAGATATTTTCACCTTGTATAAAGAACTAATGTCTTCTCCTGAAAAGATTAAAGAGCATTCCACTACTCTTACAGATCAAGAATGTAAGCTTTTAAGTAAATATTGTCAGCGAATCTTTACTCGAGGAGCCTACGAGCTTGAAGATTTAGCGCCGTTATTTTTAATGAAGGCAAAGCTCGAAGGTATCGATGAAAAATATAAAATGCGCAGTATTTTTATAGATGAAGCGCAGGATTACAGCTATTTTCAATTTGCTGCATTAAAAGAAGGCTTTGAGACCGACTTGTTCACCATTGTGGGAGATTTGGCACAAGGTATTCATTCCTATCGCGGCTTAAACAGCTGGAAACCGGTATTGGAAGAAATCTTCCCGAATGCAAACTATCAAGCCTTACAAAAAAGCTACCGGACAACCGTTGAAATCATGAATTTGGCTAACGATATCTTGATGCTGATTGACCAAGACCTGCCAAAGGTGGTACCAGTTATTCGTCATGGGGACAAACCACGTTTTAAAAGGATAGACCCTACGAATTTGGAGCAGGTGAGACTGCAAATAGAAGAGGATATTTCTTCTTTTAAAAAGAAAGAGCTGCACTCCATTGCGATTATTGGACGTACCGAAAGGGAATGTAAAAGCATTCTTCAGCTTTTTGAAAATAGTGATCTGCCGATTCAGTTGTTAGAGGAAAAAGAGGAGATGAAGAAGGGACATATCGTAATTTTACCTTCTTACTTATCAAAAGGGTTGGAGTTTGATGCCGTTTTGCTCGTATGTTTGGGGGAACCGTATTCAGAAGTAGATTTGGACATCAAATTGTTGTACGTATCGATGACAAGACCGATGCACCGGTTGTATTTGTATGGGAAAGAGCCGGCAGACTTTTTACTCAATAAAACGGATAGTATACATTTTCAAACTTAAAGAGTGTGCGAATGGTTCTATGTGAATATAGTGTGAATTGATGTATGTTACAGTGAGTAAAAAAATATAAAACGAGGAAGGAACCGAAATGAACAAAGTATTGATTCTCGGAGCAAGTGGTCTTATCGGTAAAGCTTTAATCGAAGAATATAAAAATGAATTTGATCTTTACGGGACATATTCTTCTACTACTACAAACCTGCCTAAAGAAAATCAATTTCAATTTGACATATCACAATTTGATAGGCTCAAGGAAATGCTAAAGACAATCAATCCTGATATTGTTATATCCTGCTTGAGGGGAGATTTCAATCAACAATTAAGGTTCCATAAGCAATTGGCGATGGAATTAAAAAGTAGCAAAGCCATTTTGTATTTTTTCTCTACCACAAATGTATTTGATGGCGATCTTTCAAAATGTCATTATGAAACAGATACGCCAGTTGCAGAATCAGAATATGGAAGTTTTAAAATTAATTGTGAAAACACCTTGAAACAAATTTTAGAAGAACGTGCAATTATTATCCGAATTCCAGCTATTTGGGGTAAGGACTCCCCAAGAATGAAATTAATTAAGAAAAGCATCGAAGATAATCAAGTCATTGATGTATACAGCAATCTAGAATGTAATAATTTGTTGGACACTCAGTTAGTAAAACAACTAAAGTATATTATCGAGAATAATCTTAAGGGTACATTTCATTTAGGCTCGATAGATACGATGTCCCAAGCAGAGTTTTTTGAAAAAATGATTAAAGGATTTTCAGACAAAAAGGACATTTTGCGATTTAACTTTTACAAGGAAACTGACAAGACATTTTATTTTGCATTGAAGTCAAATCGTATGGAAATACCTAATTATCTTCAGAGCACAAATGAAAGTATTATTTCAGCGTTGATATGACAAGTAGGTTTCTTGATGAAAGTTAAGGTTAATAAAATATAATGAAAAAGTGTTGAAGGTCCAACATTAAATGATATTCTTACTAGATTAGGATTGTAGTAGAGTTATATTTAAATATTGGAAAAAGAATATAATAACTTAAAAAAGTCGGTCAGTATGACGGCTTTTTTATTTTGCTAAGATTAAACCTGTCAATTAATTCTTGGAAGATATAATGTGAATAAAATAAAATAAGGGGGTGTAAAAAAATTGAAAAAAATCACTTATATTTTATCTTTATTACTAGCCATAATTGGTTTAGTGGCTTGTCATCAACAACAAGAAGGAACAACAAATCAACAAAAGTCAGTTTCTAATATGCCTGAGAAAAAGGTGTACCATAACCAAGTGTTTAAAGACGTGGTTGTAGCTGAATCGGAAGAGAATTTCATTATATCAGGTAAAGCTCAAGTATTTGAAGGAGTCTTTCACTATACTCTATTTGATGGAGAAAAAGTGTTGTTAGAAAATAATTACCAAACAGATGGTGCCCCTGCATGGGGTGTATTCGAAATTACCTTTGAAAAAGATATGGTAACTACAAATGATACAGAATTAGAATTATTTGTTTTCTCAGCAAAAGATGGTTCAAAAGTGAATACCTTAAAAATTCCAATACCAAAACCCTAAAGCTAATGGACGATTCTCGTGGATGAAAAGTTGTTATTGATCATTAGCAGAACCGATAGTTTTTTGCTTTAGGAGAAGGTTGTACTTTAAAAATCCAATGTGAAACCAAAAAAGTTCCTAAAATGTTCACAAATCTATGAATCCATGTTACTATAAGAAAGGTTTATAGAGGATGGAATGTTCATTGATGTAGGTTAATTGAAGATTGACTGTATATCCTGTTCTTCCATTGTTTCTGTAGCGGGATGGATTGCTAGTATATAAAATGCTCAGTTATCAGCCCACTGTAAAACGGTACATGCATTGGCATGTGGACCGATTTATGGTGGGCTTTTTTGCGTTTTCATTTAGAAAAAGTGGTGGGCGAAGTTACCGGCAATTGTCCAATTGTATAAACAATTTGCTTTTTATATTCAACTTACAGGAGGAAATGATATGGCGTTTCATAGTTCACAGCGTATTGCAGAATTAGCAGTCGATGCAGGGGCAAAAAAAGCATCGATGCGTGCTGAACATGCACTATTATTAGGATTCTTAGGTGGAGCCTTTATTGCATTAGGATTTTTATTAGATATTCGCGTTATTGCTAATTTACCGAAGGAATGGGGTACCTTCAGCTCACTTTTAGGTGGAACGGTGTTCCCGGTTGGACTCATGCTCATTATTATTGCGGGTGGAGAATTGTTAACAGGGAATATGATGGCACTTCCGATTGCCGTTCTAGCAAGGCGCGCCACGCTAGGGCAACTGGCGAGAAATTGGCTCTTAGTATTAGTCAGTAACTTTATTGGCGCCATCTTCGTTGCTTTTTTCTTTGGTCATGTCCTTGGGTTAACGGAAACAGGTCCGTTCTTAACTAAAACTGTTGCCATCGCACAGGCTAAGATCGACGAAACCTTTCTTCAAAGTGTGATTTCGGCAGTCGGCTGTAACTGGCTTGTTTGTTTAGGTGTTTGGCTTGCCTTTGGGGCAGATGATATCGGTGGAAAAATACTTGCAATATGGTTCCCGATTATGGGCTTTGTAGCGATTGGTTTTCAGCACGTGGTTGCCAACATGTTCGTTATTCCTGCAGCGATCTTCGCGGGACATTTCACATGGGCAGATTACTTTGCAAATTTTGTCCCAGTAGTAATCGGAAATGCAATTGGCGGGGGAATTTTTGTAGCCCTAATCTATTGGATGGTTCATAAGGATTCGCTACAACCACTTTCAAATGCAAAACCAAGCGTGAAGAAAGCTGGATAATCCGGTAGGGGTTTTCAATGCAAAAAACAATATTAATAGTATAATTAATAGAATAATAGGAGCATTTTGATTTAAGTGAAAATACGAATGAATTTAGTGCTCATTAATCATGTGATTTTTAATAGATTTCTCTGCATTCAACTAAGGAGGACTTACCGTGAGTGAAAAAGTGAATGTTCTGATTAACGGAACAGCACACGAAGTAGAAAAAGGAACTCGTATTTTAGACTATTTACTAAAACAGGAGATGGAACATCCGCACATTTGCTATTCTGAGGTTCTTGGACCGGTACAGAGCTGTGATACGTGTATGTGTGAGGTAAATGGCAGCATTATGCGTGCCTGTTCTACTGTGGTCGAGGACGGAATGGACATTTTGACTTCGTCTGAGCTGGCAAAGAACGCTCAAGAGGAAGCGATGGACCGCATTCTTGAAAATCATCTATTATACTGTACCGTTTGTGACAATAACAATGGCAATTGTCGTGTACATAATACGGCAGAATTGATGGGAATCGAACACCAAACTAGACCTCATCGTTCGAAGGGCTACGAAGTAGATATGTCGCACCCGTTTTATCGCTACGATCCGGATCAATGTATTTTGTGCGGACGTTGTGTGGAAACTTGTCAGGATCTTCAAGTGAATGAAACACTAACTATTAACTGGGAAACTAATCAGCCGCGTGTATTATGGGACGGAGGAAAAAGCATTAACGAATCCTCATGTGTATCCTGTGGTCAATGTGTGACTGTTTGTCCTTGTAACGCATTAATGGAAAAATCGATGCTTGGAAATGCAGGATTTATGACAGGTATTTCCGATGACTTGCTTACACCAATGATTGACATCGTTAAGGCAGTAGAGCCTGATTATCAAACCATCATGGCCGTGTCAGAAGTTGAAGCAGCCATGCGTGAAGAGCGAATCGAGAAGACAAAAACCGTTTGTACATTCTGCGGTGTGGGTTGTTCATTTGAAGTATGGACAAAAGACCGTGAAATTCTTAAAATTGAACCATCTGAAAATGCACCAGTTAACAGTGTTTCCACTTGTGTAAAAGGAAAATTCGGATGGGATTTTGTCAATTCACAAGAACGTATTACCACACCGTTAGTCCGTAAAGGTGATGTGTTTGTGGAAGCAAGCTGGGACGAAGCTCTCTCACTGGTAGCAGAAAAACTTGGCGGAATTAAAGAAACCCACGGCAGCGATGCAATCGGCTTTATTTCTTCATCTAAAATTACGAACGAAGAAAACTACCTAATCCAAAAGATGGCTCGTCAAGTGTTTGGAACCAATAATGTGGACAACTGTTCTCGTTATTGCCAGTCACCTGCTTCATGGGGACTACAACAAACTGGAGGCATCGGCGGTGATTCTGGTACGATTCAGGATATCGCGGGAGCTGGTCTTGTCATGCTTGTTGGATGTGCGCCTGCAGAAGGACATCCTGTTCTTGCTACCCGTATTAAACGTGCGCAAAAGCTTCACGGTCAAAAATTGATTACCGTGGACGTGCGCAGACATGAAATGGGTGACCGTGCGGACTTGTTTGTTCGTCCAAAACAAGGAACAGACTTTGTATGGCTTTCCGCTATTACAAAGTATATCATTGACCAAGGCTGGCACGATGTGAATTTTATCACAGAACATGTCAATCACTATGATGAATTCTTAAAAATGATTGAGCCTTACAGTTTGGATGAGGCAGAGAATATTACGGGAATTGCAAAAGAAACCTTAATTCAAATGGCAGAAATGATCCGTGATGCGGATGGAACTGTCATTTGTTGGGGAATGGGTGTTACTCAAAATATTGCGGGCTCACACACCTCTGTTGCCATTGCGAACCTGCTTCTTGCAACAGGTAACATGATGCGTCCTAACGCTGGTGCCTACCCATTACGCGGACATAATAATGTGCAAGGTGCTGCTGATATGGGTACTATGCCCAATATCTTCCCTGGCTATCAGTCCGTAACAAATGTGGAAATCCGTGAAAAATTCGAGAAGGCGTATGGTGTGGAAATCTCTCCAAACCCTGGCCTTGACAATATTGAAATGCTCGGAGCTGTCGACCGAGGCGAGATGAAGGCAATGTACATCGCTGGTGAGGACATGGCATGGGTGGATGCAGACTCGAATCATACACAAGCGATGCTTGAGAAGTTAGATTTCCTTGTCGTACAAGAAATCTTCTTAACAACAACGGCCCAATTTGCCGATGTTATTTTACCAGGAGCACCTTCTCTTGAAAAAGATGGAACGTTTACTAATACCGAACGCCGCGTGCAGCGCTTATACAAAGCATTAGAACCGCTAGGCGATAGCAAACCGGACTGGTGGATTTTTACACAGCTCGCAGAAAAAATGGGCTTTGATTGGAATTATAAACATCCAAGTGAGATTTTTGCTGAAATGGCAAGCTTAACACCTTTCTTCAGCCAGTGTAACTATGAGGTGCTCGAAGGCTGGAACAGCTTCCACTGGGGCTCTCAAGATGGATCAAACACACCGTTGCTTTTCACAGACGGCTTTAATTTCCCTGATAAAAAAGCTCGCTTCGGTTTGTTTGATTATGTACCGCCAATGGAGTTTCCGCAGGAATTCGATCTTGCGTTGGACAATGGACGTCTGTTGGAACACTTCCATGAAGGAAACTTAACTCAGAAATCTGAGGGACTAAATTACAAATTCCCTAAGGTATTCGTGGAGGTATCCCCAGAATTAGCGCAAGAACGTGGAGTAAAGGACGGTACACTTGTGCGTCTTGTCTCACCTTACGGGGCCATTAAACTGCCTGTCCTTGTAACCGACCGCGTTGAAGGGAAAACGGTTTATGTGCCAATGCATTCGTCAAGTCACGAGAGTGCGGTAAACCTTCTAACTGGTGGGGCAGTGGATGTCGTGACACATACACCTGCTTATAAACAAGCGAAAGTTCGGATGGAAGTGCTTGAATTGAAAGGTGAAAATCCGCTTCCAAGATACAATCCACGTAATGCAACTCGTACACCGCAAATGGGTCTTGAAATCTACCGCAAGTGGGAACGCGGGGACTACACACCGATTGCTGATGTGAACGAATATGTTACACCTGGTTTTTATGACAGGAGGAATGCATAATGGCCAAGCCGATTAAAGTTATTGAAAAAATAGAACTGACAGAAGAACAAAAGAAAATGCAATCCCTGGAGAATCTTCTCTCCGGGGTTGCGGAAAATAAGGACTCGTTACTTGAAACATTGAGTCTGATTCAAGAATTACACGATAGCGGAATCTTAGACGCTTTTGGAAGTCTTTTAAAAGCGAAAGAGAAGGCAGCAAAAATCGCTGTCGGTCAGCTTACACGTGAGCCTGTCACGAACATGATAAACAATGCGATGGCAGCAGGCGGTATGTTAACGGAATTGGACCCGGAAACAACAGGTAAGCTTGCGAAAAGCCTGACCAATGGATTGAAAAAGGCGGAGCAGGGATTAAAAGAGGATTCCAAAATTGGACTGTTGGACTTAATGAAGGCGTTAAAAGATCCTGATATTAACCGAGCAATCGGTTTTGGCTTTAATCTGTTAAAAGGCATGGGTGAGGGATTAAAAGAGTAAAATGCAAACCCATTCGTTGAAGTTGATGAATGGGTTTCCTCTTTAGAATCAAACTAAGTGTATGGATAAGGAGGGACAATCCTTGACAAAGAATTTGGAGCATCAATTTAGTATGCTTGTTCGTGAGATTCGGAAGGAATATGTCGGGAATGGTCCAAAGGAAATCACGACTAAATTTATCGGTTCTTGGGCGATCAGTGAAATGAAGGGGAACCTGACGAATGTAGAGAAGTTTATGATTACTTCCGAACATGGTGAACAGATGGTCCATGAAACGAGAACGAGATTTGTGAAGGAAATCTATAAAAAGCCAGAGGTCCTTTTAAAATTCCAAGAATTGATGGGTGCAAAAGTACTACGGTTATTCTCTGACATTAATATCAAAGAAGATATCGCGATGACTGTATTCGTTTTTGACCAGCCGATTGAGGGAAAGTAACTGGGAGTGAAAAAGTATGGATCAGCCAATGAAACTAGAAAGTAATATATGGCGGTATGAAGACGGGGCCATACAAAGAGTAACGGATACCATCGTTACGGAATATCCGATCACCATTGTTCTAAATGGGGAGGAATTCGCGACACTCGTCTGCAGCCCAGAGCACATCGAGGAATTAGTCGTTGGCTTTTTGGCGTCAGAAGGAATCATTAAAAGTATTTCAGAAATTAAGGAACTTACGATGATTGAAGCGACGGGCCGTGCCATTGTCAATACGCATAAGGTAAACAAACTAAACGAATTGTTCCATTCCAAGCGAGTCGTCACCTCCTGCTGCGGAAAAAGCCGTCAAAGTTTTTATTTTTATAATGATGCAAGAACTGTTAAACCATTGGAAAATGTCGATGCGAAGATTTCTATCGACCAATGCTTTCACTTGATGCAACTGATGCAGGAATCGTCTGTAATCTTCCAGGACACAGGCGGGGTTCATAATGCAGCGCTTTGTGACCGTAACGGCATTATCGTCGATAGGACGGACATAGGACGACATAATGCTTTAGATAAAATTTATGGTTATTGCTTGCAACATTCGATCTCCCTTTCAGACAAGATTATTGTCTTTAGTGGCCGGATTTCTTCAGAAGTATTATTAAAAGTGGCCAAAATTGGCTGCGGCATTGTTCTGTCAAAATCAGCACCAACCGAACTAGCCCTCAGGCTCGCGGAAGAGCTTCAAATTACGACCGTTGGTTTTCTTCGCAATCATTCTTTAAATATCTATACAAGACCGGATCGGATTGAGGTACAGGGGACTCAATCGCTAACATAGAAAAGTGCCGTTTCAGCAATTGAAGCGGCACTTTTTTACGTTGTATTTAAATCTATCTTAAAAAGGCTGTCGAGGAATTATGTTCTCTTGACTTTTAATCCAGACATTATGATAATTAAAATACATTCATTAATTGAATGCATTATGCAATGTGTCCTAGTTGGGTATTTTTTCTTTAAATATTAAAAAGTAGAAAACTATTACACTCCAATGCTTACTCAAAAAAAGGAGGAAATCAGCATGAATCAACCACAAGAAACATGGAAGGAAATCTGGACGAGAAAAGGGAAAGTATCCGGCTCACAAGAAAATTTGCTTGCATATAATGGGTACGAAGCTACACAAGTTGATATGCATGAGGTAGCGGCCGAAATCGTAAAAGCTCTTGATATCAAACCAACCGATAAGGTTCTTGAAGTTGGCTGTGGTGCAGGCGCTTTAGCACAACATTTAAATTGTGATTATGTAGGAATTGACTATTCTCCTACACTTGTTCAACGGCACATTGAATTCCTAGGTAATTCTGTCCTAGTTGGAGAAGCGAATGATCTTATTTTTAAGGATAATAGCTTTGATAAAGTCATTTGTTATGGTGTATTTTTGTACTTCGATTCCGACGAATACGTCCAACAAGCTATTAGCGAATTAAAACGCGTAGCCAAAAAAGCTGTTTTGATCGGTGAACTCCCAATGCGATCTCATAGAGATGAACATAAATTATTTAAAAAAGAAGACTTTTTTGATTGGACCATTACAGATGGATTTTATGACCCATACCGAAAAGATCGATTTAATGCAACCATGGTTTTTCATGATTAAAGTACATACCAATAGAGAAAGCTGCTTACGCATATCTGTAAGCAGCTTTTTAATTGCTAGTCGGAGAAAATTAAACTCGAATAAGAATCGCAGCATGTAAGCCTATAGGCCTAAACTTCACTTGTGCGGTTTCGAAAAATTTTCCAATTAGGGACTATCGTTTTACCTATGAAAATGATAGAATACCTTATAAGTAAATCCAATAATTTCAATTGAAAAATCAGTAAATTTGGAATAAAACTATTAATTATATTTTCTTTTTGGTTGTAGTTTCAGCCCAACGTACAATGAAAGTACGTTGGGTGTTTTTTGTCATTTCTGTTTCGTTTGATTGTTCTGGTTAGATTTAAAGGGGGGTTACATAAAATTGTCCAGAATCTTCTTTTATTTATTTAGAAAAGAAACGAATCACCCGATCACGTTGGATCATTTAAGGCCGTTTTTAGCCAAACATCGCCTTAGCGTCCTGGTTTTATTTTTTTTCTTATTTAATTTATTTCTAAGTTTAATATTTGCTATTCTCTTTAAAAATTTCGAACCACCACAACACAGCTTAAAGTTCTGGTGGTATTATACATTTATGTATTTTTTAGGGGGAAGCGTCCCCGGTAAAGAAGTCACACTTACATCCGATTATAGTTATATACTTTATGGGATTGGGAAGATCCTCTCCATGCTACTTCCATCTTTATTTTTCGGATTAATTGTATTTAAAGTGTTTATTCCACCGAAAATTATTACCTTTAAAAAGAATTGTAATATTTTTTATAATGATTCTAATCAACCCGTTCTAGCGATTCGTTTTTACAGCTAACAAAATTACGATTAATTAATATTGATTTAAAAGTCACCGCTCGATTTACGAAATTACGGGAAGACCAAAAGACTCATTTTATTAAAAATGTGGATTTAAACCTAAAGAATAATAGCTGGAAGTTAGCTGTTACACACGTTCCGTTTACTATTTATATACCTTTAGAAGAATCCGATTTTAATTACGACACGAAAGAAATTACCCACATTCAAGGAAAAGATTTTACTGACTGTACGCTTTTAGTCTCACTTAATGGGAAATGTCCAGACTTGAACAGTGAATTTCAACAATTCCATAATTACAAGATTCCAAACGATTTAGATTGGAGTCGGTTTAAAGATATTGACTCAAAAGATTACAATATTAAATCCGTCAACTGGGATGGTTGGTCTGATTTTGAGATGTAGGAGGATGTTACAATGACTGACCATTATATTTTTGGTTACGGCTCTTTAGTGGATGAACAGCAACTTGAAAGATACTTAGATAACCATGAAATTAAAGAAGAAGTTATTCAGTTTTGTCGATTACGTTCATACAAACGTACATGGAACGTAGCAATGGCGAATTCAGAAGATTTGCCGGGCTACAAGTACTATATTGATAAAGAAACTGGAGAACGACCAGATGTATTTGTAACCTATCTTAATATTAAAAAAGACGAATCCAGTTCGATTTTTGGGGTTTTATTTAAAGTGAATAAGGACGTTCTTGAACAACTTGACCTACGAGAGCGGAATTATGAACGTGTTGATGTGACTGAGTTTGTAGATGTCCCTTTTAAGGGGAAAGCATGGGCATACATAGGATTAAAAGAAGCGGAGCAAAGGTTTGAATACGGTCTCAAACACGAAAAAGCCGTGATTGCATTGGATTATTTACATCTTGTAGAAGAAGCCTATTTAACGCATGGGACCGAGTGTTTAGAAGATTATCGAATGACGACAGATACACCAGAAATTCCTAAAAGAGATTTAAAAAGGGTAAAAATCGAGGATGGACGTTCATGAGTGCCTACGGCTGGATAATCAACAAAAAGAAAGTAGCCGAGCGGCCTACGTTTCCTCACTATCAGAAATGGATTGATGAGGAAGCCAAAAAACACCATTTAAAAATAGATATTCTATTTATTGAGGATATTTCCATCCAGTTCCTCAACGGGAAGGGCTATGTTTTTGTTAATGGTGAAAGGGTCACTCTTCCAGACTTTGTTTTATTTCGTGCCTATGATTTGCATTTAGTTCGATTTTTGGAAGCAGAAAACATCCTAACGTTTAATACTGCAGAATCGCAAGAATTGTCCCTTAATAAATGGCGGGCACATCAAACTTTATCTCGATGTCAGATTCCTCAACCGCAGAGCATGTATTATTGCTCCGTGGACCAATCTAATTTTGACCAACTGAAACAGTCACTAGGGATACCTTTTATTGCCAAGGAATCAAGTGGTGCTCAAGGAAAAGAAGTCTATCTCGTAGAAAATGAGACAGATTTTCTTTCGATTAGGGAATCGGCAAGAATAACTGGTAAAGAATTATTTTTTCAAGAATTTATCAAGTCGAGCTTTGGTAGAGATGTTAGGGTATATGTAGTAGGAGATAAAATTCTAGGCTCGGTTCTCCGAACTTCTGATATTGATTTCCGATCGAATATTTCACTAGGAGCATCGGCAACCCCAATAGACCTGGATGAACAGACAAAAGACATGGTGTTAAAGGTGACGCGAATAATCGGTCTCAGTATAGCAGGTGTTGATCTTTTATTTGGTGAAGAGGGGTTTATTTTCAATGAGATCAATGCAAACCCAGCAATCTCTTCTTTATTAAAAACAGACGTCAATTTTTATGGCGAAATTTTTCAATTCATTACAAGTAAGCTGTGTTTGAAACAACCGGTGTAGACCTGTAATAATCGATATTTTAATAGTAAGTGAATGTAAGTTTTGAGTGGAGAATAAATGGATATTGAAAAAATTACTAAATTAAGTGAACAATTCATAACGAACCAATTTGTACATCGGGACTCCCATGTTATTTTGCAGGGCTCTCTCCCTATAATGATTTCTGCACCACATACGGTTAGTCAGATGAGAAACGGGAAAGCCAAGAATTCGGAATCCTATACAGGGGTCTTGGCAACGTTACTACATAAAAATGAAGATTTTCATGCCATCATAAAAACGAGAAATTTGATGGATGATGCTAATTATGATCGGCACAGTTTATATAGAGATGAATTGATTTCCTATATCAATCGTCACTCGATTAAACTACTAATAGATTTACATGTTATGCATTCATCGAAAGCAAATATACTTGAAATTGCTACAGGTAATGGAAAAAATATACACGAGCAATGGGACCTGGTGAATGCGATGACAACGATTGCCAAGAGTCATGGGATTGATAAAATTGGGATTGATCACAAGTTCCGAGCGTTAAACCCAAACTGTGTTTCTGCACATATAGCCGATCGATGCCAAATCCCAACGCTACAAGTGGAAATGAATTGGGGATTTATTCAACTAAGTAAAGAGAATCCTCATGGCTTTAAAAGCATTTATGAGGTATTGAAAAATATGGCAGCCCTTGTCGCGGACGAAATTGCAATTTAACTGGGTTCTAATCACAAACAAAGAAAAGTGTCGTTTCAGCAATTGAAGCGGCACTTTTTTCATTTATTCAAACGAATATTGTTTACGTGGTGCTTGTCGATCATGGTTCATGTTGGGAAAATTTTTAATTTTACGAATTCACAACATTCCCTTAATAGTAGTGTGGTACTTTAATGAGGAACACACATTAAAGGAGTGATTTGATTGACACGTCAACGATTTTCAGTGATTGCATTAGTTTTTCTATTAATCTCCTCTCTTTTTTATGTTACACCGAATGCTTCAGCCGAGAATGCACTAGACCCTGCTCCACAGCTGCAACCAGTCGGTACGGCTAACGGGAAGAAAATCTTATTTGATAATACCCACGGACAAACAGCCGGTGCAGCCGATTGGGTTTTAGATGGAGGGTTTTCTGAATTTGCCAATGCCTTAGCAAACAAAGGGTACTATGCAAAAGAACTGCGTAAAAACTCACCGATTACCTATGAAGATATACAAGGCTATAATGTATTCATTATTGGAGAAGCAAATATCCCTTACAAAACGTCTGAACAAGCAGCCATGATCCAATATGTGCAAAATGGCGGAAGTATCTTTTTTATCGGAGACCATTATAATGCGGACCGTAACAAAAACCGTTGGGATGCTTCGGAGGTCTTTAATGGCTACCGAAGAGGTGCCTATTCCAATCCTACAAAAGGTATGAGTACGGAAGAGGCATCTTCTGCAGCTATGCAGAGTGTAACAGGATCGGACTGGCTTTCAACCAACTTCGGAATCCGCTTCCGTTACAACGCGATTGGCGATGTAACAGCCAATGATATTGTGGCACCAAGTCAGTCCTTCGGCATTACTACGGGCGTCTCTACTGTTGCCATGCATGCGGGGTCAACACTAGCTATAACCGATCCAAATAAAGCAAAAGGTATAGTCTATCTTCCTCAAACATCGGTGGCATGGGGAAATGCCGTCGATCAAGGTGTCTATAATGGCGGGGGCAGAGCAGAGGGCCCTTATGCAGCGGTCGCTAAGCTAGGTTTAGGAAAAGCAGCATTTATCGGAGATTCCTCACCTGTAGAAGATGCGACTCCAAAATATTTACGTGAAGAAACAGGCTCCAGTAAGACAACGTATGATGGTTTTAAGGAACAGAATGATGGTACATTGCTTGTGAATATCATCGATTGGTTGGCAAAACAAGAAAGTTATACGGCGTTATCACAAGTTAGCGGGCTGCAACTTGACCAGCCAACTTCCTTACTATCGATGGAAAATCCACAAACTTCTACGGAGCCGGTTGCGGAACCGTGGGCTGCACCAGCAACAGGCTATAAATGGTATGATTCATCCACGTTTAAATCCGGCTCCTATGGTTACGGTTCTAGTGGATCTGTCGGAACAACAGTATTAAATGAGAAGTTTGAATCAGGTACCAAAACAGCTTACTCTTCTGGCAATGTCACACTCGCAAGTGGTTCTTGGTACTTTGATAATGCACTCATTGGGAATTTATCTGGTGACAAGAAAACGGGCACACAGTCGGCACGTGTACGAGCAGCCGGAGCCATTACCATGAACTTCAACGTAAGTGGAGCAAAAAGCTTACAAATATCTCATGCTAATTTCAGTACCGACAGCGGGGCAAATTGGCAGCTTCAAATGTCTACCAATAGCGGTTCTACATGGACAAACGTTGGAAGTACGAATACTAGTTCATCAACTCTAACAGTGAAAACATTTACACTTAACCAAACAGCACCAGTCCGTTTCCGAATTGTCGTTTCAGGTACATCAGGACAAAGAATCAATTTTGATGATATTGTGATAAGTAATTAAAAACCAGAGGGACGGTTCTCATGGTTTTAAATGGGTAGTATATAAACCTATAAAACTGTCCCTTACGCCTGTAGCTTTCAGAATGGGAATGTGGTGGAGAAAGTAGGATAGGGGTCTTGGTTAAAGGTAATAATATTATGTAAACTTAAATGTATTGCAATGTTCAGAAAGGCTTAAAAAAGAACCCACTAATGGATTCTTCGCTTAACATCTGTTATTGAAGTTGGCTAAGTCTAATTCCAATACGGTTTAGACTTTCTTGAATGTCTTGTAACACGTTAACTTGACTAACAGTTTTCCAAGCAATAACGGATAAACTTACTGCTATAACAACTAAACAGGCAACCTTTATGTATTCTAATTTGTTATTTTTCATATTCCATCTCCTTTTTTTTGGTGTAATTTTCCATACCTTCCGCCTTTTTGGAACATTTATCTATGATTATATCATTTTACCAGTTTTTAGGTTAAGTTTTATTGAAAGAAACAAATTCTGACGGTTAGGGCGTTTCTGTAGATTAAAAAGCAGGAGAATAGATGTATGTAAAAAAGGCGAACAGCGACTGAAACTGTTCGCCTTTTTAATGTCTAAAAAACCACCAGAACCGTCCCTATGGTCTTTTTAAGATAAAAATAGAATATTATTTTGAAAGGATTAAAACGGAAGACAAGGCTATTTAAAGCGAAAGAGGGTGGAAATCATGGGATTCATTGGTAATTATTATCGTATTTTAGATGTACCCTATGATGCAACATTTTTTGAGATTAAAGAAGCTTATCGAAAAAAGGTAAAGGAAGTACATCCAGATAAAGTAAAAGGGAATGCTGAACAGTTTAAAAGAGTGAGAGAAGCATATGAAGTTCTTAAAAATGTTGAAAAAAGAAAGATGTATGACGATTTACTTTTTAATGCATCACATGACAAAACACATAACCAAAAAAAGGAAACTGCAGCTAAAACTAATTCTAGTATAAACATCATAAAGATAAAGAGAAAAACTCGAAAACAGTTTAGTTTATCATCTGTCACCTTAAATGCGTCTCTATTTTTAATTGGAGTTTATCTAAATAAAAAGAGGAAGTAAAAGGTTCCTGCGGTGTTCCACAAAAGCCATATCAGTGAAAATATTTAATTAATTACTGGAAAAATAAATGATTTTTGTTCAAACTAAAAGAGACCAAAGAATACATAACATCTAAAGTCAATCCAATTGAAAATAAACGAGAAAAGGTGAGAACATGAGTCAATTATCAGAATTAGTATCCAGTGAACATACTCAAAATGTCGAGGAATTAAAAGAGTTGCTTAGAATTCCAAGCATTAGCTCCTTATCCGAGCATAAAGAGGATATTCAAAAAGCAGCGTCTTGGATTGCCAAAAAGCTAGAATCCATTGGAATGGAACACGTTGAAATCATCCAGACAAAAGGTCATCCTATTGTGTATGCCGACTGGCTTCATCAAGAAAATGCCCCAACCGTTTTAGTATACGGGCATTATGACGTACAGCCCGTTGATCCTGTTCATCTATGGGAAACACCTCCATTTGAACCGACGATTCGTGATCAAAAGATTTATGCAAGAGGCGCAACTGACGACAAGGGACAAACATTCTTACATATAAAAGCAGTGGAAACACTATTAAAATCTGAAGGTAAATTACCAGTAAACGTTAAATTTTGTATCGAAGGGGAAGAAGAAATTGGAAGTCCTCATCTTCCGCCATTTTTAGCCGAAAACAAAGAGAAATTAGCCTGTGATGTAGTAGTCATTTCTGATTCAGATATGTGGGTCAGGGGTGTACCTGCGATCACCTATTCTTTAAGAGGTCTCTGTGCATTAGAACTTTCACTTAAAACCGCTAATTCTGATTTGCACTCAGGCATGTATGGTGGTGGAGTTCAAAATGCGAACCATCTATTGGTACAGCTTCTTAGCTCACTTCATGACGAAAATGGAAAAGTAAAGGTTGAACATTTCTATGATGATGTAGTCGAACTCACCGAATTTGAAAAGGAACAAATTAAAGCATTAGATTTCAATGAAGATAAGCTAAAACAAACATTAGGGTTAACGGAATTAACGGGAGGAGAAAAGAACGATTTTCCTTATTCTGAAAGAATCAATTCACGTCCAACATTAGAAATAAATGGGTTATGGGGAGGATTTCAGGGAGAAGGGACAAAAACAGTCATCCCGAACGAGGCTCATGCTAAAATTACCTGCCGTCTCGTCCATAATCAAAGCCCGGTAAAAATTCAGGGATTAATTAAAAAGCACATGGAAGAACATGCTCCAAAAGGATGCACGGTGAATGTGACATTGCAAGATACGGGTAATCCATTTTTAACGCCGATCGATAGTCCGATGATTCAAAAAGCGGCAGAAGCATATGAAACCGTATATGGGAAAGCGCCTGTTTACAAAAGAGAAGGTGGTTCGATTCCAATTGTATCGGATTTCAGCCATTCACTACATGCGCCCGTTGTTTTAATGGGATTCGGTTTGCCAGACGAAAATCTGCATGCTCCAAACGAACACTTTAACCTAGAAAACTTTGATAAAGGAATCTTAACTATTTGTTCCTTTTTAGGTCTTCTTAATAAGTAAAATAGTGCCGGTCACTACTAGTAGAATCGGTTACCAAATCTATAAAATCTTAAAACGATTATTAGTAAAAAGGAAATAATTGAATGACAATGACACCATTGTATGTACTAGAATATGGAGGAAAACAAATGAAATTCCCAAATGATGCTGATGGACAGGCATTGCAAAGTCTATTTAAAGATGGAGTGAATTTTAAGAAACCACAATCTGTCGAATTTTTTGTAGCGGTTCCGGATCAAGCCACCGGTGAAAAATTATCGCAAGTACTTAAAGGAGCGGGCTACAATTGTTTCTTAGAACAAGATGACGAAACGGATGAGTGGGCATGTAGTTCTTCTAAAAAAATGGTATTAAATTATAATCAAATCATTAAGATTCAAAGGGAATTGGATAATTTAAGTAAACCATTTGGTGGTTATTCCGATGGTTGGGGCGTTTTTGTAGATTAAAAAGTAGGGAATGGCGAACAGTGACTGGCACTGTTCGCCATTTTAATGGCTAAAAAACCACCAGAACCGTCCCTATGGTTCAGAAACCACAGGGTAGGCCAAATTTCACTATTGTCGAAAAATTAGCTTGATGGCTATGTGCACCTCTTCCAATGAATCAGAAAAAACTTTATATTTTTTAAAAAATTTAGAAAATGAACGGAATATTTGTTGAGTCATAAAAGTTTGAGCGAAAATCTGGTAGAAAATATGGAATAGTTATAATAGAATAGAAACTATAAAAATTGCTTAGAAGGGTAGGAAAATATGTGAGTGAATTAAACATTAATACGAATCCAGGATTCTTCACAAGAAGTAATGCAGCTATGTCCAAGCTTCGGGATTCAGAGAAGAAGATTGTCGAGTTCATTGAAAAGAACCAGGCGGAAATTATCCATCTCTCTATTACAGAGGTTGCTGAGAGAAGTGAAACGAGTGAATCCTCGGTCGTCCGTTTGTGTAAGCGACTTGGCTATAAAGGATTTCAAGACTTAAAGATTCATTTAGCGAGGGAAGTCATCGCACCTGAAAAGCAAATCCATGAAGTGATTGAAAAAGGCGACGATGTGGTGATGATCAAAAAGAAGGTATTTCAGTCCAATATTCAAGCGTTATATGACTCTATCGAAGTTTGTAGCGATGATGAAATTCAGAAGGCAGTTGATGCGATTACCAATGCCCGACTAATTGAGTTCTATGGAACGGGTGGGTCTGGAACGGTTGCCCTAGATGCACACCATAAGCTTTTAAAATTAGGGATTAAATCATTTGCCTATAATGATAGCGTTCTACAGGCGATGTCAGCTTGTGTCCTTACCGATCAAGATGTGGTGATTGGAATTTCCCATACAGGCTCCAATACCGATGTTTTAGATGCGATGAGACTGGCAAAAGAAGCGGGTGCCACCATTATTTGTATTACCAATTCATCGAAATCACCGATTACGAAAATATCGGACATTGTCTTACAAACGGCATCAAAGGAAACCCTATTCCGTACCGATGCCATTTCTTCAAGAATCGCTCAATTAACGATTATTGATATTTTAGTCGCCGCAGTGGCCAATCAAGCGTATGAATTGTACTTTGCCAACCTGCAGAAAACACGTAAGTCTACCATTGATAAAAAGATGTAAACTTGCCTTTTTGATCCCCTTTGAAGAAATAATTCATTTTTTTTAAAATAATCTTGAAGGAAATTACCACCATATGCTATGATGGGGGTACGAACTGAGTTTTCAGAAAATTAAGTTTGTAATGAATATTCTTTTTTTATAACGAAAAAAGAAAGCGTTAACAAACGAACGAGGGGGAGAAAAAGTAAATGAAGAAGCTTTTATCTGTAGTATTGATGGTTGTTCTAATGTTATCTGTAGCAGCATGTAGCAGTTCAACAAGTGGGGATGGGAAATCTGAAGCGGGAAAATCAGGTGAATCAGGAAAAACAGGTAAGACGGTAACGTTTAATCTTTCAACTCCTGATCCCGACACAGCATCTGTATCAGTTGCTGCAAAAGAGTTTGCTAAGGTAGTAGAGGAAAAAAGTAATGGATCCATTAAGATTGAGGTTCATCCAAACGGAACTCTGTATGGCGGAGACCCAGCGGCAGCCGTCAAACAACTTGGAGCGGGAAGCCTTGATATGTTGGTTCTTTCCACATCACTTTACGCCAACTTTGAACCAAAATTTAGTGCGATTAGTATCCCATATCTATTCGATGATAAAAGTCAATTTGTCTCCTTTTTAAATAGTGAACTAGGGGCAGACCTATTAAGTTCCGTTTCGAAATTAGATATTCATGGATTAGGATATTGGACGCGTGATTTTAGACAAATTACGAACTCAAAGAATCCTATTACCAAACCTGAAGATTTAAAGGGAATTAAATTACGCGTTCCAAACAACCCATTATGGGTAGAATTCTTCAAGGGTACTGGTGCTGTTACCACACCAATGGACTTCGGTGAAGTTTATAACGCACTGCAGTTAAAAACAATTGATGGTCAAGAAAATCCTATCGGTGTAGTAACGGCGGCAAAATTATATGAGGTTCAAAAATACGTAACCATTTCAAACCATATGGCAGATGGTTGGGTTGTAGGAATTAATCAGAAGAAATTCGATGCCTTAACTGACGAGCAACAACAAATCTTAACAGATGCTTCAAAGGAAATTCAAAAGTGGGCATTGGATTACGATACAAAAGAAGCCGATTCGGCGATTAAACTTCTTAAGGACAAAGGAGTGAAAGTCAACGAGTTAACGAAGGATCAGCAGCAGCTCTTTGTGGAAGTTTCAAAGAAAGCGTATCCAACCTTCAAGGGCTTAGTGAAAGATGATGAGTTCTTCGGGAAAATACTAGAATTTGTTGGTAAGAGTGAGTAAGTAAGTGATTAGGGCGGTCCAATGTGTCAAGCGGACCGCCTCCCATATTGAACTAAAGGAGAAAATACATGGTTAAGGATGAAAAAGGTAAACTTAAACGTTTCTTTCAAGTCATTAACAATATTACGGATACAGTGGCGTCCTTGACTGCCATGACCATTTTTGTGGTGGTTATCTGGCAAATCTTTGGGAGATTAATAGGGAAGCCTGCGCCATGGACGGAGGAGGTAACTCGTTTTGCCTTTATCTGGCTAATATATCTGGGGATTGGGATTGGCTATCGTAAAGCAGAATCCGCCAGAGTCACCCTATTATTGAAACTGCTACCCAAATTTATTCAAAAAGGGTCGGTATGGATTTATTCACTCGCTTCGATTGGATTCTTTGTTTTTATGTTGATATATGGTATAGAGTTTATGTCACAGCAAATCAATACAAGTGAAAAAAGCTCGGTATTACTATTACCGATGTGGATTATTGGGTTGTGTATGCCTGCTTCCGCCATCATTGGGATTCTTAATATCATTCAGTCATTACTTTATGACCGTGCACTCATCCAAGAGGAGGTGAAGCAATAGAATGTCGATTTTTCTATTAATCTTATTCTTTATCTTAATGTTCATTGGTATTCCTATTGCTGCCTCTCTAGGTATTTCAGTGGTCGCAACCATTCTTCTTTATACAGATGTACCTATGAGTATTGTCACCCAATCGATGTACAGCTCCATGAATAGCTTTATTATGGTAGCTGTTCCATTATTTATCTTAGCCGGAATCATTATGGACGAAGGGGGAGTAGCGGAGAAGATCTTTGATTTTGCAAAAAGTGCAGTGGGTTGGATGACGGGTGGTTTAGGCCACGTCAATATTCTAGCAGGTCTTATCTTTGCTGGTATGGCAGGCTCTTCCGTTGCAGATATCGCCAGCATTGGCCGTATTACCATATCTGCTATGACAAAAAACAAATATCCATTGGAATATGCTGCGGCACTAACCCTTATCACCTCTATGCTAGCGACCATTATTCCACCTAGTATTTTGATGGTAGTTGCTGCTTCAACAGCTGGTGTTTCGATTGGTTCTGCCTTAGTCGGCGGTCTTGTTCCAGGGGTACTCATTGCGATTATCTTTATGTGCTACAACTTCTATTACAGTAAGAAACATGGCTATGGAGTCCGGCAAAAGTTTGAATGGAGGCTGTTTAGGAAAGAATTTGTTCACGCCTTCCCAGCCTTGCTTTCACCCGTTATTTTACTGGCTGGTATTTTGAGTGGGGTATTTACACCAACGGAGGCAGCCGCCATCGCTGTTCTATATACCTTAGTAGTTGCGCTGTTTGTTTACAAGGGCTTAACCTTCAGGAAACTACCGAATATCTTCTTTAGAACAGCTAACTTAACAGGAACGATTCTTTTTATCGCCGTCACTGCCAAGGCAGCTAGCTGGGTGTTCGAGTATGATGGTCTCCCGTCAAAGATTGCTACATTTATCGGTGGAATAAGTGATAGCCCACTGATCATCATGTTGTTGTTGTTTGTATTCTTTATCATTGTGGGGATGTTTATGGATGCGACAGCCGCCATCTTTATCCTAGTACCGATATTAATGCCGACGGTTTTAGCAGTTGGAATTGACCCTGTGTTCTTTGTTGTATTCTTAGTTATACTTCTTTCAGTAGGATTGGTGACACCACCAGTTGGTGTCTGTTTATACGCAACCTGTAATATAACGGGATTAAAAATTGAGAAGTTAAGTAAAGCAACATTACCATGGATACTCGTTACCTTTGCGGTCTTGCTTGTCTTTATTTTCATTCCACAGATTATTACGGCTCCAATCAGTTGGTTTAATTTGTAAATACAGAAGAAAACATGAAGGAAAGTTTTCTTCTCATTTTTTTAATAATTTACGAAGGAAATTACCACCATATGTTGAATAGTAAATATAGGTATGAAAGGAGATAGGCGATATGAAGGCAGCGGTATTTCATGGACCTAATCAATTAAAACTTGAAGAAGTGGAAAAACCAGAAATAAATGATTTTGAGGTACTTGTAAAGGTGAACGCAAGTGCAGTATGCGGTACCGATGTGCGGATTTTTGAAGGAAAAAAGACAAAAGGTGTCAGAACCCCTTCTATTATTGGTCATGAGCTAGTCGGAACGATTGAAGAAGTGGGCGCTCAGGTGAAGGACTTCTTTGTCGGAGATCGAGTGGGCGTGATGCCGGTTATTCCATGTCGGAAATGCTATTACTGCTTAAACGGGCGAGAAAATGTTTGCGCCAACCGAACAGCTATTGGCTATGAGTTTGATGGTGGTTTTGCGGAGTATGTAAAGATCCCAAGCACGGCATTAGAAGCTGGAAATCTAGTGAGCATTCCTGATCATATTTCCTTTGAAGAGGCAGTTGTAGCAGAGCCGCTAGCTTGCTGTATCAACGGTCAGAGAAAAGCGAATGTCAAAATGGGTGATGTCGTTGTCGTGGTTGGGGGAGGACCAATTGGACTCATGCATGTCCAATTAGCGAAAATTGCCGGAGCGAAGTCGGTTATCTTGAGTGAGCCGATTGCCCATCGTCGTGAAAAAGCGCTACTGGCAGGTGCTAACCTTGCTGTGAACCCTCAAAATGAATCTTTACAGGATCTTGTCCTAAGTGAAACTGATGGGCTTGGAGCAGATGTTGTAATCATGGCCATTGGCGTTCCGTTCCTTGTCAATTCCAGTGCGAACCTATTGAAAAAGGGAGGAACCTTAAACTTGTTTGCCGGGTTCACTAAAGGTGTCATGTCTGAAATTGATCCAAACGTCATTCATTACAATGAAATTAATGTGAATGGTACATCCGCTTTAACGCGAGCGGATTATCATAGGTCCATGTCACTTATAGCTACTGGTCAAATTAATACAGAGGTATTAACGACAAAAGGATACACCTTAGATGATATTGAACAAGCGATCGTAGATGTACGAAACGGAAATGGAATGAAATCAGTTATTACTCAATAAAACTATTAAAATATGAGAATGGGAGTGTTTTGTTATGGCATTTTTAGGAAAAGAAATTCGGATGAATCGTTTATTGAACCAAGAGTCAGGAAAGCTTTTAGCGGTAGCAGTTGACCAGGCAATGGCACGCGGTATATTTGATGAACTTATGCCCATTCAACGGAAAATGGATGAAATTGTTGCCGGAGGTCCTGATGCCATCACCATGCACAAAGGAATTGCCGACCTATGTTATCGCCCGCATGCAGGCAAAACCGGATTTATTCTAAAATGCTCTACGTTCTCACCGTGGCAACCAAACTATGATGCATGGGTTACTGAAGTAGATGAAGCGGTGCGCTTAGGAGCAGATGCTGTTTCCATGGGTTGTATTGTGGGAGGAGATGACCAACCAGAACAGCTCCGAAATTTAGGAATAATCGCGGGTCAAGCAGCGGCCCATGGATTACCAATGATTGCTCATATTTATCCACGAGGAAACCAAATTCCGGAGGATGAAAAGAATAGTTGGAAGCATGTTGCATACGCAGTTCGTGCTGGTGCTGAGCTAGGAGTAGACATTGTTAAAACAAAGTACACAGGAAATCCAGAAACATTCCATAAGGTGGTTGAATCTACGCCCGGGAAGGTAGTTGTGGCTGGTGGAGATAATGGGAATAACATAGAAGACTATTTCCAAATGGTTTATGATGTAATCGATGCTGGTGGAACAGGAATAACTTTTGGTAGAATAGTATGGAATAATCCTAATCCAACTGCAGTGGTAAAAGCGTTTAAAAATATTATCCATCATAAAGGAACGGTTCATGAAACACTCGAACTTTATAACGAGTTAATGAACACACCTGCAAGTGTAAACTAAAAATTAGGTGATAAATGATGTCTCACATTATTGGAATTGACATTGGCACTAGTGGAATCAAAGTCGGATCAATGAATAAAGAAGGTGTAATGGCTTACCTAGAGTACCAGCCATACTCCCTTCTTTATCCCCAAAAGGGCTGGGTAGAAATTGACTTAGAGGATATTTGGTGTAAGACGAAATCGTTGCTTTTGAAAGTGTGGCATCAAGTAGAAATGGAGGGTACGATTGATGCCGTTTCCCTTTCTACTTTTTGCAATTCCTCTGTCTTTTTAAATGAAAAGGGAGAGCCTTTATCTCACGGAATTATGTATTTAGATCAACGAAGTAAAGCCGAAGCAGACTGGATCAAGGATGTAGTGGGTGAAGACCTGCTTTACAAGGTTACGAGGAACCGGTTAGAGCCAGGAATGTATACGATTACAACTCATTTGTGGTTCAAAAAACATCATCCAGATCTATATGAACAGACGCATAAATGGGGAAATCTTTCTACGTTTATTCTACACAAGCTCACTGGTTGTTTTGTCATGGACTGGACTCAGAGCTCTTTCACTGGAATGTATGATGTTGAAAATTATCAATGGTCGTCAAAAATTTATGAGAAGGTCGGGATTGATGGAGAGAAGCTGCCAAAGGTCGTCGACCCTCATTCGATTATAGGAGATTTGATCCTCCCGGAAGTTTCCTCCAAGGGCACCGTTCCGGTTGTTGCGGGGGCTGCGGACACCGCATGCTCTGCCGTGGCATTAGGGGTTGGAATCAATGAAATGTTTGAGTCTGTTGGGACATCCAATGTATTAACTGTTTGTACAGATCAGCCCGATTGTTTAGATAGTCGCTTTTTGAATAGATGTCACGTGATCAAAGATCGTTGGCTATCCCATGGAGCGATGTCGTTTCCAGGTGTATCGATCCAATGGTTTTATGAGCAATGGTTAAAACCAGAGGGACACACGAAAGCTATTTTTGAAGATTTATGTAAACAATCTCCTATAGGAGCTAATGGTGTTTTTTTCCTTCCTTATATGCAAGGTGAACGGTCCCCAATTTGGGACGCCAATGCAAGAGGGGTTTTTGCTGGGATTCATTTGAACACATCGAAGGCGGATATGTTTCGCGCCATTTTAGAAGGCTGTTCCTTTGGACTGAGACAAATCTATGAAATTATTGAAACCAACTACAAGATTCAGGTAAATCACTTTTCTTCCATTGGCGGTGGTGCAAAGAATAAGGACTGGGCTCAAATCAAAGCCAATGTTTTAAACAAGTGTATTCATATTAAGAGCATTTCTGAAACAGGCGTATTAGGTGCCTGTTTAATTGGTGGAACAGCAATTGGCTACTTTTCTTCATTAGAAGAAGCGGTGGGGAAAATTAATAATCCAACGGTTTGTCAAATAGAACCGAAGCAAGACCAGTTACAACCCTATGATCGTTTGTATCATGTCTTTTTGGAATTATATCCGTCATTAAAGACATTTTTTGCGATAAGTGCTGCCCAAAGCTTGAAAGGGGGGGAATGAGTTGAAATGTAAGGTTTATGTAACCAGAAGGCTATCCGAAGAAATGATTGATAAACTTTCAAGCCATTTTCAAGTCACAATGTGGGAGGAGGAAGAAATCCCTGTTCCTAGAGAAGTGCTACTGAAGGAAGTAGAAGAAGTGGACGGCCTTATTTGTCTTTTAACTGATTCCATAGATGAAGAGGTGCTAACGAAAGCCCAGCATTTAAAGGTGATTAGTTCGTGCTCAGTTGGCTACAACCATATCGATGTTCAAGCGGCTGCTAAAAGAGGGATTGTGGTGACCAATACACCGGGAGTATTAACAGAAACGACAGCCGATTTAACGTTTACGCTGTTAATGACTACAGCCAGAAGAGTGGTCGAGGCCTCCGATTTCTTACGTAGTGGGGAATGGGGAGCATGGTCCCTGATGCAGCTAACAGGGCAGGATGTATATGGGGCCACATTAGGTATTATTGGGTTTGGAAGAATTGGGGAAGCATTGGTTAAGCGGGCAAAGGGCTTTGACATGAATGTTCTTTACCATAGTCGGACGAGAAAAGAGGAAAAAGAAGAAGAACTAGGTATTCACTATGCGGAGTTGGAGGATTTGTTACAGCAATCCGATTTTGTTTGCCTACTCTTGCCCTACAGCCCAGAGGTTCATCACTTGATTGGGAAAGAAGAATTGTTGCTGATGAAACGTACAGCCATCCTCATTAATACGGCACGAGGTGGAATTGTTGATGAAGAGGCATTATTTCAAGCGTTGAAGGCTAGGGATATCTGGGCTGCCGGGCTCGATGTTTTTGAACAAGAACCCGTTCCGGTAGATCATCCATTGCTTTCCTTACCGAATGTGGTCATGCTACCCCACATAGGAAGTGCTTCTATTCAAACTAGAATGAAGATGGCGAGGTTAGCAGTTGATAATCTAACGAATGTTTTAACTGGTGAGGAACCGATTAACCCAATTTTTGTATAGTAAATCGCATGTGTATAAAGGCTTGATTCATAATGACTTCATGGAGGACTTTAAGTGACTTATCAATTAAATGAACGTTTTAAGATGTTTACCTTAAATTCCAATCGAAAGCTGGCTACGGAAATGGCTCAGCTATTGGGTTGTGAGCTGGGGAAATGCTCTGTATCACGATTCAGTGATGGTGAAATTCAAATTAATATCGAAGAAAGTGTCCGCGGCAGTGAGGTGTATTTAGTTCAATCCACTTCCCAGCCGGGGAATGAATATATTATGGAGCTTCTAATCATGGTTGATGCATTGAAAAGGGCATCAGCTAAGAACATTAACGTAGTTATTCCTTATTATGGATATGCTCGCCAAGACCGAAAGGCTCGTTCACGCGAACCGATTACAGCGAAACTTATTGCCAACCTATTGGAGACTGCTGGGGTGACAAGGGTGATTACAATGGATCTTCATGCTCCGCAAATTCAAGGTTTTTTTGACATCCCTGTTGATCAGCTAATTGGTGTTCCGATTCTTTCACAGTATTTTGAGAATAAGGGATTGGAGGATATGGTCATTGTGGCACCCGATAATGGCGGGGTTGTAAGGGCGAGAAAAATGGCGAGCCGATTACATGCACCTATTGCTTTTCTTGATAAAAGACGTCCAGAACCTAACGTTGCCGAAATCATGAATATCGTTGGGAATATCGAAGGAAAAAATGCCATTATTATTGATGATTTAATTGATACAGCAGGCACCATTACGTTAGCATCTAGCGCCCTCATGGAAAATGGAGCAAAAGCGGTGTATGCTTGCTGCACTCATCCGGTTCTCTCTGGGCCAGCAATCAGTAGAATAGAGGCATCGCCTATTACAGAACTAGTGGTCACCAATACCATCGAACTTCCTGAAGAAAAAATGATTAATAAAATCACCTCCCTATCCGTAGGACCACTCCTAGTAGAGGCAATCGCCAGGATTCATAACGAAAAAGCAGTTAGCCCATTATTTGAATAAATGGGGGACGTTGGATTAATGTTTTCCTTTGGAGTTGAAGGTAAAAAAACCTATAAGCTTAAACCAAGAAACTGTCTCTTTAAAAGGGGCAGTTTCTTTAGCCTTAGTATAGCAGGAGTAAATTTCAAATAATAAATTATTTGAATACAGGGACAGGATTTTCTATTACTTTTTTATAAGAAACTTCTTTGTATGAAATGGGACAAAATATCTATGAATATATTTATGACATGCTACTTAGAATGGGGGAGTTAGTATGTCTAAAGTCATAAGTATTATTAACCTTAAAGGGGGTGTAGGAAAGACTACTCTTACCGTTGGATTGGCTGAGTTTTTAGTTGTTGAAAAAGAGTATAAAGTCTTAGTCATTGATTTGGACCCACAAACAAACTCGACGGTTTCCTTGATAGGAGAAGATGAATGGGCATTGAGGAACAGTTCTAATAGAACTTTGTTTCATTTATTTAAAGACAAAATAGATGATACAAGCGATTTTGATTTAGAAAGTTCCGTTGTAAAAGGATGTTCTAACCTTTATGGCGGATTGTCTAATTTGCACTTATTACCCTCAAGTTTGGACTTCGTACAAATTCAGGATCGTCTCATTAATATTGGCCAAACCGCTTTAATTCGTCCGATTGATGTACTAAAACGGACTGTAAATGACTACATAAAAAATTATGATTACGTTTTAATTGATTGCCCTCCAAATTTAGGACTTGTCACACAAAATGGATTAAATATAAGTGATTATTACCTAATACCCACTATTCCTGATCATTTATCTACTTACGGAATCCCACAAATAATATCCAGTGTTAATAGTTTTAATAGAAGGACAGAATCAAACGTTCAAGCCCTTGGTATTATTGCTTCCATGTATCGTTCCAATGTTACTAGGCACCAAACTACCTTAATGAAAATGCAAACAAAAGCTGCTGCTGGAGAACTACCAAGGCTGTTTGAAACCAGAATTCCTCTTGCATCCAAACCAGCTGATGCGACTCATTTTGAAGCAGAAGGAGTAAATACAATAAAACAAAAGTATGGTTCATCTGGCTCCCCTTTATTTGAAGCATTTTCACAAATAACAGAGGAGTTTTGTCAATATGTTTGATTATAATAATCCAAATATTAGGGAGCAAATTGCAACTATATTTATAGCAATTGCCAAAAAGATCCAAGAAGATGACGAATTCGCAAAAAGTATATTCGGCTGTTTAGACGAAAGCTCAAATGACATAAAAAATGCTAAGAAAAAGAAAAAATCTTTACAGATCATCTCAAAAACCTACGGTATGAATATTTTTGAAATGTATCAAAAGGATGGCCCTCATGGCCTATTAGAATTTCTCGAACCCTTAGATTTGAAAGATTTGAAAAGTATAGTAGTGGAAAATGGTCTAGACCCAGCGCAGAAGGTAAGAAGATGGAGATTAAAAGAAAAGATAATCAAACATATAGTGGAAACAATAGGTAAACAGATGTCAAAAGGAGAAGTATTTTTCAAACAATAGGCAGTTCCGTAAAACTTTCTATTGAGAATTGTGGTGGAAGGATGAAGGTTTAAACACTTAAATTGAAAGGATAATTATATTATGTAAACAATCGTATGAACACTTTCATACAGATGAGGTGGGAAATTGATAAAGATTTTAATAGAAATAACGTCTTTAATATTTATAATTATTGGTATGTTACACGTTTTTTGGGCATTTGGTGGAAGTTGGGGAGTAAATACGGCTCTTCCAACTAAAGATGACAGTAAATTACCAGTTTTACGACCAAGAATGTTAGGCACACTTTTTATCGGATTACTTTGCTTTTTTGCATCTGTACTTCTAATAGTTCAATTAGATTTATTAGCAGCCATCAAATCCTCCCCTCTTTCAAAATGGCTTTGTATAGCTGGAGGAATTGTTTTCTTGTTACGTGCTTTTGGTGAAGGGAAATATGTAGGTTTTTTCAAGAAAATCAAACATACTAGATTTGCAAAACAAGATACCGCCTTCTATTCACCTCTTTGTGTGTGGATTAGTATCATTTTTTTTCTAGCATCATTTATATGAGATTTCGACAATCTACAAATGGATGAGCCAACTTTCAAGTGGTAAAATACATTTTCAACGTATTACGAACAAATGGCGAAATTCAACAATAAAAGCAATGGAAAATGAATTCCATTGTTTTTTCAATTGCTATTTTTATGTTAAAAACTATACTTATTTTTTCTGGAGATATTTACAAATAGCAATAAGGAATGGCGAACAGTGACTTTCACTGTTCGCCATTTTCATGGATAAAAAACCACCAGAACCGTCCCTATGGTCCAAATGGAAAATAATGTTGACAAAACAGGCAGGTAAGGAATATATTGTAATTAACAATTAACAAAATGTTAATTAAAGAGGTGATAAGAATGAAAACAACCAATAAATTTACAACACCTGATGGCTATACCAGTGACATTGCTGTCTTTACGATCACATCTGAAATGATTGGTGAGTATAAGCCGCCACGAAAAACATTGAAAATCATGCTGATTAAACGAAGTGAATACGATCATGAAGGCAATCCCAACGTCGAAGCAGGGAAGTGGGCATTACCAGGTGGCTTTGTCCGCCAAGACGAGACGGCATCCCAAGCGGCAGAGCGTAGGCTACTCGAGGAAACAGGTGTCAGTGGATTACGAATCAAGCATTTTGGTGTCTATGATGAACCCAATCGAGATAGTCGGGGATGGATTATCTCCAATGCCCATTATGTCATAGCGAAGGAATCGGCCTTAAATAGTCGTAAAACAACCTATGATGCCGCCGAAATAAAGCTATTTTCAATGGAAGAAGCACTAGGACTGGATCTTGCGTTTGACCATCGCAAAATTATCGATGATGCCATTTGGTTTATTCGCAAGGATATGGCGCTTACCACATTGGCGAAGCATTTCTTACCGGAAGAGTTTGTCCTTTCTGAATTACAAGGGGTGTTATTAACCGTTTTAGATGACCCATCGATCTCGACAGATGCGGCTTTTTTCAGGAAGGCTCCAACACTGCCGTTTATCGAAGCGGTATTGGAAAACGGAAAGCCGAAGAAATCCAATCGTTATTCGAAAACACCTGCGCAGCTTTACCGGTTTAATGAGAGTCAACCGATTGTTTCAGTTTACAGAAATAAACTACAAAGCTAGGGGAGAGAGTGAAATGGGGATATTTAAAAATTGGTCACGATTTGAAATCATCTGGCTACTTACCTTCACTATGGTTAACATCTATTTATTCTTTGCATGGGAAGACTCACTCATCGGCTTAATTTCATCAATAACTGGCATGCTATGCGTGGTTTTAGTCGCAAAGGGGAAAATATCAAACTATTATTTTGGGATCATTCAAACAGGAACCTATGCATATATTGCCTACGGTTATGGTTTGTACGGAGAGGTAATGCTCAATGCGCTGTTTTACTTCCCAGTGCAATTCATCGGGATTTATCTGTGGAAAAAGAACAAAACCGATCATGGTGTCAAAGGTGAAGATGTAATCGTAAAGAGCCTTACGAAAAAGGGATGCCTTTATACCATATTATTGATGTTAACTCTTATAGTAGGTTATGGATTTTTCCTAAAATTCCTCGGCGGTAAAGTTGTTTGGACGGATTCAGCCACAAATGTATTATCGATTGCAGCACAAATATTGATGTTAAAACGATATACAGAACAATGGCTATTATGGATCTCTGTAAACATCCTATCCATTTTCCTATGGGTAACTGCTCTCGTTACGCAAGGTGGTAATGACTTCTCCATGTTAGTCATGTGGTCAGCATTCCTAGTAAATAGCGTGTACGGGTATATCAACTGGAGAAAGTTATCGATCAAACAAGTGCAGGAGGCGGCGTAAATGACAGTTGGTTTTATTGGAGGAAAGTTCCTTCCACTACATCTTGGCCATGTGTATGCCATAACCTATGCCTCATCAATGGTGGATGAACTGTACGTTATTTTATCACATAGCGAATTACGAGACAGCGAACTCTGCCTGGATACAAAAATGGATTATATCCCAGCTACCATTCGCTTGCGCTGGCTTTCCCAATTAACAAAAGATATGCCGAATGTAAAAGTAATAGCGATTGAAGATGATCAAGATAATGACAACTACAACTGGGCAGAAGGTGCTCACCTCATAAAACAGAAAATAGGAAAGCCAATTGATTCCGTCTTTAGTTCTGAAAATGAATATAATGATATTTTTAAAGAGTTATATCCAACTTCCAAACACATACTAATTGACCCCATGCGTACGCATGTAAACATTTCTGCTACTGCCATTCGTAAGGAAGGTGTTTTTAGGCATTGGGAGTTTATCCCTACTAATGTCAGGCCTTATTTTGTAAAAAAAATCGTAGTAGTTGGTACAGAAAGTTGCGGAAAATCAACCCTAACGAGAAACCTCGCGAAAATTTACAACACCACTTACGTTTCAGAATATGGCCGAACCTTTTGTGAAGAATTAGGTGGCTGTGACGGTATCTTAGTTTCGGAAGATTATCAAAAGATTGCCTATGGTCATAAGATGGAAGAATTTAAGGCCATTGAACAGGCCAATAAGCTAGTTTTTATCGATACAGAAGCCATCGTTACTCAATATTATTCAAACCTCTACAATGATGAACATCAACCGGTGCTTGATGAAATAGCCAAACTACAAGATTACGATCTTTGGCTTTTCCTTGAACCCAATGTGAAATGGGTGGATGATGGGTTAAGAGTGCATGGAGAGGAAACAGTCAGGGATCAAAACAATTGTCACTTAAAGGCATTGTTAAAGAAGCATAACATTGAGTACCATCTATTAAACGGAAGCTATGAAAATCGATTAACAGGTGCAATGAAGTTGGTTGATAAGTTGCTATTGGGAGACAATTAAAAATCTGCTACCAAAGAAAAAAGGTAGGTCCATGGGAATTTTCCGATTTGGAACAAAATTACAAAAAATGCGAACAGTGACAATCACTGTTCGCCATTTTTTTATATCCCTAATACCTCAGCCAACTTCGATTGGTCAAATCCTAAAACAACTTCCTCACTGTCTCCGTCTATGATAATAGTTGCTGGTGTAGCCGCAGCGCCTAGTGCAATTATTTCTTGGAGATATTGATCATTTTTACGAATATCTCTTTCTTCAAACTCAATTCCATTTTCTTTGAACCATAATTTTTCCGCATGGCAAGGCGGGCATGTTTCTTGCGTATAAATAATCACTTTTTTCATTATTACTACCTCCATTTCATTATGGTTATTGTATCATGGGAACAGAACTTTGGTGTTCAATTAGAATCTTCTGGATTATCATTTGTTTAAATTCCCAATTATTTGTTTTCCTAAAGGAAAATAATGTTAAAATATAATTACCACGTTTTATGGGGGGATTGGTTTTTATTGTTAGGATTTATCGATGACCTAATAGGCGCTGTATCTGATATTTTTAAATTTATTATAAGGTCGATTAGCTATTTACTTGCTGGAATGATAATTGTAGCAATTCCGATGTATCTGTTTGTGTGGGTATTTGGTTTATTTCAGTAACATATACAATTTACAGGGAAACTTGGCTTTAATGACAATAATAGAAGGTGAATCGATGCTTCTAGTTCAAATTGGGGCAATTATATTAGCGTTATTTATAGGAACTATACTAGCTAGAAGAGAATACAATAGATTTTCAGTGGCAGAAAAAGAACAGTTTAGAAAAGAAATAAAGAATCCTTTCAAGATCCTATTTCACTTACTACATCAAATTGGATATTTTATATTTTTCATAGGTATTGTTTTTAACAATGACCCGATAAGATATATAGCATTTTTCTTAATAGGGACAGGTTGGATAATTGATGGAGCAAAGTTGTACAACGTCAATAAAAAACGAGGGAAGATTTTGATATTCATTGGGTCTATGGCGTTTCTAACCACTTCATTTTTTGCCTTAAGATCCTTTTGGTTTTAATCTCTTGAAAAAGTCTTTGTACTTTATAGTTAATTCTCGACTCCGAACACTAATATAAACGGAACACTCACAAATGTTGTTTTCTCAATTTTTGTGGGTGTTTTTAGTTTGGGAAATGGTAATAAAAAAGTAGAGGGAAATTGGTAAGCGTAATAACGGTTCCTTGAACCCAAAAAGAACTGTTCCCTAGGTCTAGAAACAAATTATGGTATAAATTACAGAAAGTTGATCCAGCAGAATTGTTATTGTAGAATTTTTATATAAACAAATTAATTAAATTCATTTTATTAATTAAATTTGATTCCTAAATGGGGGTTACAAAGTGTCAATTGATTGTCTAATAGATAGCTTAAAAGTCCTAAAAGAATCGGCACAAGAATCCGTTGAAAATATTGATAGTTTTAGCACTTTTAAAGAATATATGCACGTTGAACGTGATATCGAAAAGGATTTAACGAAACTATTAAGTCATATAAAGGATAGTAACAAAGGTCATTTGATTCTGCTATCCGGAAGTGTTGGAGATGGTAAATCACACTTAATCTCTAAGTTAAAAAATAAACAGCCCGAGTTATTAAATAATTTTAAGATCCATAACGATGCTTCAGAGAGTTTTCGTCCAGAGGGAACTTCAATAGAAACTTTAAACGAGTTGTTAATCCCCTTTTCAGATGAATTAATTGAGCAGTCCAAGGAAAATATTATCCTTGCAATCAATTTAGGGGTATTAAATAATTTTATAAATTCATCCTTTGCTCAAGATAGATATAAAATGTTACGGGATTATATTAATGAGTCAAATGTCTTTAATTCCGATACGGAAACGAAACAATGGTCTCTGGATGAACATTTTCATATTGTTAGTTTTGGGGATTATCAATTGTTCGAATTGCATGATGGGGGACCAAAATCAGCTTATCTCGAACAATTATTAAATAAATTAACTAATAAAACAGAAGATAATCCGTTTTACAATTCCTATGTCAATACATGTAATTCCAACTGTCCATTTAGCTCAGTTTGTCCTATTAAAAAGAATTATGAAATGTTAATGGATGATGAAGTAAAGCACGGTTTAATATCGCTTCTTATAGAAGCAATTGTTAAGGAAAAATTAATTATTTCCACGCGATCGTTACTAAATTTTCTTTATGAGATTATCGTGAGTCCAGTGTTTGATCAGTTATCTTCAGATGAACGAACTAAATTATTTTCATCAAGTAAATATAAGGGCATCTACATCAAATCATTACTAACGATGCTTTTATATGAACATAAAGACAGATCTTTTATACTGAAAGCGCTGCAAATGATTGATCCGGTGCATCAACGTAATCAAGAAATTGATCAATTACTTACAAGGCTTAATACCTCTTACCGCCCGTTGGATGTATTAAAAGAATTAATCACACCTGATCAAGAAATTCTAAAACAAATTGAACTAATCCTTGAAGGTAAAAAACTCGAAGTATTAGATTTATTTAAATATATTGTAAGAACTCAAAAATTTGCTACTGAAAAAAATTTACTAGAATTTAAGGATCCTGTTTATGATTCTTATATGCAGTGTCTATATTACTATCAAACAGGTAATAGGATTGCACTAAGAAATTTGTATATAAAAATTGAAGATGCAATTAGAAACTGGTATGGATCTATAAATGACGAGTATATCTACCTGCCAGGAGATTTTGGCGAATTCATAATGGGCCAGCGTTTAGAAATTGGGTATGATACTTCCAATATTCAGGACCGCAGTAATATTACAAGTTACTTTTCCACGAACATTGAATTAAAATACAAAAGGAAATTAGGAGAACCCCTATCGGTAAGCCTAATTCTCGATTATTCTCTGTACCATTTATTAGTAAAAGTAGCAGATGGCTATCGACCTAATAAAAAAGACAAGAGTAATTACCTTCAATTCTCTGATTTCTATGACCGTCTAATGAGATTAGGAGAAAGGGATAAGCAATTAAAAATTGAGAATAAATACCAAGATTCTTTCAAGTTAGAGTATGATGAAGATTTTGGTTTTATGTTTGAGAGGGTTCAATAATGGATGGAGTAATCAATATTGCAGTAATAGAAAAAAGTCTAAAAAAGGGAAATAAATTTACTCATAAAATTAATGAAAAAATTCCAATCTTCCCTTTTACCACTCGTGAGCCGGAACGGCCTAAATATAAAAGTGGTTTTGGTTCAATTGTTGGTGAGTTTATTAGAATTCTAACGAATACCACATCTGAAAATAACTTTAACATTGAAGATATGGTAGATAAGATATGCGATAAAGTATCTGTTCAATCAATTGAAGATAAAAAAGAATTAAGAAGAATCATATCAAGTTATCTTTTAGATGAAAACAACCAATTAAAAGTGGTTGTACCTAGTTGGTTTGGATTAATGCCGTTAAGTGAGAACAACGAACAAATTGGCGAAAGAAAAACAGGTCAATTTTTATTTGATGTTTTACTCTCAAAGGGATCTTCAGTAAATTTAAATGATCCAAATCTAATTAATTCAATAGAAGACAACGTTTTAACACGTTTAATTAACACGTCAATTGCTTTAGATAACAGAAAAGAGCAACATACAAGTGAATACGTCCCGATGTTACCGATGATTTCAAATTTGTTTGACAAAGACTTTAATTGGTTAATTAACAATCCTAAGCTATTTATACAGCATTTAGATAAACTATTATATTATTATTTTTTCTTTTATATCTCACAGTTAGCCTTAAAATTAAATCAATTTACTAAAGCAGACTTCGATCAGATTACACCAGTTTATTATACTTTAGATTGGGAAAAAACATCTAAACGAAGGAACAGTTACCTTTACGGTTGGGATATGATCAAAAAGGCCGGTGAACATATTCTTGTTCACGTCAATACGTTAGAACAATTAAACTATGTAGAAGGTGTTCAAACTCCAATTCATTATGTTGGTCTAAAAGATACTGTTGAAAACGTAGAGGCTTTTGTTGACAGTGTAAATGAATGGATTAGAATTTATAAAACTAATTTCTCAGGAATTATTTCTGAGCAGGCTTGGGATTCTCTGCAGCTAAACCCTGATCGGTCAGTGGATGCTGCTGTTCAAAATCTATACAATATCATTCTTTTTCAATTTAAAAATAATGATATAGCAACAGTTTCCCGTTATCAAAGATGGTTTGAAGAGACCGTGAGTCTTTATTTAAGCAAACCACGTGGTCAACTAGGTAAAATGTTAAACATAACTCAAGACTTTTTAATGTTTTTAACAGTAATTTCATTGAAAAATAAAAAGCTCTCAGTAAACGATTTATTTGGCGAGTTCGAGAAGCGTGGTCTCTTCTTTGATCAATTTTCAAAACAAGAAATACTCGAATTACTTGATCGTTTGAACTTACTTGAGAAGAAAAGTGATAGTGGAGATGCTCAATATGTCAAACCTATTTTATAAATATATTGGTGATAGATTAACAAATTATTTTAATCAAACCGGAATTAGAAGCGGAGACAAATTCTATTTTGTATCAGAAACAGAAGAGCAAACAAAAAATCTATATGATAATTTGGCAGAAAATCCGAATTCAATTCCGTTTACTTATCGGCATGAAAGCGGTAGTGAGTTCCGATCCTTTTTAATATCCTTTGGAGATAAGAAGCTTCTTATAGCAGCTACTATAAATGGTATTACTCCAGATTTTTTGGTTACGATTCGAAATTTAGTAGGGACAAAACAAGACCCTTGGAAGGATATTGCCTTATTATCCTTATTCCACGAGAACTTAGATAGTTTAGCAGGAGGGGGAAGTAGTCTTCAGAAAGAGGGCATGCCCCTTCATGTGGACACCATTAGAGAGGGTTTAACAAAAGAGATTGAGACAAGCTCTGTACCTCAAAATGATAAAGTTATTCTTAAATATTATCTGAAACAAAACAATGACGACTATTTACAAAAAAATAACTCAGTTTTTGATTTTGAGGAAGTACTTGGCCTCATTAAGAAAGAACTGCTTAATAGAAATGATTATACAAGATTAGGATTCTTCTACGACAGTACTCTTGGTCAAGAAAGTCCGAAAGTAATGGAGAAAAGGCTCGAAGAAAACAGTGAACTCTTTAAAAGGGTCGAGCATATTCATGCCTATGGCAATCCTGAACAAGAATTAGAAAAATGGTTTGATGACCGTGGTCTAAATAAGTTGAAACAAGAAGATTGGAAAGAAATCGATTATAAAGATGTAAAGGCTTCATTTGAAAATAATAAAGCTACAAAGCCTTTGCAGTACCAGGAGCAAAATAAAAAGCTAACGGAAGATGGATTGATCTTTTGGGAAAGAAGTGATAAAGAAACTGTATCAGGCAGGAGAAAACGCCATATTATCATTTTTAATCCAGAAAAGGTTACAAATATAAATGTTTCTTTTAAATTTGATGAGTTTCTAAAAAAGGAAAACATGAAAGGCGATACCGCTAACTTTACTGTTGTGAGTGGAAAGCAATTAAAGGCTTCTATTCCTCATACACCTGGTAGTACTACTTTTAAGAAAATAACCTATAAGCATAATGAAGAAACGAAATCCAGCTTTGAATTTAGGATCGCAGTATTGGAGTGCAAGGAATCTTTACTTGAGGCATTTAAAACCACTTATGCTATAAATGTGTTAAAGAAAGATAGCTCCATTGAACTTCAAACGGAGGATGGCGTATTACTTTTTAATAAACCTTGTCCAATTGGAAACGAATTAATTGTTGAACAACAAAAAGAAGTGTTTTCTTTTGAGGAGAATGAAACAAGAGTTGTTATCGGTTCTGAAATAGAGGAAAGTAATGTTTATTTTTCTGTACAGACAAATGATACCAATATTCCTTTTAAGGTAAAGTTTGAATCGAGAATCATCACACCTGTCAACGGACGTTTTGTTTGGAAGGTAAAAAGGGAGAAGCAGCAACATTTTACTTTATTGGATAATGACAAGATTATCTTAGGTACAAGTGAGTACACCACTAAAGAACACTTTAGAAGAAACATAGAGTTAGAAAAACAAATTATTCAAAACCAAATTTTTCATGGATCAATCTATTATGAAAAGATACAGTCCCAGCCAATTGAACTACCTTCTGAAGTAGTTTTACATTATGGAAAGCTTTTGCAATATTTTCTTAAAAACCAAACGCTTCCTAGTTTGGCTTATATGGACGAAGAATTGCAATTTTTAAGAAGAAATTATGTTAATAGTGTAATTGAAGAGATAAAAGGTATAGAAGAAAATGAACATTTGACAGTAAAGCTTAAAAATTTATCAAAATTAGGTCTACTTGTCGAAGGAGGAAAACTATACCTTACACCTTTGCATCCTTTAAACATAGCTTATCAATTAAAGGTCAATAGTGATATCAACGAAGAAGAGCTAGACACGCACATTTTAAATCGTTTAACTGCTAATAATTTGCTTCCTTATTTTATACATGAGAATCAGCTTTATAAGGTACAAGAACAGCAGCACTCCTTTGAGTGGATTTATTTTGGGTTACACCAGGCAGTTTCAAACGAGGAGACCAAATCTTTTACTAAGAAGCTGGTAAAGAGCAAGATGAAGGAATTTATGAACCACTTTTCCTATTTGTTCTTACATTCACGCCTTGCTCCACTAAAAATAAACCTAATTAATATTGATAGTGATAAGGAATTTTTACAAGGCGTATTTGAGTTTATAAAAGACTTTATTGAAAAAGCAAAAGATGAATCAGAGATCATTCCACTAGAAATCTCTATCTATCAGAAAAATGACTATCCTAGTTCATTTGAGCTCCTGTCTAAGTATGATAGTGTGGATAAAATCGGAGAACAGTTTAATTTATCTTTTGAATCAACCAAAATAGATCAACAAGACATACTTCGTATATTTAGGGACAAGGTATCTTTTTCAAAACAAAAGTTTGGAAACGATGAGTACAAGTATGCCCACTTATCCTTCTTTAAAATGGATTACAACAATGAAATATCAAAAAGTTTAATGACCGACATTTCAACCGGTGTATCATTATCAGGTCTTTTATCAGGGTTACCGTCAGTTAATATGGGTAATGACTATCGATCTGGTTTTGGCTCTAAATATACGAGGGAGAATATAGACAATGACAACTTGTTAACATTTGTCTTACTATACAATGAATTTATTTGTAATATGAATAACTCAGGCAGTGAGCCATACCACAAAGGTGTATCGATCGTGACTAGAATGTCTGAACTTACAAATGATTCGTTGAGAAGTCTTTATAAAGCTTCTAACTGGGTAACTTTCATAGATCCAAAGGTAGGGCTTGAATTCTTTAAATCCAATGACGATAACCTTGTGATTATACACTACAGCGATCAATATACATCCACTAGTAGCTATGACTCTATTACAGTAACAAATAAAACGGAACAGTATAAACGTGTGATAAAAGAGTTTTTACATGATCATCAAATTCAATCGGATGAAATCGATTATGTCATTAGTTGGTTTAACGTTGTGAATGGGGAATGGCTTTTAAAGCTTATTGGGAATGCATCACAATTTCCACGTGAAAAACTAAGCATCATTTCCGCTATAAAGTATGGTATTAGTTACCTGCATCATCCTAATATCTTATGGATTCCCATTTCCATGGAGGAGATCTTGCGTATTTCAAATGCCACAGGATTAAACCGTGATGGAGGTATTTTCACGGCCAATAATTTAAACGTTCATGGACAGCATAGTGATGACATTTTATTAATGGGTGTTGAATTTGCTAACTCGCCAAAGGTTCACTTTTTCCCTGTTGAAGTAAAAATCGGTTTAAATCAACAAGGAACGATTAATAAAGCTCAAACACAAATTCAAAAGACAAAAGCAATATTACAGGAACAAACAAAAAGGTTTAGTGAAGAAGGAAAAGAGTTATTTAAAAATAAATTCTATCGAAATTTCTTTATCCAGTTATTAATTACGAATGCTGAAAAATTATTGTTATATGGCCTAATTAGTCAGCAAGAAATGGAAAAGCTTAATGAAGTCAGACATTTACTTTTAAATGATCAATATGAGATATCAAATGAGCTGGTTGAAATCTGTGGGGATAGTGGAATCATCTCATTTACCCGTGATACTCACTTCAGGACTTTAAAACTAGAATCAGGGATACTAAAAATGGATCTAACCGAACAGGATGCATTAAGAGGTATTGTTGAAAATGTGGAAGTCTTTACTGAACAGTTCGTAAAAGAACAAACAGATCTCACATCTGATTATATGCCGTACCATCACTATCAAATTACCAAGGGAAACGCGGAACAATATAAAGTAGAAAAGCAACAAAAAGAAGAAGTAGATCTCCCAGCGGAGGATACTCCATTAGAAGAAGTTAAGCCATTAGACGGCGGAAATTACGAACATGTGAATGTCGGTTTCATCATAGATGAGCATGAAAAACCTGGAGAGGATACTAATCTAGTAGACTTAAGTCATGCTGACGGCCGAATCGAAATCCTTTGTGGAACGAATCTTGCGAATCATCAGGAAGTTTACTGGAAACCGACCGATACAACACTAATTTCCCATCCCAACACAGGCATTATTGGAACCATGGGAACCGGTAAAACACAGTTTACAAAATCCTTGGTTGCACAGTTAATTAAAAACACACATAGAAATGTTAATGGTACAAAGGTTGGTATATTAATCTTTGATTATAAAGGTGATTATATCTCTGAAGATTTCTTATCAAAGGTAAATGGGAAAAAGTATGATCTTTATCAGTTGCCATATAACCCACTATCATTGTTTGTTGGTAAAAATAGCATGAACTTGCTACCGTTGCATACCGCTAGAGGAATTACAACTACCCTTGAAAAATCCTTTGGACTTGGGGAGGTTCAAACCAGCATACTACTGGATACAATTATGGAAGCCTATCAGAAAAAGGGCATTATTAAAAATATTAGAGAATCCTGGACTAATGAAGCTCCTACCTTTAATGATGTCTACCGTATATTTACTAGCCGTGATGATGTTAAAGTTGATAAGCTTTATAAGGCATTAAAGGATTTATATGATTTCGAAATCTTTGAAGCTGATTCTGAAAAGACTGTTCCATTGTTTGACCTTATCGATGGTGTAACTGTCATTAATCTACAAGGATACGATGAATCCATTCAAAATCTAGTGGTTGCTATTACTCTGGATCAATTTTATACTCAAATGCAATTGACTGGTGATAGTGCATATGAAGGAAATTATCGTGAGATTCGTAAGTTTGTTTTAGTTGATGAAGCGGACAACTTCATGAGCAAGGATTTCGATTCTTTAAGAAAAATCCTAAAAGAGGGAAGATCATTCGGAGTTGGGACTATTCTATCTACACAGTTTTTGAGCCATTTCTCAACCGGATCGAATGAGTATGCTGACTATATTCTATCTTGGATTGTCCATAACGTAACTGATATTAAGGCCAAGGATGTTAAGTATATTTTCAATACGATTACAAATGATGAGACTGAAAATATCCTTCAGCGCATTAAGCAGCTTGAAAAACACCAGAGTATCATAAAATTAGGAAGTCAAAAACAACCAATCCTAATACGTGACAAAGCATTTTGGGAATTAGGACTTGAGCCAGTTAAATAATAGTTCGCCCCTACTTACTTAGGTAGTGATCTGACCCAATAAAGTTAGACAACTATTCATATACAACTTTTAAGACTTGAGTTCGGTATTCAACTGGACTCAGGTCTTTTAATTTTGCCTTCATTCGTTTGTGATTGTAATAGTAAATAAAATCGGCTAATTCTCTTTCAAAATGCTCAATACTGTCAAATTCCTGTAGATAAAGAAGTTCAGACTTTAATAAGCCAAAGAAATTTTCCATGACTGCGTTATCCAAACAGTTACCTTTTCTTGACATACTCTGTGTAATTTGGTGCTGTTGTAGTGTTTTTTAATGTTGTTTCATTTGATAATGCCAACCTTGATCTGAATGAAGAGTCACTCGGTCTCCTGGCTGAAGACGTTCAATCGTTTGGTCCAACATATCCCCCACCAATTTATAAACAGGACGTTTCACCACGCTATAAGCAATGATTTCGCCATTACATAAATCCAGTACTGGAGAGAGGTAACGTTTCTCACCGAATAGATGAAATTCTGTGACGTCAGTTACCCATTTTTGTTTCATTTTCTCTGCAGTGGTAATTGATGATAGAGTAGATGAGTGTGTAGTAGAGGTTGATGGTAGTAGAGTATGAGAGATGATGAAGAAGGTGTGATGATGTGTAGAGCAATAAGAAGTAGATGAGTGTGATGATGAGAAGTAGTTGGTAGTAGAGAGAGGTGAGTGAGAGAAGTTGGTATCGAAACAGACGACGGTGAGGCTGCGCGATCCGTTCGGTCCGGTCTGGCTAGTTCGGTCAGACGGGCCTGCTTGCCCGAACAAAAAGGCGGACGGTACCGTGATAACAGGGGGTGTGTGGTCACACTCCAGGTACCAAAACAAATTTTTTGGCTTATACGTGACCTTTAGAATAGGAGAAGCTTAAATGTACTACGTATATGAATATTTCAATGTTGAAACAGGTGAAGTTTTTTATTGTAGCAGGTAGTAAGAATATTATGTTCGGGTACAACAAAATAAGTACAGAGTTTCGTAGAATTTTGAGCTCGAGAACTACTGCTGTAAGAATTAATAATAAAAATTTGACTAAAGAAGAATTAACTGAAGTTGAAACCAATAGAATAGTTGAACTTCAAAACTATGGAGAAGCTTCTTTTAATAAAATTATAAAAGGAACAATTCCAGTTCCATTAGAAAAAACAAAAGTTCATTAAAGCTATTCTGGTCAAACAAAAGAATTCAAGGAGAAGAATCGAAAAAATTTGAGTCTGTCAGATTCAACAAGAATTACTGTATCAAATAAAAAAATTAGCTCAACTTTAATAGGTCGAAACTTAAAGGATGAATATTGGCTAATTACATTATTCAATGACAGCGAAATAACCTTCAGAACTAGACAAGAAGTTGCAGAATACTTTGGTGTTTCAAAGTCGTTAGTCAACAATTGGAATATGGAACAATTTCAGTAAGATGGAAAAAGTATATTAAAAACGTGAAGATTGTTAATAAAGAAGTTAATATTAGAGCGCTAGTTTAAGACAAATTCTTAGATAGCGCTTGTTTTGTTTACTTGGCAATTCTATATTTGTTTGCTGCAAATTCTTCCATGTTAATATTTTCTATCCTCACTAAACTGATATAATATTGATAGAAAGATAAGTGGAAAAGCAAATGGAGGAGTTAAAGTTGGCTAGAAAATCAGAAAAAACTTTGAGTGGATTAAAGTTAAACTTTTTCCAGTGGACTGAAAATGAAATTCGTGTAAGAAAAAAACAAATCTCGAACTCATAAAAATATTTTCAATTTCTTCAAAGGGGTTCTTAAGGCAAATGGAAAATGGAAAGAAATCAAAGAATCTAATCTTGGCAAGAAAAGAAATCTTTCTGTGAAAGAAGATATTGATCTAGAGAACAAAAATTATCTAATATATAGAGAGGATTTGAGATTCATGAAATACCATGTAGTAAGTGCCAAACGTTTCGGTTGGGATGATAATTATGAACATTTTTTCTTTCCAGTTAAAGAATACAGTATGTCGGACGCACTTGCAGAATTTCAAAAAGTTGAGAAGTATACTGTAAAGTATAATAAAACACACCCTTATACTGCTTATGAGTATGAAGGCGAGGCATTTTACAGTATCGAGTATAGGGGAATTGCTGATGAAAGTGAAATTTAAGTCTGATTTATCCTTGAGAATTTTACTAATACCATTAACTGGACAGGAGTGATTTCTTCCTTCAATATTTTCAAAGGATAAGGCTCTTTCATTTGGTTGACCTTATCAATAGCAAGCATGATGCCTTCTTGCTTATCAAGTATGGTTTCATCTACATAACTACCAATCTGGTAAATGAATTAAATATGTTGGTAAACATTCTAGAAATGATGATACGTATCTTGGAAGTGGAGTTCGTCTTAGAGAAGAATCGAAGAATTTGGTGAAGAAAACTTTGAACGAGAAATTATTGCTTATGCATACACCAGTGAACAATTAAATGAACTTGAAAAAATGTATATTGATACTTTCTATGCTGTTGAGGACCCGGCATTTTATAACCTTGCTTCAGGTGGGGATAGTTGGTATCAAAAGAAAGATGATGAAGTCTGCTAATGCAGGCTTTTTTTTATCAACAATGTGAATTACTGTTATGGAAATAATTAACGAAGAAATTAAATAAGAAATAATTGCAAACACATTTATTAAATCAAAAATTTTAAATTAAATCAGAAAAATACAACTTGAGAAATAATGTTAAACCAAATACTACAAAACGCATGTAGGGTGTTAAAGATGAAACAAGGTCTCAAAACTCTAAGCCTCCGCGAAAAATTTTCAGAATTTTACATTACTATTATTCTCCAAAATTTCCAAGGAATATATCGGAATTTGTAGTAAAATGTAACCAAAGCTGTAAACGTTTAGGGGGATAGGCAATGGATATTAACTTAAAAGTTGATAAACTAGATTCTTGGTTATTATCTAGTAGAAATGAAAATGAAAGTTTAAAATATAATCATTTAAAATTAACAGAAGTTGTAGATTTAAGGGATGAATTTGTTCCAAAATTGCAAGAAATAATTGATAATGCTCATGAAGATTATAAAAGGCATAAAAGATCAGTTTTAGTTAAGTCTTTGGACCCTAGTTTGGAAATTGATTTAGATAGGCTAGGGAAAAGTGACCCAGCTTATGGTTACCCAAGCGAACTAAATTTAACAACATTAAAAGGATATTTTGGTGAGATTTTTGCTGGGATAATAGCAGAAAATTTTTTACCATTTGGTATTGATGATTGGAAAGTACCTGTTTTTTGTTTCCGTCACCATCAAACAGCATTCGATCAATTAGAAACTTTCAAAAGAACAGGTTTGAAAAAGAATGCAACTATCGGAAGGCCAGGAGATGATTGTGTAGCCTTTGTATTAGACAACGAAAAAAATGAAATAGTAAAAACCCTATTTTGCGAAGCGAAATGCACTAATGATCATGATAGTTCATTAATAAATAAAGCGCATAGCCAAATAAGTGATTTGAATCCAGTACCTGTAGAACTAGTAAGGATTTTAGAAATACTTAATGACTATGACACTGACTATGCAAAAAAGTGGGCAAAGGCAATTTCAACTCTCTATATAAATAATTATCAAACTGAGCGTTTTGATCTAGTTAGTTATGTTTGTGGTAGAGCTCCAGTAAATAATGAATCTTGGATAGATTGTAAAAAACCTCACAAAACATACAAAGGTGACCGTAACTTAGAGTGTGTTGAAGTACATCTTTCTAATGTTAACGAACTTGTGGAAAACATCTACAGGAAGGAAATTACTAATGTTGGATAAAAACGGAAGAAAGTTGAGTATAGAGGAATTTGTTGAATTGTATAAACAGGAGTTCTCCTCAAGAAAATTTCCGCCGGCTCTAGCCAAATTATATAGCCACTATACAAAAATCAACTTACACCAAGAGGGATTGAAAAGTTGGAGTGAAAACAATTTTAATAGTCTACTAAATGAATCTATAAGGTTTATTTACCTTGGATTCGAATTAAAAGAAAGTAAAAAGACAGGATGGGACGAGTTTTTTCGTAAAGCAGGAGAAACCTTTGAATGGCTTTCTCATCCTAGAATTAATATTCTCGAATATCCATTACATCTTCTTGCTGCAGCTTCTTATCAGATTGCAGGTTACCCTGCACTTGCTTATGGTTTATTAGGTGAAAGAAACTTTACTACATATGAATCTGAAATTTTAAGATTGTTTGTCAAAAATGACTTTATAAATTTATTACCGAAAATAAAGGATTATTGGAATACGAACGATATTAAAAGTGGTAATACTGACAAGGAATTTTACGAAGAGGATTTCAATGAATATATTGTACGTGAAATAGTTAGCATTATTGGAATTGTAATAAACTACCTACAAGGAGATACCAAGGAAAGAGTACAACTGGCAGCTAGTAAGTTTTATGATCTATCAAAATTACTTCTTCATGACAGCCATTCATTAAATTGGATTCTTTCAAAATTATATGCAGAGATAACTACAAGTTTTATAAATAGTTCTCTAAGATTTGTATTGGAAGATTTAAGAGACAAAGACAATGAAGATTTGAATGCTGCCTTGGAATCCTATATTAAGAATCGTTTTATAGAGAATAAGGTTTTATTATGGCCATCTCAACTTAGAGGAATAAAAAAACTAAAAAAAGAAAAGTCATTTGTAATATGTACTCCTACTGGGTCGGGAAAAACAACTATTGCTGAGCTGGCAATAATAAAAAATATCTATTCAAATGTAAATAGTACTATTCAAGCTGATTCTGTAGTTGATGATTTAGCTATAATGGAAATACTGGCACCAAGTGAACCTATAATTCTATATTTAGTACCTTCTAGGGCATTAGCAACTGAGGCCGAATGGAAAATAAGTAAGGTGTTAAAGGGGATAAGTGATACTAATATCAAGGTTACTGGTTTATATGGTGGGAATGATTGGGGTCCTACTGACGCATGGATAAATCAAGACGAAAAGACTGTTCTAATATGTACATATGAAAAAGGTGAAGCGCTACTAAGATTTCTAGGGCCACTATTTTTACATCGGTTATCACTAGTAATTATTGATGAAGCCCATTCAGTTCAATTTGACAACAACATTGAATCTTTAGTTTCAGGAGACAATCGGTCTTTAAGATTAGAATCATTAAGTAACCGATTAATAAATTTTTTACATAATAATAATAGAGCAGTAATTGGACTATCAGCTGTAATTGGAAATAACGCTAAAAATTTGTCAAACTGGATTACAAATAATCAATCAGAGGCTGAACAGACTCCATATAGAAGTACAAGACAATTAGTTGGAAGATTAGAGTTTACTAAAAAAGGAGACTTTAGTATTCGTTATGATTTACTAAACGGAGCTATAATTCGGTTTAGTGAACAAGAGGAAGGGGAGAATAGTCCTTTTATCCCTAAGCCATTTCCTTCTAGTCCATTAGGAATTAAGGATTTACCCAAAAAGTATACTGGAAAGGATAAAGGCTTTGGTAAATCATCTAGACCTTTTCTTTTTTGGTCTGCTATGCAACTAGCTAAAGAAAAACAATATGAGAAACAAAATACCATTCTTATTTCTATTATGCAACATGTTAATGGGTATGCGACCGATTTTCTTGATGTTATAGATAACCTATACGGGAATGATGCTATACCTGTTTTTGATAATCTAGATTTGAGCCACTTATATACGATTTGATCACATAAAAAATGAGCCACATGATTTCCAATTCTATTAACCTCTCTTATGATAGGAAGTGACCAAACTTACTTCATATGAGA
>JBDOMM010000038.1:0-65944 GCA_039832695.1 Bacillus sp. (in: firmicutes)
TATCGCGTGTATGAATAAGTTTTTGAAACTCATCTTCCACCTTATTCAACACCATATACCATATGATTACAACACAGCTAGCACCTGTGCGTAAATGGCTGATTTAACTATATCATAAATGGCCTTGCGAAAAAAATGAAATTTCGTTAGGTCTATTTGTTGTACGCTGATTTTTTTGTTTGGGAGAGGGCCCCCCCTCCCAAACAAAAAATATTTCTCTTCAAACAAAAAGATTTTAATAACTACTTGACTGGAGGTAAGAAGAGGTTGACTCAGTCAACCTCTTCTTTACTATTTATAGTTTTTTATCATCAACCGAATTCAACCAATTTTCAATTTCACCAACGACAGATTCTACGCAGCCATTTTCAAAAGGAGAAATAAGGTTTGCTTCTTCCACTAGTTTAGTAAATGACAAACTTCCTCCTAGTTTACAAAGCTTTACATAATCACTCCAAGCCTCTTCTTGATTTTCTCTTGATCGTTTCCAAAATTGGAAGGCACAAATTTGTGCAAGAGTATAATCGATATAATAAAAAGGTGAATTGTAAATATGGCTTTGACGCTGCCAGAAGCCGCCGTTTTCTAAGTATTCATTCCCATCATAATCCTTATGAGGCAAGTACTTCTTCTCAATTTCTCTCCATTGAAGGTTACGCTCCTGCGGTGTTGCTGTAGGATTTTCATATACCCAATGCTGGTATTCATCCACGGAGACTCCATATGGAAGGAATAGTAGGGCCTCGCTCAAATGCGAGAACTTATACTTATCTGTATCCTCCTTGAAGAAAAGCTCCATCCAAGGCCATGTAAAGAATTCCATACTCATGGAATGAATTTCACATGCTTCATAGGTTGGCCAATAGTATTCTGGAATTTCAAAGTGACGGCTAGAGTATACTTGGAAAGCATGCCCAGCTTCGTGTGTTAATACATCGATATCTCCAGATGTTCCATTGAAATTTGAAAAAATAAATGGAGCTTTATTGTTTTCAATAAATGTACAATAACCGCCAGCAGCTTTTCCTTTTTTAGCAACTAAATCCATAAGGTTATTGTCTTGCATAAAACGGAAAAACGCTCCTGTTTCCTCTGAAAGTTCTTCATACATTTTTTGACCATTTTCAATGATCCATTCTGGACTGCCTTTTGGAACGGCATTTCCTGTCTTAAAAATAAAGCCTTCATCATAGTATTTTAATTGGTCCAAACCAATTCTTTCTTGCTGACGAGCTTTTAGTTTTGTAGCTATTGGAACAATAAAATCCTTCACCTGCTGACGGAAATTCGCTACCATTTCTGCATTGTAGTCTGTTCTCATCATTCGATAGTAACCTAGCTCTACAAAGTTTTTATAGCCAAGTGTCTGAGCAATCTCTGTTCTTACTTTTACTAAATCATCAAAAATTCGATCAAGCTCTGCTTGATGTTCAGCGAAAAAGCCAAATCTTGCTTCATTTGCTCGCTTTCTCATTTCTCTATCAGTTGATTCGGTAAATGGCTGCAATTGAGTTAATGTTCTTTCTTCACCTTCGAAGTCAATCTTTGCCGATGCTATTAGTTTTGTATATTCAGTGGACAAGCGATTTTCTTTTTGGAGTAATGGGACGATCTCAGGCTTAAATGTCTTCAACTGTCCTTCTGCAAGGGAAAATAACTGCTTACCCCATTTTCGTTCTAGCTCTGGACGGAATGGTGATTCCACCAATGCTTGATAATACTTTGTAGCCAACCCCTCAATCTCAGGCTGAATTTCATCCATAAAGTCTTGTTCCTGCTTGTAAAATTCATCGTTTGTATCAATAGAGTGCCGAATGTAACATAAATTGAACATGGTACCGAGGTCATTTCTAACTGCGTTAATTTCATGCATGACTCCACTTTGCTCTTCAACAGACGATGCGCTATTAAAGCGTTTAAGTAAAGTATCAAATTTGGCTGAAACTTCTTCTAAATTCGGACGTACATATGTATAGTTTTCAAAGCTCATTAAAGATCCCCCTATCTTTATTTCTACCTTATAATTCTTCGACACTCTACCATCATATTCCTTTTACAAAAAAAATACGACCTTTTGGCCGTATTAAAATTTACCTGCAGGTATACCTAATTTTTTTAATAGTTCAATCGCTTCTGATTTTTCCGTATCAGTTAGACTCGACATAAGTTGATCAATTTGCTCTGCATGTTCAGGAAAAATATCTTGAATGAACGCTCTTCCCTCTTCCGTAATTTGAGCATATGTTACTCTGCGATCCTTTGGACACGCAATTCTTTTTAACATCCCTTTTTGCTCAAGCTTGTCGACTACGTAGGTAATACTTCCGCTAGCTAGCAAAATTTTTCCACCAATTTGCTGCATTGGCTGGTCTCCTTTATGATAAAGAAGCTCTAATACTGCAAATTCAGTAGGGTTTAAACCGCTTGCTTGAATCACTTTATTCACATGTTCATTAATCGCTTTATATGCTCTTGAAAGGACAATAAATAACTTTAATGACTTAGCGACTGAATCATTCTCCATAAGAACTCATCCTTTAGATTTGTTTTAAAAATTATCTCGATTTCAAAATTATTATAAAAAAATTTTATGATGATGTCAATTTCCATAATTAATTTAAAAACGAGACCCATCATAGGTCTCGTCTACTTTGTTTTTACAATAGTATCTTTTTGAATAATTCTTTGCTTGATCTCATTTATTATTTGATTTAATCGTTCGTCTCTGTCTTCTGGGGCAATCTTCTTTTGAAATACTGAATAAAGAGTAATATCTCTTAGCTTTAAGAAAAGTGGTAAATGTGTCTCCCAATTCTCAGGTAATGTATTAAACTCCTTATATCCTTCGATAAAATATGTAAGGAAATTGCTTGCAAAGTCTGTCTTTTCTTGTTCATCCGCATTCCGCAAACCATAAAAAATAGAATAATAAAGCGGGATGGCAATATCCGATGCAAACCAATGGTAGCTACAATCGTCAAAATCAAACACATGTACATTCTTTCCGTCATAAAAGAAGTTACCAGAATGAATATCTGTATGGATTAGACCAAAGTTGTCTTTCGTTTGAGGAAGCTCCCATAGCTCTTTCATAAGGTCATTTGTATTCTTAATAATTTCCGGTTCATCTGGAAAATATGTTTCAACATCGATAAGTTCTTCCTCATGCCAAAAAGGACGTAATTTCATCCCTTTTTTCGGCTGATATTCCTTCGTTACTGCATGCATTTGACCCGTAACTCTACCCCAAGCAGAAAACAATTCGTTATTGAATTGATCGGAGTTGACTTTTACAGGGACCCCTTCTACCTTTGTATAAAGACAAGCAAAAAAACTGGACCCATCCGCTGCCTCCAGAGTTTCTATTAATTGTCCATTTTTGGAAGGAAATACTTTTGGACAATAAACACCATGTTCGTTCAGGTAGTTCATCCAATCCAGCTCGGCTTCTATGCCAGCCCTATTTCGATGGGAGCTATGGGTAATTCTTAAAACCGCTGGATGGTCATTATGAACTACTTCGAATACATAATTCTCAAAGTCTCCTAACTTCTTTACTATTGATCCTAATTCAAAATTCGTTAAAAATTGATTGATTACTTCTTGAGTAAATAATACTTCAACAGACTTTTCCATAAATCCCCCTAATTAACCAGTTCTCCCTTCATTATAATTTAATAATTCCGAATTTAGAAATAAATATTTCTTATTTTCGGTAATCGGTAGTAAGATATGGATAGCAATAAATTTGCATTTTAATAGAAGAAGGGATGTCAATGAGTCAACAAGCAGCGTTACCCGTAAAAAGTCCAAAAGCTTCAGAGTCTACCATATTTAAAATCCTCTTTATCATCGGGCTTTGTCATTTATTGAATGATGCCATCCAAGCTGTTGTTCCAGCTATGTTTCCGATTTTAGAAAAATCGATGGGATTAAGCTTTACGCAACTAGGGATCATTGCTTTTTCATTAAACATGGTTTCCTCTGTCATGCAGCCAGTAGTTGGATTTTTAACTGACAAAAAGCCCATGCCATATGCTCTGCCTATTGGACTAAGCTTCACTTTACTTGGAATACTTGCTCTTGGATTTGCTTCGAACTTTGCTTGGATTGTTTTATCCGTGGTATTGATTGGTCTTGGTTCAGCTGTGTTTCATCCTGAAGGGTCCAGAGTCGCCTATATGGCAGCTGGAAATCGCCGTGGACTTGCTCAATCGATTTATCAAGTCGGAGGAAATACAGGCCAGGCATTGGCTCCAGTAATTACGGCGCTCATTTTAGTACCTCTTGGACAAATTGGTGCGTCTTGGTTTACGCTTGTCGCTGCTCTAGCTGTGATTTTATTAATTTATATTGCAGGTTGGTATAATCAAAGGCTGAGTCATTCTCCCAAACCGGCAAAAGCAAAAAATACCAGCGTGGACAAAAAGGTCGGTTTATCCAAAGAAGTAAAACGTACAATTGTTTTTATCTTATTACTAATCTTTGCAAGAACGTGGTACACCTCCGGAATGACCAATTTCTATACCTTTTATGCTATTAAAGAATATGAATTTACCATTAAACAATCACAGCTCTTCTTATTTGCTTTTCTTGTTTCTGGTGCAATTGGCACCTTCTTTGGAGGTCCACTTGCTGACCGTTTTGGAAAAAAACAGATTATCGCCTTTTCCATGCTAGCGACCATTCCATTTTCCATTCTGATTCCTTATGTATCGCCAACGATGGCATTTATCTTTTTAATTATTACTGGTTTTATTTTAATGACCAGTTTTTCTGTTACAGTCGTCTATGCTCAAGAATTAGTTCCAGGGAAAATTGGTACAATGTCTGGATTAACAGTAGGTCTCGCATTTGGCATGGGGGCAATTGGATCAGTGGGATTAGGATATATTGCTGACTGGATTGGTTTACAGTCGATGATTACCTGGCTTGGGTTACTACCGCTACTCGGGTTAATCGCCTTTTTACTACCTTCTGATCAAAAGGTATGGGAGTGGAATCAACAAAACAAAGGATAGGCTTTTGCCTATCCTTATTTTATTTCTTGTATTCTTTTGTACAGTTCTGCTTTTTCTTCATCTGATAACATTCTTTCTGCCATTGGAAATAGGACATTTTCTTCTTTGGAGAAATGTTCAGTTAAGATGAAGTAGGCATTTTGAATAAGCTCAGCTAACTTTTTCTTTTCCTCAGTGGTCGCTTCAGTACCTTGTGCTCTTTCTAAAAATGAAGCGATGTTTGCTTTCGCTTGATCATGTTCGTACTCCATTACAGCAATGGGACCTGAGGTTGTTCCAATATAAGCCCCCATCATTGGGAAAAGGACTCCTTCTTCTCGTTCGGAATGTGGATCTAATGCAGCCTTAAATTCTTTCACCTGTTCGATTAATTCTTTAAAATCTTGTTCTACATTTACTTCTTGATCAATGTTTTGAGTTAAAGTATATAGTTTCTCCAATTGCTCTAATAATGGAGGATGCTCACTTTTTAATTGTTTTAATCCTTCGCTTAATTCTCCCTGGGGCATACCGCCAAACGCACTCATGCAGCCACTCATTTTCATTCACCTCTTATTATTAATTTGTGTCTTAAGTATAAAATTAACGAAAAAAGGATGTAGTGATAGAGGTCACATTTCTGCGAAATGAGGGAATGATTGTAGAATTTATGTCATTTTTATGAAACCGTTTTAATTTTTTTGAAAATTTAACATTTATCACACAAAAATTGTTTGAAAGTTTCATATAATGAAGATAGAACATGAAAGGGAGGTCCAAACATATGAAAACCCCAAATTATCATGACTTTTACCAAAAGGCATTAATCCCAATTGGTTATAACGATTTAATCGCCTTAAAGGAATCAGATGCTTACATCCCTAACTCTCCTTACACACATTGGCTTATTGCCGTAGAAGGGGTCCAACTCCCACAGCCTACCATCTACTATAATTGGAAAGTTAGCATATACCCCGCTGATTGTGATGGCGACTTCAATTGGAAAAAACCTTACTACTGTTCTGTAAATATGGAATTAATGGATCAAGCCGATAAATTAGCTTCTTCATTAGTCTCTTCCGGCAAAAAAGATGAGCTTTCTTCCTCAACCCTTCTAGAAAAAATAAGTTAAGCCCCTAACATCCTATCTTCTGCTTCACCTTCTTTTTACCCTCACTTGTGAAAAAACCTACATATAGTGGTATTAAAGCTTTTTATTATTCTAATCTTCATCCCATCTCTGGCATGGAACCCTTTTCGGTAAAGTAGACTGCGTTTCTACGTTACCGATTTCCCTTTTTCACAAACACTTGGGTCACGGAGACCCTTTTTACGTGACCGTTTCCTCTTTTTCTCATTCACTTGGGTCACGTAGACCGCCTCTATGTTACCGTTTCCTCTTTTTATCAATCACTTGGGTCACGTAGACCGCCTCTATGTTACCCATTCCTCTTTTTCTCAATCACTTGGGTCACGTAGACCCTTTCTACGTGACCGTTTCCTCTTTTTCTCAATCACTTGGGACACGTAGACCCTTTCTACGTTACCGTTTCCTCTTTTTCTCAATCACTTGGGTCATGTAGACCCTTTCTACGTTACCGTTTCCTCTTTTTCTCAATCACTTGGGTCACTTAGACCGCCTCTACGTTACCGTTTCCTCTTTTTCTCAATCACTTGGGTCACGTAGACCGTCTCTATGTTACCCATTCCCCTTTTTCTCAATCACTTGGGTCACGTAGACCGTCTCTATGTTACCCATTCCCCTTTTTCTCAATCACTTGGGTCACGTAGACCGCCTCTACGTTACCGTTTCCTCTTTTTCTCATTCACTTGGGTCACGTAGACCGCCTCTACGTTACCGTTTCCTCTTTTTCTCATTCACTTGGGTCACGTAGACCGCCTCTACGTTACCGTTTCCTCTTTTTCTCATTCACTTGGGTCACGTAGACCGCCTCTACGTTTCCCTTTCCTCTTTTTCACAATCACTTGGGTCAAGTAGTGCTGATTACTTCTTAGTATATATACATTCCCCAAACCATTTTTTTTTTTCAAATCCCAATAAATAAAAAAGTGCTGTTTACGATTCCTCGTAAACAGCACTTTTTTTCATCTAAGCCAATCTAAATACGATTCCATGGCCACCCTTTGGATATTCCCACTTAATGTTTTGATACGGACAACCAATTCGGCAGCTTCCACATTCATGACAGCCTTCGTAGCCAACCTGCATCCTTGTTCCTTCCCACTTATACACTTCTGCTGGGCAAAATACTGTACAAAGTTTATCAGGACATTGGGTCATGCACACATCATGATCGAGCACGGTCAAATGGGACTTCGTGTCACACTTAAAACGGAGAAGATACTGTTTTTCTTCAATATTCTTCGTTGACATTATTTCACCGCCTTCCAAGCACGATAAATATCTTGCAATACTCGAATCGTTCCTCTTTCCGAAGTGACGCTCTTCATAATCTGCTTTTGCTTTTCCCGTTTTGGCGTTCCATCTACAGTAAAGAATTTGCTCATGGCTTTGTTCATCATTGGTACATATTCATTGAAGTATTGTGGATACTTCTCAAACGTATGTGCAGCATCCTTATATTTCTCTAAATCTTTAATAATGAAACTATCATATAATTTCTCACGGTAAAGATTTAAACTAGACTCTGAGAAATCTCCCCGATGTTTCGCCTCTATTACAGTTTCAGCGGCTAACATACCAGAATGCATCGCCATGTTTGAACCTTCACGGTGAATGGCATTAACTAACTGAGCAGCATCACCAACAACGACTACTCCATTTCCAGCTACCTTAGGAACGGAGCGGTACCCGCCTTCTGGGATGAGATGGGCAAGATATTCTGCCGATTCTCCACCAGCAATTAATGGTTTTACCATAGGGTGTGTTTTCAAGTAATCTAGCAGCTCATACGGCTTTAATTTCGCTTTAATCATACTAGAAAGTGTGGTACCTACCCCAATGTTAATGCTTTCTTTATTTGTGTAAATAAAGGCTGTACCAAGATTTCCTTTTGTTGAATCCCCAAAGATTTCAATCGTACAACCTTGACCATCTTCAAGGTTAAATCTGTCATTAATCTTTTCTTTTGGTAAATTTACCACTTCCATAACGGTTAGTGCTACTTCATCTGGTCGGAATTCTTTATGGAAGCCCAACTGTTTGGATAAGAGTGAGTTTACTCCATCAGCAAGCACGACAACATCCGCGTATACTTCTCCATCTGGGCGGTCCGTGCGCACACCTACCACCTTGCCATTTTCAACAATACACTCAGTAACAACAGTTTCGTTGATAAGAAGTGCTCCTGCCTGGACGGCTTTTTGAGCAAACCATTGGTCAAACTGCGCCCGAAGAACAGTAAAGTTATTATACGGCTCTACACCCCATTCAAGACCTTTGTAACCGAATGAAACGACCGATTCTTTATCCATCATCCAGAAACGCTGTTCAATCACAGGCCTTTCTAGAGGTGCTTCCTTCCAAAACTCAGGAATTAACTCTTCCATTTGTTTTCGGTATAGCACACCACCCATTACGTTTTTAGCACCTGGATATTCTCCACGTTCAATCAGTAACACGTTTAAGCCATTCCTTGCACATGTAAGAGCACAGGCTGTACCCGCAGGTCCCGCCCCAACAATGATCACATCAAATTTTTCAGGCATAGCTTAATTCACCGCCTTTTTCAATTCTGAGTTGCTTAAATTGCTCGATAAGTTTAGGGACAATTTCTAAAGCGTCTCCTACAATTCCATAAGTCGCAACATCAAAAATCGGAGCATTCGGATCCTTGTTGATTGCGATGATGAATTCGGAATTCTTCATACCGACAACATGTTGTATAGCTCCAGAAATACCGATGGCAAAATAAATTTTTGGTGTAACTGTTTCTCCTGTTTGACCCACTTGCTGTTCGTGCGGGAGCCATCCGGCTTCTACCACATCGCGTGTACCGCCAACACTGGCACCTATTGTATCTGCCAACTCATGTATTAGCTGGAAGTTTTTTAGATCTCCCATACCTTTTCCACCACATACGATGACATGCGCCTCCGCTAAATTGGCTTTTTTTGTTACGTCATTCACAATTTGGAGTACTTTTGTACGCATATCCTCTTCTTGAAGTGAAATCTTTTCTTCAATGATTTCTCCAATTCTATTTGAATCCGGTTCTAAAGCCTTCATTACTTTCGGCCTTACTGTAGCCATTTGCGGACGATGCTTTTTACAAAGGATGGTTGCCATAATATTTCCGCCAAAAGCCGGTCTGCTTGCTTCTAGCAATCTATTAGTGGTATCTACATCCAGCATTGTCGTATCCGCAGTTAACCCCGTGTTTAAATCGGTTGCCACAGCGCTAGCTAAGTCCTTTCCATTTGGTGTTGCACCATATAGGATAATCTCTGGCAAGTATTTTTGAGCCAGTAGCATAACCCCTCTCATATATGACTCAGTCCGATACTGTTTTAACACTGGATGGTCAATGACATACACCACATCAGCACCAAAGGATATCACCTGGTTTGCTAAAGGTTTTATCTCATTTCCGAGTAAAAAACCTGCTAATGGAACTTGGAGTTTATCTGCCAACTTCCTCCCGGCCCCAAGCAACTCTAGTGATACACCCTCAATTTTCCCATCAGATTGTTCGATAAAGACCCAGACTCCACGATAATCGTCTAGATTCATATAAACCCCTCCTTGCAGCAGTAGATAATCCTTATTATTTAGAAGACTGGAATGTTAAAAGGTCCTTTTTCTCCATTAAGACTTCCATGAGCTGCTCTACTTGCTCATCAGCAGTTCCCTCTAGTCTTTTTCCACCCTCTGGCCGTGGAGGTGTAAACATCTTACCAACAATGGTTGGCGAACCTTTTAGTCCTAGTTGGGAGCGATCGACATTCTCAAGATCACTTACTGCCCAGATGATTGGTTCATATTTTGCTGCATTAATCATGTTTGGCATCGGTGAATAATCAATTTCATTAATTTCTTTTTCAACTGTTAACAAGCATGGCAGTTCTGACTGAATTAATTCATATCCATTAGTTAATTTTCGTTTAATTAATACCGTTCTCTCTGCTTCATTCACTTCTGTTACCTCAATGACATTTGTTACAGGAGGAATATCCAGTCGTCTTGCGATACCAGGTCCTACCTGACCTGTATCTCCATCGATAGCATGTTTCCCACAAATCACAATATCTACTGGGAGTTCCTTACCAATTCTCTCTAAAGCTTTATATAAGGCATAACTTGTAGCAAGTGTATCTGCTCCGGCAAAAGCCCGATCAGTAATCAGATAGCCTCTATCTGCACCAATTTCAACACTTTTTTTAATAACAGCTGTTGCCTGTGGCGGTCCCATTGACAGGACCGAAATGGTGCCACCTGTTTTTTCCTTAATTTTCACAGCTTCTTGAACAGCATGTGCATCATAAGGATTCAAAATGGCCGGGGCACTCCGGCGGTCGAGTGTGTTTGTTTTTGGGTTGATTTTAATGATTTTTGTATCGGGTACTTGTTTGACACATACGACAATGTGCATGTAGGACTTTCCCTCCTCCATATAAACTAAGATTGTTGAAAGCGTTTGCTTACTTTGGTTATAAAAAATGCTTTTATTAACGATATATGAACCGTAACACAAGCATAGTACCAAACAATGGTGGTTTTCTTTATTTTCTTTCTAAAATTCATCAAAAAATGGATAAGATCTGCAGCATAACTAATTTTGTGTAGATTCAAAGGCGTAGGTAAAAATAATAAATAAGTTGATGTCATAACTAATTGTGGTAAAATATGGAGTTAATCATGGTGTGAGTTTGTCTTTAAATAGTACTAATATAACTATAAGAAATATTGGGATATAAACAATGATAAAAATCACAGTCGTGTCTAAAAATGTAGCTTTTCTGCTGAAAACAAAAAAGGAGGAAAGAAATGACTGAGGTAATATTCGGAAGTGTTCTCTCTGCCTTATCAACAGGGGCTGGGGCTTTAATAATTTTGTTTATCCACCATTCAATAACACATCGGTGGAAGGACGTATTATTAGCCTTTAGCGCTGGAATTATGATGGCTGCTTCTACGATTGGCTTAATTCCGGAGGCTCTCAAATATGGAGGTTTTATTTCACTTTTTGTTGGAGTGTGGTTAGGGGTTGGTGTGCTAACTCTTCTTGAAAAATATATTCCGCATATTGATTTGCAGCATACTAAAAGTGGCATTCAATTTGATGAAAAAGCTTTGTTAATTATTTCAGCAATAACTCTGCATAATATCCCGGAAGGCTTGTCTGTAGGTGTTAGCTATGCTTCTTCAGAAGGAGATACTGGCAATTTAATAGCAATGGCAATCGGGTTCCAAAATGCTCCTGAAGGCCTTCTTGTCGCTCTCTTTTTAATCAATCAGCAAATAAGTAAATGGAAGGCCTTCATCATTGCAACCTTAACGGGCGCTATTGAAATTGTTACTTCATTATTAGGGTATTTATTAACGTCATATGTTCAAGGCCTTGTTCCATACGGCCTTTCCTTTGCGGCAGGTGCGATGCTTTTTATCATTTATAAAGAATTAATTCCCGAAAGTCACGGAGATGGGAATGAGCGGGTATCAACCTATGCTTTTATAATGGGGCTTCTACTTATGGTTCTAATCATTGATATATATTAATAGAAGTAGTGTCACATCATCCATGCCATTAGACTAAAACTTTAGGCCAAATCATGATCATTTGCTTAAATGCAATCTTTACTTCTTCATTTGGCCTAGAAGCTTGTCCCATTTCTCTATGGTACGCATTTATTAGCTCATCTAGCTCCTGGCTGTATTTTATTGTTTCCTCACTTGTATATCCTAGCGTATTTGCACTATTTATCATTAATTCCCTTTTGGCCCTGATCTGTTCTATCATTTCATATTGGTTATTACTATCCTTGTACAATGTTATCCTCCTACTCAGTACCCTTTTACTGTAATACACTAAAAAAGTTAACTACTTGAAAGATTATGACAAGAATTTCTATAAAAGTAAATACATTCGCAAAAGTAGACAAAACATTCTAATTCTTTCGTTTTTCGACAATTTCCTATGTTTTTTTCAAGTATTTACGACATTTTTTTCCTTAAACCTTAGGGTGCTTTTTGACAAAAAATAGAAGTGAGAAAATAATAGAGAAAAGTTATGAACAAGTATCTATATTTTTGTTCGCTATATAAAACAGTTGATAATGTTTTACCAAAATACTTCCAATCCCAAAATAATTAGACAAAAAAACTGGCCGCATCTGCAACCAGTTTTTTTGTTCTTATTGCTTTACTTCTTCCTTTTCGTAAATTGGAACCCAGCCTTCTGTTGTGACAAAAATTCTTACCGCGACAACCTTTCTATCTTCTTCTAATGTAAAGTAGTGTCTTGTGTTTTCTGGTACTGAGATTAAATCACCCGGATTTAAATGGACTTCAAAAAACTCTCCATCTTTTCCTTGAATGACAAAAACACCGTGACCACTTACGATAAAACGAACTTCATCATCAGTGTGATGGTGCTCGTTTTTAAAATTAGTAAGTAATACGTCCAGATTAGGGGTATTATCAGATAATGAAATCACATCCTGTGCTTTATATCCCCGTCTGGCAGAAATATCGGCTATTTCTGCTTCGAAAGAATTTAAAATCTCTTCTTTTTCTTCATCATTTAAAAGATATTTTTCTACTAATGATGCTGGGAGTTTGTTAATATCCCAATTTTCATAAATGACTTCCTGACTTTCTAGGAAGCTTGCAACTGCCTCCTGCTCATGAATTTGATCATCTTTCTGTTGAAATGTAATATACGCCATTATAAATCAGCCTCACTTTTTTATTTTTGTTCCTGTCAACTTGTCTGTTGATTTCCGCTCCAGGCGCTTCGCTTTCCGTGGGTGTTTCGGCGAGCCTCCTCGGCGCTTACGCCTGCGGGGTCTCCCCTGAACCATACTCCCACAGGAGTCTTCGCGCCTTCCGCTCCAATCAACAGGTGTGTCAAATCAACACAGGACTTTAAACTTGTCTTCTCTTTTAGACTACCTTAAATAGTTGATATGGTTTATGTTCGAGTAATCTCAATTGGTAACGGAATAAAAATTCGGATGCTTCAAGTATTTTTTTCGCTTCGAATGCATTCCGGCCCCAGACTGTGATTCCATGATTCCGAATTAATACGGCTCCGCTATCTTCGGAAACATGCTCTGAAAATTTATTTGCCAATGTAGGAATGTGTGCAAAATTACGGATAATCGGTATCTTTAAAACAGCATCTTCTTCCCATTTATCAAAGGCTTTAATTAATTCTTGGCCTTTAAAGGTAACCTCACCATGGTCACCATAGACCTCTGAAATTACATTATTATCAATCGTATGGACATGTAGGCTACAACCAGCATTGGTTTTACGATAAATTTCCACATGAAGTAGTGTCTCTGCAGACGGTTTTAAATGAGTCTCTTCTACAGGACGACCAAATTCATCCACAAGTAAAAAGTCTTCAGATGTCCGCTTGCGTTTATCCTTACCGCTTGCTGTTACCAAAAATTGAAGCGGATGATCACTTACCTTAATTGCAAGGTTTCCACTTGTGCCCATAAACCAATCTCTCTCTGCCAATTCATCCTTGATATCGGCTAATTCTGCCCATCTTTCCTTTAACATGTTAGCTCACCCACCTCAATTCTTTTATTTATTTCCTCGATACAATCGAAGAAAGTACAAAACCCTTGATGGTTAATACCCCATTCCACACATTTTTCCTGAAGCAAATCCCTTGCTAACACAAAGTCAGCATGTTTAGCCGCCTCGAGATCCGTTACAGAATCGCCAATTACGATTTTAAAACTTTCATGTGGATGGTTTAGTTTACGCATAATGCTTGGCTTACAACAACCACAATCATTGTTACAATAGGAATCGCATTCATGCGGCCAGAGAATTTTGATGGTCTCTCCTGAAAAATCCGAATGATTACAATAAACTCCATCAAATGGGGCGTATTCTGACAGGATTGGATGTACAAAAAAATCTATCCCTCCACTTACAATATAGAGTGGTATCCCTTTTTCACGTACAAAAGCTACAAACTCCTTGAAACCAGGTCTAATTTTTGCATTTTCAATTGCAAACTCCGTTATTTCTTTCTTCTTATCACTAGGCAATAAGGAAAATAATTTCCCTACACCCTCATTAACGGAAATTTGTCGCGAAAGAATTAAATCCTTAATTTCCACCCATTCGGGAGGAGCAAATTTTTTCATTATGGCAATGATGTTATCACTTTCAGTAACGGTCCCGTCAAAATCACAATAAATAACCGGCTTTGTCATCTATACCGTCACCTCAGCATTTCCCCATAGCTTTAGCGCAGTTTTTAGTTCATCATACTGTTTAGCCCCTTCTGCTAATGTCAATCCTCGCAGATTTGCATCAACAGCTTGGCGGAAGGCACGACCTCCTCCACGAGCACCATCTGGATGACCATGAACGCCGCCACCAGCATTGATCACTGAGTCAATACCAAAATCACGGATTAACAAGGAAACCAATCCAGGATGAATTCCTGCTGATGGTACTGGAAATGCCTTCTTAAAAACATCCTCTTTTGTTAACTCACTTGCAATTGAAAGGGCCGCAGTTTTCTCTAGCGCCACCGTTCCATATGGTGATGGGAAAAGGGATAAATCAGCACCTGCATAACGAAGCAGCTTCCCAAGAAGTAAGGAATGGGAAAGACCAAATTCCGGCGACGAGGTTAATGCCCCGCTAACAGCAGGATGAGCCATTAACGGTAACCCTATTTCATTGTCCTCTCTCAACTCTTGTAGAACATCCAATCCATAGGAGAACACATTAAATAATAATAAATCGCCACCAAGTTCAGCGGCCTTTTTTGCCTTATCCTTCAATTGTGATGTTCTTCCTGTTAGGTTTACTGCATATAGGGTTCTGTGCCCGGTTTCTTCATGGACCTCTCTTAAGACTTGTTTCCCCGCTGTTATTCTTTGCTCAAAAGGAGTAAGCGCGTTTTCAAATAGGATTTCATCGTCCTTGACTAAATCCACTCCACCTAGAGCTTGTTGCTTTAACTGCTCTGCTAAAAAGTGAATATCCTTACCAAGCACTCCTTTAAAAATGCTCATAACTAGTGGTCTATCATAAACGTTTATTTTTTCTCGAATCCCTTCGATACCGAATCTAGGACCAGGAAAATGACTTTTTAATACATCATCAAACTGTAAATCTAGTAATTTTATTTTTCCATCTAGTGATAATTTTCCGAAAACAGTGGTTAGAATCGCCGGTAAATCATTAGAGAAATTTAGGGTTGGATAAGCAATTCGTATAATCGCCTGACCCTCTTTTTCAGAATCTTTCCCCTCAATGGAAACGACTCTGCCCTTATGCTTACGCAGTTGGTTTTGTTCGAGTTCAGGCAGGTTGGTCCAAGAACCAACGGTTAATCCAAGGGCTATTTCTTCTGCTTTTTTCTCTGGATTTTTTTCATCATGTACAAGATATGTGGCAATTATTTCAGACATTTTTTCTACTTCCCTTCAAAAAAACATAAAAAACCTCTTCGAAAAGAAGAGGTTAGCATAAAAAAACTAACATCTTCTCATCTTTCAGCCAGTCGCTGCAAGAATTAGCACCGTGCTTAACTTTAGTTAAGTCGGTTGCCGGGCTTCATAGGGCTTTTCCCTCCACCTGCTCTTGATAAGAAAACGATTCGTAATTATTCACATTTGTAAGTTGTAAAACTTTATTTTGGATTATCGCAAGAAAAAAAACATTTGTCAACTCATTTTTTGAACATTTCTAAACAACTAATTCTTCTGACAGCTTCAGCCAACCGATCTTCGGATGATAATAACCCTACACGAACAAAGCCCTCACCGAATTCACCAAAACCAATACCAGGTGCAACCATTATGTGTGCTTGGTCTAGCAGGATTTCAGCAAATTGTGCGGATGTGTACCCGTCTGGTACCTTAAGCCATGCAAAAAAGGAACCGTTAGGCGCTTTCACATCCCACCCAATCGAACGTAGGCCGTTAATTAACACATCTTTTCTGCGTTCATACAGTTCGTTTAATTCTCTTACACAATCCTGAGATGCTGTTAAGGCAGTTGCTGCTGCTTCCTGAACGGCTCCAAATAAACTTACATAAAGATGATCCTGAAGAAGTTCAATCGCTGAAATCACACTCTCATTCCCCACAGCAAAGCCAACACGCCAGCCCGCCATATTATAGGTTTTAGATAATGTGTAAATCTCGATTCCTACTTCTTTTGCCCCTTCGGTTTCTAGGAAACTGATTGGTCTATGGCCGTCGAAACCGATGGCACCGTAAGCAAAATCATGAACAACACAAATATTGTGATCGTTTGCCAGTTTCACTGTTTCTTCGAAAAATTCTTCGGTGGCAACAGCACCAGTAGGATTATTTGGGTAATTCAGAAACATGACCTTTGCTTTTGATAACGTATCGGAAGAAAGTTCGTTGTAGTCAGGTAAAAATGCATTTTCCTCCCTCAATGGCATTGTAACCATTTCCGCTTTTGCCAGAGCCACACCTGACCAATAATCTGGATAACCGGGATCTGGCACAAGAATGGTATCCCCTGGATTCAACAAACACTGTGGAATCTCAACAAGCCCTGCTTTGCCGCCAAAAAGAATAGCCACTTCCTTATCAGGATTGATTGTTACACCATACTCTCTCAAGTAAAAATCGGCTGCTGCTTGCTTTAAATATCTATGCCCCTGAAAAGGAGAATATTTGTGATTGATTGGATTAGCTGCCGCCTCCTGTAATTTTGACACGATATGCTCAGGCGTTGGCTGATCTGGATTTCCTTGTCCTAAATTTATAACGTCATGCCCTTCGGCAATATACTCTCCAACCTTCTTTACAAGGCCTGCAAAAAATTGTTTTGGCAGACTATTTAAAAGCTCTGATGGTGGAAATTGTTTCATCACTCTCTCACCTGCTAACTCTTTACAAATTTTTGTTGAAATTCTAGTCACAAATGATATAACTTTTATAACAGCTTGTAAAGAAAAAATTCTGATATTTCGAACCGGAGGGAAAATTCCTTGAAATTAAATATTTCTTGTATACAAATGGATATCGCCTTTGGTAATCCAACTGAAAACTACCTTGCCGCAGAAAGACTAATCGAAAAGGCAATGGAAACCAAACCTGACATTCTCGTCTTACCTGAACTTTGGACCACCGGTTATGACTTAACACGACTTGATGAAATTGCAGATAAGCAAGCGAAACAAACGATACAGTTTCTACAAGAGGCAGCTAAAAAGTATCAAGTTCATTTCGTGGGAGGATCCGTTGCAAACCGTAATGAAAACGGAGTAAAAAACACTTTGATCATCATTAACAAAGAAGGCCAATTGGTCCACCAATATAGTAAATTGCATTTATTTAAGCTCATGGATGAGCACCTTTACTTAGAGGCAGGTACACAAAAAGGCTTATTCCAATTAGACAATCAGTCGTTTGCTGGAGTTATTTGTTATGACATTCGTTTTCCAGAATGGATCCGAGCTCATAGTTCAGAGGGGGCTGAGGCACTATTTGTTGTCGCGGAATGGCCTAAATCTCGCCTAACTCACTGGAGAGCCTTGTTAATTTCTCGTGCCATTGAAAATCAATGCTATGTAATTGCATGTAATCGTTCTGGAAGCGACCCTAATAACAAATTTGCCGGGCACAGTATGATAATTGATCCTTGGGGTGAAGTCATCGCTGAAGCTGGTGAGGCCGAAGAAATTCTATCTGCTGAATTAAATATGGACCTTGTCAAAGATATTCGTAGCCAAATTCCAATCTTCGCTGATAGAAAGCCAGAATATTACCGTTAGACTGTTTTAAAAGTTAAAAATTAATATTGTTTTCAAAATTTTGTTGACACCTCTCTTTTCAACCTGTTATAGTTTTTATCATACTGAAAAAATAGAATATTAGATTTACTCTTATCACGAGCAGGCTGAGGGATTTGGCCCTTTGAAGCCCAGCAACCGACCATACCACAACTAAAGTGGCGCGCTAAAGAATATGAATGCGCAGGAAACTTTATATGGCACGGTGCTAATTCCAACAGAAGGATGTCCTTTCTGAGAGATAAGAGGTGTGAAGAATAGATCTCTTCTAGCCTCTTTCAGATAAGAAAGAGGCTTTTTTGTGCGCAAAGCCAAAGCACAACTGAGCCTCCAAATTTAGGAGGAATTGAAAATGAGTCTACTAAAACAATCAACTTACCAACCGTTAACTGAAGCCACTGCTATTAACCTAGCACTTGATTTGAATATTTTTACAGAAAAAGCAGACCTCACTTGTAAGGAAATAGGTGATGGCAATCTTAATCTTGTCTTTCACTTGGTCGATCAAGAATCAGGAAAAAGTGTCATTATCAAACAAGCGCTCCCTTATGCAAAGGTCGTGGGAGAAAGCTGGCCATTAACACTTAAACGGGCAACCATCGAAGCAGAGGCCTTAAAGATTTTTGGTCAAATTGCACCAAACTACGTTCCAAAGGTCTACTACACGGATGAAGTTCTAGCGGTAACTGTTATGGAGGACTTGTCTCATCTTTTAATTGCTCGAACTGGCTTTATTAGAGGCGAAACGTACCCGCTTATTTCTAAGCACTTAGGAGAATATCTCGCTAAAACAATATTTTTCACTTCAGATTATGCCTTAACCCCTGCTGTAAAAAAGGCACAGGTACAGAAATTTATTAACCCAGAGCTTTGTAAGATAACTGAAGATTTAATCTTTACAGATCCGTTCTATGATGCGGAAACAAATGAATTTGAGGCTGGCTTGAAGCCTGAAGTAGAAGAGCTTTGGCGGGATGAAGAGCTAAAGTTCCACGTGAATGTATTGAAAAGAACCTTCTTAACTGAGGCTGAATCACTACTTCATGGAGATTTGCATACTGGAAGTGTTTTTGCTGACAATATTGAAACAAAAGTAATCGATCCTGAATTTGCCTATTATGGACCAGCTGGTTTTGATATTGGTCAAGTATTTGCCAATCTACTCTTCCAAGTTATTGTGAATGTACCTAAGCGCGATTTGTTTCTAACTCATGTTGAAACAGTGTGGAATGTTTTTGAAGAACAATATACTCAATTATGGAATACTGAAAATAAAGAACCATTAGCTAAAACACCTTCATTCTTACAATTTCAACTGGCTAAATTCTTCAAAGATTCAATCGGCTTTGCCGGTTGCGAGTTAATCAGAAGAACTATTGGTCTCGCTCATGTAGCTGATTTAGATGGAATTGCGGATGAAGGATCAAAATTAGCTGCCAAACGTTTAACGTTAAAGTTAGGAAAAGTCCTTGTAAAACAGCGAAAAGAAATAAAAGACCTTACTGCGTTCATTCGTACAGTCAAAGAACTATTTTAATGAAGAAACAGGAGGTTGACTAGTTTACAGTCAACCTCTCTTTAATTATGGCTTTGCCCACATTTCTTCTGGGTTTAATTCATAGATACTGTTTTCTCGATACATATAATGATTAATAATGAATTCTCGTCGGATCGTTGCAAAATCATCATGGAACTGCTTAATATACTCGTTTAAATCTTTTTCTTCATACTTTGTTCCTGCTTTCAACCCCTTCACGATATGCTCAAATACGATTAATTTTTTCTTTCTTTGTGCCGGTATGCTTTTTAATTTTCCATCCTTCGTAAAGAAATTATCCAAGACCTTTTGTCTTTCCATACTAGCCTCTACCATGTTTCCAAGCTCCTCTCCTCTTTTTTCAAGCAGCTGTGTAAGTACTTGTGCCTGCTGTTTAATCATTGATTCATTTAAATAGAAGTAAATCGTATTTTTATCTCTTCTTTCATACACAACATGAATTTCCCTTAATTTTTTTAAATGATGAGTAATGGTCGGAGCTGTTAGCCCAAGTTTGCCAGCGATCGCCTGACCATGCAAAGGCCCTTTCGCTAAAAGAGCAACAATTCTTACTCTTGTTGGATCACCCATAGTTTTGTAAAAGGCTACTAAACGGTTTAGCTGCATCATCGTATACACCCCTAATTTCGATATTCATCTAATTAGATATATATCAAAATTTAATTTTTCTGTCAATAAGAAAGCAAAAGAAAAAGCAAAGTGCGCATGACACTTTGCTTTCTCTAGCACCAATTATAGAAGTGGATTCTCGTGTTTAGCCTTTAATCGCTGCCATCTTTTTTCAACTTCATCCTTAAACTCTTCTAAAATAGGTTTATTTTCATCTTTTAATAAGTGTTTTGTTTTGCCCATATATTTCAACCACTCTGCCAATGGTATCCGTTTGTTCTTTTCCTCCGGATTGTAAGTGATTGTTGTAACCCCTTGCTCTACTTCGTAAAGTGGGAAGAAACATGAATTTACAGCTGCTTCAACAATTGTGGCACCGTATCGATCATCTGATTTCCAGTTTAGCGGGCAAGTAATTAGAAGCTTTCCATATACAGTTCCTACATTCTGTGCGTACCACTGAGCTTTTGCCCCTTTTTTAATAAGATCTTGAGGGAATGCTTCTGAGCCTGTAAACACATAAGGGATATTGGTTGATGCCATAATCTGTGCAGTATCCTTATGATGGAACGCCTTTCCTCTTTGCATTTTTCCGACTCCAGATGTACTTGTCATATGACCAATCGGTGTGGAATACGACATTTGCGAACCAGTATTCATGTACCCTTCATTATCATACTCAAGCATTATTAGCTTATGTCCTCGAAGTGCCGTACCGATTGCTGAACCCATACCGATATCCATACCGCCATCTCCGGTAATCATAACAAACGTTGCATCATCAGATACTTGGATTTCACCGCGCCGCTTTAGTTCCATAAATGCCTCAACTGTACCCGATAGGGTTGCTGCACCATTTTGGAATAAGTTATGAATCATTGTTTGCTTATGTGAAGTATGCGGATAAGCTGTTGTTGTCACATAAGCACAACCTGTTTGGAATAATGTAACAATATCTCCTTCAATGCCTTTAAAGAACAGCTCCAGACCAGCAAATATGCCACATCCGGGACATGCACCATGACCTGAGGCAATCCTCTTTGGTTTACCAGTAAGGGCACGAAGCGGAGGGATTTTCACCTTTAACTTATTCGTTTCCTCGTCCATTTTCACATCAATTAATCCTGATTTATATACATCACCATGTTGCGGTAAAATAACTGGCTTTAGTATTTTCTCAGGGTTACCTGGGATATGGCCATAGTAATCAAATGGTTTCTCGGCATAGCCTTTCGTCTTTGCTTCAATGGCCATTTCAAAAAACTTCTCAGCATCACTTGCATAGAAATCTTTTCCACCAAGGCCGAAAACACGGCTTAGTACAATAGTTTGGTTATTACGGTCATCCTGTAAAGCCGACTTAACTTCATGCGTTAAGTTAGGGCCATTGGCTCCATAAGAATCTGCCCGTTCACCAATTAGCAAGGATTTTACATTTTTTAGTGCTTCTCGAATCTCCTTGGCAGGGAACGGACGAATAATATTCGGACTGATGACCCCGGCTTTAATTCCCTTGGCACGGAGCTGGTCCACTACATCTTTAGCTGATTCTGCTGCAGAATTTAATAGGAAGAGAGCCACTTCTGCATCTTCCATTTTATATAAATCAAGAACAGGGTATTCCCTACCAGATAATTTTGCATACTCTGCTGCCACTTCTTTAAATACCTCTCCGGCATTATACATAGCTTCGGATTGTTGGAAGTGATTATTGATAAAGTCATCACCGCTCATATGTGCCCCAATAGTAACCGGTTTTTTAGGATCTCTGGCAAAATTATAATCAGTTGGGCAATCACCAACAAATTGTTGAACAACGCGGCGATCCTTGAAGTATTCTACCCTGCGCTTTTGATGGGAAGTGAAAAATCCATCATATGCAACAATCACCGGTAAGCGTACCTTAGAATGTTCAGCAATTTTTAATGCCATGATATTCATATCATATACAGCTTGAGGTGTTTTAGCAGTTAAAATAACCCATCCAGTGTTTAATGCATAGTAAAGGTCCGAATGGTCTCCTCGGATATCTAACGGTCCGCTAACTGAGCGTGTAACTAAATTCATTACCATTGGAAAACGTGTTCCTGATTGTACAGGTAGCTGTTCAATCATGTAGAGTAAACCATTCGCACTCGTAGCATTAAATACGCGTGCACCTGTTGCAGCTGCACCATAACAAATCCCGGCAGAACCATGCTCCCCATCTGCAGGGATTAACTTGATATCATGCTCACCACGTGTTTTCATTTGATCCAGGAATTGAGCCACCTCAGTAGATGGTGTTATTGGGAAATAGCCCATGATATGATAATTGATTTGGGCTGCAGCCATTGCTGCCATTTCGTTACCTGATTCAAACGTTGAAATTTGCTCAGCCATCGCTTGTGTTGTTAATTTATCTTCCATAATTGCCATTAGAAACTACCTCCTGTTACATAAGGAAAGTTTTGCTTCACGCGGTTAGCGTCAGCATATCCAATCATTTCTCGTAGATCCCCAAGAGCATCGGTTGGACATGCCTCTACGCATTTTAAACAGCCTTTACAATATTGATAATCAATTCCTTTTAGGAACATTTGCTTTCGGCCGCGCTTATCTTCTCCCTCTTCCCAAACGAAACAGAAATCTGGGCAAACGTTGTCACAAGCCGCACAATTAATACATGTTTCTTGTTTGAACTCCGGAAGAAATCCTTGTCGTGAACCACTTAAATCCTTGAAGACACTATTTGCTTGAGCCAGGAGGACTCCTCCAATTTCCTGAGTTGTATACCCTAGCATTGGAAGTGGACGAGTGAATGACTTCCCCTCTGCCCCTTCAGGCACCTCATAAGTCTTAAATTTCACTTCATTATATCCTCGGTCAAACGTCCGGATATTTGGTTCAACCAGATGTGGGTATTTTTTTGTAAATGTTTTTCGAATAACATCTCTCATTGATTCTGGATCTAAAAAGTCTAGTATTCTGTATAATGCTCCAAGCATTGCTGTATTTACTTTTGTTTTTTCTTCTACCGCAATGCTGAGTGCATCAATGATAGCCAAAGTTCCATTTTCAAGCTGTAAATCCTTTTTCACTTCATCAAATTCTCTTGCTGTATTTACCAGAACAATTCCCTCAGCATCTAAGCCGCTTACGACATTCACTGTCTTATATAAAGCCTCATGGAAAACTCCAACAATATGTGGTTGTTCAATTGGGCTATGATCTCTAATTTCTACATCCGGATCACAAAAACGGACAAAACTCTTTACGGGAGACCCTTTTTTCTCTGACCCATAGGATGAAAAGTTGGATCCTCTTAATCCAAGACTAAGAACACCTGCCTCAGCCAACATTTTTCCAGCAAGGTTTGCCCCCAAGCCGCCAATTGATTCAAGTCGGATTTCAAAAAATCCAAGTTCATTTTTTTTCGGTAAAATAGCCATACTATCCCTCCCCATTGTTAAAAACGCATAAAAATTAACTTCCCCACGAGTATTGTATGGCATTCTACTTTTTAAAGCTGTGACAAAAGTCAAACAACAAAGAAAATATTTGAAACACATTCATATACGGTTTAAAAAACATTAATATAACTGGATTTATTCCAATAAATAATTATATAACAGAAAATCAGTTGTAGTATAACAGAGCGTTCTACCTGTAAACTAAACATTATCCGATGAATCCAACTTGTTAGAACTGTTTATCAGCTATCATTTTTGTTGAAAATAAGGTATAATTATATTTTGTTTTATTATTGAAAAGGAGCTAGTTTATGAATGTAATTTGTTCGACGTTGAATGCAAAGTTCATACACACAAACCTTGCTATTCGCTATTTAAAGGCTTATGCCGCTCCCGAATTTAAGATACAGCTTAAGGAATATACAATTAAAGATCCCGTAATAAACATTGTTTCAGATCTTTATCAATCAAAACCGAATGTGATTGGGTTTAGTTGTTATATTTGGAACATCGAAGAAACACTTAAAGTGGTCAATATGCTTAAAAAAATTGACCCATCTATCATTATTGTCTTGGGGGGGCCTGAGGTCAGCTATGATACGATGGAATGGATGGAAAAATATCCTGAGATAGATTTTATTGTAATGGGTGAAGGTGAACTTACCTTTAAACAATTGCTAACAGAAATTGAAACTTCAAACGATTTCCGCAATGTTCATGGTATCGCGTACCGATCTGCTGACAAGGTTCTTATCACTCCACAAAAGAATAAGCTTGACCTCAAAGAACTTCCATCCCCTTACCGCCTTCCAGAAGATATTTCTGATTTAGGCAAGAGGGTAACTTATATCGAAACTAGCAGGGGCTGTCCATTTAGCTGCCAATTTTGTCTCTCATCCATTGAGGTTGGGGTTCGATATTTTGACAGAGAAAAAATCAAGTCAGATATTAGGTATCTAATGGAGCATGGAGCAAAAACGATTAAATTTGTTGACCGTACCTTTAATATCAGCCGAAGCTATGCAATGGAAATGTTCCGTTTCTTAATTGATGAACACCATCCAGGCACAGTTTTTCAATTTGAAATCACTGCCGACATCATGAGACCAGAAGTAATTAATTTTCTTAATCAGGAGGCTCCAAAAGGGTTATTCCGATTTGAAATTGGGGTTCAATCAACCAATGATTACACCAATGAGCTGGTTATGCGGAAACAAAATTTTGCCAAGCTCACTAGGACGGTAACGATGGTTAAAGAAGGCGGCAAAATAGATCAGCATCTCGATTTAATTGCTGGTCTTCCAGAAGAGGATTATTCTTCCTTCCGAAAAACTTTTAATGATGTATTCGAGATGAGACCTGAGGAATTACAATTAGGGTTCTTAAAGATGCTTCGTGGGACTGGTGTGCGCTTGCGTGCAAAAGAACAACAATATGTTTATATGGACCATTCTCCATATGAAATTCTGAGCAATAATGTTCTTTCCTTTGACGACATTGTAAGAATTAAACAGGTGGAAGATGTATTAGAAAAATACTGGAATGACCACAGAATGGATCACACAGTCGAATATTTGGTCAGTCATGTATTTTCTTCTCCTTTTGATTTCTTTCAAGAGTTCGGCAGCTATTGGGATGAACGCGGTTGGTCAAGAATTGGTCATCAGTTAGAGGACTTATTCCGTAGGCTGTACTCATTCCTAGAACAAAAAAAGGTGAAAAGCCTTGATGTCGTGGCTGGTTTAATGAAATATGATTACTTAATCAATCACAAATACAAGCCTAGAAAACCTTGGTGGGAAGCTAGTTTTGAAAAAGGCCAACGCAACGAATTCTATAAACAAATCATTGAGAATCCTAACATCTTAGGAAATGAATTCGTCAAATTAAACCTTGAGGAAAAGGAATTATTTAAGCATACGATGCTAGATGAGATTTCATTTAATTTATCACATTATTTAGAGACGGGAGAAATTGTTAACCAGCCTTCAAGCTTGTTGGCATACTTTAATCCGACAATTAACCAAACCCTTATCTTTTCTACGAAATAAGCCGGGACATCCCGGCTTATTTATTTTTTTTATGGCCCTTTTTGGTTTCGTAAAGCGCCTTACCATTTACATCTCCATATTCAACACTGAATTCTTCTACTGGAATACGTGGAGGAGTTTTACGCCGGCCGCCCATCAGCTTCTTCCCTTTTTTCCTTGTTTTGAATTGCGATTAGCAAATCTAATGGCATTATTATTGTCAGCAAATTCTGCAGAGAACTCACTTTCCTGTACATTCTTATGGGGTGTTTTTGAATATTTGGTTACTGCATCAAATTCAGCTTTGCGTTTTGCCATAAAGGAACCCTCCTAATAGTTAATTAATACAGAAATAGTTTTAACAAAATAGGTCTAATCATCCTTTCCTTATTTTTCTTAAATAAAATTACACTATAGGCAAAAAATAAGAAAAAATAGGAGTGATTGAACATGAATGACGAATCAAAACAAACTAAACCGATGTTAGATGATGTGGCAATAAATGAAACCATGCCACATCAAATCAATGCGCCAAGCTTTGAAGGAACGGGTATTAAAATGGAAGATCCCTTTGTCAATAAATTTGGTGTAACAATTGGAGACAGTTTGTATGCTTCAAAGAACTCTCCATTAGAAAATTGGTCCGAGGATACCGATCCCTCGATAATGGCTGGGGATGAATGGGTTCATCCTACAAATGATATTGGATGGAATACCACTGAGAATCGGGAGCTATTGGAAAGTAAAAGAAAACCACAAGCAGTCCCGTTTATGCATCCAACAAAGGATGTAAGTAAAGGAACGGATTAATAATTAGTACCAATAACGAAAAACATTACCACTTATGAAATGTTTGATGAAATTAAATAATACTTATACAGAGGAAAGAAACCTCTGTATAAAATAAGGAGTTGATTACACATGGCTAATAGTAGCAATAAACTTTTAGTACCTGGAATTGAGCAATACCTCGATCAAGTTAAATATGAAATCGCTCAAGAGTTTGGCGTACAATTGGGTTCAGATACAGTTTCAAGAGCAAATGGATCAGTAGGCGGCGAGATAACTAAGAGACTTGTTCAGCAAGCCCAAGCTCAACTATCTGGACAATCTACGAAATAACAATTGAATAAACATGGAAAAAAGTCCGGTTAATCACCGGACTTTTAATTGTTTTTTCGATTATTATTACCATTCTCTTTATTGTCGTTATCGTGACGATTATTATTTCGTTCATCGTTACTATGATTATTGGAATTGTGGGTATTATTGTTATAATTGTTATTATTGTTATTCTGTCTATAATTGTTACTTTGATTTGAGTTATTATGCCCATTAGTCTTCCAATTTGAATCGCTTTGTTTTCTGTATTCTCCTTGGTTTTGCTTCGAATTTTCCTCTTCCATCTTTTTTAAATATCCTGGAGAATTCGCGTTTCTATCCCATTTTCCCTTTTCTTCACCTTTATCCCAACCTGACTGTGTATCATTTTGTTTCTTTGATTGTCCAGGTGAGGTTGAGTTAACTGATGGTGTTTGTGCCGGAACAGTAGTTTTTTCTTTTTCTTTCTCTTTCCCAATATCCATGTTCTGTTGTTTGGATTTTTCTTGAGAAAATTGGTATTTCCCGTTAGAAATACCTTGTTTATGCGCTTCTTCTAATCCCTTTTTGTTACCGGTTAAGACAATTAGTTCTACCTTTTCCTTATTAACCGAGGCTTCAATCTTATCTAATTTACGCTGTAGTTTTTCTTCTACCTTTTCTTCAGGCTGCTCGATACGAACCGTAGAAATAAGGACTTGGGTATTTTCTTTTAAGTAACCACTCTTTTTCATCTCAGCAAAAATAACTTTGGTTAATTCCGAAACATCTTTGTTCTTCCAATGCTTTAAACGCGAAATAATATCTTTTCCTTCTTTATTGAATCCGCTTAATTTCACAACCTGCATTTTTTTATTCACACCCATTTCAACACTTGGGTTAGCATCAATGGACATATATGCATAGGCCTTATCATCTTGGTACATAGGAATAAACGTCCCAATAAAAACCATAAGTACAGCCATAACGATCCAGACGGTTTTAAGTCTAAATATATTTCTAAATGACCTTTTGGTCATAGATCCATTAATGCTTTCCATCGGAAAAAAATAAATTTCTTCTCCAATTGAATAGGGCTGGCTCTGTTTTCTTGCACGCAAAAATTCACCTTCGGGGGTTAAAAGCGTTAGAAAACCATCTTCTATTTCCATAATTATTCCTTTTTTCATATCTCTAGCACCCCCTTGATATAATCCTTCATATAGACGTAATCACTTGATAAAATCAGTGAAATGGCAATAATATATTTTCTATTACGTTCAATTGTTTTTCTACTAACATTCACCATTTTTTCAAGTTGCTTAATTGGCAGTCGCTTTTTTTCAAATAAGAAATCCTTTAGTTCTTGGTCAGCCACTAACATCTTTGCCGTTAGTATTGCATTCCTTCTGGCATCTGCATGCTTTGGTGAATTTTCAACAAGATCACTAAAGCTCAAATCAAAAGTGGTTAATAAGGCTTGAAAATGTATGATCTCATCTTTCCTTAATTGGTCATCATTCTTTTTATGATAATCGTCTAGAGAAAGCTCATTAACAATGATTGTTCCTGCTGTTTCTTCTTCTTGTACAGAATTAGTTAAATCAATACTAATATGTTGATTTTTGGATTGTTTACGAATATAGTCAATTACTCTTCGTTTTATGATGATCTCTGAAAAACTCAACAAAGAGCTTCCACGTTCTGGAGAATATTTTTCAATTGCTTCATTAAATGCTATAAGCCCTATGCTAAATTCATCATCGGTTTCATAGATATATCTCCTACATACGGAAGATACCGTTTTTGCAATAAAAGGCTTGTAGGAATCAATGACTTCGTTTAATAAGAATTGATCACCCTGTTGAATTTGAACAACCATTTCTTCCAAAGTTCTTTTTTTCTTTTTAGCCATAAACAATAAACTTAGCATACGCTCACCTCTATTCGACCAATTATAACATACGATTGTTACCTTGGACTTTTTTGGGGTAAGCATTTAAAAAAAGATAGTACCAATAGCGGATTACTTTCCCAGTTATTGTTTATGGGGCCTATTTCTTATTTCCTATCTTATATTACATTGTTTTTACAATCCTTTAACATCCCTCATTTTTTCTTATTGCGATCGCTATTTCACTACATTAATACGTTACAATTGTTACAGTTTTGGGGGTTTCCTAAAAAATTTCCAAAATAAAAAGCCTTAAACCAGATTATCCGATTTAAAGCTTCACCCATCTAACTTCTTATTTTTGCTGAAAAAGAATAATAAATATTTAATAAAGAACCCAATTATTAGTCCTGGTATTAAGAAAAGCATAGGTAAAAAAACAGGTCCAGGATGAACATGAAATACAGTAACCTTAGGTGATACCATTAAGCCAACAGTGACAAAGTAAGCGCATGATACGAATGGCAAGAATGAATATCTTTCATTCTCTGGCATAGCGGCACGATAACCATCCCACATTGAAAACATATAAAGACACGGATAAAACATAAGCCATTGGTAGTCAATAACAGCTTCAGCCTGTTCAATTTTACCTAGGAAGCTGTACATTATGGCTAGGTTAAAGTTGCTCATTACATTCACAAGTATTTCTAAGAAGACAAACAAAATCCCTTTTATAAACTGTCCTATGATTAATTGGCTGAAACCTGGGAACGCAATATTCCATAAAACGGCCTCTAATCTGCTCATCTTTTTCATAATGTTATCCCGCTTCTTTAGGCATTTTTTTAAGTAAATAACTGTTCAATTTAGCTTATCCAGTCTAAGGCCAAAATAAAAGGCTGAACAAAATTTTTCCCAAGTATATGGAAAAAACAGCGAAGAAATTTTCCCCGCTGTTTTAAATAAGAATCTATTCGTGCTGATCCATTGGATTATATAGTTTAACTGTTGGATTTTTCTCCTGGAACCATCTAAGAGCAAATTCATTTTCAAATAAAAATACATAATGGTCGTAACGATCTTTTACCAGCATGCTACGAGCACTCGATAAATTCTCATCAACTTCACCTTCTACCCAACGGGCAATCTTCGAACCCACTCGTTCCATTAAAACCTCTGCGTTATATTCATTTCTCATTCGATGTTCAAAAACTTCAAATTGCAACTGACCTACAGCGCCTAAGAGGTATTCTTCCATCCTAACAGTCTTAAAGAGCTGAATCGCTCCTTCTTGAACAAGCTGCTGAATACCTTTATAAAAGGATTTTTGCTTCATTACGTTTTTAGCAGAAACCCTCACATACAATTCAGGTGTAAACTGCGGCAATCTTTCATATTGGAAATTATCTTTACCGGTTGTCAGTGTATCTCCAATCTGATATGTTCCCGTGTCATACAATCCAATAATATCTCCACTAACTGCCTCATCCACTGTATTTCTTTCTTCAGCCATAAATGAGGTAGATTGAGAAAGCTTGAGCTGTTTCCCTAGACGAGGGATATTGACAGTCATCCCTCTCTCAAATTTACCTGAGCATACACGCACAAAGGCAATTCGATCACGATGTGCAGGGTTCATGTTCGCTTGAATCTTGAATACAAATCCTGAAAATTGTTCTCCTAATGGATCAATTTCTCCTATTGAAGAATTACGTGCTTTCGGTGGCGGAGCAAATTGCAGGTAGGATTCAAGGAAAGTCTGTACCCCAAAGTTTGTTAAAGCACTTCCAAAGAATACAGGGGTAAGTGCACCCGCTGCAATTTTCTCTGCTGAGAATTCATTACCAGCTTCATTTAATAGCATGATTTCATCCAATGTTTGATCGTAAAGTCCGGATGATTTTAACGGATGATCACCAGCAATTTCTCCCTCATCATTTAATGGGATAAATCGCTCATCATCATTCACACGGAACTGTTCCACTCGATTGTTGAATCGGTCATAGATGCCAAGGAATTCTTTCCCCATGCCAATTGGCCAATTCATAGGATAGGATTCAATTCCTAATACTTCTTCTAGCTCTGCAAGAAGCTCGAGGGGAGCTTTACCTTGTCGATCAAGCTTGTTCATAAATGTAAAGATAGGAATACCGCGCATACGGCATACTTTAAATAGCTTGAGTGTTTGTTCCTCAATCCCCTTAGCAGAGTCCACAATCATCACTGCACTGTCAACTGCCATTAAAGTTCTGTAAGTATCTTCACTGAAATCCTGGTGACCAGGTGTATCCAGAATATTGACTCGGAACCCATCATAATCAAACTGCATCACACTGGAGGTTACGGAAATTCCCCGTTGCTTTTCAATTTCCATCCAGTCACTCGTTGCAAATTTACCTGTCTTCTTAGCTTTTACAGTCCCTGCATCACGAATGGCTCCACCAAATAATAATAATTTCTCCGTTAGTGTCGTTTTTCCGGCATCCGGGTGGGAAATAATCGCAAATGTCCGGCGCGACAATACTTCTTCTTTAAAATTGTTACCCATCTTGTCTTCCTCTCTTTTGACAATAAATAAATTTTTTGTCCATAAGTTCAATCTTATCTCTCAAACGTGAACTTTGCAATATTTCAATTCACCAGCATAGATTATTTCTTTTATCCAGGTAAGGAAAAGAATATAATGTATGTAAGCGGAAATAAATTGCCGTTAAATGTTCGTACTTGGGAGGAACCATGGATACTACAACAATCGATTTAGATTTATTACGAAAAGCGTTCGAAGCTGTCCTCGTACAGAATAACGTGTCCTTCAGAAAAATTGGTATTGCAGAAGAAGGCGACCAACTATTATTTTTGTATGAAGGAAAGGACGAAAAAGTTCATGTTTTTAAATGGAGTAAAGCATCAAGTGTAGGAGTAAGTATTGGTGTACTTGCTCAAAGTGTATTAATGCCAATTATTCCTCATCTTCGCTTATTATCTTAATTCATATACACTTACCATCACCATGGTAGGTGTTTTCTTTTATCTACCTTTCACTTCCACCGATTCCCACATCCATTTTATTGGAAAATGCCCTATAATTAAGTATGACTTTGAGAAAGGAGATGACACTTATGAACCGAAGTAAAAAAATAGTTTCAAAGCTTATTCCGCTAGTAACAGCGTTATTAATTATCATCTCAGGCATCATTTGGTTTATTCAATCGACTAATAGCCAAACGACAATCCCTTTCTCTTCAGTAGAAGAAACCATAAAAGCACAAAACGGAAAACCCGTTAACTTAATAGAACAACCAGACGGTAGTTTATATATAAAAGCAGGAAATGAAGAGTACGTATCCCATGTTCCACCTAACAGCCAAATGGTGGATAAGTTGATAGAAAAATACAATATTGAATATTCTTATTCCACTAGCAGCCGATATGGAAAATGGATAATGCTAGGTGTCATTTTACTATTTACCGGGGCAGCTATTACATTGCAAAAAACTAAAGGTGGATTCAGCCTTCGTAACTCGATGAAAAGCAGTGTAGCTAAATCTCGTCCATTGCCTACCATTTCATTAAAAGATGTAGGTGGGCTTGGTGAAGAAATGAAAGAGGAAATACTGCAAACACTTTCTACGTTAAAGGAACCTGAACGGGCATTGAAATTAGGCATTAAACCTCCTAAAGGGATCTTACTTTACGGACCTCCCGGGACTGGTAAAACATTATTAGCACAAGCAATTGCTCGTGAACTGAATGCATCCTTTTTCTCTTCAAGTGGCTCTGCATTTAATGAACTTTTTGTTGGAGTTGGTGCGAGTCGAGTTCGGTCCCTGTTCCAAGCAGCTAGAAAACAGGCACCAGCAGTAATATTCATAGATGAAGTGGATGCTTTAGCCGGAAGACGTAAAGCTCATGGCGGGGAAGAAGCAGAAAAAACTCTAACTGAACTACTTGTACAGCTTGATGGAGGCCATATAAATGATGGGATCTTATTTGTTGCCGCAACAAATAGAAAAGATATGTTAGATGAAGCCTTCCTTCGTCCCGGAAGAATAGATTTTTCTTTCCATGTACCACTACCAGATACAAAAGGAAGAAAAGAAATTATTGATATTCATACTAGAGGGAAAGCACTAGCTGAGGATGTTTATGCTTCATTAGATGATTTGGCAGAAAGTACCTCAGGCTTCTCTGGAGCAGAATTACAATCCCTTTTTGAAACCGCAAGCAGACGAGCGGTTCGAAACAATCAAGAAACCATAAAAAAACAAGACCTTGATTATGCATTAGATCGAACCATTTTAGGAAGTACGTCTCGTTCTTTAAAGGATCAAGCAACCAAACGGAGAGTTGCGATACACGAGGCTGGACATGCAATTGTCGCATCCCTAACAAAGCCTGGTTCTGTTAGAAAAGCAACAATTATTCCACGTGGAGAAGCGCTTGGTTATGTTGCACCTATCCCCCAAGAGCTCCATTTATCCACACATTCGGATTTACTTGACCGTGTTGCCATGGTGTTAGCAGGCGGAGTGGCAGAAAGATTGTTATTAGGTGAACATAGCATCGGCGTTAGCGGCGATGTACAGCAGGCAAAACAACTGATTGAACAAATGGTTGATACTGGCTTACTCGAAGATGGCTTTACTTTGACTTTTAATAAAACTGACAAAGAAGCTAAAATGCAGGAGCTTTTTGCAAAAGGCTTAGAAAAAGCGGAAAATTTGATTCAAACTCATTATGATCAGTATCAGCAATTAGTTGATGCATTATTAAAGAAAGAAACACTAGAAGGTTCCGAAGTAGAAGCCATTGTTCGGAACTCCACGAAATCAATAACTGAAGAACTTGTATTAGCCTAGCCTAGAAGAGACTAACTTTAGTTAGTCTCTTTTTTAAAGAAGTTTTGTTTTATGTATTACGTGGTAAACTATAGGGAAACTTCGAATAAGGGATGTGATAGGGTTGTTAGGTAAAAAGTTCCTAATTGAAAAAGAACAGAAAGTATACAATAAGGAAGCAAGTAATTACATCGACAATCCGAAAAAAATTTCAGGGTTGTTGAATAAGGCTATAACCAAAGCAAATTTGCGGTATAAGGGCTTAGGGGAAGCACGCGAAAAACTGCAGTTATTATTTGACTTGATAAAGGCTTACTCTAAAGGCGAATATAAAGATGTTTCCAAAAGTACAATTATTACGGTTATTGGTGCCATTCTCTATTTTGTCTCTCCATTTGATTTCGTTCCTGATTTTGTGATTGGTCTTGGGATTATCGACGATGCAGCCGTGATTGGCTATACCGTTAAAAAGATAGCTGGAGAACTAGAAGCATTCCAGCAGTGGAAAAATCCAAAAGTAATAAATAAAACCCCGCTTGAATAATAAGCGGGGTTTTCCTTAACTGGCGAATCTATGGTTGCCTATTTCTTCTGTAACCGGTCTTGTACGAAGCCATTTGCTGTCTGTTTGATCTGGATTAAAAAAATAAAGAGCTTTAGTCACTTTTCCATCCTTCTCAATTGCTTCTTCTACAGCTTTTTTAGCTTCCTCCCCTGCCGGTTTATTAATCATGCCATTGTCAACGGGTTGAAATTGTTTATCTTGATAGATTACCTGCTGAATAGAATCTGGAAATTGTTCATTATCTACTCGGTTAAGCACAACCGCAGCGACAGCAACCTTACCTTGATAAGGTTCTCCCTTTGCTTCAGCTGTTACTAACCTAGCTAACAAGTCCTTTTCTTTCTCCGTAATTTTCATTTTTTTCAATTCATCTTTGGAATTCCCGTATTGTACAGAGATTTCTCTTAGCGTTTCACGTTTTGTCACTTTATGAACCTTAGTAGGATCTATATTTTTAGCATCTACGGTTAAAGGTACATTAGCATAATTCAGCAGGATGAAGAAGACAACGACAGATAATAAAAAAGAAACCATTCGTTTCATTACATGTCCCCCTTTATCCATTTCATTTTTTTCAACCTACTAACCGTAACATGAATAGCTGTCATGTCCAACCACAAAAACTTTCCATGGAAAAAAAGGAAAAGCAAGGAAGCATCCTTGCTTTTCTATGAGGCAATATTAATACCTTACCTCAATATATTTTTCATTGACTACCATCTAAAGCAAGCTGCACCTACGATAATTAAAAGAATGAATAATACAACGATTAAAGCGAATCCACCGCCAAAACCGCAACCTCCATATCCGTAACCACCGTAGCCACAGCAACCTCCACCATAACCATATCCACCAAACATTTAAATTCCTCCTTTTATATTATTAATAGAATGGGGTACACCAAGAAGCACCAATAATGATTAACAAAATAAATAAAACGACTAGTAGGGCAAATCCGCCGCCATAGCCACCCACTGCACCAGACATTTACATTACCTCCTTTTCTTAATTCCTTATATCTATATTCACCTAGATAAAAATGTGCGATAGACATATATCCCTAATAGTACATTTTGTAAAAAAAGAATAAGCCCATCTTTATGCTATAGGCAGATGCCATTTTGGTATTACTGTCCCTTAGTTATATCGAGTCTCTTTACAAAGTTGACTTTTATCTGCAGATTCCTTACCATGATTGACATCAACCATAGTTAGGGGTCAATTCATTGAGATCATTTGCAACCATTATAATCTTAATTTTTATGGTCGCTTATCGAATCGGAAAAAAATTATCCAAGGATGGGAAAGGTCAATCACTGATTAAAATTGGTCACCGGGGAGCAGCCGCATATTGTCCGGAGAATACTTATGCTTCTTTTAATAAAGCGTTAGAGTTAGGGATAGATTACCTTGAAATCGACATTCAGATGACAAAAGATGGGGAAATTGTTGTAATCCATGATCCAACGGTTAATCGAACCACAAATGCAAAGGGAAGAGTGAAGGATTTTACCTTAAGGGAAATACAAAAACTCGATGCAGGCAGTTGGTTTCATCCTACATTTTCAAACGAAAGAATCCCTTCATTTTCTGAATTCCTTGATACGTATGCTGGTAAAGTGGGATTATTAATTGAATTAAAAAAGCCCTCTTTGTATCCAGGCATTGAAGAAAAGGTAGCCAGTGAACTATTGAAGAGAGGACTTGATACAGGGGAGGATGATCAAATTATTGTTCAATCCTTTGATCAAAATGCAATGAAAAACTTCCATCACCTCCTTCCAAAAGTACCAATTGGCATTTTAGTAAAGAAAGCAGCGATTAACGGTTTGTCACATAAAGAACTTTCATCCTATTCAAATTACGCTACCTATGTAAATCCAAAAGTGACAATGGTTAATAAAAGACTCATCCGAAGAATTCACCATTATGGTTTTAAAACCATGATTTGGACAGTGAATAAAAATAGTGATATTCGCCGGTTAAAGCATTTCTCTGTTGATGGAATGATAAGTGACTATCCAGATTTACTCTCCAATAAAAAAGACAGCTCACCTTATTAGGTATGAGCTGTCTTTTTTTATAGGAAAACTACTAGATATATAACTATAGCAAGTACAATTCGATACAAAGCAAACGGCATTAACTTAATTTTATTGATCAGTTTTAAGAAAAAGCGAATCGATAATAACGCAAAAATAAAAGCACTAATAAATCCAGCAATAAAGAACGGAAGAGCATCCAAAGTCATATATTGCCAGTTTTTTAACAACGAAAGCAAACTTGCCCCAGCCATAATCGGTACAGCCATAATAAAGGTAAAATCAGCTGCTGCACGGTGGCTCATCCCCACTAAAACACCACCTGAGATGGTTGAACCCGAACGAGAAAAGCCTGGCCAAAGCGAGAAGCATTGAAATAGCCCAACAGCTATAGCTTGTCCATAGGATATTTGATCAACTGTTTGTACTTTAGGTTTTTTTGGTCCAATTAAATCAGCAAGAATCATAAACACGGCACCAATAACTAACCCAATTAATACAGTAGCCGTGGAAAATAAATGATCATCAATATAATCGTTAAAGAGTACACCTAAAACTCCTGCAGGAATTAAGCCTACTATTACATGGGTTAGTTTTAGACGATTTTCTTTCTTTTCATGCCCTTTTCTAAATCGTCCTAATCCTAACAAGTCAAAAAAACGTTCCCAAAAGGTAACAACAACTGCAAGGATAGATCCAAGCTGAATAACCACCTTAAAAGTATTGGCTCCATGTTGTGTTAGAAATTTTTCAGATTTAAGCCATAAATCGTCAACAATGATCATGTGTCCGGTTGAAGAAACAGGTGCGAATTCTGTAGCACCTTCCACTAGTCCCAGAATAATTGCTTTAATATACAAAAGTAATTCCATGTTGTTAAATTCTCCTAACTTTTTTAATGCTAAAAAAATATAGTTATGACAAATAACTCTCCCATTTTACTCATTAACCAATTGAATAGCAATAATTTTTTTGAAAATAATAAAGTCACTTTTCTATTGTATAACGTTTATTGAATAATTCCCAATCTTATTGCCTTCACTGCTACTTCCGTTCTATTTTGTGCGTTTAGTCTTTTCATGATATTGGATATGTAATCTCTAACTGTAAACTCACTTAAATAAAGCTTTAAAGCAGCTTCCGCAGTGGAAGCACCTTCAGCCAGCAGTTTAATAATTTCAATTTCTCTAGGTGATAAGGATATCGAATCCGCTTCTGTATATTTTGGTTTCTTTATATCTGCTCCAATAAATTTTGATAAGAGTTCTCCTGAGCTTTGCCCAAACTTCATTAATGCCGGGAATAAGCTTGTATCAACCGTAAATTGTTTTCCGGGACCTTTATCTAGAACGACACCACCAATTATTTTCCCCTCTTCTGGTACATAAATCGGGACTATCATTAATGAGGTGAGTCCAAATTTTTCTACATATTTTCCAGGGAGTGCATTCTCGGCAACAGGGATATAAATAGGCTGAAAATTTTTCATTTCATGTCCCTGTGACTTTAATTTCACAAGACTCTCATTAAGAACTGGAATATTACTTATTTTTTCGGCAATCGCTTGAATCTCATTAGTATCTAAATGATGACCAAACAACCCCACCCCTACACTTTCTTTATTGGTAAACTTAAAAAGGGCACATCGCTCAAAGGGGAGAAAATAGCCAAAACCAAAGGAAATATTTTCAACTGATTCCTGAAAATTTTGCGAGCGAATGATCCACTCATTAAATAAGATAACTGCATCTTTCCAAATACTTGACGTCTCCTTTTCGGAATTAAACAGCATCACTTCGCCAATTTTTGAAAATAAATAATGGACAGAAGGATGCAATTTAGAGGAGTAGGCGATTCTAGATTTTAATACCTTATGGGCTGCGTTTTCCAACAGGTTCAAATGAAATATTAAAGCCTCAGGTTCTGGTTTCCGTCCGAAATGGGAATACCAATCATCTTGCAGTTCATTTAACATTCTATAGATATCAACTGTTTCATCATTAATTAACTGAAAAAATTTTAAAAGAGACTCACTAATAAATTCAAATACAGCAGTTGATTTTTTCTTTGTATTTTTAAGGGATTGGAGCATTAATCTCCATTCCTCATTAAGGTCTATTTGATATTGATATAAAAGTTTAACAGCATCTTTTAAAAGATTATCCAAATGGTGGTTTAATGACCTCGACATTTCACACACTCTCCATTCAATGAACATCTACGCTGTTATTTTTTAGTAATAAACCCATAGAATGTATCTATACATAATTCCGTTAATCACGTCAAAATTCCTGCTTATATTCTATGAATTTCTCTATTTCGCAGGATAATATTCTTAGAAAACCTCCAAAAAACAGGAAAAACTTCCTACAAATGTAGGGATTTCTAAATTTACAAACTTATCTTAAAATTGTGACGAGTAGTGTAAGCATTTATATTTTTCCTGCTTACCCTTTCAAAAAATGAAATAAAAGGAGGAAAGAGAATGAATTTAGCAACAGAAACAGTCATTATTGGGGGGCAAACGGTAAAGAAAAGGCTTTTATTTGCGTTATTAGGTGGATTTGTATTCTTTGGTTCACTACTGGGCCTGTTTGGAGTAACCGGTGTAGCGGCCGCTGTGCCACTAAGTGGTGTTGGGGAATTTACTGTAAGTTTCGATAAAATGGTAGGAAAAGACTTTCAATTATTAGGCGGAATGGCTGATAGTGTTTCACGACAAAATAACCCTGTCGCTGTTAATAAGATTAAACACGCTACTATTTATGGCTTAGAAATTTCTAAAGAAGTCTCTATTCCAGGACTGCCAACTTTCAGAGTAGTAATCGAATCAAAAAATCCTGATAATCCAGTTGAAATTGACGGGTTATTACAAAAAGCTACTGTTGTTTCAGGTGATGCTGTGTTTACTAACATGGAAATGAAAGAAACATATGTTGCTGATAAAGATCCATTAACACAAGCAGCTGAGGGCTTCACTCAAAGTGCAAACACAATTACTATTAACAAAGGTGTTTTAAAAACCTTATACCTCTGGCAGGATAAAGTATCTTTATCTAATATGAAAGTGTTCTTTGAAATTCCAGACAAGAAATAACCATAACCATCATAGAAAATTGAGTAAGGATGATAAAAATGAATTCTACTTATTCAAAACGTGAGAGGTTTAAGAATTGGAGAGCAAGGCGCCCTTTTTGGGGGGCGACCTTGTCATCCCTTTCAGGACTAATCATTTTATACGTACCAGCACAGCTTTATGAACTTGCAGCAACCCCTGGTAGCACATTGTTTGCAGGCTTCTTTCTAGGAGGCTTAACAATGCTAATGGGCGTTTTGGCATTTTTTATGCCTAGATTATCAACATTGCTTGGAATTTTAGCTATGTTCGCGGCAGTTCTTTCCATTTTAGGTGCATTAGGAGGGCTTTTCATCGGAACCATTCTCGGAATCATTGGTGGAGCAATGATGATTGCTTGGAAACCTGAGATTGCACAAAGGGAAACAAGTATACAATCACAACCTGATCAAATAGCTGAAAAAGAAGTGGCATCTGGAAAGGACGTTTTACCGGATTAAAATTTGATTGCATTCGCAGAAATGGTGATGGCTTTGAAACATAGAAACAGTACTTATAAAATCCTAATTATTTTGATTACTACATTAGGCGGATTACTCTTCTTAACAAAGGATAGTTATGCCAGTAACCCAACAGTAGTTGGATTTATCATTGAAGCTAGCAAATTGGAAGGAACACTACAAAATCCAGTAATGACTGTTGGTAATACTGCTGTTGAAAAAAATCGTTCCATGTTGGAATTAAAATTTGATAACCTTTCATCAGAGGACTTAGTGATCAGAAAAATAATTAAAACCTCAAAAGGTTTGGTCACTACCACTATGACTTCTAAAGAAAAAATTATTTTCCAAAATCTAACTTTATCCGTGACCAACGCAGAATTCAGCGAACCTTTTGACCCTGAAATCGGAAACATTGGTCTAAAAAACGTAAAACTTTTAGCACATAATGTGAAAACAGATAGCTCTCAGCTCCCCCAATTTCAACTAAGTTTTAATGAGGGTGGCCAGGTGGAGTTAGAACCAAAAAGTGAGGCGGAGCTTCTTCAAATGAAAGCAGGTTTAGAACAATTAATTTCAAATACTAATCAATAAAAAGAAGCGATGCTATAGAAAGCATCGCTTCTTCCATTTACATTAATCATTAATAATTCTCATCACACGTCCATTAAATTTTTTCTGATAGTAGCCTTGTGTCATATCGGCAATGGCAATACCTGTTGAGCTTTGTGAACCAATGAATTTTCCACCGCCAAGATAAATTCCTACATGCCCATCTATTTTATATGTGTCAAAGAAAACCAAATCACCTGGTCGTGCCTCACTAACTGCAACCCTCGTTCCAGTATTCTTTAATAGATCTGTATGTGCACCTACTTTTATTCCTGCTTGTGCAAACGCCCAAGCTACAAATGCAGAACAGTCGAATCTTCCCTGAGAAATATCGTACTCATTTCTCCCCCCTCCAAAAACATAAACAGAATTGCCAATATACTTTTCTCCTGCATGGATAACCATGTTTATTGCTTCATTGGATGTCGTGGGGATGGCTAAATTTAAACTATATGTATGCGCTTCTAAAGGACTGTTTACCTCTACAGTAAGAGCAGTATCTTTCTGAAGTAATTCAGCCTTCTCTAATAATTTTTCTTGCTCTCTCTGTTTTAACTCTTCTTTTAAAGCATCATTCTGTTGTTTTTGTTCTAAGATTTGCGACTGCATTCCTTCGAGTTCTATTTTTAGATTTTTTAAATCACCTAGTTTTTTCTCTACCAACTCTTGTTTCTTTTCAAGATCTGCTTGATCATCTTTATGTTGTTGTATTAGATCCTGGTCGGCCTCTACGATGGTGGCAACAGCACCTAAGCGGTCAACAAAATCACGAAAGCTAGAGGACCCTAGTAGAACATCAAAATAACTAACATTTCTTCCGCTCACCTGTAATGCCAAGGCTCTCTTTTTTAATACCTCATTTCTTTTGGCCACTCTTTCCTTTACGAGCGTAACCTCCTGTTGCAACATTTCCACTTCCAACTGAGTGGATTTTACTTTTTCTTCAGTTTCGGTAATCATATTACTATTATCCTTAATCGCTTGTTCGACCCTATTAATTTGCTCTGTAATTTTTTCCAATTCATTTTGAACTTGTAAAAGTTCCACATTATTTTTGGAAATCTCCGTTTGAACATTCGAACGTTGCTCCTGAATTGGGGTTATTTCCTCTGCCTTAGTTTTTTGTGTTGGAAAGATGCATATGGTTCCAAGCCCAACTATTATCGCCGCACTGACTACTGCAACCTTTTTAATCAATGGTTCCCCCTGCCTCTTTTTAAGGACTTTTTACTCATCTGGCAAATGGATTTATATAAGAAAATATTTACAAAATTTTACCAATATCATCCTATTTCATCCTAGTTAGAAGTATATCACCAAATATTGTCAGATTAGTTATGAATTTATTACATTTGTATTTCATTGGTAATTTTTACGAATATATTTCGAACAAAGTACAAAGATGAAATAAAAAAACCACAATCTTAACTATTTAATAGTGATTGTGGTTCTAGCTTCTGTATAGAATTTTTATGAGTATCAATGTTGTTTATAGCTCCTTAATTTCTATTCTAAATCACGGCGTTTTAACGAGTTCTTTAATACTGTTTTTTCCCCGCTCGACAAGATTTAAATGAGTATTCCTTGCAAGTTTAATATACTCTTTTCTTACCTCGAACCATGCGTGTCTTCGTTCGCGGGCAAATGCAATGCTAGATTCGGCATTTTTTTCAAAGTTATCTTCCAAACGATCAACCATATGGAAAATAGATTTAATTGGAGTTAATGCCAATTTTTCTAACTGCCCTGATACTTCTTTTAACTGATTCTTAAGTTCTTGACGGTCATTAGAGAAAATTTCTTCATCCTTCGGTTCATCCTTAGCAGCATTAAATTGATGCATTAATTCGGATACCATTTCTTTGTTTGTTTTCTTGGACTGACTATACAATTTTGCAATTGAAGTTCTATATTGCTTATTAAACTTAATAACCTCTTTTAATGCATTAATATATGCGTCCTCACGATTTTCTCTAAGCTGTTGTGCACGCTCACGTGACAATTCAAACTGATCCCAAAATGTGTTAACAAATGATCCTGCTTTCATCGATTCCTCTACTATTGGAGTTGCTTTTTCATCAACAGCTGGGACCTTTTCAATTTTCTTCTGCACCATCGTCCTTCCTCCTCCTTTTTCCATTGTTTTCTTTCTCTATGGGATCCTTCTTTTGAAATGAAGGAATATAGAGCTCAAGGAAACTGGTATACATCTTAAAGAATTGATCTAAGAGGGATTGGTACGTTTCTAGTTGGTTCGCATAGCCTTTTAAATATGTAACACCAGCTTTTGTAATAGAGTATCTTCTTTTTGCGGGACCACTCCCTGTTGTATCCCATTCTGATGAAACAAGCTCGTCTTTTTCTAGTTGCCTAAGTAATCTGTATAAATTCCCTTGGTCAAGTGTTTTGAACCCGAATGTCTCCAATCTTTGGCTAAGTTCATAACCATGGAGTGAAACTTTACTAAGAAGCAATAAAATAAATGGCAGCACAAAATTTTTTGATGGATTAACAGCTGGATTGTCTTGGTTCACCATATCTTTATCACCTCACCTATATGTATTTTACACCTATAAGTAATATTTTGTCAATACAGTAAATAAATATGAATAAATGCCAAATTAAAAGGTTTACAATATACTAAAATTGGTTATAAACTAAATAAAAATGAAAAGGTGGTGTAAAATGGAAAAATCTAAATGGAGCAAAATGGGAATCCCATACTTACATTTTGGAAGTGGAGAACCATTGGTACTTATCCATGGGTTAGGTGAAGTGAAAGAAGGATGGAAAAATCAATTCGAATTAGCTGATCAATTTGAGTTAATTATTCCCGATTTGAGAGGTCATGGTGAGTGTTCAAAAATAGATGGTATTACGATTCACAACTTTGCTTCTGACATTATTGGACTATTAAAAGAGTTAGAAATTGAAAACGCTCACATACTCGGTTACTCTATGGGTGGAGCCGTTGCACAAGAAATTTACCGCCAAGTCCCCAACCTCTGCCGTTCTCTCTTGTTGGTTAGCACCTTTCACTATTTCCCAAAAAAGCTAAAAAGACTATTATATAACAATCGAAAGGCTAAGTTTGAAGCTGTTACAGCTGCTGGTAAACAAACCGATTTTATTTCAAAAATGGCTCTATACTCATGGAATAAAGAAACGAAAGAAATATTTAGCCACTCATTTCACCCAAAACATCACATATTTCTACAATCCTTGAACACATGTCTGGATGTAAATAATTTGTCCTTACTGCCAAAAATAAACATTCCAACGTTAATCATAGGTGGCCAGTACGACTCTGTATTACCTGTTTGGATTCAAGCATGCATGCACAAGTTAATTCTGCCTTCCGAATTTATTATCATGAGAAATACTGGGCATATTGCCAAGTTAGAAGCCAAAGACAGATTTAACTACTTGCTCCGCAAGTTCCTAATTCAGCAAAAGTCAGTTGCATAAAAAACGGGAAGGGTAATGTCCTTCCCGTTTTTTATGCATTTAGTGTGAATGAGATGAAAGCCATTGGTCAGCAAATTTGGCAAACATTCCTGTTAAAGCAAGGGAAACATGTCCGCCTTCAAATACCTGATATGTTTTATCTTCACTTGATATCATATTCATAATTGGCACACTTTGCTGTTCTAATACTAGAGTATCTCTAGATGTCGAAAAAACAAAAGTCGGGCACTCAATATTTTTTAAATCTACTTTTCTGCCACCGATTTCTAATTCACCTTTTAGTAGTTTATTATCTTTGTAGAAATCATTAAATAACTGTTTAAAGGCTGCACCTGCAAACGAAGCTGTATCCTTTGTCCATTTATCCATCCTGCGCCATTTTTCTACATACTCAGGATCGTGGGCCCGGGTTATTAGGTTAACCCAAGGACTGATATAAACGGGCGAAAGCCCTCTAAACATGAGGTACATATATTCCGATGGAATTACCCCATACACATCAGAAAACCGGTTAAAGTCCATCGCACCCTTTTGTAATCCTTTTAACCACTTATGTGGAACAATCCCAACACTAAAATCAATCGGAACGGTTGCAAGAACTAGATTTCTGATTGGTAGTTTCGTAATAGAGGTAAAAATGGCTGAAATGGTTCCTCCTAGGCAATAACCAACCATCGAAATACCCTTTGCTCCTGAATGTCTAAGTGCCCGTTTTACAGCATTTTCTAAGTAATCAATGATATAATTATCAAGGGTTATATCACGATCTTCATATCCTGGTGAACCCCAGTCTAAAAAATAAACATCATAGCCTCGCCCTGTTAAACCACCCACAACACTGCTACCCTCACCAATGTCTAAAATATATGATTTATTAAGCAGTGAATAGACTAAGAATATAGGAATTTCATATCTTTTATCTTTAGCAGGATGATAATATAAGGTGGATTTATTCTTTTTCCAAATTATTTCTCTTGGTGTTGGAGTAATATCTGGTTTAGGCTCTGTAAGAACCTTATATACTTGATTCCATCTTGCAGTTTCTTTTTCTATATCAAGCTGGGGAATAAAATTAGGACCCAGTGCTTTTATACTCATCCTCATTCTCACCTTTCACATTTATTTAGATGCGCCGGCACCTGTGAGCACTAGCTCTTTTTCTTTTTCTTTTCCCTTTCCTTTCGCGAGAATACTTTTTATTGATGCAAGCTCTGCTTTAATGTCTTTTAATTGTGACAACTCTTGATTAACAGCTTTAAGAACTTCCAAGTACTCATTATTAAGTGAACTCATGCTATCCTGTAAATTCCAGATTTGTTCCTCTAATTTATCTATTTTCTCCTCCGATTGAATAGAAATCTTCGCTACATCTGCCACATCTTTTTTTGTCGGTATATTCATTAAGCCAGCCATTAGCTCATGGTTTTTTCTTAATAACTCCATATAACGAGCATGGCTCTCGGTACCGGTTTTCAGGAGGCGGACAAACTCATTGTTGTCCGTCATCATATACAAAAGACCATTTAATTGCCTCTCCCACATTTCACTAATCCGCTTAACCCCCACAAATGGGTCATATGTTTTATCTTTAGTCATCTTGCATCTCCCCTTTAAATCTATGATTGAAGTTCTTCGGTTTTTTCTAAATATTTATTAATTGGGAACATAACCGTTTTTATTTGTCTCGCAAAAAGGTTGACAAAGCCCCTCTGGCTTTCATAAATTAAATTCCCAGCTTGTTTAACAGTATGAATATATTGCACCCTGCCTTTTTTCCTCAATGAGATGTATTGGTCGATCATTTCTATATATTTATCCATTGTTAAATAGCTATGAACCGTATGACACGGTGCACTAAGAATTGAGATTGTTTTCTTTTGGATTTTATCAATCTGAGCATTTATTTCCTCATAAGATCGAACCGGAGAAAAATGTTGAAGACTAGTCGTAGACATTAGGAATTCCTCTCGTGCCATTCTCTCCCATTCAGCAAATTCTTTATTAAATTTTTCTGTTATCTCCTTCACGTTTCCCTGATTTCTTTTTATACTCTCAGCGAATAACTTTGCTTCTTTTAAAAATACTTCATCGCGAAAATCAGCTCGTTTCGCCCATTCATCTAGTTCTCCAAAAGCATGCCGCCAAAGTATATCCAAACTAGAAAGCTGTTCTAGTTCGTCATGTTCTTCATGTATTTCTTCCTTCTGTTCCGTATTCTCATTGGTATCCTGTGATTCTGTTTCTTTATTTGGCAAATTAATCACGTCCTATATTATTAATTTTAAATTTTTGAATTTTGAATTTTTCTAAGATGGATTATATATAGAAAACTTTGAAGTAGTTCATGTGGGAGTTTGAGATTGTGGTTAAACATGTAGTTGTTCTTCATCTTTACGTAACATCCGTCTCAATAATTTACCTACGGATGATTTTGGCAGTTCATCAAGAATTTCGATCTCTTTTGGAACCTTATAGGGTGCTAAGTTAACCTTAGCAAATTCAATTAGTATTTCAGGCGTTACAAGAATGCCAGTCTTTAACTTAACAAAAGCCTTAACCGTTTCCCCTCTGTAACTGTCTGGTGCACCAATAACAATGGCTTCCTCAACTGCCTCGTGCTGGTAGAGCACTTCTTCGATTTCACGTGGATACACATTATAGCCGCTGGCAATGATAATATCTTTCTTACGATCCAAAATGTAAAAATACCCATCCTCATCCATTTTCGCAATGTCTCCAGTGAAGAGCCAACCATCTCTTAAGACCATTTCCGTATCACCAGGCCGTTTCCAGTAGCCCTTCATTACCTGCGGTCCACGTAGGATTAATTCGCCCGCTTCCCCAATTGGGACATCTTCAATACCATGGGCAGTTTGTGTTACAATTCTAGCTTCAGTTCCTGGCAAAGGAATACCAACGCTTCCTAATTTTCTTGGTAAGAATGGTGGTGTAGAGATTGCCGATGGTGCCGTTTCTGATAATCCATACCCGTCTGCCAATCTTACTCCAACTCTTTTCTCAAAGGACCTTACCTGCTCGACCGGAAGAGGTGCTCCTCCGCTGCTTAAATAATAGATATCTCCTAAGTTGCTTGCCTCTAAATCAGGGTGACTATTAAAAGCGAAAATCATTGTTGGGACTGCTGTCAGTTGAAATGGTTTTTCCCTTTTAACCAGTTCTAATACTTCATTCACATCAAACCTAGGTAAAATCAGCTGATTACAGCCAATCCTAATGGCAGAAAGTGCATTACAAGAAAGTCCATACACGTGGAACATCGGAAGTACACTCACAATTTTAAAATTTTCAGGCTTCTCTTCCACCGCATTGTAGGTAAAGTCACATACTTGAATAATATTTGCTAACAAGTTGTGATGGGTAAGCATAACCCCTTTAGATACTCCAGTTGTCCCACCGGTGTATTGTAAAATAGCGACATCCTCAGCTATATCAATCGGAATTTCAGGAATGACATTATCATGTGTAAGAAAATCCTCAAAGTAAACATCCCCATCAGCAAGTTGAATTCTATTAGCACCAAAACCAACAACAATAATCCTCTTTAAAGAAGTCTTTGGTTGAACCCTCTTTACTCTAGAATAGAAATCTTCAAATACAACCATATACTCTGCCTCAGAATCATTTAACACATATTCTATTTCTCTTTCCACGTACATCGGATTGACTTGAACAGAAATAACACCTAGCCTAAACCCTGCAAAAAGACTAAATATATAATGAGGGCAGTTTGGCAGCATAATGGCGAGACGTTCTCCCTTTTTTAAACCAATCCGATATAAAGAGGCAGCAAACCATTCAGAGATCATTTTGGTTTCCTTATAGCTCCAAGATCTTCCATAAAAGGTAAGGGCCGGCCTTTCATTGTGAATATTGGCTGCCTGCTTTAAAAGATCAAATAATGAATCGTACTCAATCGAAACCGTTTCACTAATCCTTGGGTCGTAAAATTTTAACCATGGTTTTTTTTGATATTCCATCTTATTCCCCTCCTCATTATTCTTTCAGCTTTGAAGAAAGCGTTATACTCCTTTAAAAGCTCGTTGATAAATTTCAGCTAGTTCACTCACAAATGGCTGTTTTGGATTGGCGATGGTATCTTGATCATCAAATGCTCGTTCTGCCATTTCAAGAACCTTGCTTTCGAATACGGACTTAGAAACACCATTTCCCTCTATACTCATTTGAATATCTAATTCTTTAGCAAGTTTGGTAATAGCATGAATTAAGCTCTCGATTCCTTCTTCCGTTGTACTAGCAGGCAATCCTAGTATTTTGGCAATTTCACAATAGCGTTTATCAGCAATAAAGTATTCATATTTAGGATACGTCATAAATTTATTTGGTTTAGCTGAATTGTACCGTATCACATGTGGTAAAAGAATTGCATTGGCACGTCCATGTGGAATAGTAAATTCGGCACCAAGTACGTGTGCTAAGCTATGGTTAATTCCTAAAAATGAATTAGCGAATGCCATTCCAGCTATGGTTGATGCATTATGCATTTTTTCTCGAGCTAATTCGTCACTTCCATCCCGATATGCTCTTGGCAAATACTCAAAGACCAACTGAATGGCTTTTAAGGCCAAGCCGTCCGTATAATCATTTGCTAAAACAGAGACATATGCTTCAATAGCATGGGTCAATACATCCATCCCTGTATCAGCAGTCACATGTTTTGGAACAGACATTACAAACTGTGGGTCAATAATTGCCACATCCGGTGTTAGTTGAAAATCTGCAAGCGGGTATTTAATGTTTGCTTTTTTATCCGTAATAACAGAAAAGGCTGTTACTTCTGAACCTGTACCTGAAGTCGTTGGAATGGCAACAAATTTTGCTTTCCCACGTAGAACTGGGAATTTAACCACTCGCTTATTCGGATCAAAGAATTTTTTAGTCAAACTATGGAAATCTGTCTCTGGATGTTCGTAAAACAACCACATTGCTTTTGCGGCATCCATGACCGACCCGCCACCGAGGGCAATAACGACATCAGGTTGAAAACCTCTCATTCTATCTGCGCCCTTCATAACTGTCTCAATACTAGGCTCTGGTTCAATTTCAGAAAATATCTCATATTGAACCTTATTTGGATTCTTATCAAGATAATAAATAACCTTGTCTACAAAACCATTTCCCAAAGAGCTTCCGCTTGTAACAAGAAATGCTTTCGAAATTTTCGGGATAGAGGCAAGCATCTGAATTGAATTTTTCTCGAAGAATATCTGGGATGGGACCTTAAACCATTGTGTAAATGTTCGTCTTTTGGCTACCTTTTTAATATTGATAAGATTAGCTGCTCCAACATTCTGTGACACTGAATTTCCTCCATAGGATCCACATCCTATCGTTAAGGACGGGAGTGAAGTGTTATAGATATCACCGATGGCTCCATGGGTAGAAGGAGTGTTGACAATAATACGGCCTGCCTTCATGCGCATTGCGAATCTATCAACTAGAGTTTGGTCAGCTGTATGTATGGCTGCAGAATGTCCAAGTCCCCCATACTCCAGCGTTTCTTCCGCAATCAATAACCCTTCCGAAAAACTATCAACCTTATAGCAGGCTAGGATTGGACTGAGTTTTTCACAAGAAAGTGGAAATTTTGGACCTACCCCCTCTAATTCAGCAATTAGAATCTTCGTATTTACAGGAACATTCACTCCTGCCATTTTTGCAATCATGTAAGCTGGTAAACCAACGATTAATTGATTAATAGAATTCGTTTTCTCGAAAATGGCCACTTTTTCTATGAGTTTTCGTTCTTCTTCATTTAGGAAATAGCACTGATTTTCAATCATTACCTGTTTTACTTCATTGTAAATTTCTTGATCAATGATCAGTGCTTGTTCTGAAGCACAAATCATTCCATTATCGAAGGTTTTAGATAAAATTACATCATTGACTGCTCGTTTGATGTTTGCAGTTTTCTCAATATAACAAGGAACATTCCCTGCTCCAACACCTATTGCTGGTTTACCAGAGCTATAAGCAGCTTTTACCAAATTAGGTCCACCTGTTGCTAAGATGAGGGAAATCTTTGGATGTATCATTAGAGCTTGGAAGGCTTCGTGAGAAGGTAACTCAATCCATTGAATACAATTCTCAGGAGCGCCTGCCCGTATGGCGGCATTCTTTAATAAGGAGGCAGTCTCTGTGCAGCATTGTTGAGCATATTTAGGAAAGGCAAAAATGATAGGGTTTCTTGTTTTAAGTGAAATAAGAGATTTGAAGATTACAGTTGATGTTGGATTGGTAATTGGAATGACACCTGCGATGACACCTACTGGTTCAGCCATCTCTACCATTCCTTCATTTTCGTTTTCGCTAATGACACCTACTGTTTTCATATCCCTTATATTGTTGTAGATAAATTCTGTAGCAAACATATTTTTAAAAACCTTGTCTTCGTAAACTCCTCTTCTTGTTTCATTTACAGCGAGTTTTGCTAAATGCCTATGATTTTCAAGTGCAGTAACAGCCATTTGCTTAATAATTTCATCAACCATCTCTTGGGTAAAACAGCGAAAGGCTTCAAGTGCTTTTACCGCGTTATTTGCTAACGAGTCAATCATCGCCGCAACCGTTTGGGTTTCAAGTACCACTCTTTCTTCTACTGACATCTTCATTCCCTCCAAACACATTTACTCCTATTGGCTAAAATATATCATTTAGAAATTCCGAAAATTGTCGAATCATGCAAGAAAACGAATGAGTACTCATTCATTTCATAGAATGTTCAAAAATTGGAGGAACTCTTTCCAAAATAAAAAGAGGCCGACTTAAATGAGTCAGCCTCCGATTCAGTTGGGTATCAGCCAGTATTCCTTAATCCAGCAGATATACCACTTATAGTTAGAAGAACTTGTGTGAGCAATTCATCATTCTCTCCTTCTTGTTTCCTTAATTCTTTAATTAACTCAACTTGAAGGTGGTTTAATGGGTCAACATAAGGATTACGTCTATGAACCGATTCTTGAATATTTGGAGTATGATCCAGCAATTCATTATCCCCTGTTATTTTCAATAAAATAGCTTTCGTTCTTTCATATTCTTCTAAAATATTCGTAAAAATTCTATCTGAGATTGCTTTATCTTGAACAAGAGTTAAATATTCCTTCGCAGTGGTAATATCAGCTTTCATTAACGCCATGTGTAAATTATCAATCGTTGATCGAAAAAATGGCCACTTCTCATACATTTGTTGTAAGAGCTGAAGATTTCCAGCACTTTTTGAAGCAAAAGTGTCTAGTCCAGTTCCAGCAGCATACCATGCAGGAAGCAATTGCCTGCTTTGTGTCCACGCAAACACCCATGGAATTGCCCTTAAATCCTCAAAACGACCTCGATTTTTTCTACTCATTGGTCTTGAACCAATATTTAGGTCACCTAATTCCCTTAATGGTGTTGCTTCATTAAAGTATGTTAAGAAGTCTGGATCTCCAAATACTAATGATTGATATTTCCCCAAAGAAATACCCGCAATTTCTTCAATGGTTTCTTCCCAAATAGGATCTCGGTGATATCCTGACTCTTTTGATACATGTGTTGCTGCAAGCAGTAAGGTAGATGTCGCCTGCTCTAGACTACGGTAAGCAATATCCTCAAGCAAATACCTTGACGATAATACTTCCCCCTGTTCGGTAATCTTTACACCATCTCCAATTGTTTCAGCCGGTTGAGATAAGATGCTCTTATTTAATGGACCGCCGCCACGGCCAAGCGAACCACCGCGGCCGTGGAAGAATTTAAGGCCAATATCATACTGCTTAGCCATTTTATGAATTTCAATTTGGGCTCTATACAGCTTCCAATTGGCAGTAAGTGTTCCACCATCTTTGCTACCATCAGAGTATCCTAGCATGATTTCCTGTTGGTCCCCTAAAATTTTCAAATGATTGCGGTACAATGGCATTTCAAAGAGAGTTTCCATAATCTTAGGACCCGCAACAAGGTCATCAATTGTTTCCAGCAATGGAGCTACATTTAAATGACTTTCTAAAGTGCCGTCTGCGTGAAGTCGATAAATTCCTGCCTCTTTTGCAAGAACTAGAACTTCAAGCAAGTCACTTGGTGATTTAGTCATACTAACAAGGTAGACAGAAATGGATCGTTTCCCAAACACTTCATGTGCCTCTTTGATCATTTGGAATACTTTAATCATTTCTTGCGTTTCCGCAGAATAATCTTCATTCAAAAGTAGCACAGGGCGTGGATCCATTAAGATATTTTGTAAAATCTTTATTTTTTCTTCTTCAAGTAGTTCCGCATAGTTTTCAGTAATTCTTACTTTGCGAAGAATCTCTGTAATAGCCGCTTCGTGTTCCCCACTATGGTTACGAATATCCAATGTTGCTAAATGGAAGCCAAATAACTGAACTTGACGAATCAGCTTCTGAATAATTTTTAATTCATGCGCAGCAGGGTGATGCATCTTTAAACTTCTTTTAATAAGATATAAGTCTTCTAATAATTCCTCTGCAGATTTATATCCTAATTCTGAGGACCCTACATGCTTAACTCGTTCAATAATAAGTGCAAAGGCCCGACGATACACTTCCGCTTTATTAGGCCATTTTTTCTCTTCTTTTAAGTAAATATCTTCTTTTTCTTCGATAAAAGTAAGTAATTCTTCACTAACCTCTACACGTGTAGTGGCCTGGCTGTATCTCTTCATTAGGTCGACTAATACATTCTTATACTTCTTTAGTACCAATCTTCTTTGTTTATTTAAGGTTTCCCATGTGACCTCGTGGGTAACATTCGGGTTGCCGTCACGGTCTCCGCCGATCCATGAACCGAAACGAAGGAAATTAGGAACTTCCCATGCAGCATGAGAATAATACTTACCTAAATTGTCGGCCACTTCCTGGTGTATCTCCGGAAGCACCTCAAAAAGTGTTTGATCAAAATAATACAATCCATTTCTTACTTCATCCAACACAGTTGGCTTATGCTGACGCAGTTCATCGGTTTGCCATAGAATCGTCACTTCATTAAACAAGCTTTCTTCAAGCTTTTTTCTTTCCCTGCTAGTTAACAAAGGATGATCTAGACTTTTTAAGATGTCAGCGATTCGCTGTTGAATTTCAAGAATGGAGCGCTTAGTCGCCTCAGTTGGATGAGCCGTGATGACCAATTCTAAGGATAGCGTATGTAAAACTTTTTGAATCACATCTTCATTAATATCATTCTCTTTAAGAGAAAGAATCGCACTCTCAATGGATGCAGGCTGTACAATATTATCATCTTGAAGCTGATATTCCCTCCGTCTTCTGATGCGATGGTTTTGTTCAGCTGCGTTTATCAAATGGAAATACATAGAAAAAGCACGGATAATTTGTCTTCTCATCGGAGAGCTTAGATTAGCGATTTCTTCTTTTAAATTAGTATAAATTTCTTGATCAAAGTGAGTTCTTAAAGTCTTTGACATCAATCTAATTTTCTCTACTTTTTCGAATAATTCAGATCCACCATGATTGACAAGAATTTCACCAAGCATTTTTCCAAGTAATTTCACATCACGACGCAACGGAAGACTGCTGTCATTTACTTTTAATTCTGTTGCCATACCATTCACCTTCCCTTAGTCAAAAAATTCGCTAAATTTTTATATATAAATATAACATAAATTTACCCATCATGTGAAAGAAATAACTTACTTTTTTAAAAAAAGAAAAAAAACTGCACCAAGCAGGCTTTGAAAATAGGAATTATGCTTTTCTATCAATGACTAGTACATAGGTTTTCCGATCATCATCACTGTAGGATACTACAACAGAAATAACCGTTTTGTTATCATCATCTAACTTAATAGTTTTGCTTGTGCTACCTTCAATTAAAATGGTGGAATTGCTGTAGTTTGCTTTTGGGGCTATTGTGATAGAATCAACATTACTGTCGACAGCCACATGATACGTAAATTCATTAGCAGAAAATGCACTGTCCCATGTACCTACATTAACTGTTAATGAGGAAAGAGTTGCTTTACTGACTTTAGCTGCTACGGAGCTATTACTTTGTTGGTTCATAGTTGGTAGAAAAGAATTGGTTCTATTATTTTGGGATGCAGTGGATGACTTCAAGATAGACGATCCATCTCTGGTCACATTTAATGTATAGGTCCTTTTTTCACCATTTTCTGCGGTAACAACAATAAGTATGACCGTTTTTCCGACTGGTAATTCTTCGGTGGTACTATCTCCTTTTAAGTTAGACCCATTTACCTGAATACTTGATGTGGGTTCAGCTGCAGTGGGTGTGATAGTAAGAGAAGGAACGTCGTTTGCTACTTCCACATCATACACGGACACGTCAGATGAAAAGACTGGTGTGAGCTTTCCATTTGATAATTCGATATTTTTCAAGAGATTATTAGCGTTTTGTTTTCTAGTGACGGTAAGGGTGTAGGTGTTCGCTGGATGGGTACCGTTAGTCACTGTAATGAGGAATTTGTTTTCTCCTGTTTGAAGTGAAAAGGTGCTAGCTATACCGCTCTTTATCGACGTGTCATTAATTGTAATAACGGAATCTGGATTGCTACTTTCAACGAGTAGAGTCATTTCCTTTGTCTGATTGTCAACATTGGCGGAGTATTCTTTCACATCTGTTGTAAAATCACGATTGAGTTTAACCCCTTCAATTTGCAAGTTTGAAAGTGTATTCCAAGATTCATTCTCCTGTACAACAACTGTACTTTCAGCAAAGGCTGTAGGTATGTAAGAGTAATTCCCTATTCCAACTATAGAAGCAATCATGATCATGTTTATTCGTTTTTTTGATTTCTTCGGAAACATACTTTTTCCTCCCGCAACAATAATTTAGACTAACATTATCACTGGAGGCTTAAGAAAAACTTAACTTTTTACCCATAGCAAAAAAAAATGACTCATTCGCCTTGAACAAGTCATACTTTCTTCCTATCTTCTATTAAATTCTTCTAATTTAGTAGAAATAGCTACTGCCACTTCTTCATCAGATTTTTGAATGGCTTTTTTAAAGAGTGTATTAGCAAGCGTTCCCATAGGACCGGTGGCATTAATTTCAAGGAACCCTGTCACTCGTGTTTTATTTCTATTCATTGCTTTTGCTTCGAAATATCCTTCACCTAAGTATTTTTCATTGGAACGTTTTAATTCAAAGCTTACCCTTGCCGGCTCATTCCACTCAATATTGTCAATAATTAAACTAACCTTTTTCTTCATAATGCCTAGGAGGTCGCTTTTGAACTCCCAGAAGATTTGGTTGTCGTTTACTACTTCATGTTGAATATAACCCGGAACCAATGGTGCCCAGTTACTTGGATCCCGAATAAATCTCCAGATTACATCAATTGGGATATCTAATTCTACATGTTGTAATTCACTTGGCATTTGTATCCCTCTTTCATAATCAAAGTAAAAGACCTTCAAGTATGTGAAGGTCCTTTTAAAAATATATATGTTTAATAAACAGTTTATAGAAGAAATAATCAAAACTAACTAATGGATGCAAGAAAAAAGTTGAGATGGTTCTCCATCTTATATTCTACTTCCCCTGTATCTTTGTTGTCGTACTTCAGGAGTAGATATTCTGTCATCATTGTAAATAACGGATACTGATACTCTATGGCCAAAATTCTTGCATTTTGCTGACTAAGCTTTCCTTCCTTGATGAAGTTCTGAAACGCCATTTCCAAGAACTCAATAGTTCCATTATATACATCATTCATAATAATCTCTCTAGCCCTTTGGTCACGAAATTGCTCAATATTTAGTATTCTCCACATTTTTTCGTGCAACGGTTCTTCAACAGCCTGTTTAAAATGAATGATCCCCTGGGTTAAAAATTGGTTGATTGTCACACTTTTACTAATAGCCTCTAGGGTAAGCAAATTAGGCCTTGTTTTGGAATGGTGTTCACGAAATAACGCATAAATCCATTCTAAAATTTCATCCTTTGACTTAAAGTGATTATATAAAGCACTTTCTTTTATCCCAACGACTTTGGTAAGCTCCCGAACGGATACGGCAGAAAAACCTTTATGAGAAAATAGTTCAATTGAAGCCACAAGGATTTTATATTTTGTACTGTTTACATCAAGGTCTGTTACTGGATGATTCATCCGAAAAAACTCCCTTTTATTTCATTGTCAATAACAAAAGCTGTACCACAAGCTGAAGGTCCATAAGAAAATGAGCAATCGCAATGGGCAATAAGCGATTAGTTTTAGAGTAAATCAACCCTAAAATCAGAGCTAATGGTAAAAAGGATAAAAACCGCCACATCATGTAAGGTCCATCAAAAACTAATGGTAAGGCAACATGTTGGAAAGCCAAGAACAATCCCGATAGTAGAATGGCTAACCACAGTTTTCCTGACCTTTCCTTTATCCTTGGAAGTGCGTAGCCAATATATGTGGGCGTTTCCACAAGACCATTGGAGATGGGAAACAAAACTAAGGCTATTGCAGCTGCCCACAATGGAAGCTTTTGAAACATCACTTCTGGTGGTGTAAAGGATCCTAATAATATATAAGAGAATAGAAACAAGGGAATAGCCCCTGCAAGAAAACCAACAACAATGAGCGATAACGTTTCAAGTGTATCTTTTTTTGCCCGGCCTTTTTTGTAGTTAAAAATGGAAAGATACGAATAGCCTTCCATTTTCAAGAAACTCCTTAAAATGAGAAAAGTAACAATATTGGCGAATATGGCTTGAAATGGCCACCATTTCTCCGCTTCATGTAGGGGAGAACTTTTTCCTGCCAGGGCAAAGATCCCAACGAATAGGGCACCAAATATGATAAATAAAATCGTTCTCATTACTAATGAGATGACAATTCTTCCGCCCATGTTGTTCTCATAATTTACTGTCCTCACCTGGATACTATTCGAACTCAATAATTCCTTTTTCATGTTACACCTCTTGGAATAATTTTCATATCTCCAATGAATTAACGTTCGTTCACAAGGTCCGCAAAAAAAATTAGGTTTGGAACAATTCTCCTTGAACGGCTCTAATATATCGATCAGCTGATAATTGAACGGATTGATTTGCATCTTCCTTTACAGTCTTATGAAAGGCATTATAAATTCGATTAAATGATAAGGGCTTAACCTTCTCTGCTATCTCTCTAACTGTTTTAGCAGGTAATGGAATCAAGTTAGGATAACTATACATAAAGCTTACCCACTTTCTATCGGCCACTACTTGAATGATATCTCCTGTTAAAAGGACGCCCTTCCCTTCGCTTCCATCCTCCCAGTGTAAAACAGCTCCACCTTTAAAATGTCCGCCTAATCTGTGAATAGTCATTCCCTCATGTAAGACTAGCTTTTCTCCAGACCATAGAATAATATGATCACTTGGATTCACAATCCACTCCTTGTCATCCTCATGGATGTATATAGGGACATCAAATGCTTTTGCCCACTCAATCTGTGCTGAATAATAATGGGGATGTGAAAGAGCAATCGCGTTAATTCCTCCCATTTGATGAATCTCCTCAATCACTCTTTCATCAATATAGGTTATACAATCCCATAATACATTAAAGTCATTTCCTTTGATGAAGTAAGCTGTTTGACCGATTCCAAAAGAAGGTGACGTGGTGATACTGTACAAGTTTTCCTCTTCTAATAGAATTTTATATTTATATTGTTGTGACTCAATTAACTTCTCTAGTGTTGTCCAGTCTTGCCCATTCGGGTTTACATATTGTCTTTCTTCCTCACAAATCATGCAAGAGCGAGGCGGACATGCGGAGTCTGGATATTGTGTTCCACACGTTGTGCACACAAATTTATTCACAAGGATCATCCTTTCTTTAAACCAATTTGGATTTTTTTACCACTATTAATATATTAATTAACGTTCGTTCATATGTCAACGAATTGTATTATTTTGGATAAAAAAGAGACTGATCCCTAATTCATAAAGATCCAGTCTCTCCTATGTTTAATTTGTTATTGCCTGTTTTAAAAGAAATTGGTGGATTCTTTCTGCAGCGGTCGATAACCGGTCTGGCGGCTGTACCATAGCAATACGAACATACCCTTCCCCTAATTTTCCGAATGCATCACCTGGAATCACAGCCACACCGGCTTGATCAATTAATTCAAAGGCAAATTCTCGGGAGGTCCAGCCTGCGGGAATTTTAGTCCAAACGAACATCGTTGCAGGTGACTTTTCCACCTGCCAGCCACTTTTCCTTAGCCCAGATATTAATGTATCTCGACGGAATTCATATTCTTTTACCTGTTCACGAAGATATTGAAAGTCAGAGGTCAGTGCAGTTACCGCTGCCTTTTGGATTGGATAAAAAATTCCATAATCGATATGTGATTTTAATGAAGCAAGAATCTCTATTGCTTGCACATTGCCAACCACATAACCAATTCGACAGCCAGCCATATTAAATGTTTTTGACAGTGAATTAAATTCAATTCCGACCTGTTTTGCTCCTGGAACCGACATGAAACTAAGCTGGGGATTATCATCAAATATCAATTCTGAATAGGCAAAATCATGAACAACTAATATCCCATACTGCTTAGCGAAATCCACTACCTTTTCAAAAAACTCTCTATCTGCTAATGCAGTTACAGGGTTCCCAGGATAGCTGATGATCATCATTTTGGTTTTATGTAAAACTTCTACCGGAATTTCCTCCAGCTGGGGCAGGAACTTATTTTCAGCGACCAACGGCATAGGATAAATTATTCCACCTGCAATATTTACACTTGCCTCATATATCGGGTATCCAGGATCCGGAACCAAAACATAATCTCCTGGATTAATAAATGCTGTAGCCAAATGTGCCAACCCATCCTGTGACCCCATTAACTGCAGGACTTCCTTTTCAGGGTTAAGATCAACAGCATACCTTTGTTGATAAAAATAACTAACTGCTTCATGAAATTCTGGAATCCCTGTCAGAGTGTACCCATAGCGACTTGTGTCCTGAGCGGCCTCAATCAATGTTTCCACAACAAACGATGGCGGCGGAAAATCAGGTGATCCTACACTTAAATCAATGACATCTTTCCCTCTTTTGATAGCTTCTTTTTTACGATTAGCTACTTCTTGAAAAATACTTGCTGACATTTTTTGTAGTTTTTCTGATGCAAAAAAATTCATAGTTATTCCCCCCCGCAATCATTCCTGCAATAATATTGTTTATATTAACATAATTCAGATTATAACAGTCGAAGGATATGTATTCTATATTTCTAATTAACCATTGATTAATATCTATTCATAATTTAAGATTTGTAGATAGGTGAAAATTCAGAATAGTCTTTATGATCATGGAGGTAACTGTATTGAAATTCTTTCAGTATTGTTTATTCTTTTTAGGGTTAACCTTTTTTGGCTTTGGCAACGCGATTGCGGTAAAAGTTAAATATCTTGGTCTACATCCGTGGGAAGTCCTAAATGTTGCTCTTTATGAACATTTTGGTTTGACTATTGGTACATGGGGTGTTGTCTGTGGTTTAATTCTAATCCTCGTTTCATTCTTCGTGGCTAGAAGCTATATCAATATTGGGACGATCTTAAATGCTTTGTGCATTGGCCCCATTATGGATTTTTTCCTTTGGTTGGATATTCTCCCGAAGGCAACACACACTTGGATTGATTACATTATTTTATTGGTTGCTATAGTTACAACCGGGATTGGTGGTGGGATGTATGTGGCTGCAGGAATTGGTGCTGGCCCTCGTGATGGCTTTATGCTTTCCATTTCTGATAAAACAAGACTGTCTGTAAGCCAAGCAAGGATCATTGTAGAAAGCATGGTTTTAATTATAGGCTTTGTATTAAGCGGCCCGGTGTTTATTGCCACTTTTGTCTATACTTTTATTCAGAGTCCTGTTTTTCAACGTTCCTTAAAGCTGTTCCGTTCCTTGGTTGAAACTCTCAAAAAACGAAAAGACCATCAACCAGAAAGCATTATTCTTTAACCACAAAAGGATCTCCACTCAACAAGAGGGAGGTCCTTTTAAATGGCTAGTACTACGTTATATTTGAAGCATTTACCTTTTTTAGCCCCCTTAAAGAAAAACAGCTGACCAAAATAATCAACGAAAATAAAAGGAATATATGGTTTACTCCAACTTTCGATATTAAAAAGCCTGTTGTCAATGCAGATGTAATTTTTACGATGGAGGCTAAGATCGTTCTTAAACCAACAACTCTCCCTATATACTCTTTTGTTGAATTTAATTGAATTAGGGTTTGAGTAATAATTAGGTGGGACATTGTAAATAATCCGAGAACAAATATGAAAATTGCAGCTGTCATTTTAAAACTATTAAAATGTAATAAACCAGCTGTTGTTGCCATCCCCACCATGGTAATAACAAGCGACCATTGTTTATATCTTTTTAAAAAATAAGTAACAACAATTCCTGCGAGTATTCCCCCTACTGCAAAAGAAATATCAAATACCGAATATAATCCGCTGCCACCTTTAAACACCCTTGCTAACGGTAAAAGGATGGTTGTGGTCATTTGGATACTAATACTATTTAAAATGGATAAAAAGAGGAGGTATCTCATTCCCTCCCGGTTCTTGATAAAATCCCATCCGGAAATCAGCTCTGAGTAGTATTGAATTTTACTCTGTTTCTTTTGTTTGGTATTGATCTCCTTCACCAAATAATAAAGAATTGCAGCTAATAGAAATGTCAGTGAGTTAATGAAGAAACTAAGGGCCAATGACAATTTTATCAGCAGCACTCCTGAAACAGCAGACCCTGTAATTAGTGCTCCTTCGTTAAGAGAAGAAGATTTGGAGATAACAAACGGAATATCTTTATCTTGGAATGATTCTTTTATAAAAGACTGCTCGGCAGGTTTGTAAATGGTGTAGCAGACAGCTAATAGAAACTGTAAAAAATAGATGAATAGCGTTGATTCAAAATGTAAAAGGATCAAAATTGACATGGTTAGTACAATGATGAAACGAAAGATGTCTGTCATGACGACAATCATTTTTGAATGATGATGATCAACATATACAGAAACAATTGGTGTTAATAGTATACTTGGCAAATAATATATGGCAATCATCACACCTATTGAAAGTGCTTCACCTGTTAAATGATAGATATACCACATTATGGAAATTTGCTGAATGCCGTCTCCAAAGTTACTAATCATCGAACCCAGTAAATAATATAATTTGTTATTTTTCATTTGGTATTCCCCCTTCCTTCGCCCGTTCTTATTGTAAGTATGAATGGCGATAAGGAAAATTACGGAATTTTTATTACTTAACTTAAGAAAAACTTATTAGTCTAGTTTTAACCTTAGACAAATTACAAAAATGTAAAAAGCCGCTATCCATAAGGATAACGGCTGTAGTAAAGTCAATGCGCTATAAAAATTCGACCTTTTCTAGTAGGTCTCCCCATGTGACTAGTGTTGGTGTTTTTTCACCGTTGAAGATCGGGTTTACAAAACTGAGTAGTTCCCCATGCTCAGAGCGAATTTCAAAGCGAATCCAGTTTACTTCTGATTTCTTTAGAGAAAATTGGTTTTGAATAATTTTTCCTTCAGCAATCTTGATATCTTTTACCGATTGACCATCTTTAATCCAATGAAGGGTCGCATTTACTGGGGTTTTCATGGGCATAATCTCGTACCAAACCTCGACCTCTTCCTTGTCACCAAAGCAATCTGTTAAATTACTCCCCGGAAAATAAGAGACTCCATCTACAATAATATTAATCATAAATTCTGGGCCTCTTGATACATACGCTCTGCCCCTTTTTACTCCATTTAATACAGACCTGGTTGTCAGGCCTTCACAATAAACGAATGTGGCAGGGTCCCCAATGACCGATGGAGGTCCCCCTTCCTCATACGACTCAGTAGGCAGTAAATGGGAATCGGAACCACCAATCCCATACATCCGATACCCATCATTCCATAATGTATTCCACAATATGAGTGCCTGTTCTGTCGCTTCCGGGTTATCCTTGTAGGTTGGGTCATTCCAAACTTCGATTACATCTATATCAGCTAACATAGTCTGACGATACTGCCACTCCCAAGGCTTTAGCATCGGATGATTTATGCTGACAATGGCATCAGTTGCCTTGACCTCACGGATAATTCGGTTCATGCCTTCTTCTGTCTCCATACCGCCATCTGCACAAGATGGACGCCAATCAACCCATTTCGTTAGACCGAGTGCATTAAAGTGTCCTTTTGAAGAAGTAATTTCCACACCTGGAATCACCATGATTTCATCATCAAGCCATTTTGTCGGCAGAATATTATGGTCGGTAGCAACAAAGAAATCTAAATTCATTTTTCTAGCTTGCTCCATCCCTTTTTCTGGTGTCATCTTTCCATCTGATTCCGTTGTATGTGTATGAAAATCCCCTTTATACCATCGTGTTTCTGTATTGAACAATTGATCTATTTGATAATCGTTTAAGAGAAAACCCTTAGCCATTCCGTCCTTCGACCAAGTTGAACCTTCCACACTATTTCCATCCTTTTGACCAAAACCGCCTACATAATCAACCGTATAATGGCGATTTTCAGAAGACGAAGGACTAAGAATTTCTAGCGTCCAAGTTCCGGCGGCAAGTTTACCAGATACCGCTCCAAAGCATGTATTCTTAGGAAATTGCGAGAGCCATATAGTCTTAGGTTCATTAATTACGAGCGATTGGGCCCTCAATTTTTGCTCAGAATCCCATAGTAAAATTGAATACCACCCTTTAACGGAAAAAGAAATAGTCAATTCAAGCCAGTCATAATCAAACTCTAGTTCAAACGGTAAAGAGAAAGACGGTGCCTGTAACACACCGTCAATCTTTTTTGAGTACGAAGCAGTCAACGTCAATCCTCCTCTTTATTTTTTCAATACTTTATCTAATGCCCTTTGTGCCTCTTTTTGAGCGTCCTTTAATGCTTCTTCTGCAGAAACACCTTCAATTTCTACTTTATCTGCAGCCTTTACTAATGCATCGTAAATTTTACCGCCAGTTGGATCAACAAATGGTGGTGTAGCGATTTGTGCCTGTTGTAAAGGAACATTGATTTGTGGATTCTTCTCAGCAAACTCTTTGTATGCTGGAACATCCTGTGCTGATTTTCTCACTGGAATATAACCAGAATTAATTGACCAATCTGCTGTGTTTTCAGCATTGGTGAAGAATTTTAACCACTTAAATGCTGCTTTCTTTTCTTTCTCAGATGCTAGAGCAGGAATTGCACCCATCTGCGCCCCTGCATGTGGAGCTGCTTCATGACCTTCCCAGCCCGGCTGTGGATATGCTGCTAAAATAGAGAAATCTAAATCTCCCTGGTCACCACTTGAACCAGTGTAACCTGCAGCACGCCCTTGCATTGCATCATCGATTGTCTTATACCAATATTCCCAGCCCTGACCATCGTGATGGATTGTCATCGTCTTATCTTCTTGGATTCCTTTTCTGAAAAACTCCCATGCTTTTACCCATTCTGGAGAATCGACTAACACCTTTTTCCCATCTTCACTTAAATATTTTGCACCATTACTAAGAGCTGCATCGATCATGTTATCTGGTCCCCACATTGGTGCCCAACCATAGACCTCTGTCTTATCTCCACTTTTCTTTGTTAGTTGTTTTGTTACTTCTGCAAATGATTCCCAAGTCTTTAATTGTTCAGGAGCAATACCAGCCTTTTCAAACATATCCTTACGATAATAAAGAACTTGTGTTGTTCCATAAAGTGGTAATGCATACTGCTCTCCATTAATTGTTCCTTGTTGATAAAAAGCATCAACAAAATCTTCTGGATGGAAGTCAGCATCCTCTTTTATGTATTTTGTGAGAGGCGCTAGAGTCCCTTTTTTCGCAAACGCATTCATTGGATCGTTTTTCAAAAGAACGGCAGCTGGAACCTTTTTAGCTGCAATAGCAGCTTGTAGCTTTTGTAGGGTTTCATCATACGATCCTTGGGCTACACCCTTAACTTTTACTTCGTTTTGGCTGGCATTAAATGCTTTAATTCTTTTTTCAACATTCTCACCAAGCTTACCACCTAATCCATACCAAAACTCAATTTCTACTGGTCCATTAGCAGATGACTTCTCTGAAGAACAGCCAGAAATCATCGAGACTAGTAATAAGACAATCAAACTAAATATTCCAATCTTTCTTGTAAACATCTTTTTCTCCCCTTTTTATCCTTTTAACCCCTGATCGCTAATGCCAGAGATAATCCACTTTTGAACGAATATAAATAAAATCAGCAGCGGCAAGACAGCAAAGGTACTTGCAGCCATGATCAGTGGCCATTGTATTCCATAGGCACCTTCTTGAATAAAGAATTGCCTTAGCCCTGTAGTAATTAACATCTTGTTTTCACTTGTTGTAATTAATGTTGGCCATAGATAATTATTATAATTTTGGACAAAACTGATTAGCGCAAAGGTAATGAACGTTGCTTTCGTCGTTGGAAAAATAATCTTCCAAATAATAGTCCAGTGTGTTGCTCCATCTACCCTTGCCGCCTCAATTAATTCCTTTGGAACCTGGAGGAATGCCTGCCTGAACAGAAAAATCCCAAAAACACTACATGCATTCGATAAAATAAGTCCTTTATAGGTATCCAGTAAATTAAAATCGGCTAAAATGACATAACTCGGTACATATGTAGCCGCTACCGGCAGCATATAGGTGATCAAAATAATAGAAAACAAAAGATTTCTTCCTTTAAAACGCAATTGTGTAAATGCATAGGCAATCATTGCTGAGTTAACAATTTGGATAAGGACAATCATAGTTGCGGTAAAGACACTATTGAAAATATATTGATTAAATGGTGCCATGGACCATGCTTCAGCAAAATGATTCCACATTGGCTTCTCCGGCCACAAAGTGGGTGGAAACTGCCAAATTTCATCCTTCGTTTTTAGCGCACTTACTACCATCCATAAGAAAGGAAATACCATCATGATGCTAATGAAGATCAAAACTACATGCCTTGCTAGTAAAATAGGTACTTTTTTCAACTTACCAGCCCCCCCCTTTCTTTTATTGGTAATGCACCCAACGTTTGGATAATAAAAACTGTATGAACGAGAATACCGCAGTAATCAGCACTAATAGAATAGCCGTTGCGGTTGCCTTACCCATGTTAAATTCCTCAAACGCAGTTTGGTAATAGAAATAAAGCATGGTTCTAGTACTTCCAGCTGGACCTCCTTGAGTTAGCACTTGGATTTGGTCATAAGCCTGGAGTGCGTCAATTGAGGTGATAACTACCAGGAATAGAGTTGTTGGTGAAATGATTGGAACGGTAATATGTACAAATCGACGCCATTTACTTGCTCCATCTAATGAAGCCGCTTCATAAAGGCTAACAGGAACCTTTTTCAATGCATTTAAGTAAAAAATCATTGTCCAACCTATCCCTTTCCAAATGCTAACGATGATTACTGCTGGCATAGCCCAAGTTGAGCTGGAAGTCCAATCTAGACCTGGAAGGTGAAGTAAGTTAAGGACCCAATTGGCGAATCCTACTTTCGGTTCATAAATCCATGACCATACAATCGAAACGGCGACAGTGGGAGTTACCCATGGTGAAAATATTAATGTTCGATAAATCCCCATTCCCTTACTCTTTCCACTTACTAACAAAGCCAACAACAAACCTCCTGCAACACAGGGAATGACAACTCCCATTGAAAACACAAATGTATTTAAGAGAACGGAGTAAAAGGTTGGATCCGTTAATAGGTCTGTATAATTGCTAATGCCCACAAATTCATAATTGGGGCTTACATAGTCCCAATCTGTAAAACTTATAAGCAAGGATTTTCCCATTGGATAAACCCAGAAGATTAGCAGTGGAACAATGGCTGGTAGTATAAACAGGAAGGGAGCCACGGAGAAGGTTTTCTTCTTATCCTTTTTTTCTATTAAACTCTTACTCTGGTTTAGTTTTGCTACTGGTGTACTCACACGACCACCCCTTTCTTCAATTTATGAATTCATTCAAATTTTATACATTCAATTTTTGAATACGTTTTTATCTTACCAGTGCTTTCCTCATATGTAAACAGAAAATGTAAAAAAATTGTCACATTTCCTGTTTTTTTGTCCCGGGAAATTTTTCATGCAATCGAGTAGAGGGAAAATAGGATTATTTTCGCCCCTCTCACACCACCGTACGTACGGTTCCGTATACGGCGGTTCAATTTATATTACAGTGTGTACTTTTAGATAATGTTCTAAAGCAGAGGGAA
>JBDOMM010000045.1:0-17277 GCA_039832695.1 Bacillus sp. (in: firmicutes)
CGAAGTGGTTCGCTCGACTTGCATGTATTAGGCACGCCGCCAGCGTTCGTCCTGAGCCAGGATCAAACTCTCCAAGAAAGTTGATTAGCTCATTTTGTTACGTTGGCTTAGCTTCATAAGAAGCTAATATTATTGTTTGTTGACGTTTTTGTTTGTTTAGTTTTCAAAGAACAAAATCTCATGTCGTCTTAAAACGACTTTTTTATCTTACCAAGTTACTGATAAAAAGTCAATAACTTTTTATTTATTGTTTCGCCGTCTCGGTGACGACTTTTACTATATTACAGCATTCCAATCATATGGTCAATAGTTATTTTAAAAAAATAATAGCCGCTGTAGTCAGCGGCTTGTACAGCTATAATATCCACTGTTGAATGGCTACTAAAGCAAAAACGCCTGGGATTCCTAGAAAACCAGAAACTGCAGATGTAGCGACATTGATGGGGACATGGATCCCGTATCCGTTACCAGCTGTGTTTAAGAAAAATAAAAAAAGCGCGCCAATGAGAAATTTAACTGCCGCTTGTCCAATAAACCTTGCTGGTTTAAAGGGCGCTCCTGAGAATAAGAGTAAAAGAATCAGACCACCTAGTACAGATATTACGACAATCGGTTCCAAAAAATGTTCCCCTCCTCCTTCAGTTATTTCAATACAACTTATGTACAAGTTAGGGAGAATAGACCGTAAAAATAAAAAAAGCCTTCGCACATACTTTGTGTTCAGGCAGCTTTAATCATTTTATTTAAGTAAGGTTAAATTTCGTTGTTTCGCTTCTCTTAATAAGAAGATATATTTTGCTTCTGCAATTTTTGTTTGGCAAATAACCTCTTCGGAAGGGTCGAAACTTTTTTCCAAAAGCTGTTTTTCTTGATGCCAATGCCCTTTCAAACGACTTAACTGTATCAAGAGCTTCTCATCATACTCTTTGCGAAGCCGCCCTTTACGTCGAAAAAACATAGTTTTCTTCCTCCGAGTTTCTTATAATTCCCGTCGACCCTCTATTGCTTTGGATAAAGTTACTTCATCTGCATATTCCAGATCTCCACCAACAGGCAGCCCGTGGGCAATTCTTGTTGTTTTGATACCTGATGGCTTTAATAAACGGGAAATATACATAGCCGTTGCTTCTCCTTCAATGTTCGGGTTGGTTGCTAAGATGACTTCTTGAACGGTTTCATCTTGAAGACGTTTTAATAAGTCTGGGATATTAATATCCTCAGGTCCAATTCCATCCATTGGAGAAATAGCTCCATGTAATACATGATACAGGCCGTTAAATTCCTTCATTTTTTCCATAGCTATAACGTCCTTAGGATCCTGGACCACACATATAACACTTCTATCTCTGCGCTGATCCTCACAGATATAACATGGATCTTGATCCGTGATGTGACCACACACAGAACAATAAGTTAAATTACGTTTAGCATTTACTAGTGCTTTTGCAAAATCGAGGACGGTGTCTTCTTTCATGCTTAACACATAAAAGGCCAGGCGCGCAGCCGTTTTCGGGCCGATTCCCGGCAGTTTCATAAAGCTGTCTATAAGCTTAGAAATCGGTTCAGGATAATGCATGTTCGATTTTCCCCTTTAATAAAAGAGGCTGCACCTAAGAGTCAGCCTCTTTTTATTTAATCTAGCTTAGAATGGAAGATTCATTCCCTTTGTGAATTGGCCCATTGTACTGTTTGTTAATTCTTCCGCTTTTTTAAGAGCATCATTTACTGCCGCTAACACAAGATCCTGTAACATTTCTACATCGTCTGGGTCTACTGCTTCTGGTTTGATTTGGACATCTACTACTTCTTTATGACCGGTTACAATTACTTTTACCATACCGCCGCCAGCTGTTCCTTCAATTTGTTTTTGGCCTAATTCTTCTTGAGCTTCCGCCATTTGCTTTTGCATTTTTTGCATTTGCTTCATCATATTTTGCATATTTCCCATTCCGCCACGCATCATTCTATTACCTCCAAAAGTTTATTTAGTATTAGTCTATGATTTCTACGAATTCAGCGCCAAAAAGTTTCTTCGCCTCAGAGATATGAGGTTCTTCTTCCTTACTTTTGGTTTCGCTGTCTTCTCCTTCTTCGCCATGCTGGCTGTTCAAGAAACTTTCGCGGATCGGCCCCCACTGCTCTTCAGGAACTCCTAAGAATACAAACCTTTTTCCGGTTAATTTCTGAAGGGTAGCAGTTACCGCCTCTTGAAAGTCCCTTCGATCCATTGCCATCTGACAAATCATCTCATGCTTAAATTTTATAATTATGGCATCGGCCGAAGCAGCAACTGGCTCGGCGTCATTTAACAAGGCTGCATGCGATTTGATTAAATTAGATCGCATTTCGCCCCAATTACCTTTAATCTGATTTAAATCGTTTTTAGTAGCGATCTTTAACACTTCATTAATTCTTCCAACCGCAGGCTGGAATCCTTTTCTCGATGCCCTTTGTGCCACTTTTTGCTGTTGAGGTGGTGCATCTTGCTGTGACACAGCAATCCCGCTTGTCTTTAATTGCTGCAGCTCATTTTCAAGTTGTTCAATTCGTGACAACAAATGATCGACATTTGCCGGCTGTTTAGCTTCTCTTTCTATACCTTCCATTTGACAGAGCTTCACAATGGCTACTTCAAGAAAAATTCTCGGATGGTTCGTCCAGCGCATTTCTTGTTGTGTTTTATTCAGGAAATCAATGTACTCGTAGATTTGCTCAACAGGAACAGCTTCAGCCATCTGGCGAAATTCATCATCAAGCATCACTCGTTCAAGTGACTCTTCCAGGTTAGGTGCTGTTTTATAAAGCAGCATGTCTCGATAGAAAAGAATGAAATCTTCAATGAACCGTGTTGGATCCTTCCCATGGAATAAGAGCTCTTCTAATGCCTCTAAACCGCTTGCTACATCCTTGTCTCGGAAAGACTTACTTAATTTATTCAGAAATCCTTGAGATACTGAACCGGTTACGGTTAAAGCATCTTCTACTGTTACTCGATCCTGACTATAGGATATCGCTTGGTCTAACAAACTTAATGCATCACGCATTCCGCCCTCGGCAGCGCGGGCAATCATTTTTAGGGCATCCTCATCACAATTTATTCCTGTTTCGTCCACAATCAATTTCATTCGCTTCACAATCGAATGGGCTGTAATGCGTCTAAAATCAAATCGCTGACACCTAGAGATAATCGTTAATGGGATTTTATGAGGTTCTGTTGTAGCTAAGATAAAAATTACATGCTTGGGTGGTTCTTCTAGTGTTTTCAATAAGGCATTGAAAGCACTAATCGAAAGCATATGTACCTCATCAATGATGTATACCTTATAGTTCACTGCAGTCGGTGCAAATTTGACCTTTTCCAATACATCTCTCATTTCTTCTACACGAGAGTTGGAAGCCGCATCAAATTCTAACACATCTGGAATGGTTCCATTGGTAATTCCACGGCACGCCGCACATTCATTGCATGGTTCAGCTACAGGCGCACGTTCACAATTGATTGCTTTTGCTAAAATCTTAGCAGCACTCGTTTTCCCTGTTCCTCTTGGACCAGAAAAAAGATAGGCATGAGAAATCTTTTGTTGAAGCAGGGCGTTTTGCAATGTCTGCGTCACATGTTCTTGTCCTACTACGTCAATAAATGCCTGCGGACGCCAAACACGATATAAAGCTTGATAAGCCAACTGACACCGCCCCCTTCGAAATAATTCATCCTAACCATTATAACGTATCCATTTTCATTTTTTCAAAGTGTATTCATAAGAGTTCACAAAAAAACTCATCTCCATTCTGAGATGAGTTAATTTATAAGTAATATGTAACTGCCGTGCACCTTCCTTCGACTGACGCCCATAAGCGTTACTTAAGCAGTTAGCTCGGCCCAGGCTGCCCTGCGGCACATGAGAGAGTCCACTTAATGCTGCTTCCTTCCGGACCTGACATGGTTCATGGATTCCCATTGCGCAGGACCCAGGCGTCAACACCACTTACTTAAGGCAGACCCTACAGACAATCAGCCTCAGGAAGGGATTCAGTCCCGCTAGAGCGGATTGCGGGTACAGGGCACCGCTACCTCCCCACCTAGCACGGCAAAGTTGATAACTAAGTTTGTGCGTCGTATCTGACGCCTTTCTAATATACAATCAATCCAGAAAAAAATCAATAAATATCATCTGTAAGTTATTGTAAATATTTATTCAAGCTCTTTCTTTCGCTGTTTCTCAAGCTTTTTTCTTTCTCTAATTCCCCGAAAAAAGTCCGAAAGCAGCTGGCCGCATTCCGCTTCTAATACACCTCTACTTATCTCACTTTGATGATTGAAGCGTGCATCCTGTAAAAGATTCATGAGTGTTCCTGCACATCCTCCCTTTGGATCACTCGCACCATAAACCACTCTTTTCACTCTTGATAAGATAATTGCTCCCGAGCACATTGGACATGGTTCAAGAGTCACATACAAGGTGGCATCCTCTAACCGCCAGGATCCTATTTCCCGACATGCCTGCTCAATCGCGAGAAGTTCTGCGTGAGCAACAGCGCTCTGTTCCCTTTCCCGTAAATTATGTGCCCGGGAAATAATTTTGTCTCCTATGACAATAACCGCTCCGATTGGCACCTCATTTAGTTCTTCCGCCTTTTGGGCTTCTTTTATCGCTTCTTTCATATAATACTCATCTAGATTTCCAACAACCGTCATAGCAAACTCCTTCTTATGGATAAGTATTCTATTCTTACTCCAAAATAAAGGAAGGAGGAGAGAAGCAAATGGAGAATAGTTATCCCGCACTGATTATTATTGATATGATAAACAACTTTGATTTTTCACATGGTCCCATTTTAGCCAAAAAAGCCCTGCAAATTGCTAAGCCCATCAAAGAATTAAAAAAACAATTTAATGAACATAATCTCCCCGTCATCTTTATGAATGATCATTATAATTTGTGGCAGGCTGATTTTAATAAAATCATAGACCGCTGCAGGAATGAATACAGCCAGCCGATTTTTGACTGTCTGCTTCCTGAGGAACAAGATTATTTTTTAATAAAGCCAAAGCACTCCGCCTTTTACGAAACTTCTTTATCCATCTTGTTAACACAGTTAAAGGTAAATACTCTCATCCTTACAGGCATTGCCGGCAATATTTGCGTGTTATTTACTGCAAATGATGCCTATATGCGGGAGTATCAAATATATGCCCCTTGTGATTGTATTACCTCTGTCGATACACAGGATAATCACTTTGCTTTAACTATGATGAAGAATGTATTAAAGGCAAAAACCGAGCCTAGCCATCATGAAATTTATCAACATTATATCATTTATCCTTCCCCTCCCTCATAAAATAGTTGCAACGCATGTTTGATGGGAGGGATTAGGATGCAAATCCATGTAATAAGAAGGAACGAATCGTTAACCTCAATTGCTAGAGCATATCAAACCACTGTGAACGATATTGTGGAGGCAAATGAATTACCCAATCCTAATGATCTAGTGATTGGACAGTCTATCGTCATTCCAATTATCGGCCGCTTTTATTTCGTTCAGCCGGGTGATTCTTTATTCTCTATCGCCAGAAAAGTAGGAATCCCCTATCAAGAGCTTGCTTCTATTAATCGAATTAATGTGAATCAGCCGCTTAATGTTGGCTTCCGCCTTTATATACCCCAAGGTAAAAAAAGAAACGCTGAGTTTAATGCCTATGTGGAGCCAAGAGGTACAACCGTTGCACCGGTATTAGAGAACAGTGCGCGTGAAGCAGCCCCTTACTTATCCTATCTAGCCCCTTTTAGTTTTCAAGCACGCCGTGACGGGACCTTAAAGGAACCATTACTGAATAATTTTCCTGCTATCGCCAAAGCCAACCGGAACGTATTAATGATGGTGATTAACAATCAAGAAAATGATCAATTTAGTGATGAACTCGGACGTATTCTATTAACTGACATGGCTATTCAAGATAAATTTTTAAACAATATCGTAGCAACCGCTAAAAAATATGGATTTCGCGATATACACTTTGACTTTGAATTTTTACGTCCAGCTGACCGGGAAGCTTACAATAATTTTTTACGAAAAGCAAAGCAACGTTTTAAGAGCGAAGGCTGGCTGATGTCTACAGCCCTTGCTCCGAAAACCAGTGCTACACAAAAAGGAAAATGGTATGAAGGACATGATTATAAGGCACACGGGGAGATATCTGACTTTGTCGTTATTATGACATATGAGTGGGGGTATAGTGGCGGTCCTGCAATGGCTGTATCCCCAATTGACGCTGTAAGAAAGGTATTGGATTATGCAATTACTGAAATACCTTCAAATAAGATCCTTATGGGGCAAAATCTCTATGGCTATGATTGGACACTGCCCTTTGTTCAAGGATCGGTAGCAAAAGCAGTAAGCCCTCAGCAAGCCATTCAGCTTGCAGCTAAACATAATGTAGAGATTCAATATGACACTAAAGCCCAAGCACCTCATTTCAAATATAAAGACGAAGCAGGAAAAGAACATGAAGTTTGGTTTGAGGATGCCCGCAGCATCCAGGCTAAATTTGATTTAATTAAAGAATTAAATTTAAGAGGCATGAGTTATTGGAAGCTTGGCTTATCGTTCCCGCAAAATTGGCTGTTAATCGTAGATAATTTCAATGTGACAAAACGGGGAACCTAGAAAAGCGGAGGCGCCTTGGTCAGCCCCGACAGGCAAATGTTCTTCGGCGAGAAAAGTCCGCACTTTGACTTTTATTGCCGAGGGTTATTTGACCCGAGGGGCTAGGCGCTGCAGCTAGACAGTCCAAGTTAAAAAAATATTTTTTACAACAAAAACTGCCGTCATTCGGCAGTTTTTTCATATATCTGACATAAAACTACCCTCTTCAAAATATTCCATATCCCTTCCTGTCGTAGATTGTGTTAAAATATTCTTTGTGTCAAAGAAACACTGACAAGAACAATATAAATTATCCGGTTGAATCTGGTTAATATAGAAGTGCAGGCAGTTGGAGAAGGAGGACTTGCAATGGGGGATACACCCTTTATTACGGTTGAAGGGCCGATTGGTGTTGGGAAAACATCGCTCGCAAAAGCCATTTCAGAGCATTTTCAATTTGCGTTACTTAAAGAGATTGTGGATGAAAACCCATTTTTAGGGAAGTTTTACGACAACATTGAGGAATGGAGTTTCCAGACGGAAATGTTTTTCCTCTGCAATCGCTTTAAGCAATTAGGGGACATCAATACCCATTACTTAAGTCAAAATCAATCTGTTGTTGCAGACTATCATATTTTTAAAAATTTGATTTTTGCACAGAGAACTTTAAATCCGGAAGAATACCAAAAATATTATAAGATTTATCAAATTCTTACCGAAGATATGCCAAAGCCGAATGTCATTATTTATTTGAATGCCAGCTTAGATACATTGTTAAAACGAATCAAGCTTAGAGGGCGCGAGGTTGAAAAAAATATCAGCCCATTATATTTAGAACAGCTCTCCATCGACTATGAAAATGCCATAGCGATTTTTGAAAAAGAACATCCAGAAATACCTGTTCTTCGCTTTAGCGGCGATGAGTTGGATTTTGTGCAAAACGAAAATGATCTAAACCATATTATTGAAAAATTAACCTTATCGTTAAAGACTTGCAGCTGGACAAACATATAGAATAGGGGGATGTTAGTGAGTATCGTTATAGGTGGTATGATTGGTCTAGGAAAAACTAGTGTGGCTGATACCTTAAATGCACACTTTAAAAATAAAGGAATTGAAAGTAAGGTGTTTTATGAATCGGTGGATGACAACCCGATCCTCCCTCTTTATTATGAGTTGACACCTGAAGAATTAGATGCACGAAGAATTCCATTCCTCTTACAATTATTTTTCTTAAACAAACGATTTAAGACGGTCAAAGATTGTATTAACTGGCGTGAACCGATTTACACGATTCAGGATCGTTCAATTTATGAAGACTGGTATTTTGCTTATGTAAATAAAAATTTAGGCAGAATTTCAAGCTTAGAGTTCAAGATTTATGAAGATCTTGTAGATAATATGTTGGAAGAACTGAAGGAACTACCTAAGAAGGCACCAGATTTAATGGTTTACCTAAAGGGCTCCTTCGATACGGTCATTGACCGGATTATGGCCCGTGGTAGAAGTTTTGAGATTAACCCTGAACTTAAAGAGTATTACTTCGAAGTGTGGAAGGGTTATGATGAGTGGGTAATGAACCAGTATGCGGCAAGTGAAGTCCTAGTGATTGATATGGACACAACGGATGTTGTGAAAAGTAAAGCAGATGCTGAAAGAGTATGTCGTGAAGTGGATGAAAAATTAAAAGCGATTCTTAATATAACAGAAGCACATATTGGTTAATCCAATGTGTGTTTTTTTTGTATAAGTTGTGCACCTTTTCTTTCTTTTACGGGCACTAGTCCCTTCGACTACTTACCGTCCTGCTTGTTTTTCTTCCTCTATGGGCACTAGTCCCCTCGACTACTTACCGTTCTGCTTGTTTTTCTTTCTCTACGGGAACTAGTCCCTTCGACTACTTGCCGTTCTGCTTGTTTTTCTTCCTCTTTGGGCACTAGTCCCCTCGACTACTTACCGTCCTGCTCGTTTCCCTTCCTCTATGGGCACTAGTCCCTTCGACTACTTACCGTCCCGCTTGTTTCCCTTCCTCTATGGGCACTAGTCCCTTCGACTACTTACCTTTCTGCTTGTTTTTCTTCCTCTATGGGCACTAGTCCCTTCGACTACTTACCTTTCTGTTTGTTTTTCTTCCTCTATGGGCACTAGTCCCCTCGACTACTTACCGTTCTGCTTGTTTTTCTTCCTCTACGGGCACTAGTCCCCTCGACTACTTACCGTTCTGCTTGTTTTTCTTTCTCTACGGGCACCAGTCCCTTCGACTACTTACCGTTCTGCTTGTTTTTCTTTCTCTACGGGCACTAGTCCCCTCGACTACTTACCGTTCTGCTTGTTTTTCTTTCTCTACGGGCACTAGTCCCCTCGACTACTTCCCGTTCTGCTTGTTTCCCTTCCTCTACGGGCACTAGTCCCTTCGACTACTTCCCGTTCTGCTTGTTTTTCTTCCTCTACGGGCACTAGTCCCCTCGACTACTTACCTTTCCGCTCGTTTTTCTTCCTCTACGGGCACTAGTCCCTTAACCCATAGTAACAAAGGCGAAAAAGTTTATAAAAAAAAAGCTCGTTACAAGATTGTAACGAACTTTTATCTCCAGTATTTTATGCGCGATTGTTTATATGATGGCGGAGGAAGAGGGATTTGAACCCCCGCGCGGTTTAACCCGCCTGTCGGTTTTCAAGACCGATCCCTTCAGCCGGACTTGGGTATTCCTCCGTATCAACAAAAGATAATTTATCATACATCCAATATGAATGTCAACAAAGAAACAAAGAAATTCCGGATGAATAAAACATCCGGAATTTTTAGAAATTACATAGGTTTAATTACATCACGATTGCCCATATATGGACGTAAAACCGTCGGTATGATGACACTACCGTCCTCTTGCTGATAGTTCTCAAGGATGGCTGCGACTGTGCGGCCAATCGCAAGGCCAGAGCCATTTAGTGTATGAACATGTTCCGGCTTCGCTTTCGGATCGCGGCGGAAGCGAATATTTGCTCGTCTCGCTTGAAAAGCTTCAAAGTTACTGCAAGAAGAAATCTCACGATATGTTCCATAGCTTGGAATCCAAACTTCGATATCATACTTCTTCGCAGCCGTAAAGCCAAGGTCACCCGTACACATGCTTAGCACACGGTATGGAAGCTCAAGTAATTGTAGAACACGTTCCGCATCGTTTGTTAGCTTTTCAAGCTCTTCATAAGAGTCCTCTGGCTTCACGAACTTAACAAGTTCAACCTTATTGAACTGGTGCTGACGAATCAATCCTCTTGTATCACGTCCAGCGGAGCCTGCCTCAGAACGGAAGCATGCGCTATAGGCAGCAAAACGAATAGGGAGTTCTTCACCACTTAAAATCTCGTCACGATGATAGTTTGTAACAGGTACTTCTGCTGTTGGAATAAGAAAATAGTCTTCGCTCTCAATTAAGAAGGCATCCTCTTCAAACTTTGGCAGTTGTCCTGTTCCTGTCATACTTGTACGGTTCACTAAGTAAGGAGGCAGGATTTCTGTATAGCCATGTTCATCCACGTGCAAATCGAGCATAAAGCTTATGAGTGCACGCTCTAAACGTGCCCCTAATCCTTTATAAAAAACAAAGCGGCTTCCCGTTACTTTGCCCGCTCGTTCAAAATCAAGGATTCCTAACTGATCAGCAACGTCCCAGTGCGGCTTTGCTTCGAATTCAAAGTCACGGACCTGGCCCCATTTGCGGATTTCTACGTTGTCATCTTCTGTTTCCCCTACAGGAACACTTTCATGAGGAATATTCGGGATGCTTAAAAGTAACATTTCTAATGTTTCTTCTACTCCGCGAAGCTCTTCATCAAGTGCTTTAATTTGATCGCCGACCTCACGCATTTCTTTAATTAAGTGGTCCGCATCCTGCTTTTCGCGTTTTAATGAGGCAACCTGCTGAGTAACCTCGTTTCGTTTGCTCTTAAGTTTTTCAGATTCTACGATCAGCTCGCGTCGCTTTTGGTCTAGTTCTTCGAATCGGCCAAGATCGGTTAGATCTTCTCCACGATTCTGAAGCTTTTCTTTTACTTCAGCAAAATTTGCTCTTAGGACTTTAATATCCAGCATGTTTGACACTCCTTTTAAAATATTTTTGACGGCTTCCGCTTGAATAGAAAAGCTTATGTTAAAAAGTCCTGTTGATTTCCGCTCCAGGCACTTCGCTTTCCGTGGGTGTTTCGGCGAGCCTCCTCGGCGCAAGCGCCTGCGGGGTCTCCCCTGAACCATACTCCCACAGGAGTCTTCGTGCCTTCCGCTCCAATCAACATCGTGCCAAATCAACAAAAGCTCCAACCTATTTTAAAAACAAAAAACTCCCGTCCCTAAAAACAGGGACGAGAGTTAACCCGCGATACCACCCTGGTTGACAGTATGCGCTGTCCACCTCGAAGAAAATGTAACGGTTTTTACCGAAAGTACTTACTTACCACATGATGTAGTGTTCCATACCTTGCTCGAGGAGGGATTCACAAGCTTCATTCACCGGTTTTCACCAGCCACCGGCTCTCTGCTAGAATGAGTTTCCTGTTACTAGTTCCTCTCATTGCTTTTAACAATATGATTAATTTGTATTTATACGTTACTATAATTATTTACGAAATGCAACCAAATTATGCCTATATCAATTGCTTTTGTTTTGCTTCTTTTACCATCTCTACAAAGTAGCTGGTCATGCGATGATCATCCGTTAATTCTGGATGGAAAGAACATCCGAGAAACTGCCCATCCCGTGCAGCCACGATGCGGTCATTATGCTTGCACAGAATCTCCACATCTTCTCCCGCTTCAACGATGTGCGGCGCACGAATGAACACGGCCGGGAAACTCTCTGCTACATCTTTAATGGAAAGGTCTGCTTCAAAGCTGTCCACTTGACGGCCAAATGAGTTGCGCTCTACCTGAATGTCCATCACTCCGATATGAGGCTCATCATAACCCACAAGTTGCTTTGCTAAAAGAATCAGTCCTGCGCATGTCCCAAACATAGGCTTTCCATTACGAGCAAATTCCTTTAAATCACCCATGAAATCATATTTGTCAATCAAGCGGCGCATTGCTGTGCTTTCTCCACCAGGAAGGATCAAGCCATCTAGGTCTTGTAACTCGTCCTTACGCTTCACAGTTACTGCCTCTACACCGCAAGCCTCAAGTGACCGAATATGTTCACGAACCGCTCCTTGCAGGGCGAGAACACCGATCTTAATCATCGATTACCATCCTCTTTCTTGCATACGTGATTCTGGTGCTAGGGAAGAAATTTCAATTCCCTTCATTGGTGTTCCAAGATCCTTTGAAAGTTCAGCAATTAACTTATAGTCTTGGTAGTGAGTAGTTGCTTCAACAATCGCTCTAGCAAATTTTGCAGGGTTTTCTGATTTAAAGATACCAGAGCCTACAAACACCCCGTCTGCACCTAATTGCATCATAAGGGCAGCATCTGCAGGAGTGGCTACGCCGCCTGCTGCAAAGTTAACAACTGGAAGACGTCCAAGACGCTTAATTTCAAGAAGCAATTCAAATGGGGCACCTAAAAGCTTCGCTTCTGTCATTAGTTCATCTTCATTCATTCCAACGACTTTACGAACCTGTGCGTTTACCTTACGGATATGACGAACCGCTTCAACAATATTTCCTGTTCCCGGCTCTCCTTTTGTACGAAGCATAGAAGCTCCTTCACCGATACGGCGTGCAGCCTCACCAAGGTCACGACAACCGCAAACAAATGGAACAGTAAAATCACTCTTATATAAATGGTACTCTTCATCAGCTGGTGTTAAGACTTCACTTTCGTCAATATAGTCAACACCCATTGCTTCAAGCACTCTTGCTTCTACAATATGACCAATTCTTGCCTTAGCCATTACAGGGATTGAAACAGCATTAAGTACCTCTTCAACTATTCTAGGGTCAGCCATTCTTGCTACGCCACCAGCTGCACGGATATCTGAAGGCACCCGCTCTAAAGCCATTACTGCCACTGCGCCTGCTTCTTCAGCAATTTTTGCCTGTTCAGCATTAACAACATCCATGATTACGCCGCCCTTTTGCATTTCAGCCATACCGCGTTTTACGAGTTCTGTACCTGTTTTCATTTTAAAAATCCCCCTTTTAGTAAAAATATTATGAAAAATTTCTTTACACTCTAGGAAAATTCCCATTTAACTAATCGGAATTATCTTTTTCCATAAAATCATTAAAGCAACAAAAAAGGATTCCTGTCAAGACAAGAATCCTTCTTATGAGATCTAAAATCCCTCAATAATTATTAAATTAAAACCAACCTTTTACAGTAGAAGAAATCCCGTCCCATACATTTCCAAAGAAGTTGCCGATGCCGCGCATCATGAGAACAAACCAATTGGCTTTTTCAACATCCTGTCCAGCTATGACATCTACTTTGACTTTCTTTTGTCCTTCTTCTGTTAAGAATGAAACTTTTTCACCGTTTTTAGGTTTAATGGTTACATACCCTACGGTTTCACCCTTTTTAACAGGTGCAGTAATTTCACCCTTACTGTTTACTTTGTTCTTATCCAAGACAAGAACTGGTTTGTAGTTATTCTTTTCACCATTCAGAACAACCATTTTAATAGCTGACTTCGTATAGATTTTTACTTGGTCTTCTTTCCCTTTAGTAACAGGAAGTGTTTTGTGACCTTTTACTTGGTAATGCTTAGGAACGATCTGTTCCGTTGTATAATTACTAAAAGCATAATCCATCATTTTTCTTGTTTCTTCAAAACGCGCCTTATATCCGCCCTGTCCGCTGGCATCCTTGGCATTCTGTACAACTGTGATAAATCGTTTCCCATCACGGCTCGCCGTACCTGTGAAGCAATAACCCGCAAAATCAGTTGTTCCCGTCTTAAGCCCGTCCATTCCTTTGTATCCATAATCAAGTGATGGAAGCATCCAGTTCCAGTTAATCATATTAATTTGGTCAGTTGTTCCTTCACGGAAGACCTTCTTAGGCGTACTTGCTGTTTTTAACACGTCAGGGAACTCATTAATTAAATGGAAGGCCAGTTTAGCAACAGCACGAGAGGACATTACGTTTTCTTCTTCTGCCCCTGTACCTTCTGGTTGTTCTCCCTTATAATCACGGTTGTTTAGACCTGTTGAGTTGACAAATTTATAATCTTTTAAACCAAGCACTTTTGCCTTTTCATTCATTTTCTTAACAAAGTTTGTTTCTGAGCCACCAATAATTTCAGCAATCGCAATAGTAGCTGCATTTGCTGAGTAAATAGCCATGGCCTCATATAGCTCTCTTACCGTGTATGTACCATCTGCGCGTAACGGAACATTAGACAGGTCACGACGTTGAGAAATTTTATACACAAGGTCACTTACATGGTACTCTTGATCCCACTTTACTTTACCCTTTTTTACTGAATCAAGTAGGATATACTCCGTCATCATCTTCGTCATGCTGGCAATCCCTAGTACATTATCAGCATTTTTTTCATATAAAACCTTACCTGTCTCAGCATCAACTAGTATTGCACCATCAGCATTAATATTTAATGCTGCTTCTGCCTTAGCTTGGTTTACACCTGCAAAAAGGCTAAAAAACATAATCATTGCCAGTGCACTGGCAACAAATTTTCGATAAAAATGTTTGTTCACTGTAACGCCCTCCAACGAATTTATACACTTTGGTTATTTTAACATAACTAGCTGGTAAATCATAGACAGAGCATTGAACCATTCTTTTTCCAATTCTGCTATTTTTCTAGGAATATTTACACTAAAAAAACAGAGAAGACTGGCTTCTCTGTTTTAGGAATATTATAGGGAATAGTTTGGTGCTTCCTTTGTGATTTGAACATCATGCGGGTGACTTTCTCTTAGCCCCGCACCGGTCATCTTCACAAATTGTGCTTTTGTTCTTAGGGCTTCCAGGTCCTTTGTTCCACAATAACCCATACCAGATCTTAGACCACCAATAAGCTGGTAGATCGTTTCGGATAATGGTCCTTTATATGGAATTCTTCCTTCAATTCCTTCAGGAACAAATTTCTTATTATCCTCTTGGAAATATCGGTCCTTAGACCCCTTTTCCATAGCAGCTACAGAACCCATACCACGATAAACCTTAAAGCGGCGTCCTTGGAAGATTTCAGTTTCACCAGGACTTTCTGATACCCCTGCTAATAGACTACCTAGCATAACGGCATGTCCGCCTGCAGCCAATGCCTTTACAATGTCTCCAGAGTATTTAATTCCGCCATCGGCAATAATCGTCTTTCCGTGTTTCATGGCTTCAGTAGCACAATCATACACCGCGGTAATTTGTGGAACACCTACACCGGCTACAACCCTCGTTGTACAAATTGATCCAGGTCCGATACCCACTTTAACAACATCTGCTCCCGCTTCAATAAGATCCTTTGTCGCTTCCGCTGTAGCCACATTTCCTGCGATGATTGTCAGTTCTGGGTATGCTGTTCTAATTTCCTTTACAGTGTCGAGAACACCCTTTGAATGGCCGTGAGCTGTATCCACCACTATGACATCCACGTTTGCTTTTACAAGCATATCTACACGCTTCATGGTATCACTGGTTACCCCTACAGCTGCCCCTGCTAATAGACGTCCTTGCTTATCTTTAGCTGAGTGTGGGAATTCGATGACCTTTTCAATATCTTTAATCGTTATTAACCCTTTTAACACGCCTTCTTCATTTACGAGTGGAAGTTTCTCTATTTTATATCGCTGAAGAATCATTTCTGCCTCTTTCAATGTGGTTCCAACTGGTGCTGTAACAAGATTTTCTTTTGTCATAACATCAGCAATCTTAAAAGAGTAATCCTGGTCTTGGATAAAGCGTAAATCTCTATTTGTGATAATACCAATTAGTTTTTGTTCCTCAAGGTTATTTACAATCGGTACCCCAGAGATTCGATATTTGCCCATTAGGTGCTCTGCATCATACACCTGATGTTCTGGCGTTAAGAAAAATGGATCGGTTATGACGCCACTTTCAGATCTTTTTACTTTCTCTACCTGTTCTGCCTGTTGTTCAATGGTCATGTTTTTATGGATAATACCTAAACCGCCTTGGCGAGCCATAGAAATCGCCATTTCTGATTCGGTTACTGTATCCATACCTGCACTTATAATTGGGATATTGAGCTTTACACTTGGCGATAATTCCACTTTGAGACTTACATCTCTTGGCAATACCTCTGATTTGCCCGGAATTAATAATACATCATCAAACGTTAAACCTTCTTTTACAAATTTACTTTCCCACATTTTAACGGCCCCCAGGATAAAAAATTTTATTTGTAGGTTATCAATTGGACAAAATACTGTCAAGGAATAAATATTAGTTTGATTCTTCTGAAAAAGGTGGTACGGACTTGAATATTGAATATAAAGGGTGGAAAAGCTACTCTAGCTTTTTTTCAGCCGAATATTGCCAGCGTTATTTAAAGAACAGCTATCAAAAACATCGAATAGATCATCCTGAACAAAAAAGCTATGAAAACGGATACGCCTTTCTTTATTATCTTGAGCATGGAAAAATATATTATGAGCAGGCTGAAAAATCTCCGCTTATTTTAAAGCCCATTTTATTATTTTATGGACTTGTCCATTTAATAAAGGCCTGTATCTTAACAACAGATCCTTCCTATCCTGAAACAACGGCTGTACTAGCTCATGGAGTATCGACGAGGAAAAGAAAAAAACAAAATTACCTCTTTTTCCAAGATGAGGTGAAACTACAAAAAAATGGACTTTTCCCCTTCATGTCTGAAAAATTGTTTCACATGAAACAATTAGAAGGGGAGAAAGTCATAATGGAGGAATTATTACAGCTTATACCGGAGCTAGACGATTTATTCTACTTACTTTTGGGAAAACGGACATTTGTTCAATTAGCAGATGATGACGGCCGTTTAACTATACCAGAAGGCATTTTGGACTCCTATCATATGACAGAAGGTAGATTGAAGGAATTTCTCCTGTCTAAATTCGAACATCCCATTGAATTTGCTAGTGAGGGACTTTCCTTTTCAATGAGTTCAACAAAGGGTTACTCACCTCTAAAAGTAAATCTAGAAAATCAATGTTATGTTCTGCCGTTAAATAAAAGCAGTCTGTATCACTTTCCTGAGCTGCTAGTTCATTATTTATTGCTTTACAATTTAAGTATGATTGCCCGCTATGAAACGGAATGGTGGAGTGAATTAACGAAAATGATGCCTAATCAGGATTATCCATTTATCCATTCCTTTTTGGAAGTCACCCTGCAAAAAGGACCGTTTTTAATTTATCAGTACCTGATGAAAACGTAAAAAAAGACAACCCAATACAGGTTGTCTTTTCATTTGCCTGGCAACGTCCTACTCTCACAGGGACTTTCGTCCCAACTACCATCGGCGCTGAGAAGCTTAACTTCCGTGTTCGGTATGGGAACGGGTGTGACCTTCTCGCCATAATTACCAGACCTATTAAATTGAGGCTTCATTCCCTCAAAACTAGATAATGTAGAAGAAAATTCAATAAACATTTGAGTTCGCTTTAAAACTTGGTTAAGTCCTCGAACGATTAGTATCAGTCAGCTCCACATGTTACCACGCTTCCACCTCTGACCTATC
>JBDOMM010000054.1:0-3609 GCA_039832695.1 Bacillus sp. (in: firmicutes)
GTATCTTGCCCCTCAGGGCAAGATACCCTAAACTCCCAATCCTCCACCAAATTTGGAAATAAGACAGAATGAAGTGGCTCACTTTTGAAGTGATCGCTCTGGCTCAAATTAATATTGACAAATACAATACCTACTTTTTTTAGAAAACCAACAAAAGATGCAGAAAAAGAACTTTGGGATAAATGTTTAAAATCGTGCGAAGATTATTATAGTGAACAATCAGTTGAGTATAAACTGTTAACCAAAGGAATCGTTGTTCATTATGGGAAAATGCCAGGTCTTCTTTCTAGACTTTTAATAGAAGTTATTACAAAAAGAATTGTTCATGTTGTATTGGCCTCATCGACACTATCAGAGGGAGTAAATTTACCATTTGATATAGTAATAATTCCGGTTCTTAGCAGAAGAGGAAATCCAATATCAGTAAGTGAATTTAGTAATTTAGTTGGAAGAGCTGGTAGACCAGGTAACGGTACTGAGGGAAAGAGTTTAATTTTTTTAGAAGGAATATCTCCGTCTATTAATTATAGTTCAAAAAATGCACGCAATGACTATAATGTTATATTGTCTGGATTACTGGCTAATAATAAAGAAGATTTAATTGATGAGGAAGAAAGTATTTCAAGTTCAGTAGCAAAATTAATTACATATATAAAAGAACAATGGCAAACTATTACTGATTCAACTTCTTCTGAGGAATTTACCAAATGGCTAGAAACGTGTATCCCAAGTGAAAATGAAGATATTTTTGAGAAAGACTCTAAATATGAGGCAGAAAAAGCGCTAGATACATTAGATTCTATCCTTATTTCTACAATTTCAGAATATGAAAATATAAGGTACCAGGGTATCCCGAAATTTGAACTAGAAAAGTTACTAAAAGATACTTGGAAAAAGACATTTGCTTATTTTACAACAAAGAAAGTAGAATTAGAGGAAATCTATATTAATAGAGGTACAGCTATCGTTGATAATATTTACCCCCAAAAATCTGAAAGACGTAAAATATACAAGACCGGATTACAACCTAGATTTGCATCACAACTATTTCAATTGCATGAGGATATAGTAAATCAATTAAAAACTGGAGTAGACTTTAAAAACTGGACTAAAGAAGAGAAAATTAAATATATTATTTCTTGTGTAAAAGAGATTTCTTATTTAAAAAAATTTGAAATGAAAAATAAAGTGGGGAAAGGAAAAGCTGCTGCGGATTGGGAAGATGTTTTATACTGGTGGCTTTCTCATAATCAGAGTACTAAAAAACCTAGAAGTAAAGACATACCTACATGGATAAAATTTGTATATGATAATTTTAACTATAAGTTTAATTGGGGGTTAGGTACCATTATTTCACTGCAAATGGAGAAAGTTGAGGAGAATGACGTATTAAGGTTTATTTCCCTAGATGACTGGCCAGATACTGGACTCCCATGGATTGTTTTTTGGATTAAAGAATTAATTACTTGGGGAACTTATGATCCAGTAGTAGCTTACCTTCTATCTAGTAATATTTCAATTACTCGAGAGGATGCAGGTATTCTTGCACAAGATTATTATAATAATGTTGATTATAAGGAAGATATATATGATGCAAAACTTATAAGCAAATGGACTAAGGAAAACTTCACAAATTTAAATAATAAACTAAAACCGAATAGTGATTTGATAAGTATTGAAGTTAATACTACTAGAAAAGGTGAGTTGTTTTTAAAAAAGAATTGGAGGGTTTTTCCGAAAATTGGAAATAATAAGATCTATTGGTTGGAATATGGGGGCCATTTAATGGCTGAATCAAAAATCGATGCTATTCCATTAGAATTTTTAGAAAGTAGCAATGATTTTTTATTGGATGAAAGCATTTCAAAGGTTATAGCCAAACGATAAATAAATTTACATAATTGGAATGTTTTAAAAGATTATAGGTTTTTAAATTACCTTTTATTTAATAAAAATATCAATTTTATAAAATAATAAATAGTTTTGGGGGAATTAATTTTGTCAACTGAAGTTTTCTTTAGTCGTCCTGGTCAAAAATGTGAAATTGCAGAAAGAATAAAAACAGATATTAAAAACTCTCATGAAAGAATATTGTTAGCTAACTACTATTTAACAGAACCTGGTATAAAAGAAGCAATAGAAGAAAGCCCAGCCCCTATAAAGAGATTTGTTTTAAATGATAAGGCAAAAAACGTAGACTGTGTGGTACTAGGGCAACAGCCTAGTGTGCTAATGCATCACAAATTTCTTATCGCAGACAATATACTTTGGGTTGGATCGTTTAATTTCTCATCAAATGCGACAGGATTTAATTGGGAAAACGTTCTTAGAATTAATGATTATGGGACACTTACATCATATTATGATGAATTTAAAAAAATGTATCTGTTTGGAAAAGCTTTTACAGTTTCACCATGGACAGAGATATTGTTTGATCCAAAAGAAAATTCGTGCCCTTTGTGTAATCCTGTAAATGATTTTCAAAAGGAATATCAGAAGAAATTTAAAAAATGTCCAAAACATAGTTATTTAGAGTGTGATGATTGTAAAGAACCTGTTGAAGACCCATTTCAACATTATATCGTTGAAGTAAATCATGTTAGTGAAATTGAAGTATATTATCGAGATATAGATGGGGATTATCTTAGGGGACATGATAAAAAGATTAGTGAAAATATAGATTCATACGTACTTACTTGTAAGGATAAAAAAAATAAAAAGATTAAGAAATGTGAGTTTTGTAGAACAGTTTTCTTTGAAAAAGACTTAAACAAATTCCATTTTATAGATGAAGAAATTGAGTACTATGAGGATGGGTATGAAGAAGTTTTAAATGAGGAAGGTCATCATATACGTATGGACCCAACTTTCAAGAAAGGTGGGACTACGAGGAAAAAACGTGGTTACATATGTTATTGTAGCCGTTGTTTGTACAATAAACTCGATGACTACTGGACTAAATAGAAAATTAAGTTCAAAAACTAATGTTAAAAATACCATACTATTCTGACCTCTTTGATAAAAAATATCGAAGTCTTATGTTAGCAGAAAGTATTTGGGAGTATATGATGGTACAGATTATAGTCAAATTACCTGGCTGGGAAATCGATATGATGAAGAAGAATTACTTCTAGCACAATTAAGAGAGGAATTGGCTCTTAAGGTACTCCGTGCCTGGGTAAAGAATAAGCAGACAAAAACCTTAGGCTTTTGTTCTTCCATTAGACAAGCTGACTTTCTTTCAAAATTGGACCAAAGAAATTTGTGAGTACCGGTTGCATTTTCATTTTGAGAGGAAAGCGAAGAACTTCCAGACTCATTAAGAATTTAGACTAGACATTTAATGTCCTCAAGTTAAATGAGACTTGAGGACTTTTTGTATATTAAGATAACAACTCTTAGTTGATTAAATATATTTGTTTGATGATTTATGGAGAATCATGTCTATTAATGTAAATTGTTGGATGTTATAATGTGTAATATGGATCTATGTCAATATCTTGGACACAAAAAAGTTAAGTCCATTTTGGACGGCATCCATTCATGGAGCGTCCTGTATTCAGCGAAACCAGTCAAGAGAAAACCCACTCTTGACAGCTTTCGCTGAAT
>JBDOMM010000035.1:0-59995 GCA_039832695.1 Bacillus sp. (in: firmicutes)
TAGGTTAAACTGTAATTGGGTCATAATTAATTCCTCCTCATTGTTTTCGTCGCTGATAACATTGTAGCCATGAGGAATTAATTTGACTCATTTTCTTTTTACACAATTATATGGACTTAATCGAAAACTCAGCAACATAGTCAGAAGACAAGGCAACTTCTGACAGAGTCAGATGAAAACCCAGCAACATAGTCAGAAGACAAGGCAACTTCTGACAGAGTCAGATGAAAACCCAGCAACATAGTCAGAAGGCAAAGCAACTTCTGACAGAGTGGAAGGAAAAGGTAGCAACATAGTCAGAATGCAAGCGAACTTCTGACAGAGTCAGAGGAAAACTCAGCAACATAGTCAAAAGGCAAGCGAACTTCTGACAGAGTCAGATGAAAACCCAGCAACATAGTCAGAAGACAAGGCAACTTCTGACAGAGTCAGAGGGAAACTCAGCAACATAGTCAGAAGGCAAAGCAACTTCTGACAGAGTCAGCAGAAAACCCAGAAACTCGGTCAGAACGCAAGCGAACTTCTGAAAGAGCCTGCGGAAAAACCCAGCAACATAGTCAGAAGACAAGGCAACTTCGGACAACCCAAGCGGAATAAAACAAAAAGTAGTCCGAATTACTAAAGTGTCTTTCTGTGGTGCCTGACACCATATTCCTGACACCATATTCTTTCCATTGTCGGTTTTTGGAATGTTCCGTATAATAGCGTTAGTTAGAGTGGCATCGAGAGTGGGGAGATAGATTGAGCAGGTTATCTTTGGTAGCGTATACATTTGGGGTTTTATTATTTATTGTGAGTTGCTCCTTGTCCGTTTTTTATGGATATAAGGTGGTTACCCATCATTTGCCCGTCGAGAAGAAGGTACATGAACCTTATAAATATCACTTTGTCCTTGTTCCGGAAGAGCTAGATAACGAGTATTGGAGACTCGTTCAAAGCGGAGCAAAAGCAGCTGCCAAAAAATATGGTGTGCTACTGGAATACTCGGGACCGAAGCAGGCAAATATAGACGACCATTTAAAGACCATTGAAATGTCAGCAGCTTCTAAAGTGGATGGAATTTTAACACAGGGATTAAGTGACGAGCAATTTACGCCGTTAATTAACCGAGTCATCGCTGACGGAATCCCCGTAATTACAGTAGATACAGATGCCGCAAACAGTCTCCGGTTAGCCTATATTGGAACAGATAACTATTACTCTGGGTATTTGGCCGGAAAAGCATTAATTGCCGATACAAATGGGAAAGCCAATGTCGCCATTATTACCGGAACCTTTTATGCAAACCATCAGCAACAGCGCGTGAAGGGTTTCCAGGACGCAGTAAAGGACGAGCCTGGAATTCATATAGTGGACATTCAGCAGTCTGAGATTAGTACGGTAAAAGCGGCAGAAAAGGCCAATCAGCTCCTAAAAGATCATCCCGAAATCAATGCCTTTTATGGGACCAGTGCCCTTGATGGAATCGGAATTGCACAGGTTATTGAGAAATATAAAAAACAAAGAGAAGTGTACGTGATTGGATTTGATACACTACCCGAAACCCTGGATTATATTCGAAGAGGAACAATCAAGGCAACCGTTGTGCAACAACCCTATGAAATGGGATACAGAGCAGTGAAAATGATGATTGATATAATCGAAGGGAAAACAGTCTCTCCGGTTGTCCATACAGAAACAAGAATTATGAGAATAGGAGATTTACCAGTAAGCGGTATGCGCAACAAGGAGGACAACAACTAATGCTATTTCGAATTCGGTCCAAATTGCTTCTTTATTTTATCGTCTTGGTCGTTTTGCTATCCTCAGTCGGCTTCTTTTTTTATAAAAGCAGCGAAAATCTTGTTGTCGAATACGATGATAGCTTTGAACGTTTTCTCCTTCTCAATGATATTTCCAAAAGGACGAACTTAGTGGCGGAAAAACTGCATGCTTATATTTTAGATAAGGAAGTCTCTTATTTAAAAGATTATCAGAGAGAAAAGACCAGGCTTCTCAAGGATCAAAGCAGCCTTTATGAGGAACTGGACACAAATGATATCCAGCTCATTAATTATAAAAATATGATTGATAGTTTTTTGGAAGAAAGTGATGCGACCATTTTGGCCTTCCAAAAAGAAGATATTAACCAATACTCCTATCACTTTAATGAAGTCATGAAAATTGCTTCTTTTTTGCAGGAAAGTACACTGGGGTTACTGAACAATAAACTGACCGATTACCAGCAATTCTATAGTCAAATGGAGAGGCAAAATCATTACTATAAGTTAATGTCCATCTTTCTTTTCGCGGCAGCTTTTTTCTTAAGTACCTTGTTGGCGTTATGGATATCGGGAGGCATTACAAAGCCGATTCGTTTGTTATCGCAAGCGGCTAAACAAATTTCAAAAGGCAACCTGTCCGGAGAAGATATTAAGATCACCACAAATGATGAGTTAAAGCCGTTAACCGAAACCTTCAACCAGATGCGGACAAATCTAAGGCAATTAGTCACTGAAATTAAACAAAAGGGCGAATTGGATAAGCTGTTAAAAGAATTGGAGTTAAGGAGTCTTCAAAACCAAATCAACCCTCACTTTTTATTCAATACGTTGAATACAGTTTCAAAGATGGCTTATTTAGAGGAAGCCGAGTATACTTCACGGTTGATAGAGGCGGTGGCTGCTATACTTCGCTATAACTTAAGTGATTTCGATAAAGCTTCGACCCTAAGAGATGAAGTACGAATTGTTAAAGAGTACTTTTATATTCAACAGACAAGATTTGGAGAACGAATTCAGTTTGTCACAGAGATTGAGGAAGATTGTTTAGATATTGAAATTCCTAGTTTAATCCTTCAGCCATTAATCGAAAACGCCTTTATTCATGGTGTCGAAGCCTATGAAGCAAATGGAGAAATCCGCCTACATATTTATCGTCACCAGGATCAAGTTCACGTCGAGGTAATTGATAACGGGGATGGGATGGACGAGAACGTCAAAAAAAGATTGCTCCAATATGTGGATGGGGCTGAGGGTGCCGAAGAACCACCTGAAAAGTTAAAAGAGCATTCAAATGGAATTGGTGTGAAAAACGTCATAAGAAGACTACAACTTTTTTACCAGAGAAATGACGTGGTTGAAATTGAATCAGAGCTAATGAAGGGGACAAACTTTAGACTGACCATTCCTATAGTGGCAAAAGGGGGAAGCGAGCTTGTTGAACATTCTTATAGTGGATGATGAAGTCATTGAGCGCAAGGCCTTAACGAAAATCATTAATAGCTCTTTGAAGGACGTCATGGTCATTGGGGAGGCTCCCAATGGCAGGAAAGCGATAGAAATGGCGAACGAGTATCGGCCAGATATTATTTTTATGGATATAAAAATGCCTGGGGTGGATGGCGTTCAAGCGGTGAAAGAGATTAGAAAAATGGACCCTGGGATTCGCTTTATCATGGTTTCTGCTTTTAATACCTTTGAATACGCCAAAGAAGTCATGCAGCAGGGTGTGAAAGAATATATCCTAAAACCAAGCAGTAAACAAGATATTTTGGAAGCAGTGGAACGGGTCTCTAGTGAAATCTTAGAGGAACGGAGATTGAAAGAAGAACAGCAAAGCTTAAGAGAAAATTTGGAACGTGCCGTATCCATTGCACAAAAAGAGTGGGTGTCTTCTTTATTAGTGAATTCGGTTCAAGATATTACGTTTGATGAATGGGGGCAATTATTAGGGGTGGAAATCACCTCTGGATATATTATGCTTCTCTCACTGCAGCCAACAGGACAGGTAGAGTTGTCAGCCATCGACAAACAGGACTGGTATAGGTGGCTAAAGGAGATTCAAAGGGTAGTAGTGAAAAATGAAGAGATGATCCTTGGGCCTCTAACGGATTCCCAAGTGCCCGTTTTATTTTTATGTAAAAAGACAGCTGAGAAACCCAACTTTAAAACGAGTGCACAGGCGATTATTGAAAAGTTGTATAGTCTTTTTCAAAAAGAATCTTTTCCTGCAGGTTTGCGAATTGGAGTGGGTCTCCCCTACAATCAAGCACATGAGCTAAATCAATCCTATCATGAAGCCGTATTAGCTCTAAAGCAATTGTTAAAAACACCGAATCGCAAATACATCATAGGTGTTAAGCAAGGGTCATCTCCGGAATCTGTGGAATCTGGTGTGCTAGAGGTGGAGAAAAAATTGCTAGAGGCGGTTCGTCAGGGGGATGTGAATCAGGTTTTATACATATTTGATACATTCGTAGCCAAGCATGCTGACAATAAGAACGTGAAGACAGCGCTTGTGAAAAAGTCCTTCGAGGAGTTGTTTATTCTCATCTCACGTATGCTTCATGATTTAGGAATAGGCTATGAACGAACTCCTGCAATCGATGAGTCGGAAGATAGTAGGGTGATTTTTGAAAAAGGGAAAGCTCATTTATTAGCTGTCGTCCATCAAGTTCAAGTCTGGAGAAATAATCATGCAAAAGGAATGTTGCATAAGGCAAAGGAGTATATCGAACAGAATTACGCCGATTCAATTACATTAGAATCAGTGGCCGAATTTGTAGAACTGAGCCCGTACTATTTAAGCAAATTATTTAAAGATCGTTTTGGAATGACGTTTATTGATTATCTGACAGAAATAAGAATCCAGCACGCGAAAACGGCGATTGTTGATCCGGGAAAAAGCTTAAAGGAAATATGCTACTCCGTCGGCTACAAAGATCCGAATTACTTCAGCCGTGTCTTCAAAAAGCAAACCGGCTTATCGCCATCAGAATTCCGGAAAGCAACGGTTAGTCTATAAAATTTCAATGAAAGGCCGACTCCAAATGCAAAGGAGTCGGCCTTTCATTTTTTAAAAAGAATAGGAAATTATTATCAGATAATTGCAACCGTTTGCAAAAATGTCTAGGTATTCACAAAAATGTGCTATAGATTGGAACTATTGCCGCGATTCTCCTGATGCTAACATATGTGTAAGGGCTTACACGCAGGCTAGTTAAGCACCGTTAGTCTTTATCAAAAGGAAAAAGGAGAATGATCACATGCTTAAGAAGAAAAAAGGGTTGGTTCTATCTTTAACAGTTGCATCTAGTATTCTATTAGCCGCAGGCTGCAGCAGCTCAACAAGCGGTTCTGATTCTGGCAAAGGTAAGGACGGCGGTCTACCAGCTGTTGGTGCAACCATCTACAAATTTGATGACAACTTCATGTCCTATGTACGTCGTGCAATGGAAGATTCAGCAAAAGGTAAAGTAAACCTTATGCTAAATGACTCACAAAACGACCAGGCAAAACAAATTGAGCAAGTAGATACATTGATTGCAAAGGGTGCAAAATCCCTAGCTATCAACCTAGTAGATCCAAAAGCAGCTCAAACAATTATTGATAAAGCAAAACCAAAGAATATTCCAGTTATCTTCTTTAACAAAGAGCCAGATGCAAGTGTACTAGCTGGCTACGATAAAGCTTACTATGTAGGAACAACATCTTCTGAATCCGGTGTCATCCAAGGTGAATTGATTGCGAAAGCTTGGGAAGCAAACAAGGATAAGTGGGACAAAAACGGTGACGGTAAAATCCAATACGTTCTATTAAAAGGTGAGCCAGGACACCCAGATGCAGAAGCACGTACAAAGTATGCAGTTGATACGATAAAAGAAAAAGGTATCCAAGTAGAAGAATTAGCAATGGACACAGCTATGTGGGATGCAACTAAAGCTACAGAAAAAATGGATGCTTGGTTAGCGAAGTACAATGACAAAATTGAATTCGTTATCGCTAACAACGATGGTATGGCATTAGGTGCCATTGCTTCTCTTGAAAAGGGTGGATACTTCTCTGGCGACAAGTTCATGCCAGTTGTAGGTGTTGACGCAATTCCTGAAGCATTAGAAATGATTGAAAAAGGCAAGATGGTTGGTACTGTGTTAAATGACGCGAAAAACCAAGGTAAAGCAACCATTGAACTTGCTACAAATGCAGCAAACGGTAAAGACGTTTTAGACGGAACAGAGTGGAAGCTTGACGACAAGAAAGCGGTTCGTGTTCCTTACGTAGAAGTAACAAAAGACAACATCCAAGTTGGTAAAGACGCATACAAATAAGAATTAGTCGAAGCGCCTGTCCAGGGCTGATGAAGGTCAGCCCCTGGCGCTCTTCGAACGAAGGAAAGGAATCTTCTTTTCTTTCGTTCGGGGTATTGCCGCATTGATTGGAGCGGGACACCGTAGGATTTGTAGCCTTTATCAAAAACAGGGACGCACAACGCAGGTGCTTCTCTTATTTTTAAATAGTTAGTAAGGAGGTTCGCACATGTCAGAATCCAGTACTACCAATCTACTAGAAATGCTTAATATCACAAAAAGATTCCCTGGGGTACTTGCATTGGACAACGTTTCCCTGAAAGTGAAGCCTGGTTCCGTACATGCCTTGATGGGCGAAAATGGTGCAGGAAAATCCACATTAATGAAATGCCTATTCGGTATTTATTCAATGGATGAAGGCAAAATTCTGTTTGATGGAAAAGAAGTTTCCTTTGCTAATTCAAAGCAGGCACTTGAAAACGGTGTTTCCATGGTGCACCAAGAACTAAACCAGGTACGCCAACAAAATGTAATGGATAATTTATGGCTGGGGCGTTATCCGAAAAAAGGCATTTTCGTTGATGAGAAGAAAATGTACGAGGATACCGCAGCTATTTTCAAGAGTTTGGATATCAACATCGACCCACGCAGCAAGGTGAGTACGTTATCCGTTTCGGAAATGCAAATGGTGGAAATTGCAAAAGCCGTTTCTTATCATTCAAAAATCATTGTAATGGACGAACCGACCTCATCCCTAACCGAAACAGAGGTAAATCATCTGTTTAGAATTATCCGGAAGCTCCAAAGTGAGAATGTGGCAATCATCTATATCTCTCACAAAATGGAGGAAATCCTGAAAATCTCCGATGAAGTGACGATCATGCGTGACGGTCAGTATATTGCGACAAAGAGCGCGAAAGATTTAACAACGGACGAAATCATCAAGCTAATGGTTGGCCGAGACCTATCACAGCGTTTCCCGGCTAAAGTGAACGAACCAGGAGAAAAGATATTAAAGGTTTCTGATTTCACTGCGGAAACACAGCCATCTTTTTCAAATATTAACTTCGAACTTCGAAAAGGCGAAATCCTAGGGATTGCTGGATTAGTAGGTTCAAAGCGGACAGAGGTAGTTGAAGCCCTGTTTGGTATTCGCGGGATCTCATCAGGGACGATAGAGTTACACGGAAAGGTAATTAAAAACCATTCACCGCAGCACGCGATCAAAAACGGCTTTGCACTCGTAACGGAAGAAAGAAGATCAACAGGAATTTTCCCTGAATTAAGTATTAGCTTTAACTCGATCATTTCTAACATGAAACAATATAAAACAAAAAGCGGGTTTCTGTCTGATAAGAAGGTTGAACACGATACCCAATGGGTCATTGATTCCATGAAGGTAAAAACCCCTTCACAAAAAACGGCCATTGGCAGTCTTTCAGGGGGTAACCAGCAAAAGGTTATTATCGGGCGCTGGCTTTTAACCAAACCGGATATTTTATTACTGGATGAACCGACAAGAGGAATCGATGTGGGGGCCAAGTTTGAAATCTACCAGTTAATCAATGAATTAGCCGCAGAAGGCAAGGGAATTATTATGATTTCTTCTGAAATGCCAGAGCTTTTAGGGGTAACCGACCGAATTTTGGTCATGAGTAATGGGAAAGCAGCGGGAATCGTTGAAACAGCAAAAACATCGCAAGAAGAAATCATGCGATTAGCAGCTTTGTATTAGGAGGAGATGCAAATGAAAAATTCAGCTACACAAAAAGGCAGTATAACTAAACTGCTCTTTGATAATGTGATTTATGTCTTTTTAATCCTACTCGTTATTGGAATCGTAATCGCTTCTCCTGACTTTCTTTCAGTTACAAACTTAATCAATATTTTAAGTCAATCCTCGTCCCGTATCATCATTGCACTAGGGATGGCAGGAATCCTGATTACTGCCGGCACGGACTTATCTGCTGGACGGATGGTCGGACTTGCAGCGGTTATTTCAGCATCCATGCTGCAAGCGGGTGATTATGCTTATAAAATGTATCCGAATTTGCCAGAATTACCGCTGATTGTTCCTATTTTAATAGCAATGGTAGCTACTGGTTTAATTGCTACACTAAATGGTGTGATCGTTGCGAAATTACATGTTCCGCCGTTCATTGCAACTTTAGGGATGATGATCGGGGTTTACGGAATCACTTCTATCTATTTTGACCGTCCTCCATATGGCGCACAGCCAATCGGTGGATTAAGCGAAAAGTTTACAACCTTTGCTCAACGCGGTATTCCAGTTGGTTCTTATGAAATTCCGTACCTTGTTATTTATGCCATTATTGCTACTGTTGTTATATGGGTTATTTGGAATAAGACACAACTAGGAAAAAATATGTATGCAATCGGGGGCAACCCAGAAGCAGCCAAGGTTTCCGGAGTTAACGTTGCCAGAAATCTAATTATTATCTACATGATCGCAGGTCTTTTATACGGATTCTCAGGTACGCTTGAGGCAGGCCGTGTAGGTAGTGCGACAAACAATACAGGTAACATGTACGAACTAGATGCCATCGCAGCCTGTGTAGTCGGTGGGGTATCTTTATCAGGTGGGATTGGAACGGTACCAGGCGTAGTGACAGGTGTGCTTATATTCCAAATCATCAACTACGGTCTAGCTTTCCTTGGGGTAAGCCCATACATCCAATTCATCGTGAAAGGCCTAATCATCGTCGTAGCAGTTGCCTTTGACATGAGAAAACACGCGAAGAAGAAATAAGAGAGATTTTTAGGGCAGTCCGGTTGTGGGGCTGCTCTTTTTGTGTCAGGCACCACTCGTGGACATTTGTCCACGGGCGGTGCCTGACACCTTTTTGCTAGGGAGCGCGACTAGTGCCCGTGTAAGAGGAAAATAGTGTTGAATTGGAACTAGTCGAGGGGACTAGAGCCCGTGCTGTGTGAAAATGGTGTTGAATGGTAACTAGTCGAGGGGACTAGAGCCCGTGCAGGATGAAAAGAGTGTTGAATGGTAACTAGTCGTCGAGGTGACTAGTGCCCGTACAGTGTGAAAAGAGTGATGAATGGGAACTAGTCGAGGGGACAAGAGCCCGAGCAGGGTGAAAATAGTGTTGAATAGTAACTAGTCAAGGTGACTATTGTCCGTACAGGAAGAAAAAAGGGTGAAACGGTAACTAATCATAATGACTAACGCTTGTGGAAATTAAAGAAAAAAGCGATTCGCTGATAAATGTCCCCGATTCGCTGATAAACTCGCAAATTCGCTGATATATTTGTATATTCGCTGATAAGTATACAAAAATCGCTGATAAAGGGATTTGATCCACCAGTAATTCTTAAATTCGATAAATATAAGTGAGTTTTATAGTAATTTTTTAAATAAGAACTCGATTTAACGGACAAGATTCCGTAAAAACGGAAAATTCCGTAATAGCGGAACCGAATTCTAGTGGTATTCCGTAATTCCGGAAAGTAATTAAAGAGAATAGAAGTGTTTATTTTATTTCTAATGTGAAAAAGTGAGAAACCAAAGGAAGTAAACGAATTATTTAAAAATTTGTAATTTTGGCACAAAAATTGCAAGTATATAAGCAAGCTTCAAATTGAAAACGCTTACCTAACGAGAAACAGAAGCTTATTCAAATTATCCAAAGGGGGATTTTCATGCAATTATTTATCATTCTTTTGTCGCTTGGGCTATTAATGTTCGTTGCGTACCGTGGTTTTTCTGTTATTTTATTTGCACCACTCTGCGCCCTTTTAGCCGTATTACTTGTTGACCCAAGCCATGTTTTACCGTTTTTCTCCGGTGTATTTATGGAAAAAATGGTCGGATTCATTAAATCTTATTTTCCTGTCTTTTTACTAGGAGCGATTTTTGGAAAAGTAGTTGAAATGTCAGGGATCGCTGAATCAATTGCTAAAACAATTGTCCGTTGGGTCGGTGCCAAACGTGCGATGCTCACCATTATTTTACTAGGTGCGATTTTAACCTATAGCGGCGTAAGCTTATTCGTAGCCGTATTTGCTATTTATCCATTTGCCGCTCAAATGTTTAGAGAAGCCAACATTCCAAAACGTTTGATTCCTGGAACCATCGCACTAGGTGCTTTTACCTTCACGATGGACGCATTACCAGGTACACCACAAATCCAAAACGTTATCCCAATTAACTTCTTTAAAACAGATATCTACGCAGCACCAACACTTGGTATTATCGGAGCGATCTTCGTCTTGGGTCTAGGACTTCTCTATCTAGAAACTAGAAGAAAGAAGGCAGAAAAAGCTGGCGAAGGCTACTATGGCTTCGGCGCAGAAAATGCATCCGCATTGGAATTGGCAAAAGCAGAGGAAAAAGAAGCCGTGCCTGATCTAACTTCCCAACAATCTGTTTTACGACAAATCATGGCGTTTGTGCCTCTTGTCCTTGTAGGAGTGACAAATAAACTGTTCATTACCTATATTCCTAAATGGTATCCAAATGGGTTCGATTTTTCTGCTATCGGCTTAAAAGCCTATACGGTCGATGTACCAGCAGTTGCGGCTATTTGGGCAGTTGAGCTGGCACTGGTTGTCGGGATCGTCACATCCCTTGCGTTTGATTGGAAGCGAGTAACCGTGAACTTTAAAGAAGGTTTGAACCTAAGTATTGCTGGTGCGTTACTTGCGACCATGAATACCGGTGCAGAATACGGTTTTGGTGGCGTTATTTCTTCTCTTCCAGGGTTTACAAAAATCAGTGATGCGATTTCAAGTACATTTACTAATCCGCTTGTTAATGGTGCTGTCACTACAAGTTCCCTTGCTGGTATTACTGGATCAGCATCTGGGGGAATGGGAATTGCCCTTGGTGCGATGGCGGATAAGTACAATCAAGCGATTGCTGCAGCAAATATTCCTCCTGAAGTTATGCACCGTGTGGTAGCGATGGCATCGGGTGGTATGGATACACTGCCGCATAATGGAGCCGTTATTACCCTGCTAGCTGTTACAGGTTTGACTCATAAGCAGTCCTACCGTGACATCTTCGCAGTAACCGTCATTAAGACAGTAGCCGTATTCTTTGTTATTGCGATCTACTCTATGTTTAACATCATTTAATGCTTCATTATTGAATAGCTTTTAAGGAGGATCTCGTATGAAACAGTCATTAGAAGGAAAAACAGCATTTATTACTGGATCTGCAAGTGGAATTGGGTTAGAAATCGCAAAAACCTTTGTACAAGAAGGTGCAAAAGTCGTTATTTCCGATTTAAACGCGGTTAAGAGTAAAGAAGTGGCTGCTGAGTTAAGAGAGCAAGGTTTTGAAGCACTAGCTGCTCCATGTGATGTAACGGATGAAGCAGCTTTTAAAAATAGCCTGGATCTTGCTTACCAGACATTTGGCAGTATCGATATTTTAGTGAATAATGCTGGAATGCAGTATGTGTCTCCTATTGAAGAGTTTCCGACTGAAAAGTTCGAGTTACTTGTCAAAATCATGTTAACCGCGCCGTTTATTGGCATCAAGCATGTTTTTCCACTCATGAAAAAACAAGGCTTTGGCAGAGTCATCAATATGGCTTCCATTAATGGTGTGATTGGCTTTGCAGGGAAAGCAGCTTACAACAGTGCTAAGCACGGGGTTATTGGTTTAACGAAGGTTGCGGCATTAGAGGGTGCGGCTGATGGGATTACGGTAAATGCATTATGCCCAGGATACGTCGATACTCCGCTTGTGAGAAACCAACTGGGGGATTTGGCGAAAACCCGAAATGTTAGCTTAGATCGTGTCCTTGAAGAAGTGATTTATCCTCTTGTTCCACAGAGAAGGCTATTATCTGTTTCGGAAATTGCGGATTATGCGGTCTTTTTAGCAAGTGATAAAGGCAGAGGAATTACCGGCCAGGCAGTCATCCTGGATGGCGGATATACCGCTCAATAATGAAGAGGGGGGTCAGGCACCACTTTTTAGTGGGGTCTGACCCCTTTGTCAGTATATTTGGTATAATTAATATATATAGTGTGGTAAGGGTGGGAAAAGAATGTACCGAGGATTTGAGAATATCCCCTATAATTGGCATGAGCAAATTATTAATCTATTAGCAGAACGAATTGTAGTGGTTGATCGAGAGGGTATTATTCTTTATATAAATGATGCTTATTGCGATTTTTTGGGAACGACGGTGGAGGATGCCCTTAACCGGCCTGTGGAAGAGGTCATTGAAAATACCCGCATGCATATCGTTGCCAAAACAGGTCAAAAAGAACTGGCTTCGCTGCACCCCATCAATGGTAGTGAAATGATTGCTAACCGGTACCCTTTGATCGTGGATGGAGAGAGAGTCGGAGCCCTAGGAACCGTCATGTTCCGAACGCCAGAGGAATGGCGGATGTATAAAACGAAAATACAAAGACTTGTAGAAGAGCTAAAATATTATAAAACAAAAGTTGAAAAAGAATTGAAAAGTAAGTATCAATTTACCGATTTAATTGGAAATAGCCCGGCTTTTTTAGCAGCAAAGAAACTGGCAGAGAGAATTTCCGAGAGCCACTCATCGGTTTTGTTAATAGGAGAATCCGGGACGGGTAAAGAGTTATTTGCCCATGCTATACATAATAATAGTATGCGAGAATCAATGCCCTTTGTGGCCATCAACTGCGCTTCGATTCCTGAACATTTACTAGAATCGGAGCTGTTTGGGTATGAAGAGGGTGCCTTTACAGGCGCGAAAAAAGGGGGCAAGAAGGGGCAGTTTGAAATAGCAAACAATGGGACCCTTTTTCTAGATGAAATTGGGGACATGCCCCTTGCGATGCAAAGCAAACTTTTGCGGGTGCTGCAGGAAAAAGAAATACAACGGGTGGGCGGTCAAAAATCGATTCCTGTTGATGTGAGAATCATTGCTGCGACTCATCGCAATTTAGAAAAGCTGGTCGAGGAAGGAAAGTTTCGTCAGGATTTATACTACCGATTGTATGTCATAAAAATAGAAATCCCCCCTCTAAGAAAAAGAAGAGAGGATATTCCGCACATCTCCAGCAATTTATTAAAAAAGCTGGAGAAGAAATTTTACCGCAAAGGGATAGAGCTTTCCCCAGAGGTAAAAGAAAGACTCATGCAGCATTCTTGGCCGGGGAACATTCGTGAACTCGAGAATGTCCTCGAGCGGACGATTAATGTCCTTGATGGAAAAACGATAGAGGTCGTTCACTTGCCATTATATTTACGTGATTTAGAGCCGGAAAGTACCTCAATGAATGATTCCCATATGATCAGCATCGAGCCAAGGGAATTTACTCCAGCACCGATTGTCCCTTTAAAAGAGGTATTGGCACAGGCCGAAAGAAAAGCCATTCTAAACGCGTTGGAAGTTACCAATGGAAATAAACAAGAAGCTGCCAAGCTCCTGAAAATAGGTAAAACAAGCTTTTATGAAAAATGTAAAGCCTATGAGATTAAGTAACCGGGTGTCAGGCACCGCTCGTGGACAAATGTCCACGGACGGTGCCTGACACCTTTTTTTCGAGGATGGTATTTAATGTCCCGAAAGTACATATGTATGTAATATCAAACGTTTGATGGTTTAAAAGCTGTTGGTGGTTTGTTCATTTGTAATTCCGACTTGACTCATTGGAATGTATGCGTTGGAAAAATTTGCAAAAATAGAGGAGGAATATAATGAACGCCCTTCTTATTATCGTGAATATTCTCGTTTTATTTGCACTCATGTATGGTTTGTTCATGATGCAAAAGAAACACGTCTCTTTTTCTAAACGTGTTTTTACTGCATTAGGTTTAGGGATTGTCTTTGGTTTCGTTATTCATTGGATTTATGGCACCACACATGAAGTGACAACAGGATCCATTGATTGGTTTAACATTGTAGGATATGGATATGTTAAGTTACTGCAAATGGTGGTTATGCCGCTAGTATTTATTAGTATTGTTGCAGCTTTTACCAAATTGAAATTAACGAAAAATATCGGGAAGATTAGCTTTCTAGTCATTGGTATTTTACTTGGTACGACAGCTATTTCTGCAGCAATTGGGATTGGTTCTGCCTTAGGATTTGGCCTTGACGGAATTCAATTAAACGAAGGAGATGCAGAGAAAGCGAGAAATGCTCAGCTTGAAGAACGCGTGGCTGGTGTGGAAAATATGACATTGCCACAGCAGATTGTTGAGCTTATTCCGAGTAATCCATTTCAGGATTTAACAGGGGCACGCCCGACATCTACGATTGCCGTCGTCATCTTTTCTGTCTTTATCGGGATTGCTTACCTTGGGGTCAAGCGGAAAGAATCTGAGCATGCAGAGTTTTTCGCAAGGATAATAGATACGGCGTATTCCATCACCATGAGGGTGGTAACTCTCATTCTTCGCCTCACTCCATATGGTATTTTAGCCATTATCACAAGGGTTGCGGCAACGAGTGATTATGATGCCATCGCCAAACTAGGAAAGTTTGTCATCGCATCCTATGTAGCGTTGATTGTCATGTTTATTGTTCATCTATTACTACTATCGATTGCAAAATTAAACCCTAAGAATTATGTGAAGAAGGGGCTTCCAACCTTAACTTTTGCATTTACTTCACGTACGAGTGCGGGAACATTGCCGATAACGATCAAAACACAAACAAAAGATTTGGGTGTTTCCGAGGGGATTGCAAACTTTGCCGGTTCATTCGGGCTGTCCATAGGTCAAAACGGCTGTGCCGGTATTTACCCAGCCATGCTTGCCGTTATGGTCGCACCAGCTGCAGGAGTAGATCCAACAAGTTTATCTTTTATTCTTACGCTCATTCTAGTAGTTGCGATTAGTTCATTCGGTGTTGCCGGTGTTGGCGGCGGTGCTACCTTCGCAGCCCTTATTGTACTTTCTATTATGAACCTGCCTATTGCCATTGTCGGTTTGCTTATTTCAGTAGAGCCGCTCATCGACATGGGCCGTACAGCACTAAACGTCAGCGGAGCCATGACCGCAGGCGTCCTAACAAGCAAAGCAACAGGCGAATTCGACCACGAAACATACCAACAACCCGACATCGTTGAAGCATAAAAAATGAAGGTGTCAGGCACCACAAATGTCCACTGGAAGAGGACAAATGTCTTTTATTGGTGCCTGACACCTTAAAGTGTATATCTCAGATACATAATATGCAAAAGCAGATAAGGGCAGTTATTGCACCGAGAAAGGCACCGGCGATAACGTCTGATGGGTAGTGTAGGCCAAGGTATATTCTTGATATACCTACGGATACAGCTAGAGGTATTAAGATAAACGATAGGTGTGGAACAAATAGGATGTAGGGACTCACAACGGAAAAAATCGCGGTTGTATGCCCTGAAGGAAAAGAATGGTCTTGCAATGGGTTTTCATGGGTTTTTGTTTTTGCAATCATTAGATAGGGTCTTTTTCGAGGAAGGGTCTCTTTTAAAATATGGACAGGTATATGACTCGCCGATAAAGCTAATGCACTGCTAATAGCCGTTAATTGGGTCTCACCTGTCGATAAAAGTATGAGAAGCAGCGTGGTAGCGATGGTAAAATCTGCTCCTCCAAAACGTGTAATGATCCGGAAAAAGAGATTTAGCAGTTTTTTATCAAAATGACGATTTACCTTTTGCAGCACTCGACAATCAAAACCATAAAAGAATTCCAGCAATTCTCTAGTCATTTTTCGCCCCCCTTTACTTCATTGTATTAAAAATAAAGAGGGGTTTTCTTAACCTAATGTTAAGAGCGTGTAAAGATTATATTTAGGTAAGACTAAGTTAAATGTTGTAAACGGTTTGAGGTAGGGGCGGCTCTACGTGCCCGAATTAGTAAAAGGAAAGGGGCAAGCGGTAACGTAGGAGGGTTCTACGTGCCCCAATCAGTAAAAGGGAAGGGCAAGCGGTAACGTAGAAGGGTTCTACGTGCCCCGATAAGTAAAAGGGAAGGGCAAGTGGTAACGTAGAAGGACTCTACGTGCCCGAACCAGTAAAAGGAAAGGGCAAGCGGTAACGTAGGAGGGTTCTACGTGCCCGAATCAGTAATAGGAAAGGGCAAGTGGTAACGTAGGAGGGTTCTACGTGCCCCAATCAGTAAAAGGAAAGGGCAAGCGGTAACGTAGAAGGGTTCTACGTGCCCCATCCGATAAAAAGAAATGGCAAAAGGTCACGTAGGATAGGACCTATGTGACGAATGAAATGAAATCATATTCTATGGAGAGAGCGAAATATAGAGTAAAGAAAAAAGGCAATAAACCTATTCTCCAAAGAACCCTAATGCATATTTAATACCCTCTTCTATCTCGCTTGTTTCATACCCTTGTAAATCCTCATGGGTAATTTCTAACTTGGTCCTTGTTAGCGAATACCCGCTATCTAAGTTAATATCCAGCAATACCTCATATCCATTTGCAGTCGATGTAATATCAATAATGTCATAGTCACGAATAGCGGTTCCTATTTCATACTCCAAAGGCTCTAATTCTGACATTACAAATACCTCCTAAGTTGGTTATATCGTTCCTTATCTTTACCAACATTGTGAGTATTCATCAAAGATTCTAATGAGAATTCCTGGCAGGTACTAATCCTATCAGCAAAAACTATTTTTCTGAGGTTTGATCAGCATTTTTAACATCAGCTGCTCTTTTAGTCCCTTTGCTGACATAGGGCTTGGCGCTTTTTGCTTTGTTAGCACTAGATTGCCAACGGTTCCAGCCCTTCTTACCGGTTCCCCTACCTGTACCACTTTTGGCTTTTGCTTTACTCATCTAACCACTCCATTATTTTAATAAAATTAACTATTATTCGATGGTTAGTTTAACACGATTTAGCGTAAATACATAATTACACCATAATTAAAGGATTTTTTACCAAAATGTCGAATAGTATTATTTCATTATTTTTCCAAATGGAGGTTATTGAATTGATAGTTGATAATCAAACATTATATGTAATAGATCAAAAAGAAGGCTTTGGCCTAGAATTTAGCAAATTGGTATCGATGATGAACTATACCAGGCAAACAACTTTGGAAGCAGTAAAAGACTTAACAATAGAAGATTTAGATTTTCTTTTTGATGAAGAAGCTAATTCTATTGGAATGCTATTAGCACACATGGCTTCTGTTGAAAAAGCGTATCAAATTGTAACTTTTGAAAATCGCGACCTGACCGATGAAGAGGAAAGTGATTTGAATCCTGCCTTGGATTTAGGAATGAATGCCAGAGAGCAAATTAAAGGGAACCCGCTAGAGTATTATCTAGAGAAATTAGAACAGGTAAGAAGTGAAACCATCGAAACGTTTAAAACGCTACCAGACGAATGGCTATTTGAGCAAGCTCCGTTTTGGTGGAATCGTCCTGCTAATAATTACTTTAAGTGGTTTCATGTGTTTGAAGATGAGTTGAGTCACAGAGGGCAGATCCGCCTGATTAAAAAATTGATTCTGAAGCGTAAGGAATTAATCAAATAGAAAACCCCTCGTAATTTTACAAAAGGCAGTGATAGTCCATGTGCTTAATATTATTTGCTTACAAAGTCCATCCGAAATATCCACTGATTGTGGCTGCCAATCGCGATGAATTTTATCGACGTCCTACGGCACCCATTCACTACTGGGAGGACAATCCTAGCATCCTTGCTGGACGTGACTTAGAAAAAATGGGTACGTGGATGGGGGTTACCACTGCAGGAAGGTTTGCAGCGCTAACCAATTATCGGAATCCAAAGGAAATAACAGTAGGAAAACTATCTCGTGGGGAATTGGTGGCAGACGCTTTAACATACGGTGGCAATCTGAAGGAATATATGCAGGGGCTCGCTAGACGTCAGCATCAGTTTCCCGGTTATAATCTTCTAGCTGGAAATCAGAACGAGCTCTACTATTACTCCAATATGGGACAAGAGCTTCAACAGCTGGAGCCTGGTAGCTACGGTGTCAGCAATCATTTGTTGAATACAGAATGGCCGAAGTTGAAAAGAGGGAAGGATGGTTTGTCCGATATCATCACGGAGGATCCAGAAAACCTGGTTGAGGAGCTGATGGCACTTCTTCAACATGCAGATCCTGCCCCAGATGAGTTTCTTCCAAACACGGGTGTTTCGTTAGAGTGGGAAAGATTGCTTTCGCCGTTGTTTATTCAAAGTGAACATTATGGGACAAGGAGCTCTACTGTTTTGTTAATGTCGGAAAACGAGATGGATTATGTGGAGCGGGTATTTTCTAATGGGAAGGTAAGTGAACGGAGCTATAAGGTGGACCTCTGAAAAACTAATCAAACGTTTGGTTAAAAGTTGTCTAGACAAGAGTGCCGTTTCTGAAAAACTAATCAAACGTTTGATTAAAAGTTGCCTATACAAGGGGCAGTTTTTTGAAAAACTAATCAAACGTTTGATTATAAGTTGCCTATACAAGGGGGCCGTTTTTGAAAACTAATCAAACGTTTGATTAAAAGTTGCCTATATAAGGGGCCGTTTTTGAAAACTAATCAAACGTTTGATTAAAAAATTAGCCTAATACTCTTTTCTTCCTCCGAAAGGTGAAAAATAAAATGCCACCTAGAAGGAGTAGAAAAAATACATAGAAACTATATTTAGAAAAATAGGCGCCGACATGAATCCAATTTTCGCCTAACACTCTTCCAATAGTAATAAAAGTAAAGCACCAAGTCATGGCACCTAAATAAGCAAATAAAGCAAACTTTTTATATGAATAATTATTAATCCCAGCAAGATAGGCCGTCACATGACGGACACCCGGAATAAAGTAGCCGATAATCAGTAAAAAGGGTCCGAACTTCATAAATAACTTTCTGGTCTTGTCCACTCTTTCATCCGTTATATGAAACTTTGGTCCAAACTTTTGTAAGAATGGGAGACCTAATTTAATCCCTAAAAGATAGCTTAGCGTAATACCTCCGAATGCACCGACGAATGCGCTTAGTAAAGAAGGGAAATACGACATTTTCTCCTGAAACACATTGTAACCGACGAAAGTAAGCAGGACCTCATCTGGTATAGGAAGCCCCACAATACCACCAATTAAAGCGATAATAATACCAAAGTATCCATAATGTTCAATGAGATGATTCAAAGACTCCACCGTTACACTTCCTATCAATTGTCTGTCGCGACTATAAAACACTTTATCCTTATTATTAACCAAATTACTTAGAAAAATGTAAGGAAGCACGAACATAATACCATTGTTGAATATGATTGTCTATTCAATGAATTTTGACAAACCTAAAGGGAAATCGTGAAATGGTTTTTCGAGAAGTCGATAAAATACATAATAACTTTCTCTTTTTGAAGTAATTAATCCGGCATTCTCGAGTTGTTTTAGGTGTTTAGAGACAGCACCCTCAGTTACTCCGATTAACAAGGCAAGTTCTCTCGTCGATCGAGGTTTTTGTGCTAAATACTTAACAATCTGCAGTCGGGTAAAGTCACCAAGGGCTCGGAAAAACTTGAGCAGGTCTTCTGGCGGCATCGGTTTAGCAGCCTCAAACTGATGATTTCTAATAGAATAATTGATCCCTACAGGATGTAGAAGACTCATAAATAAATGGGGCCATGCAAAATAAGTGGGAGCTAAAAAAAGCATATCCTTATCCCCCAAATCAATTTCACCTTTAGAAATCCTTCTAACAACTGCACGTTTTTCCTCAGGATAGACATCTATAGTATCCGATAAACCTGTTAATAGAGGGAATAGACCTTCATCTAATAGGATTTTTCCACGATAGGAAATATCCTTTAGAAAAAGTTCTTCTATTAAAGGCCATTCCTCCTTCAGGCAAGCATTCCAAAAGCCTTCAAGCATTTGCAGAAAACGGAGCCTGCTTTTTTCAGGCGATTCAATTAGCTCCAAAATGACTTCCTTGGATTCCGGATATTTCCTATCTCCAAGCTCGATCAACTCATTTTGGAGCTTTTGATCCCAGTGTATCTCGTTCCTGTTTTTATCCATTAATGTCTCAATGATTTTTTGCCAATAAGTCTCAATCGGTTGTTCAGCCATTTCCATTAAATCGGAGTCAAAGGAGCGAAATGTTGAATCCTCGCTCAACTCCCAAAAGCTTACAATAGGCCGTTTGTAAAAAAGGCTAAATCTTTCTATCTCATCCTTTAAGGCTGGTGATATTTTTCTACGAGCGTTGATCACCCAGGGGATGTGCAGAGGGTGGTGCTTACAATCGTAAAATACATGCAGTGCGATTAGTGTTTCATGCGCTGCCGAATAGCCAAAGGCAATTTGCTCTGATGAAAAATTGGATAGGTTCAATGAGTAAGACATGGTTCGTTCCTCCGACTGCGACTGATTTCCTCTTTACTCAATAAGTGGTTTTGATAATTATGGAAATCATACAATAAGTTCATAATACTCGCAATTAATTTACTAAACTAGTAAGGAGTGGGAACGGATGATTAATCAATTTTTCAGCAAGCATTTTACGCCTGAAAAGGTGCGAGATGGTGTTTATGCGGCTATTGCAAAAGAAGGTGGGGGTGCAGTAGGAAATGCTGGGTTTGTTGATATAGGGGGTCAGACCCTTGTGTTTGATACATTTAATACGCAACAAGCGGCAGAGGACTTAAAAACGATGGCGATTCAAGTGACTAACCAACCAATCACATGGGTGGTTAACAGTCATTGGCATGGGGACCATGTGCGTGGGAATCAGGTTTTCAAGGAAAGTACGATTGTTTCAAGTCAAGCCACCTTTGAAAAAATGAAGGAACTGCATCCGGACCGGATCGAAAAGCAGAAAGGTGATATTCAAGGGCTGAAAAATTATATCCAAACTCTAAAGCTGAAATTAGGCGAGGAGTATGATGAAACTCTAGAGCAACAGATAAATTTTTTAAATGAAATGGAAGTGTCCTTGCCCACACTAGATTTAGTGTTGCCGCAACAAACTTTTAAAAGTGAAATGTCGTTTAAAGGGAGCAAAAGAAGCGCGCGATTATTCACATTGGGTGGCGGGCATTCCTACTGTGATGCGATTTTGTATATTCCAGAGGAAAAGGTCGCCTTTATGGGCGATATATTATTTGTGGATACACCACCTACCATATTTGAAGAATCCAATCCTGAAAAGTGGATTCAGATCTTGAAGAAGGTTGAGGAGATGGATATAGAAGCAGCCATTCCTGGTCACGGACCAGTGGGAACAAAAGGGAATTTTCAACAGGTTATCGAATATATTGAGAAACGATAGTGGATTTAATTCTTAGAAAAAATGAATTTGATAGTTTGTTACTTAGTAGAATCCTATCAATAGTCAAAAGTTAAGCGAACTTTTGACAGAGAGGGAAATCCAGTGACACTGTCAGAAGACCAGCGAACTTCGGACAGGGTATCCCGAAAACCAAGAAACACTGTCAAAAGAAAAATCAGCTTTTTCCAAGTAAACCAAAAACAGATTAGTGAAAGGATGGAGTGAATTGAATTTATACGTAATCCGGCATGGGGAGTCTGAGCATAACATCGATCGAACGGTGATGGCCCATACCCATGATTCAAGGCATAGCTTAACAGGGATCGGTTTCGAACAGGTTCAAAAAACAGCGGAATTTATGAAATCCATCCTGAATGAAAAGACCGTAGTGTATAGTTCTCCTTACTTACGCACGATTCAAACAGCGCAAGCGGTTCATTCCCAGCTACCGGAAGGGGTACCCTTTTTCGAGAATCCCCTCATAAGAGAATGGGAATTAGGGAATCTTTATGATTTCAGCAACCGTCCACCGGAGAAAAAGAAGGAATTTAAAGCAGCAGGACAATTTTATTTTAGATATGAAAATGGAGAATCATTGGCCGATGTGTACCTACGTGCAACCATGTTTATGCATACCGTCATTGAACGAGTAAAGCGGCAGCAAAGGTATGAGAATGTTGTCATTGTTACTCATGCCGCTTTTATCCAGATGCTGTTAACTTTCCTGATGAATTGGCCTGTCGAGGAATTGACTGGCTTTAAGCCCGTAGAAAATGCGTCGGTAATCAAAATAAACGAAACCAATGGCGATTACGAATATGAGAAGATTTTTGTTCCTTCAGTAAATTAATGGTGCCTGACACCACAAGAGGGCCCCTTCAAGCGGAAGGGACCCTTGCTTTTCACAAAAGCGTAAAAACTCGACTTCGAGAATTGTCCAGCTCCAGCGCCTAGCCCCTCGGGTCAAATAACCTTCTGCACTAAAAGTCGAAAGGCGGACTTTTAGTGCAGAAGAACATTTGCCTGTCGGGGCTGACCAAGGCACTTACGCTTTTCTTATTTTACCGCAAGCTCTTCCTCTAATAGTCCAAGCTGGATCAATCCACGAAGGATTCCGTCGTTACAATTAGAGGTTGTCACTAAGTCTGCAGCTGCTTTTGCCTCTGGAACAGCATTCCCCATCGCAACGCCTGTTCCAACAGTAGACAGCATTTCCAAATCGTTCAATCCATCACCAAAGGCATAGGTATGCTCTTCTTTGATTCCTAATGTTTCGATCAGCTTCTGGATCCCTACGGCTTTTGAAGCGCCCTTTGGCAAGATATCATACGCATACTCATGCCATTTAACGAAACTGAACTGCGGAAAACGCTCAGCATACGTTTGTTCAAAATGACCTTCACAATAAAGATGGCCTTGGAAAATAGCAAACTGTTTAAAATATTTTGGGTCTACATCAGGATAGGACATCATCAAGGAATCGAAACTCGATTCAATATACGGGTGATTTTTTTCGGTCACCTTATAATCCAAATGGCTGCAATACGCTAAGGCATGGCCGTTGCTTGCAGTCATGGCCGATAATGATTGCAGGATATCTGAATCAATAGGGTTCGAGTAAATCTCCTGACCCTCGAATACCACATACTGACCGTTCATCGCTACATAGGAATCAATGTTTAGTTCCTTCAAAATCCAATAAAACATTTTTGGAACCCGTCCGGTGGCAATGACTGTGTGAATTCCTTTTTCCTGAAGCAACTGAATGGCAGTCTTCGTAGACTCTGGAATTACCTTATCTTCATTTAAAATCGTTCCATCAATATCGAAAAATACAATTGGTTTTTGCATGGAAACACCTCCGAGTTTACCACAGCACCAGTCCTAACGCTCGGTTGCCCAATCACGCGGACCGGGTGCTGAAGCCTTTGCAAAAACAGAATATTGTATGAAACGCGTTTCAGGTCAAGCGATTTTCACCAAAGTTTTTTTAAAAGGTGTCAGGCACCACGCGTGGACAATTGTCTTTTTACAGTGGACATCGTCAAGTAACCATTAGACTGTGTTCCGTTCAATTAAGGTAACTGGTATTTCTTGGTGAGATACTTGTTGACCAGTGTTAATACCTTGTAAAAAGAGTTTTTTACCTATTTCCACAAGCGGAATTTCCATTGTGGTGATATTCATCATCTTGGCAATCGGCTGGTTGTTGAAACCAATAAGAGCAAGGTCGTCTGGGATCGATATCCCTCGGGTTTGGGCACAGGTAACAATTCCTGCTGCGACTTCATCACTGGTCACCAACAGTGCAGATGGGGGGGCAGCCATTCCTCCAATCCGCTCAATCACCCTTTCCCCATCCTCAAAGTGCAAACAGTGGTCAAAAATATGAGCGGGATTAAAAGGCAAGTCATGTTTCGTGACAAAGTCTTTAAAGGCATTTTCGCGATAAAAGCTGTTCCTACCAGATATACGGCCGATACAATAACCAAGGTTCCGATGCCCTTTTTCAAATAAATAGTCTAGTGCAGTCATAAAGCTTTTATAGTGGTCTACAAAGGTGGACGAAACGGGCCTTCCTCTCGTATCTTCACATAAAATAATCGGGCCAAAAGTCAGGTAGTCAGAAATCGTCGTCCACCTGGTTTTACGGGAACAAATAATTAGAGCATCTATTTGCTTTTGTTTCAGCATTTGTAAGGCTTCTAATTCCCTCGACTCTACGTAGTTGGTTTGAAAGAGAACGAGTTTGTAATTGTTCTCTAAGGCCTCACTTGCCATCCCTTTCAACAGCAACGAAAAATAAGGATGGTCAATATAAGGAACAACGACACCAACAAGAAAGGTTTTCCCCATACTTAAATGGACTGCATTAATGTTTTGCTGGTAATTCGTTTGTTCGATGGCTTCCAGTACCGCTTTCCGCTTCTCCTCACTCACATATGGATGATGATTTAACACGCGAGACACAGTAGTCACAGAAACACCAGCCATTTTGGCGAGATCCCTAATGTTTGTCATAAGCAACCACCTCCTATTCATGGTGCTTTTCATCATTTTAGTTATTATAGCTAAGTTTACAGGAAATAGGGAGGTACGCTCCAAATTAATCCATTTTTAATTGGACAAAAAAACATAAATGGTAGATTATGTTATTAGTTGTTTGGGTGGAACTAAATTAAGGGGAATGGTGTTTATGAGACTAGACCATTTTGTTGTACATATAACGAAGAGTGATGAAAAATTAGCTGGATTAAAGCTGAATTAGCCGAATTAGGCGTCCCATATGAACCGACTAAAGGGAAAGGGACAAAAGGGTTTAAGGTGGCCAACATTTGGATTGGGGAACAATACCTTGAAATTCCATGGATGCTCAATAAGGAAGGGGGAGGTTGGAAACCCGAGTGGGTGGAGAAATACCATTCTGGAAAAAGAGGAATCTTTGGCTTATGCTTCATGGTGGATAATGTCGATAAGATGAAAGGAGAACTAGTGAGCCGGGGAGTAGAAGTAAGTGGTCCAGAACGGATTACATTTACCATGCTCCGCTTTTTCAAAAAAAGCCTGCCGTTTCGTACCCTCTATACGAGGGAAATTCCAGGAACAGATTTACAGTTTATGTTTTTAGAAATGGACAGCCAGGAAAAATATGAATTTACCAAAAAATACTTTATGCACCCAAATAGTGAGAAGAACCAAGTAAATGCCATTAATCGAGCGGTCATAGAATTGCAGGAAAGCGAAGAGGTCAAAGCCTTTATTTCGAGTGTGTTCCCTAATTGTGTTGAAACAGAAATAGGACGCTCATTTATTATGAAAGATACAACACTGGATTTTCATTTTAAAAAAGAGAAAGAATTGAAGGTTCATTTGTATGCGAAGACAACTAACTCTAATCTTCCATTAGGAACAACAATTGAAGTGGAGAACGTTACCCTACAATTAACACAGTAACAGCATGGAATTGAGGCTCATTTAAATCCGTTTTTGTAGGGAAATAGCATTAATGGTAGACCCATTCGCTTTATGATTTGTTTTTTTTCATTTACTGTTATATCCAAATACTCAAATATTAAAAAGGTGATGTGTTTGAAAAAAATAACTATTTTTATGATTTGTGTTGTTGGGATTGTTGTAATGCTTGTGAGTAGCAAGATTGCCGCAAATTATTTTTCTGTTCATGCAAATATTGACCCTTTCTCAAAGAGTGCTTCGCTACTAACTTTATTATTTATGTGCTTTTGCTTGCTTGGAGTATTTTTAACTGCTGCGATAGTATTAATATGGGAACACTTTTATAAGGTGAAATCGTAAATATAAATGTCAAATGTAATAAAATCAACGCTCAGAGCGAGAATTCTCTGAGCGTTTTCGTATGTTAATTGGTATGCGTTTTTTTTACAACTTATTTATTTGCTTCCTTCATCACTTCCACATAAAACTTAATGGCGTTCATGTAGTTTTCGATGCTGACATGTTCGTTTGTCCCGTGCATTCGGTTGAGGTCTTCAGATGTAATTTGCACGGGCAAGAAACGATAGGTGTTTTTCGCAATCGGATCGTATTGTCGTGCATCGGAGCCGGCAAACATGAGATAAGGAGCTATAACTGCATCTTGATACACATTTCTTGCTGCCTGTTGAATCGACCTAAATTGCCAGCCGTTTATGGACGATACTTTGGAGGCCTCATTACCTGTGATCTTCACATCAATGTCTTTGTCGTCAATCGTATCTTTTATAAAACTCTTTATTCCTCTTAAAGAATCACCAGGCATCACCCGAAGGTTGATAATGGCAGAAGCTTTTTCCGGTAAGGCATTGTATTGTTCACCCGCCTGAAAAATCGTTGGGGCAATGGTTGTTCGAATTAACGCTGCGGATGCTGGCTGCTGTAATAAAATCCTTTCAATGACCGGTTCAAAAATAGTTTTGTTGGCAAATACATATTTCATCCCAAAGCTCATTTCAGGGGCAACAAATTCAAACATGTCTTTTCCAGGACCCCTCAGATCCCCTTTAAACTGGGTATCTTCTAATTTACTAATCGCGCTTGCAATCCGGCCAATATTGGTATGATCCTTCGGCTGAGAAGAGTGTCCGCCGCTGCCTTCAATCGTTAGTTCAGCAGTGGCCGATCCCTTCTCGGAGATACCGACGACACCAACCGGTTGCTTCACCCCTGGTACCATGTTCTCAACAATCGCACCGCCTTCGTCTAACACGTAGTCAAAGGTAATTCCTCTCGCTTTTAAGGTATTTACAATGGCGGTTGCGCCCTCATCGCCACCGATTTCCTCATCAAAGCCAAACATGAAATACATGTCGCGGTCCGGCTTAAACCCTTCAGCTAATAAATAATCGACTGCTTGTAAAATGCCGATGACACCAATTTTGTCATCCAATGTCCCCCGGCCCCAAATCTTTCCGTCGACCACCTTGCCGCTGAAAGGGTCCTGCTCCCAATTGGCTTCGGTCCCAGTTAATACGGGAACGACATCATAATGGCTCGTTAAACCGACAGGAAGTTTGCTAGAATCAGTGCCTTTCCACTTATAAACGAGGGCATAATCGTTTACTTTTTTAAATTCGAGATTTTTATAGACGGCTGGAAAGCTCTCTTGTAAAAAATCAATAAACTTACGAAACTCATTCAAATCAAATTTACTGCGGTCTTGGTAGGAAATGGTTTTAAACGTAATGGCTTTCGACAGGTGTGCGACTGCTTCATCATGGTCAATTGCGGTTTTGACTGGCTTAGGTGAGGGTTGTTTGGACTTTAAGGTTAGAGTGTTAACGCCGGTTACAATAATAAACAAAAGTAATAAAGCAACGATTATAAGTGAAGCGAGTTTTCTCTTTTTCATGAAACATCCCCCATCGACTCTATTTATAATTTCATATTACATTATTTATTAGAATAGTATAAAAATTAAAATAATAAATCTATGACTTTTGCCGTATTCAAATAATTAGTTTTAAGCTTTAAGATATGTGGATGTATTCTTTTAAAAAAGTAATAAAAGAGAGGTATTTAGAGGATGTCTATGGATTCATTTGTATTGGCTATTTCAATGTCGGCATTAGACTATGATATGTTAGAAAATCTAGGGATTTCTATAGGGATTTTGCTGGTGTTTATTCTATTTAGAAATCTGTTTACTAAGTATGTGTTTCAGTTAATTCTAAAGCTGTCTAGAAAAACACCAACGGATTTCTTTACACAAATCTTTTTAAGTTTTGAACGTCCTTTGGGATGGGCATTTATTATTGTAGGTTTATATGTAGCAATGGATTACTTTCCTTTTGTTGAACAACATAATGCGTTATTTTTAAAATTTTTACGTTCGATGGTCATTGTGTTAATAACATGGGGATTATTTAATTTGTCCTCTCCTACATCGGGGATCTTAATCAGTGTGAACCAGAAGATTAATAATAAAATTGATTTAATTCTCCTCCCATTTATTTCAAGAACTATCCGTGTCATCCTGATTGCAATTAGTATTACGATCATCGGTCAGGAGTTTAATTATGACGTAAATGGCTTGGTTGCCGGTCTTGGATTAGGGGGTCTGGCATTTGCCCTAGCTGCCAAAGAAGCAGTAGGCAATCTAATTGGTGGAATCGTCATTGTCACAGAGAAACCTTTTTCAATTGGAGAATGGATTTTAACACCGAGCGTGGAAGGGACAGTAGAGGATATTAACTTCCGGAGCACGAAGGTGAGAACGTTTAGTCAGGCACTCGTAACCGTTCCGAATTCAACCCTGGCAAACGAACCGATCACCAACTGGAGCCGTATGGGGAAACGACGGATCAATTTCCACTTAGGCATTAACTATAGAACCACTAAAGACCAAATTGTAAGAGTGGTTCAACGAATCGAAGAGATGTTAAAGAATCATGAGGATATTCATCCAGATACGATCATGGTGGCATTCGATCATTATAATGAAAGCAGTCTCGATATTCTGATTTATTTCTTCACCAATACAATCGTTTGGGCAGAACACGTGAGAATCAAACATGATATCAACTTGCAAATTATGGGGATCTTAGAGGAAGAGGGCGTAGAAGTTGCCTTCCCAAGCCGCACGATTTACGTTACACCTGAATCAACGGAAGTATTTCAAACCGTGGGTTCTCTAGATTAAGTGATCAAAGAAAGGGTGTCAGGCACCATGTGAAATTTTCACAATGGTGCCTGACACCTTTTATATTTCAATAATAATAGGCAGGATCATTGGCTTTCTTTTGGTTTGTGCGAAAAGGTACTGACCGACTGCCTTTTTGATATTTTGTTTGATCACATTCCATTGGCGAATATTTTCTTCCTGTAGATCATTGACTGTCTTTCTAACAAGCTGGTTCACTTCTTTGATGAGGTCTTCTGAATTTTTTACGAATACAAACCCTCGAGTAATGGTATCTGGACCGGAAATAAATTTACGCTCTGCTTTGCTCAACGTTAGAACAATAACGACCATGCCATCTTCAGATAACTGCTTCCGGTCCCTCAACACAATCGCCCCAACATCGCCAACACTTATGCCGTCAACGTAAGTATCACCTGCTGGTACTCTTCGTGTCTGGCGTGCCACTCCGTTTTCAATATCAACGACATCGCCATTTTTAATAATAAAGGTATTGTCTTTCTCAACCCCAATGGATTCGGCTAATAAGCGATGATGGTGCAACATGCGATATTCCCCGTGAATCGGAATGAAATAGGTAGGCTGCATTAATGTTAGCATCAGCTTCAAATCTTCCTGATAGCCATGTCCAGAAACATGCATCCCAGTAGTGCTACCTGATCCATATATCACGTTCGCTCCAAGTTGAAAGAGGTTGTCGATGATTTTGGATACATCCTTTTCATTCCCTGGAATAGGGGAGGCGGCTAAAACGACGGTATCCCCTGGATAAATAGAGACATCCCGGTAGTTGCCACTAGACAGTCGGGCAAGTGCGGCCATTGGTTCTCCTTGACTCCCTGTACAAAGGATGGCCACCTTTTCGGGAGATAACTTGTCGACCTCACGTGGCTCAATCAACATTCCTTCTGGTACCGTTAAATACCCCCGTTCGATAGCCACATCTACAACATTCACCATGCTCCGGCCGAGTAAGGCAAGCTTGCGGTTCGTCTTGATGGCCGAATCGACAACCTGCTGTACCCGATTCACATTCGAAGCAAAGGTAGAAACAATAATTTTTCCTTCTGCCTTCATAAAGGCTTCATCCATATGACTTCCTACCATTCGTTCAGAAGGGGTTAGTCCAGTCCGTTCGGCATTGGTGCTTTCCGAGATTAGAGCAAGGACACCCTGACGGCCGATTTCCGCCATTTTATGAATGTCGGCATATTGATGATTAGCAGGAGTCAGGTCGAATTTGAAGTCACCTGTATGTACGACATTTCCCTCAGGTGTATGAAAAACAATGCCTAGACAGTCAGGAATACTGTGGCTCACTTTAAAAAAAGATACCTGGACTTGCCCAAATTCAAGCTTTGAATCAGAGTTAACAGGGATAAGCTTTGTATCCCGCATTAACCGATGTTCATCTAACTTTAATTCGATTAACCCTAAAGTGAAATTGGTGGCATAAATAGGCACATTTAATTTCTTTAAAAAGTAAGGAACACCGCCAATATGATCCTCATGGCCATGGGTAACCACTAAAGCACGAATCTTTTCCCTATTTTCCTCTAAATAGCTAATATCCGGGATGATCAAATCAATTCCTAATAGACTTTCATCAGGAAACTTTCCGCCGCAGTCGATAATGACAATATCGTCTGCATACTGAACTACATACATGTTTTTTCCAATTTCATTAATTCCGCCTAACGCGAATATGGATAAGGCATTTTCTCTCGTCACGTTCAAATCCTCCCACATGTTAACTAAATAGGAATAGTATTCCCTTCATAAATGACTTTATTTATGTTGAAAAGAAGTAAACTTGGCATCCATACATAAATTGCGGACTTTCCCCACTTTTTTGCGTGTGTCATGGATTCATCCTCGATTATAATGATGATAAATAGGATGATATTGGTAAGTGCATTCGGGAAAGGGGAAGTGCCAGTGGATAAAGGTCAGAATTACAATAGTAGTGATGATATTCTAAGTGAGGGTTTAAAGTACAAGATTATCGCCGATAACATGACAGATGCAATCGTCATGGTTGATAATAAATCAATTGTCCGTTATGTTTCGCCATCCTTTGAATCGTTAATAGGCTACACCATTGATCAATACGAGGGGATGGATGCATTTGATATCATTCATCCAGAAGACAGAGACTATGTTCGGTCCAAACATCTTCAGGTAGTTCAAACAAAGATGCAAGTCACATTGGAATATCGCGTGATCCATTCACAGGGATCCACCCTGTATGCTGAAACAAAAGTGAAACCCGTTTTAGATAGTTTTGGTAATGTAAAGTATGTGGTAGCTGTTGTAAGAGATGTAACCGAGCGGAAAATGACAGAACAGCTACTAGAAAATATCCTTGAAAGTGTGAATGCAGCAGTTTGGTCAACAGATAAGGATTTTAGCTTTTTAACCTTTTGTTCGGAAAGTATTGAAAAAATATCAGGTATTCCCAGGCAGGAACTCATGAATAAACCGATTCGCATGCATGACCATATCCACCCAGACGATAATCTTATGCTCATGGGGTCAGTAAAGGAAACGTTAGATAAGGGACTACCAGTGAATAAACTTATTCGATTTATCCATATGGAAAATGAAACAAGATGGGGTCAGCTAATTATGCACCCATACTTGGATAAGACAGGAGCAGTTGAACGACTTGATAGTATGATTTTAGATATCACGGAGAAAAAACGATCCGAATTGGTTATTGAGGAAAACGAGCAAAGGTATAAGTCCTTGTTTGAGAACAATTTAGATGGGGTATTTTCAATTGATTTACAAGCGAATTTTGTAAATGCCAATCAGGCTTTTGAACAAATAACTGGTATTCAAATGGATCAGCTGCCTGATCGTTGTTTTATCGGTTTAGTACATGATGAAGACCATCTCCCTGTGTTTCAAGTACTGTCTGAAGTAATACAGATGAGAGAACCAAGAGATTTGGAATGCCGAATTGTTCGTTCTACTATTGGAGAACGAATTGTCCACATTACCTTTGTGCCGATCTTTCTTTTTGGAGAACTAAATGGTGTACATGGAATCGTCAAGGATATTACGGAACGGAAACGGGAGGAGCGGGAACTCATTCTAAGCGAAGAAAGGTACAAAACGCTCCAGCAAAGTATTAATCGTTTTTCTAATGACCTTGCCAATGTAATGAAGGTATCTGAGTTAGAAAGTCGATTAATCGATGAGGTACAGAATGTCTTACCTGTGGAGGATGCTTCCATTGCAGAAATACCAAGAGGTCAAGAACCGAGTGACGGAGATGGGAATGAGAAGTGGATTAAAATTGGTGAGAAGGAACAGCTCATATACCTAAGGATTCGGTGCAGGGAAGCCTTGCTTAAAATGGAAGAGGAGTGGCTCGAGACTGCCGTCCACTATGTTACGATTCTCTATGATAATCTTCAATTCATTGAAGACCTGATGAAGCGCATGGAAAATATGGCTGCTTATAATGAAACGCCTAAATGGATGTTACGACTCTTATTTAGACTGTCTGAAAAAGAAAGAGCGGCCTTGTCGAGTGATTTGCATGACACCGTTTTACAAGATCTCATCATTTGGTATCGCAAGCTTGAATCCCTTCGTTCAACTTCTTTATTAAGCAAGGAGATCAAAGAAGAATTGGTGGAAATTGAGGAAGGTTTACTGGATGCAATTCACCAAATCCGAATCACCTGTAATGAGTTGCGGCCGCCGTTCCTTCTGAAAATGGGATTAGTAGAGTCATTAAAGAGCCTCTTTTCATATGCACGGATGTTTTCCAATTACGAGATAGAATTTGATGCTGAAAAAATACAAATCCCTCTTCATGAAGATCAAATTTTAGGGATATATCGTATCGTTCAAGAACTATTAAATAATGCAACGAAACACTCAAAGGCAACGAAAGTAGTTATGAAACTGGCAAGTAATCAGGAAAAGGTTTATTTCTCTTATGAAGATAATGGGGTTGGAGTAGATTTATCTGGCATGGAAGGCTCTTTTAAACATATGGGTATTGCTGGTATTGAAAATAGAGTCCTTAGTTTAGATGGAGAGATAAGTGTACATTCCGCAACAGGGCAAGGTTTTCACGTGAATATTACCCTGCCAACTACAACAAAGCAAAAAGGTGATTACTATGGAAATATTGTTGGTTGATGATCATCGATCAGTCGTTGAAGGAACAAAAATGTTGATAGAAGCAGAGCCGGATATGAATGTTACCATTGAAACGGACGTGTATTGTGTCCCAGACTTAGTTCGTCTGAAGACATTTGATGTAATTCTTTTTGACTTATATATGCCTAATATCAATGGGGCTGATCTGGCACGGAAGGTGCTCGAGGATGTTCCCGATGCCGTGATATTAATTTATTCCGGATTTGATATTGCCCCGCATTTTAATTTACTGATGGATTCAGGGGTTTCTGGTTTTGTTGCAAAAACATCAACCCGCGAACAGTTGGTTCAGGCGATTCGCAGTGCAGCGCGGAAGGAAGCCATCGTTCCTATGCATCTGTTAAAACAGCTAAGGCGCCAGGAGATTGTGGTTCAAGGGGATAAGGCAAATGAAAAGACCACGATTGGTAAGAAGGAAGAAACACTACTACGCGAATTGGCAAAGGGACATAGTAATAAAGAGATATCTAAAACACTGTTAATTAGTCAGCGATCATTAGAATACAGTCTGACAGAATTGTTTCAAAAACTAAATGTGAATTCCCGGGTGGAAGCCATTAAAAAATCTAAAAGCCTGGGCATTTTACCAAATGAAGATTTATATTAATTTGATTGAAGGAAGCCGGTGAACACCGGCTATTTTTTTTGAGACTAAGAAAACATATTATTCTGTCCCACCACAGTCCTTGTTAACTGTGGTGTTTTTTATGAAGGAGTGGGTGTAGATTAGTATTTGGCGAGTAAAATGGGGTTATTGACGAGTAAAGTGTGAAGTTTGACGAGTAAATTAGAAAATAGACGAGTAAATCATACTTTTGACGAGTAAAACATCGAAAGTGACGAGTAAGAAAGGAAATCATATAAAAAAGGTAATCTTTTAAAGGTACTCATGAGGTGATTAACACATAATTCGAAAGGAAGATACCTTAGCCAGGCTAAACGCCTGGCTTTTTGTGCAAAAAATGAGAAGTAGTTCGGTGCCCCCGCAATATTTTGCGTGTTTGGCATCATTGTTTGCGCGAAGCGAAGCCTTCTTCTGGAATATGATGATTTTATTAAAATCGTTAGTGAAGAAAGGATGAAACAAGATGAATGTTATTATTCTGCAATGGGGTTTATTCTCCTTTATGATCGGGCTGGTATTGTCGCTGCCGCTAGCAGCTGTTCATTATCAGAAGAATCCATTATTGAGAAAAACGTTTACCAACCCCAAGAAACTAAAATCAGCGCATATTGATTATTTCATGCAGGCCTTGAGCGCGGGATTAGTCTATCTCATTGGTATTTGTATGGATATGGATTTTCCGAAGTATATCGCGATCCCGCTTATTTATGGAATCATTATGAACCCAACTATTTTATTATTGGAAGCCACACCGTTTATTCGATCTGGGTGGTCGAGATTTACTTATATGTTTCTTAGAGCAACTAGTCCGCTCGTGCTTCTGTTTGGTTGGTTTGCCATAGGGGTATTGTTTTTACCGCTATATTTAATTATTCTGCTAGTGGCCGTAATCATTGTTGGGGGTGCCGTGTTATGGTCCCAACAAGTTCAGAAGAAAAGTACAGTTCCTATGTAAGAACCTTAACTTATCGAGTTAAGGTTTTTTTACGCTTACGAGAACAATCCCAATTTCTGCAAAAGACATGCGGTGGTACCACAAAATTATGCGTGGGGTCTCCTAAAGTCTGCGGTTTTGAAGGAATGGAAACTCCGTACAATGTAATCATCCAAGAAATGTTAAAAAACTTAGTCGGATTACGGAACAAGGACAATAAAACAATCGGAGGTTAGAAAGATGAATACAAAGCAAAAAAAGAAGAGTAAGAAGAAGATCGTGATTTGGTCGATTGTAGGGCTAATTGTTGCCTCACTGATTTCAGCGGTGTTATTTACTCCGAAGGGATTAGGCAACGTTGAAAAAGAAAAAGCACAAACGGGTGACATTACTACCTATTACAGCTTTTCCGGGGCAGTAGAAGCGAAAAACAGGAAGACAATTACGAGTGAAGAGGCCATGCAAATTAAAGAAATTAAAGTTAAAGTTGGAGACCAAGTAAAAAATGGGGACGTATTGGTGGTAACGAAAGATGGAGACAAAATAAAGGCTACATTAGATGGGGAGATTTCGAAAATTCATGTGGAGAAAAACGCACAGGTGATGTCAGGGGCCCAGCTGCTTGATATCGTTAACTATTCGGTTTTACAAACGAACGTAAAGGTAGACGAATATGACCTTAAATATTTAAAAGTAGGTCAAGAGGTCAATGTAACAATCAATGCTCTTGAAAAAGAAATAAAAGGAACAGTTTCTGCAATTTCAAAAGAAGCAACCAATGAAAATGGCGTGTCTTATTTTACCGCAACCATTGATCTTGCTAAAGACGAAGCAATCAAAGTCGGTATGAGTACAGAGGCTAAAATTCTAAAGCAAGAGGCGAAGGGGGTAGTTACTTTATCCATGAAGGCAATCCAATTTGATAGTAAAAATAAACCGTACGTATTAATCCCAACAGAAAAAGGGATGGCAACCAAAAAATATATTCAACCCGGCATTAACGATGGAACGACGATTGAAGTAAAAAATGGAGTAAGTGCTGGCGACGAGGTCATCATCTCAACTGATGATAAAGAGGTTTCTCATGCAGACATGATGCAGGGAGGCAGCCAATAATGAGTGAGCAAATTCTAAATATGACTGGAATAACTAAAATCTATGTAATGGGTGAGGAAGAACAGGTCGTCTTAAACCATATCAGTTTAACAGTGAATAGAGGAGACTTTGTCGCAATCTTAGGACCTTCAGGTTCAGGGAAATCTACACTGATGAACTTGATTGGCTGTCTCGATTCACCGACAAGCGGAGATTATTTTTTATCAAATCAAAAGGTTGATGAGCTTGATGAATCTGAGCTGGCAGCGATTCGTAACAAGGAGGTTGGATTTGTGTTTCAACAATTTCAACTCCTTCCTAGACTGAGTGCCATTCAAAATGTGGAGCTGCCTCTTGTATATGCGGGGGTGGCTGAAAAGGAACGCAGACGGAGAGCAAGCGAAATGCTCATTAGAGTGGGGCTCGGTGAAAAATTGCAAAACCGGCCGAATCAGCTTTCAGGTGGACAACAGCAGAGGGTGGCCATTGCCAGAGCGATGGTAACGGAGCCCACTATATTACTGGCAGATGAACCAACGGGAGCGCTGGATCAAAAAACGGGTCAGCAAATTATGGAGCTTTTTCATGAGCTTCATCAAGAAGGAAAAACCATCATTATGATTACACATGATATTGAGATTGCCAAAAATGCCAGCAGGATTGTTCACATTTTAGATGGCAAACTGAGAGAGGAGTTTACGTATGTTTAAGGAAAATCTTAAGATGTCATGGATGAATCTCATCCATAACAAAATGCGCTCCTTCCTAACCATGTTGGGAATTGTGATTGGTGTCGCATCCATTATTGCATTGATCACCATAGTTAAAGGTGCGATGAATGGAATGACAAGTGAGTTTTCCTCCTTTGGTGCAGATAAAATATCCGTTCAGGCAATGGGGACACCCCTTAAGCAGGGGTTAATTGACAGCGACATTCAAAAGCTTGCGGAAATAGAGGATGTCTCGGGTGTTTCTCCTACTCTTTCGGGAACCACATCTGTGGTGTATAACGGTAACGAAAAAACAGATGTAACCGTACAAGGGAAGAATGATGTGTATTTTTCTAAAAATAAGGATTTGGTTGAAACGGGAAGAGGCCTAACTATTCTTGATATCGAGAATAAAAATAATGTTTGCCTTATTGGAGCCAATATAGCAAACGATTTATTTTGGGGAGAAGACCCTGTGGGTAAAAAGCTGCTAATTTCTGGTGTAACTTATACGGTCATCGGAACACTTCAGAAATCTAATAGCTTTTCAGATTCCTCGAATAACGATGCAGTTATCATACCTTACACCACCTCAATGAGCATTCTTGGAACAGGATATATCTCTAGTGTGGATGTTTATATGGGTAACTCCAATCATTCTGAAAAAATAACGGAAGATATTGAAGCAGTCTTAAAACAGGCGTTCAATTACAAAGATAATAGTTTTACCGTGATGAATATGCAGGATATGCTGGCATCATTTAATAAGATTACTACAATGTTATCTCTTATGCTTGGAGGAATCGCATCCATTTCACTTGTTGTCGGTGGGATTGGAATCATGAACATGATGCTGGTGTCTGTAACGGAAAGAACAACAGAAATCGGACTAAGGAAGGCACTCGGTGCAGAACCAAAACGGATTCAGCAGCAGTTTTTATTGGAAGCTGTATTCTTATCTCTCTTTGGCGGAGCCATCGGCTTCTTGCTAGGCGTGTTAATCGCTTTGGGAGTATGTACATTAATTGGCGCAAGTTTCGCACTATCCACCTATACCGTATTGTTGGCACTAGGATTCTCTGCAGGCATCGGTATTATTTTTGGCATTGCGCCAGCTAGAAAAGCATCGAGGCTGAATCCGATAGATGCATTAAGAAGTGTGTAAAAATCTTTGAAATCTTTGGGGACAGTCCCCAAAAAATAGGAGTGGTTGGCATGATCAAGTGGGCATTGGCTGGGATTCTCTATGTGACGGTCGTAATTCTTGGATTTGAGGCATATGATAAATGGCTTGCAGAGGATAAAAATACGGCTGCACAGACTGAGGAGCACGGAAAGCAAGCAATGAAAATGGATGTGGAAGCTCATGATGAAGCGGGAGAAAGTGGTGAAAGCGGCGGCCATGCTCATGAATCCTCTTCAGGAATTAACCATGATGGCAGTGAGATAAATGCATTTGTACAAAACGATCAAAAAGACATAAAAATTTACTTGAAAGATAAGGCGGGCAACCCAGTAGACGAGTTGGAAATCAATCATGAGAAGGAGCTGCATCTCATCATTGTGGATGAACAAATGCAGAAGTATTACCACGTGCACCCAGAGAGAACTGGCAAAGGTGAGTTCACGATTGAAAACAATCTTCCAGAAGGGTTTTATAAAGCCTTTATTGATATAAAACCGAAAAATTTCGCATATAAAGTAGAGCCTGTTTCCTTTATCGTGGGTAATCCAAGCTCTTCGACACACGGGCATGAGCTGATCCCAGACACAACTTTTAGCAAAAAGGTAGATGGAGAAACGGTCACATTAAAGGTTAGTACATTTATGGTCGGAGAACCTGTAACACTATCCTTCGACTTAGACCAAACGAATTTGACTCCCTATTTAGGGGCTATGGGTCATGTTGTGATTCTTGACGAATACGGGAAAGAGTTTCTCCATGTTCATCCGTCAAATGAGAAGGAGCCAATCTTTGAAACAACCTTTGAAAAGCCTGGTATCTACAAGATTTGGGCGGAGTTTAAACAAAATGGAACGGTAAGAGCGTTCCCGTTCGTGATTGAGATAAAAGAATGAGCATAACCAATCACACCCTAAGAGGTTCAGGTGCTAACAATATGGATGAAAGACATTATGTGGGGAAAAAGATGAGAAAATGTCCTTCATAAGGCGGATGAAGGACAAATTTGCTAGAAATCAAGGTGAAAATGTCCTTCATAAAGCGGATGAAGGACAAATTTGCTAGAAACCAAGGAAGAAATGTCCTTCATAAGGCGGATGAAGGACAAATTTGCTAGAAACCAAGGAAGAAATGTCCTTCATAAGGCGGATGAAGGACAGATTTGCTAGAAACCAAGGAAGAAATGTCTCTCATAAGGCGGATGAAGGACAGATTTGCTAGAAACCAAGGAAGAAATGTCCTTCATAAGGCGGATGAAGGACAAATTTGCTAGAAACCAGGGAAGAAATGTCCTTCATAAAGCGGATGAAATACATTTTTAATAGAAACCAAGTGGAAAATGTCCTTCATATACAGGATGAAATACATTTTAGCTAAAAACCAATGAAAAACCATCCTAGCCCCGTTGAAAGCAGCTTTGATGATTTTATTAATAAAAAAAGGGAGTGGACAATATGCAAAAGCAATGGAATATAGGAATCTTATTATTTAATAACGTGGATGTTTTAGACTATTCAGGACCGTTTGAGGTGTTTTCATTAACGACAAATTCAGCTAACGAAGTACCAGAATTGTTAACGATGGGCGTTCCTGTTGAACGAAAGCCATTTAAAGTTTGGACGATATCCAAGGATGGCGGTATCGTGACATCCAATAATGGGCTTAAGATTACGCCGGATTTTAGTTTTGAAAATATCAACCAGAACCTAGATATTGTTATCGTTCCAGGGGGCCCATTTCATGCAATTGAAACCTGTATAAAGGATCGAGAACTAATCAATTGGATTACCACTTTCAGTCAATCTGGAACCATCGCTTCCGTTTGTTCAGGGTCCATCCTGTTAGCGGAGGCTGGAATTCTCACGGATAAAAAAGCGACAACTCACCCATTTGCTTATGATTATCTAGAAAAAATCTATCAAGATATTGAAGTGGTGCGGGATGTACGATTCGTGGATAATGGGCAGGTAATTACCTCTGGAGGAGTATCAGCCGGAATCGATATGTCGCTCCATCTCGTAGGGAAGCTAATGGGAGAAGACGTTGCAAGAACAACCGCTGCTACGTTGGTTTATCCATACGTAATGCATTCGATTTAAGATTGAAACTACTGGAAACCTCCAGTAGTTTTTTATAATTTGGAAAAAACTAGTATAATAGTATCATTAAATAACAACGGTATCCGAGAGTGCAAAAGGAGTGATATAAATGATTTACGATGTGGTTGTGATCGGTGCAGGGCAGGCAGGATTGTCCATGGGCTATTTCCTGAAGCAATCCTCTTTATCTTTTATTATAGTAGATAGCAATAACAGTGCCGGTGATGTCTGGCGGAATCGGTATGACTCACTTGTCTTATTTACTCCCCGGTCATACAGTGCACTGCCTGGTTTGGCATTAAAGGGTGATCCATCAGGGTTTCCAACCAAGGATGAAATAGCAGATTACTTAGAGCGTTATGCTAAAACTTTTGATTTACCTATAAAATTTTCATGTGTTGTCCAAAAAGTCCACAAACAAAACGATACATTTATCATATCAACATCAGACTCCAACATTAAAACCAAGAAAGTTGTCATAGCTACAGGTCCTTTTCACACTCCTAGAATTCCATCCTTTGCCGAAGAACTTCCACAACAAGTAGTTCAACTCCATTCTTCTGAATATAAAAATCCTGCTCAGCTAAACGATGGCTCTGTTTTAGTTGTCGGCGGCGGCAATTCTGGCACACAAATAGCAGTCGAACTATCAAACCATTATGAGACTTATTTATCCATTGGCCAGAAAATACGCTTTCTTCCGTTGAATATAGCTGGTAAGAGTATTTTTTGGTGGTTTGATAAACTCGATATTTTGCATGCCAATCGGGATTCTTTTATCGGGAAAAAGGTCCAAAGGCAGCCAGACCCGATATTTGGTTTTGAGCTAAAAGAAAAATTGAGAGAAAAAAAAGTAACGCTTAAAACACGAACCAAGAGCATCCAGCAAAATGAGATTCAATTTGAAGACCTATCAACGATTAACGTGCAGAATGTTATTTGGGCCACGGGTTTCGTTGCGGATTACTCTTGGATAGATATACCCAACCTTTTAGATCACAGCGGCAAACCCAAACATAAAAGAGGAGTAACGGAAATAGAAGGACTATACTTCCTGGGATTGCCTTGGCAGTACCGTAGGGGTTCAGCCCTGCTTTTAGGGGTAGGAGAGGATGCAGAATTTTTGTATCAACAGGTAAATGAAAGAGGCTGACTCATAATGAGCCAGCCTCTTTTCTATTGTGGAAACCTATCAATGATGCTGCATTTTGACAACTTTCATTTGCTTAGCCTGTTTGATTCGTAGCATCGGCAACAGAGCGAGTGCTCCAATTAAGAATAAGCTTGATGCCATTAGGTAAATGACCGTTAATGGGAATTCCGCCTTAAGTACACCGACTAAACTCATGTTCAACACCATTCCCCCCATGAAAAGAGGATTTAAGATGCCGTTTACCCTGCCTACAAATGACTCCTCTGCATTCGTGAGGATTAAAGTGTTGCAGGAGATATGAATAAGGGGAGCCATGAGTCCAGAAATAAATTGAGTGAGAAGGACAAGCCATATTAGTTTTACCGACCCCATAATCGAGAAAGAAACAGCACAAGAGACAAAACCAATTAACAGCATAGTCTGTGGCGTGATTTTCTTAGCAAGCGCCATTGCACCAACGCCCCCTAAAATCATCCCCACCCCATTCACTGCGGTAAACCATTGTAAGTTCTGTGCACTTAACCCAAGATGTTCAGTCACCAAAAAGATACCAAGTGGGTTGATCAAACCCATTCCCATTCCGGCTGCTAAGAAGAAACCACCCATGTAAAGAAAAAGCTTATTAGACATTACATAACGAAGGCCCATTTTCATTTCCTTAGACACATTCGGGACTGCGGTCACTTCCACTTTTTTATCAGCAGGTATGAATGTTAAAACAAGAGCGGAGAGAAGGAAACAAGTACCCATAATCGCTATAGCTACATTAATGCCAAAACGGAAGAAAATCAATGTACCAATCATAGGGCCAAGGATCATAAAGATTGCCTGAATGGTCTGGTTCAGCGACATCCCCATTTGAATCAGTGATTCTGGAACGTGAAGCTTAAATAACTTCATACTTGAAGGCTGTGAAAACTGAGACAAAATGGATGAAACCAGTGTGGCGAAGAAGATCGCTTTCCACCCGCCAAATACAAGAGCTAGCAAAACGGCAAACACCGATAATGCACTTAGCAGGTCACAAAGAACCATTGTACGTTTGGGTCTCCACCTATCAGCAAAAGTTCCTCCAATAAAGGAAAAAAGGAAGATCGGAGCAAATTCTGCCACGGAAATCATGGAAATAGCAAATGGATCTTTGTTGGTCTGTTCAGTTACGAATAGTAGGATCGCAAAATTACGTACCCAGATTCCCAGTTGTAGGAATAGACCGGAAAGTAAAATGGCTTGAACGAAGCGGTTGGAAAATAAAGAACTCATGGTTGGAGCCTGTGTTTGTGTTTGATTATGCATGAATAGCAACATCCTTTCATTTGGTATGACATCATCTTACGACAGAGAAAGGAATGAAAAACCGCAAAGATTCAGCACAGACTCCGCCAATATCTTGCGGTAAAACGCGAAAACCGTGCGGGGCTGATACAAAAGCATGCGGTTTGTAAGGCAAGATCCGACCGTACAATGGAATTATCAAATAGAGTTCACCCTTATTGATGATGAAAGGAGTTTTCTCGCATGAAAGATGTTAAGTTATTTTTACCCTATGTTAAACAAGTGAGGCGCTATTATCTCATTGGCTTCGTAGGGAGCTTGTTTCGTTTCTTGATCCCATTGTTTGTTCCATTGATTTTAAAATATATCTTCGATCAGCTGCTTCAAAATGAATCCCTGTCACGGTCGGAAATGCTAGAACAGCTTTTGTACATTGCTGCAGGCATGATCCTCGTATTTCTTCTGATCCGAACACCAATGGAATATGTAAGGCAGTTTTGTATTCAAAAAGCTAATAACAACATTATTAAACAGCTTCGAAAGGACGCCTTTCAAAAGGTCCATTCTTTGGATGCCAGATATTTTGTTGAGAACAAAAGTGGAGAAATTGGCACACGTTTTTTTGATGATATTGAAAAAGTAAGAGGCTTTTTAACCGCAGTATTCGGGAACATTTGGATTGAAATGATTGTACTACTGTTTGTCATCGTGGTGATGCTCACTCTTAATGTGAAGTTAGCGATCCTATCTGTAGTATTGGTGGGTGTCCAGTTTATTCTAGCTCACTTTCTTTCAAAAAGGTTTAAACAGTCGACTCGAAACATGATGAAGTACCGGTCGGTCATGAGCGGATTTATTTTTGAAAAAATTCAAGGCGCATTTCTATCCAAACTATTTGCCGCAGAAAAACGCGATAAAGAAGAGTTGAATCAGCATTTACATCATTTTGATAGACTGACAGATAAACATGCAAAAATAAACGCAGTCATGTTAGCGCTCGTCAATGTCCTCAGTGACATGACCCCATTTATCGTGGCAATCGTGGCGAGTCTTTTTGTCATAGATGGGAGCTTAACAGTAGGTAGTTTAATTGCTTTTTTTGCTTATGTTGATAAGATGCGAAGCCCGGTGGCAGCTTTAGTCAATGCGTACCCAGCCATTACAGAGGGCAGCGTGGCATTAGGACGGATCTTTGATTTCTTCCACACACCGTCAACCATTATAGAAAAAGAAAACCCGGTTCCATTAAACCAGTTTACACAATCTATTAAGCTAAATAATGTCACTTTTTCGTATGATGGAAAAAACAATATTATTAACAACGTATCATTGACGCTTGAAAAAGGAAAAACGTATGCGTTTGTCGGTGAGAGCGGAGGTGGTAAGAGTACCATCTTGCAGTTGCTGTTGAGAATGTATGATGCAACTAAAGGGGAAGTACTAATCGATGGTGTCAATATCAAGGATTACTCCATCGCCAGTTTGAGGGAGCAGATGGGGATTGTCACACAGGATAACTTTCTCTACAGCACGTCGATTAAGGATAATATTAAAATGGCAAAGTTGGATGCGTCGGATGAAGAAATCTATACGGCTGCCAAAAAGGCCTTTGCCCATGATTTTATTTCAGCACTACCGAATGGCTACGATACGGAAATAGGTGAAAGAGGAGTAAAGCTTTCCGGCGGTCAAAAACAAAGGGTTGCGCTTGCTCGTGTATTCCTGAAAAATCCGTCGCTCATTATTTTAGACGAAGCCACTAGTGCTCTAGATAATGAAAGTGAAAAACTGGTTCAAGAATCCATTAACCAATTTGATAACGATAAGACGATTATTATGATTGCTCATAGACTCTCTACGATCCTAAATGCTGATATGATTTTTGTTGTCAAAAATGGAAGAATTTTAGAAGCCGGGAACCATCAAAGTCTATTGAAACGGAACGGTTATTACAAGGAACTCTATTCCAAACAAAACATAAAAGAATGGAAATTGGCCACGGGATAATGTGAGGAATGGTCTTGACAACCTAAACAATCTCTATTAATCTTGACTCAATGAAATAAGCAAAGTTCGTATAACTCCAAAGATATGGTTTGGGGGTCTCTACCAGGAACCAATAATTCCTGATTACGAAGAATGTACATGTATGTGTATTTTCTTCGTAGTCAGGAATTTTTTTTTATTCAAAAAAACACAGGGGGTTACAACACATGAATTTTACTACCTTACCTAAAATTGAATTACACTGCCATCTTGATGGAAGCCTTAGAGCGGAAACAATTATTGATATAGCAAAAAAAGACGGCATCAGTTTGCCTACAATGGATAGAGAAGAAATCCAACAGGAGCTCATTGCACCATTAGACTGTGAGTCTCTTGATGAGTATTTGAAGCGTTTTGCTCTTCCTAACTTAGTCATGCAATCACAGGAGAACTTAAAGAGAATTACCTTTGAATTATTTGAAGATGCTGCAAAGGAAAATGTGAAATACATGGAGGTTCGTTTTGCTCCCTTGCTTCATACGGTTAAGGGCTTAACCGTTGAGGAAATCATCCAAAGTGTCATCGATGGAATGAGAGAGGCTGAGAAGCAATTCGATATTCATGGCAATATCATTCTATCCTGCATGCGGACTATGTCAGCTGAAAGTGCGTTTGAAGTAGTCGAAAAAGGAAAGCAATTCCTGGGTAAAGGAGTTGTGGCCATCGATTTATGTGCATCGGAAGAAGAAGGGTTCTGTGGTGACTTTGTTGAGCCAATCGCCTTAGCGAGAGAATATGGATACAGAGTAACAATTCACGCCGGTGAAACGGGTGTAGGAAGAAATGTCCTTGAAGCGGTTGAGATGTTAGGGGCAGAAAGAATTGGTCACGGTGTCTTTATTAAGGATTGTGCGGAAGCCTACAATGTGGTGAAGGAAAAACAAGTGGTACTTGAAATGTGCCCGACCAGTAACGTCCAAACCAAGGCAGTAAATCAATACAGCCAGCATCCTATTTATGATTTTCATAAGGATGGTATCAAGGTAACCGTTAATACTGATAACAGAACGGTGTCTGGTACAACGATGGCAAAGGAATGTATGATTGTCTTTGATGAGTTCAACATGAGTGAAGAAGATTATAAAAAGATCTATCTCGACAGTGTGGAGGCTTGCTTTGCGGACCAAGAAACCAAGGTGAAACTGAAGAAATACTTGTAAATATAGGAGCGAACAGTGCACGCAGCACTGTTCGCTTTAAAAAAATACATTATTTAATCGCTTTACTCACTCTCAACTTCTTACCTTTGACAGGTGTATTCTCCATCGCCTGAATGACGAGTGAGCCTTTTCCGTTAAGAATATCCACATAAGACATCTGATCAAGGATCGTGATGATGCCGATATCTTCTGCCGTCACGCCAGGAATTTTAGCAATGGTCCCAACAAAGTCGACAGCACGGAGCTTCTTCTTTTTGCCGCCATTGAAATGGAGTTTCATAATCCCTTGGTTAATTCGAGCGGTCTTATTATTTCTTACCACGCGACGGCCACTAATTTTTTCTTCAAAAGCTGCTTTTCCACCAGCGACTTCCCTTTGACTAGGAGCTTCCATTCTTGGGATCTCAAAACCAACATACCGTTCAATGGCACGAAGGAATTTCTCTTCATACGGAGTCACAAATGTAAATGCTTTTCCTTGCTTGCCCGCACGACCCGTTCTACCCGTACGGTGGACATAGCTTTCTTTTTCCATAGGTACATCATAATTGAAAACTAGCGATACATTATCAACATCAATACCCCGTGCCGCTACATCAGTAGCTATAAGGTAACGGAAGTTCCCCATTTTAAACCCATCCATCACGGCAAAACGATCCTGCTGCTCTAATCCACCATGGAGTCTCTCACAAGAATAATTGGCTTCCTCTAATTCCGCATAAACGGTATCGACATGCTCTTTTGTGTTACAAAAAATAATGCAACTGTCTGGATTTTCAACGACGGTTACATCTTTTAGCAAGGAAAGCTTGTCTTCCTCTTTCACTTCCAGGACACGATGTTCAATGGTATCCGTTGTCATACCTGTAGCTTCAATCTCAATGTTAGTTGGATTTTCCATGTACCGATGGCAGAGAGCTTCCACATCCTTTGGCAAAGTAGCGGAAAATACCATTGTTACTCTGTTTACAGGGAGTTCTTTAATGATAGCCTCTACCTCATCAATAAACCCCATGTTCAGCATTTCATCTGCTTCATCAATAATCAGGTACTTTATTTCGTCTAAAGCTAAGGTTTCTCTGTCAATATGGTCCATGACCCGGCCAGGGGTACCAACAACAACATGAGTCTTTTGTTTTAATTCTTCTCGTTGCTTTGAAAAAGGCTCTTTTCCGTAAACGGCGAGCGCTTTTATCCTTTTGAATCTTCCTATATTCGTGATATCCTCACGAACTTGAACGGCAAGCTCTCTTGTTGGAGTAAGAACCAAGGCCTGCGGCTTTCTTTCTTCCCAATCAATCATTTCACAAATGGGGATTGCGAAGGAAGCTGTTTTGCCACTCCCAGTCTGTGACTTTACAACGAGATCTTGATTGTTCAATGCTAAAGGGATGACTTTACCCTGAACCTCTGTCGGTTCTTCGTATTTTAAAACAGATAGTGCTCTCTTTATTTCTTCACTTAAATTATATTCCTCAAAACTTCTCTCACTCATGAACTAACCTCTTCTTATTGGATTATCCGACATATCTATAAGATTTCTCGAAAAGAAATAATTATTTACCGATAGCTGAATTGGTTCATTATACTTGAAAAAATAAAAATATACGAACGGAAAATGGCTACGTTTTCAACATTTTCACCTTATATATGACATTTATCATGGTCTACACATGACACCTGCTACTAACAAGGTCTATGATATTCCACTATACTTGCTTTAACAACACAATTAAAGGAAGGGAATTCAAAAAAATGACCTTACAAGATACAAAAAATTTACGAAAACAAGTGGCTCCATTTGAAAAATCAACGACAAAAGAAAGTATTTGGCAAATCATTAATACGGTCGCTCCGTTTGTAATTCTTTGGTACCTAGCGTATATTAGCCTTTCTGTTTCTTATTGGCTTGCCTTAGTGCCAATTATTTTGGCTGCAGGGTTTTTGGTACGGATGTTCATTATTTTTCATGACTGTACCCATCACTCATTTTTCAAAAACCGCCGTGCTAACCGAATTGTTGGGACAATTATGGGTGTTTTAACAGTCTTCCCGTTTGACCAATGGGGACATGAGCACTCTGTGCATCACGCAACTAGTGGTAACTTGGACAAGCGTGGTACAGGCGACATTTGGACACTGACAGTTGATGAGTATTTGGCAGCACCACTAAGCCTGCGATTAGCGTATCGCTTCTATCGCAATCCATTTGTGATGTTTGTGCTAGGTCCAATTTATGTTTTCTTATTAAAAAATAGATTTAACCGTAAAGGTGCGAAAAAGAAGGAACGCAACAACACGTATTTAACGAATGTATTAATCGTTGCATTGTATGCTCTATTATGCTGGGCAATTGGTTGGCAGGCGTTTTTGTTAGTTCAAGGTTCGATTTTCATGATTTCTGGTGCTGCAGGCATTTGGTTGTTCTACGTACAGCACACGTTTGAAGACTCTTATTTCGAAGAAGATAAGGATTGGGAATATGTAAAAGCGGCTGTAGAAGGCAGTTCATTTTACAAGCTTCCAAAAGTATTGCAATGGCTGACAGGTAATATTGGTTTCCACCATGTGCATCATTTAAGCCCAAGAGTGCCTAACTACAAACTTGAAGAGGCACATAATCTTACAGATCCGTTAAAGAACGTACCGACAATCACACTTGCGACAAGCTTAAAATCACTTCGATTCCGCTTGTGGGATGAGAATAACAAGAATTTTGTCAGCTTCAAAGAAGTGAAAGCAGTAGCGAAAAAACGTATTTCTGTTCAGGCGAAACCTGAACTTTAGCAGGAAGCCCCCTCATTGGGGGTTTTCTCTTACAATGTACAAGAAGCCAGATAAGGAGAGAACCGAATGATTCGAATTGTCATCGCAGAGGATCAGGAAATGCTGCTTGCAGCCATGGGTTCCCTGCTTGATTTGGAAGAGGATATGAAAGTAGTAGGTCAGGCCAGTAACGGAGAAGAGGCCCTTACCCTTGTTCACCAATTGCAGCCTGATGTTTGTCTAATGGATATAGAGATGCCGAGAATGAGCGGTCTAGATGCAGCGGAAGTGTTGAAGTCCGCTGGATGCAAAGTGATCATATTAACCACTTTCGCGAGAAATGGGTATTTGGCCCGTGCGTTAACTGCTGATATTAGTGGATATTTACTGAAGGATAGTCCTAGCGAAGAACTAGCGTGTTCGATTCGTAGCATTATGAGCGGTAAGAGAATTTATTCACCAGAGCTTGTAGACGCTGGATTCAATCCGGATGTTTTACAGGTGTGGGATGATGGCCAGTTCACAAGTTCCCCTGATAATAAAATAGGGGCGGTCAGAAAGTATTTTTCCTCAATTTTGGAAAAAATGAGGCAGCCAACTGGATAGGCGAGAAAACATTGAAAGACATGGACATTCTGTTCATGTCTTTTTTCTGTTGGAGAGGGGGGAGTTTTCAAAACTCTTTACACTCTCTTTTTAAAGCTTTAATCCGGTACGGCTCTTGAATCTTCGCAGTAGGATGTGGCTTGCCACTCTTGTTATTCCCTCTAAACTGTATAGTTCCTCGTTAATAAATTTTTCTAATCGTGAAAAGTCCTCAACAAGCACGTGCATATGTAAGGTACTTGGTCCAGTCATTTGGTAGCAGCTTGCAACACTGGGGTTATTGGCTAATGTTTCGGCAACGCTAACAAGTGATGCTGGCTCACAGTCCACCTCGAAGAAGGCCGAAACAGCCTTTCCCACTTTATCAGAATTGATTACAACAGTGAACTTCTCGATAATACCGTTCTCTTGTAATTGGTTTACCCTCTCTCGGATTGATACCCTGGATAAATTGAGCTCCTTACCAATATCAACATATGACATTCTGCCATTTTCAGCTAGTAACTCGAGAATCCTGCGATCGATTTCATCAATTTTCATCCGGCGTCCCCCTACATTCCCTTAGCATTTGTAAATTTATATTAACGTAAAATCATAGTTTTTATCAAATGGATATTGAAAATAGATGGAAAAATTATACTAGAAAAAAATTTTAATATTTTCCGAATATTATATAGATTTTTAAAAATCACTGTATTATAATAAAGCAAAATTACAAAAAGTAATAAAAAATAACGAAACGCTTACATAAAGTAATTAAAGTGAAATCTTTTATTACTAAAAGATAGATGTTTCGTTATGCGAAAGGGGTAAAAGAGAGAGATGGCAAACAAAGCAAAAGTATTCGCGGTATTATTTATGAGCCTTTTGTTGCTGTTAACTGGATGTGGAAATAATAATTCTTCCGGTTCAGGGGCACAGGATTCTCAAAAGGCAAGCGCACCAGTAAAGAATAGTGGGGATAAGACCACATTAACAGTTGGTCTAGATGATGATCCGCCGCAATTAGATCCACATTTTTCAACAGCAGCTGTTGACAGACAAGTATTCCATAGTATCTATGACAAGCTGATTGACGTAGATGAAAAGTTAAACTTTGTTCCACAGCTTGCGAAAAAGTGGGATATCTCTGAAGACGGAAAAACTTATACATTCTACCTACAAGAAAACGTAAAGTTTCACGATGGTACACCATTTAATGCAGAGGCAGTAAAATTCAACTTTGAACGCATGTTAGATCCGAATGCTGGCTCACCGCGTGCTTCTGAATTATCTTCTATCCAAACAATTGAAGTGGTTGATGAAAATACACTTAAAGTACAGCTTAAAGAACCATATAGCCCGTTCTTAGCAGCGTTAACTGACCGTGCAGGAATGATGGTTTCTCCTACTGCTGTAAAGGAAAAAGGAGCCGACTTTGCGAATTCACCTGTTGGTACAGGACCATTTAAATTCGTGTCAAGAGTCAAGCAGGATAAGATTGAAGTGGAAAAAAATGCGGATTACTGGGGCGGAGCGCCAAAATTTGAAAAAATCGTTTACCGTCCGTATTCAGATGAAAACGTACGTCTAACCAATTTAACTTCAGGTGAGTTGGATATCATTAGCAAGGTTCCGCCAAAAGATGTTGAAAAACTAAAAACGGACTCTAACATCAAGCTTTCAGAAGTCGGGGCACTTGGATTCCAAGGTCTATATTTAAATCACAAAAAAGCACCATTTAATAACAAGGCACTTCGTCAGGCATTAGATTTAGTCATCGACCGTGATGCAATTATCAAGGTTGCTCTTCGTAACACAGCAGTACCTTCTGCAGGAGCGATTCCTCCTGATTCATGGGCATTTGATAAGAGTATCAAACCAACAAAGAAGAATATTGAAAAAGCCAAGAAAATCATGGCTGATGCAGGGTTCCCAAATGGATTCGAATTTACGCTTCAACTTTCTCCTAAACCGGTAGAAGAACAAATGTCGCAAATGATTCAATCGATGGCAGCGGAAGCAGGAATCAAGGTGAAACTCGAAATTGTGGAATTTGGAACCATGCTTGATAACATGGATAATTTCAAGTTTGATGCGGTTCGTTTAGGGTGGAGCGGAAGAACAGATCCTGATGGAAATATCTTTGCACTCTATCATTCTACTGGCTCTATTAACTACGGATATTCAAATCCGAAGATGGACGAGCTACTTCAAAAAGCGCGTGTAGAAACAGACCAGGCTAAACGTAAAGAAATTTATTCAGAGGCTACTAAACTAGGTCAAGAAGAAGTACCTTATATCTTCCTTTATCATGAGTTAGATTACAAAGCGTACAAGAACAATTTACAAGGATTTAAACACATCCCAGATCAAATGATGCGCTTCCATGACGTTTCGTTTAAATAAGCAATAGCTTGAATCGGCTTGGGGGATCACTCCAAGCCGATCATGTTTCATCATAGCTGAACGCCTTAGAAAGGGAGGGACATACATGGTAAAGTTTTTAATTCGAAGATTAGGTCTTATGGTGGTCATACTTTTTTTAGTAAGTATAATTGTATTTTCTTTAGTGCATGTGACACCAGGTGACCCGGCAAGGATGATTTTAGGGCAAGAAGCAACGGAAGAAGCCCTTCAAGCTTTACGAGAGAAAATGGGATTGAATGATCCTCTTTATATGCAATATATCCATTGGGTATCAAACGTACTTCAAGGAGACCTTGGAAACTCCTTAAAAGATAATACACCGGTATTGAGTGTATTGCTTCAAAAACTGCCGGTAACCATTCAGCTTTCTGTTATGTCCTTTTTAATTGCCATGATTATTGCGATTCCAGCAGGTATTATCTCTGCGACTAAGAAAGGGAGCTTTTGGGATTACTTTGGAACAACATTTGCGTTGTCAGGTGTGTCTGTTCCACCATTTTTCTTAGGGATTTTACTTATCTTTATATTTTCAATCTCTCTAGGTTGGTTTGCTCCTTCTGGATATGTGGAGCCTTGGGTGGATTTTAAGAAAAGTATGATGTTGATGGTGTTACCAGCGCTGGCAGTTGGTGTTCGCCTGAGTGCGGAAATCACAAGGATGCTGCGTTCAAGTATGCTGGAAGTGTTACAGGCTGATTATATCCGTACAGCATATGCAAAAGGGGTCCTGGAAAAAGGAGTAGTTCTTGGACATGCTTTGAAAAATGCGTTAATTCCTGTTGTCACGGTTAGTGGATTACAGCTTGCCACTTTTTTAGGCGGTGCAGTCATTACGGAAACCATTTTTGCCGTACCGGGACTTGGCCGTCTTGTAATTGATGCCATTTTAACTAGAGATTTCCCTGTAGTTCAAGGAGCCGTTTTATTTATGGCCATTGCTGTTGTAGTCGTGAACTTCTTGATCGACATCCTTTATTCGATATTGGATCCAAGAATTAAGCTTACAGGAGGACAATAACGATGGAAGCTAAGTTGGAACAAGTAATAAAAGTGGAAAGCCCTAAAAAACGTAGAATGAAAGAAATGAGTTCTCGTTTTTTCCAAAATAAATTGGCTGTGATTGGCGGAGTGTTTACCCTTCTTCTGATCTTGATGGCTGTGTTTGCGCCGGTTGTTGCGCCGCATAGTCCAAGTGAGCAGGATTACGCTAAATTTCTTCAAAGCCCAAGTGCAGCCAATATTATGGGGACCGATGAACTAGGCCGTGATATTTTCAGTCGGATTATCTATGGAGCAAGAGTTTCTATCCAGGCAGGGATTATCTCTGTTGGAATTGCACTTTTAATTGGAATTCCGATCGGACTATTCTCTGGTTACTACAGAGGCGTACTTGATGAGTTCGTAGTCATGCGTTTTACAGATGCATTACTATCATTCCCACCGTTAGTATTAGCTCTTTCATTAGCTGCTGTACTTGGCGCTGGTTTACAAAATGCGATGATTGCCATTGGGATTATTTTCACCCCTAACTTTATCCGTCTTGTAAGGGGAGAAGTATTAAGTCAAAGGGAAAGGGAATATGTAACGGCAGCTAAGGCATCAGGGATAAGTGATGTAAAAATCATGTTCCGCCACATCTTTCCAAACTGCCTGCCGCCGATTCTTGTTCAAGCGACGTTATCTATTGCTGCAGCCATTATTTCTGAAGCATCCCTAAGCTACTTAGGATTGGGCACGCAACCACCAACACCAAGCTGGGGGGCGATGTTATCAATGGGACAAGGTTACCTAAAGGATGCTCCTTGGATTTCATTGTTCCCGGGATTATTTATCTTCCTAACAGTGCTATCAATCAACTTATTTGGTGATGGATTACGTGATGCTTTAGATCCAAAGCTGAAGTGAGGAGAATAAAATGACATTTTCAATAACAGCCAGGTGTAAAAACACAGGTATGCTAGGTGTTGCTGTTTCAACAGCAAGACCTGCAGTTGGGTCTTTAGTGCCCTATGTAAAAGCAGGGGTCGGTGCCATTGCCACTCAAGCATTAGTCAATCCGTTTTATGGAATTGACGGTATCAAGTTCTTGGGTGAAGGGGTATCAGTTAATGAGGTTTTAGAACGGTTGTTAGCTGCAGACTCTGATTGTGATAGAAGGCAATTCGCCATTGTCGATAAGGATGGGAATACGGCAGGATTTACGGGTAAAGAAACAGTCCCATGGCAGGGGCATTTAATTGGCAACCAGTTTGTTGTAGCAGGAAATATGTTAACTGGCCCTGAAACAATCGAAGCGATGTTTGAGACTTTTCAAGCGTTAGAGAATATTAGTTTACCAGAACGTCTTTTAGCGGCATTAGCAAGTGGGCAAGAAGCAGGCGGTGACAAACGTGGAAGACAGTCTGCTGCTCTTTATGTAGTGCATGAGGAAGAATATCCACTTGTTGATATCCGTGTAGACGAACATGAGGATCCTGTTAAGGAACTAAAGAGAGTATATGAAAAGTGCCAGGAAAATCTTTTTCCATACACTATTAATCTATTAAAAAGAAAGGAGGGGTCAAGATCATGACGCAATCATTATTAGAAGTAAAAGACTTAAAAGTCAGCTTTGTCGGCAAGAAGAAAACTACAAATATTGTTGCGGGTTTATCGTTTGCAGTTGAAAAGGGAAAAACTCTGTGCATTGTTGGAGAATCTGGTTGTGGAAAAAGTATGACCTCCCTTTCTGTTATGGGATTACTGCCAAAAACAGGACGAATTGAAGGAGAAATTTTATTAAAGGGAGAAAATTTAGCTAGTAAATCCATGAAACAAATGAGTAAGATCCGGGGCAATCAGGTATCCATGATTTTTCAGGAACCGATGACCTCACTCAATCCAGTACAAACAGTCGGCAAACAAATCGCGGAAACTATTATTATTCACCAAAATGTAAATAAAAAAGAAGCACGCCTGAAGGCAATCGAAATGCTGAAACTAGTGGGTATTCCATCACCTGAGAAACGGGTCGATGCCTATCCTCATGAGTTGAGCGGTGGAATGAGACAGCGTGTGATGATTGCCATTGCGCTAAGCTGTAATCCAGAACTTCTTATTGCTGATGAACCAACAACTGCACTGGATGTAACGATCCAAGCGCAGATTTTAGATTTAATGAAGAATTTGCAAAAAGAGTTGGATATGGGAATTATTATGATTACTCATGACTTAGCTGTTGTCTCTGAAATGGCTGATACGGTTCTGGTTATGTATGCAGGTAAAGCAGTTGAGTATGGTAGTAGAAATGCAGTCTTTAATAACCCGCTTCACCCGTATACACAAGGTTTGATGAAATGTATTCCGGATGTGGATGCTGAAGAAGAGGTGGAAGAGCTTTTTGTCATCAAAGGATCGGTCCCATCACCTGATGAAATGCCAAAAGGTTGCCGATTTGTGGATCGTTGCCCATTTGCTCAGGAGATTTGTAGGAATCATGCACCTGAAGTGACAACAATGGAGGAACAGCATGCAGTAAGCTGCTGGAAATATACTGATAAATGGGATGAGAAGGAAGGTGAGCTTAATGAGTCTTCAATTAGAGAAATCGCAGCAACAAAATCTTCTTGAGGTTCAAAACTTAACAAAGCACTTTCCTGTGGGGGATCAGGGTTTTTTTACTAAAGAGAAGCAGGTTGTCAAAGCGTTGGATGGAATCAGCTTTTCTTTAAAAAAGGGAGAAACGTTGGGGATCGTTGGAGAATCGGGCTGTGGCAAATCTACCATGGGTAGAGCTATACTAAGACTGCATGAACCAAGTTCTGGAACGATTATATATGAAGGAAAAGATATAACTCGTGTAAAGAAAAAGGAAATGAGAGATAACCGTAAGGACCTGCAAATCGTTTTCCAGGATCCATATGGCTCTCTTAACCCAAGGATGACAGTGGGGGCTATGCTTTCTGAAATTGTAGAGACACATAAAATTGTGCCTAAAAAGGATGTTTACAGCTATGTGTGCAAGCTTTTAGTGGAAGTCGGTCTAAACGAACAATACTATCATCGTTTTCCACATGAGTTTTCTGGCGGTCAGCGACAACGGGTCAGTATTGCCCGTGCGTTATGTACCAATCCAAAGTTAATTGTTTGTGATGAAGCGGTATCGGCACTGGATGTATCTGTCCAATCGCAAATCCTAAATCTATTACAGCGATTAAAAAAGGAACACCAATTAACCTACTTATTTATTTCTCATGATTTAAGTGTGGTTAAGCATGTGAGCGATCGGGTAGCGGTAATGTACCTGGGGAAAATGGTGGAACTTGCAGATAAGAAGGAACTCTATGACAATCCTCTTCATCCGTATACAAGAGCCTTATTATCAGCTATACCTTCTACAAGTGAAGAGAAGAAAAGGGAAAGAGTCATATTAACTGGGGATGTTCCAAGTCCAATTAATGTTCCAAGCGGTTGCCGGTTCCATACAAGATGTCCATTAGCGACAGACAAATGCCGAGTAGAAGAGCCAGAATTTAATGAAGTAAGTGAAAATCATTTTGTTGCTTGTCATTATGCCTAAATCCAGAAGAGGCTGATTCCTTGAAGTTTGAGGTCGCCTCTTTTTTATTCCACTCAGTGATCGCAAAAATCTTTTTGTTGTATTTTCGGAAAATGAATATTTCGTTTGTAAGGTTAATAGGTTAAAATGATTAACAAAAGAAAGTTTATAGATAACAACTATGATAGATATGTATAAGGGGAGAAGAATTCATGAACATCGATTACTTGAATTATCCATATGCATCACAAAGAATGACAACCATTGCAAGAAACGGCATGGTGGCAACGTCACAGCCTTTAGCAGCACAAGCCGGACTAGATATATTAAAAAAGGGCGGGAATGCCATTGATGCGGCTATTGCAACTGCTGCCTGCTTAACGGTTGTTGAACCCACATCCAATGGAATCGGCGGAGACGCCTTCGCGCTTGTATGGACAAAAGGCGAACTGCACGGACTAAACTCGAGTGGACCGTCACCGAAAAGTATCTCAATCGACGCAGTAAAGGAAAAGGGTCATGATAAAATGCCGACCTTTGGTCTTATTCCCGTGACTGTTCCTGGTGTACCTGCAGCATGGGCAGAGTTGTCCCGCCGATTTGGTAAGCTTCCGTTAACCGAAGTGTTACAGCCGGCTATCGAGTATGCAGAAAAAGGGTATCCTCTCACACCTATTCTAGGGAAGTACTGGAATAGTGCATATAATAGATTTAAAGATTTATTTACTGGTGATGAATATAAAGGGTGGTTTGAAACCTTTGCTCCAAATAGAAAGGCGCCGCAAATAGGAGAGATTTGGAGTTCGAAAGGTCATGCTAGTACATTAAGCAAGATTGCGGAAACCAATGCGGAAAGCTTTTATCGCGGAGAATTGGCAGAGAGAATTGACGAGTTTTCAAAGCAGCATGGCGGATTTCTTTCAAAAGAAGATTTAGCAGATTACAAGCCTGAGTGGGTACAGCCTATTAAAGTAAACTACAGAGGCTATGATGTATGGGAGATTCCGCCCAATGGCCAGGGTATCGTTGCCTTAATGGCACTTAACATCCTGAAGGGATACGAGCTGAAGGAAAAGGAATCAGTTGAGACCTATCACAAACAGATTGAAGCTATGAAGCTAGCTTTTGCTGATGCAAAAAAATACGTAACGGATCCGGAAAAAATGTCCGTGACAGCAGAACAGTTGTTGTCTGAAGAATTTGCGGAAGCTCGACGCAGCTTGATTGGGGATGCTGCTCTTACACCGGAGCCGGGCACTCCTCCTAAAGGTGGTACGGTTTACTTAGCAACTGCAGATGCTGAAGGAAATATGGTTTCCTTTATCCAAAGCAACTATATGGGCTTTGGTTCGGGAATCGTTATTCCTGGAACAGGCATTGCTCTGCAAAATCGTGGGGCTGATTTCTCATTAGATCCGACACATGAGAATCGTCTTGAGCCTGGGAAAAGAACGTACCACACAATTATTCCTGGATTTTTAACGAAAAATAATGAAGCGGTTGGACCGTTTGGAGTAATGGGTGGGTATATGCAGCCTCAAGGTCATGCGCAGGTCATCATGAACACCATTGACTTCCATTTAAATCCGCAAGCGGCCCTAGACTCGCCGAGATGGCAATGGATGGAGGGCAAGAAAGTCCAGGTTGAGAATACCTTCCCGTCCCATATTGCCAGTGCGCTCGCAAGAAAAGGGCATGATATCGAAGTGGCCTTAGATGGAGGCGGATTCGGAAGAGGACAAATCATTTGGAGAGACCCTAAGACTGGTGTGCTTTCAGGTGGAACGGAGTCCAGAACAGATGGGGCCATCGCTGCCTGGTAAATTAATAAAAGGTGTTGATAAATGATGAAACAGATGGATATTTCTATCGCTTTTTTCCGTTCCGGAATATTAGGCTATGGAGGTGGACCCTCTTCGATTCCCCTCGTCCATAAAGAGGTAGTAGAAATTTTTAAATGGATGACGGATGATGAATTTGCGGATGTTCTTGCATTAGCGAATACCCTACCTGGGCCGATTAATACAAAAATGGCAGGATATATTGGCTATCGAGTAGGCGGGTATGTAGGTATGCTAAATGCCATTTTCTCTTCCATTGTTCCTACTATTATATTAATGATTATATTGCTCACTTCCTTAGCTTCATTCAAGGATCTGCCATGGGTAGCAGGCATGACCAAAGCCGTTGTGCCTGTCGTTGGTGTAATGATGGCTACATTAACTTGGGATTTTTATAAGAAATCCTATCAAACGTTAGGACATATTAGTGCAGCGTTGACGGTGATTGCAAGCTTGGTGTTATTAGAGTTTTTGCACGTGCATCCAGCCATATTAATTGTAGCTATATTAGTGTTTGCTTTAGTGAAGCGAGATAAGGCTTCTAAAGTTGATAAAACCAGTGAAAGAGAGGTGGGATGATGCTTTATTGGCACATATTTCTTGCCTTTTTCATACCAGGAATTGTTGGATATGGAGGCGGGCCTGCTTCTATTCCGCTAGTTGAAAATGAGGTCGTCGATCATTACGGTTGGATGACCGTCCCGGAATTTAGTGAAGTGTTAGCCTTAGGGAATTCTTTGCCCGGTCCTATTGCTACCAAAATGGCAGGTTATATTGGATACGAGATAGGCGGTGTTCTAGGATCTGTAGTCGGAATTTTTGCGACGGTAGCCCCATCGCTTCTATTAATGATCGTTTTATTAGGTCTCTTGTATAGACATAAAGACTCTCCGAAGGTAAAGAGGATGACGAACTATATTCGACCTACTATTGCTGTTATGCTAGGTGTGATGGCATTTAGCTTCTTTTCTACTTCTTACACAGATACAGGGCTGCTTCAAACAATCATTCTGGTTGGTGTAAGCTTTTTTCTCCTTGAAAAATTAAAGGTGCACCCTGCATATGTGATCATGGCTTCTTTAATATATGGCGGGATATTCTTATAGTATAGAAGGAAAAAACTCAAGCTGAATGGAGCTTGAGTTTTTTGTGGTGGTGAAATTCCTGCTACTGTAATAGGTGGTAGGGGGAGGGTTACATTGCCTGTTGGAGGAGAAAGAGGTGAACGAGGGAATTGTGAAGGGTTCACAAAGCCGTTGAGAGGAGAAAAGAGATAAGTATGGGAATTGTGAAGGACTCACAAAGCCGTTGAGAGGTGAAAAGAGATAGGTATGGGAATTGTGAAGGGTTCACAAAGCCTTTGAGAGGGGAAATGAGATAGGTATAGGAATTGTGAAGGGTTCACAAAGCCTTTAAGAGGGGAAAAGAGATAGGTATAGGAATTGTGAAGGGTTCACAAAGCCGTTGAGAGGGGAAAAGAGATAAGTATGGGAATTGTGAAGGGTTCACAAAGCCGTTGAGAGGGGAAAAGAGATAAGTACGGGAATTGTGAAGGGTTCACAAAGCCGTTGAGAGGGAAGAGAGATAAGTACGGGAATTGTGAAGAATTCACAATTCCCGTTGTAAAAAGTTAGAGCGATTTAAGGGCACTACGGGGGGTTCGAAGCGCTATAAATGAATAAAAGAGTTGCCTATAATTAAAGGTGATGAGCTTTCGTTTTAGTAGTTCCGGAACAAATACAACCCGAATCCGAGTGTATCCCGTCCCCATTTCAGATAAGTTCTCCGCCACTTCCGAATTCGTTCAAGCATGGCATCCTTATCTGGGTCTTCCGGATTTTCAAAACAGTAATTTTCTATAGAAGAGGAATAAAGCCATTCGTAGTCATCCCAATCATCTTCGTTTGCCACGTAAGACCAAAGAGGAATGAGGCCAAGGTCTTCAGCGACCATTACATTCTCCTGATGGCATTTCAATTCAGATTCGTCTGCGCCGCCTAATGCCTCTAAGTAATCCTTGCTAGGTGTCTTCTTCCAATAGCCTTCTCCTATTAAAATAAATCCATCTTTCTTTACGACACGTTTCATCGTTTCAAGTGTAGATTCAAAACCTCCTAAAGCGTGTGTCGATCCGATACAAATACCGATATCAAATTCATCAGCCTCATATCTCTGGACAGCCATGTTTGCATCTTCCACAACAAAATCAATACGATCTTCAGGAATTCGATTCATTGCTTTAAGTTTGGCTTCCTCAATGGCGCCCTCATATAATTCGATAGCAGTACCGCTAATATTAAATTCCTCTACTAGACGAATAAGTAGCTCGCATTTCCCTGCTCCAATATCAATTACTTTCATGTTTGGCTTAAATGACATCATTTGAATCATTTTCATCATCTTTGTTTCATTAATAGGATTACTAAAGGCGTGATTGCGATGAGCGATTGCTGAAAATCTGTTTCTATCCATGTTTTTGGTTCCCCCCTAAGGTGAAAATTATTTTAAACTAGTATTACAACTAGAAATATTATTCTTTATCTAATAGAAGAATCCCTCTTTTAATTAAAAAGAAAGCTGTTGACATATGAGAGGTGTGATAGTAACATAGTAATTCCTGATGCAAAACAACATTGATTTTGTTATTTTATTTTTAAAAAATAAAAATCAGGATTGACGAAATTAGTATTATAGTATAATATTAATTTCTGTTGCTGCTAAACAGCAGTAAACAAGAAAAAAGAAGTTAAAAAAGTTGTTGACTTTCGGTTGGTAACTTGGTAAGATAATAAAGTCGCTTTTGAGCGATAGTGAGATTGTTCTTTGAAAACTAAACAAACAAAAACGTCAACAAACAATAATATTTAACTTCTTAATTGAAGTTAGCCAACGTAACAAAATGAGCTAATCAACTTTCTTGGAGAGTTTGATCCTGGCTC
>JBDOMM010000003.1:0-15941 GCA_039832695.1 Bacillus sp. (in: firmicutes)
AACTAAATACAACAAAACCTTCCAATATGAGAATTTAGGAAGGTTATTTGGCATGAACATTTTTAGTATAGCATGTGGTTATTAAACTTTTTATTGAAAAATATTGACAAACTATTAGCTGGTTTAGCTTAAGTACAATATTTCACAAACTTATTAAAGTCCCCCATTGCTGAATATTTGAAAAGCCCTTTTAGTTATGATATCTCCCTTGTCAAACCAAAAAATTATTAATTTTCCATGCAATATTACATAATTGATAAAAAAATACCAGATACTTGTTATAGAATATAAAATTAATCTTAAAAAGGAATTGATTATATGGATAATAAAAAGGCTGCAAAGTTAACTGCGGGTGAGTTAGCACACTGTTGGGAACAGTTAATGAATAATAGTATGTCAAATGTTGTTTTGGAGTATCTTACCTTAACATCAGAACTAGAAGAAGTTAAATCTCTTTGTAGTGAGGCGGTTTCTATTTCTAAATCTGCTGTACAATTTTTTGAATCTGTTCTACGAAGTGAAAACTATCCAATCCCTAAAGGCTTTAACATTAAAGATGATTTAAACCCAAATGCTCCTAAGATGTATACGGATGTTTTTATACTATTTTATTTAAATAATATGTCTAAAATTGGAATGTCCTTAACAAGTATGGCACTATCCGATTCAGTAAGGGAGGATATCCGCAATTTTTTCCACGAACAATTAAAAAACGTTTCAAGTTTATTTGAACGTACAACAACTATTCTATTAGAAAAGGGAGTATTTGTAAGACCTCCTTCAATTACCTCCACTCATGAAACAAACACAATTGCAGATAAAGGATTTTTGGGTAACTTCTTTAATGATAATCGAGAATTAACGGCAAGAGAAGCAAATGAGCTACACAAAAATGTTTTTATGAATTATATTGGTAAAAACTTATTAATTGGATTTATACAATCTACATCTAATCAGCAATTAACGAGTTTATTGCAACATGGAAAAGAATTATCTTTAAATATTATAAACAAATTAGGTGATATTTTAGTTCAAAATGATTTGCCTATTTCAATGACTTGGGATACGAATGTTTTGGATGGTAAAACATCTCCTTTTTCAGATAAATTAATATCTTATCTATTAGACCAACTTAATCGTGATGGTATCGCAAGTTATGGATATAGTGCAGCAGTAAGTATCCGAAAAGATTTAAAAACTACATATGCAAAGATAATTGCCGATGTGTATCAATATGAAGAAAATATAAAAACCTTTATGATAAAAAATGAGTGGATGGAGAAACCTCCTGTTGCACTAAATAGGGATAAGCTTGCTCAAGACTAAAAAAAATAAAGCTACCAAAGTAAGGTAGCTTTTTTGTTTTTCAAAGGAGTATTCCAAATCTCCTTTAAGAAATGGTGAGTGTACCAGATATATGAAAGCCATTATTCCACTAACCTGCTTCATTAGTGCAGTAAGCATCGCTTCACAAAAATGAATACATATTCGTTTGTATACAGGATTATCATTCAGTAATGATTCATAAAGATTAATAAACATACTGCCAATACATCCATCAGTTAATTGCCAAAAACAAGCTCAAAATTATTATTGAAACCCTTTAATACTGAATTCAATATACCTTACATCTTGTTTTTCTAATCTGCTACCATACATTGCTAACGTATTCTTAATTGATTCTATTTGAATCATAGTTGGTGAATCAAAAGTACGGTTAAATTTTTCTATCCATTTATCGAAATAGGCTCTACCTAATCCTGTTAGATTACTATCTTCCCTATTTACATAGAACTCTATAATATAGATAATTGCATCCCATTTTGCTAGTGAACATAGTAAAAGAGCTATATTATATTTGGAATGGTTGTATCTAGTCTTTTTGTAAATGGTATATAATTGTTCTTTTAAATCACTATAATTTAGCGTTATTAATGATCTCCTGGCAGCATTCGATACCCCCACATGCCTGTGATTTAGCATCCAGACAAACTCTCCCTTGTAACTTTTCCCATCTAACATTGCTAATGCTAGGATGGCAGCCTTAACGATGGAAACATCATTATGAGCTAAAAATGGAATGATCTCCTTTGCATGGTCTTTCTTCCCGACTTCGCCTAATCCCAAAATAGCTCCACGAAGCGATTGCTTGGTGTTTATCATCCGCATGTAAAAAGAACAAAAGTCTGTAAAGTTATGCTTTTTTAACAGGAATCTTACTAGTGATCGAATCATATAACTTTTATCTACCAGGGCACTTTCAAGTTCGCAAATACTCTCGTTAGGAAAGAAGAAATGATATTTTTCCAATACTCTTGCTCTTATCATTGGAAATTTGTCCTTCTTTAAGATAGGGTAATATTCATTAAATTCTATTACACTAATGTCACTTATTAATTCATTGAACAGTAGTAGGCGCGGGTGAGGCTCTTTTTCTAGCTTAAGATAATTGAAGAGTAATTCTTTCTTGTACAATTTTGAGTATACAATCATTTGATAGCAGAAATATCTTACCTTAATTGACTTTGACCTTGTACCTTGGTCCAAATATGGGAACGACTCCTTTTGAGATAACAAATGAGCAACATGTTCAAACATTTGACTATGGTCATTTCTCCTAGTGTTCTTTAGCTTAAATACTATGGGGAGATTGTTGACAATGTGGTTAACATACTTAGTTGTTAAACGACACTCGACATATTTTTTTGCAGACTCCCTTATCTCCGAAACCCAATCATTACAGCGGATAAGTAAATAAGGAAATTCATTACCTGAGTCATGCAAATTTAATAAATGCAACGCTTTTTCTCTAAAATACCCATTTGGGTGAAAACTGCACAAACCTAAAATTATTATTCTCTCAGCTTCAGTCATATCAGACATTAATAAATTCTCTGGTGATTCATTCTTCCAATCATGTGTCCAATCCAATGAAGTATGATTTCTAAAAATATGATCAAGCTTTGATAATTCTAGAATGTTTAATGATAGTACATATTCTTGAAGTACTTTTGCTGTTCTAATTTTTAATTCATTAGAGCTAGTTAATAAAAGCTCAAAAATAGTAGGTATTTTTGATAACTCATATTTGCCTGTAACTTTCAACTTTTCTTCTATATACTCCTTTGAGTATCTGTCGGCAGGATAAAACGCCGATTTCTTTTTAAAAAATCTCCAGCTCAATTGTCCTCATCCTCTATACAAACGACTCCATTATGGTAGTCTACTATGATATTTAATTATATTTGCATTACTCAATTTCTTAATCAAACCGTTCCGTATCAAATCCGTCCATAATATCCTCTAATTCGGTAAGAAAATTTAGTTGTACAGGAGCAGGGATTTGCTCGACCCACTTTTTTATTTCAGGTAACTCCTCCGCCTCTTCTATAGTCGTTGGCTTTGGGTGAAGAGTTGTCCACCATTTCTTCAATTCATCGATAAATTCATAAAAGTAGCGTTCAAATCTTTCTGCCCATTCTGCGCCTTCATCACCAGAAGTCTTTTGCATCATACTCCAGGCTTCCATCGCTATTTCGAAGTACTCATCTATTAGCCTCATGTCGAACTCCTTTCTGGACCGTTAACTGAATATTATTTTCCTGCAAATGATTCGATCATCTCACCATTAACAATATCAATTTGTATTAATTCCTTTGTCTTTTTTTTATAAGTAAAAAAATATGTTTTTTCCGGATCACTTTTTAATGTAACAATTGCTTGATTCTCTTCAATATCGTCATTACTATATTCGAAGCCCAGGTTTTTCCTTTAGTGTATATACGAATCACACCCTAAAAAGTTCCATTTCCTCAAAAAAAGCAAGGCCTGATTGAACTGGACTTGTACTGTTAGTTCGGTTTCTAACATTTACGGGGCAGTTCAGATTGGCCCTGCTTGTTATTTAACTATTACTTTTCCAACCATACCTTCATGGAAATGATAACGACATATCAGTTCATATGTACCGGTATTTTTCGGATTAACGGTAATAGTTTTTTCTTGTCCTGGCTGAATTTCAACATCAATACTGAGCTTTTCCACTGTGAAGGTGTGCTCTTTCTTACCTTCATTTTTCAATATCAACGTTGTCGTTTTTCCATTCGGAATCGTGATGACTTTCGGATTAAAGGCATCATCATACAGCTTGACATCAATCGCTTTCGCTGACTCAAAAGACTGTGTTACGACTCCGGTTTCAGCAAATACACTGAGTGCACCTGCAGTTGCCAAGACCAAAATCATTGCAAGGAAAACGACTAATCGAGTTAACCACTTTTTCATAGACATTCACACTCCCTCCTTTCTTATGTAGTATTTTTTTCCAACTTATAAGAAATTATCACTATAAAATGAGTTCAAATTGTAACTATGTGTGAAAGATGGTGCAATACCCTGTTAGATCCCTCGACCCTTATTTAAGACTAATAGAACAGATCTACTCATATTCTTATAAAAGGAAACAAATAAGAAGGGGTGTAGAGCGACTTGAAAAAAGTGAAGGTTCGATTTCGGCCTATTGTAACTAAGATAAACTTACCCACTGTCTTAAAAACAGCTATCCTTCCGGGTGATTCCATTGAAAGATTATTTATTGCAACCCAGGTTGGAGAAATCTTTTATATAGGTAACGGAGCTGTACAGCCTTTTTTAGATATTCGTAACCGAATCATAAAGCTAGGTGATCCTGGCGGCGGATATGATGAACGGGGATTGCTAGGGCTAGCGTTTCATCCCCAATTTTATTATAACGGCCTGTTTTACCTTCACTATTCAGTAGCTGGAACACAAGGTCCAGGTGCACTTTCTGAATCTTTTCAGCCTAACCCGTGTGATCCCAATTCATTAAACCTAAGATGGATTAATAGAGAAACTCAATATGATCATATTGATACAGTCGAAGAGTGGATTTTACAATCGAATGGTCAACCCCAAAAACGACGGACATTACTGAACTTAAGAAGACCCTTCTTTAATCATAACGGTGTCAATAGCTTAAACTTTTCACCTGAAACAGGAAAACTTGTTTTAACCACCGGAGATGGTGGATCAGGCTATGATCCCTTTAATTTAAGTCAGGACAATCTGGAGATTGCCGGTAAAATCATTGAAATAGATGTAGCTAAGAATACTTTTACCAATAACCCACCCGTTGTCACACGTTTTAATGAACTTCCCATACCTATCCAAGAAACGCTTTCGGTCATGGCCAAAGGGGTTCGCAATATCCCAGGCATTACTTATCAAAGGTTTTATAATCAGTATATGAAATATGTAGGACAGGTCGGACAGGATATGGTGGAGTCGATTTTTTCTTTCCATCATTATAAACCCACCCCGGTCACTCAGCTTGTTCAAGCTTCTTTAAGCAACACTGCACCTGACCAAGAAGGATTCATAAACTTAGGCTGGCGAGGGTGGGAAGGCGCTTTTCCTACCTCGACTATAAGAGGCTGCTCTTCAAATCCGAGCGTGGATGAGAAAATCATTGCTTATTATAATGAAGCAATAAATACATCAGCGAAACGTCTTCAGCCGCTAACTAGTTATTTTCATAAAGATCAAAGGCCCGATAAGTTTGGAGGAACTGCACTGACTGGTGTCCAGGTATATATGGGGAATGGAATTCCCGATTTAAGGGGAAGCGTTGTGTTTACCGATGCTGTCAGGAAAGCAGAATCTCAAACGGCTACTAGAGGGGTATTAGCTTATACCAAGGTAAGAACAGACGGAATACTAAATGATTATAGTGTGATTGAAACCGATTATAATTTTGGGACTCAATCCGCTTACTATGTCAATTTGGGAACGAATCTAGATCAAACGAGGCTATATTTAGGGGTCTATAACTCTATGAAAGTGACAGAACTTAACCAAGGTACTGTTTTTGAAATTGTTCCTTGAGGAGGACCATGGGGAGGACCATGGGGACGGTTCTGTTGGCTTTTTTCCTCGCCGAGAAAGAGCCACCAGAACCGTCCCTGTGGTTTACCTGGGTTTAGACCCGTAGCGCCCCACGGAAACCCCTTGCAGCATAGTAGGATTCTGCTCCATTGTGGTAGACAAAGACCGTGTCGTAGCGGCGATCACAAAAGATGGCCCCGCCAAGTTTTCTAATGGCAGCAGGGGTTTGCACCCAGCTCGACGATTTCAGATCGAAATTTCCAAGCTCCTGCAGCTCCCGGTATTGTTCCTCCGTTAAAAGCTCAATGCCCATGGCCGTTGCCATATCCATCACGCTAGTTTCTGGTTTGTGTTGTTTTCTTGACTCCAACGCTTCGCGGTCGTAACAAACACTTCTGCGACCTTTAGGACTTTCCGCTGAACAATCATAAAATATGTATTCACCCGTCTCTTTATCATGGCCAACAACATCTGGTTCACCGCCAGTTGCCTCCATTTCATGGAGCGACCACAATTTTTCATGATTAGCCTCAAGCTTAGCTTGTACATCAGCCCATTCCAGACCTTCATGCCGGTTCATGTTTTTCTCAAATCGGGCTTTCAATTTTTTGAGTAGTTCTTCACGTTGTTCTTGTAACAATTCCTTTGTCATATTAGGGGGCCTCCTTGTTTTTACTTATCATAAATGATCCATTGCTTACCGTTCAATTTTATTTTTGTATCTTGATAGTTGCATGTGAAGGCGTGAAACCATCTTTATTACCGTGCATCAACTGGCCATATTTAGTGGGTATTTTTACATATTGCACGACTTTATTTTTATCAAGAAAGACAAGCAAATAGATATCATCCCGCTGACCTATATTAGTTGGATCTTTAAATTTAACACCCAGTTGCTTATTTATGGTTTCTTGATCCGTATAAGGGGTGATGAGATAGGCTTGATCCCAATCGAAGTCCGTTAGGGAATGAACATCGATTTCCGTCACGCCTTTTTTCTCCAGGGCAGCATTGATTGATTTCTCTAATCCCTTTTTATGCAGATCAACGACTTGCGAACAACTTGTTAGTAAAATGAGAGTCATAAGCATAAATACCATTCTTTTCAAACTATCACCCTATTTATTAGTTTAATCTTTTTTAATAATAAATCACATTATAAATAACAATTAAAATCATAAAGAGCAGCGTCTTAAGTGCTCCTATTAAAAAAGTGACTTTGTATTCTTTAGAATTTTTAAGGTATTTTTTCTGCACCAAGGCTTCAAACCCGAAGTAAACTATCCCGAATACAAGAATGGCAAGATAGGTATAAGAAGACTCAATACCTATTAGATTGGCAACAAAGACGAATATTAGCAATATAAGCAGTTCCACCCACATCTGGTATCTCGTAAAGTATCTTCCTTGAGATATTTTCTCTAGTTTAAACCATTTTCTAATATAATTATCAAATACCTTTGTGCCCATAACTATTGAAATAAGAATAACCACACTTAATCCGACCAACGGCATTTGTCTAATCCACTCCCCTGTATGTTATTATTCTCGATTCCATCATTGGAGCATTGCGTATTCAGCAAATCCTATATAAAAAGACCGGCATAGCGGTCCTTATAAGATTAGCTCGTTTTTATGTATTAACTCATTTTCTTCTGAATGCGATCAATCTTTCCCTCTATCCTACTAAGTTGTTCGTTCCGCTTTTTGAAATGACGAAAAATCGAAACAATAAAGCCAATTGCAAGTAAAAGAAATACCAGATTAAGAACTTGCCATAAAACATCACCAATGTGCATATCAATTACCCCCAAATTTGTTCTTCCTTTTATTATAATTGAATATTTTTCCATTTTAAATCATTTGTTTTGTGCACTTCTTAAATTCATTTCCTTTTGACCTAACTTGCTTCTACTGTTGGTCGAAAAAGAAAAGACAGGGTTTTTCACATTCAATTTTGTAACACATTTTTCACTGTTCTTTTTAAAGGACTCAACCTAAAAATCCGGAAAAACCCAAAACCAATTATTACTCCAACGGTATTTAATATAACATCATCAATATCTGTGCTTCGCCCAATAACATACTGAATACTTTCTACGAATATAGTTACAAGTAGACCCAGTAGCAAAATAGTTTTCAATCGATTTTTCTCTTTCCATAAAATCGGAACAAAGAACCCTATAGGCGAAAATAAAAGTAAATTTGCAGTTATATTTAAAAGCGATACACTCCCCCAATCATCTACATTTACATTTGTACTATAGAAATATTGATATAGGGTATGAAAAGGAATGAAATTTAATTGTGCATTAGCGTTTGACATATTGATATGAAAGAAGAATTCCCCTGTATCGCTATATACACCCATATCCCAACTTGGAATTATGGTTTGTGAAGCTAATCCAACTATGTATAACATGAACAATGCTAAAATCACTTCTTGAATAAAAACCGTTTGTTTCTTTACTCTTTTCAAGAAAACAATTCTTCCTATAATATAGAATGGTATAAAAATAAGCATATAACCAAACATTCTCTCAAGATATAAAGTTATTAAACCCACAACATGGCCTCCTCAAATATTACCTTCTTTTACTTTCAAAAAGCCAAGAAAAAAATCCATATAAGGCAACAAAGGATACGGATTGGATAATATTTTCAGTCCAAGAGAAAGTATGATTCTTAGTATAATCAAAAATACAACGTACAATAAAAACTGCTATAAGTATAATCGAATATTTAACAGCCCACTTCATTTATTCAAACTCCCAATCGTTGTATGTGTATTTTTCTTTACCAGATATAGGTTTATATTCTTTACAAAAATCAAGGAGTTTTCGTCTTCTAGTATTAAAAGGTTCATCCTGGTTGGAGAAAATATTAACGACATCTTCCCGATTTCGAAGAGTCGTATCTTTTAAGCAAAATACTTCATTTTCATTATCACCAAATGGATTGAAATTGCCGTGCTGGCAAGATTGACAACAAGCAATACTGATGTTGTCAGGGAGTTCTTTCTGTAAGTACTGAATCGCATATTCAGTAGAGTTGGATAACTTAGTTTGTATTTTTTGATTAGTCCATTCAACCTCAAAATGAATGTTCTCCAATTCGTCTTCATTTAATTGGTTGTAAAACATTTTTGTAGGTTTATCTGAAATTTTTCCATCTATTAAATATTTTACATTCAGTGTATCTACTTTCAATTTGTAACCTCCTGCAGCACCAATCCCCTAAGGGTTCAAAAGAGTTTGTGTAAAAAAATTGCTCACCCGTTTATTTAATTTTTAATAGATAGAAAACCAATCGCTGAATTAGAATTATAACTGCCCCCAGCATCAATACCAACAGCGGTCTTTCGCTTTGCGGAGCGAATAGATAAATACTAATAATCCCTATTACTAAAATAACTAAAAATGTTATGGTTACCGTTATTTTAGAATTATTCATGAGTCTATCACCCCATCCATTTTTCTTAAAATTTTTATAGATAGGAGCTATCTAAATCCCACAATTTTTCTCCCAAACTTTCTAATAGTGCTTTTGCTCTTTTTTCAATGTTATCAGGAAGGTTAGCTTTACTGAAATACTGAAGGTCTATACTCTCCCCATCAATCATTTCTAACTTCCCGCTTACGTCTATCGCATGAAATAGGTTAATTACACTATATGTCTCATCCCCATTTGGATAACGGTAATAAAAACGAGGACCTGAGAACACTCCGATTAGCTCAAACTCACTTGCTAAAAGGCCAGTTTCTTCTTTTAGTTCACGAGAAGCAACTTCTTCTAATGTCTCACCAAGTTCCATTGAGCCTCCAGGTAAACCCCAATCCAATGTATCAGATCGATGTTGAAAAAGAATTTCTCTATTTTCATTTACGACAAGGATTGTTGCCCCGACACTTATAATCGGTGTACTCCCTATTAATTTTCGTATCTCAGAGATATATCCCACTTTTTTTCCCCTAAATTTTTTAAGGCCCAGTAACGTAATAAGAACTGATTGCCAAAATCATAAGTAAAATGAGAAGACCGTGAAGACTGATTCCAACAATGCTACAAACCTTCCCTGAAATAGCTAACCCTCTCCCGTTTTCATTGGAATGATTAATCTCTTTAATACTTTTAGAAGATAATACAAGCCCAATAATACCAAGGATTAAACCAATGTACGGCAGTAGGATTGATAAAATGCCCAACGTAAGTGCAGCAATCGACTTATTATTTGTTTTCACCACTTTATATCCCTCTTTTTATAAAATTTTTCACGGACCAGGGGGACGGTTCTGCTGGCTTTTTTCCTCAACGAAGGAATGGAAAGTGCCACAAGAACCGTCCCTGTGGTTCTACCTGTGGTTCTTATTATTTCTACATCCGCGCTCATTTTTCCTTGGTGATGTAGTATTTAAAGCCAATCCTGAAGGAAACAATGTTGAAGTAGTGTTACTTATCGATATCAGATACAATAGGGTCAGACACCTTTGTAAAGACATCGCTAAAAAAATACTCGTATTAAGAAAGGCGGTACATGCAATGGAAACAACGAAAAAAGTGACTGTAGAAGCTACAGTACAAGCACCGGTAGAAAAGGTATGGAAATATTGGTCAGAGCCCGATCATATCAAGAAGTGGAACAGTGCTTCTGACGACTGGCACACACCTGTGGCTGAAAATGATTTAAGAGTCGGTGGGACATTCCGCTCAAGAATGGAAGCCAAAGATGGCAGTTTTGGGTTCGATTTTGGTGGAACGTATGATGAAGTGAAAGAACATGAAGTAATCGCTTATACCATGGGTGACGGCAGAAAAGTACAAATCAGCTTTAAAGGTCAAGGAGACGAAACACAAATTACTGAAACGTTTGATGCGGAAGCGACTAACCCTGTTGAAATGCAACAACAAGGCTGGCAGGCCATTCTAGATAATTTTAAAAAGTATGCAGAGCAAGTAAAGTGACCAAGGGGACGGTTCTATTGGCTTTTTCCTCCACGAAGAGATGGAAAGGGCCACAAGAACCGTCCCTCTGGTTCCTAAATGAATGAACATCCATTCATTAAGATATCAGCGTTTTATCTTTTTGTTTAATAATCGAGTGAACAATATGGATGGCGTCCCATTCTCCCTGCGAAAAAGATGTTATCGGATATTTTTTCGGGAACAATGTCTGTTTAATTTCGTCTGGATTCTTACCTTCATCATACAGTTTCAGAATTGTTCCTTGCAGATTCAACAGATAATCCAGCTTCCTCTTTAAAGCTGTACGCCCTTTGCTTAGATGTCCTGCGTGACTGCAAAATACATCATCAAAATCATAGGTTAAGATTCTTTGTAACGATTCGATAATCACAGGGATATTTTCCTCCCGAAGTACCACTTTTGTTTTTTCCTGACAATAAAGGTCTCCAGTAAAAAGCTGCCCTGTCTCATCATTTAAAAAGGCGAGATGGTCAATGGAATGTCCTGGGGTCTTGATGACTTGCCACGTTGCATTTTTGGATTGAAAGGTAGCACCAATGGGTTCCGCCTGAAATGGCCTGCGCCTGCCCCAAAACAGTTGACGGTATAAGGGATAGTCCGCCTTTTTCTTGCAGTATTCAAGCATTATGTCATCCATGAAAAGCGGAAGCTGAAGATCTTTCTGCAAAAAGGAAGCACAGCCTGTATGATCTTCATGAAAGTGAGTGATCACTACTTGATCAATATCGAGCTGCGTAAAGAAGGACTTGAAATACCGCTCCAGTGACCTTGCTCCTGTATCAATTAAGACACCATCGAGGAAAAAGCAATGAACATTTAATTTCACCTTTTGGAACGAAAGGGTTCCATTCCCCATCTGCACCCCATTCACTAGCTTTTGCTCAAAACTCTTCTTCATGAACATACACACTTCTCCCAACCTATTACAAAGTTATTGAAATATATTCATAATATTCAAATTATAACAGTTGTAGAAGTGGAAGTATAGGTGGGGACTGTCCCCATATTCAACCTTTTATTAAATTTTCCCGATCTTCCATAGGGGGTGGTTCTTCCAGCCAGCCATTTTTAATCATGAGTTTGATTCCGTCTCGCGCATAAAAATAGATATCTTTGCTGATTAGCGCATTTTTGGCAATTAAATCCTTTCGCATGGTGAACATCGTTCCAAAACTATTTCCAACCACTCCAAAAGTGTTGAGGAAAAAAACACATAACATCATTAATTTATCTGAGAATGGAGCTACTTTCGAACGAGTAACCGTGCTTCCAGAGGTGGAAGAGAATTGAATATCATTCTCCAGCAGGACCTGTTCATATACTTTTATTTGTTTCTTAGCAAGTTCTTTTCCTTTGATAAAAAAATCTCTTACTTCTTTATTCTGAGCACATTGGGCAAAGCCAGTAATCAGTTGCATTCCCACATTATTTGCCTCAATACCATGATGGAGAATCCCTAACTCAATGGTATTTAGCACTCTCTTCTCACTAAAGAAGCTCAACCCACTTAAATAACTTTTATTTTCAACAAAATCAATGGTTTTAGGCATCGTTACTTTAGGCGGTAGGCTAAGAATTCCCTTTTCAAGTAAATAAAGTGTTGTCAATTCATAGTTCCTTTGCGTAATTCTAGTTAGCCCTGAAAAAATTTTCATGATATCCCTACGATAAGCCATGTTCATATTAATCGTGTACATGCCCATGCTAAGTTCTTTTAAAACACGAAGAAACATAATGTCGAATCCATTATCGTATAGGTTGGGTGCCTCTAAGTTGACATCAGAATCCGTAATTCCAATGGGTATGGCTATGCCTTCATCCGTTAGGATCTTCTTTATCTCTAACACATAATCTTGAAGTTCCTGCCACAATCCCCCCATTATGTTCTTTGCTTCCTGATCATCTGCCTTGGCTAAAAAATATTCTAGTATCCTCAGAATCATCGTCTTTTCCTGGTATGTAACCCATAACGTCCCAACTTCCGAAGCACTAATGGGGTTTTTATCCTTCATCATTTTACTCCTATTCCAGTTTTTCTTATATTTTTTTCTAAAGGAATAAAAATATACCATGTTAAAGGAAAGCCATGGGGACGGTTCTATTGGCATAAAAAACAACTCAAAAATCAATAATTACGGAACAGTGATAAATTCTGCATTTACAAGCCATTTGTCTATTGCCTTTTTAGGATAATAATTGATGTTTTTTATTTTTATATGTGGAATGTAACTAGCCGTAACTCCTTCTCCTTCACTGACTTCAGTTAAGCGTTGAACCTCTTCGACACTAATACCTAAATAATCTGCTACCTCGGACTTAGTAAGCAGCTGATGTTGGTTTTCGTCCTGTTTAATGCGGTCTGCCTTTTCATCACTTAAACTATTAGATAGCAACCAACTACTAATGACTAAGGAAATGGCTATACTAAAAATGGACAATGATAGGAAAGCATTCTTCATTATTTGACTCCTTTTATTGATAGATTTCTAACCCTTCTCTTTCTCTGTTACCTATTATACAACTTTTCCCATATAGACTTAAAAAAGAGCATAAAAAAAAACGCTAAATTAGCGTTTTCTCGTTTTACGCGCCTTAGAGGATTCGAACCTCTGACCGTACGCTTAGAAGGCGTATGCTCTATCCAGCTGAGCTAAAGGCGCATTAAGATATGTATTAAAGGCGAAAAATGAGAACTGTAACTCTGCAGCCTCAAGGAAACCTGCCCGAAAAATAAAAAATGGCTCCGCAGGTAGGACTCGAACCTACGACCGATCGGTTAACAGCCGATAGCTCTACCACTGAGCTACTGCGGAACAACAGTATAGAGTATGGTGGGCCTAAATGGACTCGAACCATCGACCTCACGCTTATCAGGCGTGCGCTCTAACCAGCTGAGCTATAGGCCCATAAATTGGAGCGGGTGATGAGAATCGAACTCACGACATCAGCTTGGAAGGCTGAGGTTTTACCATTAAACTACACCCGCATAATTGGAGGCAACACCCGGATTTGAACCGGGGATAAAGGTTTTGCAGACCTCTGCCTTACCACTTGGCTATGCTGCCATGACTGGGCTAGCTGGATTTGAACCAACGCATGTCGCAGTCAAAGTGCGATGCCTTACCGCTTGGCTATAGCCCAATAATATAATAAATGGGGCGACTGATGGGAATCGAACCCACGAATGCCTGAACCACAATCAGGTGCGTTAACCACTTCGCCACAATCGCCATAATTTGGTGGAGGGGGACGGATTCGAACCGCCGAACCCGGAGGGAGCGGATTTACAGTCCGCCGCGTTTAGCCACTTCGCTACCCCTCCACATTAAATTGTTTCATAAAAATAAATGGTGGCTCAGGACGGAATCGAACCGCCGACACAAGGATTTTCAGTCCTTTGCTCTACCGACTGAGCTACTGAGCCAACATATGGCGGTCCGGACGGGACTCGAACCCGCGACCTCCTGCGTGACAGGCAGGCATTCTAACCAACTGAACTACCGGACCATATTGCGGGGACAGGATTTGAACCTGCGACCTTCGGGTTATGAGCCCGACGAGCTACCAGACTGCTCCACCCCGCGATAATAGAATATTGTTTTGTAAAATAATATGGCGGAGGAAGAGGGATTCGAACCCCCGCGCGGTTTAACCCGCCTGTCGGTTTTCAAGACCGATCCCTTCAGCCGGACTTGGGTATTCCTCCATATTATATAGCGGCGGAGGGGATCGAACCCCCGACCTTACGGGTATGAACCGTACGCTCTAGCCAGCTGAGCTACACCGCCATTTTAATTATATATATAAATGGAGCCTAGCGGGATCGAACCGCTGACCTCCTGCGTGCAAAGCAGGCGCTCTCCCAGCTGAGCTAAGGCCCCATATTGAAAAATAAATCGGACTGGTCGGGAAGACAGGATTCGAACCTGCGACCCCTTGGTCCCAAACCAAGTGCTCTACCAAGCTGAGCTACTTCCCGTAATAATGGCGCGCCCGAAAGGAGTCGAACCCATAACCTTCTGATCCGTAGTCAGACGCTCTATCCAATTGAGCTACGGGCGCATTATTTTAAAAGTGGTGCCGAGGACCGGAATCGAACCGGTACGGTAGTCACCTACCGCAGGATTTTAAGTCCTGTGCGTCTGCCAGTTCCGCCACCCCGGCAATTAAGAGAGCGGAAGACGGGATTTGAACCCGCGACCCCCACCTTGGCAAGGTGGTGTTCTACCACTGAACTACTTCCGCATATTAGATTAAATGGTGCGGGTGAAGGGAGTCGAACCCCCACGCCTTGCGGCGCCAGATCCTAAGTCTGGTGCGTCTGCCAATTCCGCCACACCCGCTAAATTCTTTAAAATGGTGAGCCATGAAGGACTCGAACCTTCGACCCTCTGATTAAAAGTCAGATGCTCTACCAACTGAGCTAATGGCTCCCGAATTAGGATGATTCACTAATCTTTGATTTGCGACGGATGCCCCCGCCTCAGTAAGCTTATTCAAGTAGCAGCTCGGCGTGTGCCCTGATGCTGATTCATTGAAGCTTATTCGATCGTGCTCTACCAACTGAGCTAATGGCTCTCGATAAAATTATCAAAGATGGTGGAGGATGACGGGATCGAACCGCCGACCCTCTGCTTGTAAGGCAGATGCTCTCCCAGCTGAGCTAATCCTCCATTAATGGTGACCCCTACGGGATTCGAACCCGTGTTACCGCCGTGAAAGGGCGGTGTCTTAACCGCTTGACCAAGGGGCCATTTGAAATTTGACAAAAATAATAGCCCCTATTGGGGCTGGCCTGGCAATGTCCTACTCTCACAGGGACTTTCGTCCCAACTACCATCGGCGCTGAGAAGCTTAACTTCCGTGTTCGGTATGGGAACGGGTGTGACCTTCTCGCCATAATTACCAGACCTATTTAATTTGAGGATTCATTCCCTCAAAACTAGATAATGTAGAAGAAAGTTCAATAAACATTTGAGTTCGCTAAAAACTTGGTTAAGTCCTCGAACGATTAGTATCAGTCAGCTCCACATGTTACCACGCTTCCACCTCTG
>JBDOMM010000015.1:0-15779 GCA_039832695.1 Bacillus sp. (in: firmicutes)
TCCACGCTTCCTCCAGCCCTTACCTCACAGTAAGTACCTTGCGCTTCCTTAGTGGTTGGTCGATGTGTACCCCCACAGTGGACTTTCACCACCTAGATAGTTGCCATGCCTGGCACACCAAAAAAACCGCTTGATGTCCAAGCGGTTTCTACCTAGTTCATTTCCATACTTCCTCTAGCACTTCTCTGAATAACTCGTCTAATAATGGGGTTATATTATCTTTCGAAACTTTTAATGATTTAGTATATTCTTCCAAACGGAAGATTTCTTTCTCAATAAAATCGTTAATCATAGGAAGCTTTTGTTCGAGGTTCAACTCCTCACCACTCATTTTTCTATTTAATAATGTGAGGACGTTGCGTTTAAGCTCCCCTTCGTCAAGTAAATCTTCGACTAAATTCTGGAACAAGATTGGCGGCACAGAGTTATATTTCTCAATCCACATACAAGCCAATATTGGTCGTAAGACATAAAAATATTTCTTGATTTTTACTTGCTCTCCTTGTAGATAATCACGATAATTGCCCTCCGCCATATTTAAATAATGATAAAGTGCAGACTGCGGCAGGAATACCTTCTCTTGGATTGCCTTCATTTTATCTACAAGGGAAAACGCTTGATAGTAGACAATCCCAGAATGCAGCCACTCCATTAACGGCGGATTGGATTTTCTAAAAAGCTTGAGGGCTTTTCGTAATTCCCAGCCGTTCATATCGAGGAGGTCATTGATTGGCAATTCAATCACATCACGCTTCTCATCGATACTTAAATACCACTCTTGTCTATGCACATAAATAAACCGGACATCATAATCACTATCCTTAGATGGAAATCCCCATGCCCTGCTACCTGATTCTACTACATAGCAGATTTTTATATCATGCTGCTCTTCCAGTCTTTTAATTTCTTCAAGTATCCGTTCTTTCAAACTACTCCCTCCCTACAGAGTGTCTGGACCAAAGATTCTTACAATATTGGCGATAATCATGATGGAAATTCTGAACCCACGGACCCTCTTTACCAGGAAAGTTGCGTCCTTCAAAAGAAGTGATTGGCACGATTTCTTGAATGGAATTAGTGACAAACATTTCATCAGCTTCTAGTGCTTCCTCAATTGAGTAAAGTCCCTCTCGAATCTGCAAATTATTTTTCCAGCCTAATTGAATAACAAACTGGCGGGTAATTCCATTTAAGATGCCGGTATGTAAAGAAGGTGAATATAAGACATTTCCTTTAATCCAAAAAAGATTTGAAACAATGCCCTCCGCTAAATATCCTTGCTCATTTAGAAATATTCCTTCTACGTCTGGAAAATCTCCTATTTCTCTTTTTGCCAAAACATTATTTAAATAATGATGGGACTTTAAACGTTGATTCCCTTCAGGGCTGTTCCGCTTTACCTTCAACAGTACTGCCTTTTTTTCAATTAATTCCCCTGAAGGTGGTAATGGCTTAGGAAAAATAATCAAATTCGGCTGGAGGTAAGGTTCTACCTGTAATCCCACTTCTCCTAATCCGGCAGAAACATTTAAGCGAATGTATGCATTTGTTAGCTGGTTTCTTTCTAATAACTCCTGCAAAATATTTTTGATTTCTTTCCTTGTATATTGCTGCTGTATCGACAGTTCTGCTAATCCTTGATTAAGCCTCTCTAGATGGTCATCTAGTAAAAATGGATGTCCGTCATACACCCGGAACGTTTCAAATAAACCGATGCCATATAAAAAACCATGATCAAATGGAGAAATGAGCGCATCTTCTTTATTGATAAAATGGCCGTTTAAGTAGATCAACATGTTAGTTTCCCTTAAGGATAGCAGCATGTTTGTAGTGAGCAACAAAGTTTTGCAGCAGCTCTTTCCCACAGGTCGTCATGATGGATTCTGGATGAAACTGTACGCCCTCGATCGGAAGGTCCTTATGGCGAATCGCCATGATTTCCCCTTCTTTCGTCCAAGCGGAGATTTCAAAGCAATCCGGCAACGATTCTCTTTTTACAATTAACGAGTGATAGCGTGTGGCTGGAAAAGGATTCGGCAACCCTTGAAACATCGTTTTCCCATCGTGGTACATCTCAGATGTTTTTCCATGCATAAGCCTCTCTGCCTGTACTACTTGTCCACCAAAAGCTTGAGCAATTGCTTGTTGACCTAAACAAACGCCAAAAATCGGAATTTTACCAGCGAAAAATTGGATTGCCTCCAAACTGATTCCTGCTTCATTCGGACTACACGGCCCTGGAGAAACCATTAAAAATTCAGGGTCCAGCTTCTCGATCTCCTCGATTGAGGTTTGATTGTTGCGTTTTACAACTAATTCTTCTCCAAGCTCACCCAGGTATTGGACTAAGTTAAAGGTAAAGGAATCATAATTATCAATCATAAAAATCATCGTTGCTTACTCCTCCGCCATTTCTTTTGCTTTCCATAAAGCCGCTGCTTTTTTCATAGATTCTTTATATTCATGCTTAGGATTCGAATCGATGACAATGCCTGCACCTGCTTGAACATGTGTCATCCCATCCTTCACAAGCATGGTTCGGATAATAATATTTAATTCTAAGTCGCCACTAAAATCAATCCAGCCAAGTGATCCAGTATATACACCCCGTTGAACAGGCTCCAACTCTTCGATGATTTCCATCGTTCGCACTTTCGGAGCACCCGTTATCGTTCCACCAGGGAAGACCGCGTCAATAATATCAAAGCACGACTTTTCTTCTGCCAATTCCCCTCTCACATTGGACACAATGTGCATCACATGAGAGTATTTTTCTATGGTCATAAATTCATTGACCTCAACCGTTCCGTACCTGCACACTCTGCCAAGGTCATTTCGTTCTAAATCCACAAGCATAACATGCTCTGCTCGCTCTTTTTCGTTTTCAATTAATTCGTTAGCGAGTGCAAGATCTTCTTCATGGTCCTTCCCTCTTGAACGCGTCCCTGCGATGGGCCTTGTACTTACTTCTAATCCATCTTTTTTCACAAGAAGCTCTGGTGATCCACTCACAAGCTGAAATTCTGGTGTATGCATATACCCCATATACGGCGATGGATTCAAGACCCTTAATTGTTCATACACGTCAAGCGCTTGTACCCCCATCGGTTTTGATTGACGCACCGCCAGATTAACCTGGAATACATCCCCTTGTGAAATATAGTGTTGAACTTTCCTAACTGCCTGTTGAAACTCCTCCTCAGTCATCGAAACCTGCAACTGATTTAAATCCTTTACTGTTTCTCGAGCATTTGGTACAGAAGGTATTTCCTCAACCCAGCGTGTTTCCCAGTATCCTAATCGCTGATCTGTTCCTTCATCATTTTCTGCCAAGAGGCAAATCCAAAGCAGGTTCTCCTGATGGTCAAACACAAACCATTCCTTAACAATGAAAAAGTAGATTTCCGGAATGCCAATGTCGTCTTTTGCTATGCTAGGAAGTTCTTCTATATAACGAGCATAATCGTAGCTGATGTACCCGATTGCTCCTCCAAGGAAGCTAGGGAGCCCGTCTATTTTATCAACCTGATACTGGTCCATCCATTCCTTGAGTAAGTGAAGGGGGTTCCCTTCCAACTTTTGGTGACCGCTTTCATTTTGAATTTCGAGTTCATGATTTTTCCCTTTAAAAATAGTCTCAGGTTGAAATGCAGCAATGCTGTATCTTCCGCCGCGACCACTCTCGAGAAGCACATGATGTGTATGATTTTCCGCAAGTGCACGGTACTGTTTATAAAACCTTGAATAGGTGTAAGGAATTTTTTTACTATATAAATGAAGCTTCTTCAACCAATTCACTCCTATACTTTTCTCTTTTTTCATCATACTTGAAAAGGGTGTCAGGCACCACACAAAGAGTGGTGCCTGACACCTAAATTTTTCATCTAGATCAAAAGGACAAGAAGCCCTATCCATTTCGGATAGGGCTTCCTTTAAGTGAGTAGATTCATTAGTAAGTGTTCTAAGAAATCTTCTTTAATTCTTCCGTAAGTTTCATGAATTGTTCCTTGTTTCCTTCTAGTAACGTTTGGTCGATTTCCTTTCGGATCTTCTCCTTTTTGAATTCAAGCAGGACATTGTTTAGAAACATCTCAGCAACTACAGCATCTGCGTTCTCATCCGAATGTTGTGGTGAATTAAGTAATTTCTTTTCCATGGAAATCAACTCCTTGAGCTTTTTTTCATTATACAAGGAGTTTTCTAAAAATTCAAACACTTTATTTTGGAAAATTAAAAAAATTTTGTGTCTCTTATTTTTGTAAGCATTTTTGGTGTGAACGAAAAAAAATTAGGGAATAGTAACTTCAACCAACTTTTAAAGGAACAGGAGGAAAATATGTATGGAACAAACCGCCTTAACCGGCTATCATCCCGTCAATAACATTGATGTTTATTATGAGTTTTATCCGAATCCAAAATCAGAGCGTACTTTTGTTTTATTGCATGGTTTTCTTTCTTCTACCTTTACGTTTCGCCACCTCATTTCGTTACTAAAAAAGGAATATCAAGTGTTATCGATTGATCTTCCCCCTTTTGGAAAAAGTGCAAAGTGTAACCGTTATGTGTATTCCTATAAAAACCTTGCACAAACAGTGATCAATTTAACGGAATCATTAGGATTAAAAAAGATGACCTTTATTGGCCATTCAATGGGGGGGCAGATTGTGCTGAATATTCTTCATATGATGCCTGATCTCGCTGACAAAGCTATTCTTCTTTGCAGCTCAGCCTATCTTAAACGTTCAAAGTTGCCTTTAATCCTAACAAGCTACCTTCCCTACTTCCACCTTTTTGTAAAGTATTGGTTCGCAAGAACGGGTGTGAAGAAAAACCTGCAGGAAGCACTCTATAACCACTCCATCATCAATGATGAGATGATAAATGGTTATCTTCAACCATTTTTACAAGATGAAATCTTCGTCGCACTTACAAGGATGATTCGTGACCGTGAAGGAGACTTACCACCTGAAGCTCTTAAACAAATAAAAACTCCTTGCTTACTGCTTTGGGGGGACCACGATAACTCCATGCCGCTAAAAGTCGGAGAAAAATTAAACAAGGATTTAGTTAACTCAGAGTTAGTCGTATTAAAAGAAACCGGTCATGCTCTGCCAGAGGAGCGACCATTTGAAGTATTTGAATATATCAAAGGATTTTTAGAAAAATTTCAACCGGCAGCTGACCATTGAAACGGCTGGCTGCCAGTAAAAGAACGACAGAAAAAAGCCAGATGCACGGTTTCTGCACTGGCCATGTTCCTTATTTAAACCAGCCCTTTTCTTTGGACTGGGTAATTGCTTCAATGCGATTCTTTACTTCTAATTTATCTAAGATAATGGAGATATAGTTTCGAACTGTCCCTGTTTTAATACTGAGCTCTTCTGCAATTTCTTTCGTATTTTTTCCGTCCGCAACGAGCTCTAACACTTCCCTTTCTCTGTCAGTTAATGGATTTTCCTCCCCATACACATCATCCATTAATTCTGGAGCGTAAATGCGTCTGCCAGCCATTACACTTCGGATGGAACTAGCCAATTCCTCACTCGGACTATCCTTCAGCAAGTAGCCACTCACCCCAGCCTTTAGTGCACGTTGAAAATACCCAGTTCTGGCAAAGGTCGTTAATATGATTACTTTACAGCCAACACCTTTTAACTCTTCCGCTGCCTCTAAACCACTTTTTCCAGGCATTTCAATGTCCATAATACAGACGTCAGGCTCTAGCTTTTTTACAAGCGTGACAGCTTCTTCCCCATTCGAAGCCTTTCCGACCACTTCCATATCCTCTTCTAAATTAAGCAGTGAACCAAATGCACCTAACAGCATTTGTTGATCTTCGGCGATTACAATTTTAATCATTTTCGCTCCTCCTTCTCAACGGCTTGCTTCACATCATTTGGTACTCTAATAATTAGTGTAGTTCCTTCTTTTGTTAAGAGGTCCAGATTGCCATTAATAAATTCCAAACGCTCTTTCATTCCAATTAAACCATGACCTTCTGCTAATTTTTCAGTGTTGCTTTTAAAAGTACCGTCATCGCAAATTTTTAGCACTGTTTCCTTCCACGATTGATCGATCGAAATAATACAATTCTTGGCCCCACTGTGTTTGACCACATTATTTACTGCCTCTTTTAAACACATACTTAAGATGTTTTCTGTTAACAGCGAGACATTTGATAAAGCGAATTCTCCATTAGCGATAAAGTTGATTTCAGCTGCCTTAAGTATTTGTTTAACCCGATGGATCTCGTCTTTTATGCGTATGCCACGCATGGAAGATACCATCTTCCTTACTTCACTTAATGCTGTACGCGCTGTTTGCTGTACGTCCTTCAATTCCACCCTAGCCTGCTCCGGATCCTTAGAAATTAATTTTCGGGCTAGATCCGTTTTCAAACCAATCAAAGACAGTTTTTGACCAAGTGTGTCATGAAGGTCTCTGGCAATCCGTTGACGCTCTTCCAATTTAACCAATTCCGAAATTCGTTTATTGGCATCCTCCAGCTTTTCTTCGAGCTGACCTCTTTCCTTCTTATTATAAAGACTAAAAGGAAGAAGAATGACACTGATCCAAATAATAATAACAAACGGTAATTGCTGAAGAAATAATTTCTCTTGCATAACAATGCTGTAGTTAATGGATGCCGAAGTACTGATTAAATGAATAAAATATAGTGTTAAAAAGGCAACCCTGTCTTTAATGTTGCCTATAAAATAAGCAAGGAAAAATGCAAAGTACACATAGCTGAATAGATTAGTCGCAGTAATGGAAATACCAATTAAGATTAAAGTCCAAAGATAAACCGGCCAGCCCTTTGAAATAAAAGCAATCCGGTAGAGAATAAAAAATACCAGGGTTAATAAGATACCCACTACAATTTCAATGGTCGAAGGAGATTGAAAAATAAAATAAAAAGGTAATATGCCAAGAACAGTCCATAGGTATGGAGCAATTCCATTATTTTTTTCAAATGTCATATACCTCTTAATCATAAATAAGACCTCAATTTCATAATTACTTTTTATTCATTATAACGCAAAAGCATGAAACTCAATAGCTTGTGTATTCTATGTATTTTACATATACAGGTAATAATATAACAACTATTTATATATATTTAATTAGTCAGAATTTTATAAATGTTTACACCTAACAAATCTTGGCAACATATGTTTATAAAAACATTAGGAGGAATCAAAATTGGGCGAAGTATTACACCATTGTTCCAAAATTCCTTATTTGCGGTTTGGTGTGGGTGAACCATTAGTATTTATTCATGGTCTAGGAGAGGTAAAGGAGGGTTGGTCAAACCAATTTGAATTTGCCGATCAGTATGAATTAATTATTCCTGATCTTCGCGGACACGGTGAGTATCAATCACCAGGTGAGATTTCCATTTATAACTTTGCTCAAGATATTATCCTTTTGTTAAAAGAGCTCGAAATTGAAAGCGCGCACATTTGTGGTTTATCAATGGGCGGAATGGTCGCTCAGGAAATTTACCGGCAAGCCCCCGATATGTGCCGCTCTTTAATGCTTGTTAGTACTTTTCATTATGCTCCCAAACGATTAGGAAAGCTTTTTTTAAAGTTCCGTCAAGCTCGTGTAGAAAATAAATCGCCAGATGTGCTAAGAGAAACAGCCGCAAAGGTTTGCCTCTATTCATGGACGAAAGAAAACTTTGACACCTTTTATCAATTTTATCAACCGAACAAAGAATTCTACTTCAAATCCATGGAAGCCTGTCTTAAAGTGAATAACTTAGGCTTACTGCCAAAAATCAAGGTCCCGACATTAATCATTGGTGGACAATATGATTCCGTCATTCCGGTTTGGGTCCAATTATTAATGCATAAACAAATTCCTCATTCTGAGTTCGTTATCTTCAGGAATACAGGACATATCGCCAAACTCGAGGCCAAGGATGCATTTAACCAAGTACTTCGAACCTTTTTAAATAAACATAAAAAGGCAAGCTAGTGGGGAAGGAGACTTCCTTTCCCACTAGCCTATAGAAAGTTTATATGTTCTTGTACCCGATTTTATGACTGGCTGTTGGGAATGGCATTTGAACGGTGGGATGCCCATTGATCCACAATTCCCGCAAATAAGCCTGACAATGCAAGGCTAACATGGCCTGCCTCCACACAAACATAGGTTTTATCCTTACTCGAAACTAATTCCATAATCGGTTTACTTTGTTCTTCTAAAATTAAATTATCTCTTGAACCTGATATGACGAATAGGTTTGCCTTGATATTCTTAAGGTCCACTTTTTTATTACCAAGCATTAATTCACCTTTGACCAGTTTGTTCTCCTTAAAGAGATCATTGGCTAATTGTCTATAGGCCTCACCGGCAAACGGCACCTGATCCAATGTCCATTTGTTCATACGGCGCCATTTTTCTACATACCGGCTGTCGTATGCTCGACTTAACAGCATGGTGTAATTGGTAAAATATACTGGTGCCCCAATCGCCCTGAACATACCTGTTACTAATTCAGGTGAAATGAGCCCATACACATCGATAAAGCGGTCGATATTTATATCACCGTTTCTCATTCCTTCCGCCCATTTCTCTGGTCCAATAAATGGCTTGAAGTCAATTGGTACAGTGGCCACTATCAAATTTTTAATCGGCTCTTCTGCGATTGCTGCATAAATGGCGGCAATCGTTCCACCCAAACAGTAACCAATCAGTGTAATCTCATCTGCCTCAGAATGGCGAAGTGCCCGTCTTACAGCTGTCCTTAAATATTTCTCAATGTACGTGTCGAGCCCCATCTTTTTATCTTCATATCCAGGTGTTCCCCAGTCTAAAAGGTAAACATCATAACCCATGTTAGTTAATCCTTCTATCACACTTGTCTTTGGGGCAATGTCTAAAATATAGGGTTTATTAAACAGCGAATAGACAAAAAATAAAGGAATTTCATACTTTTTCTTTTTCGCTGGATAATACCATAGTACCGATTTATTCTTTCGCCATACTTCATCCCTTGGAGTATGACCGACTTCTGGTTCAGGTTGACTAAATACCTTGAACAAGTGCTCCCACCGCTTCATTTCTTTATCAACATCAAAAGTAGGGAGTATCCCCTTGAATGGTGCCTCAGTTGCCATTATATTTGCCTCCCTCCTGTTAAATGTTCGTTCCAGCTCCAGTTAACACAGGCTCTGCTTTTTCCTTATTTTCAATAAGGTGTTTTAATGCTTCAAATTCTTCCTTCATGCTATTTAATTTCATCAGTTCGAATTTCATTTCCTGAAGTTCAACATGTAAATCCTTTGTATCCGCAAGTTCTTTCTTCGTTTTAACCAATTCTGTTTTTAATTGCTTTGTTAGTTTAATAATCTCCTTGGAAACATCAACTACACTTTCAATTTCCTTGCTTTGAGATTTAATACTATCTTGAATGCCCCAAATTTGCTCTTCTAACGCTTCTATTTTTTCTTCCGTTTGTAGTGTTAAAGTTGCAACATTGGTCACATCGTTCTTGGTAGGTAAATTCAATACACTAGCCAATGCCTCTTGATTTTTTTTAAAAGCTTCCAAGTACCGTGAATGGATTTCTGTTCCTAAATGCGACATTTTCACAAATTCCTTATTATCTGTCCACTGATAGATAAAATCATTGATTTGCTTTTCCCACATTAAGCTGAACTTATGCAGATATTCATAAGGATCGTATGGTTTTTGCCCTGCCACTGTGAATCACCTCGTTTATGATTTCGTTAACTCTGTTGCATTTTTCATATATTTTTGAAAGGGTAATATAGTTGACTTTACTTGTTTTGCAAATAGGTTTACAAACATCTTTTGATTTTCATATAAAACGTTAGATGTTTTCTTTACACTATCAATATATTTTTCTCGCGCATTTTTTCTAAAGGAAACATACTGTTCAACTGTTTCTACATACTTATCAAGCGCTTGTAATTGACCAGTTGTAATAGCTTGTGCAGGAGTTAATAGTAAATGAGCCGTTTTATTTTGAATATCATCTACAACCCGATTAATCTCTTCATAAGACTTCACTGGAAAAAAATACTGTAAAGGAGTAGTCGTTGCTAGTAACTCTTCTCTGGCTGTTTTCTCCCAGTCCTTCAGTTCCATACTAAATTGAGCAGCAATGGTAATAACATTTTCTTGCCCTTGTTTAACCTGATCCACATAACCTTTAACAGACTCAAGGAAACGCTCATCCCTTTTGTTAAAACGTTCTTTCCATGCATCCAATTCATCAAAACCAAGCTTCCATAGCATATCTAAACTAGTTAAGTCATTTTCCTCTACTGTTTCCTGATTTACTTCATTCACATTTTTTTCTGTCATTTTCATTCTCCTCCACTTCGGATTCCTCATTAAATAATAGCTTTAAAGCTAGTAATTCCTTTTCTAGACTGGATATATTATCACAATGTAATTCTGTAATTTCTTTTCTTAAAATGGTTAACCATTCTTTGAGTGACATATGAATATCTTTTAAACGGCGCTGATTCTCCTGTTGCGTTTTATTAACGTTATACAACTGATCATCAAGAGCATCTAACTTCCCTTCATGTTCAACCACCCGGAGAGATATAGCTGCTAATTCATCTTTATTCACAAGTCCCAAACGATTTAGCCACCTGGTTGTTAATCTTCTATGAAGCTTCACCCAGCTTAGATGTGCCTCTAACGCTCTGCCCGATGCACGTATAAATTCAAGGTTATTAGTACTAGTATGGATTCTTTTATTTAGTTCTGCTTCTAAGTTTTTATAATATGTCTCAAAGTCACGATGCATAGAATCCATCTCATTCCCTCTAACTAACCGGTTGGTATGTTAAATAAAACATATAATTTACAAGTCTTCAAGATGTTTCATACTAAATTCACAAAATTTTAAAATAATACTAGAGTACCGCTTATTGAACTCCAGCAGTTGTTCCTCCATCCACCACCAGTACATGGCCAAAAACATAGTCAGAAGCATCGGAAGCTAAAAATAGTGCAGGCCCCTTCATATCATTGTCTGAACCAAATCTTCCTGCTGGTGTCCGCTCCAGAATTTTTTCACCTGAATAATCCAAAATGGCCTTAGCCATTTTTGTTGGGAAGAAACCTGGTGCAATTGCGTTCACATGTACATTGTATGGAGCTAGTTTTACAGCTAGGTCTTTCGTGAATGTAATGACCGCTCCCTTACTTGCAGAATAGCCAATTGCATCCATTACCAATGGGTCCTGTCCACCCATGCCAGCAATTGAAGCAATATTTATAATTTTACCGGAACGCTGTTCAACCATAATTTTTCCAACAGCTTGAGAAAATAAGAAGACAGCTTTCAAGTTAATATCCATTACCTTGTCCCATTTATCGGCTGGCATTTCTAATGCAGGTGCTCCCCAGCTTGTCCCACTATTGTTGACTAATATATCAATTCGGCCAAATTCCTTTACAGTTTCATCAACAACATATTGAATATCCTCTGAATTAGAAACATCACACTTAAAAGCCCGCGCACGAACACCCTTTTCTTTTAAAGCATCCACAAACTGCTGGCAGGCCTCGACATTTCTAGAACAAACCACCACATTTGCACCTGCCTCTGCGTACGCAATAGCAATTTGCTGACCTAAGCCTCTTCCTCCACCTGTGACGATCGCTGTTTTACCTTTCAAACTGAACAATTCTTGAATATTCATTTTCTCCACCTCGTATATTAAGCTTGTACTTTTATTTTCTCTTGATCTCTTAAAACCCTCCGTAGTAATTTACCGACAGTTGATTTTGGCAGCTCAGGTAGGATTTCTACCGCTTTTGGAGCTTTGTATGGTGCCAGGTTTTCCTTACCAAACTGCTTGATTTCTTCTTCGGAAATATATACACCCGCTTTCAATTTGACGTATGCCTTTACCGTTTCCCCTCGGTATGGATCAGGTACCCCCACGACGAGCGCTTCTTCAACTGCATCCAACTGATACAACACCTCTTCAATTTCACGTGGATACACATTGTAGCCGCTGGCAATTATCATGTCCTTTTTACGGTCAAGGATGTAAAAATAACCATCTTCATCCATTTTGGCAAGGTCCCCAGTAAATAACCATCCATCCATGATTACAGTCGCTGTTTCTTTGGGTAGATTCCAATAGCCTTTCATAACCTGTGGTCCTTGGATGATTAACTCCCCTGCTTCTCCGACTGGTGCATCAACAAAACCGTCATCAGTTTCTTGGACGATTCTAGCGATGGTACTTTGAACAGGAATGCCAATACTTCCATATTTCCTTGGTACAAATGGAGGGTTAAAAATAACGGTTGGTGCCGCTTCAGAAAGTCCATATCCATCTAAAAGCTTGGCTCCTGTTCTGATTTCAAAGGTTTTCGCCGTCTCTACTGGAAGCGGAGCCCCGCCACAGCTAATATAATATAATTCATTAAATCCAAAATCTTCGAGGTCTGGTTGACTGTTCAGGGCAATGAACATCGTCGGAACACCGGACATTTGAAACGGCTTTTCACGTTTGACAATTTCCATTACTTCTCTTGGATCAAATCGTGGCAGCAGGATTTGATTCGCACCCTCTCTTATTCCACATAGGGCAACGCTGGAAAGTCCGTACACATGAAACATGGGTAAAACCGTGATCATTTTAAAATTCTCTGGCCTGTTAGAACACGCTTTATAAGAAAAGTCGCAAACCTGATTGAAGTTTGCTAAAAGATTCGTATGGGTAAGCATAACTCCCTTGGAGAAGCCTGTTGTACCTCCTGTATATTGAAGCAAGGCTACATCTTCATTCCTATTAATTTCAATAACAGGGAGCGTTCCCTCACCTTCAAGGAAATCATTAAAATAGCAGTCACCTTCGGCAAGCTCTATTTTTGTGCCTCCAAAACTAACAACAAGAACCTTTTTAATGGATGTATTGGATTGAGCTTTTTTTACTTTTGGATAAAGTGTATCAAGTACAACTATGTATTCGGAGCCAGAATCGTGTAATACATGTTCAATCTCTCTTTCAACATACATGGGATTCACTTGAACAGCGATTCCACCTAATCGAAACGTACCGAATAATGTGATTATGTAGTGCGGGGAATTAGGAAGCATAATGGCTATACGGTCGCCCTTTTGAAAGCCGTCTTTGTGAAGGGCTACTGCTAGTTGATCGGTTAGTGATTTTGTTTCATTATAACTCCATTCTTTTCCTAAAAAGGTGAATGCCGGCTTGGTGTTATAACGGTTTGCTGCTTCTTTTAAAAATTCATAAAGTGAGTGGTGATTAATACTGACATGTTCATCCATTCTTTGGTCGTAAATGTTCAACCATGGCTTTTGCTGATAAACCATAAAATCAGATGCCTCCTCAGGAATTTTCTTATCAATATCCCTATTAAATACGGTGCATTTTTCTCGAACATGATTTTCCTAATCTATTAATTAGAATATTAATATAATTATGATTATTGTAGTAAAATTCAGTTTTGTAAACCCTTCCTTCTCGACATTTTTCTGCAATTAATCATTGGTATGGTACTGCTGTTCTTTACCTAATTTCTACACTCCTCTTTATATATGCTTTCTCCTTCATCAAGTTGTTTGAAGCGGAAGAAATTTATAGCGAAAAATGTCGTAATATTTCTCGATTTATGCCATATCCCTGTCAAACAAGACAACAATCTCCCTCCTAACCAAATGACCTACCATTCACCCATTCACACCCCAACTCAAAAAATGATATTCTCCTATAAGACTGTGGAAATTCCCCTCTTATTAACTATTTGTTCTTGACAAGCATGATCTTTCATATAATTTACCATTATCTAATAAAGAGGAGTTGTATACGATGCCAGTCACGAAAGCAAATGGAATCAATCTTTATTATGAGATACATGGAAAAGGTGAACCATTACTACTAATAATGGGGTTGTCACTAAATTCTAAGTCATGGTTCAGGACAGTGCCTGCTCTAAGTGAACATTACAAAGTGATTATTTTTGATAATCGCGGGGTAGGATTAAGTGATAAACCAAATACTCCTTATTCAATTGATTTGATGGCAGAGGATGCTAGAGCCGTCTTGGATGCTGCTGGAGAAGATTCAGTTCATGTATATGGCATTTCTATGGGAGGGATGATTGCTCAAAAATTAGCCATTAAGTATCCTGACTGTATCCGTTCATTAATTCTTGGGTGTACTACATCGGGTGGTGTTAACCATGTACAACCTAGCTCAGATGTTAATATGCTCATGCTCTCAAGAGCCTCTTCTATTGCAACCCCAGAGGAAATGGCTTGGGCAACAGCTCCTATTCTTTATAGTCAGTCTTTCTTGGAAGAACATCGTGAGTTGGTGGCCGAAGATATCCAAAGACGCATTGAAATCCCTATCCAACCTTTTGCCTATATGTTACAGCTTCAAGCATGTCTCCAACATGACACTTATAATGATATCGATCAAATTAAAGTACCTACATTAGTCATTCATGGTGATGAAGATAAATTAGTTCCCTATGAAAATGGGGTCACGTTAGCCGAAAAAATTCCCAATGCAGAGTTTTTAACCATCCAAGGTGCCGGCCACATCTATGTCACTGAAGCAAATGATTTTGTGAATGATAGAGTGCTAGAATTTTTGAACAAACATTAATAAAAATGCCCGATCTACTAAACGTGATCGGGCATTTTAGTGTTCTTGTATGGAAAAATCTATCGTTTTATAGGCCACAAAAAAGGTGGCCAAGGAGTATATTGCCTCCCTTAAACCAAAAATAAACACCGAACTACTAAAAATAAAGAAATTTAAAAACAGGATGTACTGTCCAATTGAAAAAGGGGAACGTTTGCTAAATAGAATGGCAATTACTTCTGTTCCATCTAAACATCCCCCGTAACGGATCGTAATCCCTACCCCTAACCCAAGTATCATACCACCTAATATGATAACTAAGAGAGGATTATGGGTGATGGCTGGAAACGGCTCTAATACGTATGTCCCCACTGATAATACAAGGATTGCAAAAAGACTTAACGCTAGAAATCTTTTACCCAAATAGGAATAACCAATGATAAAAAAGGGAGTATTTAATAATAGGAGGTACAATCCCACTTCTTGACGGGTAATATGCGAAAGGATGATGCTGATGCCAATAACCCCACCATCTATTACATAATTTTCTACTAAAAATAATTGTAAGGAAATAGCAACAAGCATGGCTCCGCAAAAAATTGAACAGCCACGTTTATAGAATGAAATGTAATTCGATCTATAGCTATCTTTATAATATTTAACTCTTTTTCTGAACATCGTGCTCCCCTTTTAAACAGAATAGAGTACATGCTTTGTTAAATATATTCTTCTCATTGTCGTTCAATTCTTTATTGAAAGAAAAAAAGTCCACCAACTTAGCATTCGTTGGGGACATTACTACAGAGATAAGTTTCAACTTTCAAAGGAGTAAGTCCGAATACATGAACTATTCGGACTAGGGGAACAGATTTTATCCTAGATTGGCAGAATCACAGCCTTTTTCGGACAATGTGTACGGATTTTCTCCTAGCACTGGCAGAATTCCAATGTTATTCGGACAGGGTGAACGGTTTTTTCCCCATCTTTGACAGAATCACGACCTTATTCTGACAATGCGAACGGTTTTTTCGATTAAGTCCATATAATTGTGTAAAAAGAAAATGAGTCAAATTAATTCCTCATGGCTACAATGTTATCAGCGACGAAAACAATGAGGAGGAATTAATTATGACCCAATTACAGTTTAACCTA
>JBDOMM010000050.1:0-57988 GCA_039832695.1 Bacillus sp. (in: firmicutes)
TTTTCCTGGATGAATAGTGATACTTTGAAAAAGTGCCACTATTCATCCAGGTCAGCAAGCGAAGCGCGGTAGGGTTTTTGAAAAGAAAAACTCAATTTAATTTGTCCGTTTTCTTGACGTAGTATCAGTTTCGGTCGCATAGAACCTTCATACGAGACCTTTCTTTCGTTTTTCAAGCTGTTTCGGTCGCGTAGAGCCCTCATAGGAAACCTTTCTTTCGTTTTTCCAGCTGTTTCGGTCGCATAGAACCTTCATACGAGACCTTTCCTGCGTTTTTCCAGCTGTTTCGGTCGCGTAGAGCCCTCATAGGAAACCTTTCTTTCGTTTTTCCAGCTGTTTCGGTCGCGTAGAGCCCTCACAGGAAACCTTTCTTTCGTTTTTCCAGCTGTTTCGGTCGCGTAGAGCCCTCATAGGAAACCTTTCTTTCGTTTTTCCAGCTGTTTCGGTCGCATAGAACCTTCATACGAGACCTTTCCTGCGTTTTTCCAGCTGTTTCGGTCGCGTAGAGCCCTCATACGAGACCTTTCTTTCGTTTTTCCAGCTGTTTCGGTCGCGTAGAGCCCTCATAGGAAACCTTTCTTTCGTTTTTCCATCTGTTTCGGTCGCGTAGAGCCCTCATAGGAAACCTTTCTTGTTGGTATTAAAATAAATGTGGAATATTCATCAATGGAGGAATGAGCAGCGCAGCCCAGATAAGAGTAATGAATGCGGCAAAAATCATCGCAAGGGATGAAAACGTTGCTTCCTGTTCACCGTACTCCAACGCTTTATTAGTTCCAGCTCCATGTGCACCCATACCTAAAGCAAGTCCTTTGGCAATTGGGGTTTTGATTGACAGAAATTTAAGAACCATTGGACCGACAACACCGCCAATTACACCGGTTAAAATGACAAAAACAGTCGTCAAGGTTGGCAATCCACCAATTTCTTTTGACACCTCAATCGCAATCGGAGTCGTGATAGATCTTGGAAGGATGGAAGTAACAAAATCATAATTTAAGTGAATTAATTTTGACAGTCCAAAGGTTGAAAAAATAGCAACGAGCGTACCTGATGTAATACTAATGATTATAGTACCAATAAACTTTTTAATAATCGATAAATTTTTGTAAATGGGTACTGCAAAGGCAACTGTTGCCGGACCTAATAGATGGGTTAGCCACTTAGATGCCTCCAAGTATTGGGTAGCCGAAACATGAGTAATAGATATTAGAACTATTAGTAAAATAGGTGCCAATAGTAACGGGTGAAAAAACGGTAGAGTTATATTTGTATAGGTTTTTTTTGCAAACCGATAGATAAGATACGTTATGACCGTAAATAATATCGTCATCAATGCTGCTCACCCCTTTTTCGAACCGATATTTTTTCAGCAATAAGTGCAGTCATTCCCATAACTATCGCTGTACTAATGGCAATTAAAACAACAATTTCCGCACCTTGAAGGCTAATAATATCATCATAATTTACTATTCCAACTGCGGATGGAATAAAAAATAACAGCAACTCAGCCATCAGCCAACTTGCCCCTTTTTCCACCCATTCCAGTTTAATAAGTTTGAAATAAAGCGCTAGAAAAAGAAGACCTAATCCGAACATAGAAGCGGGAATGGGAAGAGGAATCCATTCCTTCAGTGCTACTCCTAGAAATAAGAAAACATGTAAAATTAAAACTTGTATCACTATTACTCCTAGTTTCATTGTGTATTTCCTTTCTAAATAAGAAAAAGTGAGCAATTAGACTCCCTTTTGTTCCTTGAATTAACTATTAGTAATAGTACAGCGATATTTACCATTCGTAAAATACATATATAGAATGTTTTTCATAACTCAAAGTTATAATGGCTCTTTTAGAATGAAATCAATAAAGGTTCTCCCCGCGTTAGAAATGTAGCGGTCTTTTTTTGTAATAACAGCTAGTCTCCACATTATATCGTCCTGAAGTTTGATTATCTTTAAATCCGCATTAAAAGCCCGGTTGCAGATCGATTGTGGAAGGATGGTAATACCTAGGTTTGCTGCAACCATCTCCGTCATTAGATCCCATTGTGAACTCTTGAATAAAATTTTTGGTTCAAAGCCAGCAGCAATGAAATGGTTTCTCATTATTTGATTTAGAGCAAATTCCTCATGATAAAAAATAAATTCTTCTTCCCTTAATTCCTTTAACTCCACTTGTTCACGATCTGATAAGTGATGATCTTTGTAAACCACTAGCCTCATCTCTTCCTCTACGATGGGATAAACTGAAAATTGCTGTTCATCTATAGGTAGTACAGCAACACCCAATTCAAATTCACCTTCTTCCACACTTTTTACGACTCTTGCACCACCATACTCTGTAATATTTAATTCTATATTCGGAAAGGCATGATGAAATTTGGCCATGACCCTTGGAAAAAACAAGCTTCCAATAAATGGAGGTAACCCAATGTTGATTTGACCTCTTGATAAGTTCGTCATATCAATTAAAGTGGTTTTCATTTCATCTACTAACACGGTCATCCTTAGAGCATATTCGAGAACCACCTTCCCTGCATCTGTAAGGTCGCTTGTCTTGTTGGTCCTAATAATCAATGTCATGCCCAGTTCATCTTCTAGTGCCATTAGAGACTTGCTCAATGCTGGCTGAGAAATATGCATATTCTCCGCTGCTTTTGTAATGCTTTTATGCTTAGCTACCTCAATAAATAATCTTAACTGCCGTAATTCCAATGAAAACACCTCGATTATCAGTACCTATTTTTTATTATAAAAAAAGATTATAAATAAACAAAACATCTCCCCTATTATAGGGAGATGTTGAATACTTACAAAGCGCTCTCTGTTTTATTTTTAATACGGACTGTAGTAACTTTCTGTAATCGTACAAATAATGATGTAATAATAATTGCAGCCAAAACAGGAAGCAACCAACCAAGTCCATCCTTGTATAGAGGTAACGCTCGCTCATAAAACGAAACGATCGGAGCCAGCCAGTTAAAATAGTCCATTTCTAATAAGTTGCATAAGGTTTTAAACCCATCAATTATGCTTATGCAAAATGTGACAGCGATAGCAGTAACATATACAATTTTCGAATGGTTAAATAGTTTTGATACAAAGGCAAGCATCATTAAGGCAATTGCAAGTGGATAGAGAAACATTAACACTGGAATGGAGAATGTAATAATGTTTGACAATCCAAAATTCGCTATAATTAACGAAACCAAGGAGAAAAACACAACCCACTTTTTATAACTGATTCTAGGCATCAAAATATGAAAGTATTCACCGCATGCCGTCATAAGCCCGATACTGGTTGTGAGACAAGCCAGAATGATTATAATGGATAACATGAGTGTTCCGAACGAACCAAAATAATGAAATGCTGCCTTTCCAAGGACAGGTCCACCTGTATCAAATAGGCCAAACGCTTCCGTACTTGTTGCCCCTAGGTAGGCAATACCAACATATATGATTCCAAGAAAAAATGTTGCGACTATCCCTGATTTAGCTGATGCCAAAAGGATACCACGAGATGACGTTATACCCATGGAACGAATCGCGTTGATGACAATAATGCCAAACACAAGCGAAGCGAGTGCATCCATTGTATTATAGCCTTCCATCAAACCTTTCATAAATGCGCCGTTAGTATAAGATGCTTGTGGTGCTTCAATCGTTCCGACTGGTTTTACTATTATCATGAACAGTAACACAAAGATAAGTATGATAATACCAGGAGACAGTATTCTCCCCACATTATCCACTATTTTCGCTGGGTTTAGAGAAAACCAAAGTGTGACTACAAAAAATAATAGAGTAAATATAATCAATCCAACATGTCCATTGCTTTCATTTACAAAAGGTGCAATTCCGATATCAAACGCAACAGCTCCCGTTCTAGGAGCTGCAAAAAATGGTCCTATGGTCAGGTATAAAAGAGATGTAAAGACAACTCCGAAGACTGGATGGATACGGCTAGAAAGCTCCTGTAAATTCTTACTTCCCGAAACACCCATGGCCAAGATTCCGAGGAACGGTAATCCTATCCCCGTTATTAAAAATCCTCCTACCGCCAGCCAAATATTTGATCCTGCTTTTTGACCAAGCGATGCTGGAAAAATTAAATTTCCTGCGCCAAAAAACAAGGCAAACAACATCACACCAATGATGAAATACCTTGAAAAACTTAATTTATTTTGCATAAATAATGCTCCCACCTTAGAATTCCAATACTCATATTAATAGATTAGTAATTTCAAATATTATTCCGTGAATAATATTACTATTCAAACACTCAAAATTCAACCTATTTTAATGATTTATTTGATAATTGCAAAATGACAAAAGTTTACTATTTTTTCAAGAATTAGCTATTATTCATTAAACTAGTGAAAATTAACTAATGAATAAAAATTATTTTAAAAAAATAATTCATAAAGGCTAATCCCTCTACTATTTTGGGACTAACCATAACTACTCCTGATCCAAAGGAGATTTTAAATGATCATTATATAGATCAATAATTAAAGAACTATTTGATAATATAACTGCGTATTGAATATCTTTTAGTTGCAGGTTTCGAGATTGCAACTCCTGATTGAGCCATGCGCTAGAGTATTGTGAGTTCAAGTTCTTCTCAACTACCTTTCCGTCCATGACCAGTTCAATAGGGAGATGGATATCTACACTAGTATTGGTTGAAACAATTTCATTTTTGGTTACACTTTGATAGTTTGTTTTTTTCAGAACAGATAACTTACCACTAACTTCTAATAAAGCAAACTCCACTTCAATTAAATCAAAAATCCCTTGTTCTCTAAGCTGCTGGTTTAAATCATCAAGCGTATACCGTATTTTTTTCATGTTACCGTCTAACAGCTTGCCATTCTCAATAACAACGGTCGGCTCCCCTGAAAGCCACAACCGAAAACGTCTATTTTTATTAGATATGAGTGAACTAATTAAATACATGAAAATAAGTGCAATAAAAGAAGCAAACATTGGTGTGAATTTTAAATTTGTATCAAATCCCATATTTGCAATAAATGAACCCAGCGTTACAGATAACGCAAAATTATAATGATTGTTATGAGAATTTACTTGTTTTCCAATCCATATCGAAACTGTCAATAAAATTAAAAATGAAAAACACGTTCGGAGAACGGCAATAATTAAAGTCTCCACTTGATTCATCCTTTTTTTTCATCTATAAACTCTCTTTGTAATATGAACCAATTAAGAAATGAATATTAATTATTTCTATGATAATTATTTTTATAGGTATGCTTAGTATTAAGGGGAAAATCTTAACAGGAAAAGGCCTCTATCCTATTACTAGGAAAGAGGCCCTCTGTTATTTCTTATTAATGGTAAAATTGATTGTTTTAGTCGCTTTTGAAATGGCACCTCCATCATTTTTAAAGATTGTTGCCTTATTATTCTCTGATGGTTCGATATGAATGCTTAACTTGTTTTCACCTGGATTTAGTTTAATCGTGTGAGAAAAAGTCATATCACTATTAATTGTAACAGGCTCTCCATTAATTGTTAGGACACCATCCTTAATGGCATTTCCTTGTAAAGTAATACTGTCAGTTGATACCGTCTGCCCATCTGTATGGGATGTAACCACCACCGGAAGGTCAATCCAGCGAATGATTCTATCTTGTACCACCATTTGATTACCACCTTGGTTTGCCACCACTACTGAAAGGTCAGTACCTTGTGCCCCATAGCCATAATAACTGACATCATCGTCGGTTGGGTTTGCTGCAGTATGGTCCGGTAACCCTTCTTGATCCCACGTACCATTTTTTACATATTTATAAGTAAGAACTTCTCCTTCTTGTGCTTCTACCGTATATTCATAATCATTGGTAACCGCTCCGGCACGAGTCATCTGCCATGCGCCAGTATTCCAACCGTTTTTACTTCCCGGCATTGTAATGTAGATACCTTGCGGAGTATAGGCTGGTGCATTTACTTTAAACGTTACTTTTACTGTAACTAGTTCAGGCGTGATAGTAACAGCGTTGGATTTCACCATATTTCCTGCCTTATCATATATCCGAACTTCGTACGTATACGTTTTTCCATTGGTCACATTAATATCTCTAAAGGAGTTTTTTGATAGATCCAATAGCTGATCGATCATTTCACCATCACGGACAATTGTTACCATATATGGATCATTTGCCCCATCCACCTTCCAGGAAAGGTTGACCTGACCTGATTCCTTCTGAGGCTGTTCAAGTGTCACTTTTTCTGCAGGTGCTGTTGTATCGTCTCCTTTTGTAAAGCTAACTGACTTTGTTTCGCTTGCCACCCAACTGCGGCCTAAATCATTTGAGAATGCAAAACGATACTCATAAGTTCCTACATTAAATGGCAGGAAGATTGCACTATACACATTTGATGTTTCCTGCTGATTTACGTATGAAGCCTTAATTGGGGTCCACTTTTCACTTCCTGGCTGCTTAACTTCAAGCTTCGCTTGCAAACCTTCCATTTGTTCTAACTCAGTTTCACCTTTTACAAAAATATTAGCTGTAACCGTTTCGGGCTTGGAGAGATCAATAATTCCTTCTTCTAGAGCTGTCACATTATCAATCTTATAATTCTCAGAAGTTAGCGATACATGTGGAATAACAGCGTCCTTAGTCTCTACCTTTTTGGATTCATTTCCGTTTTTATCAAGCGCAACGATAGCAAAATAATATTTTCGGCCATTGTCTAACCCGTCAATTGTTACTGAAGTTTTAGTAGTTTCTTTTACTTTTTGATAAAAAGCTCCGGAAATTGTTGTTTCGTAAATGGCATATTGTTTTGCATCGCCATCCCATTTAAGTGTTGCGGTATGACTTCCTTCTGCTACAGTTAAGTCTGTAACCAAAGCTGGACGTTTTAAGTTCTGCCCTTTATCGGATACAAGCATGCGACCGCTCATGGCAGGAACCGTCACGCTCAATGTTCCATCTTTAGTTACAGTTGTATACTTTTTATCAAGCTGGTCAGTGAACTTAATTCCATTAATTAATAAATCTTGGACATTCAGTACAACCGTTTTTTCTTCAGTGCCTCGGTTTGTCAGTACAATACCTACATTCTTTTTGTCTGAACGAGAAAAAGCAAGCACATCACCCTTAGCATAGAGATGATTTAAATCTCCATAGCTAAATAAATCATGATAGTCATTTCTTACTTTACCAATTGTTTGATAATGTTTGATTAAATCTTTGTTTTCATTACCCCATGGATAGGTCCTGCGGTCATCAGGATCTTTTGAACCAGTAACACCAGCTTCATCGCCATAGTAAATAGTTGGTGCACCAGCATAGCCCATTTGTAGAATAGCAGCGAGCTTTAAGCGTTTAATTCCTAGTTCACGATTATAGTTCTTATCAAACTCAGCTCTTTCATACGAGTCTGTCCCATTTCCTAAAACAAACGCTGCACGTGCTGTATCATGTGAGCCCATTAAGTTCATAAGGGAATAAAATGCTTCTTTTGGGTAGTCCTCATAGACAGCATAGAGCTGATTTTCGGCACCTTCCGCATTTCCGGACTTTAAGTAATCAATCATCGCACCACGGAAACGATAGTTCATGACTGAATCATATAGGTCACCGAGAAAATACTCTGAAGCGTCATCCCAAATTTCGCCTAGGATTAATGGGTCATCTTTTTTTCCTGTTTTCAGTTCTTTACGAAACTCACGCCAAAACTCAGGATCTACTTCGTTTGCCACGTCTAAACGCCATCCGGAAGAACCGTTGTTAATCCATGACTTTGCCACTGAGTCTTTATCATACATAATGTAATTTGCAAAGGACTTATTATTTAACTCTGATGGATAATCGACCGCTTCACCAGGCACTGATTTAATTTCTGGAAGGGAATCATAGCCCCACCAGCACTGGTATTTATAAACACCGTCAACTTTTTCATTTTGAATGTTAAACCAATTTTCAAAGCCGTATGGGCTAAACGTTTGTCCTTCATCGATAAATTTATCTCTTACTTGCTTTTTTGCATCAGCTTCTGATACTCCTTTATTAACGAGGTCATAGATAGCTGACCAATACTCATAAGCACCAACCGTTGGATATTTACTGTATCGGTCAAAATAAATGGAGTCGTCCCCAACATGGTTAAATACGCCATCTAAAATTAAGTGCATTTTTCTTTTCTTTAATTCTTTTGTAAAGGCTTTAAATTCTTCAGGCGAACCAAACATCGGGTCAACGTTCTTGTAGTCCGCCGCATCATATTTATGGTTCGATGCTGCTTCTGCAATCGGATTTAAATAAAGTGTGTTTACGCCTAATGATTGGATATAATCTAATTTCTTTTGAATTCCAGCGATGTCTCCACCGAAGAAGTCATTAGAGAATATGGCATCGCCTTTATATCCTTCTGTCCCTTCTAGACGAGGATTATCAGGCAAATCGTTCCAATCCTTATGCTCAATTGGTTCATCACCACGCGCATTTGTCTTTGCACGATCATTCTTTTTATCCCCATTGTTAAATCGATCTGGAAAAATTTGATATACGACTGCTTCCTTCATCCAATCAGGTGTTTTAAATGACGGGTCAAATACCGTTAACTGGAATAAAGATGCATTTGAGTCCGTCGCCGTTCCTTTTCCACCTTCTTGGACGTCTTCCCCGTACTCTTTCTGTCCTTCACCATCACGAGCAATAAACTTATAACCATAAACACCCTTTACCTCTGGCTTAACGTCTGCTTCCCAAAACTCGACCTCTGTACCTTTTTGATCCATCCAACCGGCATACTCCATATCTACAGTTGCGGTATTACCAGTATTGTAGTTTTTCAGCTGGACTTTTGCGCCAGTTAAGTCACCCTTTTTTGCTTGAAGACGGAGCTTAACTGTCTCCCCTGCCTTTACTGCCCCAAAAGGTGAACGGTAAGCCGAATCCCACGTATTGTGGTAAAGCTTGTCCCCTTGGACACTACCATCAGGTAAACCCGGATCATAATCGGTGTATACTTCTTTAGTATCATGATTGTAAAAGAACGTAACCTTTTCATCTTTTAGAACATTTAATACAAAGTTATTATCTGGATATGCAGGCGCATCCCAGTTGTTCCCAAGTACAACCTTAAATTCATGCTTACCCTTTGGAACTTGAGCAGTATAAGTGTATACATTGTCATGGTCATCATCTTGTAAAATAGCAGTTGACTCAGCTGGTTGCCACTCTCCACCTGCATTAAGTTCTGGCTGTATATCGCCTACTATTCTAGGTTTTTGATCATCCGGCAATTCTACCGGTACCGTTACACGATGGGTGCTATCATCATAGAGGAACGTAACCTTCTGTTCCTTATCTAGAGATAGCTTGTAGTTATCTCCCCCAGGAACTCCATCCACCCCATAGTTTTCATCCCATGACCCATTTATGGCAATTTTATATTCATAGCTTCCTGCGGGCAGTGTACCTGTTAACAAGTACTTCCCATTCGCTTGCAGAGTCATTTGTGTCGCAGGATCAGCTGGGTTCCATTCCCCTGATCCGCCCAGTTCATCTTGTAGGTTACCGACAAGTGTTATTACTCTTCCATCAGCCTTTGTAGGCGACGGATGAAAAAAAGCCGTTCCTGCAATCGTTTGCACAATTAACGTTAAAAGTGCTAAGTAACTGAATAACTTCCGTGATTTACCTTTCATCCTTTTTCCTCCCCAAACTGTTTTAAGGCAAACGTTTGCACAAACAAGTATAGAAAACGCTTACTTAGTGATATTATCTCATCTACTTGAAATTATTAAGAATAGGTCTTTTCTACCTTTTATATCCTCAATACATATGTCTTTCATCCTATTTTTCTGATAATTCTTTCATTTAAATAAAAAATTGGGTCAGGCCGTAATTGGTTTCTGACCCTTTTGGTTCTATGCAACCTCTTTTGAGTCAATATCCATCCGTCTCTCTAATTTCCTTAGCAAGAAAGAAAATAACAAGACAAGTACTAAATAATACATACCAACCACCATGTAAGTTTCTAATTGGCGGTAATTTGATGCTGCTTCACTTAACCCTGAGCCCCATAAATCTGACATTCCAACATAGGCAACAAGGGAGGAATCCTTTAATCCAATAATAAATTGATTTCCCAATGGAGGGATGGAAAATTTAAATGCCTGCGGTAATATAATTCTTCTCATCGCAAGTGGATAGGACATTCCAAGTGACCGGGCCGCCTCCATCTGTCCCTTGTCAATGGATTGGATAGAACCTCGAAAAATCTCTGCAATGTATGCACCATTATGAATTGCTAAGGCGAGAGCACCAGCCCAGAACTGTGAGAAGGTAACTACAGATGCGATTCCAAAATACAAAATGGCTATTTGGACAATTAACGGTGTACCTCTAATAAGACCAATATAAATAGTTGCTAATTTATTTAGCCATTTATTTGAAGAAATTCTTAAGAAAGCAACAATGAGCCCAATAAGACACCCAATGATTAGTGATGTAATGGTTAACCTTAAGGTAAGTAGTGCCGCAGAAATAAAAATCTCATAGGTGTCCAGGAAGATTTGAACGATAATCAACACCCTCTCTTTATTTAATCAAAAGGGTGCCTGCCACTCATAATTGACACCCATAGAAACTCCTATTCTCCTAAAATACTACGACCAAACCATTTGTTACTAATTTTGTCATAGGTTCCGTCCTTAATAATTTCAGCAAGAGCTTTGTTTAACTTATCAAGCAGCTCTTTATCCTCTTTTCGGACCGCTATGGCCTGATCATCGTGTGAAAGTGGCTTACCAACATCTTTAATCTTGATTGCACCGTCTTTGATGATTGGAAGCCCCACCATTTGATCAGTAATTACTGCATCCAACCTACCAGTTGGAAGATCCATTAGCGCTGTGATATCACTGTCATATTCAACAATGTTACCTTGATCTGTATTTTGTAATGCCAGCTCTTTATAAGTACTTGCCTTAACAACTCCAATTTTTTTCCCTTTTAAGTCAGCAACTGATCTAATGGTCTCATTGTCTTTTGCTACAAATATCTGTGCACCGGAACGATAGTACGTATCTGTAAAGTTTACTGATTTTTTACGTTCTTCCGTAACAGTCATACTTGCAAGAATGGCATCAAATTTCTTTGCCTTTAAGCCTTGAATAAGTGTTTCCCAAGGGTTTGTAACCGCTACAGGCTTCATTCCCATTTTTTTCGCAAGAGCTTCCCCAATCTCTACGTCAAAGCCAACTAATTTCCCATTTTCCTTGAAATTAAACGGCTTGTACAATCCGCTCATCGCATAGCGAAATTCTTTTTTCTCGTTACCACTGCTTTTCTCTGAACTACCACAAGCTGTCAACATAACAGACACAAAAAACAGAGAAACCATCAATCCTATCATCCAGCTTTTTTTCAACAAAATCCCTCCATTTTTTAAAGAATACTATTTAAAAATTGTTTGGCTTTCACGTGCTGAGGATTGATGAAAAATTCGTTCGGCGGTGCTTCTTCAAGAATTTTCCCATCCCCCATAAAGACCACACGATCAGCTACTTCACGAGCAAACCCCATTTCATGTGTAACAACAACCATCGTCATTCCCTCTTTTGCCAGCTGCTTCATTACCTGAAGAACTTCTCCCACAAGTTCAGGATCAAGTGCAGATGTCGGCTCATCAAACAGCATGATTCGTGGTTCCATGGCGAGCGCTCGCGCAATAGCTACTCGTTGCTTTTGACCACCTGAAAGATTTTTTGGATAGGCTGAAGCTTTATCAGATAATCCTACTTTCTCAAGTAATACTAACGCTTTTTGTTTTGCTTGAGTCTTGTCCATTCTTTTTACATGCACAGGGGCTTCCATCACATTCTCTAACACAGTCATGTGTGGAAAAAGATTAAAATGTTGAAATACCATTCCGACATCTTCACGAATTTTGTTCAGGTTGTTGCTAGTTGGTTGTATTGTTTCTCCCCTTAACGTGATTTCTCCCTGATCATATATTTCAAGGAAATTAAGGCAGCGAAGTAATGTACTTTTTCCAGAACCACTCGCACCAATAATGACAACGACCTCTTTTTCAGAAACGGACAAATTAATATCAGTTAAAACAGTTTGTGAACCAAAAGACTTTACCAGATTTCTTACTTTAATCATGTCACCCTCCTTTTTAACAAAAAAGTAGTACTATACCTATATATAGTAATCCTATTAAACACTAGAGGATTATATTCGTTTCAAGAGAGCAACTGTTTTAAAAATGAAAAACCCTACCATGTCACCCTATTACTAACAGGTGGCCTGGCAGGTTTAAGTTTTTATTACGACTTTATAAAAAACCTTTCAATTGTTTTTTGTCCGCTTTCCTTTTCTGAATAGATAAATGAAATCTGGTCACCTTCTTTTATCGATGTTAATTGTTTGATCGCTTCATCTGATAATTGAAAGGCGGTTTTATTTCCATCAACGTTTACTTCTATTGTATGTGGATCCATTTGACCTACATACTGACCCGAACCATTAGTATATAAAGAATTCTTTACTATAAACTCTGCCTCACTCTTTGCCTTTTCCTCTTTTGAAGTCAGAAAAACCTCAAATTTATATTGACCATTTGGAAGATCAGATATAGTAAATTTTTGTTCTATTTCTTTATTATTATCTAATGAAATTTCTTCCGTAGCTTGTGTTTCGGAAACTTCTTCTGAATATTGTTTAACTTTTTTTCCATTCTGATCGTATACAACAAAGTCAGCCTTTAAACCATTAGAAAAGGTTAGAGTCTGTTTTTTGCCGGATATATTTTTAACAGCATATTTGACTGTCATGTCATGGTTATCCTCTTTTATTTCAAGTGAAGGAATAAATTTTGCCGTCACTTTTTCTTGCTTTTGATTTTCCGTTTTTGTTCCACCATTGGTACCATTCGTTTGTGTACTTGTGCCACAGCCTGTTAATAGTCCGAATACTATAGCTGTGCTTATGACAAAATATATTTTTTTGTTTGCCATTTTCATATCCCCTTATTTAACATGTTTTTTTGTTATCAGCACTATAGTCGCTAAAAACAGATATAAAGTTACACTTCTACTAGCGAATGTGTTTTTTATAGACAAAAGGTCCCATCGATATCCGATGAGACCTTTTCTTACTTTCTCCATTTTTTTAGGAGAGGATTCTCTTTTCACCTTCAATAACTTTTATAGGATCAATATTCTGGGTAAATTCTAGTGTACCAATGTATCTTCCTTTTTCATCACGGACTGCAAAATAACGAATGTATACATATTTATCTCGGAACTTAATCCAAAAATCCTCACTGTCTTTTTTCCCAGCTTTAAAATCTGCCAATAATTCTTCTACCACATGCACGCTTCTTGGCGGATGACAATTCTGAACCGTACGTCCGATGACAGCTTTTGTGCGGGCGAAAATTCTTTCTTTTCCGTGGGAAAAATAACGAACGACATCTTCATGATCAATAAAAGTAATATCAACTGGTAAGTGGTTTAATAGCAGTTCTAATTGCTTTAAAGATAAAATTCCTGTTTCCATCTTAATATAGCCTTCGGTTATAGCATTCTCGGCTAAGGCTTTTCTCTCTGGCTTCCATCCTTCCGCAGGTCCTGTTAAACAAAAGCCTATCTCATCACTTTCATGAGCAATTTTTATCCACTCATCCTCAGATAAATTTTTTAAAGCCATTGGAAAAAGGATGTTCTCTTCCTTATAAATCATTCCAGTTACTTCTTCGATGACAAAATTCAGGACCCCAAGGACCTCCTGCCTTTCACCTTGATAGCTGGCTAATTTTTGTTTTGCTTCTTTAATAGCATCGCGAATAAAGTCATCAATTCTCCACATATTTGTAGTCGGTCCAAAGATTCCGTACTTTTCTAAATAAGGAAATAGTAAGTTCTCTTTTCGACTGTAGTGCTTATCAATGTCTAGTAAGAGATTCAAATCCTGCAGCAGATGGTAAATGTTTTCAGATGAATCGTCGCTTACAAACTCATCCACATGGACTTGTACTTGTTGTTGAAGCAGTTTTTCAATTTCCCTATTTTCCAGTTTAAACGTATGAACCGGATGCCCTGGTAGATCCTCTGGCTTTTCCGAATTATTTTCTCTTTCAATTGATCCATGAAATAGGGCACTATGTTCCTGATAAATACGCTTTAACTCATCTTTTGGAATACTTCCCTCTTCTGAAAATTCATGTTGGAGCTGTGTGATTTCATCGACTGTAATCTTCCCAATCAATGCATCAAAATGAGCTTTTACTTCATCTAAATTTCTTCCGTTATGAAGATCTTGGAAGATCCCTTTTAATATGGTAAGACGATCTGTATTTTTAGTCATTAGTTGTTCACGATTATTAATAATTTCACTCATTTCAGGACTCTCCTTCACTGTTGCTAAATACTGTTGTTAAAGGTATCACATTAATAACTTACCATTTAGATATTAAGCTGAAAGTGATTAACATCATTGTTATAGTTATAAATGTGAAAACTTTAAGAACATGTTATGTGATTATCCTAATCAAAAAAACACTGCCCACATGTATGGCAGTGTCCTCTTTAAATAAATCTATTTAGATTCTTTTTAGTTCTTCTAAAATAGGATAAAGTTCTTCCAAATGTTTAATTTCAAATGTAGGAATGACTTCATTTCGTTGTTTATCATGACGGTTAATCCAAACTGTTTTTATCCCTGCACGGTTTGCGCCAAGAATATCTGTCATTAGGTTATCACCAACCATTATAACTTCGTCCTTTTTCAAAGACATACGTGATAGGGCATGCTCGAATATCGAAGGATCCGGCTTTCCTCGACCGAAATCACCGGAAATAACAATATGATCAAAATAAGGAACTAACTCAGGTGTTATAGCTAGTTTTGTATTTTGAAGATCAGGGGATCCGTTTGTTAATAGAAGAAGTTGATAGTTTCCCTTTAATCTATCTAGAATTTTAAACGTTTCATCATAGACAAATGGTAGCTTACGTCGCTCCTGGGGAAACCGTTCTGCTAACTCAACCCCAAATTCAGAATCATCGATACCCATTGCTGATAATCCTAATATCCACGCATCTTTTCGATAGGTGGGTACAATTTCTTTCATTTTCTTAAAATCTTCCGTATCATCTAAAAAATTCCCCCATAACCCTTCAAAAGGATTAATCCCAATCATTTGTGTAAACGGAAACGTTTCATAGGAAGAATATAAGTTTCTAGCTGCTTCACGAACAGCTTCTTCAAGTTGATCTGCAGAAATGCCATACCTCTCCTGTGCTAATCTACATGTTGCTGCAAAGGCTTCTTTTACACTTTTTTGGTCCCAAAGTAAAGTATCATCTAAATCAAAAAAAATAGCTTTTATCATTTTTGTCCTCGCTTCGATTAATGATTTTTTAATAGTTTATCATTAAATCCCTCGCACATGAAGACTAAAGTTTCTGACAATTAAACGCATAAAGAGGAATGAAATACCCTCTACCCTCATATTTTTATAAGATGGGAAAGGAGGATACAATATGGTCAGCATTGAAGTTAATAAGAAAATTGAGAGTATCACTCATCCGAAGGTACGTAATATCGTAAGAGTTTGCGTGGAACAGGGGTGTATGTTCAGACCACATCCAAGCAATCCTAACTTAGTACATTTATTTGATCCTGAACGTGGGAAAAATATTATTGGTGATATTAACCTACAAAGTCCAAGAGGGTACTTTACACTGGAAGTAGCGAATGGGCGGTTTAAATCCTTTAGAAATGAAATATTGGATTTAGATATCAATCATGCAAACTTTGTAGAAAAAGTACTCAAACGGTTGAGGCAATAGTAGACAGAATGGTAAAAAAAGGCAATGGTCCAGTACTTGGAATCATTGCCTTTTACTATGTAGATTTAATGCTTCAAGACCCGTTTTCACAGCTACTGGGATAAATTCTGCGGCTGAGATCAGCCCCTTTTCTGGGTGTTCCCTTTAATATAAAAAAATAGAGGCATCTTTATTAAGATAACCTCCATTAATATTTTGTTAACTGCTTCATAATTTCCGTCTTTCTTGCTTTATCTTTGATTCTCGTTAAATCAAGTGCCACCTCATGACCCTTATTTTTTGAACGCAGGATTTCTCTTATGGCTTGTTTCACGCTTTCTTCATCATCCCTCACCATGATAACATTTCGTAGCATTTTCCCCCCTCCTTTTTATATAACCTATTCTCCTATGTTCCTATTTACCTCAATTTTTTATCTTTTATTTAAACGAACCATCGTCTTATGTTCAAAATAACCGTGAATAGATTGATTAATTAGTGCTACACTTATGGCAGTCACAATAAAGAACCCAATTGGCACTAAGACAATCCACGGCTGCTGTGAGTAGAGATAACTGATATCTCCTCCAATCACACCGGACCATTCATAGGAAATTGTCCGAGGAGGCGTGTCATCGTCCGGATAGTGGGTTCCTCCAAAAAAAAGTTTCATAAATCCAAGATGGGCAAGAAGCTGCAATACTTGAATAAATTGTTGGCCAAATAAGATAATCCATTTTTCGTACACATGAGGAATAATATGTTTAAAAAAGATATTGCGTTTACTAGAACCAAGTGTTCTTGAAACTACAATAAAATCTTCCTTTTCCACATGCCGCATTTCACTTGAAATGTGAATCGTTAAGTTAGGAATGGCGATGCTTACCAGTATAAAGACTTGGAAGGATGCTCGTAACCAAAAGGGAGTATGAAAACCATCAAGTGGCATCCACAAAACACTGAATAAAATAAAGTAAGCAATAATCGTTTGCGGAACAACTGAAAAGGGTTCAAAAATAGTTTTGATAACGTTATAAATTCGATTGTTTGCAGAGTAAATGAAGGAAGCAAACACAATGGAACATACCATCCTAAAAATAACAATTGTAATAGTAATTCCTATTGTCCATTTTGCTCCCTCCACCATCAAATGACCGAGATCATATCCATATCGGTCAGACCCAAATACATATTGGGTGAATGGCGCATAGGGGGGAGTGTCCACAATATTCCCCTTTTCATCTGAATGAAACTTCACCTGTCTGATCTGCCCATCATTCAATAAGGTATTTAGAATGCTACCTGTAAACAAAGCTACAAGAAATATGAAACTAATAAGGAACCGTTTTCTTTTTAATAAAAAGACCATAGTGGATATCCTTTCTAATCTGCTCACAACGGATTATTGTGCATTTTTCTTTAACCGAACCAATGTTTTATGTTCAAAATAAACTTGGAGAGATTGATTCATTAGTGCTACACATATGGCAGTGACAATAAAGAACCCTATTGGCACTAATACAATCCAAGGTTGTGGTGAGTAAAGATAACTAATATCTCCGCCAATCACACCTGACCACTCATAGGAAATGGTTCGAGGAGGCATATCCTGATCGGGGTCCCCATAATGTGTGCCTCCAAAAAACAGCTGCATAAATCCTAGATGAGCAAGAAGCTGCAACACTTGTATAAATTGTTGGCCAAATAAAATGATCCATTTTTCGTACACATGAGGAATGATATGCTTAAAAAAGATATAGGGCTTACTTGAACCTAGAGTTCTGGAAACCTCGATAAAATCTTCCCTTTCCACCTGTCGCATTTCACTTGATATGTGAATTGTTAAGTTGGGAATGGCAATTGCGACTAAAATAAAGACTTGAAAGGATGCTCGTAACCTAAAAGGAGTATGAAATCCATCAGATGGCATCCACAAAACACTGAATAAAATAAAGTAAGCAATGATCGTTTGCGGAACAACCGAAATAGGTTCAAAGAGAGTTTTTATACCGTTATAAAACCTATTGTTTACAGAATAAATGAAGGCTGCCAACACTATGGAACATAACAGCCTAAGAATAACAATTGTGAGAGTTATTCCTATCGTCCATTTCGCTCCCTCGACCATCATCTGTCCTAAATCATAGCCAAATACGTCCGAACCAAATAAATATTCAGTAAAAGGTGCATATGGAGGGTGATCGACAATATTCCCCTTCTCATCTGAATGAAATTTCACCTGCCTAATCTGACCATCATTTAAAATAGTATTCAAAATACTTCCAGTAAATAATGTAATTAGAAACAAAGCACTGATAAGGAACCTTTTTCTTTTCACCAAAAATACCAGCATGTTATTGTGTATCCTTTCTGTTATCAAAACTTACCCATTCATAAATCCGGTATATAGAAAAAAATGGAATAAAGATAAGAATACACCCAATAATAAATGGATCAGTAGCTGTTAACATCACTCGAAGCAACCCATTCATATTAAACAAGTAATCAATGACAAATAGTGTAGAAAGCATAGACCAGAAAATCGTTTTCGATGTCCCAAACATTCCGTCAGCTATATTTCTTAAGACATGGACATTTAGAATATACGAAAAGGTAAATCCCTTTGCCCTCGCCAGCATGACATAATGCTTTTCTAATTCCTCTTCTATGTAATGAATCAGAACTTTAGTTATATATAGACTAATAGGAACACTTAAACTGATGACCGGAAGTAGAATGGCCTCTTCGCTTAACGTGACAACTCGTGCTAATTTAATTCCTGTTTCCTTATAAACCAAGATAACTGCATATTGCAGCAACAAAATAATCATAAGGTCAGGAATAGACTCAAAAATCTCTAGGAAGCTTTTAATATACTTTATTTTATTTTTGAAGAAAATAAGACCGACATACGCAATAATAAAGGCAATTAAACATGCTACCACAAAGCTTAGACCCAACATCTTCATCGAATCCAAATATTTATAAAAAATAACAGGAAATACAGAATTCTTCTGGTCCCTCAATAAAAAATCCCCAAATGTAAACAGTTTTACATTCAAGTCATAAGCGGCTTGGAGGAATGTAGCTCCATTAAAAGTTAAATTTTTAAATAACTCTGGGAAGACAGCGATTATAATTAGGACTTCAACTCCCACAAGACACTGGATAATAAGGAAGAACAACCTTTTAACTATCTTTAAACCTTTCATAACAACATCCTTTATTCATGTATTTGAGTTATTTCGCATTCCTAATAGACGTAAGATTCAGAAAAATAGTTACAGAGTTTCTTGCTAAATTTATAAAATTTTCTATATTGTGGAATTTTCATTTCACCTGTTATATATTTGTAAATACGGAAAATCATTGAAGGAAGGGACTGAAGTTCTTGTATACGAAGAAAATATTTTTACCTATAAGATTTATTGTTATTCTAGTAGGTTTTATTTCTGCTGTGAATTTACCCATCCTATTAACATTTAATCCTTATCAATTAAAAGTTGAATTTAGGCTTAGCTTTTTTAAGGAATATGTATTAAGCAACTTAAGTTGGTTTACCCATGCTAATGAATATCCATGGATATTACAGTACTTTGAAGGAGATGGCATCCATAGATATCTGTATACTATGTCATTACTAGGTATTGCTCTATTAATCGTTATCTTTCTCAGTTTAATCATCGCAACAGGCATCATGCTCCTACCATTAACTATCCAAAAACGGTTTAAGGGTTTTATAGACTTCTCCACGACAGTTCCAGATTTACTTATTATTGCTCTAATACAATACCTTGTATTCTTTCTGTTTAAAACGTACAATTTCAGGCTTTTTCGACTATATGGTGGAGTGGAAACAGAACCATATTTTGTACCAATATTCATAGTTATTTTTGTTCCAACACTTTTTTTAACACAGCTGATTTTAAAAGAATATTCTTCAGAAGAACTCCAAGATTATGTTTTGTTTGCTAAGGCTAAAGGTCTTCCATTAAGAACGATTTATATCAAACATATTTTTAGAAATATTATTCCATTAATACTCATTCATTTAAAATACATAGTTTGGTTTCTGCTTTCAAGTATTTATGTGATAGAACACATTCTTAATATCAAAGGCTATAGTGCTGCTCTTACTTATATGTACGGAACTAGGGTTGTTCTTTTTGTAGTAGGGCTTCTCCTTTTCTCCCTACCTCTTGTTATTGTGAGCGCAATCGGTTATGTAGTAAAACTTATAATGATTAGAAAGGAAACACCTAGTATATGAAAAAATATAAAAAGACAATTTGGGGTTCATCTTTTTTATTATGTGTACTAATTGTAAGTCTTCTTTATCCTTTATACGGTCCAAGTGATTTCGATAAAATTTATTTCTTATATGACGATAAAGGAGGCCTAGTAGGTGTCCCACCCATACCTCCCTCTTCCTACTACCTGTTAGGTACAGACCGAAATGGTGAAAGTATTCTTCTTATGATTCTATATGGTGCGAAATTTACCATTTTAATAGCATTGTGCGTAACCATATTAAGAGTCTTTGTTGGTGGAATTTTAGGAATAATATTTTCTTTATGGGTGAAACCACTTTTAATGGTTGTTAAAGATTACCTTTTAGTTTATAAAATAGTACCACCTATAATTATTACCATAGTTCTTATGGGTAGGGTCTCTTTCTATATGGAAGATGCAATATATGGTATTATGCTATACCAAATTGTGGTCTTAGCTATTGTAGGAATTCCTTCAGTTATAGTGACTACTTCAGAAATTATTGAGGAACTAAGTAAGAAATCGTTTATCCTCACTTCTTACTTGATGGGCGGAACACATTTTCATGTATTAAAAAGACAAATCAAACCATTCCTAACGTCTTATGGGGTATTGATCGGTATCCAGCAATTACTGAATACCTTTATCCTTATTATGTACCTTGGAATCTATAAGATTTACATCGGTGGAATTTCCAAAGAAAATGTACGTGGATTAGAACTTTTTAATTCAAACTCAAAAGAATGGGCTGGACTTATTGGGCAAAACTTTGATGAGTTTTATCGCACTCCCTACCTGGTCTTTACACCTTTAATATGTTATTTTATTCTTATTTTAATTGTAACAATGATAAAAAAAGAACTAGAAGAAGCTTGGGATATTAACTCATTAGCTTATAAAACAAAAAAGAAGAAGTTCAAAAAGTCACAAGAAAAACAAGGCCCGAGCAAAACCACAATTGTTGCTGCAGACTTTACCTTACAAAAAGAAATGAGTTAGCGTGTTTTAAAACGAGTGCCAGCGTCCCAACATGGTTGGGACTTTTTTTACAATATTGTGGAAATTCGTCGAAAGGTAGTATATATTTATTCTTGCAATTAAAAATATTAAGAAAGGAATGAATGTGGTGATTAAAAAAATTGCCTATCTTCCAGTTAGATTACTAGCGATGGTAGCTGGTTTTATCTGTTTATTAAACATTCCCATTCTATTGGTCTTCAATGTAAATCAAAAAAACATTGAATTTCATTTTAGCCAATACAAAGAATATGTGCTAAACAATTTATCCTGGTTATTCCAATTCGAACAATATCCATACATATTAAGATTTTTTGAAGACGATGGAATAGAAAAGTATATTTATACTATGACTATATTGTCTGTTTCCCTTCTGGTAGTAATAGTAATTGGGTTAATCGTGTCCATCACAATTATGTTACTGCCTCTATCCGTTCGAAAACGGTTAAGCGGGTTTATAGATTTCACTACAACAGCACCTGATTTACTAATTGTCTTCCTATTACAGTATTTAGTCATTTATTTATATAAAACATATCATATTAAACTATTTCAGCTATACGGAGGTAATTATACCGAGCCATATTTCATGCCTATTGTTATTGTAAGTTTTGTGCCTTCTATTTTCTTAATTCAGTTCTTATTAAGAGAGTTTGTGAATGAAGAACAGCAGGACTATGTTTTATTAGCTATTGCAAAAGGTATGCCATTGAGAACAATTTATGTAAAACATATTATCCGAAACGTGCTTCCGTTATTACTCATTCATTTACGAACGATAATCTGGTTCCTTTTATCTAGTATTATAGTGGTGGAATACTTGTTTAACATACATGGCTATGTGGATGTGTTACGCTCTATGTATGGTACAAGAGCCATCTCCTTTGTTTTTGGATTTCTCCTTTTTGCTGTACCTGTTATTATCGCTAATATGATAGCGAAGATAGTGATGATTTCAAAAAATAGAAAAGGAACAAGTACGATATGAAACTTAAAAAATATAAAAAGACCATTATTGGATTATCGATTCTAAGTATCATTCTTTTTGCCAGTTTACTATATCCATACTATGGCCCTGCGGATTTTAATAAGGTGACCTATCTATATGATAAAAAGGGAAATTTAATCGGAGTACCGCCTATTCCGCCATCCTCACATTATCTCTTAGGCTCTGATCGGAATGGTGCGGATATTCTATTTATGATGATTTATGGTGCAAAATTTACTTTATTAACTGCTTTTGGTGTTACCCTTTTTCGTGTGTTACTTGGTAGCATATTCGGATTATTATTTTCCTTATGGTTGAAACGTTTGCTGCCCTTAGTAAAGGATTTTCTGGTTGTTTTCAATTTAGTACCACCCATTCTTATAACTTTAGTACTTATGTACCCAGTATCAACTACTTATATTAAAGATTCCATTTATAGTGTAATGATCTATCAGATTATTATTCTAGTCATAATGGGGATTCCTTCCGTTTTGTTTATGACTGTAGATATTGTGGATGAATTAAAAAAGAAAACATTTATCCAATGTTCTTATTTAATGGGGGGAAATCATTTTCATGTATTAAAGACCCAGTTTAAACCGTATTTGACTTCATATGGATTATTAATGGTTATCCAGCAGCTTCTAGGAACACTTGTACTAATGATGTATTTAGGTGCATTTCAGGTATACATTGGGGGAGTTTCAAAGGAAGAGGTCCGTGGGTTACCCCTATTAAATTCCATCTCTAAGGAATGGGCAGGCCTGGTTGGACAAAATTATCGTGAATTTTACATGTCTCCTTGGGTGGTACTAATCCCGCTTGCTTGTTATTTTATCTTAATTCTCTTAATCAATATGATTAAGAATGAACTTGATGAAGCATTAGACATAAACGCCTTAGGCATTCTATCCAAAAAGAAAAAGACAAAAAAGAAGAAACAACTGAAAGATCAAAACTTAACATACTCCATCAAAACAAGTGACTTTACCTTACAAAGAGAACTAAAATAAAAAAGGGGACAGTCCCCCGGCACTTTAGCGCAATAGGGGACTGTCCCCTCTTAATAGATAGAACACATATCCGTAGTAATCAGAGTATTTTCTATACAGTTCTATTTCTGTTTGAAATTCTGATAAACTGTTTAATATTCCTTTATCATTTTGGTACTTTTCTCGGAACATGCTGATTCTTTCCTCTAATGGAGTATAGTAATGATCCCACCAGCCAGATTCCGGCAGGACAAACGTGTCAATTACTTCATAGCCCAGCTTTTCCGCTTTTTGCTTATTCCCCATGATGCTGTCCATGCCAGGATGGGCATTCCTCCAAAACTCTTCCACTTCTTTCGGTGGGTCATTTTTAATCCAGGAAAGCTCTGAAACAACAATTATCCCATTCTCTTTAAGGTATTTCTTCCATTCCCTTAGACCTTTTTCAAAGCCGATGATGAAGATAGCTCCCTCTGACCAAATGATATCAAATTGTCCTTCATCAAAAGGTAATGACTTCATGTTAGCTTTTTGAATATTTATTTTTCGTGATAACCCTCTCTTTTCTACTACCTCTTTTAGGCTTTCTAGAAATCCATCATTTACATCAGTAGCCAAGACGCTTCCGTCTGTTAAAGAGGCAAGTTCAAGCGTTTGCATACCTGGACCACAGCCAATGTCTAATATAAATGGTTTCGACACGTACTTTTCAATAATTTTATATGCCTTCCTAGTTGATTCATTGTTTCCAGGGCCTTCTCTAGGAATGTCTCTATGTAATTCATAGAAAATACTCATGACTATCCTCCTTTCAAACCAGCTAACCAGCGAAAAAACCATCCAGCAATTTGGATGGTTCCATAAATAGGATTTCCATAATACAAATATATCAATTTTTTATAAATTTTTCCATTTTTTTAAAATTTACTTTTACTCTAAACGTACCATCATTCTTTTTAGGTAATTTCTTCTTTCATTAATATATTCTATTATAACATCCATTTCATTATCGAATTGTTCCATTTGATTACTTTTATAAGGGTCTTTTAAGACATATGGTCTAATCAATTGAAGCAATCTTTCCACCTTGGGAACCATATAGTCTAGAGTGAATTGTTGGTTCATTATTTTTTTAAGTATGTTTACATATTGCTTACGAAAGGAATCTACGTTTAAAATTCTTGCCGTTAATGTATTAAAACCATCTATTGGTACATAGTCAGCTTCCATAGTTTTTCCGTTAACATCCCTTCCCCATGTAGCATCATAATCCCACGGAAGAACTTCAAATAAACCCGTATCACTGTTCCTATATAATGCGTAATTATGAACAAATCCATCATAATTCGATGTAAATATAACTCCAGCAACCCAACGAAGATACTTATTAACATCCACAAAATTTTGTATTTCTTTTTCAAATTCCCTTTGTCCTATGGTATTTATTTTAAAGATAAATTCTTCTAAATAATAGTTATCTTGTTGATCTCCCCATTTTCTTTCATAACCTAAACTTAGTGATTTTTTTGTTTCATTGTCTAATTCACTCATAAGGGAAAAATTAGCATCACCATCAAGTGCATAAAAAATGCTTCCATTATATAAGTTCCTTTTTCGCAGGAAATTTTCATCCACTGATTCAATTTCTAAATAAACCCCTTCTGGTCTTCCGTTCTGTGTCAAAAAAACATGTTGAGACCTTGGTGCTAAAACTTGAATATCCGAAAAAAAGTCAAAGGATAATTTATTTCTAATGAGTGAGGGGTCTTTATATTCAGCATTTAAATGCACTAGTTTCGATCCTTTATAGGTTGCTGGTTTATAGAAGCCTATCTGGTAGGACTTTTTGGGCAAATTTCGTATATGTGATCCCCGATAACTTAAATCAATTTCAAACCGCTTTCCTTCAATGGTTAACTGAGCTGGAACAGGTTCTTCAATCCAAATGTCCCTTTTAAGTTCCTTTAAGTCATTTGGGTTAATAAAAAGCTTATATACTGGTACCCTTGTTGCCTCGCCCATTTTAATTCCTCCTTCCTTTATTCGTATGAATAACCAAGTAAAGTTGTCACGATTGGATAGGAATTTTTCCTTTGATAGGCCTTTTTCTCATACAAAAATTACTCCCCCAACGTAAATTGGTAAAAGAAGAGTGAGGTTTTTAGGTAAAAGTTTAAATAAAATTCGTACTCCCTTTTCTATCTTTAAAGGAGGTGCTAAAATGAGTGAATTTTCATCAGAAAATATACAAAGGGCAGCTGATGAGGTAAGACGTGGTGGTTTTGGGGATTTTATGTTCAGAGGACCAAGCCGTGACCGAAGTACTTCATCCTCTAGTCGTAGAACTACCCGCCATTCAGGTAGACACACAACCAGACGAAATACATCAAGAGATCGCTGTACTACAAGAAGATACCCAACCAAATGCTTTAAAATTAAATCTTGTTGGCAAAACAGTTCTCGTAGCAATCATCAAACGAAAAGCTATTGGGATAACGGAAATATGTGGCAATTAAGAGTACGCAGACGTTAAACTTCCATTTAGAAATGATATGAGGGTGAATCCATGGATGGATTCACCTCTTTATTTCTTTGCCTGTATCCCAAGAATTAAAAGAATGGAAAAAAACGGTTGATTTTACCTATATATAGAGTAAAATTAACTAGTTAATTACATTTCACAATAAATGAAACTTTCACCTCCATTCATCGTCTTTATTTTAAAATGAAAAATTAAGGGGGAACTTATGAAAATCATTGGGTTAATAGGTGGAATGAGCTGGGAATCTTCAGCCGAATATTATCGCATGATTAACGAGGAAGTGAAAAGGAGATTAGGTGGTTTACATTCAGCTCAATGTATCCTGTACAGTGTGGATTTTGCTGAAATTGAACTTTGCCAATCTGAAGGAAATTGGGTTAAAGCTGGAGAAATATTAGCTGTTGCTGCAAAAGCTCTTGAAAATGGCGGTGCTGACTTTATTGTAATTTGTACCAACACCATGCATAAAGTTATAGATGCCATCCAACGAAATATAAATATTCCAATTTTACATATTGCAGATGCAACAGCTACCCAAATTAAAAAGCATGGTATAAAGACTATTGGCTTGCTTGGTACCAAGTATACGATGGAGCAGGATTTTTACAAAGCCCGTCTCGAATCTCAGGGGTTCAATATACTAATTCCTGACGTTTTGGAAAGAGAAATGATAAATACCATTATTTATGAAGAATTATGCTTAGGAAAAATTCTCCCCTCATCAAGATCTTCATTTACAAGAGCTATTAGTCATTTGATTGAGAACGGAGCAGAAGGGATCATCTTAGGCTGTACCGAAATTGGTTTATTGGTAAAACAAGAGGATTGTCATGTACCATTATTTGATACTACATCTATACATGCTGTTGCTACGGTTAAAAAAGCAATTGAATAGTATTTATTTTTCATAAACAGAATGGATGGGAAATATGAAGTTAAAGAAATTTTTAGTCGGTTTTTCTACGTTTGTACTAGTAACAGTCTTTTTGTATGCGATTGGACATCTCTTTAAGATTGAATGGTTAATGTTCAAATATCAATATAAGGTAAGCGCCAGTGGATTCTCCGTTAAAACCGGCTCCTTAGTTCCGTTTATTATTGGGATTTTCCTCAGTTTCATCGCAGAGAAAGTCTATGCTAATAAAAACAAAACACAATTTCGTTAAGACAAAGAGCAGTGCCCAAAACAAATTGGGCACTGCTCTTCTATTTTTTATTGTTTTTCATGTTCGAATTCTTCTTCTAATCTTTTTATTTCTTCAACTGATTTTTCTAATGCAGCTTGAGGTCCTTTAAAGTGCTTTTTGTAATAACTCAAGTCCATGATGATTAGAATGACAAACATGCCTCCTAGAGCGAAGGCAGCCATTTGATTTGGTGGAATTACCATGATGATACATATAAAGAGAATCCAAATTAAACTAATCACATTAATTGGTTTGCTCCATTTTCCTAAACTCCACGGACCGTAATGTTTTGGTAAGAATATCCCTTTTGATTCAGCCCTTAATTTCAGAAAGATAGGAATGCCGTAAGCTACATATAAACCAACTACACTCACCGCCGTTAAAAACGCGATTGTAGAGTAACCTACGTCTGGATTAATTAACTTTGTGATGTAATCGATTAAGGCTAAGACAAAAGAAAGAATAACTGAGAGCCAAATGGCTTTTGCTGGAGTACGATATTTTCGGCTGATTTCTGCCCAGTGCTTGCTAAACGGCATACCTTTATCCCGCGAAAAAGCATACATCATGCGTGAAAACGAGGTGATTGATGAGAGACCGCAGAAGAACATAGCAAAAGTAACGAGCCAAAGAACAATATTTCCAAATGTACCTCCTAATGCTTGGCTGATAACATAGATGAAAGCATTATCAGAGTTAACCGCTCCACTCGCATCATGAATTGAAAGAGTAACAAATGAGAGCATGATAAAACCAAATACAAACGAAAAAGCGACAGAGTTGAAAATCCCCCATGGTGCACGTACCCTTGGGTGAACCGTCTCTTCAATCGTATGCGCAGATGCATCATAACCTGTAAAGGTCCATTGTGCTTGCAACAAACCAATTAAAAAGGCTAGAAAATAAGGTTTATCCGAGAATGTTGTTCCCACTTGGAATAAATAATCGATTGGCTGTAGCCCATCTTTTGTAAAAAAGGCAAGACTCACTACTAAAATGGCAACAACAATCATATGATACCAAGCCGAAAAATCATTCAATTTAGCAACAATTTTAATGCCAACATGGTTTAGGATTCCGTGTAAAAGGAGGACGATGCCAAAAACTATTAAGATGGTAGTATCAGTAGAAGAATAGTTGAAGATAGTTGCTAGGAGTGGGTCTGCAAATAAGGCGACAGAATAATCGATCCCTGCTACAATTCCGATTTGGCCAATTAAATTTATCCAGGCGGTATACCAGCCAATTCTAGTGCCCTTTAAAGCAGCAGCCCAGTGATATAAAGCCCCTGCTGTTGGAATTGCTGAAGCTAGTTCAGATAAAGAGGCCGCAATTAACAATACAAAAAAGGCAACGATGGTCCAACCAAATCCCATCATACCAGGTCCCCCATACAGTAATCCATGGCCGTATAGAGAAACAGCACCTGTTAAAATCGAAATAATTGAAAAAGAAATGGCAAAGTTTGAAAATCCACCCATATCACGAAGTAATTCTTGTGCATATCCATAACGATTGAGCTGCTTTTTGTCTGCCAGCATTTGTTGATCTTTATTTTTCATAGCATTTTCTCCTTTCGTGCTTAGACTTTTTCATCACTTCCCACGAAAATCTCATGTTCTTCCTCATTAAAAGCTCTAACATTTTTATTTGCTCTCAGACCAATGGCTGAACCAACTACAAGTGTAATGATCACCAAAGCGAATCCAATTACGACTTCCATTCACATTCACCCCCTTCTAAAAGGTTTGAACTAAGACCAAATTGGGTCAAGTTATTACTATGATTATTCCGAAAAAACTAATTATATTCACTATGAATCATAGATTACTAAAAAAGCAGTCCCCTAAGGAGACCGCTTAATCTTTTCGAGAGTAATATTTTATCTGTTTGCAACATCCTTTAATTCTTCATGTGAAGTAATATCTTCTATGGAAACAAATTCTTCTGACATTGGGCGTAGATTTTTCGAACCTACTAAGAAATAGTAGACAATTGCTACTCCAAAGATGGATAAAATGACATAACCTAATGGAAGTTCTACTCCAAACAATGGTAAAGCTGTAGTTAGAACACTATATTTAACAACACAGAAGAAAGAAAACACGCCTAAAATAAGTGCAATCGCTGGTACAACCGGATAACTTACTTTGAATGGTCTCTCCATATTTGGTTCTTTCTTTCTTAACACAAATAATGAAACCATACTTAAACAGTACATAGTAATTGCGCCAAAAACAGAAAGGATAATAAGGGCATTTGCAAAATTAGCGGAACCAGCAGCAATGACACCAATTGCACCTGGTACAATGAGACCCCAGTGCGGTACGCCTCTTTTTGAAAGATTAGAAAGAAATTTCGGTAAGTACCCTGCTCTTGCCAAGGCAAACGTCTGACGGGAGAATCCAATAATAATTCCATGCAGACTGGCAATTAAACCAAAGAGTCCAATAATCGCAACAGTAATAGGAATGATACTGCCTTCACCATACACACTAGATAAGGCTTGAGGAAGCGGGTAATCCGCCGGCTTGCCAGTTCCTCCACCAAGACCAGCCGTTACGAATAATGTTAAAACCGTGGCAACACCCAGAGTTAAAATACCTGAAATGAATCCTTTTGGAATATCCTTCTTAGGATCACGAACTTCTTCAGCGGCCATCGCACCGCCTTCAATAGCTAAGAAGAACCAAATGGCAAAAGGAATTGCAGCCATAACCCCAGACCAGCCATTTGAGAAGGCCGTATCATTAAAAATATTAGATGTTTGTACATGTGGTAACCCTGCTACATAATAAATCGCTAAACCGATAAGGGCCATAATGGTAGCTACCAATTCAATGATTGCAGCTCCCTTTACCCCAATGAGGTTGACTAAAATAAACAAAATAAACATCCCAACTGTTGCATAGACGGCATTAATGCTAGGGACTAAGAAATTAATGTATGCACCCACTGAAACAGCAATAGCTGGTGGAGCAAATACAAATTCAAGTAAACAGGCTATCCCTGTTACAAACCCCATAAATGGCCCCATTGCTTTCCTTGCATAAGCAGATGGCCCACCAGCATGTGGAATAGAAGTGGATAACTCAGAATAACTAAAAATAAAAGTTGTATAGAACACTGTAATTATAAGTGCTGCAATAGCAAGGCCAATGGTTCCCCCTTGTTCGAACCCGTAATTCCAACCAAAATACTGACCAGAAATAACCATACCCACTGCAATACCCCATAAATGGATAGGCTTCAGACTTTTATGCAATTGGTTTTTTTCCTTCTCCAATAAGATCGTCCCCTTTTAAGAACATTTTTGAATTTAGAACTTCCACTATTGTTAGGTCTTTTTCTGAAAATTTTTCGTAGGAGAATGTATACCTTATTTTACAATATTAATAGACTTAAACTACTTGTTAAAAATAGTCATAACATTTCGGACGGATTGTGCAGATTTATCTAATGCAGATTTCTCTTCAGGAGTTAGCGGAATCTCAATAATACTTTCTATTCCATCCCCTCCAAGAATGGTCGGAACCCCTAAATAAAGATCATGATAGCCATATTCACCTTCTAAATAAGCGATGGATGGTAAAATGCGCTTTTTGTCTTTAAGGATGGCCTCTGCCATTTGAACCATTGATGCGGCAGGAGCATAATAGGCACTTCCTTGTCCAAGTAAATTGACAATCTCACCGCCGCCCTTACGCGTTCTTTCTACAATTGCTTCAATCCGATGCGGTGGGAGAATTTTATCCAGTGGGATTCCTCCCGCATAGGAAAAGCGTACTAAAGGTACCATATCATCCCCGTGACCACCAAGTACAAACCCAGAAATGTCCTCAACTGATACATTCAATTCCTGGGCTACAAATGTGTTAAAACGGGCTGTATCTAATACACCTGATTGACCAATTACACGATTCTTTGGAAACCCGGTCGTTTTATAGCAAACATACGTCATTGCATCCACCGGATTACTTAGAACAATAATATAACTGTTCGGCGCAAATTTTTTCACGTTTTCTGATACTTGCTCGATAATTTTAGCATTTGTAGAAACTAAATCATCACGGCTCATTCCTGGCTTACGAGGAATCCCTGCAGTAATTAATACTAAGTCAGCATCTTGGATATCCTCGTAATTAGACGTTCCAGTAATATTCGCATTAAATCCTTGCACAGGACTTGCTTCTAACATATCAAGTGCTTTCCCTTTGGTTGGATCACTTTGAGATGGAATATCTACTAAAACCACATCACCTAATTCTTTCTGTGCAAGCATTAAAGCTGCAGTTGCACCTGTAAAACCTGCTCCGATTACAGCTATTTTTCTCCGTTTGAAAGCCATTTTTTTCTCCCCCATTTTCTATTACACATAGTACCTTTTTAGATTAATGGTTTAGTTGCTTGGAGGTTCTTCCTGTGTCGAATCAACTTTAGGTGAAATCGATTTTGCTTTTGTATCCTTTTTATTTGTTTTCGATATTTCTTGATCCTTTTTTGGCTGCTCAGCAAGAATCACTCCTACCCCATCATCAGGACGTGGAATCACATGTGCGGAAACCAGCACTCCTGCCTTAGCTGCTGCATATTTGCCTGCATCAACCGCAGCTTGCACGGCTCCTACATCCCCTTCCACTAAAACAGCAACAAGACCTGCATCTACCTTTTCTTTCTTTATGAGCCTGACATCAGCCGCTTTTACCATTGCATCTGCAGCCACGATGGAGGCAATTAACCCTCTTGTTTCAATCATTCCTAATGCCTTCGCCATGCTCGGCACCTCCCGTAACGTCTATCGAATCAATTATACCGATAATAAGGGCATCGATAGGCAGACTAGTCTCTGCTGCCATATTCGTTGCAGCACTACCTAAAGTTACCATCACTTTGTCCCCAACACCTGCACCTATTCGGTCTACAGCAACAAAGGGGGTTTGAATTGGCGATCCGTTAGGAAGCTCTGGCTGCACAAATAAAAATTTCAATCCAGTTAAATGGTCTTCCTTTCTAGTCGCCCATACATTTCCGATTACTGTACCTACTTGCAAAAAAATCATCTCCCATCGTTAATCAATTACCTTGATGGTTTTCCCTAACTCTCTTGCGGTATCACGTGCTAAAGGGGTTACGATTGTTCGCTTATATATCGTAATTGTGTGTTCCTTCCAAGTTTGTACATCTCTTTGTGATAAAAGCTTATTCTCAAAGACGACTGGTTCATTTAACTGCCCAATAACCGTTTGCTTTTCGGGTAGTTTGACAAAACTTTCCCTCTTTACCTCGTCCATTTCCTCATATTTCTCTAGAATACCCACATCTCCGCTAGAAATCAGACCTGCATTCGCTTCATCCGTATCAATATGCATCTCCAATTTATACCGTTCAGACACACGAATGAGAACTTTTTCAAAGGATACAGGACGTTGATCGCCCGTTTTAATCCGTACATATTCTCCATTCTCCACGCCAAAATTCAATGCATCTTCAGGTTTCATATGGATGTGTGCTTGTGCTATGATTAAACCTTCTTTTTTAAAAAGACTTCCTTTTGGGCCTACTAGTGTAATAGAAGCTGATTCTTTAATATTTCCAGATTCACGAATCGGAGGTTTTACCCCCAATTTAACCGAATCTGTTTTACTTACTTCTACTTGAGTGAGCGAACGGGCAGGACCAAGAATTCTGACCTTTTCAATAGAACCCCTTGGTCCGACAATCATCACCGTTTCATTTGCAGCAAACTGACCTGGTTGTGATAAATCAGTTTTTTTTGTTAATTCAAATCCTTTACCAAATAGCACTTCTAAATCACTTTGACTTACATGACAGTGTCTTGCAGAAACAGCCATCGGAATGTTACGAGTCACCGAATTTTTATTCAAAAATTGCTGAATGACCTCTTCCACGATCATTTGAATGGCCTGTTTATTCATCACTTATGCTCCTAACCTAGTAAGCTAAAGATTAGAGTTCAGCTTCTAATTTTGGTAAAATGCTTTCCAATTCATTGTGTGGACGTGGAATGACGTGTACAGATAAAAGCTCCCCAACACGTTGTGCAGCTGCCGCACCAGCCTCTGTTGCTGCCTTTACCGCACCTACATCCCCGCGAACAAATACAGTTACAAGGCCTCCTCCAACCTGAACTTTTCCAATAAGGTTGACGTTTGCCGCTTTTACCATTGCGTCAGCTGCCTCAATTGATGCCACTAACCCTTTTGTTTCAACCATTCCTAATGCTGTTAACTCTCTTGCCATTGTCCATTCCTCCTATTAGTTCATTTGATATTTTTTTAAAACTTGATTCACCATTTCAGAAATCAATTTTGGATCTACATTTCTTGCGAGATTTACTTGTTTTAAAACCTGTTCGACAATTTCAGATACATTTTCCTTTGATTCTGATTTTGTTTGACTAGGTTGCTTTTCTTGCTTTGGAATGATGACCTCTTTCGTTCCATATGCCATTCTTTTTATGTTGATTAAATGCTTGGCAGATACATTATCTGAAGTGATATTCCCTCCAAAAGAACCACAGCCAAGTGTGAGTGATGGCATTAGACCTGTTGTGGCACCTACTGCCCCAATTGAGGAAAGAGTATTCACCATCAACCTAGAAACCGGCATCTCTAGGGCAAATACCCGAGCTACCTTATCATCATTTGTGTGAAGGGATAAGCTATGACCTCTTCCCCCTAGATTTAGTAAACTTAAGCAGATTTCTTTTGCCTGGTGAAAACTATCCGCTGTATAAAGGGCTAAGATGGGTGAAAGCTTTTCTATTGAAAACGGTACGTCCTTACCGACTCTTGTTTCTTCAGCCACTAAAATCCTAGTATCTGAAGGTACAGAAATTCCTGCCATTTCAGCTATTTTCAATGCACTTTGTCCAACAATATTAGGATTTAATTTACCTGGCAGAGGAGAAATAACTTTTTCTAAAAGTACTTTTTCCTGTTCATTCAATAGGTACGCGCCATTTTGCTTAAGTTCTCTAATTGCTATATTCTGGACATTACGATCAACTACCATCGCTTGTTCTGTTGCGCAAATTGTACCATGGTCAAATGATTTACTTTCCACAATCATTTTCACAGCTTTTGCTACGTCTGCTGATTTTTCAACATATACAGGAACATTACCAGGACCTACCCCATAAGCAGGTTTTCCTGAGCTATAAGCTGCCCGGACTAAATCTTTTCCACCCGTTGCAAGGATTAAGTCAATGTCACGATGTTTCATTAATTCTGTCGTTGCTGCCATTGTGGGTTTGGAGATCCAACCGATAATTCCATCAGGGGCTCCTGCCTCTTTAGCAGCCTCCAAGCAAATTTCCAATGCCGCTATCGTACATTGAACTGCTCTAGGGTGTGGGCTAAATACAATGCCATTTCTTGTTTTCAAGCTAATTAATGCTTTAAAAATAGCCGTAGAAGTCGGATTGGTCGTTGGAATAATACCAGCGATTACTCCAAATGGGGCCGCCACTTCCACTACTTTGTTAGCATGGTCCTCTTTAATAATGCCAACTGTCTTTTCATTCTTGATAGATTGGTATACAGCCATTGAACCGACATCATTTTTCATTCGTTTGTGTTCAACAATGCCCATTCTAGTTTCTTCAACCGCAAACTTTGCTAATTCCAATGATTTAGCAAAAGCAGCCTCCGCTACCCGCTTCACGATTGCGTCGACTTGCTCTTGTGAAAACGCCATGTACTTCTGTTGCGCTTCCTTTGCTTTTTGAAGGGCATCCCGCATTTCTTGGATTGATTGTAAATCATGATCAAACTGCACCTGGGATACACACCTTTCTTTAAAAATAGTAGTTAGTTAAATTTGTCTTGGATTTCTGCTGATATCAAGAATGACCTCACGGAATGCATCTGCTGCTGCCTGACAGGCTGATTGCGAACCGGTCAGAAGTCCCCCTCCAAAGTTTGTTTCTGATGGCGGGCCAAAAAATCTAACTAACTTTACGTCCGCTGCCTTTAACGCTGCATCAATTCCATAAACAGCCTCGAGTGGCGGGGCAATCAAGTAAGCAAGTGCTTCCCCTTGCATGATTCCAGCTTCTTTCGATAAATAGCTTCCCGTCCTTGCTACAACATGGGCATACAACGCATGGCTTTTATCCTCATTTACCGCTTCGAAAAAAGCATCGTTTTCTGCTGTCTGGATGACCGCCTCCATTCCACTTTTCACTTCATCTGGTGTTGGGCCAGCTAGGATGCCGATCATTTCACCTGATAATGGTCCAGAGGCATGTGCTGCACCCGCATAGAATGAGCGAGCATAAACAACCTCTACATCCGCTCTTTTTGTAGCCTCATCTAATGCTGTATATCCAACATCATCGATGGTGGAAGTAAAAATGGCCAGGCTTCGATGATTGGGCTGTAGTTGAAATTGCTCGGCCAGGGCGGAGTCTACGTTTGGGATAATTCGGACAGCTAAAATTTCTGCATGAATTCTCTCTAAGGTCACAACCGAGCCCTCCTTATTGTTCTTTCTGAACTAGTGAAACTCCACTAGCTTGATATTTTAATATTTTTTGGATAACCGTACCCAAATAGGCACCAGCTTCAACAGGTGGAATACCGCCTTTATGAATATTAGACACAACCATTCGATCTGCCTCAATTGTTCCTACACGAGGTTCATAGCATAGATATGCACTTAAAGACTCAGCGCTCACGAGACCCGGACGCTCACCAATTAAATAAACAATTACCTTTGGTTTTAACAGTTCTCCCACTTCATCCATAGCAGCAACTCTTCCTTTTTCAATGAAAAAGGGCGTTCCCACATCAAGGCCAATACCTTGGAGTGATTGATTAAGAGATAAGTATACATCCTCAAGGTTTTCATCAATTGCCTTTGAACTTAATCCGTCCGATACAATAATTTGAACGGTTGGAGCTTTTTTACATTGTTTAGTAATTAATTGCTTGGCTTCTTCGGAGAGCTTACGACCAAAATCGGGCCGTCTTACATAAACCTCTTTATCCTCTACCTTTGTGTTCACTTTAAACAGTGATAAGCTCTCTAATAGCGCGGGATTTACATCACCGTATACGGCATCAACTGCTGCTGCATGATCATAACGGAACTTTAACCAGGTGTTAGTTTTCGGTCTTAGGCCCGCTCTCCCCACTCCAATTCTTGCTGGTGTTTTACTAATTAGTAATTCAAGTTCTTCTTGGTCAACTGGGTTTTCTATTCCGGCCACTAGTTTCGGTTCTATTAAGAGTTCTTCATCTTCACTGCTCTGAGTCATTTCTTTGAACGATTGTTTATTCTCATAATTCGAAGCTTGATTTTGACCTTCAGCTAGATGGTTCCAAATCTTCACCTCTACTTCTGTCGATGGATGTTCTTCGGACAATACCGATTGAGATTGTAATTTTTCATAAACCAGTTTAGTGATTTGTTCAACTAACTCACGATTCATTTTAAACACCTCCTACCCTCGAAAAAATAGTGGGATCTCCTGCTTTTTTACTTAACTTGCCGTTTTCATAAATACCCATCTTTTCAAGCCACTCTTCAAATTGGGGGGCAGGGCGTTTATTCATCGTTTGTCTTAGGGTTGCAACATCATGATAGCTCAAGGATTGGTAATTCAACATACAGTCATCACCCATCGGAGCAGCAATAATAAAGTTTACCCCAGCAGCAGTTAACAACACGCCTAAATCCTCAATATCATTTTGGTCTGCTTTAATATGGTTGGTATAACAAATGTCTACACCCATTGGAATTCCGTGCATTTTTCCCATAAAATGATCTTCAAGTCCTGCTCGAATGACCTGTTTGTTATTGTACAAATATTCTGGACCGATAAAACCTACTACCGTGTTCACGATATATGGATCAAAATACTTCGCAAACCCATAATTACGGGATTCTAATGTCATTTGATCGATGCCAAAATGAGCTTCAGCAGATAACTCAGAGCCTTGACCCGTTTCAAAATACATACGCTGTGGTCCTGTTCCAGTACCGTATACTTTTGCCATTTCGTTGGCTTCCTCTAATAACGATGCCGTAATCCCAAATGAACGGTTAGCGGCTTCCGTTCCTGCGATACTTTGGAAAATCATATCGGCAGGCGCGCCTTGTTGCAGTGCTTTCATCTGAGCTGTAACATGGGCCAGCACACAATTTTGTGTAGGTATTTCCCATTTTTGAATAAAATCATGGGTGGCATGTAACAACCGTTTAACACTCTCAACAGAATCGTCAACGGGGTTAATTCCTATTACTGCATCTCCAATTCCATAGGAGAGTCCTTCTTTCATTGAGGCCATCATTCCCTCAACGCTGTCTGTCGGATGATTTGGCTGTAGTCTTGAAGCCAGTACTCCTTTTTGACCAATTGTAATATTACATTTTGATAGAATCTCAATTTTGTTTGCCGCATGAACTAAATCTAAATTGGACATGATTTTCGCAACAGCCGCTATCATTTCACTATTTAATCCTCTACTTAACCTCTTTAAGTCTTCTCCAGTGGTTGTATCGTTCAAGATATACTCTCTTAATTCTGATACAGACCAATTCTTAACGGATTGATAGATTGGTTCGTTGATTTGACCTTCAATAATTCTTGAGACTTCATCGGCATCAGGAGATAGCAGCGGGTTCTCCCTGATATCATGGAGTGTTAAGTGACTTAGCACTTCCTTTGCTGCGATTCGTTCTTGGACCGTTTCTGCAGATATACCTGCTAAGCGGTCACCTGATTTTTCTTCGTTTGCTTTTGCAAATAAGTCCTTTAATGAGGAAAACTGGTAGACTGTTCCGAAATAATTCGTCTTTAATCTCACCTGAATATCCTCCTTTCTTCATTCTGGAATGTTAAGGTTTTTATGATGACAGGAACAACATCGGATTCTAGTACTCTCCCAATGTCTAAATAGTCCCCATTTTCGACTTTTATTTGGTCAATACAAATGACAGATTGAGAGGGGGCTTTCCGATTTATCGTCTGTCCGAGTACTTTCGCAAAATCTCTATCTAATACCAAGACCAAGGGCTGGGTATGATTTGGCTTTTGCTTTAATCCTAATAGAATGGAATCAGCTAGTTCATCAATTTCTCGAAACCTGAGATAAGGAAGGTTAGAAAAATATAGTGCAAAATTTTGTCCTTCTTTTTGAGGGTCATACAGTTCAATTGCTTCTGCCACTTTCTTTGATAGGGTGTTCACAACATCTTTAAACTCTTTTTCAAAACGTATCTGATAAACAGGTAAATTCTTCAAGGGTAAATTACCATTGTCTACTTCAATCGTTGCGCCGCTAATTTCTGTAGTTTGCATCCCTGCACCTAGTACAGTTGCACGAACCGTTTCTATTGGCTTAATCCATGACCATTTATGTAAAGCTTCGTTTTCTTTTAAGGCCGTTGCAAGAAGCTTACCGATGTCATTATACTGAGCGGGATGATCAGCCTGGTCTTCATAATGATAAATACATTCTCCAATTCCCCCTGAAAACATAATGGCTTCAATATCTTCCTGCCAATTAGGCTCATGGCCTAATAATAGAAATTGATCCTCATCAGTAAGTGATTTTTCTAGCATTCTTGCAATCACTTCAGCCATAAAAGTTGTCAGTCTTTTTATATCTTGACTCATACTTTGACCCTCTGTTATCAAAGAACCCCAATGACTAAGCAAATTCCTTACTGGAGGTGATATACTTGAGATTTTGGTTCCTACAAATTCAATTAGCCTGCCACCAATATGCAGCGTACAGGTGCCACATAGGCGTCCTGATTTATATACAGCTACATTGGCTGTTCCACCACCGATATCAATATTTGCAATAACAGCGCCTGTTGATTTCGAATACTCAAAGGCACCTGAACCCTTAGCAGCGATGATTCCTTCTAAATCTGGTCCAGCTGTTGCTACCAAAAATTCGCCTGCATGGTCTGACAACTGGTGGATCATCACTTCTGCATTTGACTTTGTAGCAGTTTCTCCAGTAATAATGACTGCACCCGATTTAATATCTCCAGGCTCTACTCCTGCTTTTTTATATTCATTTTTCACTAATGTCTCAATTTTTTCGATATCAATTGATGTTGGTGAAACAAGTGGGGTTCGATAAATGGGACTCCGATGAATGACCTGCTTATCAATAATCTCGATACGAGGAACATGTGCCCCACCAGCCATATTCATCAATGTAAACCTGCTTATCACTACCTTAGTTGTACTCGTTCCGATATCAATTCCAGCACTGATCATTTCCTCTTTCTGCGGACCACTGTATCTCATTTCTACGATCCCATCTCCCAAAAAGCAAAGACGCCCCTTTTAAACCATCTAGAATTAGATCGTTTAAAAGAGGCGCCTTTGCCTGTAAATTCATTTGTAATCATAATATAAATTAATTTCTGAACATTGTAAAGGCTTTCATTCGAAAATAATGAATGGGGAGGGATGTTTATCTATATATGCCTTCATTTCCTGTACTGTATTCATAGTAACAAGAGCTCTAATTTCATCAATCCCTTCATTATTAATGGCTGAAGTAATCACAATAGGTCCCTTATTTACTAATACCTTTTTTAAAAAGTTAACTGCACCTTCAACATCTGCATGCTCCGAATCACTCTTTGTAACGACCCCAATAGGCACCTTATTAATCCCAATACTAAACCCATGGGGAAAAATCAATTTTTTCTTCGTACTATCCTGTAAATATAAGACATGAGTAACCTCCAATGCAGTTGCCATAATATTTTTGTAAAAAAGAGGATTCTCAGTATATTCTCCCGGAGTATCAACAACCCAATCATAATATAAGAGGGATTGAGTTTTTACAGCTTTTACTTCACGACCAAGAAGTGCGTTAGTTAAAGTTGATTTTCCTGCACCTATTGATCCGATTAACATGGCCCTATTCTTTTTAATCAATAATACCCTCTCCTTTTCATTACGATTTTGTAATTTGAGCTGGCGTGTAATGAAGGGTTTCAGACAGAAAGCGATTGATTTCTCTCATAGCCATATCTACTTCTGACACATTCCCCACAATGACTAAGCTACCTGTAAAACGATCCAGAAATCCTAATTTCACATTAGCGGCTTTCGTCGCTAAATCCCCTGCAATAATAACTGTTTCACTCGGAGTTAATGTAAGAATACCTAGTGCTCCTGCTTCCTGTATGCCTAATTTCTCAAACATATCCGGATCTGGGTTGGCAATTAAATGGCTTAATGTTACCTGCTTGCCAGGGACAAATTCTTGTATGAATCGTTTTTTCTCTTCACTCATAAGAACACCTCTCCATTTCAATCATTGAGACAAAAAATGCTCAATAGACTTTATTTTTTTAAAAAATAAAATCTATTAAGCACCTTTGCTCACGATTATTTACTTGTAATTAATTCGTCTAGCTGGGATATTTCAAGAGAATATATTTTGCTACCTTTTCTAGAGGGAGCTGTTTTTTCATACTGATATTTCTCATTTTATTGTAAGCTGTTTCTTCTGGTAAATTCAATTGTTTCATTAAAATTCCTTTTGCTTTTTCAATTAATTTACGATTCTCCAGCTCTTTATTCATTTCTTCTACTTTTTGCTTGTAAAGATTTGTGTTTTCTGCCTGCCGTAGTGCAATCTCAACTGCAGGTATTAAATTAGCCTCGGAAATAGGTTTTACTAAGTAGCCAAGAATATTGGCTTGTTTTGCTTTTTCAATATATTCCTTTTGACTGTAAGCTGTTAAAAGTATGATTGGAATATTAAATTTATTCGAAATAATTTCACTTGCTTTTAACCCATTTAACTTTGGCATTTTTATATCCATGATGATTAAATCTGGTTTTAAATTAAATGCTAATTCAACAGCTTTTTCTCCGTCGGCTGCTTCGGCAATTACTTCATAACCTGCATCCTTTAACATGTAGGAAACATCTAAACGGACGAGCGCCTCGTCTTCTACTACCATAATACGCTTTTTCAATGTTCATACTCCCTTTCTAAGGGGAATTCTACTGTGGCAGTCGTTCCCTCACTGGTTCCTACGATGGTAAATTGACCGGATAAATCATGTTCAATCATCATTTTCACAATATCCAAACCTAAGGAATGCTTATTGGTGGAAGGACAACCTATTCCATTGTCCTGTACCTGAACCCAAATGTTCGGACCAAGGTGCTCAATGGTCACCTTAATGTTTCCATCAGTTAAACCAGTAAACGCATGTTTCACACAATTTTGAATGAGTTCATTAATGACCAATGCAACAGAAACAGCCACATTTGACTTAATCAACAGCCTTTGACCTGAATATTCGATTGAAATATGTTTACTATCATGATCATTACTAAAAATCAACATATTTCCTATTTTTTCAATTAAACTAAAAATCTCCACATCATCAATGCTGGAATTTGATAGGATAATCTCATAAACAGAAGCAATACTTAAAATACGATTGAGACTTTCAATAAAATGGACTTTGCTTTCTTCAGGAACTCCTCTTCTCATTTGAAGTCGCAAAAGACTGGCGACCGTTTGGAGGTTATTTTTCACACGGTGGTGGATTTCTCGAATTGCTACAGTCTTTACTGTTAGTTCTCGTTCCTTTTCTCTGAGTTCAGTCAAATCACGGAAGATAATGAACGAACCACTGTTTTTATCGTTTTGAACAAGGCTAATCTTTTTCATCTGAAAGACTTTATTTTTAATCTTTACCTCTTGGATGACTAATTCATCCGGTAGCATACAAACCTCACGTAGATCAGGAAAACAGTCTATAAAGGATGTTCCATTTTTATATTCTTTGAAACATATTTCTAATAATAAATTCATTGCGGACGGATTCGCATATTGAATGTGTAAATCAGGACCAATAATAAACAAAGACTCTTCAATTACTTCAGGAATAAAAGGACTATTTTCAGCCATTCCAAGCAGAAGCTCACTCAATGTCTCATTCGCTTCTGTTAACGTTTTCAATTTGTTTTGATTTTGCAACTTATCACTTATGTCCTTTTCCATAATTAATGTCCCTATTACTCGGTTATCATTGCCTTCAATCGGGACCACACTCTGCTCTACTTTTTTTCCTTCTTGAGTTAATGCATGGTTTAAGAAAATGGGCTTACCTGTTCGAAGTACATAAAAGACAGCAGGTTCAAATGTTTCATAAGCGAACTTGCCAACGACAGGATTTTTATACACGGATTTCGCTGTTGTTGGTGAAGCTTCAGCTACCACAATCGCATGTTTTCTTTCTCTCGTTGGACAATCAATAAAGACATTTGCTTGGTTTAAATCTGCAATCAATGGTAGGTTATGAACCACTTCGTTTATCTTTTGAATATCTTCATCTGTAAGATCTGTATGTATTTTACACAGGGAAAACACTGCACTTATATCGTCTTTCGTCATCCATATCCCCCTGTATCTATAAATATGCAAATATATTAAATATTTTATATATCATTATATTTAGTGTCAAATAGCAATATTTTGATGATTTATTACAAGTTTGAGTCAACATTAAAAAGTAAGTTAGGGTCTTATTGTTAAATATATTTTTTAAACTTGGCAATAATAACCTCGATAAAGATTGAAAGGGTGGGATGGTTGATGTCATTAGAATGGTTTGACAGAGTATGTGGAGAATTACAGGAGCATCTTGAGTCTATTTGCGAAGAATATGATCAAATTGGTCAGATGACGATTGAAAGAGCTGCCAAACATCCAAGGATCGAATTTTTCGTCGATACTGCAGATGTTGATACCGAAGAACTTGACCGTGACTTTTTCTGCACCTTGTTTTTTGACCCGCAAAACGAAGAGTTTTATATTGATACCTTCGACGTAGACAGCGGTCATACAGCGAAGATCATCCTTTCAGACATTGAGGAAATTATTCAAGAGGTTCACGAAAGTCTTCATGATTATATGAACGACGAAGATCATTACACTGAAGATGGAATGTTCCTAAATTCTTCAGAGGGTTGTGATGACGAGGAGGAGTTCGAGAGCAAAGTTGTCTATGAAACGATTGACGATGATAACGACGATGATAACGACGATGAGTACTATGAAGCAGAACAACTGAACGATGAGGATATATTTGATGAAATTGACGTAGAATGGTCCACTCCAGAGGTAACCGCCTTCAAGCATGAAGATGAAGTTGAAGTTACATATCAATTTGGTGTGGTCCAAGAAACCGGAGACGGTGTCCTTAGACGAATAAACCGTATCTGGACAACGGATGAAGAATTAATTAAAGACGAATCTCATTTTATTTTTAGTAAAGAAGAAGCAAGTACCATTATCGCAATGATTGCTAGCCACATGGATCAGTTAAGCGAGTTTGATTTTTGATACTTATTACTGGGGATCATGACAAATTGGTCATGATCCCCTTTTTATTCCACTGTATAATCTATTTCAATAAGGTCCCAGGCTGTTACGATTCCTAGAGGCGCCTCGTCTGCTTCTCCATTCTCTGTTATAATGACACCCTCAAGCTTCTGCTTCTTTTTATGGGCTTTTTCAAAAATATTCTCTACGTCAAAGATGTTTATATCTTTAGAAACGATTTCAATAGGTTGTTCTTTTTCATATTTCATTATGTCGGAAACATGAATATCGGATAAATTCACCAGATTACTTTCCATGTTTTGCGCCATCCATTTTACAATCGATCCTGCTGTTAGGAGACCAATGCATGTTTTGTTCTTATAAATTGGAAATTTTGAATAACCATATTCTTTGATGGCTGCAGTTACTTTTAAAATGCTATCCTGATAATTAAAGAACACAACATTTTTCGTTGCTATAGACAGTGCGTAATTAGGACGGCTAAATACGTTAGCGATTTTTTCGATATGAGAAACCACCTTTGCATTTGGCTCTGCAATATAAAAGCCAACCTCCATTTTTTCATGAACAATGGCATTCCGAAGTCTAGCATATTGTTCTAAATCTTTTTTATAGGTATCAATCATTTGATATTTTTTAGCGCCAACTTTGACTAAAACTACGAATCTATCATCTTTTATTTGTACGATATCTTTTAGTGCCTCATGTACTTGATTAAACGCTACCTCAAAACGTTCCGAGAGTAACGGACCCTGTTTCTTATTCATATAGAATTGCTCTCCCATTTATAATGCTCGTATATATCTATTTATCCAACATTTTAATAGAAAAATCAATAATTTTCATGAAAAGCGGATGCTTACTTGCAACCGCTTGTTCTATGGGACATTTTTATATTCGTCCTTTTATATTTCTAATTTCAAATTATTGATTTGCTAAAATGGTAACAATCTGATCCTCAATCATCTTCCCCTTCTCATTCTCCACCATATTGTTTAAAAGAATTGAAAAGATAAATGTTTGTCCACTTTTCGTTGGTACATATCCAGAAAGTGAACTTACTGTTGAAATAGTTCCTGTCTTAGCTTTCACTTTCCCTTGGGTACTAGAACCTTTCATACGATTCCTTAATGATCCCCCGATCATTTTGTCAGGAATACCTGCGACGGGTAATGCTTTCTGAAAACTAGGAAACCATTCTTCCTTCTGGACTGAAAATAGGAGTTGAGATAGTTGGTTTGCAGGGATTAAGTCAACATGGGAAATACCAGAGCCATCTCGAATTACTAAAGTTTCCGGATTGACATTGAATTTCGGCATCTCTGTTTTTAACACGTCTAACCCTTTTTCCCAGCTGCCCTCTCCTTTTACCACCTTACCCATTTCCTTCACTAAAGATTCTGCATGACCATTGTTACTTAGCTTCATGAAAGGAATCAGCAATTGAGACAATGGCATGGAATGATGGATGGTTACTATTTTTGCCGTGTCAGGCACCTTACCTGTTTTGATTTTCCCCCTCACCGTAATCCCATGCTTTGTTAATGATTGTTTTAGAAGGGAAACGGCATAGCGGGTTGGGTCCCAAACCCCTACATACTCTTTTTCTGGCTTTGCTCTTGCGGGAATAGTCCCTTTAATAATTACTATATTTTTAGCATGCTCCCTTTGAATGGTCAGTTTCTTTTTTTCATTCTCTGCTACCGTTTTTGCAAGATTTATTACCTTTACATATTTAGTTTGTGGTGTCATTTTTACATTTGGAGTGTCTCCATCTTTCACTCCAGGCTTCACTTCTATTTTGACTGACCCAGCGTCAAAGTCAGATGTTGGTGAAGCTGTTAATGCAGAAATTTGTGCACCGTAATGTTCAGTTTCGTCACTCCATGGCAAGTCTAATGAATACCGTACGTTATCGTACCACGAATCATCGCCCACCAAATTTCCCTTTATTGTTTTAATTCCCTGCTTTTGAATAACCTCTGCCATTGTATCAAAATCAGATTTTAACAGAGTTGGGTCTCCTTTTCCTTTTATATATAGATTTCCTTCTAGGGTCTTCTTTTTAACTGGCCCACCTACATACACTTCCGTTGAGAAGGTATAGTCTTCGCCAAGAACATTAAGCGCTGCTGCTGCCGTTAAGAGTTTCATATTGGAAGCAGGACGTAATCGAACATCGCCTTGATAATCATAGATAATTTGACCAGTTGTTGCAGAGCGAACACTAATCCCAGCAATGGCTCCTTGTAAAGCGGGTTCTTTCATAAGTAGTTGATTGAGCTGTACAGTGATGTTTGCAGGGTTGCTCATTGCTTTTACCTGACTAAAAGGAACCGAGGCACTCAGCAACATGATGATTAATATTAAGTATCTTACTTTTTTTATCAAGCTTGCTTCAACCTTCCCTTTTTCCTAGAGTTTGTCCAGAATTTACGATTTGTATGTTAATTCATTTAATAAGTAATTTTCTATTTCCAAATAATGTTTAAAAACACAATACACCATAAAAATTGCACAAAACATATTAAAAATGACACAAAACACCTTTAAAAAAACACAAAAGCCACCCAAATTGGCACAAAAGCCAAAACATCCCTTCCTCTATGCCATTGAAACAGTGTATATTTACAATCCCTTCTTCAAAACGCTAATATTTTTCATCACATACGCCCAATTCTGTGGTGCAGGCAAACTTATTTGCCAAAATGTCGTACCGGCTAGCTGATACATATCAATTAATCGATATTTCTCTATAAAACTACGAATATCCTCAAACCACACAATATGCTCCTCCGCTCCCTGATAGTAACGAAACCAGGGGGATTGGCTGACAGCATCGAAATCAATTATAGACCCAGTTGAAATGGCTTGATTCTGGGCTGCAAGAACGGAAAGAGCACGGGTTCGATTGGTTGGAACCACCTTGTCATACCCATAAAGTGGCATAGCAATTTGTAGTTTAGCTGAACCCAACTGTGTAAGAGAGTACTGAATCACCTGTTCCATCCAATTAATCGGAGCAATTGGATCGGGCGGGCCCCCTGGATAACCATAGTCAATCGTCATCACAGCCATAATATCGGCCACTTTCCCAATTGCTGCATAATCATAAGCACCAATTATGCGGTTGGTGGGAATATCTGCTATCTTTGCATGTACATTCACATGCAAAATATGATCACCCAAGGCGAGCTTTAATTCTGTTAAGAAAATATTAAAATCGTTACGCCTGGCAGGTGGAATAAATTCAAAGTCAATACTTACCCCGCCAAATTTTCTCTGTATCGTTAGATTTACTATACTTGCAATCAAATTGGTTCGGTAAACAGGATTACCTAACACCTTCCCCGCCAAATCAGCGCTGAATTCATTACCAGTATAATTTCTAATCATCAATAGCGGGACAATCCCCATCTCCTTACATCGTGTCACAATCTCAGTATCATCTACCTGATTAAAAGCATAACCTTCCTCTGTAAAAGCATAAGCAACAACTGCTACATATGTTAGATGTCCTGCCAATGCGTTAAGGGTCATTACATTTGCACTTTTAGACGAAGGCACTAAGAACCCGAGTGTGGCTATTTCTAATGTTAATTGTGTAGGGATATTTAATACTTGCCCAATAATAAGACGATTCGGGTCCAAACCGGGATTTGCAGACAAAATACTTGTAATTGTTGTTTTAAAATGTTGTGCAAGCTGCCAAATATTATCCCTCGCTTTTATTCTATAAGAACGTTTTGAGAGCAGGGTATCGGGTAAATATAGAGCAAGACCAGGCACAATGGAAGTAGCGGATGGCAGCCCATTAAGCTCTACTATTGTTTCTACCGAAACACCATAAAATGTTGAAATGGTCCACAAGCTTTCGCCAGCAGTTACTACATGAACAGCCATAATATCACTCTCCCTTATTTACCATCATATGGTCATAAAAAGTGAATATACTTTCCTCCAAACAAAAAAACGAACCCGCCACTCGACAAGTTCGTCTTCCTCTAACTATTGAAACGTTGGGTCTGTCTTCTTTGCTTTTGAGCCAGCCTCTTCATTTGGGACTACTATTAATTATTTGTCATCACCGTACCTATATTTCCTATATCTTGTAGCATGGCAGGCATCACAGGTTGGGAAGGGATGGTCCCATGGAAGCTTTTTACCACAGTTTTTACATTTCTTAACAAACTTTTTGATTTCTGTCTTTAACCGATCTTGAACTCGATCACTCACTTCTTCCCGGAGTCGTTCCCAATAAATGGCTTCAGTCCGTTCACCCAAACGATATAAAAATAAGAGGTGCAATCCGATCGCTTTGTAGCTAAGTTCTAGTTCTTCGAGGCTCCTTTCTTTTACAATCGGTTCTGGAAGATCCTGTCCATGAATAATGCTATACATAGTATCTTCCCACTGTCTGATTAGGACTTGCTCATTTTTCGAAAATGGCAAGTGTAAAAATCCATACAAATCCATTAATGAAAGCCTAGCTTCAATTTCGGTTTCTGCAATTAAATGATATAACGCCTTCTCCTCTGAAAGGGAAGCTTTTTTCGTACCTTTTGGACTCTCAAATTTCTCCCATAACTCGAAAAATGTCCCTAAATCATGGTAATAGCGCTGAAATTTTTCAAAAACTGAATTAGTAGGTGCGATAGCAAACGTATGGACAGGCTCATCCTCTTGTAGCAGCAGATTTCTCATTTTTTTTATATCTGCTGTAAATGCCACTTTACCGACATCATAGATTCCTTTTCTACCCGCACGACCAGCAATTTGTTTCACTTCCTGGGAAGTGAGGAGCCGCCTTCTTGTGCCGTCAAATTTTTCATTTTCTAAGAATACAATCCTGCGAATAGGCAGATTTAAACCCATGCCAATTGCATCAGTAGCCACAATGACCTTTGTTCTCCCATTGATAAATTGCTCGATTTGTTTTTTTCTCGTTTCGGGAGGCATACTGCCGTATATCATGCTGACCGATTGGCCATCATTTTGTAATCTTGATGCCGTTTCGAGAACTCGCCTCCTTGAAAAACAAATTAGGGCATCCCCTTTTTTCACATGTTTGATATGAAATTCTTTTTTCTCAACTTCTAATGGGGTATCCCGGGAATACTCATTTACTTCAATGTCCGAATCTCCTAACAGCTGGAGTAGCATTGACTTAGAATTCCTGCTCCCTATGATGTGAACTTCCTCCGCATTAGCTTTCGTGATTGCTTTATACCAGGAAAATCCCCTGTCCTTATCCGTAATCATCTGTGCTTCATCAATAACCACTACCTCATAAAACTCTTTTTCATGAAACATTTCTACCGTACAGGAAATATGGCTTGCATCAGAGACGATTTTTTCTTCTTCGCCTGTTTTTAAGGAACATGGTATCCCTTCTGAATTTAATTTATCATATACCTCTAAAGCTAATAATCGAAGTGGTGCTAAATAAAGTCCACTACTTGCCTCCTTCATTTTCTCCAGTGCATGATGAGTTTTTCCAGTGTTGGTCTCACCAATGTGAAGAACATAACGGATATGACGATTCAGAGATGGGTCATACTCAGCCCCAAATATATCCTTCATCATCCGCTCTTCTGTTTCTTTTTTCCGTTTAAGTTCCTCCTCTTCTTCTATTTTCTTTTTTTCCCTTGCCTGAATATCTTTTTCAAGGATTTCCTTGTGTACTGTTATATCAAAAGGAATATCAGCAAGTTTGATTAAGTCTGAAAGGTATTCCTCTTGTATGTCTTCGATAAAATAACCTTCAACATCATAAAGCAGCTGAGAAATACTTCCCTTTACAAATGAGGCCGTTAACAGTTCATGGGCGGTATCCAAAAATCTATTTTTCAGTTCTGGTGAGAGCACTTTTAAAACTTCATGAGGAATTAGCTCTGTTAAATAATCAGATATTAAACTTTCATAAACAAAAAAATAAGTTTGATATTCATAAAAACTTCTTCCCCAATGAAGTGTTTTATGAATATCACCTGTTAATTCTTTAAAGAAAGTAGCTACAGTAGTATAGGAAGCAGGATTAAACCGACCTTCACCGATTAGTTTTTCTTCGAGTGCAAATGTATCAACCTCTTGAAATTTCGTATTGTTTTCAATGTCTGCCCTTAATTGGCGGGCAACAAAGTAGCGAATATTTAGGTAGAACAACCCGTAGTTTTGTTCAATAATGATACTCGCAGCTTCTTCAATTTCCATCCGTATCGCTTGCTTTTCTTTTTCAAGCTGTTTTTGCTCTAGTTGTCTTAAGTAATTTTCTTTTGCATGATGATACCCTTTTTCCCACATTTCTTCCTGTCCAGCATATGTTTCTTTAACCCAAGCAAGTGCATCGAATGGGTGATACATTCTCATTTCATCTCTAAACAACTTATTTAATAACTTTCGGTCTATCCCTTGTATCTCATATCCTTTTTCACTTAGATAAGATTTTTTTTCATTTTTCGGAACATCATTTGTTGATTTATTTAACCAGACATTCACCCATATCTGTTCAATATAGTGACTTCGTTCTGTTAAATACTGCTCAAAAGAGGGCAACAAATCCTTTGTTTCTAAATATCTGTCCATGTCTTCTTGAATCTTTATTTTAGTATGTTCAATCGCTTGAGGATAAATTGTAAGTAATTTACTCAATTAGACGCCTCCTCTTTATATTTTGATTTTCCTTTTTTCATAAAGTTATGTATAATGTGAGTATAGATGATCATATAGTAAAAAAGACCGAGAGTCCTGAGACATGCTCGGTCATGCAATAGTTGATTCCCTAAAAGGGGATCGGCATAAGGGCATAATCCACCACTTCTGCTTGCCGGCTCAAGGGTGGGTTATTTTTTTTTGTGGAAAGACAGAACAGTGACAATCAGACTAGCAAATGAAATAGCTAACGTCAATGCTTGAAAAACTGTCAAAAGCATCACCCCCTTTCAATAGGAGAGTGTGCCGTCCACCCTTGAGAAATCTATACTATTGCATTTTCAATTATATCATTAAACAATATACCGAACAAGCGTTCTTTAAATATTGTGTAAATCACAGTACTTATCGACTAGATCCTCGATTTGATCCAGTTCTGGAAAATTACCCGAGAACATAAATTGAATTTCCTCAATAAAGTCATTTCTTTTATAAACATGTATAGCCCCATTCTGTTGAATCACACTGTATTCAGGTACAAAGCGATACCCATTCCGCTCGATAGCTCCCATATTCATACCCCTTTGATTGTATTTTTTATATTATTTGCAAAAACTGTTAGACTAAACAGCTTTATGGCTTACAAATTAAAAGAGGATGGTGCTGGCACACATCCTCTTTTAATTTTATGCTGTTGTATACACTTCTTTTTTATTTGATTCATGACGAATGGTTGCTTGTGCCGCAGCTAATCTAGCTAATGGTACACGGTATGGTGAGCAGCTCACATAATCTAAGCCTGTTCGGTAGCAGAACTCAATCGAACTCTTTTCACCACCATGCTCACCACAAATACCTGTTTTTAACGAAGGTTTTGTTGCGCGTCCTAACTTCACACCCATTTCAACAAGCCTACCAACACCATTTTGGTCAAGGACAGCAAATGGATTTTCTGGTAGCACTTTGTTTTCAATATACGTCTGGAGGAATTTTCCTTCCGCATCATCACGACTATAGCCGAACGTTGTTTGTGTTAAGTCATTTGTTCCAAACGAGAAGAAATCCGCTTCATCCGCAATTTGGTCAGCAGTAAGGGCAGCTCGTGGAATTTCAATCATTGTTCCAATCGTATAGTCGAAATTTTTTCCAGTCTCTTCTTGGACTTGTAATGCTGCTGCTACCACCAACTGACGCATTTGTTTTAACTCATTCACATGACCTACTAATGGAATCATAACCTCAGGTTCGACTATCATTCCCTTTTCTGCTAATGCTGCTGCCGCATAGAAAATTGCTTTAGCTTGCATTTCGTAAATTTCTGGATAAATCATTCCAAGACGGCAACCGCGGTGGCCAAGCATCGGATTAAATTCATCTAATTGGCGAACCTTTTTCAGTAGTTTTTCTTTTTGCTTTAATTCTTCTGATTGTGGATCCGTTATTTGTAGCTTAGTTACTTCTACTAAGAGTTCCTCTTTATCTGGTAAAAATTCATGTAGTGGCGGATCTAGTAAACGAATGGTGACTGGGAACCCTTGCATCGCTTCAAAAATCCCTTCAAAATCACCTTGCTGCATTGGTAAAAGTTGATTTAAAGCTTCCATTCTTTCTCCATAATTATCTGCAAGAATCATTTTTTGTACAATCGGAATTCGTTTTAAATCCATAAACATGTGTTCTGTACGGCATAAGCCAATACCACCTGCTCCAAATTCAAATGCTTTCTTGGCATCCTCAGGGTTGTCGGCATTCGCACGAACACCAATTTTCCGCTCTTGGTCAGCCCATGCAAGTAAAAGTTGGAACTCATCTGATAGTTCAGGATCAATCATTGGAATTTCACCGAGCATAATTTCTCCGGTTGAACCATCAATAGTGATAATATCACCATAATTGACAACTGTACTGCCAACCGTAAATTGTTTTGCCTTTAAATCTATCTTTAAGGCTTCACATCCGCAAATACAAGCTTTTCCCATTCCACGTGCAACTACGGCTGCATGGCTAGTCATCCCGCCACGGCTAGTTAAAATCGCTTGGGAAGCAACAATACCATGAATATCATCAGGTGTTGTTTCCGGACGAACGAGAATTACTTTTTTACCATCATTACCTAACTGTTCTGCTTCATCCGCATCAAATACAACTTGACCAGTCGCAGCACCTGGTGAGGCTGGTAGACCTTTAGCTAAGATTTTTTTCTCAAACGCATCATCAATTTGGCGGTGCAGTAATTGGTTTAATTGATCGGGATCAACACGTAAAAGGGCTGTTTTTTTGTCTATAATACCTTCTTCCACCATTTCAACAGCTATTCGAATCGCAGCCTGTGCTGTCCGTTTACCATTACGAGTTTGTAAGATAAATAGTTTGCCACGCTCCACGGTAAATTCAATATCCTGCATTTCTTGATAGTGCTGTTCCAACCGTTTGCATGTATCGGCAAATTGTTTATAAACACCTGGCATTTCATCTTCTAATGTGGCAATTGCCTGTGGTGTACGGATTCCAGCTACCACGTCTTCCCCCTGGGCATTGATTAAATATTCACCGTAAAGAACATGTTCTCCAGTAGAAGGATTTCGTGTAAATGCCACACCTGTACCAGAATCATTCCCCATATTTCCAAACACCATACTCTGGATATTTACTGCTGTTCCTAAATGATCAGGTATTTTATTTAAGCGGCGGTAAACAATTGCACGTTGATTATTCCATGAATTAAACACAGCATTGATCGCAAGGAATAGTTGCTCCTTTGGATCCTGTGGAAAGTCTTTTCTGGTACGTTTTTTAACAATTCCCTTATATGCATTGATTACCTCTTGCCAGTCTTCTGCCGTTAACTCTGGGTCAGAAGAATATCCCTTTTGCTCGCGAGTTTCTTCTAATAATTGCTCAAAGTAATACGTATCAATTTCAAGAACCACATTACTAAACATTTGAATGAATCGACGGTAAGAATCATAGGCAAATCGAGGATTACTCGTAAGCTTTGCCATTCCGACAACTGTTTCATCATTCATACCTAGATTTAGAATCGTATCCATCATTCCAGGCATTGAAAATACTGAACCAGAACGGACAGAAACAAGGAGAGGATTTTCTGGGTCACCTAATTTTTTTCCCATTTTTTCTTCTAAACGGATAAGAGCTTCGAGCGTTTGTTTCTCTACAATAGTAGGAATGGTTTTACTAGCTTCATAATATGCATTACAAGCCTGAGTGGTAATTGTAAAACCATATGGAACAGGTAAGCCGATTCTAGTCATTTCTGCTAGATTAGCACCCTTACCCCCGAGCAATTCTTTCATATTCCCATTACCTTCATGAAATAAATAAACGAATTTGTCCATTATTAAAAGCTCCTCTCTTTTTTTAAAACTTCTAATATTAAGCCTGCAGTTTCTTCAACAGCCTTATTTGATACATCAATAATCGGACAGCCTACACGCTTCATAATTTTTTCCGCATGATCTAGTTCCTCTAAAATTCTTTCAAAGCTAGCATAATTTGCTTGGGAGGCTAGCCCTAAAGCCTTTAGACGTTCTGTCCGGATTTCGTTTAATTTATCAGGTGAAATGATTAATCCAATACAGTTTTTTCTTGGAATTTGAAATAATTCATCTGGCGGCGGTACCTCTGGCACTAATGGAACATTGGCCACCTTAAAACGCTGATGAGCTAGGTACATTGATAATGGCGTCTTTGATGTTCGTGATACACCGACTAATACAATATCAGCCTTCGTGATTCCTCTAGGATCACGACCATCATCATATTTAACGGCAAACTCAATAGCTTCGATTTTCCGGAAGTATTCTTCATCCAGCTTTCTCATCAATCCTGGTTGATGATTCGGCTGTTTATTAAATCTACTAACGAAAGCATTCATCAATGGCCCAAGCAAATCTACTGCTAATATACCCTCTTCTTGAGCTCTGCTATCTAAATATGATTTTAAAGTAGGAACAACAATGGTATAGGCAATAACGGAATTAGCCTTTTTCGCTAATAAAATGACATCTTCTATATCTTCAAAATCTTCGACATAGGAACTTCTGCGAATGTCTACATGTCCTCCGTTAAATTGTGTTGCGACTGCTTTTACTACAAACTCAGCGGTTTCCCCCACTGAGTCAGAAACTACATAAACCACTTCTTTTTGTACCAAAATAACAGCCACTCCCTTAGTCTGTTTTTTCTTCCATTATTTCTAAATATGCTCTTGTAATCGTGGTTTTTGTGATTCTACCCACAAGCAAATATGTATTCATTTGTTGATCATTTTCTTTAACAACAGGTAATGAATCAATATGATTATGAATCATTTTTTTTGCTGCCTCTAACAAGGTTTCCTCTGGATTTATGGTGATGATATTAGGCATTCTTGTCATAATGACACTAACAGGCAGGTCATGTAAATTTCTATTACCTAGTGAAGCCCTAAGTAAGTCTTTTCGAGAGATTACTCCTGCTAACTGTCCTGCAGAATCTACAGCATAAAGTGTCCCCACATCCTCAAGAAACAGCTGCACGATCGCATCGTATACAGAAGTTGATTTTTCGACAACAATTGGATGCGCTTTATAATCATTTACTTTTTGGTGAATAAACTTTTTTGCTTGTTGCTTTACTTCAAAATTATCATTAAAGTAATACCCAACACGTGGCCTAGCATCTAAATTTCCCGACATTGTTAAGATGGCAAGATCAGGCCTTAGGGCTGCACGCGTTAGCGACAGCTTTTCTGCAATTTCTTTTCCTGTAATTGGTCCACTTTGTTTCACAATCTGTAGAATTTCATCCTGGCGTTTAGTAAGTTTAATCATTACCACCCCCATTCACACAATAAATATGCTATATTTATAGCTTAAATTATAAATGTGTTATACTTATTTGTATATAGTATATTACATTTGTGTGAAATACGAAACAATTACTTTCACTTTTTTTTGAAAAAATAAAAAACCTGCTTTCGTAGCAGGTTTGCTTTACATTTGACAATTAGGGCAATAGAATGTTTTTCTCGAAGAAATTATTTCATTTACTATATTTGATCCACACCGGTTACAGCTTTTCCCTTCGCGATCATATACCTGACATCTCATATTAAATCCACCCGTTATGGTATCTCCTTTAAATATAGGATTATCCATATAACCACCATACTTTATACCTTCCTGAAGAACAGACCTTATTGAATGATAAAGCCGGATCCGTTCTGGTTCCTTAATGTGATCAATGTCTTTTAAGGGAAGAATTCCTGCATGGAAACAAATTTCAGCTGAATAGCAATTTCCGATCCCAGCAATAAACTCTTGATTAATCAAAGTAGTTTTTAAGCGGCCATGCTTTTGTTCAATGATTTCTAAAAAGTAATTCAAAGTAAAGGAGTTTACCAATGGTTCAGAACCCAAATGAGAGAGTTTCTCCTCAGCTTCTCGTTCACTATATAAATGTAAATATCCAAGCCGGAGACCAATAAAGTAAAGCTGGAAATCTCCAAAAGAAAGTTGTACTTGAATGGTTCGCTTCGGCTTATCTGACTCCAAACCGAAAAACATCCATCCACCTAACATTAAATGTAACAGGAGTACTTGACCATTTTGCAACTGGAAAAGAAGATGCTTTCCACGTCTATTAATACTTATTACTTTTTGTTGAAGCACTTTTCTTTTAAAAATCTCAGGGTTTAGGTTAATGGATTTTTCACGGTTGATTTGAATATCTGTAATGTTTTTACCAGCTATTTTTTGATTTAAAAGGATTTTATAATTTTCCATCTCAGGAAGCTCTGGCATAATATACCCCCTTACTTCTAAATGATTTCGTCCCATATAGGCTCCCCAAAATAGTTAATAAAAACCAATCCATATAAATGAGTTACTACTTTTACAAAGAAAAAAACTGACTCAAAAGAGTCAGTTTTGCTTATCTTTTAATCTATATCTCTGCCAAAATGTTCGAGAATGAATTGAGCTTCCTCCTCAGGAGTAGCTTTTCCTTTTGAAAAACCTATACTTCCATTTTGCAGCTTCAAGATATAGTCGTGATCACGATCTACAGTACTAAAATCACCTTGCAACCATTTTTCTAAGATTTGAAGTAATTCGGTTCTTGTTTCGAAATCACTTCGATCAACTACTTGAAAAATATCATTTATCGTTGATGGAATCATAGGGACAGCTCCCCATTTATCCTTGGCTACAATTTTTTGATGACACATCTGATTCATAGTTGCTAAAACATCTGCTTCACTAGAGAAATTTTTCTTAATATTATAGTCTATTTTATCCACTTTTTTTGCAAATGCGATTGCTTCTTCTGGATGTTCTTTTACAAACTTCTTTGCCTCATAGCTATATCTATTATCTATAATCATATTTGTTATGTATCCACCAATGGCAATAACTAAGACAATTATTGAAGCTATGATCCATTTTTTCTTTTTTGGATTTTTCTTTGTCGAGAGTTCTTTTTCCTTAGTCATAGATGCTAATCCCCCAATATATGTATGTACTCCCATTATATCACTGATATTCTTATTCGTGTTTTACTTAATAAAGAAAAAAGACTCCCAACAAAATAGTTGAAAGTCTTTTAAAATAAAAAAATCCAACTAAGAGTTGGATTTACAAAACTATGGTTTACAGGGGTAGTAGGAATCGAACCCACACCAAAGGTTTTGGAGACCTTCGTTCTACCTTTAAACTATACCCCTAAAATGGTGGAGGGGGACGGATTCGAACCGCCGAACCCTGAGGGAGCGGATTTACAGTCCGCAGCGTTTAGCCACTTCGCTACCCCTCCATGTATGTACTAATGAAAATATGGCGGAGGAAGAGGGATTCGAACCCCCGCGCGGTTTAACCCGCCTGTCGGTTTTCAAGACCGATCCCTTCAGCCGGACTTGGGTATTCCTCCATATTTAATAGCGGCGGAGGGGATCGAACCCCCGACCTTACGGGTATGAACCGTACGCTCTAGCCAGCTGAGCTACACCGCCATATTCATCATAATCACTTTATTGAGTGGAGCCTAGCGGGATCGAACCGCTGACCTCCTGCGTGCAAAGCAGGCGCTCTCCCAGCTGAGCTAAGGCCCCAAAATGATAAATGGTCGGGAAGACAGGATTCGAACCTGCGACCCCTTGGTCCCAAACCAAGTGCTCTACCAAGCTGAGCTACTTCCCGTAAAAAATATGTGGTGCCGAGGACCGGAATCGAACCGGTACGGTAGTCACCTACCGCAGGATTTTAAGTCCTGTGCGTCTGCCAGTTCCGCCACCCCGGCAATTTGAGAGCGGAAGACGGGATTCGAACCCGCGACCCCCACCTTGGCAAGGTGGTGTTCTACCACTGAACTACTTCCGCATATTAGATTAAATGGTGCGGGTGAAGGGAGTCGAACCCCCACGCCTTGCGGCGCCAGATCCTAAGTCTGGTGCGTCTGCCAATTCCGCCACACCCGCATAATTAATGAAATGAAGTAAAAAACAACTAGTTTCATATGCTTCGCTTATGAAATTCAAAGAAGCAAGAAATATGGTGCCGGCGAGAGGACTTGAACCCCCAACCTACTGATTACAAGTCAGTTGCTCTACCAATTGAGCTACACCGGCAAATAGTTTAGAAAAATATTAGATTGTACACGCTGTCCTTGCTATCGTCATCCTGACCTCAGAAAGCTTAATCAAGTAGCAACTCGGTCAGTATGCTGAAGATTATTCAGGAAGATTATGCCGTCGTGCTCTACCAATTGAGCTACACCGGCAAATAGTTTAAAAAATTTATGGTGGAGGATGACGGGATCGAACCGCCGACCCTCTGCTTGTAAGGCAGATGCTCTCCCAGCTGAGCTAATCCTCCATATAATAGATAGCCTGGCAACGTCCTACTCTCACAGGGACTTTCGTCCCAACTACCATCGGCGCTGAGAAGCTTAACTTCCGTGTTCGGTATGGGAACGGGTGTGACCTTCTCGCCATAATTACCAGACCTATTAAGTTGAGGCTTCATTCCCTCAAAACTAGATAATGTAGAAGAAAGTTCAATAAACATTTGAGTTCGCTAAAAACTTGGTTAAGTCCTCGAACGATTAGTATCAGTCAGCTCCACATGTTACCACGCTTCCACCTCTG
>JBDOMM010000053.1:0-57927 GCA_039832695.1 Bacillus sp. (in: firmicutes)
CCTGGATGAATGATGAGGTAACGACAGTTAGGTCATCATTCATCTAGGTCACCAAGCGTTAGCGCGGTAGGCTGAAAATTAAAAAAGTGCCCGATTTAATTTGTCCGTTTTCTTGACGTAGTACCAAAAATGTCCTTCATCCGGGTTATGAAGGACAAAATTCGGTTGGATTACATGAAAAATGTCTTTCATCTGGGTTATGAAGGACAAAATTCGGTTGGATTACATGAAAAATGTCTTTCATCTGGGTTATGAAGGACAAAATTCGGTGCATGACATGAAAAATGTCCTTCATCCGGGTTATGAAGGACAAAATTCGGTTATCTAGCATGAAAAATGTTCTTCATCCGGGGTATGAAGACACAGGCCGTTTCTAATTTAGTGGTTCCTCGGTTTTTATTAAATAAAATACATGTGATTGAAAATCGCCTCCGCGTTCTGCACTTCGGCCATTGACCCCATTAAATTCAGTTGGCAGCGAAATCCCCACCTGCATAAGCTCATCGCCATAATAGGTTTGAAGACTATCTGCAAGCTTATAGGTGGTTGATTCAGCTAAGCCACTAAGTCTTAATGTTTGCTTTTTCTGAGAATTTGGTGTCGCCAGCACCTTGTACCAGCCAATCAATGCTTCTGTCTGATCCTTGCTTACGACCATCCAAGCTGTTTCATTCCCAGCAAAAGGACTCAGTAAGCGATAAAACTGGCCATCGCGGATAAGGCCTCGCTGCTTTTTATAAAAAGCAACCTGCTCTTTAATGGCGGAACGCTCCTCTTCTGATAGCTTTAGCGGATTTAATTCATATCCAAATGTTCCAAAATAAGCTGTATTGGCCCTCATTTGCAATGGGGTCGTTCTTAACGTTTGATGATTCGGAACCGCCGAAACATGAGATCCCATGCTATATACGGGATATGCAAAGGACGTTCCATACTGTATTTTCAACCGTTCAACTGCATCCGTGTCATCACTTGTCCAAGCTTGAGGGGCGTAATACATCATACCCGGATCGAATCGCCCGCCCCCACCGGCACAGGATTCAAATAATACATGAGGAAACTCGCTCGTTAACTGCTCATATAATTGATAGACTCCTAGTATATACCGGTGAAAAAACTCTCCCTGCTGATTTGGTGCTAAGTTGCGAGAGAATGCTTCTGTAATATTCCGATTCATATCCCACTTTATATAAGAAAGCTTCGTCCGTTTGATGATATCGGACATTTTTTCATAAAGATAATCGACAATTTCCGATTTTGAAAAATCAAGGACAAGCTGATTCCTGCCAAGTGTTTGCTGATGATCATTACCAACAGCCCAATCTGGATGCATTCTATACAATTCACTATTAGGACTAATCATTTCAGGTTCAAACCAAAGACCAAATTTCATGCCAGAATCAGCAATTTTCTTAGCCAAGCTTTCTAACCCTTCAGGAAGCTTATTTAAGTCGACCACCCAATCACCTAGAGAGGACGTATCATCATTTCTTTTTCCAAACCAGCCATCATCCAGCACAAACAATTCGATTCCTAATTCACTGGCGGATTTTGCAATGTTCACCAACTTTTCCTCATTGAAATCAAAGTAGGTAGCTTCCCAGTTATTAATCAATATGGGCCGTTCTTGATTTCGCCATTGAGCGGGGATTAAATTTTCCCGATAAAGAGCATGAAATGCCTGGCTCATCCCATTTAGTCCTTGATCTGAATACACCATCACTGCTTCAGGTGTTTGAAATGACTCCTGCGGCTTTAATGACCACTTGAAGCCAAATGGATGAATCCCAACTGTCAGCCTGGCTGTGTCATAATGATCCACTTCTACTTGCATAAGAAAATTACTGCTATAGACAAAATTAAACCCGTATACTTCGCCTGCATGCTCCGTCGTTGCTGGTCTTTTTAATGCTAAAAACGGATTATGATGGTGGGAGCTTGCCCCGCGCAGACTCGAAATAGACTGAATTCCTGTTTCTAGCTTTCTTTCCTTAACATGCCGTTCCCTTGACCATGTCCCAGCTAAGTGAATAAACTGAAATTCCTTATCAGGCAGATCGAGAGAGGCGCTCATTAATCTTTCAATAGCTAACTCCTCTTCACCATTATTTTTTAGGAGGGCACTTCTTGAAATAACCGGTTTATCAGAGAAAACAGTATAATTTAAGATTAACTCCGCTTGTAAAAACTCATCCTTTAAGATGATTTGGATGGTGCTGGCACCGCTATTTTCATCTGTATAAGTTGCCGGTAGCCCCTCAAGATGAGGCTTTCCTTCCAACAAACGAAAAGATTCATATCTAAAATCGGGAACATGGTTTTCATTTTGTTTTTTTAAACTGATGGCAGGTTCCCGGAAATCTGAATTTCCGTAGGCAGGGAATTCTTGACGCAGTGTTTCCAGACAAAAAGCTGAATCGTCTGCATAAACATGACAACTTGCCGGAGTAGGAACATCGTATGTTTGCAAATGAGAAAAATCAGAACGATGACGAAGGGCCTTTCCATAATAAAGATGACCTAGTTGCCCGTTCTTCATCACGTGGAAAATGTAGCTTACCTGCCCATTTGTTAAATGAAATTGCCGCTTTTCTAAATTCACATGTATTTCCATAAAACTTCACCTTTTTCTATAATGGATGTCGTTTTTAATTAGTTAAACCCGCTGAATCATAAACTCAAATTCCATATCCTGGTCTGCACGAATGAGGTGTTCATCGTGAACAGGCGCACCCCAGCTGTCATCCCCGCCGACGCCCATCTGCTTGCCTGCAACCGTTACGACCGTATAGTGGACATTCGGCAGCTCGTAATGATGGCCTGCATTTTCAAGCTCGAATGCTGTATATGGTGAAAAATTGCATTCAAGTGGATCTGAAACAGAAGAAATCCTAATTCCCTGGCCATCACGATTCGTAAGACTCACCCTGCGTACTCCGGTACGATTGCCCGACTCTTGCGGCATGACATAACCAGATAGATTATCTGAAACTTGGTTTTTAAAGAGACCAAGTCTCGCTCCCTTACTGCGATCGGAATAATTCTCTTCCGGTCCCATCGCATACCATTCCAGTTGGTCATAATCAGCTGGGACCTTAAAGGACACTGCAAAAATCGGAAGCTGCGGAAGATTCGCTGCTCCATGATAAACCGATTTAACACGAACGCTTCCATCGGATAAGACAGTGTAACTAATCTTCACTCCCACTTCCGAACTAATGGCTAATTTATAGGTAAAAGTGATACAAACCTGTTCATCACTTTCCTTAACCTCCAATCCGACACATTTCCGCGCCAGGCTGGCAGCATACCATAGCCCCGAATGGTAGCCTTGAGAAAAGCCGCGATCATTATCCGTTGTCGCTCTCCAGAACAATGGTGCAGGAGGAAGGGCAATCATCTCTTTACCAGCATAATTCAGCGATAATAAGCTTCCGACTTGTTTTGAGAACATGATGGAAAAATCACGGCCATGGACACCAATATTGACATCCCCTTCAGCTACTCTTAAAGTTCCAGGAATTAATGCGGGCTTTTCTGTTCCTTTTACCTGGAACACATACTGTCCAAATGCAATTTCATATCCTGCCTCTGCCCAAAGTGTGGTCTCCTTCAATTTTAAGAAGGTATGAATACAATATTCACCCGAATCTCTAACACTATCAGCAGGCAACTCAATTTCCGCTCTTCCCTCACTCAAAGGCGCAACAGCCATATGAATCATGCCACGAGCCATTTCCTTGCCCTCTCGGAACAGAATATATTCCAAATCATAACCGGAGGTATCGGTGAAAAGACTGTCGTTTATGACCGTCACGCCCGTTTGATCCGGCACCAGCTTAAAGTTTTGATACAGGTATTTGACTTCCTGCATTTTTGGCGATAACTCTCGATTCGCATACACAATTCCATTCGTACAGAAGCCGTAATCCGTCGGACGGTCGCCAAAGTCGCCGCCGTACGCTAAAAATTCTTGTCCATATCGGTCCTTCTTAATGATCGATTGATCGATATAATCCCAGATAAATCCTCCTTGATACATCGGATATTTCCGCTCTAAGTCCGTGTATTTATACATGCCGCCAAGTGAATTGCCCATTGCATGCATATACTCGCAGCTAATGTATGGCTTCTCAGGATTCTCGCTCAAATAGGTTTCAATATCGGCAGGCTTTGCATACATCCTGCTTTCCATATCGCTAGTTTCGTTATAGTCACGGTTATGGAATACGCCTTCGTAATGTACAAGACGGCTAGGGTCAACTCTTTTAAAATATTTAGAAACGTTCAAAATCACTTCCCCCGCATAAGATTCGTTCCCGCAGGACCAAATCAAGATGGACGGATGGTTCTTATCCCGCTCATACATTGAAATTGCTCTGTCCATGACAATATCTTGCCACTCTGGCTTATTGCCGGGAATGTTCCAGGATGGCTCAACCGCCCCCATCTTCTGCCAAGATCCGTGTGTTTCCAGGTTCATTTCATCGATCACATATATACCGTATTCATCACATAATTCGTACCAGTAGCTCTGGTTGGGATAATGCGAAGTACGGACTGCATTGATATTATGCTGTTTCAGGGTTTTAATATCCCAAAGCATATCTTCTTTGGTAATCGCGCGTCCTCTGCGGCAATTGAATTCATGACGGTTTACTCCTTTAAAAACAATCCGTTCACCGTTCAGCCGCATAATTTTATCGACCAGTTCAAATCGTCTGAAGCCGACCTTCTGTGGAATAACCTCTACTAGATTTCCAGAATCGTTAAAGACTTGAATATATAGTTTGTATAAATAAGGAGTTTCTGCACTCCATAGCTTAGGCCCCTCCACCGGCAGCGTAAAAGTCCAATTTCCTTCACTGAAGACGCCGTCTGCTGCTGCGGTCAAGCTGCCATTTTCATCGTACAACTCGGTTGTAATTTTTGACGGCGCGTGATCCGCAAGAAGTTTAAGATCCGCTTGAAGTGTCCCCTTCTTATAAGACGAATCCAATTCAGTTTGAACATGAACATCAAACACATGGACCTCTGGCACTTTATAAAGATATACATCCCGGAATATTCCTGAGAAACGCCAGAAATCCTGATCCTCCAACCAACTGCCAGTACTGCGCTGGTAAACTTCAACAGCCAGTTTATTCTCTCCTTCAACGAGAAAAGGAGTTAGCTCAAACTCTGACGGTGTGAACGAGTCTTCACTATAGCCGACAAATTTTCCGTTCAGCCAGACGTAAAAAGCAGATTCCACCCCTTGGAATGAAATATACAAAGGCTTGTTCTCCATATGGGCTGGAACCGTAAACATCTTCACATAGCTGCCGACAGGATTATGATCGGTTGGAATTGCCGGCGGTCGAATATCATTATGTCCGTCCCAAGGGTACATCGTATTGACATATTGCGGTTTTCCGTATCCTTGCAGTTGTATATGTCCAGGGACCGAAATATCTCCCCAGCCCGAGCAATTGTATTCTGACCCGTAAAACTCTTTCGGACGATGATCCGGATTCACACTATAATGAAATTTCCAGTTTCCATTCAATTCGTACCGCATTTTCATTGGAGCAGCATTTCTTGCTTCCTCCATCGTCTCGTAATATGGGTGGTCTGAATGGGCAGGAAGCCTGTTTACGGCGAATACATTCAAATCTGTAAGCCAATCTATCGTTGGAATAATCGTCATTACCTATTACACTTCCTATCTACTTTTTTATCACTATTTCACAGACCCCATCATTCCTGCAACAAAATGTTTTTGCATAATGAAGAAAATGAGTGCCGCAGGCAGGGTTGCAATCACAATGGCTGTCATAATCACGCCAAAGTCAGGAGAGTAGCTTGAGCCAAGGTTAGAAATCAGCAGGGGAATCGTCTGATTTTCAGGTGATTGCAAAATAACAAGTGGCCATAGATAGCTGTTCCAGCTGGCCATGAAGGTAATAATCGCTGCTGCAGCATAGGTTGTTTTCATCGTTGGAACATAAATTCTAAAAAAGACACCCAATTCGCTTAATCCATCAATTCTCCCTGCTTCCAATATTTCCTTCGGGAACATTTTCGTGCTTTGTCGAAAGAAAAAGATAAGAAACGCAGTAGTAACCGTTGGTAAGATAACAGCTGCCAGCGTATCGATGCCAATCATCGGAAACGATTGTGAAATCGTTCCAAACATCCGGAACAATGGAACCAGTAACGCTGCAAAAGGAATCATCATGGACAGAAGCAAAAAGTTGAATAAAAAGTCCTTTGTCCGGCTTTTAAAAATTTCAAATCCATACCCAGCCAATGAGGCGATCAGCATAGCAAGAACCGTAGTGATAATCGAGATTTTGGTCGAGTTGATTAATGCCGGTACAAGGTCGACCGTATCCAACAAGTTGTGAAGATTCTCCATGAAATGGCTACCTGGCAGCAATCTACCCTTCGTTACATCCACTGACTTATTGGTGGAACTGACGATCATCCATAGAAATGGGAATATCGAGACAATGGAAGCGATAATAAGCACTGTATAGCTGAATATCCGTTTACTCATTTTTATCACCCGCCACTTTAAACTGTATAATTGAGAAGATGACAATCATAATGACAATGGCGTATGAAACAGTAGCTGCATAGCCAAAATCAGGGGTATATTTAAACGATAAATTATAGATGTATTGAGAAATCGTCATCGTTGCATTTCCCGGCCCGCCTTGAGTAATATTCATGACTTCATCAAACAATTGAAGCGTACCAATAGTTGAAGTAATCGAAGTAAATAGGATAATAGGCTTGAGCATCGGAATCGTAATTTTGAAAAATTGTTGAATGGATGAGGCTCCATCAATTTTCGCCGCTTCATAAATAGATTCATCGACGTTTTGCAGAGCAGATAAATAAAAGATCATGTTATAACCAGTCCATCTCCATGTAATCGCCACAATGATGGCAATTTTAGCCCAAAAAGGGTCTGTCAGCCACTCGATTGGTGCAGAAATGAGCGAAAGTTTCATTAACATAATATTGATCATGCCGTCATGTCCAAACAGATATTTAAAGATAACCGAATACGCAACAAGCGAGGTTACGCAGGGAAGGAAAATAGCTGTGCGGAAAAGCCCCTTATATTTCAGTGTTTTATTATTCAATAAAACAGAAAGGAACAACGCTAGAATGATCATGATCGGCACTTGAATGATTAGATAAATGACCGTATTTTTCACTGTCGTTAAAAATGTTGGATCCTTCAATAAGCGTGCATAATTATCAAAACCTGTAAAAGTCAGGTTTGCGCCAGTACCAGATTGAAAGGATAATATGAGTGCTTGAAGCATTGGATAGAAATAAAATAAGCAAATCATGACAGATGCAACGATCACAAAGGACCAGCCGATCACAGCATTTTTCGCTCGATTTTTCCTGCCTGACCTCGCTGTTTTTATAGCCTGGTTTTGATTTACTTTAGCTGTTATCACTTAGATCAACCCCTTTTTATTAAAGGCTTTGTTAAACTTGTCTGTTGATTTCCGCTCCAGGCACTTCGCTTTCCGTGGGTGTTTCGGCGAGCCTCCTCGGCGCAAGCGCCTGCGGGGTCTCCCCTGAACCATACTCCCACAGGAGTCTTCGTGCCTTCCGCTCCAATCAACAGGGTATAAAAATCAACGCTTTTCTTTAACATTGCTTAATAAAAGAAACAGCCTTAGAACGAATCGCCTGATAAAACAGTTAGCTCCGTTCCGATGAACCGTACAGGAGAAGCCGGCGAATTTTCCAAGGCTTATTTCTTTATTAGTTTTCAATGCTAGACTAATTTAATTTGTTCTTCTGCTTGTTTTTGAGCGTCTTCTAACACCTTATCAAGGTCTTTCCCCTTCAGGTAATCCTGCATTCCTACAGCCAAAATATCCTCAATTGCATATGTGTGTAAACCATAGTTTACTTGTGGAATTTGTTCTGTCCAGTTAGCAAAATCAGTGATGATTTTTTGTCCTCCAAAGAACTCATCTGCTGCCTTATAGGCTTCACCTTCAGCAGCTGGCTTGTAAGTACCAATGGCACCAATTTCTTTATTCAAAGTCTGGTAAAAATCAACATTGGAACCAAAAGTTTTTGCAAGGAAATCAACTGCTTTTTCTTTACCTGGAACGTTAAGTACGTACCAAGAGCTTCCTCCTAAGTTTGAAGCGTTAACTGAATTTGGAATATCAGTTTGTTTTGGCATTGGTACAACTGCCCACTTACCAGCTTGAGAAGCTTCAGACTTTATGGAAGGTGTGATCCAGTTCCCTGTTGGAACAGTTGCAACATCTCCGCTGTTAAAACCTGCTACAAATTGACTCCAGTCAGATACAGGTTTCACTAAATCAGCATCTAAGATCTCTTTATATGTTTTGAATGCTTCTTTTAATGATGCATTACCTGCAATATCAGGTGTCACTCCATCATTCTTCAAATACCATGATCCGCTTGTCTGAATCATCATGCGAATAAGTCCAAGATCTTTTGGATCCTGTGTGAGCATCGCTTTGCCTGTCGCTTTTTTTACTTTCTTTCCAACTTCAATATATTTCTTCCAATCGATATTTTTTAAGTCATCCACTTTATAGCCGGCTTTTTCTAAATAATCCGTTCTAACATATAATCCCGTTACACCTGTGTCGAATGGAAGTCCGTAGTTCTTCCCATCCAAACTGGTTGGGGCCATTTTATACTTAGCAAAATCTTCTGATTTAAAAGAACCAGTTAGCTCCTGGAACATATCCGGATACGCCTTCAAAAAGCTTTGTGCTCGATAGTCTTCAATTAAAACAATATTAGGCAAGCCTTTAGTCGTTCCAGAACTTAAGCTGGTGTTTAGCTTTTGTACAATGTCCGCCTGAGCATTTTCAACCACCTTTATCTTAAGATCAGGGTTTTCAGATTTATAGGCTTCTTTTGCTAGATTCATTGCTTTAATGTTAAAATTCGGGTCCCAAGCCCATACGGTAATTTCTTTCGTATCTTTTGACTCGCCTGATGCTTGTTTATCCTTTGATCCGGAAGAACAAGCAGTTAATAGCAAAATACTTACTAAAAATAGTGCTAATACTTTTTTCATCAATATTTCCCCCCAAGCGTATCTAATGTATTTTTGTAAGCGTTATCTACCTTACAAGTACTATGGTAGCACCTGCTGGGGCTTTATCGTTAGGACGAAATTTTTAAGAGTTGGTAATATTTTTACGTATTGAACACGCTTTCATTTTCTTGAATTTGCACTATTTTTAGATTTTATGATTTTTTTTATTTCGCCACACAAGGAAGGGTAATTCGAACCTTTGTCCCCTCGCCAGGGTCACTGGAAATGGTTACTCCGAATGCTTCTCCATAAATAAGCTGAATGCGTTCATGGACATTCCGAACACCAATGCCAGAAAAAAGCTGCTGATTCCGCTTTGTACTCGGAAGTTTATTTTCTGCCGAAACTTCCATTCCGTCCCCGTTATCGACCACTTCGCAAATTAGGCTGTCACCCTCCTGCCATACAAGGACATTTATATAGCCATTTGCCTTTTTATTAAATCCATGAAAGAATGAATTTTCGATAAAGGGCTGTAAAATTAACTTCGGGATTTGATATTCCCTGCAATCCGGTGAAACAAAGTAATTTACTTTTATTCGCTCCCCATATCTCTTTTGATTGATTAACACGTAATTCTTTAAGTTCTCTACTTCCTGCTCAACCGTAATGGTTTCACTAACATTGCCAATTGTATTCTGCAGCAAGGATATAAGGGCATTAATCACCGACTCTGTTTCTTCTTTCACACCCTGCTGGACCATGAATTTAATGGAAGTCAATGTATTGTATAAAAAATGAGGATTAATCTGCTGTTGAAGAGCAGCCAGTTCAGCGTTGCGCTGTTGTTTCTGTGCCAAAACAAGTTTTTCAACATAATCATGCAGTTCATCAAGCATCGAGTTAAAGGCGTTGCCAATTTGTCTCGTTTCATAAGTTCCTGTAACAGCAACGTAGTGGTGGAAGTTGTGTTTAGGTGCATTCCCTATTTGCTTTACCAGCCTCGAAAGCGAATTCGTTACACGTCTAGAAGCTAAAAAGACAATAATCAAAGCGGCAAAAACGATCCCCATTGAGATCAGGACAATGGCCTTTTTATTGATTAAATCACCAACTGCCCTTTGCTTATCAATGATATTGAAAAGGAACATATCGAAGGATGGAAGATATTCCATCGTAATAATTTGATCCTTTCCCATAAATTTTCCGATGATATATTCGTTTGATCCCTTTTCTATTTTTGCTGCGTAGTTTACAAGCTTTTCATCCTTTTTCCCGATGAGCTTCGATAAGTTACTCGACACAATCACTCCCTGTCTGTCTGCCATGACCACATTATTCCCAGGGGTGGTATAGCTCGAGTAAAACTTTCTGAAATCTTTCTCTTGAATGGCAAAATACATCGAACCATAAATTCTTCCTGATAGACGGTCCATTAGCGCTTTTGAGGCAACAATGACATTTCCATTACCTGCCTCTGAAGTTTGACCTGGACGGTGATCATATTGATACAAAAGCCTCTTGGGCGATTTGAACGTATTGCGAGTCAAAGCACTATTCTCTAGTTCTTCATCTGTAATTGGCCAGTAATTGCGATCGGTTGCGTAGCTAAGTCCGTTATTCCCGGTAACAATGATTTCAACCTCGTACGCGTCCAGATTGGATTTAATATGCTTCATTTGCTGGCTCATCGTAAAAATGGCATTCATTTTATCCGTATTCGAGCCTTCTTCCGTAAGGATTTTCTTGAGATTTCCGCTTTGCAGTAGGTTGTTAGACGCAATTATGATGGAATAATTAAAAGACTCAAAGCTCTCTTTCACTTGATTCATCACTTTCGAGTTCGTAATGCTGAACTTTTCAAAAAAGAATTGCTCCGACATGCGAATTGTCGTCCAAGTAATCGTAACTGATACAATGACAATCATCAGAACGGCAATGAGAAACATAGTGATAAACAAGTTGTTATGTTTAAAACGATTAGGAATAAGCCACATCGATATCATCTCTTATCTTAAGGTTTGTTTTCGTCTATATTGGCTTGGTGATACTCCCTTCATTTTCTTAAATACCTTACAAAAATAACTGTGATCAGAGTAGCCGACCATTCCACTGATTTCAGAAATAGATGCTGTATTCTTAATCAGCAGCTTAGTTGCTTCTTCAATTCGAATTTTATTTAGATATTCAATAAAACCTTCATTATTATGCGTTGAAAAATAGTTGGATAAGTAAGAGGGATTAAAATGAAAATGCTTAGCAACTTCTGTAAGGGTAAGCTGCTCGGCATAATGGTCCATGATATATTCCATCAGCTTTTTCATATTCAAATTATCTGACTGCTCGTCTATTGCAAATAGGCATTCATTCGCTTCTTCAATAAAACGCTCTAATAGTTCTACCGCCTCTACGGCAGTTCGTGCTTCATCAATAGCTTTAAAATATGAATATTTAGCGTTCTCTAGTTTTTTTACTTCATATTCCATATTACTTAGAAGAATCGTAATGTTAAAAATGATGTTGCCAAAAAAAGCTTTGTATTCAAAAACATCTGTTGTATAACATTTAGAAAAGGTTCTTGCATGCTCTTTTAAATAATTGAAAGCAGATTCAAAGTGCCTCCTCTTCATTTCACCTGTAAACCAATCCAAATTAAATTTTTCAAATTTACGAGGTAGCTCTGGGAGGTCAGCTTTCAATAAAATATGTCTATTAGGAAGATAGAATTGGTACATTAATAGATTTGAGAATTGGTCTTTATACATACTCCCCAAATGAGCTAACTCTTGAAACACCTCTGTTAAGACGAACCTTACTCCTTGCAGCTTCGTTGCAAGCTTGTTAGCTATATTAACCACATTTGTTATATCGTTCTTATTTAAATTTAGAAGATAAATAAGGGTATGTTGATCATGTTTAAAGCTATAATATTCTATCTGGTTTAAATCCTGGCCCAGTGCTCTATCTATATCACTTTTTATGGTAGTTTGGATGGTTTCCGCTCCAGTAACACCCAACAAACAGTAGTCGCTATAAGGGAACGCATTCTCTAATTCAGCTGATTTCAAATTGACTTCATATCCAGAAAGCAACTTATCAAGGATATAGTCGATGGAAGCACCATGGTCCACTTGCTTCTCTCTTGTTTGGAAGGATGGAATTCTGCTCGCTGCTGTCTTCAATACCTTTAACAGCCCTTTTGCATCAAGTTTCGGCTTTAATATATAATCAACCACACCACTTTGAAATGTAGAGCGTACATAATCAAATTCTCCAAAACTGCTCAGGATAATAATTTCAATTTCAGGATATTTCTCTTTAACAATTCTTGTTAGTTCTTCCCCGTCCATGATCGGCATAACAATGTCTGTTATTAACACATGAGGTTTGGTGACCTCAATGAGTTCTAATGCTTCTTGTCCATTAGAAGCCTCACCAACTATCAAAAATCCTTCTTGTTCCCAGTCGATATAGTGTTTGATTCCTTGCCTAATTAGCATCTCGTCATCTACAATAAGAATTCTGCATTGTCCCATTGATGTCATCGAATCCCTCCTTCAGATAGCAACTGTCCTCTAGTTTTAACGATTTATACTCCTATTCTATTATAGAACATATTATTTGAAAGCGTTTTTTATATATTACCTTCTATTACAAATTACATAGGCAAGTAAATATAAAAAAGACTCTCCCGTCAGACGGAAAAGTCTTTGATGTTTTTCTATTTGATTGATCTTTTACCTAGCCAGCGGCAGTGTAATCTCTACCAACGTTCCTTCATTCATCTTACTCTTATAAGTGATACTGCCATGGTGCTGCTTCAGGATTTTATGACAGATCATAATTCCAAGCCCTGTCCCTTTTTCTTTCAAGCTATAGAAAGGCTCACCTAGACGATGCAGGAGCTCTTCAGGGATACCGCAGCCTTGGTCTTGAACAGAAATCAAGCACTCCTCTTCTGAATTCTTTCTTATGTCGATGCTTATCTCTCCGCCATTCTCCATTGCTTCCATCGCATTTTTTAAAATATTGAGGAACACCTGCTTTACTTGATTCCTTTCACAAGTAATAATGAAGTCCGTATTCTCCATCTGCAAATTTAACTGAATATTATTCATCAGCGCCTCTGGGGCTAACAATTCAAGTGTATCTTCTAGTAATTTACGTAGATCCACTCGATTTAATTGAATAGCCTGCGGTTTTCCCAGTGATAACAATTCACTGGTAATTCCTTCGATTCTCTCTAATTCAGTGAGCAGCAAGCGATCAATATCGGTATTCTCACCTCGGTAGAGCTGCAGAAAGCCCTTAATGGTTGTCAGAGGGTTTCGGATTTCATGAGCAACTCCCGCAGCAAGCTCTCCAACAATGGAAAGCTTCTCCGATTGAAGAAGGATTTCCTCTGCTTTTTTCCGTTCAGAAATATCCCGGCTGATAATTACAATATGCTCAACCCATTGTCCTTCTCCTGTTACAGGCATACAACGGGATTCAAATTCAATATAAAAACCTGCTTTGTGTTTCAAACGGAATTCCAACGCTTGAGATTCCTTCTGCTCAAACATGGTCTTGACTATATTTTTAAAATGACAGACGTCTTCCGGATGAATAAATGTACATAATTCAAATTTTTCTAATTCGCTAGCTCGCAATCCTAAAACCACTTCATGTGAAGGGGAGAAGTAACTGATCGAATGATCCTTATTCATCACCATAATCAGGTCAGAGGTATTTTCAGCAATGATCCGATATTTCGATTCGCTTTCCCCTAACATTTTATACATGTCAGATAAACGATTGTTCAATCTGTGCAGCTTCACATAGGATTCGATAAGCAGGCCTCCAATAATTACTCCTAACATCACAAATAGGAGATATTGAAGATGAAACAAAGGCTTGTCTCTAAGTACATTGAATAAGATTGGGACGGTAAGAACATAAATGACTAGGTATGCACCAGAGAGAATGGCACTCCTTTTAATTGCGGAGAGTTTTGCAATATACATATGAATAATGGAAAAACTCATCATAATGATCGACCAGCCGATGATTGCCGGCATCCATTGACCACTAGTATAGAGCCTCATAAGTAATGAGAAAATCCCGGTAATAATTCCTGCGATGGGACCGAGATAGGCGAAAACTAGGATAACAGGGGCATAACGTATATCGTACGAATAACCATCCTGATGAATGGATAGCATGACAAGAATGACTGAAACGATTCCCCCATACAGTCCTGTCCAAAGTTTAATTCTCTTAAAAGGTTTATGTTTAATGAACGAGCGAATCACTAGGGGTGTACTGACCATCAGTGAAAAAATTGCGAGATTCATAATATAGTCTAAAAGAATCAACTGGATCCACCTATTTCATGATAAATTCTAACTATTCACTCTTATCTTAAACTAGAATTTCTACTATTTCTATAAGGAATAAATTAATTTAGTCGGTATTTTTATCCAAAAAGAAAAGACCCTTACGCCGGAGCGAAAAAGTCTTTGAGAATTTATTGTCCTATTTGGATAATAAAGAAAGCACAGTATCTAAGATAACATTGACCCCTTTTTCACAGTCTTCCCAAGAGGTCAATTCTACTTCACAATGGCTCTTTCCATTAATACTTGGTACAAACAGCATGGCCGTCGGAACATAGCTCGCAATAAATTGAGCATCATGCCCCGCACCGCTGACCATCCGCTTGTGGGTATACCCAAGCGACTGGGCGGATTGTTCTAAAAGCTCACAGATTTCCGGCTCAAACCAAACCGTATCCCGCTCCCATAGTTTAGTAGTCTTGATCTCACAGCCCTCATTTTCAGCGAACTGAGGGAGCCCATGAATGAAATCTTTGACGGCGTTGACGATTTCCATATCTTTATGCCTTGCCTCAAGAGTAAAAATGACTTTGTTTGGAATAACGGTGTGAATGCTCGGATAGACATTCACCCGTCCGATGGTAAATACTAATTCTTCATCTAGGCTGCCAAGGCGTTTACGGATCTCATTGATTAAATTATTCGTTGCGAAGAGGGCGTCCTTCCGCATATCCATTGGGGTTGTGCCTGCATGGTCGGATTCTCCTGTTACCTCAATTTCATAACAGCACATCCCTACCACACACTCGACAACGCCAATGGTAAGATCCTCTTTTTCTAAAATTGGTCCTTGTTCAATATGAAGTTCGAGGAAGGCAGTAGCTTCTTTCAGACGATTTTCTACGTCTCCCTCGTACCCGATAGCCTTCAGGGCTTCTCCAAATATGGTTCCTTCTGCATCTTTCTTTTGCAGCATGACGGATTTATCAAATTTCCCTGAAAGGACACCTGAAGCCATCATGGAAGGCTCAAATCGAGCACCCTCTTCATTTGTAAAATTAACAATAGTAATTGGAATTTTCGGCTTAATATTATTTTCTACTAGTGTTCTGATTACTTCCAGTCCAGTAACTACACCTAAAACGCCGTCAAAGCGGCCACCTTTCTTTACGGTATCCAAGTGTGAACCTATCAAAATAGGAGGTTTGTTTTCGATCCCTTCCAGCGTAGCATACATACACCCCATGTCGTCTACCTTGACCGACATACCTAATTCTTCACAGCAGGAACGGAAGTAATCTCTTACGCGACGGTCCTCCTCTGATAACGACAATCTCGTAACCCCATTGTTATTTGTCCGGCCAAAGTCCGCAAATCGTTCCAGTTCCTTCATCAATCTTTCCCCGTTAATCAGTAGCTTTTGCTTTTGCATATAAAACACTCCCTTTTTAAATAATGAGATTTCGTCTGTTTCAACACTGTTTGCTTGAATCTCATGGAGGTTAATAGCGTAGGATAGTTTAGTTGAAGCCGATGGAAATGAATCATGTCACTTGTGTAATTATGTAAAAATTCAGTCAATAAACTTATTATACAACACTACCTGCTATAGTCATTAGACAAAACATAAAATCTTTCCAAGCATTTGTTTTATACTTTGTATGATTTCAAATGGAGAATAGGTGCCTGACACCTTTCACACCTTTTTCTTTAAATATTTTGAATCTTATTGTATCTTTGAAAAGAACTATATAGAAACGTGAGGCACAGCATATGTGGAAAAACAGGAATGTTTGGATTTTACTATCTGGGGAGTTTATTGCGGGATTAGGGTTGTGGCTTGGCATCATTGGAAATTTAGAGTTCATGCAGGCAAAGTTGCCTTCGGATTTTTTAAAGTCGTTGCTTTTAGCAGGTGGGTTGCTAGCCGGGGTTGCGGTCGGACCTTATGCCGGCAGGCTTACCGACCAAACCAGTAAGAAAACGGTTATGCTGATTGCTGGATTCGTACGTGCCATTAGTGTCATTTTTATGCTAATCGCCATTCATACCGGTTCCATTTGGTGGATGGCCTTGTTTTTAGTCTTGCTGCAAGTTTCTGCTGCTTTTTATTTTCCAGCCCTTCAGGCGGCCCTCCCGCTCATTGTCGCTGAAAAGGATTTGCTTCAATTAAATGGTGTACACATGAATGTGTCTACCCTATCGCGGATTATCGGCACAGCGCTAGCCGGGGTCCTTCTAGTGATTCTACCACTTTCCATGCTCTATATCGGGTCGTTGGTAGGATATATCGGATTGTTTATCCTAACTTGGTTCTTGAATTTCAATGAAAGTAAACTAGAAAAGCATGAAAAAATGAAGAATAGCTCAGTTGAGAATAGTAGTTTTAAAGATATTTTTCCGATTATTAAAAATCTCCCTATTGTCTACATGACACTCATTATGACACTTGTACCCGTGCTGTTTCTAGGCGGTTTTAACCTATTAGTCATAAATATCAGTGAGCTTCAGCATAGCTCGGCCATTAAAGGTTGGATCTACACTGCTGAAGGGATTTCCTTCATGGTTGGCGCCTTTATTATTAAGCTGATCACTGACAGAGTGTCACCTTATATCATTTTGTTCATTTGTTCGTTTATGATTGGCGTCTCACAGCTGCTTCTTTATTTAGCGAATGTTCCTTTGTTAAGTGTGTTGGCCTTTGCCTTATTCGGCTTTTCCGTAGGCTGCTTTTTTCCGACAGCAGCTACCATTTTCCAAACAAAGGTGCCAAAGGATTACCATGGACGGTTCTTTTCCTTCCGTAATATGTTAGACCGAATTTCCTTTCAGATTGTCCTGCTCATCAGCGGCTTTCTCCTAGATTTAATCGGTCTGCAGCTAATGTGTGTTCTATTTGGTGCAATATCCATTATCACCACCACCATTTTCTACGCTAGACACAAGCGGGTTCAAATGGTCGAACAAAAAAACTAAAGCAAAAAGGGTGTCCACCACACACGGACAATTGTCCATGCGCGGTGCCTGACACCCTTTTTTTATGTTAGCCGATCTTTTTCTTTTGTGTTGCAGTGGTTGGTGCACTTTCCCATGCTTCTAGGTTTGGTAAGCCTTCGATGTTTGAAGTGTAGAAGACAGGGTTTTGACCGTTCGCTTTTTGCTTCTTATAGTCTGCAAGAGCGGCAAAAGCAATCTTTCCTAGTAGAATGATTGCTATTAAGTTAATAATAGCCATTAGCCCCATGAATAAGTCCGCCAAACTCCAAACAAAGTTCAGCTCAGCTAAGGAACCAAATGCCACCATTCCAACAACTGCAATACGGTACACATTAAGAACTAGCTTGTTATTTTTAATAAATTCAATATTCGATTCACCGTAATAGTAGTTACCCACGACAGAACTGAAGGCAAATAAGAAGACGATAACTGCTAGGAAAATACCAGCCCATGAACCTAAGGAACCTTCAAGTGCATTTTGCGTTAAGATAATTCCATTACCTTCTTTAGAGGTATATAGACCTGATAATAAAATAATAAATGCTGTTGAACTACAGATCACAAGAGTATCTACAAATACGCCCAGCGCTTGAATTAACCCTTGTTTAACAGGGTGGCTGACACTGGCCGTTGCAGCTGCATTCGGTGCGCTACCCATACCGGCTTCATTCGAGAACAGACCACGTTTGATTCCGTTCATCATCGCTGCCCCAATTGCCCCACCTGCTACTTCTTTTATTCCAAAAGCACTTTCAAAGATTAACTTAAACACACCAGGAATTTCCGTTACATTTGTTACCATAATATACAAAGCTATTAGAATATAAGCTCCTGCCATAATAGGAACCATCCACTCCGCCACTTTTGCTATCCGTTTTAATCCGCCAAAAATAATTACAGCAGTAACAACTGATAAAACGATGGCAATGACAGTCTTATTAATTCCAAATGAATTATTCAGAGAGCTTGTAATTGTGTTAGCCTGTACAGAGTTAAACGCAAGACCAAAAGTGATAGAGATAAGCACCGCAAAGGTAATCCCCATCCAGCGTGCTTTTAAAGCCTTTTCCATATAATAAGCGGGACCTCCACGGAAAGTGTCCCCGTCTTTTACTTTATAAATTTGGGCAAGCGTTGCTTCTATAAAAGCTGAAGCTGAACCTATTAATGCAATAAGCCACATCCAGAAAACAGCACCTGGTCCTCCAGTAGTGATAGCAATGGCAACCCCGGCAAGGTTTCCAGTTCCTACCCTTGACGCTGTACTGATACAAAAAGCCTGGAAGGATGAAATCCCTTTTTTATCGCCTTTTGCCCCTTCACCCATCAAGCGGAACATCTCTCCAACCATGCGGAATTGGACAAATTTTGTTCGAAAAGTGAAATAGAGACCTGATCCAATTAATAAAACAATAAGAATATAAGACCAGAGTAACGTATTGGACTCACTTACAAAATTTTCAATCATCTTCATTTACTTATCACCTTCTACCCCTTATTTTTTATATACTGATATAATTTATCAAAATCAAATTAATCTGACAATGTTTAAAATTTCCATAATAGTAGTTACTTAGTATGAGCTTCAGTTTATAGTAATTTTTTAAAAGTTTAGGATAATCGTAATATTGTAAAAAAATAGGTCGTTATATCCAAGAAAATTATGTAAAATAGAAATAGGGCTAAAATGGTCCTATCATTTTTAACAAAAGAAAAACTAATTTAAGGGTGAACGTAATTGCGATTTTTCAGGAAGGAAACGAAACGATTATGCTAAAAGCTAGGCTGTATGACATATCCATTTTTCTTATTGCCCTTACCATAGCAATTAGCTCCAAACATTTATTAATACCTACTTCAGCGTTTTTTAAGGCATTAATTTTGTTTTGGGTATTCTCCAGTCTGTATTATCACCTTAGAGTTTTTTCAAAAAACGGCAACACTAATTTTGAATATGGTATTAGCTACTGCTTTTCCTTTGTTCTGGTTTTTGGTCCTCTTGGCTTATTTATATTTGAAATGTTCTATCGCTTTACTGTGTATGCTTATAGAAAGTGGACAAAGACCGCTGACCCCAGTGAGTTTACAGACACTTTATATAATATTGGTGCCTTTGTTATTACCAACTCAATAGCCTACTTCTTGTATCTACAATTAGAATCGATCATTGATTTTAATCAGTATCACTATGGTTTTTGGATTTCGATGTTTTTACTAACATGTATCGCCTCCCTTCTTTCCGCAACCTTCTTAGTAACTGCTTTTTACATAATGGGTGACCTTAAAACCCTTAAAGAAGGATTAGACTTTGTTTTTAAAAGCAGAAGTTTGCTTGATTATGGGAAAGTAGCCATCACCAATGGATTGCTTTTCTTGTTTTTAAAAGATTGGGAATGGGATATGTTGATTAGTTTATTTATTTTAAACTACGTGGTAAGCCGTTCCTTTTTCTCGAAGGCTCAAAGCGCCCAACATAAGTTGGAAAGGGACAAGTTCGAGCAAATGGCCTATACAGACTTCCTGACGGGCGTGTATAACCGTACATTTATGGATAAAAAAATGGCTGAGCTTAATCAAACCGAAGAACAAATTGGTATTGTCGTATGCGACATCGATAAGTTTAAACGAATCAATGACAACTACAATCACGCAGTAGGCGATAAAGTTATTCAGCACTTTTCTTCTACGCTAAAAAGCTATCTTGATGAAGACGATTATTTGTTCCGAAGTGGTGGAGAGGAATTTACTCTTTGTCTCAGAAAAAGAGATTATGATCAAACCCGGAATCTGGTGAATGAGATTCTGAAAGGCGTTGAAAATAACTCAGTAAATGTGGAGTATCAGGGTGAACACGTCTCCATATCCTACACTGCTTCATTTGGCCTTTATTACTACAAGGTAAACGATCAAATTTCTATAGAAAAAGCCTATATTATGGCTGACCAGCTGTTGTTCCGCTCCAAGGATCTAGGAAAGAACAGAGCTTCTATGGTTAACGCTCTTTCAAAAGCGGCAGTCGTGTAACGAATCACAACCCTACAAAAAAGAAGCGGTTTTGGCCGCTTCTTTTTATTTTGGCGTGGGTGTCAGGCACCATAAAAAGACATTTGTACACCTAAGACATCTATTTTGTGTAATTTTAGAAGAAACTTTATATCTAAAACTAGAAATTCTACAAAAAAGAAGAGGAATTCTACAAAATTTTAATTAATTCTACAAAATCGTGGTTGTATTCTACAAAACATGGAAATCAACTTCCAAATACACCTAAAAAACATTAGCTCATAGAGTTATTCTACAAAACTCAGAAGGAATTCTACAAAAATTTAATTTATTCTACAAATTCATGGATGAATTCTACAAAAGTTGGAAATTAACTTCCATTCCATTAATCCAACCAACCAAAAAAAGGTGTCAGGCACCTCGCATGGACAACTGTCCACGAGTGGTGCCTGACACCCAAATCCGATTTATGATGCACGTTTTAGATTTTTGAATTGTCCTTTTGATAGGACTGTCGTTTCGAGGCGGTATGCCATCATGGCTGCTAGGACAGATAAGATGATATCCTTTGGCAGTGGAGCAAGCATCCAGAACCAAGCCATTTTGTACGTGAAACCTTCTGGTGCTGCTGCCCAGAGTTTATATGCAAAGTACATCCAGTTTGTTCCGAACACATAGTTTACAGTCATTCCAATTAATGCAGCAATAATAAAAGTTGCCAGCCCTTTTTTCTTCTCTACCATTTTTCCAATAATAAAAGCAGTAAGAATATAAGAAAGAATAAAGCCAAAAGTAGGTTTAATAATGATGGCTAATCCACCAGAAAAATCAGCAAAAACCGGAACTCCTACCAATCCTACTAACATATAAACAAACATCGCAATAGAACCTAAACGGCTGCCCAGGATTGCCCCTGCTAAAATAGCAAAAAACGTTTGAAGTGTAATCGGTACACCACCAACATGTAAAAATGGAGCAATGGTACTGATATTTGCACCAATCGCCATGAGTGCCACAAACATGGCTGATAGTGTTAAATCAAGTGCTCTTAGATTTTTCATAACTTTCTCTCCCACCCTACAATTTAAATGTCTAAATTTAAAATAAATGGTAAGGTGACCTATTGTCAACCAAAATATAAAATTGGTTAACAATAAAATTTCAAGTTAACAAAACTTCATACATTTCCAAGCTTTACAAATCTCCTATTCTAAAAAAGAGAAACATTTATTCGAGTATACAGTTTTTGGAATCACCGTACTTTTAATTCTATTTTAATTATATTAAATTTTCAAAAAATATTTTGACAAACGAGATATTTAAAGGTATATTAAGATAACGAAATAATTATCTGAATTTTATAAAAGTAATATTCACATAGGGGGTAACATCAGATGGAAAAACGTCAGCAGTGGGGGTCAAGATACGGATTTATTATGGCAGCCGTGGGCTCGGCAGTAGGTCTAGGGAACATTTGGAGATTCCCAGCCGTTGCCTATGAAAATGGAGGAGGCGCCTTCTTCCTACCTTATCTTTTTGCAATTTTAACAGCAGGGATTCCTATCTTAATTTTAGAATTCACAATCGGCCAAAAATATAGAGGATCATCACCATTGTCATTGTTCCGCATGAACAAAAAAGCAGAATGGCTTGGTTGGTGGCAAGTGTTAATCGCCTTTGTCATCTGTACTTATTATTCCGTCATCATTGCATGGGCTATTAAATACACAATTTATTCATTTGGTACACAGTGGGGATCTGACCCTGGAAAATTCTTATTCGGACATGTTTTACAGCTATCTGATAAACCAGGACAAATTGGCGGATTAGTTTCCGGCATTGTCACTCCATTACTTTTTGTATGGGCAGTCACATTATTTGTCCTATATCGCGGAGTTTCTAAAGGAATTGAAAAACTTAATAAGATTTTCCTTCCAACTCTTGTAGTGATGTTCTTAGTCATTGTTGTTCGTGCTTTAACTCTAGATGGTGCAGCGAGTGGATTAAATGCCTTTTTCAAACCAAACTGGGATATGATTTTAAACGGAAAAGTATGGATTGCCGCTTACGGACAAATCTTCTTCTCCCTATCCATTGGATTTGCCATCATGATCACGTATTCTAGCTATCTACCAAAAAAGTCCGATATTAATAACAACGCGTTCATCACAGCTTTTGCTAACTCTGGATTTGAATTATTAGCTGGTATCGGAGTGTTTGCTGCTCTAGGATTTATGGCAAAACAACAGGGAGTACCAATTGATGAAGTGGTTAGCAGTGGAATTGGACTAGCTTTCGTTGTTTTCCCAAGCATCATCAACGAATTCCCTGGTTTAAATGGATTATTCGGCGTATTGTTCTTCCTTTCATTAGTTTTTGCCGGAATGACGTCACTTATTTCAATCGTAGAAACGTTTGTAGCTGCTGTTCAGGATAAGTTCAATGTATCACGTACAAAAGCAGTCTTAACTGGCGGTCTTGCAGCAACTGTTATCTCACTACTATTTGCTACACACGGCGGATTGTATCTACTAGATGTTGTTGATTATTTCATTAATAACTTTGGAATTGTATTCGCTGGACTTATTGAAGTTATTTTAATTGCATGGGTCTTCAAGGGATTAAAAGGATTACAAACCCATACAAATGCTATCTCGGATCTCCGTGTGGGTGCATGGTGGAAAGTCTGTCTCGGTGTCGTTACGCCATTAGTTCTTGGCTATATGATGTTTGATAATATTCGTCAAAACCTAAAGGAAAACTACGAAAAATATCCGACTGAACTAATTATGTATGCAGGGGTGTTAGTAGTAGCTGTAACAATCCTGGTGGCAGTTCTTCTATCCATTAAAGGATGGAAAGCTTCTGCTAATACAGATGAAAATAGGGAGGTTGCTTAAATGTCAGGAAGCGCACTAACGATGATGATTGTAGGGATAGTTATCCTGTGGGGCGGCCTTGCAGCCAGCATCCTGAACGTTGTCAGAGTATCTAAAAAATCGAAAGCCTAATACAACCAAAAGGATTGAGCAGGTTCGCCGCTCAATCCTTTTTTCATGCAACTGGCTTAATATTTTTTTGGACGGCAATATTTACAGACTTTGATGGTTTGGTTTGTTTCTGTCTTCTGTGTATAAAGAAGTTTTACTCCTGTTCGCCCGCAAAATGGGCATGTCCCACGGCCGTTCGAAGGCAAGTAGCTAATTGTTTTTCCTCTATTTCTCTTTGCCATTTCCATCATCCTTATCCATAAAACTCTTGTTTCTTTATCTAATGATGGACTGGCACAAAGATTGATAGGCATATAATGGTTTTTTTGAAAAATTTTTTGTTCTTATTTTCACGTTCCCTTTCCATTGGCAAAATGCTCACCCGTTAATAAAGAGTCATTATTTAACAGATTACGAACCTCCACGGGAACAGCTACCTTCTTTCTTGTTTGGCGATTAATCGTTGTTAAAACAACTTCTGCAACTACCATTCGCTCTTGTTGATCATTCATAAGGGTTTGCCTTAGTGTAAAACTTGTATTTCCAATCTTCTCAAGCTCAGTCCGAACGAGTAAGTAATCCTTATTAAACACTTCTTTCTTATAATCCACCTCAATATGTACAACCACAGCTTCTACGCTGAGTGAAACACAATAACTATACCACCACTTGCGCCCCTCATCTAAATACTCAAACAACTTTACATTACTGACGTGCCCCAGATTTGAATCTGCCACAATGAATAGTTCTGAATAAGCCAAGCCTCTATCCCCCTGTATTCTAAATTTAATAAAAACTCTTTTACATACATTCGATGCTTAATCGAAGGATACCTGCCCACCCTTTTCTTAATCCCTCGCTAAAACTGGCACGACAACTAACCCCTTTCCATAAGATAGAAATAAGAGTTGAGTCTAAACTTTTCAAACGGAAAGGAAAGATGTGGTGCTTTTATATGAAAAAAAATTCAGTTCAACACCTGTCATTTCGAAACCTCCAAGAGAACGAAATGACATTTGACCAGGTCTTTGAACGGATTGTTACTTTTATGAAGATGGATCCAAACGGAAACTACCGCCTGATGGTAGGAACGGATTCACAGGTCCACAAATCAAATACGGTCTTTATCACTGGAATTGTGATACAGAATGAGGGCAAAGGTGTATGGGCATGTATCAGGAAAATCATTGTCCCAAGGAAAATGACCATTTTACATGAACGTATCTCTTTAGAATTATCTTTAACAGAAGAAATCGTTTCACTGTTCACGGAAGAAAGAAAAAATGAACTGATTTCTATCGTCCTTCCCCATTTATACCATGGGGCTACTTTTACCATGGAAGGCCATATCGATATAGGAGCAGGTAAGCGAAATAAAACAAGTGAATTTGTTCGAGAAATGGTCACCCGAATAGAATCCATGGGAGTAGAACCTAAAATCAAACCAGATGCCTTCGTTGCCTCCAGTTACGCAAACCGTTATACAAAATAAAGGTGTCAGGCACCACCAATGGACATTTGTCCACGGGCGGTGCCTGACACCTAAATATAGGTAAGTTGAACCTTAACAGTTGTCCCTTTGCCTGTTTTGCTTTCAATTTTCATCGTGCCATTATGTTCCTGAATGATTTTGTTGCTCACCGTTAGGCCAAGCCCAATTCCCTTGTCCTTTGTCGTATAAAACGGTGTACCTAAATAGCCCATCAGGTTTGTATCAATCCCAACACCTTCATCAGCAAAACTAATCTCTACGATTTTGTCCGGTAGTTTTTGGACATTAACATGGACATTTCCTCCATTTGGCATAGACTCAATGGCATTCTTGAGAAAATTAACAAACACTTGCTTCAATTGGTTTGGACTGCACAGCAGCTCAATATCATTTGCTTGTTTATAGTCATGGTTGATGATTTGAACATTATGTAATAATGCCTGGGGATGAAGAATATTCACCGTGCTATCTAAAATTGAATGTAAACGCTCCCGCTCAAATAAAATGGCTTGTGGTTTCGCCAGTGACATGAACTCATTAACAATCATATCAATCCGGTCCAGCTCATTCATGATAATGGATAAATAATTGTCCTGTTTTTCTCTATCCGGCGTACTCTTTAATAGCTTAGAAAACCCTTTTAACGAGGTTAATGGATTACGAATTTCATGCGCCACACCTGCTGCTAATTGTCCAATGATGGAAAGACGGTCTAGGTTCCTTAACGCATCGTCATTTTTCACCCTGTCCGTCACATCTCTTCCAACTGTGACATAGCATTCTAAATCATTATTCTCATTAAAAATAGGTGAAATGGTAGTCTCGGAATCTATTACTTTGTTATCCCCTGTTTTCAACTTGATTTGCAGGAGCTGTGCTTCTCCTGTTTCAGCCAACTTTCGGTAAACTTGATCAAAACGCTCTCTTTCTTCTGGAAGTATGAGGTCATAAGCATCTTGTCCTACTAATTCTTCGGGTTTCATACCCACCCCTTTTTCATGGGAGGGACTAGCATAGATAATCTTTTTATCTTTAGAATAAAGCTTAATCATATCCGTGGTATTTTCCGTAATTAATCGGTATAATTCACGAGTTCTTTTTAATTCTCGTTCCGTATTTATATGCTCCGTTATATCACGGTAAGTCGCGATGACCGCGAAAATTTCCCCATCTACATTGCGAAAAGGAGAATAAGATACCGCTATATCTAGAATACGTCCATCTTTGTGGTAGCGCTGTGTTACAATATCATGGAAAAACTCGCCTTGTTTAACCGCGCATATGATCCCACTCACTCCGTCTGGATTTGGAAACTCCTCAAATGTACGCCCGAGGATTTCTTCCTCTGTATATCCAAAAATCTTCGTATACATGCCATTTATACGAATAAACCGATTGTCCATATCAACTATACAAATTCCATCAGCCGTACAATTTAAAAAAAGATCGATTAATTCATCGGGATTATAGATAACAGACTTATTCTCTTTTCCAAAAATAGGGAAATTTTCGATCACAAATATCTCTCCAAACACATTAATCTCTACTTCCATTTTACAGAACTTTACGACAAATAAAAGAAGTATTTTTTGGTGTCATTTTAGGTGCCAATTTGAGGTGTCAGGCACCATAGAAAGACACTTTTCCTTTTTGTCTACCTCAGGAGGACAGATGTTTCTCGTATGGGAATTAATTTTTCTACGCTTATCATATTGGACTTCCACTCTCACATAAATTGGAAATTAAGGAGGGGGGGTTTTGTGAAAAAAGGACTATTGATTTTCGTTTTATTACCATTTCTCTTTTTATTGTCAGGTTGCGGCAGTGATCCTGTCCATGATGATTTGCTTAATTATGTGAATAAAGAAATGAAAAAAGCAGGTAAATTGGAAATTGCGGCTGTTTCTGCTTATGAAGGGGTATCTGGTGCGAATTATACTGATGACCAAACGATGTACGATGCATTAACCAATGACGTTATACCAAATTATAATGAATTTATTAAGGAGCTAGATTCGGTTACTGTTGAAACAGATGAACTGCAAAAAATTCATGAAATTTATATTGAGGGTGCGGACATTCAATTTAAAGCTTTCACGATTATTAAACAGGCTTTAGAGGAACAGGATCCAGCCTTGATTCAAGAAGCAAACGATATGCTCGCAGATGCAAGAAAGCATATTCGTGATTATCAGAATAAACTTGATAAACTAGCAAAAGAACATGATGTAAAAATTGAAAAATAATTAAAAAGAAAATGGGCCAGTTCTAAAATCAACTGAAGAACTGGCCCTATATTTATTTAACCCAATCTCTTCAGGCTAAGAAGTATTACTGTTTTTTCTGATTGGTAAGCGTTCGAAGTAGGTGGCCATTCTCCACAGCCATTCCAAAGGGCCAAACCTGAAGAATTTTAGCCAAATAGTGCTGAAGACTAACTGAATCGCTAATATTGTTAAACAAAGGTACAGGGATTGGATATACGTTAGCTGGTGGAACAAATGTAACACATTTCCTGCCAGTAACATAAATACCGTTTGTAAAATATAGTTTGTCAACGCCATTCGGCCTAGGTTTTTAAATGGAGCTAGGACTTTCCGGACGGTAGATGATTGTAACAGCAATACAATTAATCCAATATAAAAGGCAGACACAATCGGTCCAATAGTGATCCCCGTATTTATAAACTGTTGCATTTCGAGGGAATTCTTGTAACTGACCTGTGTAACCACCGACGGAGCCTGTTGGTTTTGATACATAAGACCGACCACACTTAAGACAAACATGAACCCAGTAAAAACCGCAACCTTCTTCCATTCATGTGAGACCCTCTCAAACACTCGGTACTGCCCAGTTACGATTCCTAGCAGCATAAGTGGAACAACCATAAAAATTTTAGCCGAAAAAAGACTTAAAGCGAACAGCATCACCAGACCAAATAAAAGATTGATCCACTTAGGTGCCCGATAAAAAGGTAAAATAATGAAGCCGCTAATCGCATAAATGGTCAATGCTTCTCCTGGATGAAACCTTACATGAATCAATCCAAAAAGAAAAAGGACAATTATGCGCCGTAAAAACAAAACGGTGCCCTTTTTTCCTTTCGCCTCCGCTCGTGAAATAAATAGATAGAACCCAACACCAAATAAAAAAGTAAATATGGTATAGAAGCGCCCCTCAACAAACAAATAAAGGAATCGCCAGTATGATGCATCCATAGTGCCTAGTTCAGGATGTCTGACCGACAACAACGGAATAATATTCACAAAAATAATCCCTAATAAGGCAAAGCCCCGTAAATAATCGAGGGCATCCAACCGTTTATTTAACTCTATCGAATTCATCTTTTACTCCTATGGTGCCTGACACCCTTTAATACTTTTCACAATATTAGTACCTATGAAGACGTAATCCCTCGTTTGGCTTTGGAAACAGCAATTCAATTTGTGCAGCATCATCCTCAACTAATTCCCAGCCCACTGCATCTAAATTACTTTTTATATGGTCTATTGTTTTAGCTTTCGGAATGGTCACCAGTCCTTCTTTCCTGAGAACCCAGTTTAACGCTATTTGATGCGCTGTTTTTCCATATTTTGAAGCAATCTTATCTAATGCCGCTCGCTCTTTTGTTCCCGGTTGCGGGAATCCTTGATTTCCGAAGAACTGTGGGGCATAACCAAATGGGGAATAGCCCATAACTGTAATTTCTTTCTGCTGACAGTAAGGAAGGACATCGTTTTCAATCCTCCGGTCATTTAAATGAAAGCCCACTTGGTTGCATGCGAGCAAATGAGTGCCTAGTTTCTCTTGTGCTTCTTCTAGTAATTCCGGAGTAAAATTGCTCACTCCAATATATTTTACCAGTCCCTTTTCTACTAGATAGACCATTGCTCTCATTGTTTCCTCTACCTCATACTCCTTGCTCGGCCAATGCTGAAGATACAAATCAACATAGGTAGTCTTCAATCTTTCTATGCTTGCCTCAGCTGCATCAATCACCCCTTGATAGGAGCAATGTTTCGCAGAAACCTTTGTCGTAAGAAAGACATCCTTCCTACAATCTTGAATGGCTTCACCCACAATCCTTTCTGCCGCGCCTTTAGCATACTCCTCCGCTGTATCAATCAAGGTCATGCCATGTTCAATTCCAAATCGTAATGCTTTAATCTCTTCCTTCGCTTCTTGTTTATCTTCCCCATATTTCCATGTACCCTGCCCAAGAACAGGAATGTGAACCTCGGTTCTTCCTAAATTTCGATACTCCATCAGCAGCCACGCTCACCTTTCTGCTTCTATCATTCACCTTTTATTCTAAATTTCTATTTTTTTAAGATTTCCATAAACGTTTCAGCAGAACTTCATCTTCGTCAAACTCTAAAAGAAAGACATCAGGATTACTAATGTTCTTCCATTGATCAAAGCCAAAATCAGATTGGTAGTTTTTCAATAATAAAGACATTAAATTACCATGTGTGACAATGACAGAGTTATCTGCTCGACTATCCAAAATGTCTTCTACTACACTTACACCTCGAGCCATTGCTTCTCGGCTGGACTCGCCTCCATCGAACGTTACATCTAAATCATTGTAGGTGGCTTGTAGTTTTTCCAGCCAATCCTCCAATACCTTCGTACTTAGGATTCGCTCAGATAACCGTTCATCTGTTTCCACTTCGACCTGTTTCAGTTCAGCTAGGGGCTTCACTGAATGAATCGCCCGCACAAATGGACTGGAGACGATGCGATCGATACTTATAGTTGAAAAAAACTCCGCTAACTCTGCCGCTTGTTGAACCCCTTTGTCCGTTAAGCGAGCCTCCCTTGGCTGACCCTCTGCCTCACAATGCCTGACCACAAAGATTTTTTTTCCCATATCCCTCATCTCCTTCTACTCTTTTATTGCTTTTATTTTTTCATCAAGCCGTCTAAAAGCCTCTCTAATTATATCTTTAGGTACTGCCGCATATCGATCGCCTATACTCACCTCGAAGTAGCATTCCTTCTCACTGACCTCTCGCAAATAGCTGGTCAATCCAACACCGGTTTCCTCATAAACAGCTAAAAGAATAGGTTCCAGCGCTTGTTTCGATACGTTAATATGTACATGAAACATATTAGAAATCGGTACTGCCGGCTTGGTTTCAACCGCATGGCATTGATGATAAAGCGCAGCGAGTTCCTTGGCCTCCTCAAAATACTGTGCCATTTTTGGAATCCTTTGCTCAAAATAATAGTCCGCACTGATTATGTAAGGATATAGACTAATTAAATCCCCGCCATGGCGCCTTTTCCATACTTTTGATCTTTCCGTAAAGGCCTTTTCACCCGCTAGAATGGCCCCGGCAATGCCGCCGATCCCCTTATAAAAGGACACATAGACACTATCAAAAAGTGCACAGATTTCCGCAGCCGACTTTTGATAGTAAGGGACAATCTCAAAAAGTCTCGCTCCATCAAGATGCAATTTGATTCCTTTTTCACGGCAAAAAGCTGAAATGGCTTCAAGCGTTTGATAATCAGGCAATTGCCCCCCAATCTCACGCTGTGGTAATTCTAGCAATAAACACGCAATCTCCTCATCCATACCGACGACATCTTCTAAATGAATGACTCTGCTTTTGTCGGCCAGCAACACAGGCTCGATATGATGAAGCTCCTTTAGTGCATGTTCTTCATGAATTTCTAAATGACTTAATGGATGATAGGCAACTCTATTCAGCCCTTTTTCATCACACCAAATCCGTAAGGCAATTTGCTGTGCCATCGTCCCACTAGGAAAAAATACAGCCGCTTCTTTCCCTAAATAAGAAGCCATTTTTGCTTGAAAGTCCTCGATAATCTTGCCATTTCCATACATATCACTTTCAAGATCATCAGGTACATTTACAAAGGCTTCTTTTAGAACCTGCACATCTCGATTTCCGTGTCCTGGTAATGGATATTCTGTCTGTTTAAAAGCATCTAATAATGTCTTCTTTTCCATCATTGTCTGTAATATCTCCCTTCTATTCCCCTTATTATTAAAAGCAATAATCCAATCACTAAACACTTACAAACATATGAAGCACAAAAGCGGCAAGGAAAAGCATGGCTAAAATAAGGTGGAATTTCCGCCTGAACCCTGAGGCTTTTGTATGACGGAGATACCCTGCAGCTAGTGTACAAAGTAAAAGAACTAATGCCATATAGCCACTTACAAACTTCATATGGGTAAAACCAAGTAATCGGCCAAATTCGTATAAATTAATGGATGCGTGCCCGATAATCACCGTGGTGCCTAACAAGGCAATTTTTATATGCCATTTCATTAAGTACCGTGAAAACTTAGCAAGTCTTATTTTCACCTTGCGGATGGAGGTATTTCTAATTACTAGAAAAATGAAGTACATATTAATGTTAATCAAAAAAAGGACAACACCCACCTGTGCGAATGTTTGACTTGTGACGACTAATGTACTATCATGCGGGCGGAAGAACCAGATATACACAACTGAAATCACAATTAACAGAAGGTTGGCTGCCGTCCATATACGATGATACATAAAAGAGCCCCACTCCTTTCACCTAGTACCCCATCCGGTAAATTAAAAAGCGCTCGTTAGGATTCTTTTCATAAACAAATGGCAGGACTACTTCATCGATCCATTCAAAAGCTGTTTCCTTTTCTAAAAAGTAAATATACTCTTCGGCTGGATAATATAAAACCAGCTCGATTTCCCTCGGTGACTGTTCATAAGAACGCAAAATATTATGAACAATCTTCCGAAATACTTGAACAGAAAATGGATTAAAAAAGTAAAAACGATTATCCACCGGCTGCACTTCGTACTCCTCTGCCAAACAGCAAAGAAAGTGAACCTTTTCCCTGCTAGTCTTTTTTGAATAAGTTTTTTGATTTTGAACAGCAGCTTGATAAAGCTCCTCATCCATTTCCACTCCAACTACCGAAGCACCGAAGAAATAATGGATATAAAAATTTAGTCTCCCTTTCCCACAACCAAAGTCGACTATATAATCACTATTTTTCAACTTATAGTTTTCAAACAATACCTCTAACGCACTATAAGGGGTAGGCTCATAACGATGATAATGCAAGGATTTATGAAATCCCTGCTGCACCTCTTTCGTTTTGATGTTTAGTAATTTATCATAATAATATTCCTTCATGGATTTCTCCTAGCTATTAAAACTCTTTAAAAATGGTTCTCTTTTCATATTATCCCATATCAAAGAAGGAAAATGGAGAACCATGTTGAAATGTAGAGTAAATCGTACAATTAAGGAGCTGACGCCCTTTTGAAAATAAAAAAAATCTTAAATAACAATGCGGTTGTGGTTTCAGATAACAATGAAGAGAAAATTGCGATTGGTGCAGGTATCGCCTTTCAAAAAAAGAGAAATGACATAATAAACGTAAATAAAATTGAAAAGCTATTTGTCATGAAAGAGAACGAGAAATTTCAACAGTTATTGCTTCAAATTCCTGAAGAACATTTTGCCCTAGCTGAGGAAATCATCACCTACGCAGAGGACACCCTTGGGTCAAAATTAAATGACCATGTTCATATCGCTCTTACTGATCACTTATCTTTTGCAATCGAAAGGGTACGGGATGGCATCCTTCTAAAAAATAAATTATTCCATGAAATTAAAACCCTTTATAGAAAAGAATTTGAGATCGGCACCTGGGCCGTCAAACATATTGAAAAGAAGATCAATGTCAAAATGCCGATTGATGAAGCAGCCTATCTGGCACTCCATATACATACGGCAAAGCTGCAAGGCGGCGATATGAAGCAAACATTAAGGCAAACCGCAATAATCGGAGAAATGATTCGGACAATAAAGGAATGCCTAAATGTAACCATTGAAGAAGACGACATTTCTTATCAACGGCTGCTGACTCATTTACGCTTTACGCTGTCTAGAACCAGCCATTCTGAGCAGCCGGTCATGGACAGCGAAATGCTGACTATGATCAAAAAGAAATTCGCGTTTTCCTATCAATGTGCTAATAAGGTTGCCAAACTTCTTACAGACCAATATGGCATCCACCTTCCCGATCACGAACTTGGGTACATCACCATCCATATTGAAAGATTAAGAAAGTTGTAATAAGAAAAGCGCAAGCGCCTTGGTCAGCCCCGACAGGCAAATGTTCTTCGGCAAGAAAAGTCCGCCTTTTGACTTTTATTGCCGAAGGTTATTTGACCCGAGCTGTAACAATCATCGCTTTATCAAGCCATGATTGTTACAAGATACTCAAGGTAGAATATTCAGGATGAAAACTGGCTAGGCGCTGGAGCTAGACAATTCTCGAAGTCGAATTTTATACTTTCCTATATTGTAAAAAAAACGCTTAGACGATTGGGAAGTCTAAGCGTTTTTCCATAACACATGAGTATTTATTTTTTGCGAATCTTCATGATTTCATCAGCTACGAACTGGACATTCGTACCCACGATGACTTGGATGCTTTGTTTACCAACGATATTAATCCCTGGAACACCTGTAGCTTTAATTTTCTTTTGATCCACCGCATCCATATCTTTCACTTCTAAACGTAAACGTGTAACGCAGTTATCAACAGATACAACATTGGCATCGCCGCCTAATCCTTCGTAAATCTGTGCTGCCATCACTGCAAATTTACTCTCGCCTGTAGCAACACTCGCTCCAACAGCCTCATCTTCATCTTCCTCACGGCCAGGAGTCATTAAGTTAAACTTAACGATAATGAAGCGGAATAAGAAGTAGTAGATCACCGCAAATACGAGACCTTGAAGAATTAACATATATGGCTGATTGGCAATTGGTATTCTTAAGCTTAGGACAAAGTCAACTAGACCCGCACTAAAGCCGAAACCAGCTGTCCAATGGAACGCTGCTGCAATTGCTAATGACAGACCCGTTAAAACCGCATGTACAAGGTAAAGCATTGGTGCAACAAACATAAAGGCAAATTCAATTGGTTCTGTTACGCCCGTAAAGAAGGCTGCAAAGCCCGCTGCTAACATCAAGGAAGCTACTTGCTTTTTCTTCTTTGTTTTTGCTGTATGAACCATCGCTAACGCTGCAGCCGGAAGGCCGAACATCATCACAGGGAAGAATCCTGCTTGGTACATTCCTGTTACGCCCTTTTCCCCTTTACTTGCCCAGAAATTCCCTATGTCATTGATACCAGCCACATCAAACCAGAATACGGAGTTTAACGCATGATGTAATCCTGTTGGGATTAATAAACGGTTGAAGAAACCATATAGACCAGCACCAAATGCACCTAATTTCGCAATTCCTTCTCCGAAAGAAACTAATCCTGTGAAAATGACTGGCCATACGAAGAATAATACTGCTGAAACCACAAGCATCGAAACCGCTGTCATAATTGGCACTAACCGCTTGCCGCTAAAGAATGCCAATGCATCCGGTAATTTTACATGACTGAAGCGGTTAAACATAGTCGAAGCGACAATACCTGAAAGAATCCCCACGAAGGCATTTCCGATTTTTCCAAACGCCGGATCCACCTTGGTTGGATCAATACCTTGTAATAAAGCTACGGTATTGGTTGAGAGCAATGTAGTGACCACGAGATAGGCGACCAAACCGCTGAGTGCCGCCGACCCATCCTTTTCCTTTGCCATCCCAAGTGCTACCCCAACTGCGAAAAGAATAGGGATATTATCAATAATCGACGCCCCTGCTTTAATTAAGAATGCAGCGAGCGCACTGTCTGCCCCCCAGCCGGATGGGTCAATCCAGTAACCGATACCCATTAAAATCGCAGCAGCTGGTAAAACAGCTACCGGAAGCATTAATGAACGACCAATTCTCTGTAAATATTTTTTCATTACCTTACCCCCTCTTAAAATGTCGACCTACTAACAAAACAACTAATCATACAAAATACGAACAACTAAAAATAAAATAATTCCCTAAAAAGATGCACAATAGCCGCCGTTTTGTCAGTTCACTACCCCGCCATCACCTCCTTTAAGCTTCTGTAATAATAACAGTTTCCCCTATAGTCCCCTTTTTATCTTGCGTAAATCGGTACTGCTTACCATTTTCATGGCTATTTGTAATCACAATGGGTGTTATGATGCTTTTTGCACGTGCTTTAATCGTATCCAAATCAACCTTCATCAACAGCTGTCCGGCAGCCACTTTATCCCCCACATTGACCGCTACAGTAAATCCTTCCCCATTCAAGGAAACCGTTTCGAGACCGACATGAACTAGAATTTCCGTTCCGTCTACTGCACGGATTCCCACCGCATGCTTCGTGTCTGCAACAAGGATCACGCTTCCCTTTACAGGTGAAGAAACCTTCCCCTCTTCCGGGACCATTGCGATTCCTTCCCCCATCATCTTTTGACTAAATACCGGGTCTGGAACCTCGCTAAGCGGTATGATTTCCCCATTAACTGGTGCGAAAATGGCTAGTTTCTCTTTTTTAAAAATATTAAATCGCATTTTTTCTTACTCCTTTTTCAAGGTTATATGTCCACTAACCTATTATTATCTTACGGTCTTGCATTACCTGCTAGTACAAAGAAAAGCGCTTAAGTTGGACAATTCTCAAAGTCGGACTTTTTAACAAATAAAAAAGGCATGGAGGTACAATAAAAGGACACGAAAATGCCTTTCATTTTACCACCATGCCTGATCGAATCAGTAACATGTGATCATATTTAATAATACCTACATCATATCACTTATCTGCAAAATTACAATATGTAAGCGCAAACATTTTTATAACGCTATGAATTTTTCAATAACTCACTGATGATTTTTTCACAGATTTCATGAGATTTAAGTGCATCTTGTGCAGTAATTCCCGGAGTAGAATTTGTTTGAACCGCCTGGACAAAATCTGCCACCATTTGCTCAAACCCTCGTTTAAACAAGGTTGACTCCCAGTCACTGCTTCTGACCTCAATGGTTTCCATCCCTTTTGAAATAACCAGCTTTGACACATTATAAACGGTTCTTTTCTCAAGCGGCCCCATCACCTCGGCCACCTCTTCGTTCGTCCCATTATCACGATTCATGATACCAATGGCCGATCTGCCGTCACCTGCTATAAATTGCGCTACTACATGATAAAGGGTGTCGCCAACTATCCTCCCGTTTACTACTAACTTTTCAATAGGGTACGGAAATAAATATCTCAACGTATCAACCACATGGATAAAATCATCATATATGAAAGTTCGTGGCTCCCCTGGCAGCGTTTTACGGTTTTTCTGAACAACAACCATATTCGGCTCGGATACCCCTTTTAATTTCCTATAGGACGGTGCATATCTCCGATTAAACCCAGTCATGAGAATAAGGCCCTTTTCCTCAGCCAACTCCACAAGTCTTTTGGCTCCTTCGTAATGATCGGAAATGGGCTTATCAACAAACACATGAATCCCACGTTCTAGGAGCGCCTCTACTATTTCCTCATGAGAGGCGGTTGAGGAGTGAACAAATGCCCCGTTAATGCCGCTGTTCATTAAGGATTCCAGGTCAGCATGTAGCTGGTCAAATCGATACTGGCTGCAAAGTGCCTTTAGCTTGTCTTGATTTCTTGTGTAAAAATGAAACTCAATCTCTTTCATACTGCTGTACACTGGCATATATGCTTTTTGCGCAATATCGCCAAGACCAATGACCCCTAATTTTAGCATTTGTTTCCCCTCCCACTTATCCTCTGTACCTGATAGCTAGTCCTTTTAAGAAATTCCTAGCGTATTTGTCACCGCATTCTTTATAATTTTTATGGCCTTCTTTTCTTAATAAAGCACTTAATTCACCTTTAGTGATTGTAACCCCAGCACTTGCTAATATATCAATGATATCTTCGCTCGTTAACGATAGGGCAATTTTCACTTTCTTTAAGAGAATATTATTTACGCTTTCTTTAGAGAAGGCCGGCTTCTCAGATTGTCCAGGCTTTGTCTCTTGTCGTCCTCTTTTAAAAATAATAAAGCCATTTAAAAATGATTCTAACATCTTATTGTTGCATTTGATGAAGTACTCATTGTCCATATCCTCATCTTCACTTGATTTTGTAAGGATCATACGCACTTCTTCTTTTGTGACTTCCACATCGCCAAGCTTAAAGATCTGTACCATATCTGTATCTTTAATATCGAGAGCATATCTCAATCTAACTAAAATATCATTATTTTCCATCTAGACCCCTCCACCTATCTTCTACTTTCGCTCAAGCCACGCACAGCACTCGACATGCGTAGTCATCGGAAACATATCCACCGGCTGTACTTCTACAGTCTTGTAGCCCCCGTCTTCTAAAATCCGCAAATCCCTGGCTAATGTCCCAGGGTTACAGGAGACATAGACAACCTTTTTCGGCTTCATCTCAATAATCGTTTGCAGCAATGCCTCATCGCATCCTTTACGCGGTGGGTCTACGACTAACACATCGGCTGTATTCCCTTCCTTGTACCACTTTGGAATCACAACCTCTGCTTCACCGGCAGCAAACTCCGCGTTCGTAATCCCATTTAAATCTGCATTCCGCTTCGCATCTTCAATCGCCTCAGGAACCACTTCTACGCCAAATACCTTTTGAGCCTTTTGCGCTAAAAATAACGAAATCGTTCCAATCCCACAATAGGCATCAATGACATTCTCTTCGCCACTTAGATTCGCATATTCCAACGCTTTGTCATACAAGACCTTCGTCTGTACTGGGTTCACCTGGTAGAACGATAGAGCAGATATCGCAAACTTCACATCGCCAATGTAGTCATAAATAACTTCATTGCCCCATAAAACACTAGTTTTCTCACCCATAATCACATTCGTGCGTTTCGAATTCACATTGTGGACGATTGACTTTAATTTAGGCAATCGAGCAACCATTTTTTCAACCAGCTTGTTTTTCTGCGGAAGGTCATTGGTTCTAGTGATAATTACCACCATCAGTTCCTCTGTTTGCTTGCCGTAGCGTGCCATAATATGCCTTAGTACACCTTTATGGGTTTCCTCCTGATAGGCAGAGATGCCAAGCTCAGAGCAAATTTCCTTCACTACCTGGACCGCTTCATTTATTTCAGGTAATTGAATGAGACTCTCATCGGTATCGACGATTTCATGGCTTCGTGGCTTGAAGAATCCAGCAATCAGTTTACCATCTTTCTCCCCAACCGGTACCTGTGCCTTGTTTCGGTAATGGAATGGTTCTTCCATACCTAGGATTGGATGGACGATTACATCCTCTAATTTACCGATGCGGGTGAGTACTTGGCGAACTTGATTTTCTTTGTATTTCAGCTGTCCTTCATAGCTGATGTGCTCCAGCTGACAGCCACCGTATTTATGTTTTTCCTCGCTTGGAATATCCACACGGTAAGGGCTTTTTTCATAAAGCTCCATCAACCGGCCAATTCCGTATCCTTTTCCAGTCTTTATCACCTTGATCTTTGCCCTTTCACCAGGCAGGCCATTTGGAATGAATAACGGATAGCCTTCCACCTTCGCTACCCCTGCCCCATCATGGGTAATATCTTCAAATACCACATCTATATAATCGTTCTTATTAACAGGTAATGTTCTGCTCATGTACTTCGTCCTTTACTCCATTTTTGACTAGAAGAATTGTATCACATTATGAGGGAGAATACGAAACAGGGTCACATTTCGAGGGTTATTTATGTTAAAATTTTCCTATATTCCTATTTTGCTTTTGAGAGGGGCCATTATGAAAAAAAGAAATTGGCTGTACCTTTGCTTTGTTGTCCTATTATTTACTGGAGGATGGTACGGGTATCAAACTGCAACAGACGATACCTATGAAGGCATGTCTATTATTCCTGAAAAAACTAAAGACATCCCTCTATATCCCGGACTAGAACCTACTAGAAGTGATTATGTAATGGAAGGGGATTCTTGGCGAGAGGTTTTCGCTTTTTATGAAAAACAGCTTCCCAAGCACGGCTGGGTTTTACGTATGAAGGGTTCGGCTCTAGATGATGAGGACCCTAAAAATGATTGGTCAGGGGCTTTTTCTGAATGGACCAAAGGAGATTTTGAATTACGGGTTGGGGCCAGTTATAATCAGTGGGAGAATCAGACAGAGGTTATGTTTGACCGGACTTCCATTCTACACTCAAGTGTATGGATTGAGCAGGCACCTGCAAGCCTATGCATCCACGCCAATGCATTACGGTCAGATTGCGAGAAGGTGACTGATCCGAATGAGATACAGGCTATTATACAATTTATTAATAATGCTTATGATTCAAAAGAAAAAGCACCTTCTTATAAAAATGAAGGCAGAATCGACTTTGGAGACTTTGATGTTTACTTTTATTATGAGGAGAACGAGGAGATTATTCTTTGGTCGGAGAAGGGTACCAAAATAATGAAACCTGAGCCGGAGTTTTTGGCACTTTTGAAGAGCTCATCCTAGTTTTTTCCTCTATCTATCATCAAGGGGGTTTTTTTAAGTTTACGGTCTTTAAGACTCTGTCTTATCGATTGGACCTCCTCTTTTTCTTGCTTTACGGGCGTTATGAAACTCTTTTATCGACCGTTCTTACTCTTTTCCTTGCTCCACGGGCGTTATGAAACCCTCTCATCGACCGTTCTCACCCTTTTCCTTACTCCACGGGTGTTATGAAACCCTCTTATCGACCGTTCTCACTCTTTTCCCTGCTCCACGGGCGTTATGAACCTCTCTTATCGACCGTTCTCACTCTTTTTCTTGCTCCACGGGCGTTATGAAACCCTCTTATCGACCGTTCTCACTCTTTTTCTTGCTCCACGGGTGTTATGAAACCCTCTTATCGACCGTTCTCACTCTTTTCCCTGCTCCACGGGCGTTATGAACCTCTCTTATCGACCGTTCTCACTCTTTTCCTTGCTCCACGGGCGTTATGAACCTCTCTTATCGACCGTTCTCACTCTTTTCCTTGCTCCACGGGCGTTATGAAACCCTCTTATCGACCGTTCTCAATCTTTTTCTTGCTCCACGGGCGTTATGAAACCCTCTTATCGACCGTTCTCACTCTTTTCCTTACTCCACGGGTGTTATAAACTTTATTCATCCTCCTTTCTACCATATCTGAAAAACAAAAAAGACGCCCTTCTCAGGACGCCCTATTAATTATTCTTTCATCGCAGCTACTTTTTCTTTTACCTCTTCAATATTCTTCATTTTGTTGTCCCAGCACTTCTGGCTAAGGTCAACCGGATATTCTTCTGGGTTCATAATCCGCTTGTATTCTTCCCATAGCGCATCTAAATTCGCCTTCAGATAATCGCGGGATTCTTCTATGCATGGCAACTCATATACAAGCTCGCCATCAACAAAAATATCTTCATGAAGCGGTTTAGCCGTAAAGTTGGTCACCACTTTATTAATATAAGTATGAGTAGGATGGAACATTCTCAGGCGCTTTTCAGGAAGCTGCTCATCCTCCATCGCAATATAATCGCCCTCTGCATGGTGGTTCGTATTATTTATAATACGATAGACTTTCTTCAACCCTGGAGTGGTTACCTTCTCCGGATTAGAGGAAATTTTAATCGTATCCTCCAGTTCACCCTTGTCGTTTTCAATACAAACGATTTTATAAACAGCACCAAGTGCAGCTTGATCATAAGCGGTAATCAGTTTCGTGCCGATACCCCAGCTATCGATTTTTGCCCCCTGGGCCTTTAAATTGATAATCGTATACTCATCCAGATCGCTTGATGCGTAAATTTTTGCATCCTTAAATCCAGCTTCGTCTAACATCTTTCTAGCTTCCTTCGAAAGATACGCAAGGTCACCACTATCTAAACGAATCCCAATAAAGTTGATTTGATCTCCCATCTCTTTTGCCACTTTAATCGCATTCGGCACACCAAGACGGAGCGTATCATACGTATCAACTAGGAATACACAGTCCTTATGGGATTCTGCATATTTACGAAAAGCCAAATATTCATCTTTATAAGCTTGAACCATGGAATGTGCATGCGTACCGGCTACTGGGATCCCAAACAATTTACCAGCCCTTACGTTACTTGTTGCTTCAAAACCAGCAAGATAAGCGGCTCTTGTTCCCCAAATAGCTGCGTCCATCTCCTGAGCACGTCTTGTCCCAAATTCCATCGCTACCTCATTGCCTACGACCTGCTTGATTCTAGATGCTTTGGTTGCAATTAATGTTTGGTAATTCACAATGTTCAGCAAAGCTGTTTCAATTAACTGGGCTTCTGCCAAAGGTGCTTCTACTCGTAAAATGGGTTCATTGCCAAAAACGAGCTCGCCCTCTTTCATGGCGCGGATGGTTCCAGTGAAACGGATATTCTTAAGATATTCAAGGAAATCTTCTTGATATCCTACTTCATTTTTCAAATATTCAAGGTCATCTTCTGTAAAACGGAAATCCTTAACATATTGAATAACCTTCTCAAGACCAGCGAAAACAGCATAGCCATTCCCGAACGGCAGTTTGCGGAAAAATAATTCAAAGACCGCACGTTTATTATGGATTCCATCTCTCCAATATGTCTCTGTCATATTAATCTGGTATAGATCCGTATGAAGAGTATAACTATCATCTTGATAAATGTGTTTCATAATTTCCCTCCGGAATACTATTACAGCTTTTCACCATTACACACAATAATATCATTAAAAAGATTATTTCACCATAGCGCCCAACGATTGTTCAAAATGACCAAGGGCCCAATCATGTCCTGCCTGATTAAACGAAGCCACAGCGTCTTTATAAACAACGATTTTAAATCCTTTATTATACGCATCCACTGCTGTATGGAGTACACAAATATCGGTACACACGCCAACCAAATGAACCTCTGTTATTCCGCGCTCTCTTAATTTGATTTCTAAATCTGTACCAGCGAATGCAGAGTATCTTGTTTTATCCATAAACTCTACATTGTCACGGTCCTTATTCTTCTCATATACTTCTTGTAATACTCCAAATAAGTCTCTACCTGATGTACCCCGTAGATTATGCGGAGGGAACAATTTTGTTTCAGGATGGAATTCATCTCCTTGATCATGAACATCAATGGCAAAGACAACATAATCGCCATTCTCAATAAACTCGTTCGTTATTTGAGTAATCTTCTCCTCAATCGCCTGACCAGGTTTTCCACACGTAAGCGCCCCATTATCGGCAACGAAATCAAATGTATAATCGATATTGATCAATGCCTTCATATTCCACACCCCTTAAATGTCTTGACTGCTGTCTACAAATCATTATATACCCTATTTCTAGAGCCAATCCGGTTTTTCCTCCTACAATACCGCCCAAGACTAATAAAAAAAGCTCGTCCCCTATGGAACGAACTCTTGTTAGCTATATCTTTTACCCGATTCCCAATCTGTCGGGCGGTCATTCGGACGAATATGGTCAAGCGGGACAAACACTTCTAAATGACGGTACAGATTTTCAAATTCAGCTGGCAGCAGCCCGCCGAACTCACCGTCTAAATTCAACTGTACCCGATCATCGGAATACACTTTAATTCGATTGGCTTGCGTGTATATAACATTAGGGTCATTCACATGCTCGCCACGTACAGCTAAAGTAGAGATTCGAATAAACTCAGCCAAGTTAACCTTTTTCAAAATTAACAATGAGAACAATCCATCATTAATAGAGGCATCTGGCGCAAGCTTTTCAAATCCGCCGATGGAATTGGTCAAGCCTACAAGGAACATCATAGCTTCCCCTTCAAACAGCTTTCCATCATATTCAAGCTTCAGGTGAGACGCTTTAATGGAAGGAAGCATTTCCATTCCTTTTAAGTAGTAGGCCAACTGACCGAGCATTGTTTTTAACTTGCTTGGAACCTCATATGTAAGCTCAGTCATCCTTCCCCCACCGGCAATATTGATGAAATACTTGTCATTAATACGCCCGATGTCAACCGGAATTAAGTCACCTTTAGTAATAATATCGACAGCAGATAGAATATCCCTTGGGATATGAAGCGCACGGGCAAAATCATTCGTTGTTCCTGCTGGAATAATTCCTAACTTCGGACGGTACTCCTGCTCAGCTAAGCCATTAACCACTTCATGAATGGTTCCATCACCGCCGGCAGCAATGACCACGTCATATTTGCGCTCGACAGCTATACGGGCTGCATTCGTTGCATCACCTGCTCCAGTTGTAGCATGACAAGAAGCTTCATAGCCGGCCGCCTCTAGTTTCATAAGAATTTCCGGCAGTTGGCGCTTGATCAATTCACGTCCTGAAGTTGGGTTATAAATTAGTCTTGCTCTTTTCATTATCATCATCCTAATTTTTTTAAATAACACCGACTCTGTTAATTCTATATTCTACCAATTATTACCCTCGCTTACAAACATATTGCGAGACCATAAATTCTATTCTCTCTCCAGAGTCCATCTTCTATCATAATCTTTTTTATTTTTTTTGCAAAAAATAAGATGATGTTACTTCAAATAGTCTGTTGATTTCAACTCAACTCAAGGATTTAACGTAGCCTCTTTTTAATTACTATTTAAGCTCACGTCATAGGCGTTCACAATATTAATACGGTGCTTACCTTCACCGGACTGGTAAACTGCATTTTTCAATCCAGAATCCTCAACACCTTGATTCTTCGTGTCCTCTGAAACCTTCCATTCCCCATCGTTTCCACGAATACTCTGGACTCCAACTGCTGCAACCTTCAAATCACTGGACTTTGCCACATTGACCATAACGGAAGATGCCCTCTCAATGTTCCAATCATTCGCAAGCGTCCTTGGCCTTAGCGTAAGAGAATTGTCATTGCCAATCACCTCTAGCTTCACATCACTTGGTATAAGAAGCGTCGCTGCCACATTGCCCTGCAAATCAAACGGCCCTACTTCACTAGGCAACGTCTTTACATTCAAATACAGTGTATCCCCTTTTTTGTTTGCCGCAATCAAATCATCCGCCGATTTCAAAAGCTTTTCCTTTTTCGCAGTTTGGATTCGGTATGTCCCAAACATAGAAACCTCTTTTTCCTCTGTCGACTCAATCGTCATATCATAGCCAACAGTCCTTACCACAACCCGTTTAATACTATCATCCATCTGATAGGAGAAAGCAGGCAGCTCAAACGACCGCTCTTCTCTAGCAATTAACTCCTCCGCCTTGTCCATCAAACCAGTCGAGCTAACCACCGCAAAAGCGATCCCTGTCGTACCCAAAAGCCCTACAAAGAAAATACTAAGGAAATCATATTTTAACACCGGCTTTTCCTGTCGTGACAAAAATAAATATAGTAAGATTTCCACACCAAGTACGATTAATAAAATCGGCCACCAGGCACTCATTACCTGTACCATACTAAAGCCAAGAAACCTTGAACAAAAGAGGAAGAGACCAAGAAAAACGAGTGACCCTCCCATAGAAAACGTACCTACACGCCAAGTTCTCATGCCTGCTCCTCCTTTCTTTTTCTAAAAAGGAACCCAATACCGGCTCCGATCAAGGCTACGCCTGCTATCCTATTTCCCCACTTACTCATGAGTCTCTACCTCCCGCTTCCTTTTACTACCAGATAATAACTTGATTCCTCCACCAATTAATAGAATACAAACAAGTCCTGTTTGGAAATAGGGCTCGAAGTACCCTTGAACCCAGTACATAACATCAATATTCAAGAATTTAGAAAATACTGGTGAGAAGGCTGGAAGCAGGACGTTCATGACTAAGTAGTAGACGCCCATCAGCACAAGCCCAATTCCCACCCATTTCTGATGATTAAGGAAATAGGCAATGATCGGCACATCCTCTATTGTCTCCTCGCCATACCTTGACGCCTTTTGCAGCCCATCAAAAAAGCTGTAAAACCAGATAATCGGGATAAGGAATAAGAAAACCCCTAATCGTAAAACATCCAAAATATAAATAGAAAAGAGAAACGCGGCCATTAACTGAATTCCTCGGCGCTGTAAGCCTAAGTAAAGGTGACCGGCTCCTGGAAAGATCGATAAGAAGGTAGCGATGGATTTACTCTTTTTTCCGTCTTCTCTCCGCATTTCAAAGTCTTCTAAAATACTTCTATCGATTAACTCCTCGCCTCGTTGCTTTTTATTCACCTGCTGGACAGCATCGAAAAATCCATACACCCAGATCACCGGTAAGCCTGCTAAAAAGACCATAAATTCCCCACGGCTAGAGATGGCCGTTACAAATATGACCATTATGGCTAGACCCAGAAAAGCAGCCAATAGCGTTAATCCTCGATTCATTAATCCAAGTTGCAAATGGCCAAGACCTGGGACAAAGGATAAAACAATCGTATAGAATCGTTCTGAATCTTGATTTTGAATATCATCCGGATTGGCCGCCTTTAACGCAGCCTTATGTTTTGAGATCTGCAGTCCCATGTCTACAAAGCTAATGATGTAGAAAACCATGCCGCCTAAAAAGGCGATAAAGGCTTCTCCTCCTGCATAATTCATTGCACCAATCAACGTCGCAAACGCTGCTACACCAACTGCAATAAGATAAAATAATCCGCGAAAGATTTTACCGTTATAAATATGACCAAGACCTGGAATAAGATTTAAGGTCAATGCCTTTGTCGGGTTTTTCATTTCTTATTTGCCTCCTTTTTTTCTATTGAATCCACCCATGCGAATGTTTTATTCATCAAGCCTTCCGTCATTGAAGGCCTTTTTTCCTGTACTTGTTTGGTTTCTAAAGTACTGGCATACTTTGCGAGCGATTGGAACGCGCCTGTAAAGGTCAACAAGATCGTCGCCACTGCTGCCAGCAAATAGTGAAACGCAGCCTGCTGATAAAACGGCTTCTTCTTATTGCTCTTTTGTTTAACGTGCTTGGTGTCAGGCACCGATTTAGGAGCCGAAGTAACTATTGGCATAGTATCTAGCTCTTCAACGGTGTCAGGCACCATAGTATTTTGTTTAGCGACCTCTGCCATGATGGCATCGGTAAAGCCAGCCTCATTTGATAGAATAGGGAGCGATGATTCATTTGCTGTTACTGCTAGCAAGTAGGTTTCGAGGCATTGGTCACATGTATATAAGTGTTCTTCAAGCTCTTCACGTTTTTTACCAGTGATATCGTCTTTTACATATTGCAGCCATTCATCATAGGTGTAATGCTTCATGAAAAATCGTCCTCCTTCCAATTCTTTTTCATCCAGGTTCGGGCCCGGTACAGCTTGGTCTCAATCGTTTTCACCTGTACCTGTTGTTCTTCAGCCATTTGCTGATAGCTTTTTTCCGCTATGTAGAATCCATAAATCACTTCGCGGTAATTCTCCGGCAACTCATCAAGCCGTTTCCTAACTAGCTTCCGTTGGTCATTTTCGATAATTTCTTGTTCTACGCTATCCCTCGGTGTGCCTAATGCCTGTTGCTCGAGGGCATCCACAATTTCCTCTCTTCTTCGTACCTGTTTTCGTTTTACATCTATCGCATGATTGACAGCAATTCGTGTCATCCACGTTTTAAATCCTTGATTTTCATAGCGGGAGAGAGAGTGATAAATCTTCATAAACACTTCTTGGGCTGCATCTTCTGCTTCCTTTTGATCGCGAAGAACAGCAAAGACGGTCCGGAACACATCATTGCGGTACTTCTCAACCAAAAGGCGAAAGGCGTGATCATTGCCTTCCCGCACTTTTTGTATTAAAGCTGTGTCAGTAATTGTTCTCTCCCCCTTTCTCTCTATGCTTTCACATCAATAGACGAACCGTTGTTTAAAAACCCCTACACTTATTCAAAAAAATATTTTTTCTATCTCATCTTATCATGTTCGTTTTAAGGATCTCATCAGAATAGTGCAATCGCCAGGGTCATCCCCCATCAAGAAGACTCGTCGATTGGCTAGAAGAGCATACACAGAGACCTAGTCGCCCCTTCAGCGAACAAAAAGTCCTTAGCCTTTAGTAGCTAGGCAACCTTTCCCCGGGCATTAAAAAGTTTCTTATTTAACCGGTCGTGCACTTTTTCTCTTCCCACGGGCATTAGAATCTTCTCCTATTTACCGATCGCGAGCTTTTTCTCTTACCACGGGCATTAGAAACCTCTCCTATTTACCAATAGCGAGCTTTTTCTCTTACCACGGGCATTAGAAACCTCTTCTATTTACCGGTCGCAAGCATTTTCTCTTACCACGGGCATTAGAAACCTCTTCTTTTTACCGGTCGCAAGCTTTTTCTCTTACCACGGGCATTAGAAACCTCTCCTATTTACCGATCGCAAGCTTTTTCTCTTACCATAGGCATTAGAAACTTCCTCTATTTACCGATCGCGAGCTTTTTCTCTTACCATAGGCATTAGAAACCTCTTCTATTTACCGGTCGCAAGCTTTTTCTCTTACCACGGGCATTAGAAACCTCTTCTATTTACTGGTCACAAGCTTTTTCTCTTACCATGGGCATTAGAAACTTTCTCTATTTACCTTCGCGCACTTATTTCTCTTACCATGGGCATTAGAAACTTCTTCTATTTCCGGTGGGCTTCTTTCCAATTGATCTGGACATAAAATACCAAACTATCAAGGACTGTGGTAGTAACAAATTTAATACATCTTATTTCTCAAAAAAAACGTGCGAAACCAGTCGCACGTTAAAAAGATTGGATTATACTAATCGTAAGATACAGATTCCACAGTCATGCGGAATCTCATAGGTTTCCCCCTCAGGTAAGGATTCCGTCAATTCCTTCAGGGCTTTTTTTCGAATGGGCTCCTCTAACCCCGCGAGCCAGGAAACGGACTCTATCCGTTCCACCCACTCCTCTTTCGAAAAGCTTACTGAATAATTGAGCTTGTAGAAGTCTCTTATTTCAAAGCCTTCATTCTTCCACTCCTCAAACCACTCAACCGGAAAGCCGTTAATTCGCATTTTTGAATCGGCTTTCGAACCAGCAGGTGTCAATTCACCTTCTACGTATTTTCCTATTACCTCTAAGGTCTTTTCCACCACTGCCGGGCCCGTAAGAAATCCAGAATCGATGACAAGTAACGTCCCTTTTGCTTTTAAAATTCTTTTGATTTCTTGGATGGCCTTCATCCGATCAAACCAATGCCAAGCTCTCATGACTGTCACTATATCAAACTGAGAATCTTCTAAACCGGTATCCTCCGCCGTTCCCTGTTGAAACGGTATATTAAAATTCTTCATTTGATTGAATTCAATTGCCTTCTTTAACAATTCTTGTGAAGGTTCGATCCCCACTACATTTGCTTTTCTCATCGCCATTTTTCTTGCAAGTACACCTGTACCAGAACCGATGTCAGCGATTCTTTTTCCATCAAAAAAAATATTGCGTAACTGCAGGCTCTCCATTAAGGTGACGGGAATATCTTCTCGTGATCGGGCATAGCTATTAGCAACTTGGCCAAAATCAATTTTGCTCATGTTAGGCTCTCCCTTTACTTCCGAATATTGAGATTTTAACAAAATAATACCATTTATTTATGATAGAATGCTATTAGAATTAAAAATTATCTTTTGAGGGAATGATGCATATGTTATGGTTATTGCTTCTTGCTTCTTACTTAATTGGAAGCGTTCCCACAGCTTTGTTGGTGGGCAGGCTGATCTATGGAGTCGATATTCGAGAGCTTGGAAGTAAAAATCCGGGGGCAACGAACACTTTACGCGTTCTTGGAAAAAAATCGGCAGTATTTGTCCTTTTAATTGACCTGGCAAAGGGGGCTTTTGCGACCTATCTTCCTATACACTTTCAGATGGATGTGGAGCCTATCTACTTCGGATTACTCGCAGTCGTCGGTCATTGCTTTCCTATTTTTGCAGGTTTTAGAGGCGGAAAAGCCATTGCAACCACTGCAGGTACATTATTAATAGCAAATCTCCCTTTATTGGCCGTTGCTTATTTAACCTTTTTTGCTGTCATTTTTTTAACGAAATATGTATTTCTCGGATCAATCTCAGTTGGTCTAAGTATGCTTGCCTACTCATTCCTATCACCTAAGCTAGAATTAGAACTGATTTTTTTATTCTTTTCTTTCTTTTTAATCTACCTCCACCGGTCCAATATTCGTAATTTTATTCTTGGAATCGAACCAAAGATTAATGATAAAAATTTAAGCAAGGATCGCATTCCTCCAAAAGGTAGCGGCAATTTTAAAATATAAAAATAGGGTCTGACCCCATGCCAGGTGTCAGACCTTTTTCTATTTTATTAATGTAGTTAGAATACTGCTTGCAACCGTTTGCCAAATAGTCGCGTCCTTTTGGTAGGATGTCATTAACCGCTTATACATGGCTAGTTGTTTCTCCTGGAAGTCCACTGCATCCTTATCAGGCAGAGCTGCACGTTCTTTTTCTACAAGTGACTGCATTTCCGGAGCCCTTGGTCCCCAAACGCCCACTTCATTTCCTTCTTGGTCAATAAAGATGTAAATAGGAATAGCTCGTGATGTTCCATTTGTTAAGTATTGGTCAATTAACTCTAGATTCTGGTCTCTGAGAATAAATCGAACCTCCATCTCGCCTGCCTCCGCTATTCTCAGCAAGATCGGATTATTGAGTAATGCATCTCCACACCAATCCTCTGAAATAGCAATGACTCTTAACTGCTTTCCCCTAAAGTCCTCAAGCTTGTTCTTGTCTTCAGCAGATAAAGAAAAGTTCTCATAAATAGATAGCATTTCTTGCTTATTTCTAGTCATTGCATTTGTGTACTCATCCACTGTCATCCCTTTTTGAAACCAAGCATTTAAATCCATCCCTCAGCACCCCTTCCAATTTTCTTCTATCATAGTTGTTTTATTCCCTTGTTACAATTGAACTGCATTTCGTCTCTTTCTTATATTATGTTACAAGTACTTTTTACTATTTTCATAAAGCAATAAATTGGTACTAGAAAAGGATTTAATTAGTTGATAGAATATTTTATATATAGGAAATATTATTATAAATAGTTTCCAATATAACAAAGGGGGAAAAGTATGTCAAACGAAACTCTTCAATTAGTCTCGATTGGAATTTACCTTGCCATGATGCTATTCATCGGTTGGTATTCTTATCGAAAAACTAGCAATCTGACGGACTACATGCTCGGTGGAAGGTCACTTGGACCTGCAGTAACCGCCTTGAGTGCCGGCGCAGCTGATATGAGTGGATGGCTGTTAATGGGCTTACCTGGAGGAATTTATGTAAGCGGTTTAGCAGATGCATGGATTGCTGTTGGTCTTACTATTGGTGCTTATCTTAACTGGCTATTGGTAGCACCACGTCTACGTTCCTATACTCAGGTAGCTAATGATTCTATTACAATCCCAAGCTATTTAGAAAATCGCTTTAAAGACAATACAAAACTACTCCGAATTGTTTCAGGTATCGTTATTCTTATTTTCTTTACATTCTATGTTTCTTCGGGGATGGTTTCAGGGGCAGTATTTTTCCAAAGTTCTTTTGGGACCGAATATCACACAGGACTTTACATCGTTGGCGGCGTAGTTGTTGCCTATACGTTATTTGGAGGTTTCTTGGCTGTAAGTTATACCGACTTCATTCAAGGATTAATGATGTTAATTGCTTTACTTTTAGTTCCTGCTATTGGTATTTTTCATACAGGGGGTCCAGCAGAAACGTTTGATACGATTCGTGCGATTGACCCTACCTTACTTGACCTATTTAAGGGAACTACCTTTATTGGCATTGTTTCTGCAATGGCATGGGGTCTTGGTTACTTTGGACAGCCGCATATTATTGTGCGCTTTATGGCTATCAAGACAATTAAGGAAACAAAGAGCGCACGCCGTATTGGAATGGGCTGGATGATTATTTCCCTAATCGGTACGATGCTGACAGGTTTAATTGGTCTAGCATTCTTCCATAATAATGCGGATTTCACTTTAAAGAATCCGGAAGCAGTCTTTATTTCCTTAAGTCAAATATTCTTCCATCCGTTATTCGCAGGATTTGCCTTAGCAGCAATTCTTGCAGCAATCATGAGTACAATCTCTTCTCAATTGATTGTTACTTCTAGTGCGTTAGTTGAAGACTTATATAAAGTGGTCATGAATAAGAATGCAAGTGATAAACACCTTGTATTTTTAGGAAGAATGGCTGTACTGATTGTTGCTGTTGTTGCGGCTGCACTTGCTTTCGAACAAAACAACACGATCCTAGACCTTGTTGCCTATGCTTGGGCAGGTTTTGGAGCTTCCTTTGGTCCGATCATTCTACTAAGCTTATTCTGGAAAAAGACAACCAACTGGGGAGCCCTGTTCGGAATGATCGTCGGTGCTGTTACCGTAATCGTTTGGAAAAATGCAGACCTTGGTAAAGTCATTTTCGGCGAATCGCTCTATGAAATCGTTCCAGGCTTCGTACTTAACCTAGTTGTTGCTTATATTGTCAGCTTAATCACGTATAAGAAAAATGATGAAATCGAAAAAGAATTTACTGAAAGTGTTCGTTTACTTAAACAAGAATAGAGTATTGAAAAAGCCCGGATGATTCACTATCCGGGCTTTTCTTCATTTTTCCAACTCTTTTGCCATTGCCGCTAGCTTCAGCACCGTTTTCCAGTTCCGTACTGTTGCCGGAACACCCAACTTTGGAAGCTGAGTTGCCAGCTTAGAATCACGGATACTTTGACGAAAAAATAAATATACTTCCTTGCCAACAATTTGGCATTCATCGAGTTCACTTTTAAAGCCTTGTAAATTGTCGATTTTATCCTGAGAAGGTTCATCTGCTAAAAAGGCGAGTTGAACGCTTTCCCCTTCATTTAACGAATCTATCGAGTAAGGGCAATTCTTTATGATTTGTTCCAATTCTTCAGCAGTTCTTAAAATCACTGGAACAGGAAAACCAAAGGTATTTTTAATTTCCTCCTCCACTTGTTGGGTCAGTAGTGTTGCATCTTGCTCGGCATCAAACAAAACATTCCCACTTTGAATATAGGTCTTAACCTTTTGTAATCCCATTTTTTCAAGCAGCTGTCTTAAATCGGCCATTTTTATGATGTTATGACCGCCAACATTAATCCCTCTTAATAGTGCAATATATATAGTCACCCGAGATCCCTCTCTTCCTATTCTCTAAATCTTACCATTTCCTAGTTAAACTAAACTACCGAATTGAAGGAGAAGGCGGTTGATTTGTAGAAATAATGGAACAGACATTTCATAGGAGGGATAAGCGATGGTTCCACAAAGAGTTAGTTTAATTACAATAGGAGCTTATGATATACCGGCTCTTCGGTCCTTTTATCAAAAGTTAGGCTGGGAGGAAACTAGTATTAGTTCAGATAACTATGCTGTCTTTAAAACAGCAGGTGTTCTGCTTTCCTTGTTCCCAATTGCGGAGTTGGCAAAGGATGCGAATATTGAAATCACACATTCGACCGAATCCTTTCGAGGTGTGACTTTCGCTATTAACGTGGAGGAGCCAGGACAGGTTGATTCAGTTACGGAAGAAATTCGCAAAGCTGGAGGAAAAATTGTAAGAGAGCCTAGTGATGCCTTTTGGGGCGGTCGGACAGCCTATTTTGCCGATCCTGAAAATAATCTTTGGGAAGTCGCATGGAACCCTACTTCAGTTTTTGATGAACGCGGGGCAATGATTTCGTTTTAATTTACAAGTAGGGCGCTAGGCGAATGCCTGGCGTTTTTTATTGGAATATTGTTCTTTCGTGTCAAATAAAGCACGCTTCGACAAGTTCTCCTATATTTCCTTATTAACCAAACGTTTGGTTAAAACTGCTATGAACCCGTTTAATAACTGATTTTTTTCCCGGGAAATGAAGTGAAGATTGTCGAAATCCGATTCGACAACAACCGCATTAAAAAGGCTGGCAGAGAAGTTTCTGCCAGCCTTCGTTTTATCGTTTTTGCAATTCCTGTTGCAATAATTGGTTGACCATCTGTGGGTTGGCCTGTCCTTTTGTTGCTTTCATCAGCTGACCAACAAGGAAGCCAACTGCTTTATTTTTTCCATCCTTGAAATCCTCTACTGATTTCGGGTTGGCATCAAGTACTTCTGCAATAATTTTGAGGAGCGTTCCCTCATCGGAGATTTGGACAAGTCCTTTGTCCTTCACAATTTGTTCCGCATCTCCGCCGTTTTCAATTAACTCTTTAAAAACAGTCTTTGCGATTTTGGAAGAAATCGTACCATTTTCAATTAGCTTAATCATACTTGCTAAACCTTCTGGAGTTAACGCAACTTGATCAAGTTCTTTACCTTCTGCATTGAGATAGGCGGAAACATCACCCATTACCCAGTTCGACGCTAGCTTGGCATCCGCCCCACCAGCTACTGTTGCCTCAAAGAAATCAGCCATTTCCTTAGTCACCGTTAATACCTTGGCATCGTAAACTGGCAGACCTAACTCTTCGATATATCGTTTCTGACGCTGGTCTGGCAGCTCAGGGATTTCGGCGCGAATCCGTGCCTTCCAGTCCTCATCAATATATAAATCCAATAGATCCGGCTCTGGGAAGTAACGATAGTCATCGGAACCTTCCTTTACACGCATGAGAAGGGTTGCGCCCGTTGCCTCGTCAAAGCGGCGTGTTTCCTGATCAATTTTCCCACCAGATGAAACTACTTCTCGCTGGCGCTTTTCTTCAAATTCAAGTCCTTTACGGACAAAGTTGAAGGAGTTCAGGTTCTTCAATTCCGTCTTTGTTCCAAATTCCTCTTGGCCCACAGGACGAATGGAAATGTTTGCATCGCAACGGAGTGAGCCTTCTTCCATCTTACAGTCGGAAACACCTGTGTATTGAATAATCGATTTTAGTTTTTCTAGATAGGCATATGCTTCATCAGGAGTGCGGATATCTGGCTCAGAAACGATTTCTACAAGCGGTGTCCCTTGGCGATTATAATCGCAAAGTGAATAGCCTTTTTCATGATTTAGCTTACCTGCATCCTCTTCCAAATGGATTCTTGTAATACCAATCTTTTTCGTATAGCCATTTACCTCAATTTCAATCCAACCATGTTCGCCAATCGGTTTATCAAATTGGGAAATTTGGTAGGCTTTCGGATTATCAGGATAAAAGTAGTTTTTTCGGTCAAATTTTGTGTGAATAGCGACCTCACAATTCAAGGCCATAGCTGCCTTCATTCCGAATTCAACCGCCTTTTTATTTAAAACCGGCAGTACTCCCGGGTAGCCAAGGTCGATGACACTTGTGTTGGTGTTAGGTTCCGCACCAAAATGGTTTGGACTCGCTGAGAAGATCTTTGATTCCGTTTTTAATTCTACGTGGACTTCAAGTCCGATGACTGTTTCGAATTCCATCGTTTCACCCCCTACAATTCTGGCTTTTGTTTATGAAAGTTTGTTGCTTGTTCGAATGCGTGCGCCACACGATAAATGGTTGCTTCATCAAAATGCTTACCGATGATCTGTAATCCAAGCGGTAAACCTGCTTCAAATCCGCAAGGAACCGAGATTCCAGGGACACCTGCAAGGTTTACTGGAATCGTTAGGATGTCATTCACATACATCGTAAGCGGATCGTCAATTTTGTCCCCAATTTTAAACGCTGGGGTAGGTGTTGTTGGACCAACAATGACGTCATAGTTCGCAAACACATCTTCAAAGTCCTTCTTGATCAGTGTTCGTACCTGCTGGGCCTTTTTATAATAAGCATCGTAATAACCTGAGCTTAGTGCAAACGTTCCGAGCATGATCCGGCGTTTGACTTCATCACCGAAGCCTTCTGCACGAGTCTTTTTATATAATTCAATTAAGCTTTCTGCATCCTTTGCCCGATAGCCATAGCGAACACCATCAAAGCGAGCAAGGTTTGCTGATGCTTCTGAAGAGGAAAGCAAGTAATAAGTTGCTAATGCGTATTTGGAGTGCGGTAGGGAAACCTCTTCCCAAATTGCCCCAAGACCTTCAAGCACTTTCAATGCATCCAGTACCGATTGACGAACTGATTCACTAACACCCTCACCAAGGTATTCTTTTGGAACTGCAATTTTGAGCCCCTTCACGTCACCAGTTAAAGCGCCAGCAAAGTTTGGCACATTCACGTTAGCTGAGGTTGAGTCCATTGGATCTAATCCTGAAATTGCTTGCAGAAGGTAGGCATTATCCTCTACTGTTCTTGTGATTGGACCAATTTGATCTAGTGAGGAAGCAAATGCCACAAGTCCGAATCGGGAAACACGGCCATAGGTCGGCTTCATTCCAACAACTCCACAAAAGGAAGCCGGTTGACGAATGGAACCACCCGTGTCAGACCCTAGAGAAAAGAGTACTTCTCCTGAAGCCACAGATGCAGCAGAACCGCCTGAAGACCCTCCAGGCACCGTATCAAGGTTCCACGGATTTCGTGTTTTTTGGTAAAAAGAGTTCTCATTCGATGAACCCATAGCAAACTCGTCCATGTTTAATTTACCAATCGTCACAGTTTGAGCCTGCTGAAGCTTCTGAACAACTGTTGCATCATAAATCGGATCGAAGTTTTCTAAGATTTTACTCGCACAAGTGGTACGAAGCCCTTTTGTCACCATGTTATCTTTTAAGCCAATCGGCATACCAAAAAGAAGCCCTGTTTGGGCATCGGAATTTAGTTGTTCATCCAACCCTTTGGCCGTTTCTCTTGCCCGTTCTTCATCCAATGTTAAGAAGGCTTGCACCTTATCCTCAACCTGGCTTATGCGTTTAAACGATTCATCCACAAGGTCTGAGACCTTTAGTTCTTTTTTATGTAAAAGCTCATGAAGATCAGAAACTTTATAATCAAATAAACTCACTATTTACCCTCCTTACTCTCCCAAAATCGATGGCACCTTAATCTGTCCATCTTGGTGTTCCGGTGCATTTTTTAGTACCTCTTCCCGCGGAAGTCCTGGTTGTGAAACATCCTCACGTAAGACATTTTTCATATCCAGCACGTGGTAGGTAGGCTCCACACCTGTTGTATCTAACTCATCCAGCTGTTCAGCAAAGGTAATAATCGCATCAAGTTGCTTTGTAAACTTTTCCGCTTCTTCCTCCGTAATCGCTAAGCGCGCTAGATTTGCCACATGTTTCACCTGCTCATTTGAAATCCGGGACATATTCATACCCTCCAATCCAAATTGTCGATATTATTTTAATATTGATGATACCAAACTTTTCCGCTTTACCGCAATGATTCCTTTATCATTATTAACAAAAGAGTAGAGTTTTAGATTGGTATCACAAATAATCTTTCTTTTTCCTACTTGCGACACCTGACAGGCCACACTGCCTTCCTTTATAATGTTCTCAGATGATTGAACGGGGAGAGTTACGAATGAAGAAGCGAAAACGGAATCGGAAGAAAATAAAAACCTTTTTCGTGCTATTTTTAGTGTTTTGCGCCTTAGCGATGTTTCAAAATTATTTTCAAAAACCAATTTCTACTCCACCTATGGATAAAAATGACCCATTTTCTAATGTGAAAAAATATAGCCCCTTAATCCAGCAGGAATTAGCGAAGTACCAGCTTGAAAGCCAGACTCCTGTTCTTGTCGCTCTTATGCAGCAGGAAAGCCATGGAAAGGGCGGGGATCCGATGCAGGCTTCTGAATCTGCCGGTCTTGCTAGAAACACAATCACTGATCCGAAGCAAAGCATTGAAGTCGGAGTGAAGCATTTCCATCGCGTATTCACCTATGGCAATCAGAAAAAAGTAGATTTTTCTACTATAATACAAGCCTACAATATGGGCGTCGGGTATATAGATTATGTCGCGCAGCACGGTGGCAAACATAGCGAAGAACTAGCGAAGCAATTCTCTCTTTTGCAAGTAAAAAAGAAACCTAATCTTTATACTTGCGGCGGGAATAAGAATAATTTCCGCTACCCTTACTGCTATGGCGATTTCACCTATAGCACAAAGGTTACCAAAAATATTCAATTATTAGCTGACACTGTACCTGTTACAGGTACGGGTACAGCAACTGAAAAACCAACCAGTGGATCCTTCTAATTGATTCATCGGTTGGTTTATTTTTTTCTCTTCCTCATGAAGTATATAAACAGCTTGGCAGGAATGTAACCAAGCATCCCTCCAAGTGTATTTAATATCAGGTCGTCCACATCGAAGCTACCAAACTCAAATAATAATTGGAGAATCTCATATGTCAGGCTTAAGCAGAAGCTAGCCGCCATCACAGCACTAAGTCTTTGAAACTTTTTCAACAGCAATGGTAAGATAAAACCCAAAGGGATAAAGCCAACTACATTCCCTGCTAAATTTTCAATCCGTATGTTTAAATTAACATCAGCTATGTAGAGATAAAAGACAATCGTTTTAAACGGAACAAAATTATTTGAACGCCAATGATATTCATCATAGGTAAAATTGAAATGATGAATGATTTCTGTTAAAGGGATATATTTAAATAATATTAATTTTGTTAAGACGGCTAAATATAGGCAAAGGATGATGGTTAATCCTAGTTTTATGATAATTTTCATTATTAAGTACTCCCAAAAAATTTACAACGCCATTTAACGGTACCATACTTTTTTAAGAGATTGTACCGTTTATTTTAATAAAATAGGAGGAATTTCGAATGGCTGAACACCGCTTCCACTTACAAGCAAACTGGCCTGGCTTACGCAATGATGTTGGAGAGATTGAAGCAGGCAATTTAAAAACTAAAGTGTCCATTCCACCAGAGATGGATGGGCCTGGAGTCGGTACCAATCCCGACGAAATGCTTCTCGGTGCTGCGGCTACCTGCTTTATTATTACCCTCGCTGCCATGATGGAACGCAGTAAATTACAAAAAGAAAACCTATCAATGGAATCTGTGGGGATTGTAGATGTCACAAGAGGTATAATCACTTATAAAAAGATTATTCACCAACCGGTTATAGTGCTGAAACAGGATGCTACTGATAAAGACATCGACATGGCTCATAAGCTTGCCAAAAAAGCAGAAACCTCCTGCATGATCAGCCGAGCTATTAAAGGCAATGTCGAAATAGAGCTACATGCCTCCGTAACGAGAGGTGGGGACAGTCCCACTGGCCTTGCATAGAAGTATATAACTTGAATAAATTCAAAAATTTTACATTATGTTTTTAGTTAGTGAAACAAAAAGGGGAAGAAGGTGTTATATTGACCTTGTTCCCTTTTT
>JBDOMM010000011.1:0-56822 GCA_039832695.1 Bacillus sp. (in: firmicutes)
CCACGCTTCCTCCAGCCCTTACCTCACAGTAAGTACCTTGCGCTTCCTTAGTGGTTGGTCGATGTGTACCCCCACAGTGGACTTTCACCACCTAGATAGTTGCCATGCCTGGCACACCAAAAAAAAGTGCCACTAATGGCACTCTTTTAAAACCCAAGTATAGCTTTGATCATTGAAGTAGTTTCTCCACCACGATAAAAAACATATAACAATAGGTAAACAGCTACACCAGTTATTCCAGTAAAGAACCATATGATACTCGTAACTGGCCCAAGTTTCCGATGTAATGCAAGATTATTTTTATATCCTGTTGTTAAGGAAACAATACCGAAAACAGCTCCAACAGTTGCCAAAGTAATATGAAATACTAAGAACACAGTGTAATAGATCTTAATATCGTCTGGGCCCCCGAAGGAGGTATTTCCTATAAAAATTGTTCTAGAAGCATAGATAATAAAAAAGATCAGTGCAAAAATAGCTGCAAAAAACATTGTTTTTTTGTGAGCTTCAATTTTTCTTTGTTTAATTTGCCACCAGCCAATGGCAACTGTTATGGCACTTAAAACAATAAAGCTCGTACTAATTGTCGGTAAAATAGGTAAGGAATTCATTTAAAAATCCTCTCTTTTATATTCGTTCTACAATAATAGTAGTGTAACCGTGAAATTATATTTTTTCAATCCATAACATCGAAAAACCCCCAAATCATTGGGGGAACTACTTAATCAGATTTGGATTTAAAGATTGATTCATCTCTCGTTTTGAATCTTCCTGATCTTTACGGTACCATTCAAAGAAAACCCGGCCTAGTATCACACCATATACGATTTCTTGAATAATTTTCATTATCACCCCGCCAAGACGTTGATCTTCGATTAATGACATAGAACTAAAAAGTTGAGGACCACTTAAATTTAAACTTTCAAAATTTGCTGCCCCAACACATAATTTCATTACTTGTCCCCAAACATGAGGATCTGAATAGGTAGCATAGAGAGTATTATCGGCAAATATAATTAATGCACAGGCTGGAGTTAATAAAATTCCATCTGCAAAAATATAGCCAACCTTCTTTAAGCCATTTAATGTTTGGTGACCTTGCATTTGATTCAGTAATGGCCACCACATGAAGATTGCGGTAAGAAATAGAAGTATAGAATATCCAGCATGTAGCCAGATATTTTGCATAACATGGTCAAAGATGATTGGAACATGATAAAAAGAAAACAACCCGTTAAAAACAATTAATGCAATAAGCGGTTTTGTAAAACTTTTAAACAAAGTATCAATACTTCGAACACTGAATATTTTCTCCCACACCCAGTTGGGGATACTCAAAATGAAAATAGGAGGCACTACAAGGACTAACAGTGCCATCTGAATCATATGAATATAAAACATGAGATGGGCCATTATATCCAATGGCGAACCCTTGATAACATATAAAAGGACCATTGAAAGCAAGAAAAGAAATTCTTGTTTTTTGGTCAACGGCTTACTATTTTCAAATATCTTTGTTCTATACTTTGTTGTTAAGATAAAATAACCTGCCGTTAATACGATTAAAATAAATAAAAAGTACGGGCTCCATAGTGCTTCAAATCCAAATATATCTAAAGTAAGCACCGAAATCACCTCAATGTTCATTGAAAGAATTATTGACTTTATTATACCCGTGGCAAATACGATTAGCAAACTAAGAAAACTTTCCAATTTTTAAAAAAGAAAATCGGCATTAAGCCGATTTTCTTTTTTCTTATTGTCTTGTTTTTACCACCAGATAATAGTAGTAAAAGCTAGGACAGTTACAGCACCTACCAACACTCCTGAATATAGGAATAGTGATGGAGCTTCATGTCCTTTATGACTCATATGCATAAAGTAATAAAGTTGGAAAATTACTTGAACAACAGCTAAAAGGATAATAAATGGTACAGTAAACCAAGCTGTAAATCCTTTAATTGCTACTGCTGCAAATGCGATTAGAGTTAAGAAAATCATTAGGGTAAACGATACCACTTGATATTTCATCTCTTCAGTACTTTTCCGACGACGATATTCAATGTCAACTCTTGGGTTTCCTGAATTTAATTGTTGATCTGCCATCAGTTTATCCCACCATTCCCATTAAATATACTACTGTAAAGATAAATACCCAAACAACATCAATAAAATGCCAATATAAACTAAATACATAGAATTTTGGCGCGTTATATAGATCTAATCCACGTTTTCCATTTCGGAACATTAACGTTAGACACCACATTAATCCAAAAGCTACGTGGCCTCCGTGAAAGCCTACTAGTGTATAGAAGGCAGAACCGAACGCACTACTTGTAAACTTATGTCCTTCATGAACATAATGAGAAAATTCGTAAACCTCTAGACCCAAGAAGCCTGCGCCTAATAATGCCGTTAGACCAAGCCAAACCATCATTTTCTTAAAAGCAAAGTTTTTCATGTGATACATAGCGTATACACTTGTTAAAGAACTTGTTAATAACAACATAGTTGCCACAAATGTTAATGGAAGTTCAAATAAATCTTTGGCAAGCGGTTGGGCAGAATCCCCTACTTTATCCTTTAAAGCTAAGTAAGTTGCAAATAGGGAGGCAAATAATACTGTCTCTCCACCTAAGAAGAACCAAAAACCTAAGAATTTATTTTTTGCTTCAAGGGTTGCTTTTTCCGGCGCAGCAGGCCATGTTTCATAAGTGAATTTTTCTTCAGCGTGCATTATGCCTTAACCCCCTTATCATCTTCATCCATAAGCTCTTCCTTGTGAATATGGAAACCATGATCATCTTTAACAGAACGTACAAACATTGAACCAAATGTAACAAGTAAACCAATGATCATTACTGGAAGTGCCCATGCTACCTTATCTACATGATACATTGCACCAAATGCTGCAATAAATAATCCTAAGGACATAACAAATGGAATAAAGGATGAATTCGGCATATGGATATCACCTAACGGTTCAGCAGGAGTCATAGCCTTTTTACCTTCCATTTTTTCAATCCAGAATGCATCTAAACCACGAACAAGTGGAAGTTGTTTAAAGTTATAAAATGGTGGTGGTGATGGAATTGCCCATTCAAGCGTTCTTCCATCGCCCCATGGATCATTTCCTACACGTACATTTTTTACTGATGTCATGATGACGTTGATTAACATAATAATGACACCAAGACCCATGAATGCTGCTCCAACTGAACTTACCATGTTTGCTAATTCAAATCCTTGACCTGGAAGGTATGTGAATACACGACGTGGCATTCCCCATAAACCTAAGAAGTGTTGGATAAAGAATGTTAAGTGGAAACCAATAAAGAATAACCAGAATGTAATTTTTCCAAGAGTCTCATTTAACATAGTTCCAAACATTTTTGGCCAATATAGATGTGTTCCTGCAAAGATAGCAAATACAACACCACCAACGATTACGTAATGGAAGTGTGCTACAACAAAATAAGTATCATGATATTGATAATCCGCGGCTGCAGAAGCAAGCATTACTCCTGTTACCCCACCGGCAAGAAATGATGGAATAAAAGCAAATGCCCAATGCATAGGAGTTGTGAATTTAACACTACCACCCCACATTGTTAACAGCCAGTTAAAAATCTTAATTCCTGTAGGAACCCCAATTGCCATTGTTGCTACGGCAAAAATAGCATTCGCAACTGGACCTAAACCAGTTGTAAACATATGGTGCGCCCAAACCATGAAGCCTAAGAAACCGATTAATACGGTTGCAAATACCATGGATGAATATCCAAATAAGCGTTTTCTTGAAAAGATCGGAATAATTTCCGAGAAAATACCAAACGCAGGAAGTACAAGGATATATACTTCAGGGTGTCCAAAAATCCAGAAGAGATGCTCCCAAATTACTGTGTTACCACCGGCTGCTACTTCAAAGAAATTAGCTCCAAACATACGGTCAAACATCATTAATACTAGACCCACTGTAAGTGGAGGGAATGCAAATAGAATAAGTGCTGAGGTTACAAATGTTGTCCAAGTGAACAATGGCATCCTCATGTACGTCATCCCTGGTGCACGCATATTAATAATCGTTACCAAGAAGTTAATACCACCCATTAATGTTCCAAAACCTGAAATCTGTAAACCTAAGATGTAGAAATCTACACCATGCCCCTTTGAAGCCATTGCAAGCGATGCATATGACGTCCATCCAGCATCAGGTGCTCCACCTAAAAACCAAGAAAGGTTTAAGAATACTCCACCAAAGAAGAATAACCAAAAGCTAACGGCGTTAACAAATGGAAATGCAACGTCACGAGCTCCAATTTGTAATGGCATTACCGCATTCATAAATGCAAAAATCAGCGGCATTGCTGCTAAGAAAATCATTGTAGTTCCGTGCATGGTAATAATTTCATTAAATGCCCCTGCACTGACAAAATCATTGTTTGGTACTGCAAGCTGGATTCGGATAAATACGGCTTCAAGTCCGCCAATTAAGAAGAAAAATCCACCTGCAATAAGATATAGGATCGCGATTTTCTTATGGTCAACAGTTGTTAAAAAGTCCCATAAAGTCGCACCAAATCCCTTTTTTTGAGCATAGGTACTCACAATTTTACCTCCCTTTCAACCATTTCCCCAATTATTCCTGAACTTTTAAGCTCATTAAATATTCGGCTAACGCATCAAGCTGTTCATCATTCATTTGTGGATATTTTCCAGACATTAGATTACCTGGCTTGTATGCTTCAGGATTTTTAATCCAATTCTTTAATTCTGTTTTATTATGATCTAAAATTCCAGCAACACGTGATCTCTCACCAAAGTTTGATAAGTTTGGTGCAATACGAGCTGTTTCTGGCATCTTGTTAGCAGGTGTTACAGCATGACAGCCAATACAGCTTTTATTAAAGATTTCTTGACCTTGTGATGCTAGATCGCCTGTTGCTTTTTGCGGCTCTTTTACGTCTTGCATCGCTGTCACCCAAGCATCAAATTTGTCACGGCTGATTGCTTTTACTTTGAAGTCCATTAATGCATGTCCTGGTCCGCATAGCTCAGCACATTTTCCGTAGAAAAGGTTACCCGCGTCGTTTGCACGCTTGTCATCAAACTCTAACCAGAATTTATTGATGTTATCTGTATTGGTATCTAATTTACCACCCACTGCTGGAATCCAAAATGAGTGCTTAACATCCATAGACTTTAAATTGAAGTAAACCTTTTCGTTTGTAGGAACCACTAATTCCTGGCTCGTCACAATTTTTTGATTTGGATATTCAAAATCCCACCAATATAAATGTGATCTAACATTAATAACAAGTGCTTTCGTATTTTTCTTATCCATTTGATCCACATCAGCAAGCTTAAAAGTTGCTGCTACAGTTGGAACAGCTAAGATAAGAAGTAAAAGAATTGGTACAACAGTCCAAATGATTTCTAGGGTATGACTTCCCTCTACTTGCTTTGGAATCTTTTTGTCGTCCTTTCTACGGAAACGAACATACACCAAAACAAATATAATCATGACTACTACAATAACTCCAACCATGATTAAAGTACTTAACTTCATTAAATCATATTGCATGTCTGCAACTTCACCGGCTGGCTTCAACGCGGAAACAAATGGTTTGCCACATCCGGAGAGTACAAGCGCTATCATCGCAAACAACGAGACAAAACGCCATTTTGCAAGCCTTTTCATAGCTTAATCAAACCCCTCTTTCGCTTATAAAATTTCTAAATATATGATGCTTGGTCAAAGAAGTATGTAGGAGACTGACTCAAAAGGTATATCTCATACATTCGAGTCAGCCAAAGCAAGCAAAACTAAATTAATGTAACAATTACCATCGCCACAAAAATAATAGTTAAATATTGCAAGGAGTATACAAACATTAGTTTTGCCCACTTTATGTCATCTTTGATCCTATATCCATAAATCCCTAAAACGAGCCACCCTACATTTAGCAGAGTCGCAAGAATTAGAAATGGGATTCCTAATTTAGTGAGAAAAAATGGGATTGGCAATAGTGCTGCTACCCAAATCAAAATATGAATTTTTGTTGTTTTAAAGCCTTTTACTACAGGAAGCATTGGAATACCTGCTGCTCTGTACTCCTTCACTCTTCTCATTGCAAGAGCATAAAAGTGTGGAGGCTGCCAAACAAACATTAGAACAAACAATGACCATGCCATAATATCCAAATTGGCATCAACCGCGGCCCATCCGATTAGAGGTGGAACAGCACCTGAGATACTGCCAATAATAGTATTAGAAACCAACTGACGTTTAGACCATAAAGTATATAGGACTACATAACTAAAAACTCCAAGCAGTCCAATAACTGTTGCAGTCATCGTAGTTAAGAATAAAAACAGTGTTCCCAGTCCAATGAGGAAAATACCTAAAGCAAGAACTCTACCTGGTAATACTTTACCTGTTACAGTAGGTCTTCCTTTTGTTCTCTCCATTAAATGATCAATATCCCGATCGACATAATTATTTATTGCACATGAACCCGCAATAATCAGTGAAGAACCCGCTACCGTATAAAATACAATATCAAGGTTTCCTAAAAAGCTTTGACCTGAGAAATGTAATGCAAGCCAAAGACCTGTAAAGGTAGTAATTAGATTGGAATTAACAATTCCTATCTTTATTAGTGCCATAAAATCTTTCCATACTGAGGTTTTTTCTATGTTAGAATGTAGGCTTGCAGCACCATTGTCGATGGATGGTTCTCCAAAAGCCTTTGGGTTAGACATATCTTCTCCTCCTAATCCTTCATAACAAATATTCACCAATAAGGTGATAACAATACTTACTAAAATTACCGTCTATTCTTTTTACAAAAAATTAGGGATAATCAGGTTAAATATTATACCATATAGACTATAAATAAAACGAAAAAGTAGTGATTCAAAAAACACTTTCTCTGTATATTAAATCACACTTTTTGATATTTTTGTGAATTTTTTTCGAATAATTTTTGACCAAATTGTGACACACCCAAATTTATAGAAAAAAACCGCTATATATAGTTCTATCAAACACTATCCAAAGTTTCAATAGTTTTCACTATAATAATAGTAGAAAATATATATTATACATTTTCCTTTTTCTGTTAAAAAACTTCTCTAAAAATCTGTGCTTAAAAACTGTTCATTTTCTACTTTATTCGTTATGATAAATAGGGACTTTTTATACCATGTTACTTTTTCATTCATTATACTGTCAGGATTATCCAATGACAAATTATTGAACTATTTATGAGGTGATTTTTTGCGACGCTCTTTAAAGTGGTTAGCGGTTGCAACCACAATTGGAATGATATTGGTTTTAATCGGCGGAGCTTTAGTGACCAAGACGGGCTCTGGAATGGGGTGCGGAAGATCCTGGCCTTTATGTAATGGCAAATTTGTTCCGTTAGATATTACGCCCGAATTAGTCATCGAGCTTGCCCATCGTCTCGTTTCCGGTGTAGTTGGAATTTTGGTGCTTGTTCTATCCGTTTGGTCGTGGAAGGCGATCGGTCATATTAGAGAAACAAAGTTTCTTTCGTTTCTATCTTTCTTCTTTTTATTGTTACAAGGGTTAATTGGCGCTGCAGCTGTGAAATGGGGTCAATCAAGTTTTGTGCTTGCACTTCACTTTGGAATTTCTCTTATTTCTTTCGCATCTGTTTTTTTGCTAACACTTCTTATTTTTGAAATAGACAAGAAATTCGAAGCAGACAAGCTAAAAATAGATAAAAGAATGAGCTTCCATATAATAGGTTTATCTATTTATAGTTATCTTGTCATTTATACAGGTGCCCTAGTCAGACATACAAAATCCAGTTTAGTTTGTTTGGATTGGCCGTTATGTAAAAATGATACCCCCGCTCTCCCTTCTAACATGTGGGAATGGGTACAAATGGGTCACCGGGCTGCTGCAGGGTTAATATTTATCTGGATTGCATATGTCTTATTGATCGTTATTCGTAACTACAAGCATCAAAAAATCATTTATTGGGGTTGGATCATTGCCTTTATCCTTGTCTCGTTACAAGTAATAGCAGGTGCGTTTATTATTATTAGTAGACTCAACTTGTATATCGCGCTTCTCCACGCATTCTTTATTACCTGCCTGTTTGGAGTCTTAAGTTATTTTCTTCTACTTTATTCACGATCTAAGAGGAACCATATATAAAAAAAGTTGCCGGTTATTCTGGCAACTTTTTTTATTGTTTTTATTGTTGAATATAGAATACTTTCCCATCCTGGGTACGTTGTTTTTTATCGGCAGTTTGTTTATTATTATATTTTTTCTCGTATTTCACAAACATTGAAACATTCACAAGTATCCCAGTGGCTGCTGCAAGCATTAGTAGAGATGATCCGCCATAACTTATGTATGGTAACGGAACTCCCGTTAGAGGTATTAAACCCGAAACCCCGGCGAGATTAATAAACGATTGAATTCCAATCATACTCGAAATTCCAATAGCGAGCAGACTCCCAAACGGATCCTTACACTGTAAACCTATATAAATTCCGCGTAATACTACATAAGCTAATAGGAGAATAACAAAGCCTACACCCCAAATTCCTAACTCCTCAGCAATAACTGCCATGATAAAGTCTGTATGTGATTCTGGTAAGTACCCAAGTTTTTGGATACTTTTCCCCAATCCTAATCCGTTAATGCCTCCAGATCCAATAGCTATATAAGAGTTGGCTAAATGAAACCCCGCATCCTTTACATACTTTTCTGCAAAGGGATTCTCTAAAACCTGAAAACGACTCTTTTGCACATCAGAAAAAAAATCTCCGCCTTTGGCAATAAGAATGGGAAGGGCCAAAATTAAGACCATAAGAAATAATTTTCCCATTGTCTTCATATTCATCCCTGAAGAGAAAATAATTGTTCCTGCAATAGCTGCAATAATAAATGCTGTACCAAAATCTGGCTGCGCACCTATTAGCACACACACGATAAACAGATAAACTAATGGAGGAAGAACACCCTTATTAAATTGATTGATATATGCTTGTTTTTTTGCGTAGACGGCAGCTAAATAAATGATAACCGCAAGCTTTACAAATTCTGATGGCTGGAATAAGAAAGTTCCAATTTGGTACCAGCTTTGCGCATTGTTCTTAACTTGTCCAAATACAAAAATCCCAAGAAGCAGTACAATAGACCCTATAACCATTGGAAGCTGAAACCATTTTGTAAATTTCATTATTTTATATGGAACAATGGCTGTGAACAAAAAGATAGCTGCAAACCCCAACAAGAATATTTTCTGTCTTTGGTAGAAAAAATCAGGGCTAACTTGATACCGTTGGACCGCATAAGCCATACTCGCACTATAAATCATTACAAGTCCAAATGTGCATAAAAGAATGATGGCAATGATTAATGTGTAATCATAGGATTTCAGTATTTTTTTTACCATATAAGACGTCCTCATTTTATAATTGTCGATTAATTACACTCTATTATAATAGAAAATGGATATGAATACTTTAAGAAAAAAGAATTTGTTACAACATTTTAATATAAAAAACAAAAACTCAAACAATATTTGTAATTGTCTGAGTTCTTTAAGATTATTTTCTTAAGGATGCGTCGTGCAGCGCTGATAGTTCTCTTTCTAATTTATCTAAAATCGCTTTTCCATCCTTAACATCTATTAAGCCTAATCGAACAGCAAAGTCTATTTCTCTTGATAGGCCAAACATTTGTGTATCCAATACCTCTTCATAAAGTGGGCATTGAGGCATCGTGAGATTGTCCATTTGCACTTTGATAAGCTTCAATATCTTTTCAGCGTCAGCCTGCAATAAGGCATAGGCTTTTTCTTGGTGATTCACGATCATTTCAGACGCCAACATTCATCCCCCCATTTCAGAGCGATAATTCAACTTATCTATAAATTTTACCGTTTACAGTGGAAAATTGCAAGAACAATGAAGGTTATTACAAAATGGTGTTCTGTTTATGACTTTCTAATAAAAAAAAGCTATACTTAATAGGGTAGACTTTAGGGGGTATAGTTGATGGAAAATATCATGACGATTTCTGGTAACGTGAAATATACTATCACACTTGATTCAGGTGTTTGGATTTTTGATGATAGACGGATTGATTTAACTACTTATTTTGAAACGAAAAAAGCAAACTATGATTCAATTGAAGAATACACCAAAGCGGTTTCCAAACATTGGGATCGTGAAATTATGGAAGGGGCTGTCTTCCCTCCAACACTAAAATCAGAGAAAAAATTTGAAAAAGAAAAAGTATTAACAGGAACATTTGGTATTTCTTTAAAACCTTTCTTGTTGAATGCCGAGCCTGCTAGCGACGCCCAAACATTGGTTATTCAGACTCAAAATAAGGAATATGAATTCTCATTAGAAGAAGCCTATGATTTAATTCTAGGATTTTCAAAAGAAGGTAAACCATTATCATCTGATGGACCCGTTCATGTTTATTTAGGTGATGGCTCAAACCAAGATCACCCTATTAAACATGTTACAGGATTTACAATAAAATAAGACGGGTGCCATTTGGCGCCCGTTTTTTTTACAATGGCTATAATAACATGATCCTTATAATAGATCTGCTGCAAGTCGGGCCAGACCTGAACGCTCCCCTTTTAATAGTTTTACATGACCAGAAATATCTTGATCTTTAAACCTTTCAACTACAAAAGTTAAACCATTGTTATATGCGTCTAAATATGGATGGTCAATTTGTTCCGGATCCCCCATTAATACAATTTTACTTCCCTCTCCTACCCGGGTTAAGATGGTTTTCACCTCATGCTTGGTTAAATTTTGGGCTTCATCAATAATGATAAATTGCTTTGGTAGACTTCTTCCTCGAATATAAGTCAGAGCCTCCACCTCAATTGAACCCATTCCTGCTAATATTGCATCCAGTTCACCAGGCTTTTTAGTGTTAAAAAGATATTCTAAATTATCATAAATCGGCTGCATCCACGGTCTAAGTTTTTCTTGTTTTTCCCCAGGTAGAAAACCTAAATCCTTACCCACTGGTACAATCGGGCGTGCTACTAATAACTTTTTATATTCTCTAAAGTCCTCGGTTTGCATCAATCCGGCAGCAAGGGCTAGTAATGTTTTCCCAGTACCTGCTTTTCCTGTTAAGGTTACAAGCGGGATATCCTTGCGCAATAATAATTCGATTGCCATGGTTTGTTGGACATTTCGTGAGTGAATTCCCCATACATGCTCTTGATTTAATGTTAATTTTTTTACTTTTTTACCTGTTTTGTCAACCATCCCAATAGCTGAGGCTGAACCTCCGAGAGCATCCTTCATAATGAGGAACTGGTTAGGATAAAAAGGATGATTAGCAATTTCTGAATGGTTTAATTCACCCTTCTCATAAAAGCGGCCTAATAATTCTAATGGTAGAAAAAGCTCAAAAAATCCTGTATAAATATGATCAATTTCTACAACACGGTCATTGAGAAAATCTTCAGCAGCAAGGCCAATCGCATCTGCCTTTACTCTGACTAGCGCATCCTTACTCACTAGAATGACAGGTTTACCATCTTCCTTTGTTTGTTCCTCTAGGAATAAATTCTTTGCCACAGCTAGAATTCGATTGTCATTCGTTTTTTCAATAAAAATATCTTGAAGTTCATGAAATGTTCGATGATTTAATTCAATTCTTATCGTTCCCCCATTTTCAAGCGGGATTTTCTCGTGGAGCTTTCCTGAGGCTCTAAGGCCATCAATTAATCTAGATACATGCCTTGCATTTCTCCCAATCTCATCCATGTATCTTTTCTTTGAGTCCACTTCTTCTAGAACTACTGCAGGAATAACAACTTCATTATCTTCAAAGGAAAAAATGGAATACGGGTCTTGCAGCAAGACATTTGTATCTAACACGTATATTTTACTCAAAGCGACGCCTCCTGCTTACTTGATGTTAAGTTTGTCAAAAAACCTTTTGATAGATTGGACTTTGGTAAAATATATGTTTATTGGTATAAAGATAGAAGATATTCCGCACAATAAATGTTAATGGAACGACTTAGCTTGTATAAAAGAATTTAGCTATCACTGTATAATTTACCTTTTATTTGCTACTTGGAGGTGTGGTTGAATGAAGAAAATCGTAATGACTATTGCGATAAGCTTGGTCCTAGCGGGATGTACTACTGATAAAAATAAAGAATCAGCAAAAAATGCTAATCAATCCTTAGTAAAAGTAAAAAACAGCTATATTGAAAATGTCGACAAAAAAACAGGGCAGGAAATTTCCAAACGTTTGGTTGAATTGGCTACAAGTATTCCAAATGTGAATGATGCAACCGCAGTGGTATTAGGAAAATATGCGATTGTTGGTATTGACGTCAATTCTAAAATTGATCGTTCTCAAGTTGGGTCAATCAAATATTCAGTGGCTGAAAGCTTGCGTAAAGACCCATACGGAGCCAATGCAGTAGTTGTAGCAGACGCCGACACAATGACCCGATTAAAAGAAATACAGGCAGATATCAATAAAGGCAGACCCATAAGGGGTATTATGGAGGAACTTGCCGATGTTGCGGGGAGATTGATGCCTGAGGTACCTGGAGACTTAATTACACCTAGTCCAAAGAATTCTACAGAGAAACCAAAGAAAAAACTTCCACAGAATAAGGAAAACAAGTTGGATAAGGAACAAAACGATCAATCTAATCACTATAAAGAGTAAAAGCAAAAAGCTTAGGATTTCTCCTAAGCTTTTTTCATTGCTTCCATAACTTGATTGTCTAACTTTTGTGCCGCGTTTTTATCATACGTTTTATCATATTGTACTTCTGACACAATTTTTGATCCATAAAACATGACATCTCTTACTTCATTTATTGATACTTCTACCAAGGCAAGCTTCAATGGCACTTCTTCCAATCTTTCCACTTTGACCTGCGCTTCCCCTTGAATAGAATATGTAGATTCATTTGCAATGAGGTTAATGACCACCTTGTTATTTTTATTGATGTTCTCTAAGATCCTTGAACGGTTATCCACTGCAAAATAGATCGTGTTTTCATCCTTTGCCAGCACCCAAGAGATGGCACTTACATTAGGTCCTCCTGTTTCATGATCAATTGTTGCTAACGTTACAAATCTTTCTTTTTGCAATTCCTCATATAATGGTTTGATTAGCTTTTGTTCCACTTGATTCGGCATTCTTACAACCCCTTTAGTTTGTCCTTGTTCTGTATTTAACAGATAATCTCATATTACTACTATCCCATTTTTGGTTCAACTTTAACCAATTGGATTACCCGTCGGTATACTATCATGGTATACTATAATACAAAACACTCTAATTTAAGAAAGGTTTGATGAGGTGCCGTCATGCGAGTAAAATGTGTAATATGCGATAAAATTGAATCGATTGATGATGAATCACCAATAGCTAAGAGACTCCGCAATCGTCCAATCCATACATATATGTGTAATGACTGTAGTGATAGAATTGCCGAAAGAACCAATGCCCGAATAGATACAGGTAATTTTCGCTTATTCAAAACAAAATCCGAAAAAGACGATTGGTAATAAAAAAACGCTTGCCCCATCTAATGGATGGAGCAAGCGTTTTTTTAATCTTCAATTGGGTAATTCTCATATTTCTCTGGCTCTTGATTGATTTGATTCAACATAATCTCAATCAATTCACGCGGGTAACGTACCTTTTTTGATTCCTCACCTTGTTGATAAGTAACATAGTACATGACAGCGTCTGTGGTCGTTTCTAGGATAGAAACATGATGCTGATTAGTAAGCATCTCGTCAAAAAAAGCCAAAGTTTCTTGTGCAGCAGTGTCATCAGGACGAGCGTCACAGACAACTTTAATCGTAAGCCAATTATACAGTGCATCCTGTAAGGATTTCATTCTTTAAACCCCCGTTATTTCGCTTCAGCTTGATGCTTTTTTGATTGGTGCAGTCGGATTTTATAAATAATCAACAACAATGCAGCTGCACCTAACCCTTCAGCAATTGGAAGGGCATATGAAAAAAATAACATAAATACGCATCCGATACAGAGGCTGATATAAATTACTATGTTTTTCAGAAGAGGCAGTTTTTTTGCAAAACCTAACCTGTAAACAATCACTGACAAAATGACAATGAATAAATATTGTAGGAATACACCTGTTTCTATATCATTTGTCAACTGAATAAAAAATCTCAAACTTGGGGAGAAGGATTTCAAATCTTCCACAGCGTGCACCTCTTTAATTAACTTAATTCAGCAACCTTTTTCTTTTTAGCCGCTCTTTCACGTTCATTTTTATCAAGAATTTTTTTACGAAGACGAATTGATTCTGGAGTAACCTCACAATATTCGTCATCATTTAAATATTCTAATGACTCTTCTAATGTCATGATACGCGGTTTTTTTATAACAGATGTTTGGTCTTTGTTAGCTGAACGAACATTTGTCGCCTGTTTCATTTTTGTAATATTAACAGTGATGTCATTTTCGCGAGTGTTTTCGCCAACGATCATCCCTTCGTAGATTTCCGTACCTGGTTCAACGAAAATTGTGCCGCGGTCTTCTATTTGCATGATACCATATGTTGATGCTTTTCCTGATTCCATTGATACAAGTACACCTTGGTGTCTTCCACCAACCTGACCTGACAACATTGGCTGGTAGCTATCAAAGGTATGATTAATAATTCCATAACCTCGAGTCATTGTTAAGAACTCGGTTGTGTAACCAATTAATCCTCGTGCTGGTACGTTAAAGATTAAACGAACCTGACCTGAACCATTGTTAATCATGTCTATCATTTCGCCTTTACGGGCACCAATTGATTCCATTACTGAACCAGTATGTTCTTCCGGTACATCAATTTGAACTCTTTCAACCGGTTCACAGCGTACACCATCAATAACTTTAACGATAACTTCTGGTTTTGAAACTTGGAGCTCGTAGCCTTCACGACGCATGTTTTCAATTAGGATTGATAAATGAAGTTCACCACGACCAGAAACGATCCATGCATCTGGTGAATCAGTGTTTTCAACACGTAAGCTTACGTCTGTTTGCAATTGAGCGCGTAATCTTTCTTCAATCTTTCTTGAAGTTAGATACTTACCTTCTCTACCTGCAAATGGACTGTTATTTACAACAAAAGTCATCTGTAATGTTGGCTCATCGATTCGTAGAATTGGTAGTGCTTCCTGATGTTCAATTGGACATACCGTTTCACCGACATTTATATCTTCCATCCCTGAAACAGCGATCAAGTCGCCGGCTACAGCTTCTTGGATTTCTTGACGTTTTAATCCAAAGAAACCAAAAATTTTGGTCACACGGAATTGCTTAACTGATCCATCTAATTTCATCAGTGCTACTTGTTGACCCACTTTCATCGTACCGCGGAAAACGCGACCGATTCCGATTCTGCCAACATAATCATTGTAATCGAGAAGGGCAACTTGGAATTGCAATGGATCTTCACGATTGTCAACTGGGGCAGGGATATATTCAACGATAGCATCATACAAAGATTGCATATTTTCATCTTGCTTTTCTGCGTCAGTACTAGCTGTACCATTAATTGCTGAAGCGTAAATAACCGGGAATTCCAACTGGTCTTCAGTTGCTTCAAGTTCGATAAACAAATCGATCACTTCATCAATTACCTCTGCTGGTCGAGCGAAGTCACGGTCAATTTTATTAACAACAACAATTGGAGTTAATTTCTGCTCTAAAGCCTTTTTAAGAACAAAACGTGTTTGTGGCATACAGCCTTCATAGGCATCGACAACAAGTAAAACACCATCAACCATTTTCATAATACGTTCTACTTCGCCACCAAAGTCAGCGTGTCCAGGTGTATCTAAGATATTAATGCGAGTATCTTTGTATTGAATGGCAGTATTTTTTGCCAGGATGGTAATACCACGTTCTCTTTCCAAATCATTGGAATCCATTGCACGTTCTTCTACATGCTCATTGCTACGGAACGTACCAGATTGCTTTAACAATTGGTCAACCAACGTTGTTTTCCCGTGGTCAACGTGAGCAATGATTGCTATATTACGAATATCTTCTCTTATTTTCAAAAAATTCCACTCCTACCTATATTCTAAAAATAAAACTATTTATAGTTTCCCATATACAACTAAAACATTATACCATAATTAAAGTGGAAACCTATAAGCATTTTATTGTAGAATAAAAAATATAAGTTAAACACACAAGTCTAAAAGCTATTGAGCTGTTCCACGACTTGAAATAAAGGGGTAATAAAATGAACCAAATTAAATGGCCAATGCTTGTATATGCTATTCTTGCAGCAGTATGTATCATGGGAATTGGAATTGCGATCGGGGAACAAAGCATTATTGGAGCTATTCTCTGTGTAGTTGGATGCTTTGTCATTATGGGCTTGGGATTTAAAACCAAAAAGAAATTGCGTGAAGAAGGAAAATTATAAACAAAAAAGAAGCCGAAGAGGCTTCTTTTTCGCTTTATTTACCATTTACCATCTTTTAAATAGTCCTTTAAGATGGTTTGGTGTAATCCTGGTTTTGCAGTGAACAATGAATCCTTTGAAAGAAAATCCAGTTTTTCTCCTCTTAAATTGGTGACGATTCCACCGAGTTCCTCCACAATAACCGCTCCTGCAGCAAAGTCCCATGGCGATAACCTCATGGACATATAGGCATCCACACGCCCGGTTGCAACGAAGACCATTTCCAGCGCAGCTGTTCCATATGACCGTGTTCCCCTTGCATCTCTGACAAGTGGTATCAATAAATTATGGTCAATTCGGTGATTTTTCATTACCCAGGTAGCATTAAGTGCAATAATGGAATTCTCCACGGTCGTTTCTTTTAAAGATGGTAATGGCTTATCATTTAAAAATGCACCATGCCCTCGTCTCGCATGATATAGCTCATTATGAACAACATCATAAATCAGTCCAATTTTTCCAACGCCGTTTTCGTACACTCCCAAGGAAATGGCAAAATTCCTTTGCTGATGGACAAAGTTCATCGTTCCATCTATCGGGTCAATCAGCCATACAACTCCATCTAGCGTCTGGAGTTCGTCGCCAAAACCTTCTTCTCCCATTATTTTATGACTAGGATATACCTCCCTGATTTTCTTTATAAAGAATTGTTCAATCTCTTTATCAATATTTGTAACGAGATCATTCTGGTTTGTTTTTGTTTGGATATTTAACGTCTTATTAAAGGATAATCGAATAGTCTCTCCAGCTTCCATTACCCATTGCTTCGCATGAGTATACACTTCGTCCCAGTTCATTATTTACCTCCAATGATCTTATTTTCCAATGTATGTAGTATGAATCATGGTCATAAAATTGATGTACTTATAGCTTAATCAAATTGGAGACCCACAGCAACTTTTAGACTCAGTACGGCATTAGTTCAATGAATCACACATAAACGCAATAATAAACGAACCCCCTTATCAATTTTCGGAGTTCGTTTAGGTAAATCCCATCAGTCTTCTTTTTCTGTCCATTCTTTTATGTTTCCCCTTAGATAAAAAGTACGGAGAGTCTAAAAAAGTGCTGTTAAAGAGCCTTTAAACGTAATAATTCTTGACGAATTTTCTCTAGCTTCTGTTTACATTCCTTCATCTTCTTCTCATTCTTTTCCTCAATTGCCTCAAACAAAGTAGCTAACTCATAATCCATTTCTAGTCTTAAGACAGCTGTTCTTTCCTTTTCCCCTGCTTTTTTCAATGATGTGTTCATAAGTTGTTTCACCTTTCTTCTCTCCTTCCTCTTTATTAACTTATTTTTCAGAATTATTTTTTACTGTATAATATGAGTCTGGATGATATGTTGCAACAAATATGTGCTTTCACCTAGAAGAGCAACAAACTTCTTGTATTTTCGCTACTATGCTACAATAAGTGACAAATGGCTGTTGGAGGTTTAAAGGAATGGACTTTAAAGGATTTACACAAGAGGATTTTGATGTCTTTTTAATAGATGGTTTAGAACCGCGTATGGAAGCTCTTAAGGGGATCATTCGTCCAAAATTAGAAGAGCTTGGCCAATATTTTGCTCCTACCTTATCAACATTGACCGGAGATGAAATGTTTGTTCATGTTGCAAAACATGCAAGAAGAACCATTAATCCACCTAAGGATACATGGGTAGCGTTTGCTAATAATGCTAGGGGCTACAAAATGCTGCCACATTTTCAGATTGGACTTTGGCACACCCATTTATTTATTTGGTTTGCAGTCATTTATGAAGCGCCGTCAAAAAATACGATTGCAGAGAGATTCCTAAAGAAAGCAAACAAAATATATAAAGAGGTACCAAATGAATTTGAATGGTCACTTGACCATATGAAACCAGATACAGTGAAACACGGGGATCTTTCAAAGACAGACCTGAACGGCATTTTTGACAGACTGAAGAATGTAAAAAAAGCTGAATTACTTTGTGGGCTTACGCTAGACAAAGAAAAGGTCATTGAATTAGGTGCAGAAGGACTAATTCAGCAGATTGAGAACGTGTTCCAAACAGTTGCACCTCTATATAAACTTGCTCAAGATATTAAATAAAAAGATTATTTTAGAACTTGGGTAACATAGAACTGGTCTATGTTACCCGAATTGGTAATAGGTGGATTCTTCGGGATCATAGAACCTTTATATGGAACCTAAACCTTATTTAATTGGATCTTTCGGGCTCATAGAACCCTTCTATGGAACCTAAACCTTATTCAATTCAATCTTTCGGGCGCATAGAACCCTTCTATGGAACCCAAACCTTATTCAATTCAATCTTTCGGGCGCATAGAACCCTTCTATGGAACCCAAACCTTATTCAATTCAATCTTTCGGGCGCATAGAACCCTTCTATGGAACCTAAACCTTATTCAATTCAATCTTTCGGGCGCATAGAATCCTTCTATGGAACCCAAACCTTATTCAATTCAATCTTTCGGGCGCATAGAACTCTTCTATGGAACCCAAACCTTATTTAATTGGATCTTTCGGGCGCATAGAACCCTTCTATGGAACCCAAACCTTTTTCAATTGGATCTCTCGGGCACGTACAACCCTTCTATGGAACCCAAACCTTTTTCAATTGGATCTTTCGGGCGCGTACAACCCTTCTATGGAACCCAATTGGTTCATTGAAAAAAAAAGCTCCCAAGACAACTAATAGTCTTGGGAGCTTTTTATTTTCTACATTTTTATTTTGTCACCTGATGAGGCTTCTTTGGCTTTTTTTATTGTTCGATAGGAAGAATAACCACTTATCTCTTCGAATTCCCCACAAACAGTCTTTTCTTCAGCAATACTGGGGACTATTTCCTTAAAGCGACGATAGACTTTCATTAGCTCATCACGCTCAATTCCCTTTTCATATGCTTTTTCTATGGCCTCAAAGAATTTGATCACATCAACAATCTCATCTGTCGACCAACTGTAATCAATTGGGTATTGATACTCCATTATTTCACCTTCTAACTTATTTCACTAAAGTGTATGATACCGTTATTTTCCCCATTTTGCACGAATTTCTTCCGCTTCGTTAATCATCCGTTCAAATAGTTCACTTACAGAAGGCACATCTTTAATGAGTCCCATGACTTGGCCAGCCCAAGCAAAACCTTCATCTACCGAACCCTCATATATGTATCGTTTATTTGCATTCCCACTAATTAAATCCTTTAGCTGTTCATAGTCACCATTGTTTTTCTCCACATGAAGAATCTTTTCCGTCCAACTATTCGCTATTGCTCTCGCTGGAGCCCCTAGAGACCTCTTTATCACAACCGTATCTGATTCTGTCCCTTCTACTAACCTTTGCTTATAATGTTCATTTGCATGAACGCATTCTTTTGTTGCAATAAATCTTGTTCCCATTTCAATTCCCTGTGCACCTAAACTAAGAGCTGCCATTAATCCCCTGCCGTCTCCAATCCCACCGGAGGCAATAACCGGAATGCTAACAGCATCTACTACTTGAGGAATTAATACCATGGTGCCAATATCATCCCTTCCTAAATGACCGCCACCTTCCTGTCCAACCACCATCACTGCATCAGCACCTAGTTCTTCTGCTTTAACAGCCTGCCTCCTTGCAGCTACAAGAACCAATGTTTTAATATTAGTTCCTTTTAATTGCTCAAATATTGGAGCTGGGTTCCCCCCTGTCATAGAAACAACTGGAACTTCTTCATCAATAGCAACCTGCAAAAAATCTGAAAACGGTCGTCCGTGTTGGCCAATTGCGAAGTTTACTCCAAATGGATTGTTAGTTAACTGCCTTACTTTTCGTATCTCTTCTCGAAGTTGATCCGGAGAACTTAAAGACATCGCAGTAATTTGACCGAGCCCACCTGCATTTGAAACAGCAGCGGCTAATTCTGAGTAAGCTAAATACGCTAAACCGCCTTGGATAATTGGATATTTAATACCTAAAGTATCGGTAACTCTTGTTTGCCAATTCACTTAAATCCCTCCTAAATGTTTAATAATTGTTATTTCGTCTTAAAAGGTTAAATTTCCTCTCTTAATGGGAAACTAACTTGAAGTAACAAATGAGGACAGTAAAAATTAAATCCTATGCAACATAAAAGAATAGTGCTATAATTCCTTTGTTTTATGTTTTTTATAGACTTGATCTTAAGAGTATTTCTTTATAAAGAGGTGTAGTTAGATTGTCACAAAATCAAACACCGTTATTTAGCGGTTTATTAGAACATGCCAAAAAAAATCCCACTCAGTTTCATATTCCTGGGCATAAAAAAGGAGCAGGAATGGATCCAGAGTTTCGCCAATTTATCGGGGATAATGCCCTATCAATTGACCTTATTAACATCGGCCCCCTTGATGACTTACATTCACCAAAGGGAATGATTAAAAAAGCCCAGGAGCTGGCAGCAGAAGCCTTTGGTGCCGACCATACTTTCTTTTCCGTCCAAGGTACAAGCGGAGCTATCATTGCTATGGTAATGGCAGTTTGTGGACCTGGGGAAAAAATTATTGTACCTAGAAATGTTCATAAATCAGTTATGTCTGCTATTGTTTTTTCTGGTTCCATTCCTGTGTTTATCCATCCAGAAATCGATAGAGAATTAGGTATATCCCATGGAATCACTCCAGAAGCAGTAGATCGAGCATTACAGCAGCACCCTGATGCGAAGGGCGTATTAGTTATCAATCCGACTTACTTCGGTATTTCTGGAGACCTTAAAAAAATCGTTGAAATTGCTCATACCTACAATGTTCCAGTTCTTGTAGATGAAGCACATGGTGTTCACATTCATTTTCATGATGAACTTCCACTCTCTGCCATGCAGGCAGGAGCTGATATGGCAGCTACCAGCGTTCATAAATTAGGCGGTTCCATGACACAGAGCTCCATTTTAAACGTGCGGGAAGGACTTGTTTCTGCTAAGCATGTACAATCGATATTAAGCATGCTTACGACAACATCCACATCCTATTTATTATTAGCGTCTCTTGATACTGCCCGAAAACAATTAGCAACAAAAGGGAAGGAATTAATTGATCGCACAATCAAGTTAGCTCAATCAACCCGTAAGAAGATCAATGAGATTAATAATATTCGTTGTATTGGTGAAGAAATTTTGGGTTCCAATGCCACTTTTGATTTCGATCCGACCAAACTGATTATCTCTGTGAAAGATTTAGGATTAACAGGCTATGATGTAGAAAAATGGCTTCGCGAGAAACATAACATCGAAGTAGAATTATCTGACCTATATAACATCCTTTGCATTATCACGCTGGGTGACACAGAAACGGAAACAAATCTTTTAGTAAATGCCTTAAAGGAATTGGCAGAGGAGTGCGAGCACCGGTCAGTTAAGGTGGAACCAGTAGAAGTTCTTTTACCGGAGATTCCTGTCCTTGCATTAACTCCTAGAGATGCCTTTTATGCAGAGACTGAAGTGATTCCATTTGAAGAGTCTGAAGGTAGAATTATTGCAGAGTTTGTAATGGTATATCCGCCAGGTATTCCAATTTTTATTCCTGGTGAAATTATCACAAAAGAAAACTTGCATTACATTAAAGAAAACCTTGAGGCTGGCTTACCTGTTCAAGGTCCAGAAGATGATGAAATTAAAACTATCCACGTTATAAAAGAGTACAAAGCAATAAAATAAGATAAAAATGAAGGCTGACTCAATGAGTCAGCCTGTTTATTATTATATTGTGATTCAATCGTTATACTTCTTCTTCGATATGATGGTTATCACAGCAATTGCATTTAGAGTATAGTACCGTTACTTTTTCATCTTCAAAGTGATCAATAGTTGAGTTACAAGTTTGGCATACAAGTGTACCCATTTGTCCTATCCCCTTTTCATATTAAATGGTCCTGCTATGAAAGCGTTTAACTAACCTCTAATTAAATAATAATATATCACATTAATAATTTCAAGCCTAATTTGTATGTCACATTTAAAAAATAAACATAAAAAAAGGCCCGTTTAGGCCTAATTTTACATAACATTAATCATATTGGGTGACAAAAGGGATAGACGGAAGTGTTTCTCTAAAGAATTCAGCTAGATCAGCAGCCTGCGCTTTATCAGGGATACGGAATACTGTTTGAAGGAAGTCAATATCTTCAATATCTTTGGGGTCTAGGAGTGTGGATCGTCCAGTTTGCATGCATATCACAAGAGGTTTACCAAAAAACATATTCGTATAAATAATTCCAAAGTCATAACGAGTATCTTCAGTAGTAAATCCAATGAACCTCACCTTTGCCTTTTCATGCTCATCATAAAGTTTATCAAATAATTCCATGTAATTCCTCCTTTAATTCAATATTTTGAATATTATTATAATTTATCTTTTAGAAAATTACAAGAAATGATAACATTTTAGCTCTTGTTATTGTTGTCATCGCTTTTTATTCAATGCTAGAATAGAAGGGCATACACTACGGACTAATAGGGGGGAATGATGATGGCTGTAAATGCATTTATTAAGCTTGTGCCTTCATCTGCAAAACAAACATTAACCATAGATGAGGTTAAGGAATTATTTTATTATTATAAAAATATCACTTCAAAAACAGGCGATCAGGTTAACTGGCAGTTTGGAGAGTCTGCTTTCCCATACGAAGTGAAAGAAACAGAAGATGGGAAAGGGAAATGGTTTTACTTACAAGCAACCCAAGAGCGCTACTATGCCATCCTAGTAGGTGTTGACACAGAGTCCGTTCAAAACGACGACGGTGTCTCTAGTGAACAAACATACATACAAATAACACTTCCTGAACAATCGACTTATGGGGATAAAGGAAAAGCAAATGAGTTTTGTAAATTCCTTGCAAAAAAACTCAAAGGTGAGCTTCATCTTTTTAATGAAAGAGTCATGTATTATTATCCAAGAAAATAATTTAAAAATAGGAGCTCCAATCAGGGGCTTTTTTTAATGCATAAATTGTGCCATCGTATAATGAAATGAGGTATAAATAACAAGGCTCAAAGCAGTAATGAAAAGAGTTTTGCGGACAGATTTAGTAACATAATTTCCAATTAAAAACGCTAGATAAAAGAAAACAAAAAACATAATGACTTTATAGATGAGCTGATCATGTTTTGAAAGCCATTCTATAAAAGTAAAGCCACTCCAAATTATAAATTGTAATAGCATGACAATATATACCTTCATTTTTATCACCACTCAAATTACATATCTTTAGACATCTGGTGTTTTAAGTATATGAATGAAAACCAAACATAAGCTATTTTTTTCATACCTCCTTTCCAATCATTCTAAACTTCATTAAAATATAAAATTCGCTATAAAAAAATAAAGTCCTTTCCGTTTTGGAAAGGACTTATATTTTTAATTATTTAATGATATGGATTGGGCTGCCTAGGGCTACTTCTGCAGCTTCCATTGTTATTTCACCAAGTGTTGGGTGAGCATGAATTGTCATTGCTAAGTCTTCTGCTGTCATTCCAGCTTCGATAGCAAGACCAAGTTCAGCAATCATATCAGAAGCACTTGCACCGGCGATTTGCGCACCAATTACAAGGCCATCTTCTTTACGTGTGATTAGTTTCAAGAAACCATCCGCACTGTCAAGAGAAAGAGCACGTCCGTTTGCTGCAAATGGGAATTTAGCAGCTATCACTTCAATGCCTTCTTTTTTAGCTTGGTCTTCTGTATATCCAACCTGTGCTAATTCAGGATCAGAGAAAACAACGGCTGGAATTCCTAAATAATCAATTTCAGACGGATGACCAGCAATTGCTTCAGCAGCAATTTTAGCTTCATATGATGCTTTATGTGCTAATTGAGGTCCAGCAACCACATCACCAATTGCATAAATATTGCTTACGCTTGTACGGCATTGCTTGTCAATTTCAATTAGTCCACGGTCGCTTAACTTCACTCCAGCTTCCTCTAAGCCCATTTCATCAGTGTTTGGACGACGGCCAACCATGACAAAAACATAATCAGCTTCGATTTTCTTTTCTTCGCCTTTAGTTTCAAAAGTCACAACTACGCCGTTTTCAGTTTCTTCGACACCTTTAGCAAATGCTTTTGTATAGAATTCCGCACCTTTTTTCTTCATCGTTTTCTTAACAAGAGCAGCCATTTGCTTATCAAATACTCCCATGCCTAGAATTTCATCGGCACCCTCTAAGATGGTTACTTGTGTGCCAAAGTTCGCATAGGCACCACCAAGCTCGATCCCAATTACTCCGCCGCCAATTACAACGATTTTCTCAGGAATTTCATTTAAGTTAAGAGCTCCAGTAGAATTTAAAACACGTTTTGAGTATTTAAAAGCAGGTAGCTCAATTGGGCGTGATCCAGTTGCAACGATCGCATTTTTAAACGTATATGTTTGTGCAGATGTTTCATCCATAACACGTAGTGTATTACCATCAACAAAGTACGCTTCACCACGGACAACATTTACTTTGTTACCTTTTAGTAATCCTTCAACGCCACCAGTTAATTTCTTTACAACACCAGCTTTGAATTCTTGAACCTTTGAGAAATCAACCTTAACATTTTCAGCTGTAATACCAAAAGATGCAGAATGCACAGCTGTTTCATAACGGTGACCCGCAGATATTAAGGCTTTTGAAGGAATACAACCAACATTTAGACATACTCCCCCAATATATTCCTTTTCAACAATGGTTACTTTTTGTCCAAGCTGAGCAGCACGGATTGCTGCAACATACCCTCCAGGACCGGAACCGATGACTATAGTATCTGTTTCAATAGGGAAATCTCCAACTACCATTTTATTACGCCTCCATTAACAATAGTTCTGGATCGTTCAATAGACGTTTAATATGATTCATTGCGTTTTGAGCAGTAGCACCATCAATCATACGGTGGTCAAAACTTAATGATAACGCTAATACAGGAGCAGCAACAATTTCTCCGTTACGAACGATTGGTTTTTCAGCAATACGACCTACACCAAGAATAGCCACTTCTGGGTGGTTAATAACTGGTGTAAACCACTGTCCACCAGCAGAACCGATATTAGAAATTGTGCAAGATGCACCCTTCATTTCATTTGGAGCAAGTTTGCCATCACGTGCTTTTCCAGCTAATTCATTGATTTCATTAGAAATAGTGAATACAGACTTACGGTCAGCATCTTTTACAACCGGAACTAATAGACCTTTTTCAGTGTCTGCAGCAATTCCGATATTGTAGTAATGTTTATGAACAATTTCATTTGTTGCATCATCAAGAGATGTATTTAGTACAGGGAACTCTCTTAATGCACTTGTTAAAGCTTTTACGATATATGGTAAGAAAGTAAGTTTGATGCCTTTTGCTGCAGCTACTTCCTTGAATTTCTTACGATGTGCAACAAGTTTAGTTACATCAATTTCATCCATAAGAGTTACGTGTGGAGCAGTGTGCTTCGAGTTAACCATTGCTTTTGCAATTGCCTTACGAATACCGCTCATTTTCTCACGAGTTTCTGGATATTCACCTTGTGGAATTGGAGTCGGTGCTGCTGCCTTAGGTGCTTCTTGCGCTGCTTCAGTTGCTGGTGCCGCTTGTGGAGCAGCTGCTGCGCCTCCATTTAGGAATGCATCAATATCACTCTTCATAATACGGCCATTTTTACCTGTTCCAGCCACTAATGCAATTTCTACGCCTTTTTCTCTAGCATATTTACGAACAGATGGCATCGCGATAATGCGACGATTTGGATCCACCTCTGCTGCAGGCTGTGCCGCTGGCGCAGTTGCTGCCGCTGCTGGAGCCGCTGTTTCTGGTTTAGCTTCTGGTGCTGGTGCCGGCGCTTCTTGCTTCGGCTCTTCATCACCATGATCGCCTTTGAATTGTAGGTTTTCATATCCTGGAGCATCAAATGTTACGAGTACCTGCCCAACAGTTGCTACAGTTCCCTCGCCCACTAATACTTCCAAAACTGTTCCTTCTACTGGGGAAGGAATTTCTACTACTGCTTTATCGTTTTGAATTTCGCAAAGTACGTCGTCTTCTTGGACTTTATCGCCTGGTTTAATAAACCATTTAACGATTTCCCCTTCGTGAATACCTTCACCGATGTCAGGCATTTTAAATTGAAATGTGGTTGCGGTTGCGCTCACTGGGATTCATCTCCTATTGTATAGATTTCAGTTAATCCTCTATTAGAAAGTTAAAACTTTTTTAGCTGTTTCGATTACGTCTTTATAGTTAGGAAGCCATACAGATTCAGCTTGTGAGAAAGGATAAATTGTATCTGCAGCAGCCACACGCAATACTGGTGCTTCTAGGCTAAGAATTGCACGATCGTTAATTTCAGCTACCACGTTAGCTGCAATACCAGCTTGCTTTTGAGCTTCTTGAACAACAATCGCACGGCCAGTTTTTTCAACAGAAGCAATAATAGTATCGATATCAATTGGGCTAATTGTACGTAAATCAATAACTTCCACAGAATGACCTTCTTTAGCTAATTCTTCTGCAGCTTTTAGAGACTCATGTACCATTGCACCATAAGTAATGATTGATAAATCTGTACCTTCACGTTTTACGTCTGCTTTTCCAAGTGGAATTGTGTACTCTTCCTCAGGAACTTCTTGACGGAAAGCACGATATAATTTTAAATGCTCTAAGAAGATAACTGGGTCATTGTCACGAATGGCAGATAATAATAATCCTTTTGCATCATAAGGTGTAGAAGGAACAACTACCTTCAAACCAGGAGTTTGCGCCATTAATCCTTCTAAGCTGTCTGAGTGCAATTCAGGAGTATGTACTCCACCACCAAATGGAGAACGAACAGTAATTGGCATATTGTAACGGCCACCAGAGCGGTAACGCATACGAGACATTTGTCCAGCAATAGAATCCATTACTTCAAAAACAAATCCAAAGAATTGAATTTCAGGAATAGGACGGAATCCTGTTAATGCAAGTCCAATTGATAAACCACCAATACCTGATTCAGCAAGTGGTGTATCAAATACACGGTCTTCGCCAAATTCTTTATGAAGTCCTTCAGTTGCACGGAATACCCCGCCGTTAACCCCAACGTCTTCCCCAAAAACAAGGGTTTTAGGATCGTTGCGCAACTCAATTCTTAAAGCATCAGTGATTGCTTGAATCATTGTCATTTGAGCCATGACTTACTTCGACTCCTTTTCTTTATAAATTTCATATTGTTCTTTTAAGTTTTGAGGCATTTCTTCGAACATAATGGACATTAAGTCGGTTACTTTTTGTTTAGGAGCCGCGTCCGCTTGTTTAATTGCCTCTTTGATATCTTCTTTTGCTTTTTCAATTACTTCGTTTTCTTGCTCTTCATTCCAGATACCTTTATTCTCAAGGAACTTACGGAAACGTACTAATGGATCCTTCTTTTCCCATTCATTATCAAGGTCAGACGTACGGTAACGAGTTGGGTCATCCCCTGCCATGGTGTGTGGGCCATAACGGTAGGTTAATGTTTCAATTAATGTAGGTCCTTCGCCATTAATTGCACGTTCACGAGCATCACGAGTTGCAGCATAAACAGCAAGTGGGTCCATACCATCGACTTGAATTCCAGGAATACCGGCAGCAACTGCCTTTTGTGCAACAGTTTTAGCTGCTGATTGTTTTTCAACTGGAGTAGAAATCGCAAAACGGTTATTTTGAACAACGAAAATTGCTGGAGCTTTAAATGCACCTGCAAAGTTTAATCCTTCATAGAAATCACCTTGGGAAGCTCCGCCGTCACCTGTATAAGTGATTGCAACAGATTTTGCACCATTCTTTTTCATACCAAGTGCAACACCAGCTGCTTGGATGATTTGAGCACCAATAATGATTTGTGGAGAAATAACGTTAACACCCTCTGGAATTTGATTCCCTTGGAAGTGTCCACGAGAGAATAAGAACGCTTGGTATAATGGAAGTCCATGCCAAATCATCTGAGGAACATCACGATAACCTGGTAGGATAAAGTCTTCCTTTTCTAATGCAAACTGAGATGCTAATTGTGATGCTTCTTGTCCAGCAGTTGGTGCATAGAAACCAAGTCTTCCTTGACGATTTAACGAAATGGATCTTTGGTCAAGAATTCGTGTATATACCATACGGCGCATTAATTCCTGAAGCTGTTCATCTGATAGGTCAGGCATTGCCGCTTCGTTTACAACTTCACCTTCTTCATTAAGAATTTGAAGTGTTTGAAATTGATCCTCTACAGCTTTAAGTGCTTTCTTCGCATCAAGCTGGGCATTCTGAGTTTTAGAAGCCATTTGGGTCACCTCTTCCTTTCTATTCAAAGAAAAAATTTTAAATAAATCCACTAAGTTAGATTACCCCAAAAACGCACGGGTCATGTTGGCCTAGTTCTTGAAATTACTAATTAATAGTTTTCACAGAAAAGAGAAGAAAAAACGAAAAATCTTCCTTCTGCCAACATTTTATTCTGTATCATTATTTTTTGTAACTCAATTGATACAATTATTTAACTCATATATGAGTTTACATCAATCATTTTCCTTCGTCAAATACTATGTTTAATAATTTTACATCACCGATATATTATTTAATTTCCGTAAAATTATTACGTCTGTATCATTCAAATCAGATAACTGTTATATAAAATAGCTCTCGAGTCATATTTGTTATAATATAGAAAAAATCGGCTAATAATAGCCGATTTTTGATTTACACTTACTTTTCTGATTTTAGTCCTGCTTTTTTATAAAAAGCCACCTTTTTATCATTGTACTGCTCGGTTAGCTTATTAAAGTTTTCGTTTGCTTCAAATACCTTTTTGTAATTATCATTAAGCTGAGTTACCTTTGACTCTAAATCTTCAAGTGGTACATCCTTATTCTTAAACATTTCATATAATTCTTTATCATTTTTTAATGCCTCGTTATAATTCTTATTCAACACTTCATGGGCTTGATACCTTTGAGTCATGATACTGTATAGGTCATTCGCCAGTTGCGAAAGTTCCTTATCTTGTATTTCATCCTTTATCTTTGCTACCTTTTTAAATTCTTTTTCTGAATTCCGAATGCTCTTTGTTTCTTTTTCCATATGTTCTTTTCTTTTGTCAATTAAGGACAATGCTCTATCCGAGAGCTTGACGATTTGGTCATATTCCTTCATGCCTAATTTGATAATCTCATCATATAGAGTTTTTTCTTCATCCTCTAATTTAACTAGCGGCTCTTGCTGTTCTTCAAAGACCTTCTCTTTTGATACAACCTTTTCTAACACATCATACATTTTTTCTTCAGGTGTTTCTTTTGCTAAGCAACCAGATAAAATAAAAAAAACAGCTATTACAGGTATAATAAAACGCCATTCGCCTTTTAATAACACTTTACATCCTCCCAACATCACTCAACTCCTACTATATCGATACTTGGAATTTTTGACAATATCGAACCCCCTAAAGAGGTTGGTATGATATATGATTAATCAATGATTAACATTTTATCTATTGTCTGTTAGACTATGGATACTAATTACTTTATTGAACACAGGAGTGAAGGTTATGTTAACGATGGAGGATATTATTCGAGACGGCCATCCAACCCTTCGGAAAGTGGCTTCAGAAGTTGTCATGCCGCCATCCGAAGAGGATAAACAAATACTGTCCAGTTTACTCGAATATGTAATTAACAGCCAAAATAGTGAAATTGCTTCAAAGTATGGCTTGCGGCCAGGTATTGGATTAGCAGCACCTCAGATCAACGTCTCTAAACGAATGATTGCAGTACACGTAACTGACGAAAAAGGGGTACTGTATAGCTACGCCCTATTTAATCCTAAGATTGTTAGCCACTCTGTCGAGAAGGCTTACCTGCAAACTGGTGAAGGGTGTCTTTCAGTAGATGCAGCGATTCCAGGATATGTCCCTCGTTATGCAAGAATTACAGTTAAAGGGATAACTATAGATGGTGAAGAGGTTAAAATCCGTTTAAAAGGGTTACCCGCAATTTGTTTCCAGCATGAAATTGACCACTTAAACGGTGTGATGTTTTACGATCATATTGATCAAGCAGAACCTTTAAAACCAATTGAAGGGGCAACAGCGATCGAACGTTAAAAGGAGGCGACTCACGAAGAGTCTGCCTCCTTTTTTTTCATATTAACTCTAGTTCTTTTAGTCCGTTCCAAATACCATCGTCCGACACATCACTTGTAATGAGGTCTGCATTCGCCTTTGCTTCGGGCACGCCGTTCCCCATTGCCACTCCTGTTCCGACAGCTTTTAACATCTCTAAATCATTCAGTCCGTCCCCAAATGCATAAACATCCTTTAACTCAAATCCTAACCGTTCTATCATTTTTTTAATTCCTTCTGCCTTTGATCCGCCCTTCGGCAAGATATCAACAGAATAAGGATGCCATCTTATAAAATGAAAGTTTGGATAATCGGCTGAATATTTAAGCTCCTCCTGATCTTTACAAAATAGGAGTGATTGGTACATTTTACGGTTTAAATAAAACGCTGCATCTTCCTCGGGATGTGTAAAATTCAAACTCCCTAGGCTTTCCTCGATATATGGATGGTGCTTCACACTTGCTTTCATCGTTTGATGGTTCATGAAAACTAATGGGTGTTCATTTATTTTTGCTTGGTGGAATAAGCTTTCTAAATCCTTTTCATTTAAGGTGTTTTCATAAATAATTTGATTTTCAAAAACAACAAATTGCCCATTAAAACTGACAAATGAATCTATTTCTAACTCTTCACGCAAATTGGTAAACATAAATGGCGCTCTGCCTGTAGCAATAGCTACAAAAACCCCATTATCCTGTAGTAATTTTATAGCCTTCTTCGTACTATCAGGTAAATTTTTTTCATGATCAAGCAGTGTACCATCTATATCAAAAAAAACAATTTTTTTCATTTTAATAAAACTCCTTTTGTTTGGAACTACGCTGTAAAGGTTTCACTTGATTTTGCTCTAGGTTTCAAGGTTGAAATAAAAACCCCTGCAAAAATAATTAATAATCCCACTAACATTGAAAAATGTATTTCTTCTTTTAAAAGGAACGTTCCCCAAATAATAGCTGAAACAGGTACTAGATAGGTTACAAGTGAGGCAAATTCTGCACTTCCCTCTTTCACCAAATAGTAGTACAGCAGATATGCGATACCCGAACCTAATACTCCCAATCCAACAAAAGGTCCAAAGGTGTTTACATTAATAAAGCTCGAAAGTGATTCTGGCGTTGTAAAAAGCACGGTAAAAAAACTAATGATAGCTGAAATAAGTAACGTAAAGAACGAAGTTTCAAGCACAGATAAATGACCCATATATTTTTTTGAAAGATGTGAGCCAATCCCATAGCATAAAGTAGCACCGGTCATTAGTAATATCCCGATGACATTACCTGAAAAAATATCCCCTAATTTAAAATCAGATAAAATATAAATTCCTGTGAAACCCACCAATATGCCTATCCACTGACCCCTACGAAGCGATGAGGAAAAGAACAATGCACCAATAACTAAAGTCCAGATGGGTGTTGTAGCATTGATTATTGAAGCCATACCTGATGAAAGCTTTGTTTCACTTGAACTAATCAAAACCCATGGCAGTGCGTTGTTTGTCAAAGCAACCAAAAACAATTTAAACCATGGTAATGTCCGTAATTTTATTTTTTTCTTGCTTAAGACCATTATTAATAGAAGGACAATCGCTCCAAATAGACACCTTCCGAATACCACCACAACTGGATCCATGGAAGATAAAAGCAATTTTATGAATAGAAACGAAGTTCCCCAAATAAGACTTAATACGGCTAAAGCACTAAATAATTTTCCCATTTCACCATTCTTCCTCTTCTATTTAATTTATCCCTTTAAAACACTAAACCTTCTATTAATTATTGTCAATTTGGTATTGTCATCAATATTCCATGTTTATCCATGAAAGAATACGCGTTTTTAACATATTATAATAGTAAAAAAACCTTTCTTTTTAAAAACCTTCAATATTCTACCATTGATTGCTTTACATTGGACAAGGATCGTATAAAATAAGAGGTAAGGAGATGATCCACTATGTTAAAGAAGCTACGCAAAAAGCTCTTAAAACAGTGGAATGATTTACTTAGAAAGAAATCTATTGCCTAAAATTTTCCGAGCCCTTCAAAACTTGCGAAGGGCTCCTTCCTTATTGTACATTGTAAAAACAGCGATTCTTTTACATACTTTTCACATTAGTCCAATGACTCCCAAAGAAAATAAATGAAAAAGATGAAAATGTTTTATATAATAGAAAAAGTTATGATTTTAGTTAGGAGCGATAATGTTATGATTTTCAAAGTATATTACCAGCAGAGTATTACAGAAGTTCCAGTTCGAGAAAACACAAAAACCCTCTTTGTTGAAGGTGAATCAGTTAGAGATGTACGTACAAAAATTGCTGATCGTGGATATAATGTAGAATTTGTACAGGTAGTAACGGGAGCATTTTTAGAATACGAAAGACAAAATGAAGACTTTAAAGTATTGGAGATTGGATAATTTATGAAATTTGTTAAAAATGATCAAACTGCTGTTTTTGCCTTAGGTGGTTTAGGTGAAATAGGCAAGAATACGTATGCAGTTCAATTCCAGGATGAAATCATCTTAATTGATGCTGGAATAAAATTCCCAGAGGATGAATTATTAGGTATTGATTATGTCATCCCTGACTACACTTACCTAGTAAAAAATGAAGATAAAATCAAAGGCCTTTTTGTAACACATGGACACGAAGATCATATTGGCGGGATCCCTTACCTTCTTCGTGAAATTAACATTCCTATCTATGGCGGCAAATTGGCATTAGGATTAATCAAAAACAAACTAGAAGAACACGGACTACTAAGAAATGCAAAGCTGATAGAGATTAAGGAAGACGATATCATTAAATTCCGCAAGACATCAGTAACATTTTTCCGTACTACCCACAGTATTCCAGATTCCTATGGTATTGTTGTAAAAACACCACCGGGTCAAGTCGTTCATACAGGTGATTTTAAATTTGATTTTACCCCTGTAGGTGAGCCTGCCAATTTAACCAAAATGGCCGAGATTGGTAAAGAGGGTGTTTTATGTTTACTGTCAGATAGTACTAACAGCGAAATTCCTGATTTTACGATGTCAGAACGCCGGGTCGGCGAAAGTATCCATGATATTTTCAGAAAGGTCGATGGCCGCATCATTTTCGCCACCTTCGCATCTAATATACACAGATTGCAACAAGTGGTAGAAGCTGCTGTAGTAAACGGAAGAAAAGTGGCAGTATTTGGTCGTAGTATGGAAGCTGCAATTAATATTGGGCTTGAATTAGGTTATATTACTGCACCTAAGGAAACGTTTATTGAGGCTAATCAAATTAATCGTCTTCCTGCAGACAAGGTTACTATTCTTTGTACAGGTAGCCAGGGTGAACCAATGGCCGCTCTTTCACGAATCGCTAATGGAACACACCGTCAAATTCAAATTATTCCTGGGGATACAGTTGTATTTTCTTCTTCACCAATTCCTGGGAATACAATCAGTGTAAGCAGAACCATCAATATGCTCTATCGAGCTGGCGCTGAGGTCATCCATGGGAAATTAAGTAATATCCATACATCAGGACACGGTGGTCAAGAAGAACAGAAACTCATGCTCCGATTAATTAAGCCTAAATTCTTTATGCCAATTCACGGTGAGTACCGGATGCAGAAAATGCATGCTAAACTTGCAGTTGATTGTGGTGTAGAAGAAGAAAATTGCTTTATTATGGATAATGGTGAAGTGTTGGCCCTTTCAGAAAATACAGCTCAGGTTGCAGGGAAAATCCCTTCAGGCTCTGTTTATATTGACGGAAGCGGGGTAGGAGATATTGGTAATATAGTTCTCCGCGACCGACGCATCCTTTCTGAAGAAGGTTTAGTAGTTGTCGTTGTAAGCATTAATATGAAGGAATTTAAAATTGCCTCAGGCCCAGACCTTATTTCTCGTGGATTTGTTTATATGAGAGAGTCTGGTGATTTAATCAATGATGCTCAAAACTTGATTACTAAACATTTAAACAAAGTCATGGAACGCAAAACTAGCCAATGGTCTGAAATAAAAAATGAAATTACAGACACATTAGCTCCATTCCTTTATGAAAAAACAAAGCGTAGACCAATGATCCTTCCTATTATTATGGAAGTATAAACACTATAGAAAAAGCTCCAGCCTTTGGCTGGAGCTTTTCTTATTCAAGAACCTTCTTTTCGAATCGATCGATGTCAATATCAGTTCCAATAACGATTAAAACATCATTAAGATAAATGGATTCACTTGCCTGAGGCGAAACAATGATTTCATCTCCTCTTTTTATCGCAACAATATTAAGGCCGTATTTCTTACGTATGTCCAAATCAATAATGGTATGCCCACTAAGTTTTCCATTAGCAACTATTTCTACAATACTATGCTCATCTGAAAGCTGTAAATAATCAACCACATTACTGGATGTCATATTGGTCGCAATCCTTTTACCCATATCTCTTTCTGGATGTACTACATGGTCTGCTCCAATTTTCCTTAGAACCTTTTCATGATAATCATTTTGAGCTTTTACAGTAATTCGTGCTACACCTAACTCTTTTAGAATAAGGGTAGTTAATATACTGGATTGTATGTCATCCCCAATAGCTACAATTACATGATCGAAGTTACGAATCCCAAGGCTTTTTAATACATTTTCGTCTGTTGTATCTCCAACTACTGCATGAGAAGCAATCATCGCATATTCATTCACTCGCTCTTCGTTCGAATCTATAGCCAATACTTCCATTCCTTCATCAGTGAGCGTTCGGCAAATACTCCCACCGAATCGACCTAAGCCAATTACTGCATAACTTTTCTTCATACGATTACTCCCCTACTATTGTCTTAATCATGATGGTTATATAATAGCATTCTACCGTTTGACATCGCTACCTAATCTTGTTTATTTCTTGTTTTTCCCTTTTTAAATAATAGAAAACCTAATATGACTAGAATCCCTAAAACAATAAGAATTGGAAGGTTCCCAATAATAAACACAACTAACCCAGACATGAATGCTAAGAGCATGTTCGTGCTCTTCATAAATTGTTTTTTCGTTTTCTCCCATGTATTTAACTGGTCTTTGTCAATATCAGGTACGATCACTTTATTTTCGAAAAGAGTTATGGTAACTGTGGATAGAGAAGTTTGATTTTCAAGGTATTTCATTTTGCCTTCAATTGTTTCAATCTCTTCTTGAACAACAGCTAAATCCGCAGAAATTTTTAATAGGTCCTCCGTTTTTGCCGCATTCTTCATAAAAGTTAAGAGTCTTTCCTCAACTACTCTTTTTGATTTTAATCTTGATTCAAGGTCTACGTATTCCTCTGTTACATCTTGACCTGAAATGTTCCTCTGTAATACTTCTACCGCTTCCCCTTCCGCATCATGTAGAAAGGTCTGAAAATATTTTTGGGGAATTCTAATCGTGATAGTACCACTTATTTGTTCTTTCCCCTCTCTAGCCACATTTGATTGTGAGATATAACCTCCGTATTTTACTGCTTTTTCTTCTAAACTTTGAACAGTTTTCTCAAATTTTTTTACCTTAAGCTGCAAATCTGCCTGATAAATAACCATCTGCTTAGTTCCTTCGAATTTATCAGACTTAATGGTTTGTTCCCCCTTCGATTTTTCACTTGAAAAATTAGAAGTTTCCCCTTCGTTCCCAGACGCTGCCGAATCCATCACAGCTTTTTCATCACTCATTTTAGCAGATTCATTCTTACTGCTAGAGCTACAACCGGTTAAACCAATAAACATGATTATTAAATAAACAGGCACCCATTTTAATATTCTTTTTCTCATAACCTTGACACCCCTCTAATAATCTTCTTTGTCAAGCAGAAAAAACATTATAGTATTATTAATACCGACGATAAAACGGATACAAGGTTACAACACTCTATAAAAATTATGTAGAAAAGCAAAAACTGCCCGTCTCAATGAAACGAACAGCCTTCCTTGTTTATACATTTTTCCCTTTTAGTTCAATATATGTCGTCATGACTTTTACTGCGACATCAATTGCTTTTTCGTTTGGATTTAATTTGGAATGATGTAATCCATATGGAGAGTCTACGCCAAGCCAGAACATTAACCCTGGAATTTCTTTTAGCATATACCCAAAATCCTCTCCTGTCATCGCTTCCTTACACTCCACTACACTCACATCGGTCTCATTTTTAATCGCATTCATAAATTCTTTAGTAATAGACTCGTTGTTATATACCTGATGATACATAGAGCCATAATCAATGACTACTTTACAATCGAAGCCTGTTTCTAGACCTCTCACTAAGGCTTCAATACGCTGTTTCACCTTTTGCATGGATTCTGGTGATAATGTGCGAATTGTCCCTTCAAGCCTTGCTCTCTCAGCAATGATATTCTGAACTGTACCTCCAGTTATCTTCCCTATTGTTACCACTGCACTATCTAGAGGGTCCACATTTCTTGAGATAATAGTTTGAAGCTGGTTAACAAGCATACAAGCTGCAACGACCATATCATTTGTTTGGTGGGGATATGCAGCATGTCCCCCTTTTCCAATTAGGTCTATAAATAACTCTGAGGTATTAGCAAATAGCAAGCCCTCTTTTAAGGCAATTGTCCCAACTGGATACTCTGGAGCAATATGGAGGGCAAAAATCATATCCGGTTTCCATTCTTGCATGATGTCTGACTTGAGCATTGGTTCTGCTCCGCCAGGCCCTTCCTCTGCAGGTTGAAAAATAAATAAGAGGTTGTCATCAATCGGCTTGTGAATAAAATGAGTCAGTACTCCAAGAGCAATGCTCATGTGGAAATCATGACCACAGGCGTGCATATAGGATTCATGCGAAGAAGAAAAAGGTAAACCCGTTTCCTCTGTTATTGGAAGTCCGTCTATGTCCGTCCTATAGCCGATGGTTTTTTGTGGATTAAGTCCATGGACCTTAACAAACAAGCCTGTCTTCCACTCTTTGATTGTTAGCCTCTCCTGTGGCAAGGACTTTAGATAGGACAGCAAGTATGCCTGCGTCTTATATTCCTGAAACCCTAGTTCAGGAATTTGATGTAAGTCTCGTCTGATTTTAACTAAATCAATCATTATATTCTACCTCTTTCCTATAAAACAAGCGTGGAGTCGCTCCACGCTTGTTGCAGATCTTATAATTGACGAAGTTCTTGCATAATTTCAGTTTTTGATTTGGTCTTTTCGTCAATATCCTTGATTTTCTTTGCAGGAGTTCCAGCAACTACAGTATACGGTGGAACATCCTTTGTTACTACTGCTCCCGCAGCAACTACAGAGCCTGTACCTACTGTAACACCCTCAAGTACTACTGCGTTTGCACCGATTAGAACATCATCCTCAATAACAACAGGCTTCGCGGAAGGTGGCTCAATGACCCCTGCTAAAACAGTACCTGCGCCAATGTGGCAGTTTTTCCCGACTGTTGCTCTACCTCCTAGAACAACTCCCATATCAATCATCGTTTTTTCTCCAATAACTGCGCCAATATTAATGACTGCACCCATCATAATTACTGCATTATCACCGATTTCAACCTGATCACGAATGATAACCCCTGGTTCGATACGAGCGTTAATATTTTTTGTATCTAAGAGTGGAATGGCCGAATTACGACGATCATTTTCTAGTACATAATCTTCAATTTTTGTTTTATTTGCCTCTAATACTGCATTAATTTCAGCCCATTCACCAAATACAACCCCAGTATTTCCATTAACAAACGCTTTAGCTTCGCTGCCAAAGTCTATTCCTTCTAAATCACCTTTTAAATAAACTTTTACTGGAGTCGATTTCTTACTATTTTGGATAAAAGAGATAATTTCATTTGCATCCATCATTTTCATTTTGTTGCCCCCTATAGTTGTACTAAATAAGCAGTAGCGATAAGTCGCTATAGCTAGGTTATAGAAAATACTTTAACAAACAAAAGAGTTGAAAACAAGAAAAACGATATTAATCTTCAGAAGATTCGGCGATATGCTCCTTAATAAGTTCGACAAATGCCTGAACCTGCTTTAATTGAAAAGCAGATTCATATCCAAGCAGCCATGTATCCCGTTTTAACGGCTCATTGTTCTCATTTACAAGCGGAATTTTAAAGATATCCTTCTCCGCTTTAGTTAATGTAATACCGGGCAATATCGCATAGCCAATCCCATTGAAAGCCATTTGTTTACATGTTTCAATTTGGTCGACTACAACGGTCCTTTTCGGAGAGGTTTTAAAGTTACGCATCCACCAATCCTGGATCTCTTGGTAGTAATTTGAATCACTCTTAAATTGAATAAATGGACGATCCGTGACAAGGACCTCTTCAGGTCTTTTAATTTCTCGATCCACTAAATACAATGGGTCATTGAATAAGTGAACCTTTACTCCCTTCCAGTCAGGTGTTCCACGAATGATTCCGATATGAACCTGGTCATCGTATAAGCTTTTTAAAATCTCACTGCTCCATCCCGTTACTAATGAAATTTTCGCTTGTGGATATTTATCAATAAATTTCTTTAAAACCTGTGGAAGCCAGTTTTGACCTACAATAGATGCAACGGCAATTTTTAAGGTTCCTGAAACACCAGATTGAAGAGAATGGATTGTCTCACGAACCTTTTCCTGTTTTTTCAGCACATCATTAACAAAATCTATCACATGCTCGCCTGACGGGGTTAATGCTAACCCTTTTTGCGAACGAATAAATAATTTGGTTCCCCAGTCTTTTTCTATTGTTTGTAATCGCTGTGAAAGTGCGGGCTGAGAAACGAACAAGCGTTCAGAAGCTTTCCGCATATTCATCTCTTGTGCAAGAACAGACAACAAGTAAAATTCTGATAATGAGGACAACGTAACCCCTCCTAAAAAAGCCCTGTGATAGTTTACACAGAGCCTTTTTTGTTTTTCGGAATAAAAAAGATTAAAGCCAAACTTATGACAGCGAATGTAAGGACCACATAATATACGGTATGTAAAGATAAGGTTAGTCCATCCTGTAAAATTCTTCGTATATTCTCAGCTAAATCTTCACGTTCACTTGTTTTTAAGAGAATGTTTGTATCATCCACTGATAAAGATGGATCTTTTTGACTAAAGTAAGTGGTTAATCTGCTATTAAGAATTCCTCCCAGCAATGCCGCACCTATGGTATTACCGAGATTTCTCATGAACATATTTGCTGCTGTAGCAATTCCTCTTTGCTGCCAACTGACAGTACTTTGAATTGAAACGATAAATGCAGTCGATGTTAATCCCATGCCGACACCAACAAAAAAGGAGCCAACAGCCGCCCAAATCGGACCAGAAGAAGCTGACATCGTAACAAAAGCAATGCTCCCTACAATCAAGAATATGCCACCTAAAATTGAAGTCTTGCGATAACCAATCGAGATAAGCATCTTGCCAGCAAGGGTTGAGGCAATCGGCCAACCAATTGACATGGTTGTTAGTGTGAATCCTGCCACAATGGGTGTTTGTTCCATAACCCCTTGAACAAAGGTTGGTAAGAAGCTTGATATCCCAATTAACATAATCCCAGTGGTAAGTGAAGTAATATTCGCAATAAAGATGGATCTCTCTTTCCATATTGAAAACGGCATAACCGGCTCAACAGCACGGCTTTCTTGGAAGACAAAAGCAATAATGGCAAGTACTGATATAACCAGAAGACTAATAATTTGCCACGATCCCCATGCCAAATGGCTTCCTGCTTCCACTAGAACAAACATAAGGGAGGAAACCGTAATTGTTAATAGAACAGCTCCAAAATAATCAATATCATGTTTCTTCTTCTCAACATTTTCATGAAGATACAACCATAACCCCACTAATGAAAGAATTCCGAGGGGAATATTGATCCAGAAAACATAATGCCAGCTGACATATTGAACAAGCAGCCCGCCAACAGCAGGGCCAGTTATTGCAGAAATCCCCCATACACTTGAAAGATACCCCTGAATCTTCGCTCTTTCCTCAGCTGTGTATATATCACCAACAATTGTAGTTGCGATGGGCATAACGGCTCCGGCACCGAAGCCTTGAATCAATCTAAAAATGATGAGTGTTTTCATGGATGTAGCAAAACCACATAGAATTGATCCTAATAAAAATATTATGATTCCAAACGATAAGATTGGTTTTCTTCCAAATAGATCTGATAATTTACCGTAAATAAGTACTGTAATTGAATTCATTAACAGGTAGGCAGAAAAGACCCAACTATATAACGTGAATCCACCCAAATCAGCAACTATTGCAGGCATTGCAGTGGATACAATAGTTGCTTCAATCGCTCCCATAAACATAGCTAATATAACAGCAGCTAATACAAGGGGCCTTTTTGTTTGTTTTCTTCGTGAACTTTCAGCCGCTTCATTCTTTGTGGTCATACTCATCTTTACACCTCTCATCCCTAAATAAAGACAGCCCCCTTATTTGGGGGCTTTTTGCCATCGCTTTTCTTATTTTTTAAACCTTTTTACGATTTTGTTTAGTTGGTTCAAAACCGTGCTCCTTGGAAGAATCCCTTCAAAATAACCTTCCTCCGTTTCCACACAAAGGAACGGGTGGTTAACAAGTAAATCAAGGCATGTATAGATGGAGTCGGTCACTTTTACACGTGGGATAGAACTTTTCATGACCTCTTCTACCCGTTTGTTTTCAAGTTTTTCGAATTCAATTCGTTCAAGTCCTAAAATGGAATCCATAATAATAGGGGTGCTGATTAACCCGTGCAATTTATATTGGGGATCGAGGACTGGAATAGCTGTATAACCACTTTTAGTTAAAACCAACAATGCATGTTCGAGATTATTTCCAATTTGCACATGGGCAACGCGCTCTGAAGGTATCATTAATTCTTCTATCGTATATTCTATAAATTCCCCACTTGGAAGACTGATCATCGCCGAAAACTCCTCAATATTTGTTTTTCTACAAATTTATTTTATCACAGTTTTTGAAGCTGTGAAAAATTTAAAGATATCCGGTCAAAAAAAAAGGAACCTAAAGGTTCCTATTGAATTAAATCAAAGATTTCGATTGTAATCATATCAATATTATCAAATTGATATCTCTTCGGCTTTTCTTTTTCGTTGTAAATCTCTAATTCAAAAGTTTCCGTCTTCGGATGAAACGTTACCTGACATTTTCTTTCACCATTTACCTCAAAATAGCGTTGTGCAGGTTCACCACTATTAGATTGTTCCTGAAGGTTTTTTAGTCTTGTTAATATACCTTGAAGCTGTGACATAGGCTTCTTCTCCTTTCAAACACAAACAAACTGTCTACAGTTATGTTTCTCATTTGGCAAATTTCTATCCTATTGGAATCTTTTCAGAATTTTACAATGGTATGAATTTATATGCCAATATTAAAAGAATAAAATAACAGACTGCATTTGTCCAAGTAAAAATAAAAGAAAATGCATTTTTTTCATAAAAGAGAACGCAAAAAAAAAAAGGATCTCTTAGGGAGACCCATTCATAGATAGGTTATGGCAACGAAAAAGATGATAAATAGGAGTAACACAAAAAAGATTCCATATGCTAAGAAAATTGGATTTTTAATATACGCATTTTTTTGAACATGCTTTTCAATTTGAGTATCCATATTCCCTTCCACTACTTTTTGCTGTCTGCCGACCACCAATGTATAAATGGCAGATACGGCGAGAATACCAATAATTACAATCCCAAGAATATTGATAAAAAGACCCATAAGCATAACTCCTTCTTAATGAAAGTGTACCGTATGAACCGGCATAGTACCCTTTTCATTAAAATGCCACTACATGAATCATTCTATTCAAAAGAGGTTTTAAAGAAGTTGGTCATGCTCAAATAAATATTGATAAGAAATATCAATAAAGAGATATTCATTCTCATTTATTGGAAATGAGAAAGTCCGTATAGTTTCACCTGTTTCAATGTCACAATATAAATCAGAAAGAATTCCCTTTTGCTCATGTCGCATTTTTATGATATTTTCTAAAAAGTATGGGCGCCAGCTCCAATTTTTATTTATATATTCTGATTGAACAATCCAGCCATCTTTTTCTTTAAAAATATTTGCTGATTTTTGAAATCCATCTTCATCACATATATACATCCGAAATGCCACATGATCCATTTCTTTAATTAATGCTTGGAAGAGTTCATTGTAGCTTGATTTCCTATTTTTTATCACTAACTCCTGAACCTTTGCTTGAAGATTTTCAGCAGTTGTAAAAACAGATTCCAACTTTCTCTTCTCATATGAAATAAAGTCGTGGAATTTTTCTTTTAATCGATCCTTTAATAAATCTCGATCAATGCATTCATCTGCTGGTGGAGATAAATAGTAGCCTTGATAATAATGCCCTCCATTTTTCCATGCAAATTGCAACTGATAACTCATCTCAATATTCTCAAACAAAAGAGTAGCACCAATTTTTCTTGCAAAAAGGGAAAGTGAATACAACACATCATTAAAGTTTATTCCCATGGAGGTTGACTTTAACGGTTGTAAGTTAATTTTCAAAATATCTGGATTAAGCTGACCTAGACGTTCAAAATAATGACTCTCACTATCAACGCTTGCAATCGCAATTTTTATCCCGTAGGTCCGGTAATATTGAAGGAGATGATCAAACTGATCTACATCCCCATTATAATTTCGATCAGAAATTTCCAAAACAATGCGCCCAAGATTTAGTCCTTTTTTTTCGAATACTAAAAGTTCCTGTAGAAATGGTTCACCGTGTTGATACATTAATAAATCAGCATTTCGATTTAAAAATATGCGTATATCATTATCCAACTTCAGCGCTTTTTCAAGTGCCTTTTTAACAATCAATAAATCCACTTCATACTTATATTCATCAGGAATTTCTTCATCCTGAAAAAATGAACCTAGACTAATGATATTGCCTTCAGATTGATATCTCCCTAAAACCTCATAAGCTATAACCCGTTGTTCATCGGCACTAAAAATCGGCTGAAAAAAGGGAATACAGTTTTCAAGATCCGATAGGATCTCCAGTGCATCCATCCAAGTACCTCCAAAAAAATATTTTCATTATACCATACGCGTACACGCCGCTTCTCGTTCTTTTCCAAAAGGATACCATTATACCCGCCTAGAAACAATCACATCCTATATACAAGCCCTTAAAAACTGCTTCAATAAGTCAGTTATTTAGGGTAAATGAATGGTCATACCAAAGCGCCTACTTCTAATGAGCGATAAAGGGGGAGCAATTATTTGAAAAAGCTTTGCTTGTTAGCTTTAATCCTTCCGATGTTTGGTTGCAGCCATTTTAATGCCAATACGACATCTAACTCCTTTACGAAGAAAACGGAGTCCAGAGTTCAAATAACTGAAAATAAACAAGACAAAACACCAGTAGTCCCCATAAGTAATAAAACTCAAACAATTAGGGATGTCAAAGACCAGATTATTAATGTGGAAAATAAGCCTGTTAAAAGCAATTCTGTAAGTACCCCGCCGAAAAAAAATTCGGCCATGCTAAACGTAATTTTAATTAAACAAAACCCGGAATTACGTTACGGGTGTGAAGTTACAAGTTTAGCAATGGTATTACATTACGCTGGTGTTAGAACGAATAAAATGGACCTTTACCGATCGATCCAGAAAGATCCCGACCCTATAATTCGATCAGCCAAAGGGGATATCTTACGGTGGGGAAATCCTGCTGATGGATTTGTTGGGGATATGACTGGAAGGCGTGCTGGATATGCTGTTTTTGATAGACCAATGATTGCTCTAATTAATCAAAAGCTACCTGGCAGAGCGGTAAACTTGACAAACCAGCCCTTTGAAAAAGTATTAGATCACGTTGCTGCAGGCTATCCAGTAGTAGTGTGGACGACGGGAGATTATCGACTTCCAGATCGATGGGAAGGTTGGTATCACGGAAAGCAATATATCAAAACACCGCTGGATTTACATGCCGTAGTATTAGTTGGTTTCGATCCCAATAACGTCTATTTAAATGATCCACTATCAGGCAAAAAACAAGTTAGGGTGAACAAGAATCAGTTTATTTCTTCCTGGATAGCTCTACAAAGACGGGCTGTAAGTTATAGATAAGAGGTAGTCCTTTGTGGACTGCCTCTTTTTTAGTATTTTTCTTCTAGCTGCTGCATAAGAACTATCAAGTACCTTTTTCACTTGCATTTGAGACAATTTTTACAGACAATACTATTGGACCCTTGAGTTTGTAATAGGGTCAATAACAGATAGGCTGGTAGAAGTAATGGCTAAAAAGCAAACGAGGAGAATTTTTCTAAAACGATCATTCGGTTCAGTTCTTACGGTCCTTGGTTTAAGTTCTGGTGGCTATCTTTACGCCAATCGAATTGAGCCTTCTTTACTCGATATCCAAGAACAAGAGATGAAACATCCTTTAATCCCTAAGGGGTTTCATGGAATTAGAATGGTACAATTCAGTGATACCCATCTTGGCTTTCAATACAATCTTAGTCAATTTAAAGAGTTAGTTAATAAAATAAATAATCTACAACCTGATATCATCTTATTTACTGGTGATTTAATGGACGAGCCCAATAAGTACACAGAAATGAATAAACTTGTGGGATTATTAAAAAGACTGCATGCACCTTTAGGGAAGTATTGTATATTTGGCAACCATGATCATGGGGGCTACGGTTCTAATATTTACCGGAATATTATGGAGACCACAAATTTTATTGTCCTGTTAAATGAAGCAAAAGAAATAATATTAAAGGATGGTAGTCAAATTTTTTTAATTGGTATTGATGATGCCATGTTAGGGAGACCCAATTTACCATTAGCATTAAAAAATATTCCAAGGGATAGTTTCAAAATTTTACTGTCACATGCTCCTGACCTTGCTGAAACTGCCGTGCAATATCCCATTCAATGGCAATTAAGCGGACACAGTCACGGTGGACAAGTGAAACTTCCATTTATAGGTCCATTAGTCATACCTCCATTTGCAAAAAATTACCCAGAAGGCCTTTATTCTATTGGAGAAGAAAAGGACTTCAGGCTATACGTAAATCGAGGCATAGGGACAACCAGGCTTCCATTCCGATTTATGTCTAAACCAGAGTTAACCATCTTTACACTATTATCATCAGAGGAAGAATAAAAAAATCCTTATCGATAACCGATGATAAGGATTTTTACTGAATTTTTTATATTAGTTTTTTATTAAAAATTTCTCCTTAAGCTCATCAGCAGAGAGTGGCTCCGAAAAATAATAGCCTTGAATTTTATGACATTTTGCCTTTGCCAGAAATTCTACTTGTTGTTCATCCTCAACCCCTTCTGCAATCACTTCAAGACCCAAGCTTTTACCTAGATGAATAATCGACCTAGTAATAGCTGCATCCTTTTGGTCAACCATTATATCTCTAATAAAGGAGCGATCAATTTTTAATCCGTCGATAGGAAATTGCTTCAAGTAACTTAATGAAGAATAACCGGTTCCAAAGTCGTCAACGGAAATGGAGATTCCTAAATCTTTTAACCTTTTCAAGATAGGAATAGTTTCCTTTTTATCTTGCATAGCCCCTTCTGTAATTTCAATTTCTAGAGAAGATGGCTGTATCCCATAGGTTTGAATCATCGAATAAATGAAAGGTACCAGATTTAAGTGAAGGAATTGTTTGGGTGAAATATTAACCGCAACCCGAATATCAGTATAGCCAGATGCATTCCAAGTATGAATTTGTTGACACGCCTTTTCAATGACCCAATAACCAATAGGGATAATTAATCCCGTATCCTCAGCCAAAGGAATAAATACATTAGGTGAAATATTTCCAAATTCCCGATCGTTCCACCTTAGTAGAGATTCGAAACTCTTAGCTTCCCCCGTGGTAACATCAACCTGCGGCTGATAAAACAATGAAAGCTCATCTTTTTCAATTGCTTTTCTTAGGTGTGTTTCCAACGCCACAACATTTGTAAATACTGAATTCATTTCTGTCCGATAAAATTGAAAATGTGCCTTTCCTCTTTCCTTCACTCGAAAAAGCGCCTCATCCGCATTCTTAATTAACATTTCAGCATCATCACCATCATTCGGGTATAAACTGATCCCGATGCTGGGTGTAATAAAATACTCTTGAGTGTTCAAATAAAAGGACTGCGAAAATACAGAAAATACTTTACTTACAAAAGAACCAGCCCTTTCTTGATTGGCATCTAGCAATAAAATAGTAAACTCATCTCCGCCAATGCGATAAATAAAGCAGTTATCACTTTGAAACTGTGATAGGCGGTCAGCAACCTTTTTTAATACTTCATCTCCAGCAAGATGCCCAAGTGTATCATTAAGAAACTTAAATCTATCTAGGTCAATAGAAAATAAAGCAAATTTATTAATCTTATGTGTCTGTGTATGTATCTGATTATTTAACTGTTCCAATAAAGCACGACGATTCAATAATCCAGTTAATTGATCATGAAAAGCCATAAATTTTATCATTTCCATATTTTTTACTTTTTCAGAAAGATCTTTTAATATCACAAATAGTCCTTTAATTTCATTATGAATCACAATCGGAACAGTTTTAATATGAACAATCAGTAAGTAGCCTTTGGAGTGGATTATCTTACAATCATTTTTTTCTAGAGCAATTCCTGTACATGATTTCTGTAGATAACTTTTAAAATTCTCTATATCATTTTCATTAATTAGATCGAAAATAGAACGGTTAATCATCTGTTTTTCGGTATACCCAGTTAATAAAGCCGCTGCAGGATTTGCTTCAAGTATTTTACCATTTAAATTTATGGTAAAGATTGAATCTAAATTATGTTCAACAATAGATTTATATCTCTGCTCACTTTCAATAATCTTGTTTTTCTCGTGTAACCATTCAGTGACATCCCTTGTAACTGCTACAATATAACTGATGGAATGGTCTTGGTTAAAAACTGGAGTTAATAACGTTTCACCGTAAATCATTCTTCCATCATTTAATTCAATTTGATCGTCAAATGTAATGACTGTTTTTCTTTTTAATAACTTCTCATACTTCCGCTGAAGGGAATTCGCAAATGAATCGGGAAGCACATCTTGAAACGTTTTTCCAATCGAATTAACAGTAAGGTTTGCTTTTATCATGCCAGGTTCGTTTATAAATAAATAGCGAAAACGAGGTCCTTCTTCTACCTTCATGACAAAAACCATATCTTGAATGTGTTGAAAAATAATATTAAAAATAATGCTTTGTATTTTTCCACTGGCTTTCCCAGAGGTTAACTCATTCGTCAACAAATTATTTATGTGCTCCATTAAATCATCCTTCAGGCGAATAAATTCTGATTTCTTAAAATAATATTTTTACATTCTAGTATTTCTATTTTACAATGAAATTAATTGAAAGAAAGTAATTTATTGAAAATAATGATTATTTCAACAAAATTTTCAGAGCTTTATTAGGATAAGATTTACAGCCTTATTTCTATTTTTTAAAAAAAGAGGTATAATATAGATGTATAATAAAATGAAAGGAGAACATACCTTGAATCACGATCAGAAAAACCCCCTCTCAAAAACAAATCTAACTATCGAAAACCTCGCTCAAGCAGTCTTTATCGTGAATCGCCATGCAAAAACAGCAACTAATCCCAAATTTTTGTACAAATTAAAACAGGAAGCGTTAAAAAAACTTATCCAAGAAGGCAAGGCAAAAAAAGTAGGACTCCACTTTTCACAAAACCCAAGAAATAGCCAACAGCAATCTGATGTACTTGTTGAATGTGGTAGTTACACCTTCCATATCCCTCCAATTAAATCCGATTTTCACGTGCTTCCTCATTTAGGTAAACTTGATGGACGTGTTAGAAATCCTAAGGCAACACTTTCATTAAGCTATGCTAAGTCCTTATTACAAACCTATACAGGCATTTCTGAAATGGAAAAACCATCATCTATTTCGAATAGGAATACCCGTTCATACCAAAAACCGATATTTAAAAAACTAGGAGAAAGATATTCTTAATAATCAAAGGTGACCTGCTGCCAATTGGTCACCTTTGTTATTGTGAGACATAAAAACAAACCTCTATTCAGAATTCTTATTTCCTCAACAACTTCTTGAGCGTTTTGTGAACATTATCACAAATCCATAGACTGAAAAAAATAACGGAACTACAATATATTCATAAGAATAACTTTTCAAAATTACATGTAAAAATTTTTAAAAGAGGTGCTTTTACTATGAAAGGAACTGCCATTCTTTTTCAGGAGCAAAACATTACATTTATAGAAGATGTTGAACATTCCGTATTTGAAGAAATTAAGGAGCAATGTGGTTGTGACCATTGCAGTTGTAGACTTAATGAAAAGATTGTCGAATTGGGCTCCGTGTCACCTGTATTCTGGCACGAAGATGAAATCGATTGGGACTACGGTTATTAATAGACAGTACTCCTAATTTGATATATTATTCCCCTCCCCCTAAAAAGCGGTCTGAGAAAATTCTCAGGCCGTTTTTTATTATTGAAAACCTGGTTGGTTACAAATTATCAAAAATCGTGTTATCCTAAACGAAGATGATTCGTTAACTGGAAGGAATGGACAAACCTTGGAACATTTAGTGAATAAACGAGTAAAAAATATAGAAATATCCGGTATTAGAAAATTTTTCAATATGGTCTCTCACATAGATGACCTTTTATCATTTACCATAGGACAACCTGATTTCCCTACACCAGAGCATGTCAAACAAGCTGGTATTGAAGCAATCCAGAAAGATTTTACTTCCTATACACATAATGCAGGAACAATTGAACTTCGAAAGGCTGTCTGTGATTTTGTTGAGAAGAAATACGGTTTAAACTATCAAGCTGATTCGGAAGTAATTGTAACTATGGGGGCAAGCGAGGCGATTGATATCGCTTTTCGAACGATATTAGCTGAAGGAACAGAGGTTATTCTACCTGGTCCAATCTATCCTGGGTATGAACCAATTATTCGCATGATGGGTGCTGTGCCTGTACACGTTGATCTTAGAGGAAATCAATTTCGGTTCACTTTAGAAACCATCAAGCCATTTATTACTGATAAGACACGCTGTATTGTGCTTCCTTATCCATCCAACCCAACGGGAGTTAGTCTGTCAGAGAATGAGCTTAAAGACATCGCCCATTTCCTAAAAGAAAAAGATATTTTTGTGCTTGCAGATGAAATATACAGTGAGCTTACTTATGATCAAGAACATACTTCTATTGCACAATTTCTTAAAGACAAAACCATTTTGATTAATGGTCTATCGAAATCACATTCCATGACTGGTTGGAGAATAGGCTTCTTATTTGCCCCAGAAAACATCACAAAGCATATTTTGAAAGTACACCAATATAATGTCTCATGCGCGAACTCTATCGCACAGAGAGCAGCGTTAGAAGCTTTAACAGTAGGGATCAATGATGCATCTGTTATGAAAGAAGAATATGTGTTAAGAAGAGATTATGTGTTTGAGCGGTTAACATCTATGGGCCTCGAAACGGTTAAGCCGGATGGTGCCTTTTATTTCTTCGTAAAAATACCAAACGCAATCCATTTAAATAGCTTTGATTTTGCCATTAAATTAGTAAATGAAACAAAGGTAGCAGTTGTGCCAGGCAGTGCTTTTTCAGAATACGGAGAAGGTTATTTCCGGCTTTCTTTCGCCTGTTCCATGGAGACTTTAAAGCAAGGACTCGACAGAATGGAACATTTTATGCTTAATTCTAAATAACAATAAGCCCCCTCATTATCGCAGAGGGGGCTCTGTGGTATATGAACTATTAACCTTTATAAGCGCCGTTATTTTTCGGTGCCTTTTCTTTCTTTGCTTTATCTTTATGGATTTTATTAGTCGCAGCAGCACCCATTTCATGAGCAAATTCTTCATTTAACACCGCGGAATCAAAACCCTTTTTATTCTTTTGTTTCGCGTCATTCTTTTTTGTTCTCTTGGCCATGTTTTTCCCTCCTGTCTTAAGGTTACATTATAGTTTCTTGAAGACAGAAGAAATTTATGCTTGGGAGATTTTTGCCAGGATGATTAATGCTTCCAATATTTATAAAGAGCTTGAGTCCCGCTATTTTCTTCTCCATTGAGAGCTAATTGCTCATATAAAGATTTTGCTAAAGCGAGTCCGGGAACTGGCATATCCATGCGTTCAGCCTCATCTAATGCAATTTTCATATCCTTGATGAAATGTTTTATGTAAAAACCAGGTTCAAAATTCCCCTTTAACATTCTTGGAGCAAGATTGCTTAAAGACCAGCTGCCTGCTGCCCCAGTTGTAATGCTTTTTAATACAGTTTCAGGATCAAGTCCCGCCTTTTCTGCATAAATAATTGCTTCGCAGACACCTATCATATTAGAAGCAATCGCAATTTGATTGCACATTTTTGTATGCTGCCCTGCCCCCGGATTCCCTTGATAAACTATATTAGTACCCAAGTGTTGCAGTAGAGGATACACTGCTTCAAATACATCCTTTTCACCACCAACCATAATGGATAGCTTTGCTTCTTTCGCTCCAACATCTCCTCCGGAAACAGGAGCATCGATAGTTTGAATCCCTCTTCTCTTGGCCTCTTCATATATTTTTACTGCTAAGGACGGCGCTGAAGTAGTCATATCAATCATAACACTACCTTCCTGCGCATTAGGAAGCAGGCCATTTTCACCAAAATACACCTCTTCAACATCAACCGGATAACCCACAATGGTGAAAACAACATTCGCCTTTTCAGCGACTGCTTTAGGTGTTTCGACCCATTCTGCACCTTTCTCTATTAACTCCGTTGCTTTTTCCTTTGTTCTTGAATAAACAACTAATGAGTATCCTGCATTTAATAAATGTCCTGCCATACTTCTCCCCATTACACCAATACCAATAAAACCTATTATTGTATTTCTTGGATTGTACAACAATTGCATCTTTCCTCTCCAATATAGAATATCCTCTATTGTAGCATTATCGTTTTTGTTGTAGGTAATGAAAAAGACCGGAACGTCCAGTCGTCCGGTCTCAGTGCTCCATCTCCAAATTTATGCACATTTAAATGATGTCCTAACAGTGTAAAAAATAAACCGTTATAATTCTGATGAAAAATTGGTTAAAAACGTACGTCCAAATACTTCTTTATCATTAAATACTTCTATAGAGACTGCTTGATCCTGTTCAATCATATTTTTAATCTCATTAATATGTAAATCCTGTTTTAATGGAATTGGTTCCATAAAGATATACTTCTCATCCTTACCATTTACTTCTAAATATTCCCCATTTACTACCTGTTCCTCGCCATAAATAATTTCCCTTTTTCCAATGGCTTCCGCCAACTGATCATCGTGAATAGTCACCTTTACTTTATACATTGGGTGACCCTCTAAGATTTCATCATTAATTCGAAAACGAAATTGCAGCTCATTATTTTTCGTTAATAATGCATCTGCATAGCGATTCACAATTAACTCATTAGACAACAAAATTCCACAACCACTTAAAACAGAAGTACAAAACAAACTTAAACATAAAGCAATACCGATTGGAATTTTTCTGCGCATTCATAACACTCCCTTTATTATTACAATAGCCCAAATCTATCGGTAATAAACGTAAAGAAAGGTTAATACAGGAAAAAATTCAACTAATTAAATAGCCTTTACCATTCCCCCATCAACGAGAAAAGCACTACCTGTCATATAGGAATTTGCATCAGAAAGTAAAAACGTTGCAACATTGGCAAATTCCTCAGGTGTGCCATATCTTTTTAACGGAATACCTGCCTTCACTTGCTGTTCAACCGCTTCCCTCTCTATACCAAGTTTATCAGCATTTACTTGGTCTAAGTGCTTTACACGATCTGTTGCTATTCTGCCTGGAGCTATCGTATTAATTAAGATATTATACGGAGCTAACTCTGAAGCTAGTGTTTTTGATAGGCCCACGATTCCTGTGCGGAATGTGTTTGAAAGAATTAAACCAGGTATAGGTTCTTTAATAGATGAGGAAGCGATATTTAAGATTCTTCCTCCCTGTTGCTTTAAGTACGGCAGTGCAGCCCGTATGATACGTACATAGGATAACAAATTCAGTTCAAAAGAAGTCTGCCAATCCTCATCTGTTAAATCTTCAAAAGCACCTGCTCGAGGACCACCTGCGTTATTGACAAGGAGCTGTAGACCTCCGAACGTGTCATTCACTGCAGAAACTAACTGGTTGATATCATTGAGGTTAGTAATATCTGCTCTTTGATAAGCAACCTTCCCCATCCCGATTTCTTGAAGTTCATTGGCTTTTTGTCTTAATTTATCTTCTTCTCGACCCGAGATCATGACATTAACGCCTTCTTTTACAAGGCGTTCTGCAATAGCAAACCCTAGTCCTTGACTGGAAGCAACAACCAATGCATTTTTTCCTGCTAAATTCAATTCCATTATGTAATCACGCCCCCTTTTAATTCTACCTCTAGTATACAGGATAATTTCCAAAAGGTAGTGGTAAAAACTTCATAAAAATGAGGCGGATAGTTTATCCGCCCCGAGAATTTACCCTACTAATTTAGAATGTGTGGCCAAGATCCTTTGCACGAGCAATCGCATTTTCTTTAATTTCTTGCGCTTTGTCTGGCATTGCATTATGACCTTCTACGAAGAGGCCTTCAACATCATTGATACCAAAGAAACTCATCATAATAGTGATATATCGGTGACCCATTTCCATCTGTGCTGCTGGTCCTTCAGAATAAACCCCTCCACGAGCTTGAATGTGTAGAGCCTTTTTACCAGATAAAAGTCCAATAGGACCTTGCTCTGTATATTTAAAAGTTTTACCAGCAACGGCAACAGAATCTAGATATGCTTTCATTACTGGTGGGAAAGAGAAATTCCATAATGGTGTAACGAAAACATATTTATCAGCAGCGATAAATTGGTCGCTTAATTCATTAAGACGACTGACTTTTGCTTTCTCTTCCGCTGAAAGCTCGTCAAAAGCTTGTCCAGAGCGAAGTTTTCCCCAACCACTAAATACATCTGCATCGATATGTGGAATATTTTCACTATATAAATCCACGTGAACGACCTCGTCATTCGGGTTATTTTCTTTGTAACTATCAATGAATGCTTTCCCAACTGCCATACTATACGATTGTGATTCATCATGTGGATGTGCAGTAATATATAAAACTTGTGCCATTTTAATCACCTTTCTCATTGTGTAATTTCTAGTATAGTTTGAATCAAAATCTTAAAAAATACTCAACCGTAAATATTTTAATTTAAGATATCTTTAATTCAGAGTAATTTTACATAAGAATAGACACACATTCAAATAATCTGCTTCAAAAAATAAAAAAGGATCTGTCCTAAGACAAATCCAACGTAAGTAAATTGCTTATTCGTTTGTATTTAGTGAGTAAGGATTTTGACCAATATTTACTCGCATTTCATCAGTCATCTGGAAAGGTTCATTAACTACCGCCTCTTTTGTTGCTTGGCCAAGGTGTGAACTTCCATCATAATGTACAGGCTTTTGTTCCATTTTCCCTTTCACCTCCACTGATTTTTTACAGGTATCATATGTATATTTCTACCTATCCACTCACCTTATGCACTATTTCTTAATACCCATAAACTCAAGATGGTATTAATAGCGGAACAGGTCTTTGTAACCACAATTATACTCCATTTGTCACACAAATAACACAATATATTTAGAAAATATCCATATTTTTTACTATTTAAAAATAAAAAAAAGAGGCTGACTACATAGTCTGCCTCTTTTAATGCATATTTTAGATTACTTAATAGCTGCATTAACTGCTTCAATTACTTGGTCAGTTGTTTGCATATTAAGAACTTCTTGTGCCAATTTCTCCATGTCTGACTTATTCAAGTTTCTGATTAAAGAACGCGCCTTAAGAATAGAAGTCGCACTCATAGAGAACTCATCAAGTCCTAAACCTAACAGAACTGGAATTGCTGTTTCATCTCCAGCCATTTCTCCACACATACCTGCCCATTTGCCCTCAGCATGTGCAGCATCAATAACCATTTTCACCAATCTTAGAATAGATGGGCTATATGGCTGATAAAGGTAAGACACACGTTGATTCATACGATCTGCAGCCATTGTGTACTGAATTAAATCGTTTGTACCAATGCTAAAGAAGTCTACTTCTTTAGCAAATTGATCTGCTAAAACAGCTGTAGATGGAATCTCTACCATAATTCCCAATTCAATATGATCAGCAACCGTTTGATTTTCAGCTAGGAGCTTTTGCTTCTCCTCTTCAAGGATGGCTTTAGCTGCTCTGAATTCATCTAACGTTGCAATCATAGGGAACATGATTTTTAAGTTACCATAGCTGCTTGCACGCAATAAAGCGCGAAGTTGAGTACGGAAAATATCCTGTTCCTCAAGACATAAACGGATTGCACGGAAACCTAGGAATGGATTTAATTCCTTTGGTAATTCAAGATATGGAAGTTCTTTATCTCCACCGATATCAAGAGTACGTACAACAACAGGTTTTCCACCCATTCCTTCAAGGACAGCCTTATATGCTTCAAATTGCTCTTCCTCTGTTGGAAGCTGGTCTCTTCCCATGTAAAGAAACTCAGTTCTGTAAAGGCCAACACCTTCGCCGCCATTTTCAACTACTCCCTTTAGATCATTTGGAGTTCCAATGTTGGCAGCTAATTCTACGTGGTGATTGTCAGCAGAAACGGTAGGTTCATTTACAAGCTTCGCCCATTCTGCTTTTTGTACTTCATATTCCTCATGAACCTTACGATATTGTTCAACAAGTTCTGGTGTTGGGTTAATATGAACCTCACCTTTTAGTCCGTCGACAATAACTAGGTCACCATTGTTAATTTCCTCTGTAGCAGTCTTAGTACCGACAACCGCAGGGATTTCCATTGAACGAGCCATAATAGCAGAATGAGAGGTACGTCCGCCAATATTAGTTGTAAAACCTTTTACAAATTGTCTATTCAATTGAGCCGTATCTGAAGGGGTTAAGTCTTCAGCGACAATGATTACTTCTTCAGCAATCATGCTTGGATTGACAACTTGTACACCTAATAAATGCGAAAGCACACGCTTAGTCACATCACGAATATCTGCTGCACGTTCTTTCATATATTCATTATCCATTTGTTCAAACATCATAATGAACATATCTGCTGTTTCTTTTAAGGCTACTTCAGCATTTACATTCTCAGACTTAATTTTATCTTCGATTGGTGAATTTAACTCTGGGTCACTTAATACAAGAAGATGTGCCTCAAAAATGGCAGCTTTATCTGCCCCAAGATCAACCTTGGCACGATCACGAATAGCTTCTAGTTCACTTTTCGATTGTGCCATTGCCTGGCGGAAACGTTCAACTTCTGCAGTAGAATCTTCAACTGTTACTTTTTCAAAAGATAAATCTGGCTCAACAAGACGGTATGCCTTTGCAATTGCAATGCCGTTTGATGCAGCAATCCCATGTAAAAACGTCATTATTCTGCCAAACCTTCTTTTTTCAATGTTTCTGCCAAGCTATTTAGCGCATCATCCGCATCGTTACCTTCTGCAGTGATCACAATATCAGCTCCTTGGCCAACACCTAAAGACATAACACCCATGATAGATTTTAAGTTAACTTTTTTACCTTTATATTCTAATGTGATTTCAGAATCAAATCTGCTAGCTGTTTGCACTAATAAAGTTGCTGGTCTTGCGTGAATTCCTGTTTCTGCGATTACTTTAAATTGCTTTTCTGCCATGCTAAATCAAACTCCTTTAAATTAAATAAATTTAATCTGACTTAATAAAAATAAACATTTCTTGTTATTTAGTCAACTAAATCTGTAAAAGACTAAAGAATTAAAATCAATCCTTTTCCGCTTAATTTTTCCAAACTTGTAAGCATTCATGTATTGATTATAAACCTTGTCATAAATGTTTTCTTGTATACAAGTGCTAGAATAGCATTTAAATCATTTGTTAACAACTGAAAAACTCAAAAATCAATATTGTTCACAAATCTGTCAAAAACCGCCAAAAACATTCAGGAACATTACATAAAAGAGGTTGATTCACTTATCTTGAATCAACCTCTTTCTTACCTCCAGTCAAGTAGTTATTAAAATCTTTTTGTTTGAAGAGAAATATTTTTTGTTTGGGAGGGGGGCCCTCTCCCAAACAAAAAAAATCAGCGTACGACAAATAGACCTAACGAAATTTCA
>JBDOMM010000022.1:0-3317 GCA_039832695.1 Bacillus sp. (in: firmicutes)
ACAAAAAGAAAAATCAATACACAAAATTTGTAGGGATGCTCGCTTACTTTTTTTAACGATGTGTATACCACTCATTAACTAAATCTTTAATTTTAAATTTAAACAAAATGGAAAACAAACAGAACAACAAAGGAAAATACGGTAAATTTTTTGCAATGATTGCAACCTCAATGGTCGCAATGTTTTTTTTAATGTACACGCATTCATATCAGATTATAGATCATTTCTGGTACAGCGAGACTAGGTTTTTTATGACACTGATTATGGGCGGGTCAATGGTCATAATTATGCTGCTTTACATGCTACAAATGTACAAGGACCGAAAAAAGAATGTTTTGGTTTTAGGTTTGGGTTTTTTATTGATTGTAAGTGGAATATGGCTAGTCCGAAGCCAAGTAACTGTTACAGGTGTTGACTACATGGAAGGAATGATACCCCATCACTCTATAGCCATTTTAACTAGCGAACGGTCTCAAATAAAAGATGTCAGGGTTAGGAAACTTGCCGACGAAATCATAAAGGCACAGCGTAGGGAAATTATGGAAATGCAGTGGTTGATTAAGGATATACGTAAGAACGGAATTGTTGAAACCGAAAGTGAAAGGCGAAATAGACCTGTGCCAAAATTTGAAGGGAAGTTAGATGAGGAAACCAAGAATATTGAAAATTAACAAATGACTGCATTTGATATAGGCATGCCGCCTTTAAATAAAGGTTACAGGTTATTGGCTGTTTTCGTTTTCAACTGCTTCTACAAATAAAACCAATTTTCCCGTCCGGTTCTTGCAAGGTTTAAAGTTAAACCAATTAAATGCTTACAGTATAGATCAGATGAAGACAATGATACGGTTACATTTTACAGCCATCTAAAAGGTGAAATGGCGGATCTTTAAAACCCGTTAATCAAGAAATTGGGCAGTGACAGTATAGATGCACAGTGTAAGGAAGGCACAGAAATGGAATTGGTTAATAGAAGGATTATAGAATAAAAATGATAATTTATAAATAAGTACATTACATAAATCGCCATCGCAGTCTTTGTCAGACTGCTTGGTGATCTCGCCATCAAATATACCGGCTTAACCTGGATAGATCCTGCGCTAAGTTTAATAATTGTTTTGGTTATTTTATATAGTTCCTAGGGCCTTCTTCGTGATTCGGTTAAAATAGCGATAGACGCGGTTCCAAAAAATATTGATATTGACGAAGTTGAGGAATTTTTAAAAGACCTTGAAGGGGTAGAAGACGTTCACGATTTACATATATGGGCTATGAGTACAACTAAAACTGCCCTCTCTACCCATTTAGTAGTTCCTAACGGATATGAAGATCAATTTCTATATGATATCCGTAATCAGCTACGCGATAAATTTAAAATAACCCATACTACCATTCAGATAGAAAAAGAATTTGGAGATAAAGAATACCAGCCATATCAGGAATTAGATACTAATTAGAAGTTATGAAAGAAAAGAATTCAGTTATCTCAGAAGAAACTTCCTGTTCTATTCAGGAATCAGAAGATTGTTGTGGAAGTATGGCTGGTAATGAGGAAGAATTGGTTGCAAACAAACCGAGTTTTAAGGTTTACATTCCAGCTATTTTTAGCTTCCTGTTTTTAATTATAGGAATTCTATTAGATTACCTGGGAACATTTTCCCGTTTTTCCAGCTGGATCAGAATCCTCTGGTATGCTGTGGCCTATTTACCCGTGGGTTTACCTGTGATGAAGGAAGGTTGGAAAAGTATCAAAAATGGGGATTTCTTTACAGAATTCCTTTTAATGTCCATTGCTACAATTGGTGCTTTTATTATTGGTCAATACCCCGAAGGGGTAGCCGTAATGTTATTCTATACGGTAGGTGAACTTTTCCAGGGTTCAGCTGTAAAAAAAGCAAAGGGAAATATCAAGGCCTTGTTGGATGTAAGACCTAATGAAGCCTTACTGTATCAAAATAATAATTATGTTTCGGTGCCACCTGAATCTGTGAAAATTGGTTCAAAAATTCAAGTTAGGGTAGGGGAGAAAGTTCCATTGGACGGAAAACTGTTATCTGATAAAGCCTCCTTAAATACGGCGGCCCTTACAGGGGAAAGCAAACCAGATACTATCGCAAAAGGCTCAACCGTATTTGCCGGAAGCATTAATCTTAATGATGTTATTCAAATTGAAACCACAAAGGAATTTAAGGACAGTTCAATTGCCCGTATCCTGGATATGGTTCAGAATGCCACAGCCCGTAAGTCAAAAACAGAATTATTCATCCGAAAATTCGCCAGGGTTTATACGCCAATAGTTGTATTCCTTTCGATTGGCCTAACCTTTCTACCCTACTTCTTTGTTGATAATTATATATTCCAGGATTGGTTTTATAAGGCATTAATTTTTCTGGTAATTTCATGTCCGTGTGCCCTCGTAATCTCTATCCCATTAGGTTATTTCGGAGGTTTGGGTGCAGCGTCTCGTAACGGAATCCTCTTTAAAGGCGCATCTTTTCTGGATACCATGACCAAAATAAATACGGTTGTAATGGATAAAACTGGAACCCTTACCAAAGGAGTTTTTAAAATAAAGGAAATTGTAAGTAGCCCTGAAATTACGGAAGAAGAATTAATGAAATACCTCTGGGCGATAGAGGAACAGTCAACTCATCCTATAGCTAAGGCTATCATAGAGTATAAAAAAGATAATTCAGCTTATAAAGCATCCCAGGTAAGTGAGGTTGCAGGAAAGGGATTAACAGGAATAGTTACAGGTAAATCTGTTTTGATTGGCAATAAAGAACTATTGGATTCCCACGATATCATATCTCCTACTGAAATAAATAATATTGTAGAATCTGTGGTATTGGTGGCTATTGATGGTGAATTTGCTGGTTACGTAACTATAGCTGATGAGCTGAAAGAAGATGCACATCAAGCGATCAAAGAAATTCGTAAAACCGGAATATCGAGAATCATAATGCTCTCTGGCGACAAAGATTCTATTACCAGAGAGCTTGGTAGAGAAATAGGATTAGATCAGGCCATAGGTGGATTGTTACCGGAAGATAAACTCGATGAAGTAGAATCTTTAAGAAAACAGGTAGGAGTTAAAGTTGCTTTTGTAGGTGACGGTATTAACGATGCGCCTGTCCTTGCAACAAGTGATGTTGGCATAGCAATGGGTGGTCTGGGAAGCGATGTAGCCATTGAAACTGCAGATGTCATCATTCAAACAGACCAGCCTTCTAAAATCGCACAGGCCATTAAAATAGGCCGATCCACTAGAAAAATTGTGTGGCAGAATATTGCTTTGGCATTTGGTGTTAAATTAG
>JBDOMM010000055.1:0-55043 GCA_039832695.1 Bacillus sp. (in: firmicutes)
TCAATCACATCAATTTTTTGTTTAGGCATGACTTTTTCACCTCCTTTAATCATTTTGTATCCATTACTCAGAGTGTAAACCTAAAGCAATATGGTGTCTAAAAGATTAAGGGGGCTTAAAAGAATTTCCACCTTTTATCAGCGAATTAAAAAATCTGACGATACTCTTGAAGAATAAAGTCTATTTCATACCCTGACTTTGTGGAATCATCGACCCTATGACACTCTTAAATGTCTGTTGGGTGGCAAAAAACAGGGAGAATCCCATTAACGCCATTACTGGAATTAATAGAGTGCCGTATGCATTGTTTACTCCATGATTTTCTGCAATCCAGCCCAGTAGCGGGGCTCCGATGGTCACGGCTCCTTGATTAATGGTTTGTCTCATGGCAGCCATCCGCCCGTAATAGCCGGGTTCTGTATACACCTGTTGAACGGATTGCATTAATACCCGGACCCAAGTGGTACCTAAGCCAATCAAGAGGATCGCGATAAAAGCAGCAGTATTATCCTTAGTAAAAGTCATCATTAACAAACCAACGGAGGTAATCCCGAAAGAAAGGCCCGTAACGTAGTGTTTGCTTTTGTACAGAATGGAGGTTGCTGTTACACCTGCTATAATGGCTCCGATGGAAGTCGCGCATTCTAAAATTCCATATAGAGTACTCGTGCCGTGTAAGTGTGAACTTGTGTATACCGATAACATACCGGCACAAGTATGAACAACAAGCTGGCCAACAAACATAATTAATAGTAAGGAATACATCAGCCGATTTTTATGAACATAGACAAAACTGTCCTTTAAATCGATTAACCCAGATTTGAAACTGCTGTTTGAATTACTTACTCTAGGAATATATTTAATTAGCATCATACACACCGTGCCAACAGCAAAGGTAAGACAAACAACGAGCATAACTATACTTGCTGGAAAAATGGTTAACATTCCTCCGCATAATGATGTCCCAATTAAGCCGCCCACAGACACAGCTGACCCGGTTTCACTGAAAATACGAGGGATATCTTCTTTTTTGTACAGTTCCGTAATAAAGGCTTGCTGTGCCGTTCTAAACAGGGATGAAAAGGTTTGAACGATCATGTGCACAAGGATGATCATCCATGGCTTAAGGATATGACTAGTCATGGCCAATAAGAGCATACCCATGGTTATTGTGACAATTCCAAGTGATAGGACCGTTAACTTTTTACGATTCTGATTATCCACTACTACTCCAAAGACTAAATTGAGCACCACACCGGGCAGAAACCCCATACCAACCATCAAACCTGTATAGGTCGCGTTGGATGTCATCTTATATAAAATCCAAGCAACGGCGATAAAATACATAGAGCTGCCAAGTGAAGATAGAGTGGAAGAGATCATGATATTCCAGTACTTGCTGTCTCTCATACGATTACCTTCTTTTCTTATAATCCTTTTTCTGTAAATATCATAACTTGATTGAGTGATTAATAAAATATATATTTTTTTATCATTCATGATAAGCTTTACTTATGTTATTAAAAGCATTTTGTCCATTTTTGTCGGTTTAACTAGAATTATTTTTTCATGGATTAAGGAAAAAGTGTAACAAATTTCCTGTTTTATAGTAAAATTAGCATATAAAAAATGGGAGGATGTGCCAGATGAGCTATTCGGGGAGAATTAGTATTGTTATCATATATGTCACTCTAGTTTTAGGCTGGCATTCTTTTTATTTTTTAATAGATTATGAAGGTTCCTATGTGTTTATGTTTGAAAATGGTCAGTATAAATGGGACTTAGTCTTTATTCCCTTGCTTTCACCGTTTTTTTGGTGGTTGGGATTTCAATATGATAAAGCGAAGTTTCTTTCACAAAAAGATGCTTTGACGGGTCTGTATAACCGGCGTTTTATCTCAGAAAGTGCCCCAAAGCTTTTAGCAAAGATGGATAAAAAGATAGGGAACTTAACGATTTCTGTAATAGACTGCAATGACTTTAAACAAATAAATGACGAATATGGACATAAAATTGGGGATATGGTTCTCACGAAGATTACTGAAGTTCTTTTACATAGCACGACTGAGCAAGATATTGTAGCTAGATGGGGCGGAGATGAGTTCCTGATTGTGTCGCCATATTCAGATTCGAAGAGAACTAGAGACATCTCGACAAAGATCGAATTGGGGTTATATCAATTATCTAAAGAAATGTCTATGGATATTTCTGTTTCGATTGGAACAGCTGTCTATCCAAGTGATGCTTGTGAAATGAAAGAACTGCTGATTATTGCGGACCGAAATATGTATAAATGTAAATCTGGAGTCAAGACAATAAAGCAAGGCTAAATAGACCTTCCAATGTGGGAGGTCTATTTTATATGGTTTTGGAAAACTTGAGAGGATCGCAAATAAATAGCGAACCGTACTTTGCACGATTCGCTAATTTGAAAAAAATTTATATTCCAATTGTATTCAATGAGAGACGTAGCCCTTCCATGGCAAAACCGCTAATATAGCGATAAACAAATAAGGCAATGATTGGTGAAAAGTCAATTGGCCCTAGTGGCGGGATAAACCGTCTAAAGAGGCTTAAATATGGTTCAACTAGCTTATAAATCCACCCACCAATTTTTGAAGTTTGAAATTGAGGAAACCAAGAACCAAAGATTGATATCAGAATCAGCCAATAATATGCTTCAAAGGCGTAGCTTCCTAAAAGTAAAATCGTAGAGCCCATTATATAATCACCCATCTATTATTATTTTTATCATCAGAAAAAAATAGTTCTACATGCTATACGTTTGAAAGGATGAGAAGGTTTCAAGATAATCATAGTATTTACATGAAAAAATGCAAATAATAAACTTACCTTTCTTGTAGTTTGTTTACTGTTACAAAAAAATACCCTTTCTCTGTAAGGGCCTTTAGTATCCCTTCAATCGCTTTTAGCTCCTCACCCGTTTGATCATACATCGGGTGGATTAAGATAATTGATCCTGGTTTTACATTTTTCTTCACATAGTTTATTTTATCGGCTGCAGTGTTGTAATAACTATCGGGTTCCAGGTTCCACATGATGGTATCACGATTATGCTTGTTGAGGTAATAAGGGAATCCTATTAGCTTTTTGCCATTAGGGGGGCGAACATCGATTTCCCCTTTAAAGCCTGCGTCACGGATTAGCTGATCCGTTTTTTCTATTTCCTTTTTAATATATGACGGTGATTTGAACACCATTCGATTATGTGAATATGTATGATTACCAAGTTGGTGGCCCGCCGCCGCAATTTTCTCAGCTTCTTCTGGGTACTTGTCAATATCATGCCCAATCAGGAAAAAGGTGGCCTTTGCGTTGTACTGATCCAATAATGGCAGGATGGAATCCACATTTTTTGATGGTCCATCATCAAAGGTTAAGGCAACGACCTTTTGGTCGGTCTGCACCGTATCTGTTAGTCCGCCGAACACCTGGAAGGTTCTTGCATTCATTAGTTTATAAGTGCCGTATAGTAATAAAAGAACGAACAGAATTCCTATCACAGTAGGAACGAATTTTCTTTTTTTCATAAAATAGACCTTTCTTAAAAAAGTATAAGTAATATATATTTTGATTATAGCAAACACACTAGGAATCTTTCCCTCATGAAACATTATTACCCAAAACCTACTTATATAAAGCTACGCAAAAAGGTTGCTCTAGACCCACCCGACAGTTGGTTGTTATGATATGGAAGGAATTTGTGGGGAGGCAGGAGAATGGAAGAACAAAAATATAAAGACCTTAAATTAGGGGAACGAGGAGCCATCCTTAGTATCGTTGCCTATCTCCTTTTATCAATCATAAAACTAGTTATAGGATACATAAGTGACTCGGCTGCCTTACGAGCAGATGGCCTAAACAATACAACCGACATTATTGCATCAATCGCTGTCCTTATTGGATTAAAAATTTCGCAGCGCCCGCCGGATCATGACCATAGGTATGGGCATTGGAAAAGCGAAACCATTTCATCCATGGTTGCTTCTTTTATTATGATAGCAGTTGGTTTACAAGTGTTAGCGGATGCGGTTCCTGCTATTTTTCAAAGAAGAGATGATTCTCCGGACATGCTAGCAGCTTATGTAGGAGTGGCTTCAGCAATTGTTATGGTTGGTGTTTATTTTTACAACAAAAAATTAGCCATGAGGATTAACAGCAACGCGGTAATGGCTGCGGCAAAAGATAATCTATCCGATGCCTGGGTCAGTATTGGAACAGCAGTTGGGATTGTTGGATCACAATTACATATGCCATGGCTAGATACGTTAACTGCGATTATTGTAGGGATTTTAATATGTAAAACGGCTTGGGATATCTTCCTGCAAGCCTCTCATGAACTTTCAGATGGGTTCGATGAAAAGAAGATACAACTTTATCAGGGAGTCATTACAAAACTTGATGGAGTGAAGGGCATTAAAGAGATGAAAGGGAGAAACTACGGTAATAATGAAGTGATTGATGTGGTGATTCTTGTTCAGTCCAATTTAGATGTGCGAGCGGCTCATGATATTGCCACCCATGTCGAAAAAGTCTTGATGAGAGATTACGGCGTCTATGATGTTCATGTTCATGTGGAGCCGGATAAAATTTAAGTTTCCTCAAGATTGCTATTAGTATAATAATTAGAACATTAATGAAACCTATTGAAGCAAAACTCAACCTGAATTAGAATGTTATCTATTCCTAAAAATTTTATCCTTGTATAATATCAGTGATGTTGGTCTGATAGTCTCTACCTGGCAGCCGCTAAATGCCGGACTACAAGGAAGTATGAAGAATTGTAGTCTTATGTCAGGTTGGCTTAGATGAACTAACCCTGTTAATGATAACAGTCCTTACTTTTTCATGCTTTCTGTCTGGTAGCGGAAGGTGTGAAAGGGTAAGGACTTTTTTATTGTAAATAAACGTTTTGGGAAATGATAAACAAAAGGAGTGAGTAGCGTGTATTTTTTGTTAAATGTAATTGGAGTATTAGTAGTAATGGGTCTCGTTTACTTATGCTCACCGAATAAAAGGGGTGTAAAGTGGAAATCCATTTTAACATTGTTTATTGCTGAATTAGCAATCACCTGGTTTATGTTATCAACAAAAATCGGATCATGGATCATTAATAAAATTGCTTCGTTCTTTACGTGGCTTATTGCATGTGCAAATGAAGGGATTTCTTTCGTGTTCCCGTCTGTTATGGCTAACGAACATGTGGATTTCTTTTTTAGCGCCTTGATGCCGATTATTTTCATCATTACATTCTTTGATATTTTAACCTACTTCGGAATTTTAACATGGATTATTGATAAAGTTGGCTGGGTGATTTCAAAAATATCGGGATTGCCAAAGCTTGAGAGCTTCTTTTCGATTCAAATGATGTTTCTTGGGAATACGGAGGCACTCGCTGTCATCCGTCAGCAAATGGTTGTTTTAAAGCAGCACCGTCTGTTAACTTTTGGAATTATGAGTATGAGCAGTATCAGTGGATCAATTATTGGTGCCTATTTAACAATGGTTCCTGCAACCTATGTATTCGTGGCGATTCCGTTGAATTGCTTGAACGCACTTTTGATCGCTAATATGCTGAATCCGGTTGAGGTGAGTAAAGAGGAGGACATCGTGTATGTTCCTTCTAAGGAAGAGCGTAAAGACTTCTTTTCAACCATTTCTAACAGTATGCTTGTCGGAATAAAAATGGTCATTGTTATCATGGCGATGGTTATTGGTTACGTGGCCTTAACCGCGGGCGTCAATGGTATTTTAGGTTTTATTGTGAAGGGCTTGACCATTCAAAAAATATTCTCTGTTATCTTTAGTCCGTTTGCTTTCCTGCTTGGGTTAGGTGGGAAGGACGCCATGTATGTGGCACAGTTAATGGGAATTAAGCTCGCGACCAATGAGTTTGTGGCAATGATGGACTTAAAAGGAAAGATTAGTGGACTTGCTCCACATACAGTAGCAGTGGCAGTCACGTTCTTAACTTCATTTGCCAACTTCAGTACCGTGGGTATGATTTATGGAACATTCAATTCCATCCTCGGGGAAGACAAATCAAATATCATCGGAAAAAATGTATGGAAGCTATTAGTAAGCGGTGTAGGAGTATCCTTACTAAGCGCAATGATTGTAGGATTATTCGTCTGGTAAACAGAATTTTGGGGTCAGTCCCCCGCTGCGTTAACGCAGCGGGGGACTGACCCCTTTTTTTATGGTATGATGCTACATAGAAGCCTTAATGATGAAAGTTTATTTGTGTCTAAGGCAAGGATAAATATGATTACACATTATTTTGATGTGGAGGATACCTCTTGATTACTCTTGTCAAACCACTGTTAGTGAATATTACGATATTATTATCTTTTACTTTTAATATGAATTTGTTTTTTCCGTTTCAATCGAAAGTTCCTCTTTCATTAAAACAAAAAATCATCTATGGATTGGTTGGCTCTTTAGGTGCACTTTTTTGTATGTTCTATCCTATTCAAACCTTGGGTGAGACACATTTTGATTTAAGAATGGCTGCCATCATTATCTTAACTTTATATGGTGGCTGGCTTCCTGGAATGATGGTCACCCTTAGTACTTGTTTTGTCAGGTATCTCATCGGGGGAAAATTTGTAGTTACAGGGATTATGGTGGGAGTTATCGCCTTTTTAAGTGCCATCGCTTTTAGGCGGATTTTTCTGAAGGCAGATTCAAGGCTGTTAATCGGTTCTCTTGCGATTTTTGGCTATTTTATTTTATATATCACTATTCTTTGTTTAAGACTTGATTTTTTAGAATTGCACTTTTATTTGACCTACTTCAGTGCCTTTTATATAACAACCATCGCCTTGATTTTTGTTATTGAGAGCTTAATAAGAATAAATAAACAGTTTGAGGAAATGGTGTATTTAGATAAGCTCACAACTATTGGTCAGCTGACGGCTTCCATTGCACACGAAATTAGAAATCCACTAGCAACGGTTAAAGGGTTTATACAATTTTTAAGTACCGATACTAAGGACGAGCAATTGAAGAAATATTCGCCCTTAATCCTTGAGGAATTGGATCGGACAAACAGTATTATTACCAACTATTTGAAAGTAGCAAAGCCTGATTCTTTTCAGTTAACCGTAGTCCCCTTACACGAAGTCATAAATGATTGTGTTCAATTATTGAGACCTCTTGCGTCCTATTCTAACGTGACCATCGACTATGAGAATACTCAGCTGTACTATATTAACGGGGATAAGCCACACTTAAAACAGGCTCTTATGAATGTCATAAAAAATGGGATTGAGTCAGTTGACAACCAAGGGAAGATTACGATTGAATTGCAGGCTGACTATATTAAAAATAAGGTAGAAATCAGGATTCAGGATAATGGCAGAGGAATGACACCAGACCAGTTAAAGCAAATTGGCTTGCCTTTTTATACCACAAAAACAAAAGGGACAGGCTTAGGCAGCATGGTCACCAACAAACTCATCCGCGAGATGAACGGAACTATCGAATACAAAAGTGAACTCAACAAAGGAACACTAGTTACCATTGCTTTTCCACTGCGCAAATAAAAAAAGGTGCCTGTCCCCCATCGCTTTAAAGCGATGGGGGACAGGCACCTTTTTATAATATAGGCGAGAGTTTTTGGAGAATATTTTTCACCAAGTGGTTTATTTCTTCGTGATTGATGTCAGTTAATAATTCAGGTCGCAGCACTTGGAAGCATTTCGCTAGGTAGTAGTCATTTAGCGCACGTTCTAGTGTCAGTTCCTCCTCCATTAGAAACGAGGTATTAATTAATTTGTTTAAGACCATTTCGTCTTGCATCATAAGCAGGGCAGGATTTAGCTCATTAAAAAAGCCTGCTTCCATTCCATTTTGATAAAACGAATGAATGGCCGCCATTTGTTCTTTCCTTGCCTGCTTCTTTTTCTCATAAAGGGACAAGCAGCTAATCTGCAGATCATTCAAGAATACTTCAGAGGAATAAGCAGCTGATAAAACGGCATGCTCAAAAACTTTTTGAAGACGTATGGGATAGGAGAGTTCTGTATTGGAAATCATTTGACCGGCTTCACAAATGTAGGAAATACAGAAATCATTTAACTCCATTAGGATGTCTTCTTTTGAAGAAAAATAGTTGTACAGAGAGGCACGACTCATATTCATCAACTGAGCAATATCTTGAATAGATAAAGATAAAAACCCTTTAGTCCGAATCACTTTTAGGATTTTCTTAATATGGGTTTGTCTCATCTGTAATCGATCTTCAGCTGATAATTTTCTCATAGCCCTCACACTCTCTTTCCATCAGGAATTATAACATAAACCAACTGGGAATTTCTTTACACCGAAGCCAAGTTTTTTTAGTTTACAAAAATGAAAAAGAGGAGTAAAGTAAGTCATTGTTAACACTTTAGACGATTTATGATTATTTTGTCTAAAATAATAAAACATAAAACCATGGAAAATAACTTGGACAAAATATATTTCAGGCATTCACTAAAAGAAAAGAGGAGAGAACAACTATGAGTACAGCTACAGCATCAAGACAACTAACAAATGACTTTAACGAAATCCTTAAAGGACGCCGTTCTATTAAAAATTATGATAAATCCGTAAAAATCAGCCGAGAGGAAATGACGGAAATCCTAACTCTAGCGACAATGGCGCCATCCTCCGTTAACATGCAGCCATGGCGTTTTCTTGTAATTGAAAGCCCTGAGGCAAAAGCAACCCTAGCTCCACTGGCTAAATTTAACCAAAATCAAGTGGAAACTTCATCGGCCGTAATTGCGGTATTTGGTGATTTAAACAATTTTGAAAAAGCAGAGGACATCTATGGGGCAGCTGTTGAAAAAGGATATATGCCTCAAGATGTGAAGGAGAGAATTTTAACATCTTTCGCGGGATACTATGAAAACATTTCACGCGAGGATATGAAAGACGTAGTCCTAATTGACGGTGGCCTTGTGTCCATGCAATTAATGCTTGCTGCCCGTGCTTTCGGATATGATACAAATCCTATTGGCGGTTACGAAAAAGATCAAATTGCAGAAGCTTTCGGTATGGATAAAGACCGTTATGTTCCGGTTATGCTCATTTCTATTGGAAAAGCAGCAGATAGCGGTCATCCTTCTGTACGTCTCCCAATTGATCACGTGGCACAATGGAAATAAATATTTAACGACTAAATAATTGGAGGCAGTACAATGATAATTATCCATGCTACATTCCATATTAATCCAGAAAAAGTAGATCAATTCTTAGAAGAAATTCAACCACTTATTGCTGCATCAAGAGAGGAATCAGGAAACATTTCCTACCGTCTTCAAAAAGATGTAGAAAGTGAAAATGTATTTACAATGGTGGAAGTTTGGCAGGACCAAGCAGCAGTTGCCAGCCACAACGCAAGCAACCATTTCACCACCTTTGTTGGAAAAGCAAAAGAATTCCTCACCGCACCATTAGATGTACAAGCCTTCGAAGGACAACCGTTGAAATAAAATAGGTGCCTGACCCCCGCTGCGGTAACGCATTACCACGCTGAGGGACAGGCACCTTTTGTCATATTTATTCGTCTTCAGTATAGGCCTCGGTGGTTGTGTCCATGCATTCCCAACATTCACTTCTATTCCTCTCAAATCTAGATAATTCCTTTCCACATGAAATACAAACGTCCAAATCCATCGGCACAGATCCCCTTTCAAGTGAAAATTTTTTATCTCTATCTCTATACCCATATATATTCAATTAAAAGCTTGTTAGAGAACTTGCTTACAAATTAAAATCTCTGCATCTACCTTAGTTGTATTTAAATATCTACAATATCCGGTCAGATTGCGCTAGAAATATCATAGGAATTTCAGAGAGGGATACGCTAAAGAAAAAGAAAATTAACGGTAGGAGCTAATAAAATGAAGGTTTTATCGATGATCCAGCCATGGGCTAGTCTTTTTGTCCTCAGAGAGAACCAATATGAAACCAGATCCTGGAAAACAAATTACCGTGGCCAGCTGGCTATTCACACTAGTTTAAAGATAGATAAAGCTGTCAGTAATCATATAGCCATACAGAAGTTACTAGGTAAACATGGAGTTACTCCTGAGAATCTTCCTACAGGAAAAATTATTGCTGTTTGTGAACTCGTGAATTGTATAAAAGTAGTAGAAAACCACCCAACCTGGGCAGTCCTAGAAGACGGTCATGTCGTTGAAGGAAATGACTATTTCTTAGGAGACTTTCGAGTAGGTGGCTATGCTTGGGAAGTGAAAGGAATGAAAATGCTAGAAGAGTTTATTCCAGCAAAAGGGAAATTGGGATTGTGGGAGCATCAAGTGTAGGGTGCCTGACCCCCGGCGCGTTACCGCATTACCACGCTGGGGGTCAGGCACCACTTTTAAATCCATGGAACTTATTTTGATTTCGTCCGTATAAATAGTACAAAGATTAGAGGGAGAAGTGAAAAATGTTCTTAGCAGAACTGAAGCCTGAGGAGAAAGAAGCGTTTCTTGAATTAGCAACCCTAATTTCAACTATTGATGGAAAAGTATCTATATATGAAAATACAGTCCTAAAAAAGTTTCAAAAGGAAAGCGGACTTGAGGGGTATAGGATAAAGGGACTCGAAATGGAGGGCATTTTAAATACATTTACATCTGAACGCTCGAAAAACATTGTCTTAACTGAACTCTTGAAGTTGATTTATTCTGATGGAGTCTTTCATGAACATGAAAGTAATTCTGTCCGCCTCATCAAGAAGCACTTCGGGTTTGATTCAAGTGCATTCGGCAGCTATAAAGATTGGGTAGACAAGATTAAGGAATTATCGTCAGAACTTAAGGGAAAGGGTCGTTAGTTTTTATAATATTTTTTAGCAACACTCCAAAAACTAAGTTCAATATGAGCTTGGAGTGTGTACCGATGAAAAAACGACTAATTATCACCCTACTTTCAACCTTTTCTATTTTCTCCTATCAACTAAGTGCTTCCGCAGGCACGCATAGTAGGGCGGAATATGAAAAAACTGGACGTGTTATTTGGGATGTAAACACCAAGGAAAAATTAGTTGCAATAACTTTTGATGATGGACCCCATCCTGTTTTTACACCTCAGATTCTTGATCTATTATCTAAGTATGATGCTAAAGCCACTTTTTTTGTAGCAGGTAATAAAGTGGTAAGATTCCCTGAGATTTTAAAGCGGGAAGTAAAAGAAGGGCACGAGATTGCTAACCATACGTATCACCATCTATATGGCAGTATTACATCTGCAAAATTAACTTCAGAATTACAAGAAACCGATAAAATCATCCAAAAGTTCACGAGGGTTAAACCAGCTCTCTACAGACCAGTAGGAGGTTTTTATAATGACCGGATTATTAATACAGCAATAAAAAATAGAAAAGAAGTCGTATTGTGGTCATGGAATCAAGATACGCGTGACTGGGCCAATCCACCAGCAAGTCAAATATGCAGCTATGTAACAAAGGGAGTAAAGCCTGGGAATATCATCTTATTCCATGATTGGCACGGCAGTGAATTTTCTAAGACATGCCAAACGGTGGATGCCTTAGACACTATTTTGAACTTTTTGTACAAGAACGGCTATAAATGTGTAACTGTTTCTGAACTGCTTTACCGCTCAACACAAATCATACCAGACACATTTGAGATTTATCCTTTAAAAAAAGAAGAATCATCCCACATTGATTTACTGCTTTAAACGACCGAGGGACAGTCCCCCGATGAGGTAAAGCGGTGGTGGGGAAATGTTTGGAGGACCTGATGGGGTATATTGAGGATTTACGTAAAATCATTGGAACTCGGCCGCTTATTTTAGTTGGTTCTGTTGTGGGTGTCATTGATCATGACGGGAAAATACTTTTACAGAAAAGACCTGAAGGCGTCTGGGGGCTTCCAGGTGGGCTGTTAGAATTAAAGGAATCTGCTGAAGAGGCAGGAAGAAGGGAAGTTCTTGAGGAAACAGGAGTGGAAATCGGGCAGCTTCAGTTGGTAGATGTCTTTTCTGGTGAGCAGTATTATCGGAAGTTGGATAATGGTGATGAATTCTATCCAGTTACGATTGCTTATATATCAAAAGATATTAAGAATAGTTCTATCAAGATTGATGGGAAAGAGACTATGGATGCTGGATTTTTTCCGCTAGACGAACTACCGGAACAGACAAGTCCGTTAGTTAAGAGGATGATTCAAAAATTTTCTACGATGCTAAAATAGACCTTCAATTCGGGAAGGTCTATTTTTATGAGTGAAGGAGGGTGCTGAAAACTAATCAAACGTTTGATTAAATCGCTGAAGCCCTTGGTATGCAAGGGCCGGGAAAACTAATCAAACGTTTGATTAAATCGCTGAAGCCCTTGGTATGCAAGGGCCGGAAAAACTAATCAAACGTTTGATTAAATCGCTGAAGTCCTTGGTATACAAGGGTTAGAAAAACTAATCAAACGTTTGATTAAATCGCTGAAGTCCTTGGTATACAAGGGTTAGAAAAACTAATCAAACGTTTGATTAAAAAGTTAAGAGTCTGTGACCTCAGCGTTTTTTCTTAATTACATACAATCACTTCTCTAATAAACACACTTTTCTTCGCCACAGCACGATCGATAATCGAAAACCCTGCCTGTAGCAGGATTTCATCAATGGGTTCAACCGTAACCACGACAACTTTATCTGCAAACCTTCGTGCACTTTGGAGCATCTCCAGCTGGACTTCAGGGGAAATCACCGAACACAAATTATAAGGCAAATCAATAATGGCCACATCATAATGCCCCGAAACATCACGAATATCTCCTAAAGTAATCTCGCAAATAAGACCAAAATGCGCCATATTTTCTCGAGCTCCAGGCAAAATCAACGGATTTCGGTCTCTACCAACGATATCTATTCCCATCGAACGGGCTTCAACTAGAACAGTGCCAATGCCGCAGCAAGGATCAATAGCCTGGATGCCTTCCGGTTCGGGGATAGCAATATTAACGACGGCTCGAGCGACACGAGTGCTTAGCGCAGTGGAGTAATTATGCGGCTTTTGTTGGTGTTGAAACCAAACCGATTCGCTTTCAACATACTCGCCAAACACCCATCTCCCGTTAACATGCATCACACCAAACAATCGATCAGGCTGACGAAGATCTGCTCTCCCAATTATGTGTAATCCAATCGATCGTTCAATTTCACGTCTTTTTTCAAATCCTATGCGTTCACTCTTCGGATGGCCAGGATTTTTTACAAAAGTGACTTTAAACGTGGCGCTTCCGAGTTCTAATGTGTTCACCTTTGTAAAAAGCTCCTCAAGAATTTCTTCCTCAAACAGTACAGTAATTCTTTCCTTAATAAAAGGACTTCGACTGGGGTCAATTTTGATAGAACTTTCCAAGACCTGAGAAGGAGCATCCACACCAAATAATGAGCGCATTTCCAAAGCGCACAAAGAGTGTTCATCCTCAGAATGGGAGTAAGTATAAATATAGTTCGTTAGATTTTCCGAAGAACAATCTTCTTTGTTAACCAACTGTAATCTATTTATTTTATTCACCTCAAATGTCATTAACACGATTATTCTACCTATTATACCAGCAATAGCCGAACAATTTCCTATTACCTTAATTTGGTTGCAATAAGGCTTTACCGATTATAAGAAGGAATTTGTTAAATTCACAACGAATATGATAGAAAACTTAAATTCCCTAATAATGGAAAGGGGTAAGCGTAGCATGATGAATCTAGGAACAATGGTAAAAGGACTGGCATCTGATAAGATAGCAAGCCAGCTAATTCAACACTGGAAACATGATGAAGGAACATTGAAGTTTTGGCGGGCCAGCTCCAACTTTGTATATGTTTTTGAGCATAACCAACAACGCTATTTTTTACGATTTAATTCAGAGCAAGAAAGAACGTGGGAAGAAATGAAAGCGGAGCTGGATTTTCTGAACTACTTGAAAAATTGCGGCTATCCTTGTGTTTCTACCATTCCAACAATAAAAGGAACGGAAATAGTGTCTGAACAAACCTCGGAAGGAACCTATCTCGCAGTTGTTTTTCAAGCGGCAAAAGGAAAAATGTTGGACGAAAATGCGAACGAGCAGCAATTTGAAGCCTGGGGAAGAGCCTTAGCGGCATTGCATTCTTTATCTAAAAACTACAATCCTGTTGGTCCAACAAGAAAAAATTGGAAGGACGTGTTAGAGAAAATCGAAGGTTTGGTAAAAAGGCATCCTCAGGAGCATGAAGCATTAGAAGAACTAAGGAACGTTACAGAATTGCTAGAGGAGCTTCCGACCTCTAAGGAGACATATGGACTCATTCATTATGATTTTCAATTGGATAATCTTTTTTATGAGGAAGAATCTAGAATGTTCAATGTAATCGATTTTGATGATGCGATGTATGGTTGGTATGCAATAGATCTTGTTGCAGCCCTGGATGATTTCCTAGAGGGAGATGACCCTTTTTCAAATGATAGAGTACAGTCATTTTTAACGGGTTATCGCTCGGTTTTGTCCTTGGATCAGGCCCTAATCCAACAATATCGTACATTCCAAAGGTTTAAGAACTTATATACATTTGCAAGGTTGTTATGGTCATTAGAAGATAGTGAAATGGAAGAGGCACCTAGTTGGCTAGAAAGCGTAAGAGAAAAATTTATCCGTGTTCAAGCAAACTTGAGGCGGGAATTCTTGAGCAATGTTAATTCGTGAGAAGGAAAAAGTCCACCTATCGGTTATTTTAGGTGGACTTCTTCACACTTCTCTCTAAAATTACAGCTATAGCACCTTTTCGATTGCTTCATGTCAAACAGCTCTTTAGCTAGCGGCTTATTTTTCACTGGATCCTCTAAATAGTTCAGCATATGATAGATGCTATCATTCATCAATTGCTGTGAGGAGTTAATTTCAAACTCCGATAATTGATATTCCTGACACTTACCTGACAACAAATACTCATTCCGCAAAATGATATCTTCGATCGGGATGTTGTGTACCCTTGAAAGGAAAAGTGCATAGAAGGCCAACTGTTTTCGGTCATCCTCTGACTCTTTCCCCGTTTTCCAGTCGACCACAATCCATTTCTCCTGATTCACATCTTTGTAAACAAAGTCCAACACCACGAAAACATCCACTCCGTTGACTTCAAAGGTCTGAAAATCCTCGGAATGTAACACATGCATTTCTATCTTTGTCAGGATATCTTGATAGGTTTTACTTGTGAAAAAATTTTTCACGCACATCTCTAATTTAATTTTAGCAGCGCTAATTTCTTCAGGGCTTAGACCATCCCCATAGTAGATTTCATGCAGCATTTGGTGCCTCTTCGGTTTTTGGAACCAATGCTGACGAAACTTAGTCGAATCGAGATAGGCTCTGTTAAGATTCTGAGTAACCATCCCCATCAGCTCATTTTCACTCAATAAACCTTTCCCATTAAGGAAATTCTTAAGCTGCCGATCAATGACTTTATGGATCTCATCTCCCAAAAGAATGGGGATATTTTTAATATTTTTCAGGCGGTAAGCCGACTTGTTTTCTTCCGGCGACTCATACAGCCATCCGTTATGAGATTCATAGTACTGATGGTAATACTTTCGGGCGCACTCTAAAAAAGTCTTATGCCTGGAATTCGACCACGAGAAATCGGGGTAATCACGGTGAACGTACATGGAATGCTCCTCCAATAAAACTAGAATGTATAAGAGAATTGTATTTTCACAAGGCACTTAAAAGCAAATGGAATGTTTTGGAGGGGCATGCACTTTAATCAGTAAGGCTATCTACTAAACTAATAAATTTCCGTATGCCATGACGAATTTGCTCTTCGTTCGCATAAGAAAAGCTTAAGCGCACCCAAGAGGATGGCTGATTTAAGGGGTCACAAACACGTCCAGGAACAAACGAAATGGATTGTTGCAGGCACTTAACTAATAGTTCATCAGTTGATATATGATTAGGAAGCTGTACCCATAGGTTCAAACCACCGCCTGGGCTGATCCACTGCCAATCCGTTCCAGCTAGTTCTTCCTCCATGATTTCCTTTTTTATTTGTAAGGCAATTCGTAGCTTTTCTACGTGTTGCTGCAGTCTAGGCGATGAAAAATAATGAAGGAATATCTTTTGATTCAAAAGTGGCGAACCGTTATCTGCTAATGATTTTGCACCTACAAGTGCATTCATTAGTGGTGATTGGGCATAGACGACTGCAATTCGTAGACCAGGTGAGATATATTTGCAAAAGCTTCTGACATAGATCACGGTTCCAGTTGTGTCATAGGTGTAAAAGGGAGGCGGCGGCTCCTTGTCAAAATAGATATCATGATAGGCGTTATCTTCAATTAAGAGACAACGATATTGCTCAGCTAATTGAACTAATTGCTTTCTTTGGGCAGTTGGGACAGTGTATCCAGTTGGATTATGAAAGGTTGGGTTCAAATAAAAGAGACGTGGTTTGTATGTTTTCATCAGCCATTCTACCTGCTCTAAATCATACCCATCCGGATGGATGTCAACGGGTACAATATTGGCTCCGCGTGCTCTAAAGGTATCAATGGCAGCACTATAGCTTGGCTGTTCGATTAATATGGTATCTCTTGGTTTAACAAATGCTTGAGCAATCAGATAAATCGCTTGTTGAGAACCTGTGGTAATTAACAGGTTATATGCTGTAATAATCGATTTATACTGTTCAATAAAGTAGGCACAGAGTGCTTCACGCAGTTCCTGATCTCCTTGGACGGTTGAGTAGGTGGCTAGCACTTTGGGGTAGAGATCAAACACCCGTTTCACATAATCTGATAAAAAGAGATTAGGCAAAAGGCTGGGGTCGATTAACGCTTGTGAAAAATTATAAGAAACCGGAACTTGATGAATCTCAGCTAATTGATTTTTTTGTGAGTTTGCAGAAAAAAGAGGGGCATCCGGGTTATCGAGTATATCTCGTCGTCCACTTAATGTGACGTAATAACCGGATTTATCTTTGACATATACTTTATTGTGTTCCTTAAGCAACTGATAGGCTTTTAAAACAGTTAAGCGATGAACCTTCATTTCATCAGCTAATTTTCTTACTGAAGGCAATTTATCGTCTTCCTGCCATTCATTGCTTTCAATCCGATCCAAAACATACTCATAAACTTGTTTAAAGAGATATTCACCATTTGCCATGACTTTTCCCCCATTTCTCTCCTCGATTGTATCATGATCTTTTGAATCTGTTCTATTGATATTCATCTGTTCTATTCTTCGGCTCCTATAATGGATAAAAAAGGAGGAATTGTGATGGTGATGTTTGGCTATGTATTCATGTGTTTGATATTTGGAACGACCTTTTTAGCAATAAAAATTGGTATCGATGCAGGTATTCCCCCCTTTTTCTCGGCTGGAATTCGATTCTTTATTGCTGGGTCGATCCTTTTTGGGCTCATGCTTTTTCGAAGAAAAACTACGCTTGGTTTACTGTTTCGTAAGGAAATGCTGATTACGGGGCTTGGCTTAACCTTTGGTACATTTGCAACTTTATATTGGGCAGAGCAACATGTGACGTCAGGGACAGCGGCTGTGTTGTCGGCAACCGGTCCGATGATGATTTTATTAATTCAAACCATTGTCTTGAAGAAAAAAGTAAACCAAATTTCCTTTACAGGATGCCTTGTTGGTATTGTCGGTGTTGCTCTCCTCATTCTGCCAAGCTTTACTCTTCAGGGAGGAGGGTTCTGGTTAATAGGGTGTCTCTTAATTGTTATTGGAGAGATATTTTATGCTTCTGGTGCCATTTATTCAAAGCATGTCATTGAAAAATATGAAACTACTTCTCCTATAGCATTAAATGCTGCTCAAATGATGCACGGGGGGATACTACTCATTCTTTTGTCTCTATTTACAGAAAAGATACAGTTTACCAGCCTGACTAGTCCAGCCTCCGTAGGTTCGTTTCTTTATTTAATCGTTTTTGGTTCCATGATCGGTCATACTCTCTTTTACTGGCTGGTATCGAAGACCAATCCTGTTTTTCCTGCAACGTGGCTTTTCATTTCTCCTCTCATTGCGATGGTACTAGGGGTGGTGTTTTATCATGAATACCTATCTTGGGAAGCTGGTGTAGGTACTTTGACGGTTATTTTGGGGACTGTTCTAGTGCAGAGTGGGAACCGTCATCGACCGGTGCCTGTCACCACTCGGAAGTGTGTTGAGGTGAATAGCGATTGAACATAAATAGTTTCATGGTTTTGTAGGACTTTATATATTAAGAGGAGAACTAGTCATATAGAAATAAACAAGTACTGGTGATGAGACAATGAGAATCGGTCAGTTTGGAAAAGTAAATGGAATAAGTCTTGATACGATTAGACACTATATGGATTTGGGATTAATCGTGCCTGAGAAGCAAGGAGGACATTATTATTTTGATGAGAACTGCCAAAATGACTTAGAACTTATTCTAGAGTTAAAAGGAATGGGCTTTCATTTAAATGAAATTAAGATGATTTTTCACTATAAGAACCTTGGGAAGTTAACCGATTATGAAAGAAATGTTTTTTATCAATCTCTATTCATGGATAAACATGAGAAGCTAGAACAAGAAATGAAGAATTTAGTAGAGATGCAAGACAGACTTCAACAAAAATTAGACCAGTTATCCACTCCATCTTCAGACGCATGCCATACTATAGGGATTGATTTAACCCTACTCGACATTTTTAGATGTAATAAATGTGCTGAATCGCTCACTCTTCAAGACGGAATCATCAGGAACAATCAGATTGTTGAAGGCGTGCTGACCTGTCACTGTGAGCAAGTGTACCAGATTGAATCAGGCATACTAAAAGTAGGCGCCGCAATGAGGCCAGACAATCAAATTTCCCTTTTAAACAATATTCCAGTGTATATTCAGGAAACAGATCCATTTTATTTGGAAAATATGAATAAAGGGCTGCACTGGTCAAAAAGGAAACTAGGTCAAGTGGATTTGCATAGAAAAGTCATTCTTGAATTAGGTTCGGGAGTCGGTTTTTTTCTGCGAAATATTTATCAGGAATTACCAGAGGATTGCCTATACATTGCTGTTGATCATAGCGTGGAGCGACATCGGTTTTTAAAAAGCTTACTTGAGAGAAGCGGTTCAAAAAAGAACTTACTCTTTATCTGTGCGGATTTCCTAGACATACCACTATCCAATCAAACTATAGATATAGTTATAGATCATTCAGGCACAAGCAATTACAGCTTTGAACATGAAGCGTTTTTACTTCGTGAAGTGGAGTCTCTATTTAAATTTGATGGCTATTTATTGGGATCCTATTTAGCTTTTAAAAATTTCAGCCATAAAAGCAAAATTGAAGTAAACTATCGTGATCATTTTTCTGTCAGTAGCATAAAGAAAAATATCCAAGAATTAAAATATAAAACCATTGAGGACCGGATTTCTGAGACCATTACTAAAGGGGGAAAGTACGAAGATTTTTTTGTTCAGGGTGAAGAGATATTTAGTTATTCATTTTTCGGAAAAAGGTAGGGTTAACCCTATCTTTTTTATTTTTTTAATAAAAATTTCTTCATTACGGCTATTGATGTAGGGTTCACTCGACCACTTACACTTTCATTATAAAAGCTAATGGAGGCGGATAAGTGATGATTACTTTTCCATTTATTTCTAATGGGAGAAAGAGCCGAACTGAAATAACAAACGTATTTCTCTATTCCACAGGGAAGACCGTTTCCATATTTGGTACGGCGATTTATCAATTTGCGTTAGGACTCTATGTATTGAAATTGACAGGTTCGTCGCTCAGTTTTGCAACTACCCTCATGTTAGGGGTAATCCCAATGATTATGGTCAACCCATTTGCAGGAGTAATTGCTGATAAATTCAACAAGAAAAGGTTAATCGTATCCATGGATTTGTTAAACGGCTTGTTATTGGTTGGGGTTTATTTGGTAAGTGGCGTCATCGGATTTCAACTTTGGCTTATTTATCTGACGACCATCTTAATGACTGTGTTTAGCACCTTCTTTGGAGTGGGAATGGAAGCGGCAAAGCCCAACTTGGTTTCTCAAAACATGTTGATGAACATAAATTCCGTTGGTAAAATCATTGATTCAGTATCTTCCATATTGGGCCCTATTTTAGGAGGAGTAGTCTTTGCTATTTTTGATATCAGATCGTTCATTATCTTTAATGGGATTACCTTCATTTTCTCAGGAATTTCGATGTTGCTCATTAATTTCAAGCAGTTCCAACAACAATCAAATGTAGTCCGACAAAATGAACCAAGTATGAAGATTCATTTTTTTAAGGATATCAAGGAAGGTTTCCATTATGTAAGGGAACGGAAGAATATCATGAATTTGTTTGTCCTTTTAATTTCTTTGAATTTCTTTATTGGCTTTACCTTAACGGTTCCACTTCCGTATATCGTGAATACGGTGCTGAAACTTGGTTCAAAGAATTTTGGCATGATTCAAGGCGCATTTCCGATAGGGATGATTGCGGGAGCGCTAATGGTAAAAATACTAACAAAGAAGATTCCTTATTCCTTGCTTTTACGCTATTTAAGTGTTTCATTATCAATTTTAATGATGATCACCGGTCTACCTGTCCTACTTGAAAAATATCAATTTGATCCAGTCTATCACGTCATTTTTTTCAGTATGGTCATGTTTCTTATCGGTGTGATCGTGGCTCTAATTGATATACCTTTTTCCTATATCATGCAGAATGAGATTCCAGAAGAATATAGAGGACGTGTCTTAAGCATTGGTATAAGTATTGGAAAGGCCATGCTCCCATTGGCTCTGGTGATCTCTGGGGTTCTGTTAACCCTTGTACCATCGTATATGATTCAAATGATAGGCGGGGGATTGTTTCTTCTTTTTAATTTGCGATCTACAACAAAAATGAAGATGGACCTTAAATCTGTATCAATAGATACGTAAATTTCATGTTCCTTTGCTATTTATCCACCCACCATCCTAAATATTTACTCAGATTTTGGAAAACATATCATAGAACGGAGGGTGGATGGGATGGCAAGTCAAAAGATTACGGTCTTACAGTTATTCTTCATTATTATGATCAGCACCGGACTGATGAATCACGTAATGGTCATCCCGGTTCTTCTAGATAAGTCTGGACGCGACGCGTGGATTACTGTTCTTGTCTCAGGAGTTCCCTTTCTAGCCTGGTCTGCCATCATCTTTTTCATCTATAAAAAACTAGCTGGTAAGCACCTTGTCTTATGGTTAAAAGAAAGATTAGGTACCATATTTGCCTATATCCTGATCATACCTTTATGTATCTACGTGTTTGTACTAGCGGTCGTCACTTTACTTGATACGTTCAGTTTTATTAATACTTTTTACTTAGAATTAACGCCGAAAATCGTGATTATCACTACTATCTTATTAGTTTGCTTTTATAACAGTTATAAGGGTATTCGATCAATTGGCTTGATTTCTGGCATCTTATTACCAGCCATCGTAATCTTCGGCTTTTTTGTTATGACTGCAAATATGGAGAATAAGGATTATTCCCTGTTAAAGCCCTATTTAGAAAATGGATATGTTCCCATTTGGAAAGGGTTGATTAGTGTTCTTGCGGGATTAACAGAAATAATCACTATCCTGTTCGTGCAGCAACACTTAAATCAGAAGCTTTCGTATAAATACCTGCTTATTTTATGCCTTGCATTAATGGGTCTGATTATTGGTCCATTAACAGGCGCGATTGCAGAGTTTGGCCCTTTTAATACGAGAAGCCAACGATTTCCTGCCTTTGAAGAATGGCGCTTGGTTTCGTTAGGTGTTTACATCGAACATTTAGACTTTCTCGCTTTTTACCAATGGTTATCGGGCGCCTACATACGGATCTCCTTTTTCATCTTCTTGGTTCCTAATCTCTTGAATGTGGAAAAAGAAAAAAGAAGGGTAGCTTTTCTAATCGGTCTGTATGTACTCCTAGCCTGTATTGTCCTTTTGCCAATAAGTGATATTGTCTACTATCAATTACTTAAGGACTGGATCTTACCAGTATCATTCTGGTTAATTTTTGGCGTATCGATTTTGCTTTTCACCATCTCCTTATTTAAACGAAAAAGAGGTGAAATAATCATTGATGAAGCGTAAGGAATTAGTTGAAAATACGATGGATACCATTCGTAAGCTGTTTGAACAGTGCAGTGATGTTCACATTCTCAATAAACATATTGTGGGGGAAAATGATTTTCATTTATCCATTATCTATTGCGAGGAACTATGTAATTATCAAAAAGCAGTGGAAACCATCATTCCACACATAACATTCGTTTTAAAGAATAATCAGATCACTTCGGATTCATTTGAAGAGGTTTTGGAATATCCTATTAAAAAAATGGATTCTACCAATATTGAAAGTAGTATTATGTTTGAGGTTTTTAGTGGAAACCTTATTTTCTTCATTAAAGAATTAAATGCCTTTTATCTTTTTAATTTTTGTAACATACCAAAAAGGTCTATTGAAGAGCCAAATACAGAGGTGTCCATTAAAGGGCCAAAAGAAGGGTTCATTGAGACATTATCAATTAACATTGCTTTGATTCGGAAAAGACTGAAGTCAAGCACCTTTAAATATGAGCAGATTGTGGTCGGAGAACGTTCGAATACAAGGATTGGTTTACTCTATATATCGGATATTGCTGACCCTAATTTAATATCGAATATTAAAAATAAAATCAACAAGATAAATTACGATGGGATTATTTCAACTGATCAACTAACCGAACTGATAAATGGAAATAAAAAATTGTTTCCAATGTTTATGTATACAGGAAGACCTGATTTTGTGGTAGACGCTTTATTACATGGAAGGTTTACCATTCTCATTGACGGCGTACCTACGGCAATTATTGGACCAACCACCTTGTCGTTTTTATTAAAATCACCAGAGGATGCGCACAGTCCATTCTTATTAGGGTCGTTTGGATTGGCTATCCGGTATTTATCTTTAATTATCTCATTATTCTTACCTGGTTTCTGGTTAGCCCTCATGTCCTATCATACTGATCAACTTCCTTATAGTTTATTAGCAACTATATTGCTGAATCGTCAAGGGGTTCCCTTACCTGTACCGGTAGAAGTGATGATCATGGCGTTACTCTTTGAACTTTTTAAAGAAGCGGGTCTACGAATGCCTACACCCTTTGGACAAACTTTATCAGTTGTCGGAGGGTTAATCATTGGACAAGCGGCAATCAGTGCAGGATTAACGGCACCAACCGTATTAGTGGTAATCGCTATATCCATTGTAGCCACTTATACAATTGGCAATCAGGAGTTAAACGGAATTATATCCATCGTTCGAATCATCATTATACTAACCTCATCGATTCTCGGTTTATTAGGTTATTTGCTTTCTGTATTTTTCTTTTTAACGTATCTTGTTAATTTACATTCATTTGGAGTTCCATATCTAACACCATTTTCTCCGATTCGCTTTAAGGAAGTCCTGTCGGGCTTTTTCCAATTACCATGGAATTTTATTAAAAGAAGACCAGGTTCTCTCCATCCAACGGATCCAACAAGGCAAGGAGATTCCTAAATGAGATATGTTTGTTTACTCGTTTTTACAGTTATGATTCTTTCAGGATGTTGGGATATAAAAGAAGTAGAACAACAGTTATATATTCATTCACTTGCTGTCGATTATAAGGATGGGAAATTCGTGTTATATGGCCAGGTAATTGACTTTAATAACCTTGCTAAACAAGAAGGGGGCGGCAGCAGACAGCCTCAAATGATTGCAACTGTTAGGGGTTCAGGTGAAACCATCAATGACGCAGCTTTTGATTTATATACTGCCGCTCAACAGCGTTACTCATGGGAACATATTACCGCAATCGTTTATACCGAAAACACTTTGAAGAGTGGAAAAATTCTTCATGTAAATGACTTCTTGCAGCGATATTATCAAATTAGAAATATCATTTGGACATTCGGAACGAAAGAGCCGATTGAAGAAATTTTAGCAGCTAGACCGATTCTGAATATTACCGTTTTATATTCACAGCTTAGTAATCCGGATGATATTTATAAACAAAGCTCTAGTATTAAACCAATTCAACTTTTTGAATTAAATAGAAGGCTGTCCGAACCAGCCTATACCACCCACATCCCTTACCTTAGTACTTCTAAAAACACTTGGAAAGAAAATAAGAAAGAGCACCCGGTTGCATACATTGAGGGAAGTGGATTTTTAAGAGGAAAAAAATATGTAGGGTTTGTAGCGCGTGATCAATTATTGGGAGATAGATGGTTGACTAAGGATGTCAATAGAACAAAGTTAAGTTTTAAAGAGGATAATAAAACGATTGTAGTAGGGCCAACTATCAATATTAAATCTAAGATTAATCCAGTCATACTGAATAACAAAGCAAAATTCACGATTGATGTAAAAGCTGACTTTAAATCAACGGAAATTCTGAAAGAAAAAACGCATAAAGAAATAAAGGCACTCGCAGAAAAGGAAATCCGGAAGCAAATTGAAGAAACTTATAAAAAGGGCTTAAAGAATCAAATCGATATATTTGAGCTATCGGATGTCCTCTACAAACAAAAGAATAAAGAATGGAGGAGAGTGGCACAAAATGGAGTGGTCCCTCTCGAACCGGATACGATTAGGAAAATTAATGTGAATGTCACGGTATTAAATACGGAGCAGCTAAAAAATAAATAAACGAATGAAAGAGAGGCTGACCTTGTTACTTTTGGTGTCAGCCTCTTATAATTCCCAATTATTTTAATCTAAGGGTCTAACAAATGTACGGTAAGTGAAGCTCTATTATATTTAGCTCTCCCAACAGGAGCGAACGTATCAGCGATAAAAATTCCGACTTGATCACCAACGTTTAAGTAGGCTTGGATGGTTATTCCAGTAACCATGCTCATGTTGATGACATCAAAATCGGAACCAATCAGTGGAAGTGTTCCATTTGGGCAGAGATTGATATTAAATAAAACAGATTGTCCTTCTTTTAATAAAACAGATAAATCTGCTGTGATTTGATAGACACCAGATTTAGAAATACTAATTCGATTCGCCAACACATCGGGTCTCGTATTCTGGGATGGTCCTGCCATATCAAATTCTACAAGTTCTCCAGTAACAGCGGGAAGAACGACACCATCCTGTTTATATAATGATCCATATGCATTTGGTTTGACGTTTCTAGTTCTCATACTTCATCACCTTGATAAGTGTATAAAATAGGGGCGGTACAGAAAAAATCTTATTCGGCTTTAATCCAAGTAGTGAACTTCTTTCGTAAAGATATTATGCAAGATTGAGTTCTTTTTGGTGTTTACGACTGCCTTACTTTTACCTGCTTGCATGGCGTATGGGAAATAGGACATATCTTTTAGTTGAGATGGTAATGTTTGGTACGGTACTTCCACGCGATTTCCCGCCCAGGTGATGGGTTTTAGAGAGCCAATATGAAATCCCCAATCTCCAAAAGACGGGACAATAGTGTGATAACTGAGTGTCCGGAATCCTGCAGCTTCAATGGTTTTTCCAATACTCCAATAAACAATAGGGGTATCCTCGGGAGAGTTGGATTGACAAACGAACACTCCATCAGGTGTTAAAGAGCGTTTAACCGAGGAATAGAATTCTGTAGTGTAAAGATCACTGATGATTTGGTCTGTTGGATCAGGAAAATCGACGATAATTATATTGTAGGGTGTGGGGTTGTCAGCTAAAAATTTAACAGCGTCCATCGGATGTAACTTTACACGTGGATCGTGTAGGGAAGACTCATTAATAGCTACTAAACTTGAATTATGTTTGGCAGCCTTAAGGACCTCAGGATCCAAGTCCACAAGATCAATATGTTTGACGTCTTTATATTTAAGAACTTCTCTTACTGCTAGCCCATCCCCTCCGCCTACAATAAGGACTCGTTTCCTCGAGCGGGTTAGGCTAAAGACGGGATGAACCAATGCTTCATGGTAAATTCGTTCATCCAAAGTACTAAATTGCAGCTGATTGTTTAAATACATCCGAATATCGCGTGCTTCTACAATCTGAATGTCCTGGAAATCACTTTTTACCTTTAATAGATTTTTGTGTTTCCCCTGTTCTAATGTTTTTAAGGCAATGTGGTCCCACAGATCGGCGATGTCATTAGTGATGTCTTTTTGCTGCTTTGGTTGCTGTTTGGGTTGCTGTTGCTTTGACTGCTGTATGGGTTTATTTGTATGGGTAAATGCTGGCGAAAACCAGGCATTAGTCGGTCGAAACATTTTTGTCCTCTCCTTTGGAAGTATCAGTAGCGGTGATTTCATTACAGTAGATTAATTGGGGTTGAGGTACCCCTCGTTCAATAGAGTAGACCATGGCTTTTTGGGCAGCCAATTCTTTTAAAAGTAAATTGACAGGGGCAGTAAGGTCAGAATCTCCACACGTATACATATCTAGTGATGCATACCCCTCTTCAGGCCATGTATGAATGGATAAATGAGAAGTGGATAAAACTAGGACACCCGTTACCCCTTGTGGCTGAAATTGATGAAAGTACGAGTATAAAATCTCCATTCCAGCATCTAATGCTGCCTTTTTACAGAGGTTTTCTAAAAAGGCAATGTTATTCAAATGTAAAGAATCACACTCAAATCCATCAATGATTATGTGTTTTCCTTCAATGGTCAAAGTTTAATCAGTCCCTCCGTGTTCCTTTCCATTATGATATGGGGATACTGATTGAAAATCTTGTGTGCTTGTCTTTGTTTTTGGGGAAATGGACAAATTTTAGATGTGTTTGGGTAAGGGGGAACTTCTGACAGAGTAGGTGCAAAAAGGAGAAACATTGTCAGAAGTCAGCGGGACTTCTGACAGAGTAGGAGGAAAAAGAAGAAACATTGTCAGAAGACAGGTGAAGTTCTGACAGAGTAGGTGCAAAAAGAAGAAACATTGTCAGAAGCCAGGTGAAGTTCGGACAGAGTAGGTGCAAAAAGAAGAAACATTGTCAGAAGCCAGGGGAAGTTCTGACAGAGTAGGTGCAAAAAGAAGAAACATTGTCAGAAGTTAAACGAAGTTCGGACAGAGTAGGTGCAAAAAGGAGAAACATTGTCAGAAGTCAGCGGGACTTCTGACAGAGTAGAAGGGAAAGCGAGCAACATAGTCAGAAGGCAAGAGAACTTCTGACAGAGTCGGAGGAAAAGCGAGCAACATAGTCAGAAGGCAAGAGAACTTCTGACAGAGTCGGAGGAAAAGCGAGCAACATAGTCAGAAGGCAAGAGAACTTCTGACAGAGTCGGAGGAAAAGCGAGCAACACTGTCAGAAGGAAAACGAACTTCTGACAGAGTGAGAGGAAAAGCAGGCAACATAGTCAGAAGGCAAGAGAACTTCTGACAGAGTGAGAGGAAAAGTGAGTAACATAGTCAGAAGGCAAGAGAACTTCTGACAGAGTGAGAGGAAAAGTAGGCAACATAGTCAGAGGGCAAGAGAACTTCTGACAGAGTGAGAGGAAAAATGAGTAACATAGTCAGAAGGCAAGAGAACTTCTGACAGAGTGAGAGGAAAAGCAGGTAACATAGTCAGAAGGCAAGAGAACTTCTGACAGAGTACAAGGAAAAGTAGGCAACATTGTCAGAAGGAAAACGAACTTCTGACAGAGTGAGAGGAAAAGCAGGCAACATAGTCAGAAGGCAAGAGAACTTTTGACAGAGTACAAGGAAAAGCGAGCAACACTGTCAGAAGGCAATCCAAAATCGACAGGATAAAACAAAAAAAGGATATCATCCTAAAATAATAGAAAGCTAGCCATTAATAATGGCCAGCCTCCTAAAAACTTATCCTATTTACATCCTATCTCAACCCATACGCCTTAATAATCTCTTGAGTAATACTGTTGCCAGCATCATCGGAGGCACTTGCTCGTAGGGAGACAAAGCTGCCTGGCTTATTTGGGTGCTTAATGGTGGCTGTCCAGCCTTTGCCTTCTGTAACCAACTCAACCTTTTCCCATGTCTTCCCTTCATCAAAAGACACCTCTAGAGTAGCTCCGTTAATTTTTCCGTTTCCTGGTGCGTCTGCGATCTGGACAACAGACAAGCCTAGCTTAGTAGAGCGGCCGGCAATGGCGTCACCATTGATGTCAGTATCCACTTTATAATCTAGTGAAAGAAGCGGTAAGTTCGTTATATCTTTTTCTTGCTCTTTAGACCAAAATGTCCATTCGGTATGTGTACGAACCGATGTATGCCAACCGTCTGCATTACGAGTCGCATCACTAACTAATCGGTATTGGGTATTCTCTTTAGGAAACTCTTTAAATAAGTATAGCGCCTGACTTTTTGCTTCCTTGACGAGAGTAGAGCCTTGATAAAACTTGAGTGTCTGCTCACCTGGCCAATTCATTTCTGAACCGGTGTGTCCTACTCCTGAATCAGCCCATGCAGGTACATTTAAAATAAGGCTGTTCCCTGAACGATAAGGGACCCAGAAGCCTTCGCCAAAACGTGGTCGAACGACTGGTGCAAACCATTCTTCATCCAAAGTCTGTCCCGGCTTATATTTCGCTAATGGCTGACGAACCTCCCACTTAGCGTCTTCCACACCTGCCTGATGGTACCAGGATGTACTCTCTTGAGCGGAAACCCATTCAGTCCTAACTGTTGGAAGTGATAGAATCATTGGGTAGCCTACTCCAAATGTGCGGTAAGAAGGAATTTCCCAACGGAATTCCGAACCTGGCGCCGGGCGGTCAGATTTATACGTAGCATTAATTTTTACAAGATCTTTTGTTTTAGGTGAATAGGTTAAATCCTTTGGAATAGCATGATCGTGGTTATCGACAAGGTCATAAACGAATTCACTGTCAGGATTCCCATTGACGTTTAGTTTCAAATGTCCTGAGCGGGCAGCCTCAATCAGTTTTTTGCCCTCAGTGCCACTAATAGCAGCAACTGCGATAGGAGTATTTGATAGAGAATAATCTTCATTTTGAATTCCTACCCATTCACTAAGTTCTTTTGCTCCATCATTTACAGTAATCAAGAGCTTTGCGCCTGCAGCCACTGCAGCGGCCGCTCTTTCTGAACCTGATCGCTCATCACTTCGCTCCACGATAACAGCTTTACCTTTCACATTCATATCATTATAATCTTCCGGCGATCCTTTGCCCGCATACACAGCATCTAAATTGTATTTTCCTTTTAGGAGGGTACTTCCTGCCTGAGGAATTTCATCTAATTCCTGACCTTGGAAGTTTATCGTCAATAGTGGCTCTGTTAGACGCCAGCGAGTGTTCATGTTGAAATCCCCGTTTTTCACTGCATTAGTTGGTTCAGCGTACATATGATCTTTCCATACCGGCAGGATGTAGACGTCATTGACGGTGTTTCCATTAAATGTGCGGTAATACTCCATTTTTCTGAAAGTCGCTTCTGTCTTCTTTGGGACATTGGCTGAAATTTCTGTGGCTTTACGGGCATCCAGTTCAACCGTTTGCGGACCATTAAGGTTGACTTCTGGATTTCCGACGAGTGCAACACCAGCATGATCGGTGTCTTCGTCAATATCCATCATAGACATAACTGAATAGGTTCCAGGCGGCAGACGTAATTCTTTTGTTCCGTCCACAGCCATAAATTGCGGTTCTCCGTTCGGGCCAAGAAGGTTGATATATGCAAGGGTAGGAGAGCCGGTACGATCCGTTGCTTTTATCGTAAGTGGATATCTTTCCTCTTCTTTAATCATGCCGATTGCTGTATGTGCAACCGTTTGGCCAGCGACATTAGCAGAAAGTTGTCCTTGGTACCGGGAGCCTGCAACACCTAGCTGCGGGTCAAGAGTGACTGTAACGTCTGCACTACCTTTAGCTGGAACGGTCACTTTGTCTGTTGAAAGCTTTAATAATCCAGCAGGTGTATCGGATCCTTTAGTATCTGTAACTGCTAGAGATAGATCTAGTGTCACAGGCTGGTCACTGTCGTTTGTATAAATCACTTTCTTTTCAACCGGAACATCTCCTTCATGTGGCCAGTCAAAAAATCCAAAGTCGATTGAACCGGTGGCATGAACTGTTCCTAATGTGGCTGCGGCTACATCCAGTCGGCCCGTTCCGCCCTCAAATGGTTTAATAGCATCCAGCTTTTTAGTAGTACTCATTAAGGCATCTTTCAATTGTTTACCGTTCCAATCCGGATGGCGCTGTAAGAGGATGGCTGCTGCCCCGGCAACATGTGGGGTCGCCATTGATGTGCCGTCCATTGTCAGATAAGAGCCGCTCCCTTGTGTAGCATACTGAGAACGTGCAGCAGTAATAGCTACGCCTGGTGCAGTGAGATCAGGCTTTAAACCTGAATTACCATTACGAGGTCCTCTGGAGGAGAACCATGCAAGCTGGTCCGATTTGTCAACCGCACCAACTGTAAGAGCAGCGTCTGCCGCCCCTGGTGCGCCAATACCTTCAGCACCTGTGTTCCCGGCAGCAATGACAAACAATGCGCCAGTTTCTTCACTGAGTTCATTCACAGCTTGAGACATTGGGTCGGTTCCGTCACTGACCTCGCTGCTACCTAGGCTCATGCTGACAATTTTGGCTTGGTGGGCAGCCCACTCCATTCCATCAATGATCCAAGAATCCTGCCCAAAGCCTTCATTACTTAGTACCTTTCCTACTAGGAGGCGTGCCCCTGGGGCAACCCCTTTATACTTTCCATCTGATGCTGCACCTGTTCCAAGTACTGTGGAAGCAACGTGTGTACCGTGAGCATGGTGGTCGAGGGTATCTTCGCCAGGTACGAAGCTTTTTGCTTCTTCCAGTTGCCCCGCAACATCTGGATGTTCTGAATCAATACCCGTGTCAAGCACGGCTACCTTTATACCTTTTCCGTTATAACCGGCTTGCCAAGCTGTTGGTGCGCCAATCTGTGGAACACTTTCTGCAAGTGTAGCTTTGACTTTGCCATCCAGCCAGATTTTCTTAATTCCTGGAGTTAATGCAGCTCTAGAAGCTTTGGCTGGTTGAACTCCTTGGGTAATATCCTTCCAGAAATATCTTGCTTCCTTTTTATCAGCAGAAAGGGCTGCACCATTAATACTTTCTAATACATGCGTCTGCTTGGCTCCTTTTGGCGTAGGCTTCGGTGCAGCCGAACGGGCTTTAGACTGTGAATATTGGATAATAACAGGCAAAGTCTTTTGCGTGGCATCATCATATCCGTCAGCAATGAGAGTAGAAATATTGAATAAATCCTTATCTAAATAGCCTGAAGCTAAATAGGGCATTGCTTGGTCAGGTATGATATATGTATCCTTGTTGATGGTCATAATTCGTGCTCCACCTCCAGCTCGATCAGCAGGTTCCACACTAATCACACTTTTTCCTTCTGCTAACTCCGTTACGGTAACAACATCCCCTGTAATAAGCGTAATGACATGTTTTCCTGTGCTTGCTTTTGCATTGATTCCTTGTAGACTAGCAAGTTCCGATTTGCCGTCAGCTGATCTTACAAAAATATTGCTAGAGTCATCAGCAAAGGCTTGAAGTGTAGGTACAGCCAGTAGAGCAGTCGTCATCATCGCGGTAAAATATTTCTTCATCCGTGGTTTCTTACTCATGCACATTCTCCCTTTCTTTTAAAAAAGTCTTGTATTCTCTTACTACTTTAAAAGTATAGAGGGGATTAAATAGACTGTTAATTGGGACAATTATCACTTTGGGTAGGGGAATGAAGGACCACAAGGATAGAAAATCGCGTGAATAATGGATGGGAACTGCGGTTTTATCTAAAGCTATTACTTGGGACAATTTCATGTAATCGACAAAAAAGGACAATTGCTCTAAGCAATTATCCTATTAATCTTTTTTATTTGGGTCGTTATGTACATTCGCTTTTTTGAGTTCAACGGGTGACCCGATGTTGAAGAGCTGATTCTTGAGGTGCTGGTTAGCGATTCGAAGATAGTGATTGGCCGAGCGGAAGTCCTTTTTTTCTTCGTAATAAGCAGCAATCATCTGTAAATATTTACTACCCCTATCAGTAGGCATATGTTCTTCAATAATGGCTAGTCCATATTTAATCAGATATTGGATCAGCAGCTTTTTCTGATCAGCAGCTTCTAAATAAAGGATGTTCAATTCAATATAGCGTGGCGACCGTTGATCCTTTATGGAAGTTAGTGCATTTTTTAAAAGGTCCATTGCTGCCTCATTTTGTGAATGAGTAATCAGCGCCTCCGCAAGATAAGAAATCGTGATGTAATAAGAGGAGGAGTGCATCTCTTTGAACTGTAGCGCTTGTGTATAATAGTTTACCGCTTCTTCTAGATCCCCTTGTCTATAATATAAAAAACCGAGATTATGAAGGGATAGAGCCATTGTTTCGTTATCCTTAAGCAGATCTGCCTCTGTTAAAACCTGAAGAAGGATTTCTCTTCCTTTTTCAAACTCACCAATATAGATAAAATTAACGGCCAAAATCATTTTAATATAAACGATTCGTAGAAAATTGTTTGTATGTTGAAACACTTGTAATGCTTTATAGGCATAGTGAATGGATAAAGAGTAGTGGCATAAATGCCCGTGTAAGGCCGAGCGAAAATAATAATACTCGGAAATTTTTGTCTGATACTGATCTGCCTGTCCTTCAATTCGAGAAAGATAGAGAAGAGCTTTGGGAAATTGCTCTATTTTTCCATAGTAGATCCCCTGGAGTAAATCCCAAACATAGGACTCAAAGGCTGAAAACTTGGAAGCATACCTATGAATGCCTGCTGAAGACTTTTCAAAAGCTCGAAAGTCTTCTAGAGAAAGGTAATAGCGGAGCATGTATAATTCAAAAAGGTAAATCATGTCTGTACAATGAGCATATTCTTTATACTCCTGCAATTCCTTATATAATACAGTTGCCTTCTCTTGATGCAGTCGTTCGATGGACTCGTAAAACAAATCCAATTTCTGTCTGATGAGCTCATTCTTTTTATTTTCTTCTTCCATCGAAATCTGCAATCTTTCACATAACAGCTGTAATGTTTTCGCATTGGCGTCTTTCACATTGTTTTCTATTTTACTTAAGTGTGTTACGGAACAAATACCCTGGCAAAGCTGTTCTTGTGTCTTATTTTGCTTTCTTCGATGAAAGTAAATCACTTTTCCAATAGACATCGTATCAACCCACTCTCTTGTAAAAAAGAAATAAAGGACTTTTAATCATTTTAACTACTTTAAAGCAATTAGTAATTAAGTAATGGGGATTAATTTTTTATGATAAATAGGTCTTTTTTCCTGTGTGGGTAGTAGAGTGGCGGTCAAAATGATTTTCATAGATTTTTGAAAGTAGGAGATATTAATTAAACAAATAAAAAAATTGGTGATGGAATGCAAAACTTAATAAAAATCTTAGTTCCAAGGCAGCTCTTCTTGCTACTGGTACTTTCTTCAGGACTACTAAATCATGTCATACTTATTCCTAACTTGCTAAATGCAGCAGGTGGAGATAGCTGGTTAAGTGTTATCCTGGCATACCCTATTTCTCTTGTCTTTCTGTTCCTGGTCTACTTTATTGTCAAAAACAGCCCAAATGAAGGGTTCTTTTCATTGATTAGAAAACGGCTGGGAAGAGTGTTTTCGATTGTATTTTCGATTCCTGTCATTCTTTTCTTATTCGCTAGCGCTTATATCACTTTTAGAGATTTCATGATATGGCTGAAAGCCTATTTCCTAGCAGATTCTTCAATCTTTATGATTAATTGTCTATTGATTGTTGTGTGTTATGCTATCACACTAGCCGGGATTAAAGCGATGGCTATATCCAGCGGCTTTTTGCTCCCGCTTGTTGTCGTACTGGGATTCTTTATCTCGTTCGCGAACACTAATTTAAAGGACCCAAGTTTGTTGTTTCCTATAATAGCAGACGGTTTTCCACCTCTATTTAAAGGAGTTATTTATGTACTGTCAGGGCTACTGGAAATATACATGGTTGTTTTGTTACAGCCCTATTCTCAGGAATCCATCAAATTTAAGCAATTGTTCATTTTGTTGACGGTCCTAACAGGTTTAATCATAGGACCATTGTCCGCCGCGATTATGGAGTTCGGACCAGCAGAATCCATCAGGTTCCAATATCCAGCCTATGAGCAGTGGCGTGTATTAAGCATCGGGGAATTTATCTCCCATTTAGACTTTTTCGCTTTGTATCAATGGCTGAGCGGAGCGTTAATTAGAATTGGTTTATACATGTACTTATTGGCCACATTTTTCTCCAAAAAGACCAAACACTATAGACTAAGCCCCATACTTATTGGTGTTTTTTATCTTCTTTTATTCGGTTTGGTTTCCATCAATGTAGAAACCTATGATTTCTATATGATGATTTATAAATTCTTTTTACCGGGTTGTATGATATTTTTACTATTGCAAATCCTACTATCTGCCTTAATTCTATTTGTTCTAAAGAAAAGGGATGAACATCATGGTAAAAACAAAAGAGTTGAAGCACCTTCATGATGAAACGACTAAGGAAAAAGTTGAGAGCCTGAAAAAGCAATTTTTCAGAAGTCATGACCTACTATGTAAGGAACATGGTGTAGGGTCTGAAACATTTGAAATGCTTTTTTTTGAAAGCTTAATTGATAGTCATTATTTAGATCAGTACATCTTACCCAAACTTGGGGAGGATGCGGGTATAACTATTAAAAGTAAGCTCAAAACACTATTTAATGCTAAAGAGGTAACGTTACTCCCTTTAGAAGAAATCTCTGAGTTACTATTTGCAGGCAACATTTTATTTGTATTTGATCATGCTTTTTTTAGTATTCAGGCAGGGGATTTCCCGAAGCGGCAACCTGAAGAATCTGCTCTGGAGACGTCCATAAGAGGACCAAAGGATGGATTTGTAGAGGATATTAAAACGAATATTTCTTTAATACGAAGAAGACTTAATACCTCTTCTTTATGTTTAGAGAAGTACACCATTGGAAGAAGAAGTAAAACAAAAGTTGCCATAATGTATATGGATGATTTAATTGACCCAAGGGTTCTAGATGAACTTCGTCTAAGGATAGAAAAAATTGATACGGATATTGTGCTTAGTATTTATGCCCTTGAGTCGCTGGTCCGTGACCGTCCAGCTTCCATTTTTCCAAGTATGGATTATTCGGGACGGCCGGACTTTATCGTTCAAGCAATCAATCAAGGAAGGTTTGCAATGATTGTAGATGGTAATCCAACCGTATCGATTGCACCAATCAATTTATTATTGCAAACGAAATCACCTGAGGATTCCTATATTAATTACGCATATGTGACCATCGAAAGAATGATAAGAGTAATCGGAATTATCATTTCCGCATTTTTACCCGGTATATGGATAGCTTTTTCTGCTTTTAATATTGAACAAATTCCGTATTTATTGGTAGCAACCATCTCGGTTGGCCGTTTTGGACTGCCCTTATCAGCACCAATCGAAATGTTTATTGTCCTATTTTTGTTTGAGCTTTTTAATGAAGCGGGAGTACGTTTACCAAAAGCCATCGGTCAATCCGTCGCTGTATTAGGGGGATTAATTGTAGGAGACGCTGCCATTCGCGCGGGCCTAACATCTCCTACGATGTTAGTGGTTGGCGCAATTACCTACATTTCGTCTTTCACTTTAGTTAATCATGCCCTTAGCTCCGGAATAACCATCCTAAGATTCACTATTCTCTTAATGAGTACTTTTTTTGGATTATTTGGCCTTGTTCTTGGCTTTATTCTCACCGTTTTTTACTTTTCCACGATTACTTCCTTTGGTGTTCCGTACTTGGGTTCAATTGCACCGATTAATCTAAAAGAATCAATTAAGTCATTGCTTATGGCTCCTAGATCTTTTTATAAAAACAGAACAAATGCAACAAGTCCAGGGGATCCGACTAGGGGAGGAAATGAAGAATGATGAAGAAGTGTGTGATCCCAATATTAGCGGGCTGTTTACTCCTTACTGGCTGTTCAGGACTGAAAAATATCCAAGATTTAACGTATATTGTGTCAATTGGTATGGATTATGATGAGAAGACGAAAGAGTATACTGCATATCTCCAAGGCTTGAACTTTGCAAATGTGGCGAAGCTAGAGGGAGTGAAACCGTCGGAAAACATCCCGCCATTTATCGCATCAGCAACAGGAGAAACCTTGAATTTGGCTGTCAGTAAGCTATATAAAATGTCAGAGCCTCCATTATTTTTTGGCCATGTAAATACACTGGTTCTAACTAAAAATATAATCAAAGATCATTTTAAAGATGTAATTGAAGAAGTAGGAAGAAATCGTTCCCTTCGCCACACACTCATAGTCATGACGACTGAAGAGAAGTTAAAAGATATTTTCAGTATTAATGCCCTTTTTAATTATCCATCCGTGTACAGCATCCTTTATAAATATAATGAAAACGAGTTGTATGAAGATGAGTTAAAGCCTATCACATTAATGGATTTTCTAAGAGTCTATTTTGAGCCAATGGGTGTGGCGAAACTCCCCTCCGTGAAAATTGACTCAGCAAGTTGGAAAGAGAAGAAGGATTACCCCGTATTATATTTTGATGGGTTTGAGGTTTTTCAACAACAAAAGTATATCGATTTTATCCCATTTAAGGATGCCATTTTATTAAATTGGCTATTAGAAAAGAATATGGTAATCGATCGGAAAGTGGAGAGGGATGGAAAGGTGGTTGCCGCAGTTAAGTTATCTTCACCCAAAATGAAGGTTAAATATGAAAAAGGAACATCTTTTCCTAAGTTTACAATAGACGTATCGGCACGTGTTGATGTATTGGAAAAAATGGAGGACATCCCTATTAAGGAATTACAGGGTTTAGTAGAGGAAGAAATAGGAAATAAGTGTAAAGCTATTTTTAATAAAGGAATAGAACATAAAGCAGATGTTTTTAATGTAGGTGATAAGTGGTACAGAAAACACTCTAAAAACTATAAAAACATTAAAACCGCTAAAAGCTTTTATTTAGATCATGGGTCTTTAAAAAGCATAAAGGTCGAGGTTAAAGTATTTCATTTTAATAGCTATAAGTATAATTGAAGAACATTGGCTCACGACATTTTTGTGACATGAAACTTTTTCCATTTCCCTGCGTAATAGTACTAAAACGATTTTGGGGGAATTTTGATGTTTGCAGAAATAAATGCGAAACTCGTTGCGATACAGGGTGAATTACGGAAGAAAGAAAAACTTGAAGCACAACTGACGGATTATGAGAGAGAGTTAGAACCCATTAAGGAGACGCTTGAGCAGCTGCAGTTTCAGTTTTATTCAGAACAAGAGGATGTGGAGAAGCTAGGCCGATTCGGTCTTACCAACCTTCTTGCAACTTTATCAGGGAAAAAGGAAGAGAAACTGTCAAAAGAAAAGCAGGAAATGATGGTCGCTCAGCATAGGCTTGAGGAAGCGATGAAAACCAATAAGGAAATTGATGAAGCGGTGCGTTTGATCCAGGCTAATTTGAAAAACTTAGATACGGTTGAAGCGGAGTATCAGCAGCTTTTATTACAGAAAGAGGAGCTGATCAAAACAAGTTCGTCCCCTTATGCGGCAAAAGTGTTCCACTTGAGTGAGCGGGAAGGAGCTTTAAAGGCAAATATAAAGGAATTAGAAGAAGCTGTTCGGGCTGGATTGAGTGTGGAGGATGCGCTTGTGGATGCAGTAAGTTCACTCGAGAAAGCTGAAGGATGGGGAACTTGGGATCTATTTGGCGGCGGAACTATCGCGGGGATGGTCAAGCATCAAAAAATTGATGAGGCGGAGGAGTACCTTCATACGGCACAATCAATGATGCGCCAATTTCAAAAAGAATTATTGGATGTCCAAGATACTGTGCTCGTTGATATCAATATTTCGGGGATGTTAAAATTCGCTGACTTCTTCTTTGATGGATTTATCGCGGATTATATGGTGCAAGGAAAGATTCGGGATTCGTTGGAACAAGCGCAGGGTCACTTAGCGAAGGTGACGGCTATTTTGGCAAGGTTAGAGACGCAAATGGAAGAGAAGCAGATAGAGTTAGCTGGGGTTTTGCGGGAGAAACAGGGGATTGTGGAGGGGTGTAGAGTAGATACATATATATTGCTCAGGTGAAACAGTTTGGAGCGGTCCGAAGGTAGACGAACTTCTGACAGAGTTGAAGGAAATGTGAGTAACATTGTCAGAAGGCAAGAGAACTTCTGACAGAGTCGAAGGAAAAGCGAGCAACATTGTCAGAAGGCAAAGCAACTTCTGACAGAGTCAGCGTGAAAAGGTGAAACACTGTCCGAAGGTAAACGAACTTCTGACAGAGTTGAAGGAAAAGTCGTCAACATTGTCAGAAGGCAAGAGAACTTCTGACAGAGTCAGAGGAAAAGCGGGCGACATTGTCAGAAGGCAGGCCAACTTCTGACAGAGTCAGAGGAAAAGTCATCAAGATTGTCAAAAGGCAAGAGAACTTCTGACAGAGTCAGAGGAAAAGTGAGTAACATTGTCAGAAGGCAAAGCAACTTCTGACAGAGTCAGCGTGAAAAGATGAAACACTGTCCGAAGGTAAACGAACTTCTGACAGTGTTGAAGGAAAAGTCGTCAACACTGTCAGAAGGCAAAGCAACTTCTGACAGAGTTGTAGGAAAAGTCGTCAACACTGTCAGAAGGCAAGAGAACTTCTGACAGAGTCGAAGGAAAAGAGAGTAACATTGTCAGAAGGCAAGGGCCATAATAATATAATTGAGCAGTAATAATCATCATTATAGTCTAGATTTTATTTATAAAAGGTATCACTCGTACTGCCAACAACCGTTAGGTGCTTCTTCATAACCCTACCAAAAGTCCGTCTACTTAATTCTCCATTACACCACTCATAGATGCTTTGGGTAGTAACCTTTCGGTCCGGAAACAGTAGCTGAAACTCCTTCACATGCCTTAAAATAGCTAGTTCGATCTTTTCGTGTCCTCCACACTTTCCGCATACAAGTTCATCGTATGATTTAGAAAGCTTAAAGGAATAACAAAAACCGCAATACATTCCTTTTTGCTGTTGCTCATAAGTATAATTTGGTAGAATAGCATATGGATTCTTAGTTTGATGTAAGGAGAGTATTTGTTGGGCTAATTTCTTGTGCCTGTCATTCAATCTTGAAGGTGTGCTATTCATATTTTTCAAAAATCCATTTACCTGAGTAGGAAAAATAGCAGGCAGGTCCATGGGGGCTTGGTATAAGGTGAATTCTGGATTGATGAAGATTACGAGGGACTCGACAAGGTAGTTTTGCTTGAGGTTTTGAAGAAGTTGGCGGAATAGAAGCGAAGCCCTTTTTAATTGGTCAAAAGGATTCTTCCATTCTCGATCAGTCTTCACTGCAATGAGTTTACCATCTTTCATATAAAACTCATTTTGAAAATTTTTAACATCTAATAAGTGGATACCTCCTTGTGAAATAATCAATTTATCAATTTGAAAATGGGAGTTATTTACCTTTAGAAGCAAGCTATTAATAATAAATCTTTCTTCCTTAAGGCTTTCTGCCATTTGGTCAAATTTCTTTTCCCCTTCAAAGCCCTTTTCAAGGTTTGAATAGTAAAATTTTTCATCTTCCGTTAACTCCATCCGTATGTTTAAATACCGCATAATCAATAACTCATCGGGTTCTACTAGATTTTTAAGTATCATAAGCCACTTCCTTTCTTTGTATCTAAGCTTATTTTATAAAAAATTTACGAGATTTGATTATATGAAAATGAATATTCTGTTAACAGTTTCAAGCAAGAGAGTCTTTTTTATTGTTGTAAAATCATATGATTAAATGGTAGAGGCAAAACCAGAGGAGGAATATATGAAACTATATCTAATCATTAGCCAAATCCTATTTGCACTCTCTTTGATTCCTTGGTTCGTCATTTGGGGACTATCGTTTATGAGTTTCGACAGCGGAGTAAATCTGGCAAATAGTTCATTTGTACTTATCATTTCACTATATCCGGTTGCTGTTGTCGTAGGTTCTATACTAGCTTGGGTCTTCAGGCTGAAAAAGAAACGATTTGCCATAATAATTAATTTGGTTCCATTGTTATGGATTATTGCTTTTATGGGTTTTATGGTAATGAATAACTGAAAACAACCTGTCTCTAATTTTCAGAGACAGGTTGTTTTAGTTGGGGAATACCAATTTTGTAATGGAATTTTCGCACCAATTCCGGTACGCGCAGGACTTAAATGGATAGATAAAGAGACCCACTCATAGAGGGTCTGACCTCTTTGCTTTTGAGTCGGCATAATTAACTTTATTAATATTTTCATATACTTTCTCAACAACCTTAGTTTTAGAAATTAAATCATGAAGACTTAAACGTTCTTTGCTATTAACCACCATGGCAAAGGAAAGAAATGTAACCCAAGGGAGACTAAGAAGATACCAGAGAATTAAATATAAAGGGTGATTATCTATATGATTAAGTAAGGGATCTAAGAGGTTTGTTTGGAGAAGAATGAGTAGAATCCATAAATTAATTCGTTCTATAAATACTTTTCCTAGTATTTCTCTATTAAGCAGTGACATGAGGTCTAATTGTTCTTCATTCGAACGGACCATTTGGATTTTCATTAATCTCTTTCCAATCGTTTGTCCATTAAAAATAAAATTTGAAAAAATAATGGAGTAAAAGGATAATATTAATCCTTTTATGATACTATCTTTCACTTGCATTTCTATACCTTCTGGGCGGTATGAGAAAGCGATGGTAAAAATAAAAACGATAACATAAATTAGAAAAGTATCGATTAAAAAAGCAAGTATTCTTTTTGAAATTCTAGCTGTTACCATATCCATCCACATCACTCCACTAATATTTTTAAACTTTTCCTCAAGCATCTGGAAGTGAAAAAACAGGTGAGTTTGCAGGAGAAATTCCATTTCATGTACTTCTTTTCAAAATAGTATATCATAGCTAAATGAAAAGTTATAGATAAATAAAATTTTAAAAGTAGCGGATAGTTTACTAGAATAGTTAATTATCAAAATATTCAATTTGTTCAGTAAATTTATCTTGACAGAAAAATTGCAGGACTTTAATCTTTATGTAACCGGTTACCTAAATTTTTTTCAAGTTATTAAATTAAAAATGAAAGGTGGTAATTTTGGAGTAAATAAACTTAAGAGTCTAAATGAAATTAAATCCAACCTGGTTACAGGTCCAAGGGGGTAAGTGATCAAGATGGTACTAAAAAGAATCGTTGCAATAATGGTTAGTATTCTATTAGTAGTAGGGCTTTTTGGTTGTTCTAACAGTACAAGTGGTAAGGAAGAATCAAAAGGAAAAAAGCCAAAAGAAATTAAGCTAACTTATCAATATTGGGATTTAATCCCTAACCAAGATGAACTATTTGCTAAGTTTTCTAAGGATTATAAGGCTAAGACTGGTATTAATGTAACGATTAACGGACAGTACATTACAGATGCAGGATGGGAAGATACGTTAAAAACTCAAGTAGCAGCTGGCGGCGGTCCCGATGTATTTCATTTAGACTTAGGATTGGCTTCTTCCTGGAGAGATGCAGTCATTCAACCTCTAAGTCCTTATTATAAAAAAGATTTCTGGAATCAATTCATCCCTTCGGCAATAAATGTTTGGAAATTTGACGCTGATTACTATGCGGTTCCAAACTCCTTCTCAGTCGTAGACTTCCTATACAACAAAGAAATGTTTAAAAATGCTGGTGTAAATGTAGATAGTTCAACAAGATGGTCCCTTGAGGATTTTGAGGTTGCTATGCAAAAAATCCACGATACATATCAAGGGAAGACTGTTAAGTATGAGGATGGAAAAACCTATCCATACTACACAGTCGGTACAGCCTCTCTTATGTATTGGTGGTGGCTATTCTGGAGTTATGGCGGTGAATCTTTAAATAAAACAAACAACATTGCTCAAAAAGAATACGTTGATGCCATTATGAAGATTGCTGGTTATGCAGATAAAGGGTGGGTTACTAATTCAGCCGATGTCCAGCCTGGAAAAGTGACGATTGCATTTAGTTCTGCGGCAAACGTTGCAATCTATCCAACAGGAGACTGGACACCAACAACCTTCTATCGTAAGGATAAAGGGATAGGAGAAGCAAGAGTACCACAAAAGGTTGATTATGGTTCGTTAGTTGTTCCTTTAGGAAAAGACGGAAAACCACATGCTGAAATGTATAACCAAGGGGTAGTAATGAACAAGAACTTAAGCGGTTGGAAAGCGGATGCTGCTGCTGAGTTTATCAAGTATATGACAACAACGGATGCATGGATGGGGGCTCGCGGACCAGAGGCCGGCGGACTTGGAATACCTGCACGCAAGGAATGGGCAAAGGAGTATGCCACTACATGGTTTGAAAAACCTGAAGAACGTGACGCATTTGTTTGGACAGCAAATAATGGTGTGATTACTTCATCTGATTACCATGTGAACGGTGTTGATATGTATACACCAGTTCAGGACGCCTTAACGTTAGCATATAACGCAGCAGTTAAAGCTGGCCCGATGGATGAGGATGCTGTTCGAAAGCAAGTCATTGCGAAACTTGAGGAAGGACAAAAGTCATTGAATACCCAACTTCAAGAAAATGATATTAAACTGGATAATCCAAGCGGAAAAATCAAATAATTAATTCTTGGAGTATATAAAACTATAAAGGAGGCTAATCTTTAGTCTCCTTTATAGATTTAAAGAGTTAAATTTGCTAGAAGGAGGGTGAAATGGACATGGCCATAAAAACAAGAAGGCGTAAACTCACCAAATTGGAACGTTCCGATTATACAATAGCGTATTTATTTATGATCCCTTCCATTGTGTATCTTATTTTTTGGACGATATTACCGATCTTGGTTGCCTTTTTAGTTTCATTTACTAATTACGATATGCTTCGTCATGATATATTGCATCCCTTTAATGGGAAGATCAAATTTGTAGGTGTAGAAAACTACATAATGGCACTTAAGAACCCAATTTTTCAAAAAGCGGTCTATCAAACAATGTACTACTCTTTGGGTGCTGTTATATTTACTACATTTGTTGGACTTATTCTTGCACTAATTGCCCACAATGCAAAAGGAAAAAACCTTTTCCGAATTGCTTATTATATTCCGACTGTTACTGCCATTGCTGCCTTAGTTATCATTTTTGATGGGATGTTTAGACCGGGAACACCTGTAACTGATTTCTTATCTTATTTTGGAATCCCTTCGGTTCAATGGCGAGAGGATCCTCGGTTTACAATGCCTTTGGCGATCATTATGTCTGTTTGGTCAGGTGCTGGCTATTCGATGTTAATTTACCTGGCAGGACTACAAGAAATTTCTAATGATGTTTATGAGGCAGCATCATTGGATGGGGCTTCAAGGTTTAGACAATTTTTACATATTACCTTTCCCCTTCTGAATAATAAAACATTCTTCCTTATGGCGACCGGATTTATTGGGGCTCTCCAAGTATATGATATTGCACAGATGCTTTCGGAATATGGTGATGCCCCATCTACAGGCGGGTCAAACGGATCGCTGTGGACAGTAGTTTACTATATTTATTATGTAGGATGGACCCAAAGTAAGATGGGACGTGCTGCGGCCATTTCTTTCTTACTTCTAATCATTATTATGGCCTTTACTTTTATTCAAAGGAAAATATTTAAAGATCAGACCTATTAAAAAGGCAGGTGAAAGGTATGGACTTAGACAATGTTAAGGTAAAAGAAAAATCCGAACTGCTGAAAAAAAAATCTCGAAAGCCTTCTTTAGACCCTCATAAAAGATCTAAAATCCTGTATCAAGTGGTAACGATTATATTTACAGTGATTGCCATCGTTTTTGCAGTCATTACGTTATATCCTTTCATCTTCTCTGTCATTGCCTCTTTAAGAAAGGGACTTGATGTTTATTCGACGGGCTGGAGTCTTTCCGATTTAACCTTATATTCATATAAAAAAATCCTCTTTGGTTTTAGTGATGAAGAATCTGTGCAGTTGACTCAGTGGCTAATGAATACGGCATTTGTTTCCATTGTTACGACCCTACTAACCCTTTTAGTATCAGCTTTAGGGGGATATGCACTAGCAAGAATTGAATTCCCGGGCAAGAAGCTGTGGTTTGCGCTAATCCTTGGGGTCATGATGATTCCTGGTCAAATTACGCTTATTCCTAAATATATCATGATTGCCAATTTTTTTGGCTGGACGAACAGCTACACGGGTTTGATTGTGCCCTTTATCTTTTCAGCCTATTTCACTTTTATGATGAGGCAATTTTTCTTATCTTTCCCTAAGGACGTTGAAGAAGCAGCTATTCTAGATGGGATGAGCCGTGCGGGTGTTTTCTTTAATATGGTTCTGCCACTGTCAAAAGCACCCATGCTTGCTGCAGGAATCCTGATTTTTATGGGTTCATGGGGATCCTATCTATGGCCTAAGATCTTAATAAGTAAGATGCCCATGTACTTAATTTCTCAAGGTATGACCGTTATGATGGGAGGAAGATATACTTCAACCCCTTCCGTTCAAATGGCTACCTCAATCGTATCAACACTCCCGTTAATCATATTATTTATGGTCTTCCAAAAACATTTTATGACTTCCATTGCTAAAACAGGAAGTAAGGGAGCATAGGATGGAAATAAAACAATTGAAGAAACAGTAGAGTTCATTCCATATGGCTGTGCCAAGTTGAGAATCTCTCTGTTCCATGGAAAGAGTAGGGGGAGCAAGGATGACAAATTCGATTCAAAAATTAGAAAGCGTATGCAGGGCCATCCCGTTTACGGAGACTAAGATTCATTCGAGGTTTTGGAACCCTGTACTTGAAACTCATCATAAAGTAACGGTTCAAACCGTAGTAGACCGCTGTATAAAGACAAACAGGGTAGAGAATTTTATCAAATCAGGTAAGTATTTAAAAATGGGAATGGAGAAGCCTCTCCCTAAGGAGTTAGAGTTTGAAGGACGTTTTTACGATGACTCTGATGTTTATAAAGCCATCGAAGGAGCGGCTTACTCCCTTATGAAATATCAGGATGATTTGCTAGAAGAAAAGATTGATAGGATCATTGATGCCATTGTAGAAGCACAATGGCTAGATGGATATCTGATGACGTTCTATACGATTGACCCTGAGAAAAAAGGGCAAAGATGGACCGATATGGATAAGCATGAAATGTATTGTGGAGGTCATTTGCTGGAAGCGGCCATAGCCTATTACTATGCAACTGGTAAAGATAAGCTGCTTAAGACAGCTGAAAAAATGGTTCGTCATTGGATGGATGTATTTGGACCGGGGAAAAGACACTGGGTAACAGGACATCAAGAGGCAGAACTGGCTCTTGTGAAGCTGTATGAGTTAACAAAGGATGAGCGTTATTTAGACTTTGCCCTTTGGCTTTTATCAGAGAGAGGGAAGGGACATTACGAAAGTGAAGGACGCCCTTATTTAGATAAGAATCAGCTCTTTTACAAAAAGGAGTATCACCAAGACCATCTTCCTGTAGAAGAGCAATCCTTTGTGTGTGGGCATGCTGTAAGGGCTATGTATATGTACACGGGAATGGCTGATGTGGCTAAGTATTTTAAAAAAGATAATTATATGAGGGCTCTGACGAAAATATGGGAAAACATCGTGTTTCGGAATATGTATGTGACAGGAAGCATTGGTTCTAGTAAAGAAAATGAAGGGTTTACAGTGGATTTTGATTTACCCAATGTTTCAGCCTATGCCGAAACATGTGCTGCGATTGGAATGGTATTTTTCAATCATCGTATGAATTTGCTGTATGAGGATGGGAAATACGCAAATATCATCGAGAAGGAACTTTATAATGGCGTGCTATCCGGAGTATCGTTAAGCGGCGACAAATTTTTCTATGTAAACCCGCTGGAATCAAATGGTCAATCCTTTGAAGAAGAAGGACATAGAAGAAGACAGGAATGGTTCAAAACCTCCTGCTGCCCGACCAATATTTCAAGATTCCTTCCTTGTATTTCGGAATATATATACGCACAAAACAAGGAAAACATTTATATCAATCAATATATTGGCTCTACCGGAAAAATCACAGTTGAGGGGGCAGACATCCATATTGTACAGGAAACAAATTACCCATGGGACGGGGATGTCGTTATCAAGCTTAAGGCGGACCAAAGTATTAATACAAAATTATGCTTCCGTATACCAGATTGGTGTGATGAGTACTCCTATCAATACAGCGGCAAACTTCACTCTGCCATATCTTTAAGTAAAGGATATGTTTGTATCGATACGGAAATATGCGGGGAAGAGACGCTAAAAATTATGTTTGTAATGAAAGTAAAAAGAGTCCGCATGGATCCGAGAGTAAAAGAAGACTTAGGGAAGTTGGTCTTACAAAGAGGTCCTATTGTCTATGCTTTTGAACAAACAGATAATCCAGAAGGAATCGACGATATTTTAATAGGAAGAGATACTCAGTTTACGAGTGAATGGTGCCCTGACCTGTTAAGAGGAATTGTGATGATAAAGGTTAAGCATAATAACAAGGAATGGAAGGCTGTGCCATATTACGCTTGGGATAATAGGAAATCAGGGAAAATGAGGGTTTTTGTAGAAGAGCTGATTGACAATGCTCGAATTTAAGAGAGGTGAAATCTATGGCAAAAATTATCATGAAAAATCTATCAAAAAGCTATGATGGAGAATACCACGCTGTAAATAATGTAAACCTTGAAATTAACGATAATGATTTTTGTGTTTTACTCGGACCATCAGGATGCGGCAAAACCACTTTGCTTCGAATGGTAGCCGGCCTAGAATCGATCACCGATGGAGATCTATTTTTAGATGAATCTCATATGAATGATGTATTACCTAAAGACCGGGACATTGCCATGGTGTTTCAATCATATGCCTTATACCCTCATATGACAGTCTATAAAAATATGTCCTTCGGTTTAAAAATGAAAAAATTAAATAAACAAGAGATTCATAATCGGATCTCAAATGCTGCTAGTTATCTTGGCTTGGAAGAATATCTAGACCGGAAACCTCGCGCATTATCCGGGGGGCAACAGCAGCGTGTATCCCTTGGGAGGGCTCTTGTAAAAAGACCAAAGGTATTTTTAATGGATGAACCACTTTCTAATTTGGATGCCAAGCTGAGACATCAAACACGGGAAACGATTGTAAAAATACACAAGGATGCGGATGCCACTACCATTTATGTGACACATGATCAGGTAGAAGCGATGACAATGGGTACAAAAATTGTTGTAATGAATTCGGGAGTCATTCAGCAAATCGGAACCCCGGAAGAAATCTATGAAAAACCTGTTAATAAATTCGTAGCAGGTTTCATTGGATCACCTGCGATAAACTTCGTTGATGGATGGGTGGTAAGCGGCTATGTTGACACAAAGATTGGAAAATTTAAGTTAACAGCTGATCAAAGTGAAAAATTAAGTTCATATGAAAATAAGCAAGTAGTAATGGGAATTCGACCAGAATATTTAGTAACAGAGGACGATCCAAACTTTGAGAACATGTCCGAATCCAGAGTCCAGCTTAGGGCGGACTTTATCGAAAGATTAGGCTCGGAAGCCATAATAAATGGCTATGCCAAAGGGGAAAAAATGGTATCTAAAATTCGTTACACCAAACCCATTTATTCTAACGATGTCATTACATTATCGGTTGATATGGATCATGTACATTTTTTTGACGCGGAAACAGAACAAGTAATCTGATAGTTTATTGGCCACAGGATGATTATTTATAGAAGCTGTAGCACCAGAGTAATGGCTATTGACTTTTGCAGTAATTGAGGTGGAAAAATGGCGGGGTGGGATACGCTTCAAAAGCTTGTCCAGCTAGAGATTTTACAACGTGCCGAGGAAGGCTGTGATGTAGTAGGGTTTCAGGGAAAATTAGAAGCTGCGGGAAATGAGCTTCAACTAATGAACGTTTATGAAGAGGTAGCCAGGTTGTCAGTTAAAGAAGAATTTCCTTATGAAGAACCAAACGATTGGAATGAGATCCAAAAGCAACGTCCAAAGCCTGTGAATGAAGTGAAAAAATCTATCATAGTAGAGGAACAATTTCATGGTGCCTGGTTAGGGCGAAGTGCGGGATGTGCACTTGGTAAACCATTAGAAACTACTGATTTTTTTCTTGGAAACCAACATCATCCAGGATGGAAAAACGTTGAGCTTTGGTTTAAGGGAGCTGATGCCTGGCCCATTACAGGCTATACCCCAGGTCATTCCAGCGCAGAACAGGAATGGGGGATCAAAATTAATGAGTGGTGCCAGCAAAGCTTTCGGGAAAACATCCGATTTATGGAAAGTGATGATGATATTCGATATACCGTCATTGGCTTGCTTTTATTAGAAGAAAAAGGCCGCCATTTTGACTCTTGGGATATAGGGAAGTTGTGGCACAAATATTTAACCTATCAGCAGGTATGTACAGCTGAGACCCAAGCCTATTTCAATTTTGCTCATGTGACTACTCATATGAAGGGAAATAAACCTGCTGATTGGACCGAAAAGAATGTGTGGGTAAGAACTTATTTAAATCCATATCGCGAGTGGATTGGGGCTCAAATTCGAGCAGACATATACGGCTATGCAGCGGCTGGCAATCCTGAATTTGCGGCTGAACTTGCTTATAGAGATGCTTCCTTTTCACATGTAAAAAACGGGATTTATGGATCCTTATTTGTTGCAGCGATGGTTTCGGCTGCTTTTGTAGAAAAAGATAATGAGAGAATTGTAGAAATCGGTTTGAACCAAATTCCAGAAAAAAGCAGACTTGCTGAAGCTATAAAAAAGGCAATTGATATTGCTAAGAACTCTCGCAATCAAGAAGAAGTCGTCAGCAAGGTTTGGGATGCTTTTCATCATTATGATCCTGTACACACCATCAATAATGCCGCATTGGTCGCCGCGGCCCTTATATATGGCAGAGACGATTTTGAGAAGGTCATTACTACCGCGGTTTATGGCGGGTGGGATACTGATTGCAATGGTGCAACGGTAGGATCAATCATGGGTGCGAAATTAGGAGCCACCAATCTGCCCAGCCACTGGGTTAAACCATTGAATGACACGTTATACGCTGAAATTGTTGGTTTTCACCCCATATCAATTTCAACATGTGCGAAAAGAACCTTTGAAGTGTTTAAGAAGATAGACTCGCAACCTTAAATAAAAAAAGCAGAGGAGTGGACAAATGATGCCAAGTGAATTTTCAATTGTCATCATTCCCGACACACAGATTTTAGCCTACAAACATCATGATATGTATAAGAAGATGGCTCAATGGATTAAGAATAATAAAGATAATCTTAATCTAAAAATCGTCTTGCATCTTGGTGATGTGGTCCATCATGGCAATCGATACGAAGAGCAGTTTAAGGCGGCTGAGGCAGCGTTTGAAGAAGTCTATAACGCCGATATCCCGATGCTTGTGACTCCTGGTAACCATGATTATGATAATCAGCTCATGGAAGACCGGAGTTTGATCATGTTCAATCGGTATTTTGGGGTGGAGCGGTACCGAGATTGTTCATGGTTCGGGGGCACCTTTGAGGAGGGGCAGATAGAAAATAGTTATGCCAAGCTTGAAATTGAGGGAGTAAAATTTCTATTTCTATCATTAGAGTTTGGACCACGTGATGAAGTACTTGCATGGGCAGATGATATCTTGGAAGCTCATTGTGATTATAAGGCCATCATTATTACTCATTCTTTTATGTATACGCATGGAGAACGGACAAAACCGGGAGATAGGCATAATCCAAAAATGTATGCCGGGGCGATTGGATGTAATGATGGGGAGGATATGTGGCATAAATCTTTTAAAAAGCATCAAAACCTAATTGCTATTTTCTCCGGGCACCATATTAGCGAGAATATAAGCTATCGAATGGATAAAGGAGAAAAGGGGAATCCCATTTTTCAGTCGTTTCAAAACTGGCAGGATGCCGAAAATGGAGGAGAGGGTCGCATCCGAATATTGAAGATAAAAGAGGAAGGCATGAATCTTCAAGTTTTTAACCCACAAACAGAGAAGCATGAAGAAGATGAAGGGTATCAAATAGATATACCGTTTCAGTCAGAGTTGATTAAGTTTCCTTAATATCTAATCTTTCATAATTTGAAACTCATTGGTGTATTAATATGCAAAAATTAAGGCTATCGAGAGTTTCTCGACAGCCTTTTAGAACCCTTTGTTAAGGGGCTTATTGCCTCATTGTTTTTTATGCTAGTTTCTTATGCTGCTGATCTAACCGATGACTTAAGAAAGTGAGAAGACTAGCGAAAATCGCCACGATCCCACCAACCCATGTTACATTCATCAATGGTCCTTGATTATAAACCAATCCTCCTAGGGCTGACCCCAAGGCGATACCGACATTGCTGGCAACCGGCATCAAGGAAGCGGCAAGCCCGGTCGCTTTTGGCTGATAAATTCCCGCAAGGTCAATCAAATAAAGCTGGGTTGATGTGGTTAAAAGAATGGCCATTAATGACATGAAGCCGATGTTGATCAATCCAAAGATAAAGCTATTGGTTGTCCAATAGAGAGCAATCAAAACAAATGCTTGTACTAGAAAAACAAACCGCAGACGGCCGATCGGATTGTGACTGGCAATTTTTCCTGCAAGGATGTTGCTAAAAATCGAGATAAATCCGTAACCGAACAAGATCAAGCTGATGGAACTGCTTGGTGCATCCATTTGTTTTAGAATCGGTACGAGATACGTGAATACCGCATACGTTCCTCCAAACCCAAGAGAGGGGATAAAGAAAGCCATTAAAATTCGTGGATGGGTCAATAATGAAAATTGATCACGCATCGAACTGCGATATTGGCTTAGCTTATTTGGTAAGTTGATAAAAGAAGCCACAAAGGCTACTCCACCAAGAACAGTCGTTAACACAAACGTAGCATGCCAGTCATACCATTCAGCGAGAACCGTTCCAATAGGTACTCCGACGACGTTGGCAAGCGTAAATCCACCGAAAACAAAGGAGATGGCAATGCTTCGTTTGGCAAGAGGTATCGTTTCACTTGCAACAATCATGGCCAATGAAATTAATACTCCTGTTACAATCGCTGTCACCATTCGAATAATAAGGAGCATAAGGTAGCTCGTTGATATGATGCTCAAAGCATTTAGGATAATAAACGCCACGATTAAAGACAGTATCCATTTCCGCTTTGGAAAATGGCTAGTGGCTGACATCACGATCGGTGTGGCAATAGCAAATGTAATGGCAAAAGCAGAAACAAGCGTACCAGCCTTTGCATTGGTGATATGAAGATTGGATGATATATCCGTTAAAATGCCGACAATCACAAACTCGCTTGTCCCAAGAACAAATGTTAATAACGTTAGTGTAAAAATAAGAAACCAATGTTTCTTAGATAATACCGTGTCTTGCATAATGACCTCTTTTCTATGATGAATGAAATAATATGATGGGATAGGCAAACAATTTCACTATCATACCATAAAACAAATGAAGGGGACAGTCCCCCGTCGCGCTAAAGCGCCGGGGGACTGTCCCTAAAATTTACAAAAATAATAATGTTAATTATTGTAATACATAGTATAATTTTCCTAGTTTGATAAATTTTTATTTTTGGAGGTTCTTTATGACATGGTTCACTAAATGGGCATTGCGGAATAGAGCGGCTGTTGTTTTTTCCGTTATTGCCTCTATTATGTTTGGGATATTCAGTTATACCAATATCCCGATGGAGCTCATGCCGTCAGCAGACCAGCCGTTTGTTACCATTTCAGTAGTAGGTAACGGGATGGACGCCGTCAGTATGGACGAACAGGTCACACAGCCTATTGAAAAGGCACTAACCGGCATCAAGGGGAAACGAAATGTAGTTGCAGAAACAGGTAATAACTTTTCCCAAATGACGGTAACATTTGAATCCGACACGAATCTGAAGGAAGCCAAGCAACAGATACAAGAAAGCATCTCGATGGTCACTCTGCCAAATGGGGTCATGAAACCGTACGTGGTGCTGCTGAATACATCACAGATCCCGGTTGTCTACTTAGGATTTACCTTTGATAAGGAAATCGGGAACAATGAATTAAATCTGATAGATAACGAGATACTTCCAAAGCTAAAAGACATCAAGGGCGTTGGAAATGTCATGACCTACGGAGGAAAAAATCAGCAGGTCATGATTAAAGTGGACCCGGCAAAACTTGCCAAAGCCCAAATCTCTCTCGAAAAACTTTATACGCTTCTCCAAGGGAAAAACGCATCCGTCGCTGTTGGGGAGCAAAACTTGAATAATGAGGCAACAAGCATTATTGTCACAGGAAAAATAGAGAGCCTGGATGATATACAAAACCTTCAATTGAACGCTGGCACCAAATTGAAAGATGTAGCTGACGTAACAATGGAGAAAGATACAACGAGCATTACACATATGAATGGAAAGCCGTTCATTGAAGTCATTGTGCAAAAAGATTCCACTAGTAACGCAGTAACGATGGGTAAGCAGGTTGCAGAAACTGCAAAGGAATTTAACAAAGATTATAAAGGAACGCTGAACGCGACAATCTTCATTAATTTAGCGGATACCGTTCTTGATTCGATTAATTCCATGACAAGAGAAGTACTGACTGGAGCATTATTTGCGACCCTGATTATCTGGTTGTTCCTGAAGAGCTTCCGTATGACCCTTATTACCATTGTCAGTATCCCGCTTTCCCTATGCATTACCATGATTTTGCTATCATTCTTTGGAGTTACGCTCAACATTCTGACCCTAGGCGGAATTGCGGTATCGGTCGGACGTCTCGTGGATGACAGTATCGTGGTGGTAGAGAATATTTACCGGAGAAAGAAGGGGAACGAGCTTACTTCGACCTTTATTGTGGATGCGGTAAAAGAAGTAGCAGCGGCGATTACATCATCGACGCTTACTACGGTAGCGGTATTCCTACCAATGTTACTTGCTTCTGGTAGTTTAAAAGACTTAATCGCACCATTTGCTATTACAATTACATGTTCATTGATTTCTTCCTTGATCGTTTCGCTAACCGTCGTTCCGCTGCTCAGCCGACGAATGATGAAAAAAGTGAAGGTCAAAGAACACAAAAATGGTTCACTTTATCCATCCGTTCTTCGCTGGTCACTCAATCATAAATGGCTTCCAATTGTCTTATCCGTTGTGGTTGTCATTGGAGCAATAGGGCTTTTTGTATCCATGCCAAAAGGGTCGGTGGACCAAAAAGACAGTGCCTATCTTTCCGTTCTATTACGTTATAAAAATGGAACCCCATTTGAGGATATCAAAAACGGATTAACCAAAATGGAAGATCTTCTTTCAAAAGAAGACGGTGTCAAAAACAACATTGTCCAAGTCGGAAACAATGCCGACGCTGCTCAGTTTGGTGAACTTCAGGATGGGAACCAAGTCCAGTTCATGGTCTTTTTGAAAGAAGGGGCGGATTCCGCTAAAATCGTTCAGAACCTAAGGAAAGAAAAAGACCAATTCCAAGGGGCGGAGTTAACAGCCAATACAGCTGGACTCATGGGTGAGAATAAAACCACCGTATTTGTGGATGTCATAGGCAAAAATGAAGCTGATATTAAAAAAGCCGCAGATAAAATTAAGAAAAAATTCGCCAACATCGATGGCGTTCAAAAAGTAGAAACGAATGATGAAAATAAGAAACCGACTGTAAATATTACAGTGGATCCGACTGTCTCAAACGCACAGGAAATCGCCCAAACTCTTCATGGTATGTTAGAGCCGGCAGTGATTGGAAGTGTAAAAATTGAGGGTCGAACCACTATGATCAAACTTGGGGCACTAGAAGAAATTAAAACAGCTGACGATTTGAAAAATCTTCAAATCATGACACAGAATGGGCCAGTATCATTGTCCAGCATCGCTAAGATTGAAGAGTCGCGACAGCCTGGTACCATTTATTCAAAAGACGGGGATCATTATCTTCAGTTAAATGCTGTTGTCAATCCAAAGAAAATGGTGGATGTCGCAGGAGAAATCAATAAGCAACTAGCCGCTTGGAAAAAAGATAACACATTCGGCAATGGAACAAGCGCTGAAATAACCGGTTCTTCTATGCAGTCTTCGGATGATTTACAAGAACTTGCAAAGCTTGCGATGTTCTCGATCGGTATTGTGTTTATGATCCTACTTGTCACATTAAAATCATTCCGTGCAAGCTTTGCGATTTTATTATCTCTACCGCTTGCGGCCATCGGATCTCTTTTAGGATTAGTGGTAACAAAATCAAGTATTGATATTTCATCAGGAATCGGTATGCTGATGCTTGTGGGAATCGTAGTGACCAATGCAATCGTTCTTGTTGACCGTATCCGTCATAACGAAGAACACATGACCATTAGAGAAGCGATTATGGAGGCAGGAAGTGTGAGGTTGCGCCCAATCTTGATGACGGCACTTGCCACAGTGTTTGCCATGGTTCCATTATTATTTGCGCACGAATCAGCCATGAGCATGAATCTGGTCTCCAAAGGACTTGCTGTCGTAGTTATTTTTGGATTGATTGTATCTACCTTACTGACGCTGATTGTCATTCCAACCTTCTACGAATTGTTCCATTTCCGTAAGGTGAAAAAACAGAAACAAAGTACTAATAGTGCTATATCATCTAATCTTTAAGTTATCAACTTGGTAAGCTATCGTCACTGAAGCAGCCTTATAAGTATAAGGCTGCTTTCATTTGTTTCAAATTTTTTGGTCGTTTTCCAATTTGGAATTCCAACAGGGCTAACAAGTGGATGAAAGACATTTTCGAGGCCTCCGGGCAGGTATTTGTCCTTCATGAAGGGGATGAAGGACATTTTTGAGGCCTCCGGGCAGGTATTTGTCCTTCATGAAGGGGATGATGAGTATAGACTAAAAAACGGACACGTTAAATTGGGTTATAATGAAAATTAACCGAAATAAAGGACGTGTTCAGAGTGGGGAAACATTTTGATAAGGAATATAAAACACAAGCTGCTCGACTAGTG
>JBDOMM010000031.1:0-54534 GCA_039832695.1 Bacillus sp. (in: firmicutes)
GAGCCAGGATCAAACTCTCCAAGAAAGTTGATTAGCTCATTTTGTTACGTTGGCTAACTTCAATTAAGAAGTTAAATATTATTGTTTGTTGACGTTTTTGTTTGTTTAGTTTTCAAAGAACAATCTCCGTCGCTTCTTTCAGAAGTGACTTTTTCGCTATCTTACAACATTAAGTTCACTTTATCGAATTTGTTATCGATATTTTGTTAACACGTCATTAACGACTGCTTTAATATAATACCACCGTGCGCCCATCACGTCAACAACAAATTCACATTTATTTTTTCCTTCTATAATATAGGATAAAAAAAGAAAGCCGGCTGTTCGCCGGCTTCCCATTATTTTGTGATCTTGATGATGCCTTCTTGTTTTACATCCACAAGACCTGGCTTTGTAATCTCCACTTTTTCACCTTCAGCTAGGTTAGTGAAAACAATCGGAGTGATAATTGATGTTGCATGTTCTTTAATATAATCTAAGTCCACTTTTAATAACGGCTGACCTTTTACTACTCGGTCATTTTCTGAAACTAATGTTTCGAAACCTTTGCCCTTTAAGTTAACCGTATCAATACCAACGTGGATAAGAATTTCACGTCCAGCGTCAGATAGGATACCAATCGCATGCTTTGTTGGGAATAGGTTGACAATCTTACCGTCTACAGGTGATGCCACTAATCCTTCAGAAGGAACAATCGCAAAACCGTCACCCATCATTTTTCCAGCAAACACTTGGTCAGGTACTTCAGTTATCTCCTTGATTTCCCCTTTAATCGGAGCCACGAAGACTTCGTTACCTTTTGCTTGTGTTTGAGCTGCAACTGGAGCCTCTTCTTGCTTTTCTACATTCATTGTAGTTGCGCTTGGTCTTTTTCCAGACATAATGTCTTTCATTTGACCTTTAATTGTTTCAGAACGTGGTCCGAAGATTGCTTGAATGTTGTTACCAACTTCAAGTACACCTGCCGCACCTAATTTTTTCAATTGGTCTTTGTTTACATCTTTAATATCGTTAACAGATACACGAAGACGTGTAATACATGCATCAAGATGAGCGATGTTTTCTTTACCACCCATTGCCGCTAAGATGTTAGCAGCTAAATCACCTGAACCTGCTTTACCTGTTTGTACTTGACCTTCTTCTTCCTCTACTTCACGACCAGGTGTTTTCAGGTTGAACTTACGAATTGCAAAACGGAAACCGAAGTAGTAAATCACAGCAAACACTAAACCAACTGGGATAACAATCCAAGCGTGTGTTTGTGGGTTGATTAATCCGAATAAGATGTAGTCAATTAAACCACCTGAGAATGTCATACCGATTTTTACATCTAATAAATGCATAACCATAAATGATAAACCAGCGAAAATCGCGTGAATACCGAAAAGAATCGGAGCTACGAATAAGAATGAGAATTCAATTGGTTCTGTAATACCAGTTAAGAAAGATGTTAGGGCAGCAGAAGCCATTAATCCCCCTACAACTACTTTTCTTTCTGGTCTTGCTTCGTGATAAATCGCTAATGCCGCTGCAGGTAAACCAAACATCATGAATGGGAATTTACCTGTCATGAATGTACCAGCAGTTAGATTTTTCACGTGGTCAGAAATCTGTGCCATGAAGATACGCTGGTCACCGTGAACCACTTGACCTGCTTTTGTAGTATAGTTGCCAAATTCAAACCAGAATGGTGAATAGAAAATATGGTGTAAACCAAATGGAATTAATGAACGTTCAATTACCCCGAAAACAAAAGCAGATAGAGTTAAGTTTGCATTAACCATGTTATTAGAGAATGCGTTCAATCCTGATTGGATTGGCGGCCAAATAACTAGCATGATTAAACCTAAGATAATAGCTGTACCCGCAGTAATAATCGGAACGAAACGTTTTCCAGCAAAGAATCCTAAGTAAGATGGTAATTCAATTTCGAAGAACTTATTGTACAATGTCGCGGCAATAATACCAACGATAATCCCTCCAAACACTCCAGTTTGAAGAGTTGGGATCCCTAGGACACTTACGTAATTTGTTCCATTGATTTCCTTAGGGTCAATACCTAAAACAGTACCCATTGTTACATTCATAATTAAATAACCAATGATAGCTGCTAGTCCGGCTGTACCTTCTCCGCCAGCTAACCCTATCGCAACACCGACTGCGAAAAGGAGTGGAAGGTTACCGAAGACAATATCACCAGCATTTTTCATAACTGATGCCACCATCGCTACAGCACTGTTATCTAAGAATGGCGCTAAATCTAATAGGGCTGGGTTTACAAGAGCAGCACCTAAAGCAAGTAAGATACCCGCTGCCGGTAAAAGTGCAACCGGCAACATTAGAGCTTTACCGACTTTTTGCAAGACGCCGAAAGCATTTTTAAACATAAATGTTACCTCCTAAATATTTTTTCTAGCTCATAAAGCGGTTACATTATTGGTAAAATTACCAATAAAAAAAGGCATGAGTAAAAGTTCAATTGAATGTAGGCTATGGGTATAGATTACCCCTAATCCTTCATTTCAATTAATACTTTTCACTCATGCCTGATCGAATCAGTAACACGTAAAAAATAATTGCTATTTAAATTTATGCTGAAGACGTTGCAGATGCATGGTTAGATAAACCGCTTCTGCATCGAAAACCTTCATTTTTAATGTTTGCTGCATCACTTTAATGAGCTTCCATGAGAGATTATAGCACACTGGATATTCTTCTTTCAAGAGGGAAGCAATTTTTTCTGGTTCCTCGACTTTTTCGCCTTTCACTACTCTTTCAATCGCAAAACGCAGGTGGCGAACAAGCCTCATATAATCAATACTTTCTTTATCAATCTCTATTTCAAATTGCTCTTCCACCATTTCAACTAAGCGGCTGACAAGCTGTGAGTATTGATTTACTTCAGATAGGTTTCGATTGGAAATTGCACTATGAATATGAAGAGCGATAAATCCGACCTCACCAATCGGCAGGTTGATTGCCGTTTTTTCTTTAATTAGTTCGACCACTTCTTTTGCAATTTCAAACTCATGCCGGTAAAGTGCCTTTGTTTCAACTAAAAATGGATTGTTCATTTCCATTCCTTGCGAGGCTCTTGTAAGGGCAAACATGAGATGGTCCGTTAATGCCACATGAATATGTTCATTCAGCAGAGAATTGGTTCTTCGCTTAATCAAATCTATGGCGGAAATAATCACTTCTAAAAACTCATTATCGATAAACGGAAGCAGTTTAATGTAATTTTCCTGTTCCTTTTCATTTTTCAGGACAAACAGCTTTTCGATTACATCTGTATCAATATAATCACCGCGTTTTCGATTGAAGCCAATGCCCTTTCCAATGACAACCACTTCTTCGTAGGAAGGGTGTTCAGCAATGATGACATTGTTATTTAACACTTTATCAATTAATAAACTTGCCAAACCCTTCCCTCCCCTTACCATGTTTATCTTAGTATTATCATGTTATAAGAGGTGAATCAGGAAGTCAACGACAAAGTTCGACACCTTTATGACAAATAAATGGTAAAGCTTTTCAACCCATAAAAAAAGAGCTGCAGCGACGGCAGCTCTTTTTCACTCATTTATTTTAAGAAGATAAAATATAGAACAAAGATTACAAAGAAGAAATACATGATTGGATTAATTTCTTTTACTCTTCCTTTCACAATCATCGTGATTGGATAGAAGATAAAGCCGACCGCAATACCTGTTGCAATACTATAGGATAACGGCATCGCGATCATCGTTAAGAACGCAGGCACGGCAATTTCAAAACGCTGCCAGTCAATTTTTCCTAAAGATGAAACCATCAATACCCCAACAATGATCAGGGCCGGTGCCGTTACAGGTGCTGTTACTACTGATAATAACGGAAAGAAGAATAACGATAAGATAAACATTCCTGCAGTAACTAATGAAGCAAAACCTGTTCGCGCTCCAGAAGCAACCCCTGCTGATGATTCAATATAAGAAGTCGTTGTTGATGTACCAAGAACCGCCCCAACACTAGTCGCAATGGAGTCAGAAATAAGTGCACGACCTGCACGCGGCAACTTATTATCCTTCATGATTCCCGCTTGGTTCGCAACAGCTACAAGTGTTCCTGCATTATCAAAGAAATCAACGAACAAGAAAGTTAAAATAATTCCTAACATCGAAGTAGTATAGAATGAGCTATCTCCAAAAGAAGAGAACGCTGCACCAAATGTTGGTGATAAGCTTGGCACCGTATCAACCACTTGATGTGGTACCTTAATTAAGTCAAAAATCATTCCAACAATAACAGTGATGACCATTCCAAAGAATACTGCTCCATTGATTCCTCTTGTCATCATAATCACGGTAATAAGAATTCCAAAGATTGAAAGTAATGTGTTTCCTGCTGTTAGATCGCCGAGTCCTACTAGTGTCGCATCATTGTTTACAATAATTCCAGCGTTTTGTAACCCGATAAATGTGATAAACAAACCAATACCTGCACCAACTGCGTGCTTTAAATCAATCGGAATTGCATTAATAATTTTTTCGCGAAGTCCAGTCAAAGTTAATAAGAAGAAAAACACCCCAGAAATAAGAACCGCGCCAAGTGCATGCTGCCAAGGAATCCCGCTTCCTAAAACAACGGTGTAAGCAAAGAAGGCATTTAATCCCATACCTGGTGCCAGTGCCAATGGATACTTACCAAGGAGTCCCATGATGATGGAACCTAAAGCAGAGGCTAAAGCAGTTGCTACAAACACAGCCCCATAATCCATTCTTAATGCATCTGGAAAATCCTTTATAGAAGCAAGCGATAAGGTTAACGGGTTAACGACCAGAATATAAGCCATCGCCAAGAAAGTGGTTAAGCCCCCGATAAATTCGCGTCGGTAATTGGTACCGTACTTTTCAAACTCAAAATACTTATGCATGTTTCTTTTTCCCCCTAAATATCTCTGTTTTTTTAACAACAAAAAACGCTCTGGCATATTCTACCGTAGCGTTGACGTGGGCAAAGATAATTAACAGAGGAAAGAGAAACCCTCTCTATTAATCACTGCCTCGTAGTCAAGCCATTTACGGTGGCTCGGTAGAAACTTTTGGGCCATATCCCCAATATTATACGACGTGATTCGACAATCTATTCATTACTCTCCTATCATAACAGCCAGGAGAAACTTCGTCAATAAAAAATACGAACGATTTTTATAAAAATAAAATAATCGTTCGTATTTAGAGGAATTATTTACATTTCAATTACTATTCCCACTCGATCGTTGCAGGTGGCTTGCTCGTGATATCGTACACCACTCGGTTGACATGCGCTACTTCATTTACGATTCTTGTTGAGATCAATTCAAGCACATCCCAAGGAATTCTTGCCCAATCCGAAGTCATTCCATCTATGGATGTAACTGCACGAATCCCAATGGTGTAATCGTAGGTTCTGGCATCCCCCATAACACCGACACTGCGAATGTCAGGTAGTACGGTAAAGTACTGCCAGATTTCACGATCAAGTCCGGCTTTCTTAATTTCTTCACGTAAGATCCAATCCGATTCACGAACAATTTCCAACTTATCTTCAGAGATTGCTCCTAACACACGAATGCCTAGACCCGGACCTGGGAATGGCTGTCTCCAAACGATATCATCTGGAATACCAAGTTCCGTACCAAGCGCACGAACCTCATCCTTAAAAAGGGTGCTCAAAGGTTCAATCAAGGTGAATTGCATATCTTCTGGCAGACCGCCCACATTGTGGTGAGATTTAATCGTTTGAGCCGTAGCCGTACCGCTTTCGATAATATCAGTGTAAAGCGTTCCCTGTGCTAAAAATTCGATGCCTTCAAGCTTTGTAGCTTCATCATCAAATACATAAATAAATTCGTTACCGATGATCTTACGCTTCTTCTCAGGATCAGAAACGCCTTCAAGCTTGGACATGAATCTTTCTTTGGCATCGACTTTGATGACATTCATATTGAAGCCTTCTGAGAAAGTCTTCATAACGCCTTCCGCTTCATTTTTACGAAGCAGACCATGGTCGACGAAAATACAGGTTAACTGATCACCAATGGCTTTGTGAATCAACACCGCTACAACCGATGAATCTACACCACCGCTTAGTGCACAAAGGACTTTTTTGTCTCCTACCGTCTCGCGGATCTTCGCGATTTCCATTTCGATGAAGTTTTCCATCGACCAGTCACCACTGCAGTCACACACGTTAAAAACAAAGTTTTTAAGTAGGTCATTTCCATATACAGAATGCTGCACCTCTGGATGGAACTGAACAGCATAAAGCTTTCTTGCTTCGTCACTCATTGCCGCAATTGGACAGGAAGGGTTTGTACCATCTACAGTAAAACCGGCTGGAGCTTCCACCACAAGGTCACCGTGGCTCATCCAAACCACTTGCTCATCAGGCAGACCGGCAAATAGGGTTGACTGATTTTGAACCGTTAAAGTCGCTTTTCCGTACTCACTATTTTTCGCCTTTTCCACCTTACCATTGAAATGAACCGTCATCAGCTGCATGCCGTAGCAAATCCCAAGAATCGGCAGTCCCATTTCAAAAATGGACTCATCACAACGGAAAGAATTTTCATCATACACACTATTGGGTCCGCCAGAAAAAATAATTCCTTTTGGATTTAAGCGGCGGATTTCTTCAGCCGTAATCGTATGTGGATGAAGCTCACTATAGACACCGAATTCACGAATCCGGCGTGTAATTAACTGATTGTATTGACTTCCAAAATCTAAAACAATAACTAAGTCATTCTTCCCTGTCAAAACAGCCACCTCATCTTCTCAAGTTTTTATTAGCTTTTACCATTTTGAAAAAAAAATAAAAAAAACTAGAATCTGCCCCCTAAAAATATCAGGAAGGCAGAATTCTAGTTCTCTAGTAAAAAGACCTATAGAAAAAAATCCTGCCTTCATAGTCAGGCCATTTACGGCGACCCGGTAGAGACTCTCGAACCCTATTTTCGAGGATATATGAAGGAAACGTACCTATTTAGAATAGCTTAAGTATACAAATACACGAAAGCTATACATGAAATTAAAACATATTGTAACAATAGGTTGTTTTTCAGGTCAAGCGATTGTCTTTTTAATTAAATTTTCCCATAATTTATACGACTCTTCCCAGGCGCCCTTCGGAAGTTTCTGATGATACATATATTGCTCGTAATAAACCGTTAATCGTGTCATTTCCCTTGTTGAAAAGAATGAATCGATATAGCGGGCGTAGTGTCTTAGTGTTTGATTTTCCTTCCGTTTTAACCCATAACGTTCCAGTTGACCAAGTAATACCAAGTACGCTACTCCTATGTTCTCGTCATTCTTTTTAAACTTGAATCGTAGCATAACAAAGTATGGAACCCACCTGCCGCGAATTCGGTATAGAATCCAGACGACGAATGCAAGGATCACAAGAAGGAATAATCCTGTTTTCCAATTATTTTTAAAAGCAGAAGCGATAGTGTCCCAAATCTTACTAAAGTCAAACGAGCTTTCGGTATCCTTTGTTGGATTTGGCTCCTCTATTTCTTCCTTTTGCGGTTTCTGTGCAAGAACTGGTGTAGCACTAGGGTTGTTTGCCGAATTTCCTACGGCTTCGTAGTTAATAATAATGTCATTGCTAAAGCCCTTTGTCGGTTCAAACGGAACCCAGCCTTGGTTTGGAAAGTATACCTCTACCCATGAGTGAGCATTATTATTGGACACAGCGTATACCTGTTCACCGGAGTCTTCATCACTATATTGAAGAAAATCCCCACCTGTAAATCCCTTTACCCAACGGGTCGGTATCCCAATGCTACGAAGCATAATAGCCATGGAAGAGGAATAATTGTCACAGTATCCCTTTTTTGTTTCAAACAAAAACTGATCGACATAATCATCTTTTGCACCAGGAACTGCAACATTCTTTTGGTCATAAGTAAAGTCCGTATTCCCAAAGTAACTTTCTACAGCTTTGGCCTTTTCAAACCAATTAGATTTGTCCTTTGTAATATCTTCAGCTAACTCTTTTACTCGACCAGGCAATGTTTCAGGTACTTGCGTGTATTTTTTATAAAACTCGGGGTTCATGTCATTTGGATTAAAGCTCGTTGTTTCTAGAAGGTCCGCCGCTTTATACTTTGGTTTTTCATACGACAAGGTAAAAACCTGTGGTACAGCTGGCCGGTTATCATTCTTGAAAAAGCTAATTCGCTCATTGGTGGTATCGACAAAAAACTTATTGCCATCCTGATCCACAGGCTGTATTTTTACCACCTTTTTAATCCCTGCCGGGTACATAATATAGTTATAGCTATAATTGACATGCGCCCTTACACTAACTGATTCCTTAATCGTCTCTACCGTACTTGGGTACGAGAAAACAGGGACCAAATCCTCCTGGCGGAATTCAATGGGGGTTGAGCCTGATGCAAGCCAGCCTTTTCCCGTATACATATCCTTAGTCTCCATCTTCCAATAGGTTTTTCCATTCCCCTGATATTGGAAGACCGGATTATTATCGCCGATAAAGGGACCACCTAATGCTGAATCATCTGTACCATACCCAATACGGTGTATACCGCCAGCACTTTCCTTTTTATCTTTATCGTTGTTAGCTGTCAGATATGGGACAGGGTCTGGCCATATAGGAGCAGCTTTAGGAGCTGCAATACCAACAAGCACACTCACCATAATCATAATGACCAGTGGTCTCATCCATTTTCGAATAAATGACGGGTCGTAGGTGACATTTTCTGTACGAATCACTCGAGAAAAAGTCAACATTCCCATTAAAGCAAACCCGGCCACAACCGTACGAACAATAGCTGCTTTTGCGCTATACGGTGTAAACGTGTCCAGCACCGTAATATAGACCAGAGTCATAAAGAAAAAGATAAATATTCGTTGTCTGTTCAACATCCAGTACTGGATGAGGTAGACCATGAGCCAAAGCAAGACAAAAAACAATAGTGAGCGAAATTCATTGGTGATCTCATTCCATTGGCGGTTCATGAGCAATCCCATATTATAAGCAATATTGGCGAAAAAGCTCTTCACCCAGCTGGCTTGGACGAATCCCTCTTCATAATGCAATTGGTTAATAGAAAAGAAAATATAGAAAATTTTAATCAGAAACTGCCAAATCCACTTCAGATTCAAATAGGACAAAAGGAAAGAAAGCAGCAGGAAGATAATAAATATTTCTATATTTTCCGTATTTGTTAATTTCTCTACTGGTCGCAGCCATTCCCACAGAAGGATGAATCCTAGCAAATTTAACAAAAAAGAAGGAATATCCCTTTTCATTACCGTGTCACCTCCGAAAACACTGATGCGAAATTCCCTTCGTGAACAAGGACAATCCGTATTCCACGTGCATTCGCGATGGCAATCAATGAGCGTTCTTCATCTGTCGGAGACTCCTTTTGGCCCTTGATGAGAAAGATCGTAATAGAGCCCTTTCTCTGGCCAAGAAAGCTTGCCTTTTCAATCAGCGGTTTTGATAATTGAGCCGTTACAAGCATAAAGGAAACGGTCTGTTGAATGAAAAGAGCTTCCTTTTCCAACACCTTTTCAAACGATCGCAGACTTTTTGCTTCCATTTTTGCTAAATGATAAAAAAGCTGCTGTAGATGCTGTTCTCCCCCTCGAATAGGAAACGAAGCCCTTTCCTTACTAAAGGTTAACAGACCTGTCTGTGCCCCTTTCTTTAAAACGGCACGTAACAGGGAAGCAGTAAAGGAAACAACTGGTTCAAATCGTTGATCTGGCGCACAATCCATGATGACAAATACATCATGTGACTGCCGTTGCTCAAATTCCTTCGTCATAATCACATTTCGTTTGGCGGAAGCCTTCCAGTTAATCCACGAGAAACGGTCACCCGGCTGATAGTCTCTTACACCAACGGCCATCGAAGTATCCCGTTGAACTCGCTCACGAGATGCTGTTAATCCTTGGTCATACTGGTTTTCAAAAGGCCGATAGATAAGCTCGGTGTAGGCAGGATAAACAACAATTCTTCCTTCCACACGAAATGTTTTTTCTTTTTCAAATAAGCCCAGCGGATCACCTATCCTTAGTGTGAAGGAATGGAAAAAGTGCTCCCCGCGAGGCAATTTATTTATCGTATATTCATAAGAAAATTCCCGTCTCAATCCAGGGAACAAGAATGCCTTTGGAGAATGTAATTTTTCCGCAAATTTTAATGTATCATCTAGATGGTCTTCAACAAGCAAATAAAATAGCGGGAATGAATTTCTCCTTTTGATCATTACTCTCACTTTTAATGGTTCACCGGCATTATAATCAGACTTCGGTAAAATCCTTTTAATCTCCAGTTCATTTAAAGAGTAGAAGGATATCACTATGCAGTAAATGGAGAACGGCAGAAAGCTATAAAATAAAAACCAGCTAACGAATCCTCCTTGAAACATGGCATATGAGAAGGTAAGGAGAATCAAGAATAGCAATAGGATGAATCTCCATACCTTTTTAAATGGTTTCCACAGCTTTTTCATCTTACTTCACAAGCCTTTGTACCGGTACAGGGACTCTTGCAACCACCCTCTGGACCACTTCTTCTGCAGATATCCCTTCGAATTTTGCCTCAGACTTTAAGATAATCCGGTGGGATAACACAAATGCAGCTAGATATTGGATGTCATCTGGCAATACATAATCACGGCCATACATAAATGCATAAGCTTGCGCTGCCTTCATAAGGGCGATCGATCCCCTTGGGCTTGCTCCAAGATACACGCTTCCATGACCACGCGTCCGGTTGACGATATCTACAATATACCGCTTGATGCTATCATCAACGAATACCTCTTTGATTTCTCTTTGTAAGCTTAGCAGGCCCTCAAGATCGACAACGGGAGTAAGTTCTTCAATCGGCGGCACCTTTTGAGCACGATTCAGCACTTCGATTTCCTCTTGCATCTCTGGATAGCCCATTCTCATTTTCAACAGAAAACGGTCGAGCTGCGCTTCCGGAAGTGGATACGTTCCTTCATATTCAATCGGGTTTTGTGTGGCCATTACGAAAAATGGTTTGTTCAGTTTATGAGTGACCCCATCAATTGTCACGCTCGCTTCCTCCATCCCCTCTAAAAGAGCGGACTGAGTCTTCGGCGAGGTCCGGTTAATTTCATCAGCAAGGATAATATTGCCCATCAAAGGTCCGGGACGAAATTGAAATTCCATCTCTTTTGGATTATAAATGGATACACCGGTTACATCCGATGGCAATAAGTCTGGCGTAAATTGAATCCGACGGAAATTCGCATTTACGGATTTGGCAAGCGCCCGTACCATCATCGTTTTTCCTACACCAGGAACGTCCTCTAGTAATACGTGGCCATCAGCCAATAAGGCAACAAGGCTAAGCTCTGCCACATTTCTTTTCCCAATCATTACTTTTTCAATATTTGCTAATATTTTCTCTATAGTGGGATTCATTTGTTCTAATGACAAGTTGACTCCTCCTTTATAAATAGACCGTTTATTTTATATATCGATAATTATGTATTCTCTATCTATCTGTAAATTCCTGTATAATATGTCACACAATATACAAAATCCGCGTAAATATTAGACGGGATAAGGCTTGGAAATGTTTCATACCGAAAGGTCAAAATCAAATAAAATAAAAGTAGCTCCACCCTTTCCGCTAATCTATAGCAAAAAGGAAGGAACTACTTCATCTTCATCTATTAATTCGCCTGCCATTTCTATTTCAAATATTCCTTTTACTTTTTTCATGGGTATCTTTCTGTTAAGTGTAATCATCTTGCAGTCCTGCAAAATAAAAAACTCATCCTCTTGAGTAATCGGATATATGCAATATTCATGCAAATTATGATGGTACACCCTTAATTCCAAGCTCTCATGAAATCCTTCCTCAAAGCACAGGCTTAGAGAACCACTAAAAGAAGAATTTAAATTTGTTTTCCACAACACCGTCTCCTTATAGCCGGCTAATATACTAAATGGAGCACACATGCAGTCTTTAATAATAATTGGACTTTCTTCACATTCCCCTACTGGAATACAGGGGAAAAACTGAAAGCCGCAAATGCAATTCCTATCAACGGTTATACACGTATCTGAAGGTACAAGGATCATCTGGTTCGAGCAATGTTTGCTAGGCTTTAATAGCCTTAGATTCATACAGCCGCTAGAATGATCCGTTGATGTAATTAAATAAAACTTTGTGGTAAAAGGTTTTTTTCCATGCAAACCAATACTGCTTAAAACCGTTCCTCCTTGGAGGTAAAAAATAACTGGAAATTGGCAGTATTTATCCATAATAACTTGTTTATGCCCTAACAATTGGATCATAGTAAGTCCATCCTTCGTGCTGGTCTGTTCTTTGTATCATCCTATGCATAAACGGTGGTTTAGGACTGGGTAATAGCAAATATGGTTAAAAATCTACATAGCAATAAAGAACAGGCATAAATCTATCTGTATAAAGGGTTCCAATCTTTGTCCATTTACATAAAATGATGAGAAATCATTTATTAAGAGGTGACTCAATGCCAACTATTAGTCTTTGTATGATTGTTAAAAATGAGGAAGAAGTTTTAGCTAACTGTCTCCAAAGTGTTCAAAAAATCTGTGATGAAATCATTATTGTGGATACAGGCTCAACGGATCGCACAAAAGAAATCGCTAAACAGTTTACTGATAAAGTATTGGACTTTACATGGATTGATGATTTTTCAGCAGCCCGAAACTTTGCTTTCATTCAGGCAACTATGGATTATATTCTGTGGCTGGATGCCGACGATGTGCTTCTTCCTGGTGATCAGGAGAAGTTTCATAAATTGAAAGCAGCGCTGGACGCAAGTGTCGATGCCGTATCGATGATTTATGTGATCGATAGGGATGAATATGGAAACCCTTCTTTCCATTACAGAAGGAATCGCTTGGTAAAAAGAAGTAAGAACTTTAAATGGATTGGGCCAGTTCATGAGTACCTGGATGTCGGCGGCAATATCACTTTATCCGATATTGCGGTGGAGCATAAAAAATATATCAAAAAAGCCAGTACTCACATATCTGATAGGAATTTACGAATCTATGAAAGTAGAATAAAAAAAGGCGAAGATTTTTCCCCAAGGGACTTATTTTACTATGCCAATGAGTTGCGTGATCATAAACAATATGAAAAAGCGATTATTTACTATAACGAGTTTCTTGGAGGTAAAAAGGGCTGGGTCGAGGATAACATACGCGCTTGCCTTTATTTGGCAGATATTCACGCACGTAGAGGTGAAAAGGACGAGGAAATAGATGCCCTTTTAAAAACATTAGCTTATGATGTTCCACGCCCTGAAACTTGCTGTCGATTAGGGGATCAGTTTAAAGCGAAGAAATACTATCAGACAGCCGTCTTCTGGTATGACATCGCCTATCAAAAGAAAAAAATAACTTCAGGTTTTCAGAACGAGGCATATTCTACCTGGTACCCCCATTTAGCCCTTTGTGTCTGCCACTGGGAATTGGGAAATGTAGAAAAATCTATTGAACATAATAAGATGGCAAAAAAATACCGTCCTAATGACAAACAGGTTCTGTTCAACGAGAAGTTTTTTGGTGATTACTTAAAAAAAAATAAAAAGTAATATAAATCCCCTTAAAGGCAGAGCCTTTAAGGGGATTTTGTCTAATAAATTATCCTTTTTTATCAAGTATATCCTTTATTTTAAGGGCCACTTCGACTGCTGCTGCCCCTTCTTCGACACCAACAATTGGTGTTTGATTAGTATGAATGCAATCTATAAAATGATTCAATTCTTCCATTAGCGGATCCAAAGGGGGGATCGTCAAAACAATAACGATAGCCTCAGTTCCATAAGGAAGCTTGGTATCAAGATTGATCGCTTCATTTTTGACAATTTTCTGCCTTCTAGTCAAATAATCAGTTTTAATTACTTTGTCTTTTTCTACAACCGTTAATGTTCTTGCTTTTTCATGTGATACATTACTAGCAGTTAATGTTGCCATAACTCCATTTTCAAAAGAAAGCAATGCAGTAACAGTGTCATAATATCCTTTTTTAGACACACAGATACCCTCAGCCGAAATGCGGTTAATAGGGCTTTTAACTAGACTGAGAATAATATCGATATCGTGAATCATTACATCTAGAACAACATCACTGTCTTGAATTCTATTTGAAAGCCCCAGTCTTTTGGCTTCAATATTCAGCAATTTTTCATCTTCGATGCAATGAGCAAGTTGCTGGACAGCAGGGTTAAACCTCTCAACATGTCCTACCTGAACGATCAAGTCCTTATTTTTGAGTAATTCCTTTAATCTATTAGCTTCATCCATGGAAACAGTAAAAGGCTTTTCAACAAAAATATGTTTTTGATGACTAACCGCTTCTTCAACGAGGGTAAAATGAAATTTAGTGGGTGCAGCAATAACAACTGCATCTACACTTTTTAGTAGCTCCTGATAACTTTCAAAGGCACGTACACTTAACTTCTTGCTAATCTCTTCTGCCTTTTGTTTGTCTTTATCAAAGACACCAACAAAGTCCACATTCTTCATTTGCACTAATTTATAACAATGGTATGTTCCCATTTTTCCTGCTCCAACGACCCCTATTCTAGTTAAGTTCAATTGGAAGCACCTACAAAATTCTTAATTTCAGAGATAATAAATTCTTGTTGGGAAACAGTCATTGTTGGATTGATGGGAAGAGCCAAAATATGTTGAGCTACCCTTTCCGCAATAGGGAAAGCACCTTTTTCATGATTTAAATAGCTCAAGGCTTTTTGCAAATGTAATGGGACTGGATAATAGATTCCTGTGGAAATCCCTTTTTTGTTTAAGAAGGCTGAGAGCTGATCTCTATTTTCTACCTCAATGCAATATTGATGGAAGGTATGCGCTCGATCATTATAAATAGCAGGAGTCTTTATTAAGTTGTTTAATTCACGAGTATAAGTGTTTGCTATACCCATTCTTTTAAACAAAAAGATATCCAGATACTTAATTTTTTCAAGTAAAATGGCGGCTTGGATTTCATCTAATCTACTATTTACTCCTACATACGAATGTAGATATCTTTCTTTACTCCCATGGTTTCGAAGTTGACATAATTTCTCGTAAATTATTTTATCGTTTGTAACTGTGATTCCTGCATCACCAAACGCGCCGAGATTTTTGGAAGGAAAGAATGAAAAACAGCCAATGTCTCCAATTGTACCTGCTTTCTTTGTCCCATATTCTGTTCCAATTGCTTGGCATGCATCTTCAATCACTTTTAAGTTATGTTCAGAAGCAATCTTCATAATTGCATCCATGTCAGCTGTCTTCCCGAATAGATGAACAACAATGATAGCCTTTGTGTCTTTCGAGATAGCTGCTTCCATTTTCTTTGGATCCATATTATAAGTGTCCGGTTCAATATCTACAAAAACAGGTTTTGCACCCACTCTTGCAATCATTTCTCCGGTTGCAAAAAAGGTAAATGGTGTAGTAATCACTTCATCACCTGGACCTATTTCTAATGCTTCTAATGCTAAAAGCAGGGCATCTGTTCCATTTGCTACTCCGGCCGCGAACTGACAACCTAGATAACTGGCTAGTTCTTTTTCAAATTGTTGTCCTTTTTCCCCAAGAATATATGAGCCGCTTTCCAAAACTTCCATAACAGACTGTTTGATAGCATCCCCATATATTTCGAATTCTTTTTTCAAATCAACCATAGGTATGTTCACTTGATATCCCCTCCGTTATCAGTATTCTGGGAGGTTATCATTTTCGCAGGCACACCTGCGTAAGTTGAATTATCGTTTAAATCCTTTGTAACAACCGATCCTGCACCTACGATTGTATTATTACCTACCGTAACACCAGGCAGTAATGAAGCGTTATTACCGATTTTTGCTCCTTTTTTAATATGCGGTCCCTTTAATGTGAATTCTTTAGCACCCATGTATTTATCATTTGACATGGATACACATGGACCAATAAATACATTATCCTCTAAAATCGTATCTCCTGTTACATATGCAAGGGTTTGTACGGTGACATTCTTTCCTATCTGTGAATTTAGTTCAACCATTGCCCCCCTGCCAATAACAGAACCGCTTCCAACAGAAACATTTTCCCGAATGCTTGCATGATCACCTATAAATACATTTTCATGTATCACTACACCTGTATAAATGGAAACGAGATTCCCAATTTTTGTATTAGGATAAATATGCAGTGAATTTAAGGAATCTCCAGGCTTTCTCATCTTTTTATTCCCTCCTGGTCTAATCCCTAATATACAATTTGCTCCGATTGAAACGTTGTCCCCAATATAAGTCCCTTCTAATATGACTGAATTATGACCGATGGCCACATTCTCTCCAAAATGAACATTGTCTTCAATTACGACATTTTTCCCAAGAATTAAGCTGTTGGGAATAGAGTTGTTATCACTCAAACAAATCCCTCTCTTCTGACTCACCTATTCTCATTATGTTAGTAATCATGGAAGTTCTTAAAATTCTCTTATTATCCTATTAAAACAACCATAGAATGGTATGGGTTTTTGGTTTTCTTTTTTATAATGGGCATTTGAAAAAATACGGGTGTCCATTCATTTAAAATAGACGTTTTATATTGGACAAATTTAGTTACATAAAGGACACCTTAAAAGCTCCTCGCATAATATAAAAAGTAATGCTATAAGTCATTTACAATAATCTACTTAAATGTGTGAGCCCTTTCACAAACATTCAATAAAGGAGCTGTGTATATGCAACCAGTAACTGTTGTAGGATTAGGAAAAATAGGATTAACTCTTGCTGCCGTTTTTGCGAACAGTGGATACTACCGTGTGTTTGGAGCGGATATAAATGAAGCTGTTGTAAATCAGGTTAATAACGGAATCTCTCATATCAATAATGAACCTGGACTTGACAAATTATTGGGAAACGCCCATCAAGGAGGAACAATTCAGGCAACAACAAAAACAGCAGATGCTGTATCCAAATCTGAGATTGTCATTGTCATTGTGCCGGTTTTAGTGAACGATCGGGACGAAGTAAATTATCAATATATCGATTCAGCAGTAGAAGAAATAGGCAAAGGAATCAAAAAAGGGACCCTAATCATTTTTGAAACCACATTGCCAACAGGTGATACAAGGAATCGTTTTGGTAAGAGGATAGAAGAAATCTCAGGTCTAGTTATGGGTGAAGATTTTTATTTAGGTTATAGTCCAGAGAGGGTTTACTCCAATAGAATCATTGAAGATTTGGCGAACTATCCTAAAGTGGTCAGCGGGTTAAATGAAAAAAGTTTACAGCTAGTTACAGAGTTTTATAAAAAAGCTTTAAATTGTACGATTTTACAAGTAAGTAGTTTAGAAACAGCTGAATTTACTAAAGTGGCTGAAAGTGTTTATCGTGATGTAAATATTGCTTTGGTGAACGAATTAGCTGTTTATGCAGATAAATTGGGAGTAAATATAAAAGAAGTGATTAAAGCAGCAAATAGCGAACCTTTTTCTAACCTTCATTCACCAGGAGTCGGCGTTGGGGGACACTGTATCCCCGTATATCCCTACTTCTTTATAAATAATGGTTTAGGCTCTGGTTTAGTTACATTATCCAGAGAAATAAATGACAATATGGCCAGCTACGCAGTACGTGTAATAGAAGAAAGCACAGGTTCTTTGAAACAACAAAAAGTCTTAATTCTTGGTCTTTCCTTCAGAGAAAATGTTAAAGAACATACAAAATCCTCAACATTATTACTGATTAATGAATTAAAGAAAAAAGGAGCCATAGTTTACATCGATGATCCTTTATACACGAAAGAAGAGATTTCTTCATTTGGCGTCATACCTTTTTTAAAGGATGTTTCAAAGGAAATTGACACTATTATTTTGCAGGCTTTCCACGACGAATATAAGGACCAAGACTTTAAAGATTTTACTAAATGTCAGTTAGTACTTGATGGAAGGAATGCTTTGGAAAGGGAAAGGATTGAGGAACTAGGTATGAAATATATAGGAATTGGTGTCAAGTAAAGAGGGGTGTATTTCTTGAACGATAAGTTAAAAATATTGATATTGATTAAATCTTTTGGAAATTCCCTTCCTAAACATCAACCTAAATTTGATATGATCAAAGCAATTGAAAAGTATGCTGAAGTTCGTTATTGGCACAAAAATGGAGCAATTACGGATATCTTGAAAGCATTAGATTTTACGCCAGATTTTATCTTACATTACGATTTTGCTTGGCGTAGTGCTCTTTCCCCTATTATTACCGGATTAGGTAACATTGATATACCGAAAGGCTGTTTTGTCATAGATATTCATTATAGTCCCCAAGAAAGAAATAAGTTTTTCAAACAAAATAAGATTGATTTGATTTTTTCTGTAACTAAGTCACGTTTTTTACAAACGTTTCCTCAGCATAAAGAAAAATTTAGATGGTTTCCTTTTGCCATTAATCCTACTGTTTTTAAAGATTGGTCTATGACAAAAGATATTAATTTTTTATTAATGGGCCAAGTATTTGACCGTGAACGAAAAAGTAGAAATTTAACAAATACTCCCAAGGGGAAATATCCTTTTAGAGAAGAAGTATTAGTTAAGATGAGAGATAGTAAGGGATTTGTTTTTCACTCACACCCTGGTCATTACGCAAAAAGCACTTCAAAAGCATTTCTAAATGAAAGATATTCTAAAGAGCTAAATAGGTCGAAAATGTTCTTTACATGCGGGTCAAAATTTAATTACCCTGTTTTAAAATATTTTGAGGCTCCCGCCTCAAGGACCCTTCTCATGGCGAAGCCTGTGCAGGATTTACTAGATTTGGGGTTTGAAGATGGAGTCAATTTTGTTGCTTGTAATGAAGCTAATTTTCAGGAAAAAGCGATGTATTATTTAGAAAACGAAGAGGAAAGAAATAGAATCACAGATAATGGATACAATTTTATTCATTCACGGCATACAAATGATTCCAGAGCACAGCAATTTATCAAGGATGTACAGGATTTTTTAGCACTATCAAATTAGCAATACGAAGAAACCATATCTTTGCAATCAAGATATGGTTTCTTCGTATTACGATTATAGACTTAATGCGAGTCCCCATAATACATGTGCTGCGAAGCGTGGGTAGAACTTTTTATCCTTGGTACTTTTACTCGGAGACAATAGCAGACTAGGAAATGGCCCGTATTCATCATTAATAATTTCGATACAATTGGTTACTCTTTGTTGATCAGCATATTCAGCAAAAAATGCTAATGCCATCCCCGCCCCCCATAGTCTTGTGGGGCCATTTTTATTTTGGTACATTTGGATACTCTTTTTTACTATAAAACTATCAATGGATGCGACAGATTGGTCTAGTGTCCAGGGCAAAACATGTCTTCCTCCGTTTTTCCGATAGGTTTCCATACCCCAAATAATATAACCATGGTGCACAAGATCATTTAATCTTGTTTTTTTACTTGAATCATTATAGATGGTATAACTCCACTGCGGATACCCATTAATCAATTTTACATTTGAAATAATGGCTTCGGCTGCAGAATCAATCCGCTTTTGGATAAATTCATATTCTGTTGCATTAAATAATTTGCTTTGTTCATTTAAAAGCCTTGATAAGGTTCCTAGATACATAGCTGAAACATTAGGGGTGAAATAATTATCTGCTATATTGGGACTATACCAGAAGAAACCCCCTGTTTGCTTATCGGTCCATACATGACGGCACCATTGAAGGCTAACCCTAGTCAAAATTTCTTGGATCCGAATTTTTTTATCTCCCGTCACTAAGTCAGGTGATGAAAGGGCATCAAGAAAACCATTCATGACAATAGAAGTGGTAATTGTATATGGATGATTAGCAGGGTTTATTGATCCATCCTGAAATGCATCCCATTCATCAGGTAACCCCCAACCTGGAATACCATCTTCATCTAAATCACTATTGTCAATAAGCCAATCAATCAACTCTATGATTCTTCTCACACTATTTTTATTTGGGAACTTCTTATAGTAAATGGATTCTGAAGAAAGCAGTAATCCATAGGTCATGGGTTGATAGGACAATCCTGGAAATGTCGGTTCAAAGCCTTCTCCTAATTTTCCTTCAGGGAATTTTTCGATTAAACTTTGGTAATAGCCTAATTGATTCATTATCTTCCTCCCTTAGTTAGGCTTCTTTTTTAAAAAATCACCAATATATTCACTTAATTGTCGTGCTCGAGCTACATTCGTGTGGTGCTTATGAATAAATTCATAGCCACTTTCGGTAACAATATTTCTCTCTTCTTCATTTTTAATATAATAGATGGCTTTTTCATAGAAATTAGATGGATCACAAGCGATAAAATGCTCTCCATCTTTAAATCCAAGGTCAAGAATATCCTGCACTGGTTCTGCGAGTAGCAGCGTTTTACATGCAGGGGCTTCAAAGTATTTTAATACCGGATATTTTAATGACCCGCCACATGTGAAGAATATTTTAGACCGATTTAACTCTTTGGCATATTTTTCATTAAGAATAGCATCTGAAGGGGCATCATGTCCCGGGTGAGAATGAAAAACAAAACCATCTAAATTTCTCATTTTTAGAAGTACCTCTTCTCTGAAAGGATACCTTCCCTTAGGTGTATTTGTTTTGTTTGTGGCAATCCCTTCCCTATCATACACCTGACCCATTAGTAAGAAATCTATCTCCTTTTCTAACTGCCAATCTTTAAAAATAGTGGGATTAATTGCAAAAGGCCACCAGCGAAATTTCTCTTTATATCGGGGAAATGTTTTTAAAAATGGAGATTTTGTAAGGGAAAAAATCAAATCTATCTTGTTTTTTTCAAAATACTCCTTCCTAAACTCAGGAAAGTAATGAATATCGATAACTATACAGCCTTTAGGGATATTGATTGTGTCGAGTCCGGTAATGTATGGAGATAAAGCATATCCCCAGGCAACGTCATAATGGAGAATAAAATCAGGAGTAAAATTTAATTTTTTGATAATATCATGGATATTTCCATTACTGTACCAGTATCTTACATCGGCAAAATTTTCTATGGCCATGATCGTTTCATATTTTGGTTTATGCTTAGGAAAGTTCCTCCAAAAGGGCTTAATTAAAATCAATATTTTCATCCGATCTTCCAATTTAACACTTCCTTCAACAATCTCAAATATTACATGCAAGTGGGGTTATTTATATTTATTTACTTGTTTATCAATGATATTGTATCCTTTGATTATCCCTATTGCTTTTATATTCTGTACAGGAGAATTATAATCAGGAGATATTTCTAAGGCTTTTAAAAAATGTGTATATGCCTGGTTATATTTTTTTAAAAATAGCAATGCTTCTCCAAGGTAATTTTCCTCTATATGATTACGATTCTCTATTTTATTAAAGTGATTAAAAGCCCTTTGATAATCCTTTTCGATAAGCCCCTTCATTCCTTCATAAAATGTACGATCTCGATCACTTTTTATTAATGGAATGGCCTCATTAAAGAGAATGAAGGCTTCATTCATCATCCATCTTCTAGCAAGAGCTATACCAGCAATTAATTTAGCAGTAAACAGATTTTGGTTTCCTTCTTCAGGACTCCAATCAACCTCAGAAATTCTTTTTAAATCTTCATTTGAAATGTTCAACTTTATATGACGTGCCAGCACATCATAGCTTCTCTGATTGGTCACATTTTTCATATGTCTTCTGTATATATACAATGGTTCTGGAATGTGATAAGAAATATAGTTTTCTCTAGCTATTTTTAATATAAAATCTGTATCAGAACCTACTTTAATTGTTGGATCGTAACGGATATCTTTAACTACCTCTTTTTTAAAGACAATAGAAGCGTTATTAAATGGCGTACCAACGTTTAGAAAAAATGAGTATATATGATCGGGTGCAATGTTACTGGATTCCCAATAGCCAAGCGGAGAGCCGTTTCCCGTAATTAACAGCATGTCAGAATGAACGTAGCCAATACCCTCATTTTTAAGAATTCCAACAGCCTTTTCAAAACGATATGGAAGAGAAATATCATCCGCACCATGAAAGGTAATAAAATCTCCCTTTGCCTCATCTAATCCTCTATTAAATGCTTCAGCTACACCTTTGTTTTCTTGTTCAAAATATCGGATTCGTTTGTCATCAAATGAATTTATAACTTCTTTACTGTTATCAGTTGAACCGTCATTAATAATAATTAACTCAAAATCTTTCTCTGTTTGTGCAATGATACTATCAATTGTTTCCTTTAGAAATTGTTCACCATTGTACACTGGTAAAATTATACTTATCATGAATGCACCTCATATCAATCAACATAAAGATGGTGAGAGAATTCTTATTTGCTTAATATTCTTTGGCCTGATATATATCCATCCAGTAAATGTCCAAAGTCTAGTGCCACCTTATTTTGCTTAGCCAGTTGAACACAAATGAGATTTGCTGCTACACCAGCTGAAACAAAAGCAATGTCAAATTCATAATTTTGAACCTCTTCCATCACGGTTTGTATAGAATTAAATCCAGGAACTTTAATCGTGCCTACAATAGAGGTATAACCTTTCTTTGTGAAAAATTCCTTTCCATCTATTGAACGGTTACCGATAAGCAATACTCGGTAGTTTTGTAAAACATGAAGAATAAATGTCGTCTCCTGATTTAACTTGTAGTTTATTAGCGAAGTTGTTAAATTCATCTCGTTCAGTGGAAGAGCAAAATGCTTGGCAACTTGATTAAACATTCTTTGATAGGTAGGATATCTAGCTTCCGGTATACCCACAATATTAGCCTCTAAAAGATTCTTTACCAGTAAATCTCTTTTTTCATGATTGGGTACGCTAAATCCACCCATTCCTTTTAAACGGTAATTATTATTGATTTCTGCAGAAGAGACGAAAATATCATGAGCCAATGCCAGAATTTCTCCATCACCGACTCGTATTACGCTAAAGCCTTGTTTATCATTCAATGCCTGTTTAAGCTGTTGTTCTACTTCACTTGCTGTTTGAAAGTGAATCAGATCCTTGGAAAGATGTTTCATGCCTTCTTCAATAATTTCTTCCAAATTATAAGGAAGGTATTGATTTTTTAATAATTTACTTTTAACAATTGCCTCTCCGCCTCGATACATAGCCTCGGAAGCCAATGAGCCCTTATCCCATGGACCTGGATATCCAAGTCTGAATAAGTACTCCCATTGCGCCTGGGAAAATGAATAGGTCAATCGAAAAACTCCTTTAGCTAAAAGTTAATTAAATCTCCATTATGAGTTCATTTTAGGTATATTCATTTATCATCAAGTAGTGCATCTCACTGTGATTGCACTTGAAAGAAAAATTCCGGGAAGGATGCGGCGTCACCTAACAGTTTGACCGAATCAATGGAAGACGATTTTATTTTAGGTTCCTCTTGGAGCATTGCATTCAGAAAATAGAAATCAGCATTATGAGGGTATTGGCTTATCCACTCTTTTACTTTTTTCTTTGCCTGCTGCTTCCTTTGAAGTCTCATAAGGGTGAGAATAATCCAGCGGGCTGCTACCGCTTTTTCTTTTGGATTACTTTGCTGAATATGCAAATCATTAAATTCATCTAATGCCCTTTCAAACTCCCTTACTAAAAAAGAGCTGTAGCCAGGAAGATTAAATAGCTGTAGCTTGTTAATAGGTTTTAATGGACAGAAACAATGCTCTGTTATCCCAACAACCGCATTTCTACGATGTGCAATGACTTCCCATCTTGCTATCTGAGGCGCCATTTCAAAACTGTAGATCACAGGTGCTTTTACAATATCTGCACGGGTTGCAAGCAAAAATCGTTTCAGTTTTTCCAAATCCTCTTGGTTCAAAAACTGGTCTGCATCTATGACCATTTCCCAATCATTAAAATCATTTTTTGCCTGGATGTTATATGAAGCAATTTTTTTATAATAGTCTAGGATATCGTTTATAATGGTTTCCCACTTATATTTCTGAGCAGTTAGAAGACCATTATTTCTTAGTTTTGTTTGGATCTCTTGACTGGCTAGTACCTGAATGATTTTCTCAACCATGTCATCAGGATTTTTCATTTGGCAGATGTAGGCATTCTCCTGGTCTACCACGTATTCGAGTACTCCCTCATTATTGGTAGTTACAACAGGACATCCACACGACATTGCCTCTAGGGTCGGAAGTGAAAAGCTTTCATAGGTCGATCCGCAAATAAACAAAGCTGCCCCTCTATAAAGATTGCTTATTTGTTGCTGAGAAGGGTTCACAAACACCTTTGTCACTTTCTTTTTCAATGCTTCAGATGGCTGTTCTGGGGTGATCCAATATATATCCATATTAAATTCACTTTTTACTTTGTCGTACGCTGTGATAATGTCAGAAATGCCTTTAAATTTTGCGCTTTCTCCGCCCACCATTAACAGGTATGGCCGGTATCCTTGCTCTTTTTCTCCATTTGTAGTGAATAGTGTCTCATCAACTGCATTTGGAAAAACTTGTGCTTCTCTGCCGTAGATCTTAGTAATGAGCTTGGATGCCTGATGGGAGACAGTGTAAATAAAAGGAGTAATCTCAAATTGTTTCTGAATGAAAGTCTTTAATGTAGGATTCATAGAATCATAGTCAAATAGATGAAAATCTCCTTGTTCAAAGTAAACAACAGGAGCTATGCCAGTTTCAATACATGCTTGAATATGATCCCAGTAGGTAGCAACAATGAGATCACAGAGGGGAATCCCTTTTGCCAGCTCTAATTCAAATGGAACTTGAATATACTCTGCTTCAATTGGAAACCAGGACGGTTTTTGGAAATGGGATACCAATGTTACTTTAGCGCCAGCTTTTTGCAGCCTGTTGGCATGCTCGAGGATGATTTTGACCCCACCCGAAATGCCTACGTGTGTCATGGCGTAGACAATATGCAGCTGATCGAACCTTTTGTTTGATTGTATTAATTTCTGACTGTTGGCTAACTTATATCTTTCTAATCTCATATTGAATTCTTTTGAACGAAGTTCCTGTATCACGTTGGCCTCCATTTAATATTTTATTCTATTCTATGTTGGTATTAAAAAAAGAACAGTGCTTGCCAAACATGACAAGCACCGCTGATGGTTTTATTTTTTATAATGGTTCACATGTTAAACCTGCGCCCTGAGATGCTCCATTTGCCCTAATGTCTTGAATCTTCGCAATATGACAGGTACTAAGGATATATGTGTCTTGCCCTGTTGTAATTTTTACAAGTCCTTCTTGTATATCAACGATTCTCGCATTCTGAATATTGTCAAAGAACCCATCAGTAAAGTAATCGGCTGTCGCTGTTATGCCTCTAATCATTTCCAAGATTGCTCTAGTAGGCTGTTCACAGCATTCACATTCGCCTGTTCGATCAATTCCAGTCGGACCTGGAGGAAGCGTTACACCAGTTAATAAACCATCACCCTGTACGCCTACGATCTGACACATTGGTGCTGCAATATGTCCATTATCAGCAAGGAAGAATCCATCAATAACACAATCAATGGTTACGGTGTTAATACCACCATTACTTGTTTGTGAAGTTGTTCCAACAGTAACTTGGATTCCTTCAGCTGCAAGTTGTTCAAAAATGTCAGTCATTGGTCCAACACAACAGTCACATTCTGTGTCAGCTGGTGGTCCTGTTGGCCCTGGAGGTCCTGTTGGTCCTGTCGGTCCTGTTGGCCCTGTTGGTCCTGTTGGTCCTGTCGGTCCTGTCGGTCCTGTCGGTCCTGTTGGTCCTGTTGGTCCTGTTGGTCCTGTTGGTCCTGTTGGTCCTGTCGGTCCTGTTGGTCCTGTCGGTCCTGTCGGTCCTGTCGGTCCTGTTGGTCCTGTCGGTCCTGTTGGTCCTGTTGGTCCTGTCGGTCCTGTCGGTCCTGTCGGTCCTGTTGGTCCTGTCGGTCCTGTCGGTCCTGTTGGTCCTGTCGGTCCTGTCGGTCCTGTTGGTCCCGTTGGTCCTGTTGGTCCTGTTGGTCCTGTTGGCCCCGTTGGTCCTGTCGGTCCTGTTGGCCCCGTTGGTCCTGTCGGTCCTGTTGGTCCTGTTGGTCCTGTCGGTCCTGTTGGTCCTGTTGGTCCTGTCGGTCCTGTTGGTCCTGTTGGTCCTGTTGGTCCTGTCGGCCCTGTTGGTCCTGTTGGTCCCGTTGGTCCTGTTGGTCCTGTCGGCCCTGTTGGTCCTGTTGGTCCCGTTGGTCCTGTCGGTCCTGTTGGTCCTGTTGGTCCTGTTGGTCCCGTTGGTCCTGTCGGTCCTGTCGGTCCTGTTGGTCCCGTTGGTCCTGTTGGTCCTGTTGGTCCCGTTGGTCCTGTCGGTCCTGTCGGTCCTGTTGGTCCTGTTGGTCCTGTTGGTCCTGTCGGTCCTGTCGGTCCTGTTGGCCCCGTTGGTCCTGTTGGTCCTGTCGGTCCTGTTGGTCCTGTTGGTCCTGTTGGTCCTGTCGGTCCTGTTGGTCCTGTCGGTCCTGTTGGTCCTGTTGGTCCTGTTGGTCCTGTTGGCCCCGTTGGTCCTGTTGGTCCTGTTGGTCCTGTTGGTCCTGTTGGTCCTGTTGGTCCTGTTGGTCCTGTTGGTCCTGTTGGTCCTGTTGGTCCTGTTGGTCCTGTTGGTCCTGTTGGTCCTGTCGGTCCTGTTGGTCCTGTTGGCCCCGTTGGTCCTGTTGGTCCTGTCGGTCCTGTTGGTCCTGTTGGTCCTGTCGGTCCTGTTGGTCCTGTTGGTCCTGTCGGTCCTGTTGGTCCTGTTGGTCCTGTCGGTCCTGTTGGTCCTGTCGGTCCTGTCGGTCCTGTCGGTCCTGTTGGCCCTGTTGGTCCTGTCGGTCCTGTTACTCCTGCAGGTCCGATCGGTCCTGTTGGCCCTGTTGGTCCTCTTTTTCCTCTCTTTTTCTTGCAGCTTCTTATACAAATATCACCGCAATCACAACTACGATTGCATTCGCAATCATCATCAAACCCTCTGCATTTTCTGCACGTCAATAATATACACCTCACTTTCTTTTTCTATATCAAAATATTAATTCTCGCTTTATCGGCAACGGCATTTGTGTATTTTCAAAAAAATAAACTTCTAAACTAGCTAACTAGTAAGCTATTAACAAACTGGGAATCTAGTAGTGATACAAATTTCGCCTTCGCAGTTATCACATTCACAGTCTGCATCCCCAATCATCCCACCAGGTACTGCTTGACAAGTTACAGTGATTCGGTCAAATTTTGTGAATGTAAATGTTACGCAGCTGTCTTGGAATACATTAATTGGCATACCAACAGGTGTATTGCCTAAATAGAACTGAACAGTGACATAGTCCATTCCAGGACCACAGTCAAAGCTGATAAAGCCAGAGCCAAAGATCTGTTCAAATCCGCCTGTTTGAAAGACTGTTTGTGTTTGGCCTTCAGGTACAGACCACTCACAGCAAACACAGTCCTTCACTAGCTGAATATCGCATTTGCATTCATTTTTACATTCATCTTTGCATTTGTTGTGGCGGATACATTTAAAACAATCATCATGGCAAACTTTCTTATGACATTTATTACAGTCATCGTGGCAGTTTTTTCCACATCTACTCATTCATTTCAACTCCTTTTTTTTTGGTTACAGAATAATGTATTAAGAATGGATAAGCAGTGAAACGGCCTTTGTCCATATTTTAAATTTTTGGCGGAACAAGCTTTTTATCTAGAAAAAATAATAAAAAAAGACCACCTCCTCTTTAGGAAGTAGTCTTATCGTCGTTATTCTCCTACTATCTTCGCATTCTTCAACATTTCCTCCGTTAAGTTGATGCCTTCCTCCTGTGCAGCCTTTTTATTAATATACAGCTCTAGTTTTTCCGGAAAGCCCACAGGAATATCGTTTGGTTTCTTTCCTTTAAGAATCTCAACAGCCATTTTTCCAGTAGTGTAGCCCAGGTCGTGGTAGTCAAAGCCATAAGATGCGAATGTTCCACGTTTTACAGAATCACCTTCACCTACAAAGGTTGGAATATTATTCGCATTGGCGACAGTAATTACCGATTCCAGCGCAGCCACAACCGTGTTATCTTTTGGAATGTATAACACATCCGCACGCCCTACCATTGATTCGGCAGCCTGCTTTACTTCGGAACTTGCTGTAATGGTGGTTTCAACTGCTTCAAGCCCTGCTGCCTCTAATGCCTTCTTAGCATTCTTAACATTGACGACCGAGTTAGGTTCCCCATTGTTATAGATAATCCCTACTTTCTTAGCAGTAGGAATAAAGGTTTTAATTGCATTAATCGTATCCTTGATCGCTTCTGGGTGCGTATCAGATGTACCTGTCGTATTTCCTCCTGGCTTATCCAGACTTTTAACAAGCTCGGCACCCACTGGATCGGTAATGGCTGTAAATAGTATCGGGATATCCTTCGTCGCCTTCACCACCGCTTGTGCGCTAGGAGTAGCGATCGCCAAGATCAGATCATCCTTATCCGCTACCAGTTTTTGAGCAATAGACATATTGTTGTTCATGTCCCCCTGAGCGTTTTGGTAATCAAGCTTCAGATTTTTCCCTTCTTCATAGCCAGCATCCTTCAGTGCAGCAATAAATCCCTCTCGTGCAGCATCAAGTGACGGATGTTCAACAATTTGTGTAATCCCGATTTTTACAACCTTCTCTTTTTTCTCTCCGCCTGCCTCCTTACTCCCTGCACCGCATGCAGAAAGCAACAATAGCATTGCAGATAATAATAGAACTAGACTTTTCTTCATCATCCTACCCCCTAATAAATATCAACGTTTTATGTATTCTCTTGGTAGCGCTATCTTAAAATTTATAATATTCAGATTTTAACACGTTGAAGCGGTGTAGGACAATAGTGTTTTCAAAAAAAAAAAGACCAAACCTTGATTATTCAAGATTTGATCCTTTTTCGGGGGATGATATTACATCATGCATAGGAATGAATGTTTGTCCAAATACCCACACTCTTTATTTCCTTATACTCAGGTTTCCACATAGCATCTTCAATAGCATTCTCAACATCTTGAATTTCCGCTCTTGCAATTCCCTCGTGGATTGCCGCATTAACTACTTCAATGGCTACGTATTTTGAGACTTCATGAAGTTTTTCAATGGATGGCAGCAGAGATGCTCCAGGTTTACTGGAATCAGACATTCTTGCAACCGCATAAGCAGCAGCAGCGAACATTCCTTTTGAGATTACTTCCGCTTTTGCCACAATGGCACCAAGGCCAAGGCCTGGGAAGACAAATGCGTTATTTGACTGGCCAATTTCATAGCAAACACCTTTGTATTCTACATTGGCAAACGGGCTGCCGGTTGCAATTAGAGCCTTGCCACCTGTCCATTTAATCAGATTTTCCGGCACCGCTTCAGTCAGGGCAGTTGGATTAGACATAGGCAAGATGATTGGACGCTCAACGTGCTTGGCCATTTCTTTCACTATTTCCTCAGTGAAGGCACCGGCTTGTCCGGAAGTACCAATCAGGATGGTTGGCTTCACCCTCTGAACGACTTCCATTAATGAAATAATCCCATCCTCATTTTTATCCCAATCCTTTACTTCATGTGTCTTTCTTACATAGGGCTTTTGGAAGTTCAGGACATCAGATGTTTCATCCGTTAGTAACCCGCGATAGTCGATCGCCCAGAAACGGTCATAGGCTTCTTCTCTAGTCAGTCCTTCAAGAACCATGGCATCAACCATTTGGTCTGCGTTGCCGATGCCAGCAGCCCCTGGCCCGAAGATAACAATTCGCTGGTCTTTCATGGATTCTTCTGTTACTTTCAAAGCAGACATAATAGCAGCAAGGGTCACTGCACCTGTTCCCTGGATATCATCGTTGAAGGTAAGGATGTTGTCACCGAATTTGTCCAAGATCTTACGCGCATTCACATTACCAAGGTCCTCCCAGTGAATCAGAACCTCCGGAAAGAACTTTCTTGCCGTCTGAACGAATAAATCAATGAATTGATCATAACGCTCACCGCGAACACGGGCGAATTTGTTGCCAATATAGATAGGGTCTGCAATCAAAGCCTGATTGTTCGTACCAACATCCAACACGACTGGCAGAACACGGCTTGGATCAATACCGGCTGCCGCTGTGTATACGGCAAGTTTACCAATAGCAATATTAATACCGCCTACCCCTTGGTCCCCAATACCCAGAATACTTTCAGAGTCGGTAACGACGATTAAATCAATCCCATTTTTGGGCTGACCAAGATTATAGAATGCCTTTTCCACGCCTGCAGGATCATCAATGGAAAGATATAAACCTCCGGGACGACGGTAGCTATGGGAGTATGACTGGATTGCATCCCCGACAGTAGGAGTGTAGATAATTGGAAGCATTTCTGCTATGTGTTCTTTCAACAATCGGTAAAACAGAACAACATTGCGGTTATATAAATCATAAAGCAGACCGTGTTTAAATAAATTTGTCGTCCGCATCGAATATTGTTCATAAATCCTCTTTACTTGTTCATCAAGGGTAAGCACTTGAGGCGGTAACAGACCGTCGAGTCCAAGGTCTTCCCTTTCCTCTTTCGTAAAAGCTGTTCCTTTATTCAAAAAAGGATTAGAGAGAACTTCTTTTCCTTTTAATGTTGTAATAATCACATTCTCAGGTACATTCATGATGTTTCCTTCTTTCTATCTTAAACTAACAAATTCGGACACTATCATAACATAGATTTCTTACTTTTCCATGTTACTAATATCTTCCTTATTAAACTAGTTTTTTTAATTTAATGGCCCTATTTAGTAACTAAACAAAGCAGACAGTAAAACGGCTGACTGCTTTGTTCTTCTTCCATTTTTATCAGGCGGCCCTTGCAAACGATTGTTTCGCTTTTTTCTTTTCGGACCTTTTCACTACATAGCTCACAATAATCGGACAAACGATGGCCGATATGACACATGCTGCGGCCACTTGTGCAGTCGCTGATTGTGCTACTGCAGCTAAGGTTGGATCTGCTGCGGCCACAACAGCTGGTGTAGCTACCGCATTTCCTGCCGTTGACCCTGTTGCTAAACCAACGATAGGGTTTTCTTTAAATAACTTCAATAGGAAGTAAGCTCCAATTCCAGTGAAGGCAGCGATTAATCCTAGTAAAATCCCAGGACCCCCAGCTTTTACAATAGTTGAAAGATTCATTCCAGCACCTAATGGGAATGAGAAGAATGGGATTAATAATAATTTACTGCTTCCAAGGAACTTTCTCATATCAGGATCAATATTTCCTAAAATCATTCCGATAACAATTGGAATTAATACTCCTAGAAGTGTTTGAAAAGGAATAGAGGCAAGGCCGGATGCACCTAATGCCACTAATGTGAAAAATGGACCATCTTTTAAAGAAAATAACGCATATGCACCTACATCCGTTTCGTCACCATACGATGAAGCAAGAGATGCATATAACCCGCCATTAGCATTTAACAACGCTGCAAGGATCGCTAATGGTGTTAATCCTAGTATTCCGGCAGGCCCAAAAATCGCCGCTACCGCTAAACCAATACTAGCACCTACGATAAATTTTCCTGTTAATAATATTGCACCTTTTTTCAATGCCTTTGGTGCTAGTTTGAAATTTATTTGGGAACCAATTAAAAACATAAAACATGCCAAAATGGTTGATGATGCTTCTTTACTGAATAATGCCGTTGTAAAACTACCAATTTGTAAAACCTGCGGAAAAAATGTATTCGTTAATACCCCTAAAAAAAGTGGAACAACCATCAGACCACCTGGAATTTTATCAAGCGTTTTCTTTATTGGAATTTGCATTTTTAATCCTCCTTTGTCTTACTACATGTCTATCATATTCTCATGTAAACCGTTTTCATAGATTATGAAAGTTTAATCATTCTTTTTGTAAATAAAAAAAGTAAGCAGTTTCAAAACTAACTACTTACAAAAAGTTTTTTATTAAGTGCTCTTTAAATTGGTTATATTCATGCTGATACACTGGCCTTCCGATGGTTCCATATATAACCTTGACTTCAAGTATTCCTAAGTCCTTTAAAAAGTTAAGGTACTTTCTTGCTGAAACCCTTGAGATTCCTACCACATTAGCTACTTCATCAGTAGAAAAAGGCCCCTGCTTCAACTCTTGAACCGCATCCCATATCTGCTTTAAGGTATCCCTCGTTAATCCCTTGGGCAATTCCTCTGCGATAACGGCCTCTTCTCTGTTAAACAGTATTTGATCAAGCTCCTGCTGACTAACTGAATCCTGTTTATCAATGAACCGAGTTTGCTCAAGGTAGGCAGAGAGTGCAGCGTTAAACCGTTCAAACTCGAAAGGCTTAATTAAATAGTCGACAACACCATACCTTAATGCCCTCTTAATCCGTTCAAGATCTGAGGCTGCTGAAATGATGATGACATCAATTTCAAGATCATTTTTACGAAGGTACGATACCAGTTCAAGCCCCTGCTTTCCTGGCATAAAAATATCCAAAAGAATTAGCTGAATATCCTTCCTTCCTAAACATTGGATGGCTTCAGCAACAGAATTGGCTGTTGCAGCTAAACGGAACCCTTTAATTTTAGAAAGGTACTGCCTATTAATTTCCGCTACCATCGGATCATCTTCAACAATCATTACATTAATCATTTCTCTTCATCCTCTGCTTTGTAAGGTATATATACGGCAAAATTCGTTCCCTTTCCAGGCTTGGACGAAATAATCAAGTCCCCCTCAAGTCTTTCAATTGCCTGCGCCAAAAGATATAATCCGAATCCCCGGTTGTCACCTTTCGTGGAAAAGCCTTTATCCAGTATTTTGTTTTGAATCGATTTCGTCATTCCCATTCCTGTGTCTTTAACCTCGACTGTCAAAATTTCCTCTGCGTAATCAAGTGTAAGCTCGACTTTTTTGATTGGATTGTCCGCAATTGCCTCCATTGCATTATCGATGAGGTTTCCAATGACTGTTATTAACTCATGTGTAATTTCCGAGTTTGCAGGCTTGGGAAGTATATTTGCGCAATCAAATGACAGTATGGCCCCAGATTCTCTGGCAAAGCTTAGTTTGCCAATCAGAAATCCGGCAAGAACCGGATCTTGGACTTTTTTTGTTACAAACCCCACTTCCGTTTCACGGTGATTAACGGTCTCACTTACATAGTTAGCGAGGGTATCGTATTGTTCTGTACGAACCAGACCAAGAATGACATGAAGTTTATTCATAAATTCATGCGCCTGGGCACGGAGAGCATCCGCATAATTGCGCACACCTGTAAGCTGTTCAGCCAAAACTTGAACCTCGGTTTTATCACGGAACGTTGCGATTGCACCCACCGGCTGATTTCCCACAATCACTGGTACCCTGTTTACTAAGATGGTTACTCCATGCAGATTCTGTTCTTGATCCATTTCCGATTCACCCGAATTTATAATGCGAGTTAACCGAGTCTCTGGCAGATACTCTTCAACGTTCATCCCTATAGGATTCCCTTCAAGTCCAGCTCTTTTTAAAAGTTTACTGGCTGTCCTGTTTACAAGGGTGATGTTTCCTTCCTGGTCAATGGCTATGATTCCCTCACGAACAGACTGAAGCATAGAACTGCGCTCTTCAAGTAACCTGGCAATCGCGAATGGCTCGAGTCCTAAAAGAATTCTCTTAAGGTATCTTGCTAGGCCCACTGCACCAACTACCCCAATTAAGATACCAATGACGGTACCGATCACCATACCCATCCGGCCTTTATGTACCGCATTGGTTACACTTTCTAATGAAATCCCTACGGCAACTGCACCGACTTGTTTTCCTTGTGAATTTTTAATTGGAGTAAATGCCCTCATGGATCGACCGAGAGTCCCCTTTGAAATGGACACATACTCCTTTCCTTTAAGAACTGGCCCTTCATCTCCTCCTGCGAAGTGCTTTCCAACCTTTTCGGGGTCCGGATGGGATAGACGAATACCTTTCATATCCATCACAACAACGAAGTTAACATTGGTTTTTTTTCTTATTTGATTACTAAAAAATTGTACATTTTTTTTGTTCGTTTTACCTTCAAGAGCGCCAATCACCTGCGGACTAAGGACAACCATCTTTGCCACATTCAGGGCTTTTTCTTTCTCTGTTTCTTCTACACTGGAGGTAATTCTTTTGCTTATGATTAGATCAGTTATTCCAAGTGATAAAGCGACGACAATGCATACAAAAATAATAATAACGGCTTGTAAACTAAGTTTGCCCCTCTTCATAATCTCCTCCGGGTATAATCATATTTATAGTATGTTTAAGACTTATGTAAAAAATGACAAAAGACCGCTACGCTCAAAAAGTGAGCCTTAAGCAGCCTTTATCATCAATCATTGAATTAGCAAAATGGCACCCGCCAGAAAAAGGCAGATCCCCCGGCCCCAATAAAACCTAGTAAAATTCCCATAAGGAACATTGTAAGTGTAATAACCAAAGACATCCCCCAAACAGTCTTTCACTGCATTGCCAATATTTCTCCAACAATTTAATTATAGTATTTCAAACCAACAGGACGTTTTTTGTAATTAAAAAAAGTCTTTTGGCATTACTAGAAATAAATAATTAAAAAACACATTCTTCTTATAAAATTATGGATAAATATAGAAACACAAAAAACCACTCCCTATTGTTAGGAAGTGGTTTTTTACCAGTCAGTGATATCTGATACCTTTTTTATTTTTTCCTATTTCTGGTTTTTATTTTATTCCAACTATTGTATATTAAAGGATATTGGTAATATTCTAGAATAATAGAGGGGGGACACTATGAGAAAATTAATAGTTTCTGGATTATTGGTCTTTTTCCTTTTCGGAAGTTTTTTACCGACTGGACAAGCCGCAACAATTGGATGGAAAAATGTAAATGGCCATTGGTATTACTATAATTCAGCTCATTCCTTCGAAAAGGGATGGAAAAAAGTTAGTGGAAAGTGGTACTTCTTTAATCAAAGTGGGGTAATGCAAACAGGATGGATAAAATCCAACAGTAAATGGTATTACCTAAATACAAATGGTAGCATGCGAACCAAATGGCTCCATGAAAACGACATATGGTATTACCTTGATGAAAGAGATGGGGCCATGACAACAGGATGGCAGCATGGAATTTTCTATTACAATAAATCCGGCGCAATGCAGACAGGCTGGATTAAAGTTGATAGCAAATGGTATTTCATGAACAAAGATGGGGTCAAACAGCAGGGCTGGACTTATGATGGCAGCGATTATTATTTTCTTGGCCGTGATGGCTCCATGCAAACGGGCTGGATCTATAACTATCCAGGACCTTCTTCCCATCCGGAAGCCCGGGATGGCTACATGTATGCCTATCCGAACGGGAAAACCGCACACAACACCATGATTGACGATATTTATTTAGTTGATGCACAAGGGGTTTGGATACCAAGCAAGAACCTTGAAAAATACTATAAACCTCTCAAACAAGCAGCTACGAAAAGTGGGGCAATAATAAACATCGACTGCAATTCCCCCGGGAGGGAAGACCAACTCAACGAATCGCTTTGGGTAGCTATTCACAAGGATGGGGTGGATGCGCTTTGGTATTACTCCAGCTTACCTGACAAAGGAGAGGACTTTCTTTTGAATCATATTTCAGGAAGAGCTGACAGCAAGTATACCAATTTGATCGTTGACTCTGCCCTCGCTATCGGTTGTCCGTTGGATAAAGAAACATTAACGGATTTGGTCGATCAAACTATAAGCAAAAAGGAGTCTGTCACAGCAGGCACTATTAAAGTAAATATGCATGTAGAAGCAAACACCTTTACCATTGAATGGGAATAGGAAATTATAAAAAACCAACAGACTCCAAATCTGTTGGTTTTTTTGAGTACAGAAAAGGTCTTCCATCGGTTGATGGAAGACCTTTTTTATACTATTGATTTTAAAGCGCGGGTGTTGCGGAGTTTTTCCGCTTATTACATCATGCCGCCCATTCCACCCATACCGCTCATGTCAGGCATGCCGCCTTGACCAGCAGGTTCTGGCTTGTCAGCAACAACTGCTTCAGTTGTTAAGAACATAGCAGCTACATGATGCTACGAACCCGTGTTATAATCATATATTTCTTTTATTCAAATAGTACTAACCACTTCTCATGATAAAGCTTACTTTAAATTATCAAGTAGTGATAGAAAACTGTAAAGTGGACTAAGTAGAGGATTGCATCCTTAAATCCTTACACTTACCCCATAATTATACATACTGTTTTACTTTATTTATTTATTTTTTCTAAATTTACAAAAAGTCCATTATAGTTAATACTTATACTATACTAAAGTATTACAATATTAGGAGGAAAAATGGAAAACCGTCAACTTTCTATACCAATTTATTTAAATCATAAAATAGTTTTTGATTTAATGGCTATCCTTGAGCAGGGATTTTCTAAAATCAGACAAATTGATATAAGTAATACTCACACAAACATACAAGAATCAAATGAAAATTTATCATTCTTAGGATTAGTGACGAATAATGAGTCGACCAGTGAAAAGGTTTATACTCCTTCTTCATTATTTTCAAAACTAAGGGATGAACTCATTGAACGTAAATTTCTTAAATTTATAGATGAATCTTTTGAAATAGAGGAATTAAGGTCGGGAGACTTTGTAGAATTTTCTGCTCTATTAAGAAAAAATCCACTTATAGAGACATTTGAGGGTTTTATTGAATTAATGGAAGTTGGATTATTATTTGAAAGCTTTTCGAAACCCGATAATCAAAAATCAAAAGGAAAATCACCTACGGCTACTCAACTAGTGGAAATGAAAAAATTTATGAGTAAAATTAACACAAGTAACACTCTAGACCTTCTAGGAACAATAAGTCACAATGAAGAAGCTATACAGGCTGTTGTTCCTGTCGAAAACGTATTCTTCAATAATAAAACCCCTGCTGACCTTATAGACGGACGATTTACAGTTGTAGGAAAGACAATAAAGAGCATACACAATTCAAGTGAAGAGTCTATCAATTTGTTGAGAGGTACAAGCTTAGGTCTTCTCCCTACTGAACATAGAAATCAATTTGTTTATCAATTAAGCCAATTAACCACTATGGGCTTAGAATTCCCTAAAATCTTCACTGAAGTGAAGGGACCTGCTATTCAAATTGTTCCAGTAGCAATTTTTATATAAAATAAAGAAACTCGTAACATTATTTTTGTTACGAGTTTTCTTCTCTAAGAATATACTTCATTATGGTACAAAGCGAGATTCTAGAACATATCGTTTGCATCTACCGAAAAACCGCTTGAGCGTAATTCCCTAAATAATGTATTTTTCCATCCACCACTACTATCATAAGGAGTATATACTACACCTGCATAATCAGAAGGAATTTCTAATTTTCCTGACGGGTCATCTTTTACAAGTGGTAATACATTACTCCTACCAATGGCGCCTACAAAATACCCTAACTCTAATATCACATTCTGCCTAGCACGAAATTTCGATGACTCTTGTTCTCCCTTAGGATAACCAATATCATCTGGTGATAAAAGTATAACAGCAAAACCACAGTCAATTGCATTATTTTCAAATTTTTCAATAACAGTTTGCCCTCTGTCTTCCTGTTCATGTAAAATGACAGCTTCAAGCTTTAATTTTTCTAAAGTTCGGGCTACATCTAACTTCATGGCCTCATCATGACCATGGACAATAAATACTTTCCTTGTTTGTTGTTCATGTGAGGAAACTTCATTAAACTGTTCAGTATTCGATACTTCGCCTCCAAACAACTCTATTTCTCTTTTTACGGTTACTAATAAATTTAATAGTTTTTGTTTCCCTGACCTCCAAACTTCAACTCTACGTTCAGTACTTGCAGGATATACACTTGGAGTAAACCTTAGACTTCTAAGAGAATTATCATATTCCTCAGGTTCTTTCAATATGTTTTTCATTATCATGCTGGATTCCCGTTTAAGAGCATCCAATAAGCTTGAATCTAAATCTCCCAGTTGTTCAACTTTAATAATAAGATCATCAATTAGTTCAATTTTTTGTTGTTTATTCATTAATATCCCTTCCTTTTGTATAAAAAACTAGTCCTACCTTATATTAACAAATATAAAAAGGGAAATTATATCTTTTCTCGTTTTTCTTTTAATTTCATGAATTTTGATTAACGAAAAGTATAGAGAAAAGTTAGATATACCTTAAATCAATTACGTCTTGACTTCTCAAAACAACACTACGAATTATCTATGACGTTTAGATTAGGGCACTTTGGAAATATCTGCCCATGAACCCAATGAAATATGGAAAAATCCTACCTATCCTCAACAAAAAGATAAGAGACTCCTTTGTTCGGGGAGTCTCTTATAATTGCTTTGCTTCTAATTCATTCCTTCTGTTAATCAGTGTTCGCTTCTTTATGCCAGTCATTGCTTCAACTTCTTTGTATGTATAATTCTTAAGCAACTCTAAAGCATGAAGTACTTTTTTAACGCTTTGTGCTGTTCAAAAACAACTCCTCATAAATATCAAGGTTTGCATTTAGGTTTCCAATTACAGAACTAATTTCTACCTCAAGTACAGTATCAAAGTGTACCAGTAGCAAAAACAGAAAATAAGTATATAGAAAGATAAAATATCCACTAGCATAAGTTGACATTTTAGCCTTACTACTTAAAAATTGCGGAAATGAATCCCCATGAAACCTCTCATTCCTTGAAGAATAAATAATACCATCTAAAATTAATACTACGATTTGTTTTGTATTAAGTTGAACATTTCTACCATTTAAGGTAATACTTTGACCTGACATCGTAATCTTAAATAAAGATGCACACTTTCTTTGGGTATCAGAATTAAAGATATTATATTTTGCCAAAATATCATCATAAAGGGAATTATCTACCTCGTCAAAAACTCTTTTGACCCTTCTTCGTAAATGGTCAACATGTCTTCTTTCCACATTTGAGATTGAATTATTGAGTAATCTCTTGGATAAAAACTCTAAGGATTGCAAAGGTATTAAGTTATGAAATCTTTCAAATGTATCTTTAACTTTTGGGTATGAGTCTATATACAAATCCCAAGTCTTTTTCGGTTGTTCTGTGTTTCCTTTAAAGATGCCCAATACATATGAATCAACCGCCCTCCATGTATTATCAAAAGCAATATCGGGCCTTAATGGTAATCCATCAAGCCCATCAAGGAAGTAAGCAAGTGCCTTATGAAACTCATTGTCATCGGTTTCTGGAAATTCGAGTGGAATAAAACTCTTTGACGTGGTAGCTTGTATTTTATCCATCAATAAATTGTGGTGTGGTAGAGAAATTCTTTTGCCTTCCTTCCACTTGTTATTTAATTCCAATCTCAACATTTGGTAATTATTCATAAAAATTGTATCCTTCCATTCTTTTAAAATAACATTAACATGTTTTTACTTTTTAGAACTTTCATTCACTAAATCAATTATAATCCATAATTGGAAGTTTATTAAAAGAGTTTAAAATATTTCTTTTAAACTTAGTAAAGAGTGATAGGATATTTTCACACAGTAAGCCAAAAATGTAGTACTTATATTCATGAGAAATGAAACTTCCACTTAGTGGATTGCAAAATCCAACAAAAATTCAACCTAATTGTAGGGTCGATTCTCCAATTATGAATGTAAATCTATGTGTACACATAGGAACATCTGCTTTCTACTATTGCAAAAGAAAGAGAGTAAACAAACTAAACTACGCTCTTCCTTCATTTCTGTTTGTTTATTCAATATGCCTCAGTCTTATGTTAAATCTATAAATTAACTTACATCATTACACATCTAATAAATTTAGAGGATTGTACCTGTCATTCTGCTCCCTTAATTCATTCCCCCACATAGCAAAATACTTCATCATAACTGCAATATTTTTGTGTATCATTAGCTTCTGAATTGCAAAGGCGCTCATTTCAGACATAAGCAAGTCTATGGCAAAATATTTGCCTAAACGTGTGTGCAGATACTCGTAAATCTTTGATATTCATTTTCTGTCCAAAATACTTAAAAATTTACATCAAAGTACATTCAGCCATTTGAGTGTAGTCACGTTTCACAAAAACATAATCGCTTAAATTTCCCCAATATTATTTACAGAAAGGTTGATACCCTGCCAGTTCCTTTACTACTTATCCGTAATGGGAATCGTTTCTTTTCTTCTGTTTTTTTCAAAACAGTTATAGTTTTATTAATGAAATCAACGTCAGATCATCAAAGATTTATAACTCCCCCTCGACTAATTCCAGTACCAAGGATTATAACGATAATCATGTAATCAAGGTACTCTTTTCTCGTTGTTTTATCCTACTGTAGAAGTTTTAACATCTGACGTATTTGGTCATCGTTAAAGACTTAATTCCTAACATCATCTTATTGCATCTTTACTATTTAAAAGGTATTGGCAAACTTGGCAGTAAATAATTTCTTCAGCGTTTACCACTTGGTTCTAAATTCAATAATCAACAAATTTTCCGAAAAGCATTTCATAATTTTTGATATTCGTTTTGGTTGTATTTTTGAAACATCTGTCATCCAAAAAGTCTTGATACGCAAATTTTAACAACATAAAAACCACTTCCTAAATTTTATAGGAAGTGGTTTTTGTTATAAATATAAATTATTTACATGACTACTTCTCAAAATGGGTGAAAAATAGCTGTAACTATTTCTCAAGATAAAGGCTAAAAGCCTTACATCATGCCGCCCATTCCACCCATACCGCTCATGTCAGGCATGCCGCCTTGACCAGCAGGTTCTGGCTTGTCAGCAACAACTGCTTCAGTTGTTAAGAACATAGCAGCTACAGATGCAGCGTTTTGAAGTGCTGAACGTGTCACCTTAGTTGGGTCAACGATACCAGCTTGGATCATGTTTACCCATTCGCCATTAGCAGCGTTGAAGCCTGTGCCAACTTCTTCGCGCTTTAAGCGGTCAACGATAACAGAACCTTCAAGACCAGCGTTGTGAGCGATTGTACGTACAGGCTCTTCCATCGCACGTAATACGATGTTGATACCAGTTTGTACGTCGCCTTCTGCTTGGATTTCAGCTACTTTGCTGTATACGTTTAGAAGGGCTACACCACCACCGGATACGATACCTTCTTCAACTGCAGCACGAGTAGAGTTTAACGCGTCTTCGATACGAAGCTTGCGCTCTTTTAATTCAGTTTCAGTTGCAGCACCAACTTTGATTACTGCTACACCGCCAGCTAACTTAGCTAGACGCTCTTGTAATTTTTCACGGTCAAATTCAGAAGTTGTTTCTTCTAATTGAACACGGATTTGGTTTACGCGAGCTTCGATTGAAGCTGTTTCACCAGCACCTTCAACGATTGTTGTGTTTTCTTTTGTTACAACAACCTTAGAAGCGCGTCCTAAAGATGCTAGAGTAGCAGACTTAAGGTCACGGCCAAGCTCTTCAGTGATTACTTCACCGCCAGTTAATGCAGCGATATCTTCAAGCATTGCTTTACGACGGTCACCGAATCCAGGAGCTTTAACAGCTACTGCATTGAATGTTCCGCGAAGCTTGTTCACTACTAATGTAGATAATGCTTCACCTTCGATATCTTCAGCAACAAGTAATAATGGCTTACCTTGTTGCACAACTTGCTCAAGAACTGGAAGGATTTCTTGAATGCTAGAAATCTTCTTGTCAGTGATTAAGATATATGGATTTTCTAAAACAGCTTCCATTTTGTCAGTGTTTGTCACCATGTAAGCTGAAACGTATCCACGGTCGAATTGCATACCTTCTACTACATCTAACTCAGTAGTGAAGCCTTTTGATTCTTCGATTGTGATTACGCCGTCGTTACCAACGCGCTCCATAGCTTCTGCAATCAATTGACCTACTTCTTCGTCAGCAGCAGAAATTGCCGCAACTTGAGCGATAGAAGCTTTGTTTTCGATTGGTTTAGAGATCGCTTTTAATTCTTCTACAGCAGTAGCAACCGCTTTTTCGATTCCTTTACGGATACCCATTGGGTTTGCACCAGCTGTTACGTTCTTTAAGCCTTCGCGAATCATCGCTTGAGCAAGAACAGTTGCAGTCGTTGTACCGTCACCGGCAACATCGTTTGTTTTGCTTGCTACTTCAGCAACAAGCTTTGCACCCATGTTTTCGAATGCATCTTCTAATTCGATTTCTTTTGCAATCGTTACACCATCATTTGTGATAAGTGGTGAACCGAATTTTTTCTCAAGAACCACGTTGCGTCCTTTAGGTCCAAGAGTAACTTTAACAGCGTTTGCTAGGGCATCAACACCACGTAGCATTGCGCGGCGTGCTTCTTCACTAAACATAATCTCTTTAGCCATTGTTCAAAAAACCTCCTCATAAATTTTCAATTTTTATATTTTTGTATGAACCTTACTCAACAATAGCAAGGATATCGCTTTCGCGTAAAATTAAGTATTCAACACCCTGGTATTTCACTTCTGTACCAGCGTATTTTGAGAAGATAATGCGATTGCCTACAGTAACATCAAGTGCTACACGCTCTCCGCTTTCAAGTACGCGGCCAGTACCAACGGCAACAACTTTTCCTTCCTGAGGCTTTTCTTTCGCTGAATCTGGTAATACGATACCGCTTGCAGTTTTTTCTTCTGATTCAACAAGCTCAATGATAATGCGATCACCTAATGGTCTTAACAAATCAAACAACCTCCTCAAATATATATGTAGTTCTGTCATTATTAGCACTCTCGATTAATGAGTGCTAACACAATTATTATAATAATGAATCTGGCCTTTTTTTGCAAGTATGAAGCATAAAAAATTTAGATAGAAAATTCATTTTTGGCAACCTTATAAAGTATGCGAAGAGGAGGACATTCTATACCTGTCTTTGGAAAATAGTTCATCTAAATTGAAACAAGACTCATTTTAAGAGTAAAATAAATAGTAGTGTAATAAAGATAAGAATACAGTTTAATTAAATTATATAGATGTATGAAAAGGAGATTACCATTGAAAAAAGAGTATTGGTGGATCATCATTGTTTATATTGCTATGCAGCTATCGAGTCTTGTCGGACTTCCCGTATTATTATACGGCTTCAAATATGCAGGAATTAACCAACGGCTGGCTGTCCCAGTTTGGCTGATTGCTAGTTTTTCGATTGCACTAATTATCATTCTTTTCCTTTTACGAAAAGAATTCAATACGAAGAGACTAGATGAGCGAAGCAGTTCTCTTGGCATGTCCATCACCTGGGCCGTTTTCGGTGTGTTTTTAGCCTTATTTTCTCAATCCATTGCTGGGATGATTGAGCATCTCATGGGGATTAAATCAGGGTCTGAGAACACGAAGGATATCCTGACCATCATAGACACGTTACCATGGGCCATACTAGTAACAAGTATTTTCGGTCCGATTTTAGAGGAAATTGTCTTTCGCAAAATTATCTTTGGCTCCCTTTATAAGCGGTTTAACTTCTTTATCTCTGCACTTGTCAGCTCAGTCGTGTTCGCTTTAGCACATATGGAGCCTGTGCACATATTACTTTATTCAGCTATGGGCTTTACGTTCGCCTTTCTATATGTCATCACCAAGCGGATCTGGGTACCGATTTTTGCCCATGTGACCATGAACACCCTGGTGGTCTTAGTCCAGTTAGTCTTTAAAGACGATATCGAAAGACTGCAGCGTCAGGCTGAAGCGGTTCAAAACTTTATCGGAGGATTTCTATGAGACGTTCACCTTTGTTTTCCGGTTTGATTTATTTCTTTTTAGGCGGACTGTTTACCTATTTCGCCATTGACGATGTTCAAAAAAACGGCTGGGGCTTTTTCAGCTACCTATTAGTTCTTCTCGCCACTTTTGACTTCGGCTCAGGCCTAAAAATGGTCGCCTTTCACTTTCGATATAAAGATAAACTGAAAAAATAAAAAAGGGTGTCAGGCACCATGTGAAATTTTCACAATGGTGCCTGACACCTTTTATTTTGAACCTTCTCCACGGTTAATTACCATGCGCTCTTTACCTAAAATGAAGATAAATAAGAACGCGAGTCCTGCCGGTACGAGGGCCCATGTAAACGTGTGGACAATTGAACTGGAAAGAGCATCAGTAATTTTATCTAGAATCTGTGGCGGTATCATTTTCCGCCCCTCCTCTGATAATAATGCACGTGAATCTCCGAACGCTCCGCCCTTCGGCATCGGTCCCATTCCAGCAAAGGCCTTTTCAAGACCTTCTGAAAAATCATTCCTTTGAATCGTACCGAAGACGGTAATTCCAATCGTCATGCCAAGCGAACGAATAAAGTTACTAGTTGAAGTTGCTGATCCCCGTTGTTCCATACCAAACGGATGAATTGCCGCCATGCTCAACACTGAGAACGAAAAGCCCACTCCTAGGCCGACGACGATCATATAAATGGTTAATATTGCGCGGCTGGATTCTGGCGTGAGTGTACTTAACAGCACTATTCCACCAATCAAAATCACACCGGACAAGAACATGATATTGCGATAGCTCATTTTCGTTGTCAAAAACCCACCTACTTGAGCGGTCACAACAGAGCCCAGCATCATAGGTAATAAAATCAACCCCGAATTCGTTGCACTGCCGCCATACACCCCTTGGACAAAAATCGGGATGTACACTGTTGCTGCCATAAAGGCCGCTCCGTAAAACAAGCCGACAATGGTACTCCCGGCAAACAACCGGTTTTTAAACATGGAAAAAGCGATGATCGGATCCTTGGCCTTGGTCTCCGCAAGTAAAAAGAGGAGAAACAGAACCGCAAAGCCTGCAAACAAGCTTACAATCGTCACCGAATCCCAATCATATTTCTGTCCCCCAAGTTCTAGAGCAAACATGAGACAGACGACTGCGCTCACCAATGTCACCGCGCCCCACCAATCAATCGTTTGCTTTTGATGAACAGGAGACTCTTTATAGGCAAACACTACAAAAATCAATGAAAGAATGCCAAGCGGCAGATTAATGTAGAAAATCCAATGCCAGCTGATATTGTCTGTAATATACGCCCCTAACAGCGGGCCAAAAATACTCGACAACCCAAATACTGCTCCAAACAAACCGCCCATCTTCCCCCGTTTTTCCGGAGGGAACAGGTCAAACATAATTGTAAAGGCAATCGGCACAAGCGCTCCGCCGCCCACTCCCTGAATAGCACGGTAAATGCTTAACTGCGTGATCGTTTCCGCCGTCCCACACAAAGCAGAACCCACCATAAACAGAATTAATCCAAAGATAAAGAACCGCTTCCGCCCGTACATGTCAGACAGTTTTCCGAAAATCGGCATACCTGCCATCTCTGCCACCATGTAAGCAGACACAACCCAAACAAAGCTTTCAAGACCTCCGAGGTCACCAACAATCGTCCCCATTGCTGTAACGACGATGGTATTATCCATCGATGCCATTAAAATACCTAATAACAGACCTGCGACTACCAAACCTAATTTACTATCCTTCGCTGTCATCCCCATCCCCCTCTAAACCTTCGTTTTTGTTTTAATCGTAGCATTAGGGTCATGGGTCAAATTCTCTCGATATTCCACCAGTCCGATGTCACACCCAGGTCCAATTTTCACAACATTTCCCCGAACGATCGCTGCTTTCGTGTTTTCCAAGTACACCTCGTCGCCTTCAATCACCTTCGCATGTAGAGAACCTGATTTTTTAGAAAGCGGAATATTAGTAAATGGAATAAGCCAAGAGCCTCTCTTCACTGAAATTTTTCCGCCGCCGATTTCCTCAGCCGTGCTTTCCCCATGACTCACGACAATCTTAATCGTATCCGCGGTCAAAAGCCCCTTGATTTCAAACCCGCCGCTGGAGTCAAAGGTCTCATATTCCACATCGCCTTTTACCGATATGCTCCCTTTAATCACAGCAGACTCTCCACTCAACCGATCTTCAGCCTCGAGCAAGCCATAAATCTTCATCTTTTTCAGCTGCGCCTTCCCGCCGACTGACATCGTCCCCATGACGAGCGTTTCCTCGGCCTCCATCATTCCTTTTACCTCTGCTTCGCCAAGGATTTTAGCCGAACCCGCTTTGACATTTTCCCGTGCTTCACTCGTTCCATATACATGAAAGCTGGAGCAGTCCACATCATTCACGATGGTCCCCTCTCCTCTGATGCTGATTTTTCGATAATGACCGCCAGGATAACTCCCTGAACCGTTGATAATAAGGTTGCTACTTTTCTCCATTGTCCTTCCCCCCTATTACACCTTTTTACTTTCCTTAACTACAGCCTGCTTGTGCTGCGAAAAATCTTCCCGATATTCAACCACAGCAATTTGGCAATTCCGGCCAATCTTCACCGTATTCCCACGCACGACTTTAGCAATGGTATTTTCCAGTTCGATTTTGTCTCCTTCAATCGCTTCTACTTCCAGCTGTGTAGGAAACAACGGTTTTATTAAACTCCCAAAAAGGGACCCTTTATATTTCACGGTGATTGTCTCTCCGCCAATCTCTTTTGCCTTACATGGACCATGAAGCTGAATTTTAATGTCCTCCGCATTTAATAATCCACCAATAGTAAATTGTGATTCTGCTTTAAACATCTCAGCCTCGCAATCTCCTCCAACCGATAAAACGCCATTAATTTTGATTTCATCAGCCTTTACTCTGCCACCCACCGACGCTTTACCGGAAACCTTTACGATTTTTCCAATGAGATGTTCTTCAATCTTTGCTGTTCCATCGATTGAGACGTTTTGTGATTCAATCGTCCCCTTCACCTTTGCTTTGCCGTTTATTTTGATGTGCTCACTTTTCACATTTCCATCCACTGTCCCGAACCCATTACTTTCAAACTCTATACATTCCACATCACTGTGTACCGTGCCGAATCCATTCAATGTGACCTGGTGAAATGCTCCGCCGTTTGAGGCTCCGAAACCATTGATGACTAAGTCTCCTCTATCCTTCGTATCCATGTATATTCTCCTTTATAGTAGTTTAGCCTTGATCTCTTCCATGCAGGACATCAGGGAAAGCTGGACGACAACTTTTGTCCCCTGATCAAAATGAACCGCTTCCGCGTTGATTAACAAAAGACACGATGACACGCCAAGCTTGCGCGTAATGACTACTTCACAGCTTTTTTGCTTAATTGTCGCGGCATGCTCCTTTAATACCTGTAGCAGCATCTTTCCCTCATCCAAATTAATTTCACCGGATTGCAGCAGCTTCTCCAGTACGAATACCTCAAGCATCCTGTTAATCGAAAACGTTTGGCTGCCTTTTTCATTTTCTAGGTAAAAATCCATTACACTTGCCGAAACAATGTTACGTTTTACTAACTCATCCTTATCTAACTGCAGGTCTGAAATATTCGGTGAAAACATATCTGCTAGTTCATCTAGTGAAAGATTTTCCTTCATTGTTTGAATTTTATTGATCCGTTCAAGAATCTTTTCTTTTGGAAAAAACGTCTCCTGACCGGTAAAGGTTGATTTCCGGATGAACCACTCCTCTGGAATAAGGTCTTTACGCTTCCATCTATACAACTGTCCATACGAAATTCCCGCTAATTCTAATAGGTCTTTTTTTGAGATTAACTCCTCGCTCATGATAAAAACCCCTTTCTGATTAACAATGTAACATAACACTGTTACGCGTGTAAAGTGGATATTTACAATTTTATGTAAAAAACAAAAGGCCTTCTACGAAGAAAGTTTCGTAAAAGGCCTTACCAAGTACTATTCATCTGTATCCTCAGTTGGATAGTGTTTTAAAAAGTAAACCAATGATTGCAGTTCCACTGCCAGGTCGATATGATGGACCCGGATGGACGCCGGCACATTTAACCTGGCTGGCGTAAAGTTTAAGATTCCTTTCACTTCCGCCTTTACAAGTCGGTCTGTAATCACCTGTGCAACCGGAGCTGGAACTGTTAAAATAGCCACTTGGATATCGCTGTTTTCCAATACCTTCTCTAGATCATCCATATGATACACAGGAACTTCCCGAATCTTCGTCCCCATTTTTTCTGGATCGACATCAAAGGCAACCTCAATCTTCGTGTTGTTATTTTTCAAAAAGTTATAGTTTAAAAAGGCAGTCCCCAGATTACCTACTCCAATTAACGCAACCTTTGTTAATTCATCTTGATCCAGCGTTTTCCGGAAAAAGGTTAACAAATAGTTTACGTTATAGCCATACCCCTTCTTACCTAAAGCCCCGAAATAGGAAAAGTCACGGCGAATCGTTGCCGAGTCCACCTTTACCGCTTCACTTAGTTCTGCGGATGAAACTCTTTGTTTACCGGAAGTATGCAGGTTCTTTAAAAATCGATAATAGAGGGGCAGCCGCTTGGCTGTCGCCTGTGGTATTTTCATTGTTTCGTTACTCATCTTCTCCCACATCCCATGAATGGTTTTCTTACATCTTATTTAACCTGTCCATTTCTCCTAAAATCACCGTTTTTTCCGCCTGTTTTCTCCACTAAATAGGTTGGTCCAATGACCATCCCTTTATCAACTGCTTTACACATATCATAGACAGTTAGGGCACAAGCAGATGCAGCTGTTAGCGCTTCCATTTCCACACCTGTGCTCCCCTTTGTTTTTACCGCTGCCTCAATATGTAATTGAAAGTTTCCTGTTTGCTCCTCTTCCCACGCAAAGGAAATATTGACTCCTGTTAGTGGAATAGGGTGACACATCGGAATGAGATCCCATGTTTTTTTAGCCGCCATAACAGCCGCCACCTGGGCAACAGCTAAAACATCGCCTTTTTTCATCTCATGATTAGTGATCTTGTAAAAAATCTCTTTACTTACGGTTATGCTAGAATGAGCAATGGCAGTTCGCGCCGTTTCAGGCTTGTCGCTGACATCCACCATTTTCGCTCTGCCTTCTTCATTAAAATGTGTAAATTCGGCCATAAAAAAATCCTCCTATCAAAAAATAATACACTATTTTCCCTTTTATGTGTGTGAAACTTTGAACGAATCAATCAATTTTTTATAAGAATGGCACGGGAAGAGCCCGAGTTATTGCCGTCATTCCGCTAATACGGTACACTAGTCCTAAGTAATAGAGGTGAAAAAACATGATTTTATTACAAGTCAATCAATTACAAAAATACTACGGTGCTGACCTTATTTTATCGAATATAAAGCTAGAATTACAAACAAGAGACCGCGTGGCCCTTGTCGGCCGTAACGGAGCTGGAAAATCGACACTGCTAAAGATTATTGCAGGACATTTGTCACATGATGGCGGAGAAATTATCAAGCCAAAGGAAGTAACGATCGGTTATTTAGCTCAAAACACAGGATTAGAATCCAATTTATCCATTTGGGATGAAATGCTAACCGTTTTTGAACCGCTTCGTCTCATGGAAAAATCTCTTCGCCAGTTGGAAGAACAAATGGCAGACCCTGCTGTGTTCGAAGATGCCGGCAAGTATGAAAGGGTTCTTAAAGAGTACGACACCCTTCAGGTAAAATTTAAGGAGCAGGGCGGATACCAGTTCGAGGCTGACATTCGTTCCGTTCTCCATGGTCTAAACTTTCAAGACAATTCCCTCATGATTGCTAGTTTAAGCGGAGGGCAAAAAACCCGTCTTGCTTTAGGGAAACTACTGTTAACGAAACCTGATATTTTAATTTTGGACGAGCCTACCAACCATCTGGACATTGATACCCTTTCCTGGCTCGAGCAATATTTGCAGGGATATGATGGCGCGATTTTAATCGTCTCCCATGACCGTTACTTTTTAGATAAAGTTGTAAATCAGGTCTATGAAGTATCCCGCAAGCAGATCCAACGGTTCCCGGGTAACTACAGCTCATATCTTGATCAAAAAGCGGCCAATTATGAGCGGGATATGAAACTATACGAAAAGCAACAACAAGAAGTCGCGAATCTGCAGGATTTTATCCAACGAAATTTAGCGCGCGCCTCGACAACCAAACGCGCACAAAGCCGCCGCAAAAAGTTGGAGAAGATGGAGTTAATGGACCGCCCTCTTGGCGATGAAAAGTCCGCTACCTTCTCTTTTGAAATTGAAAAACAAACCGGGAATGATGTATTAACCGTCGATTCACTAGCGGTTGGTTACGAGGGCGAAAAAGTGTCTGAGGATATCTCCTTCCGTGCCTTTAAGGGTGAAAGCATTGCCCTTGTCGGCCCTAACGGAATTGGTAAGTCTACACTTTTAAAAACAATTATTAAGAAGCTCCCCTCACTTGGTGGAACCATTCAATATGGGACAAACCTTGCGATTGGATATTACGACCAGGAACAAGCAGAGTTAACGTCTAATAAGCGGGTATTAAATGAGCTTTGGGATGATTATCCGCTCAAGAGTGAAAAAGAGATTCGTACTGTTCTAGGGAATTTCTTGTTCTCTGGTGATGATGTGCTAAAAATTGTCTCCACCCTAAGCGGCGGCGAAAAGGCACGGTTGGCACTTGCCAAGCTCATGCTAGAAAAGGCCAATGTTCTGATCCTCGACGAGCCGACAAACCACTTGGACCTTGATAGCAAGGAAGTCCTGGAGAATGCGCTGATTGATTACCCTGGTACGATTTTGTTTGTTTCCCATGACCGCTATTTTATTAACCGGATTGCAACGAAGGTACTGGAATTAAGCCGTCACGGCAGCACGGAGTATCTCGGAGATTATGATTATTATTTAGAAAAGAAACTCGAACAGGAAGAGTTGGCCGCATTAGCACTGGCTGAATCAGCCAAAAAGGCTGCTCAAGCAGACGCCCTAGAGAAAAACTCTTATCAACAGGATAAGGAAAGCAAAAAATTAGAGCGCCAGCGTAAAAGAAAGCTAGAAGAGATCGAGTTACGGATTGAAGAGCTGGAGGAAGAGATCCAAGACTTCGAACAGCAGCTATGTGAACCTGATATTTTTCAAAATCACGAAAAAGTGCTGGAGATTAATATAAAAAGTGAAAAAGCGAAGACAGAGCTTGAGCAATTGATGGAAGAATGGGCTGAGCTTGCTGATTAATAGAAAAACCGGGCTGGTGTGCCCGGTTTTTTACTTTTATGTCTTGTTTTCGTAGGTGAGTGAATTTTATCTACACGTTTCTGTGATTTATCTACACAAAATCGGCATATATCTACACACTTTAGGATTATTTCTACACATTTCTCCGTTTTTTCTACACACTTTCATCATTTATCTACAATTTTTAATAAAACAGCGCTTTTTCCACAACCTTATCTACATTTCAAAAGTTACCATTTCAGTTATTCCACACACTTTTCCACATTATCCACAGTAAACACTGTTTTTATCCACATTATCCACAATAATAACCATAGTTATCCACATATAAACAATTTCATATCATTTTTGTAAAAATCTTATCCACAAGAAAACCCTTCCATTAAGGAAGGGTTACACTTCATTATACAATTCAATATCAAGTCCTGGAATGGCATTCAGATCCAGCCCAGCTCTGACTCCTTTTTCAAACATGACGCTTCCTGCAGCAGCAATCATAGCGGCATTATCTGTGCACAAAGATAACGGAGGAATGACTAATTCAATTTCCGGTTTATTTGCAAATGCTTTTTCTAAAGCACTCCTTAATCCTTTATTTGCAGCCACTCCACCAGCTACTAATATTTGTTTCACCCCATACTTGGCAACCGCTTTTTCAGTTTTAACAACAAGTACTTCAATCACACTCGCTTGGAAGCTTGCTGCTAAATCTTCGGGTGCAATCTTTTCGCCTCTCTGTTCCGCATTATGCACGGTATTAATCACGGCAGATTTCAATCCACTAAAACTAAAATCAAAAGAACCTTCCTCCAGCCACGCACGAGGTAAATCAATAGTAGGATTTCCTTCGTGTGCCAACCGGTCGATATGCGGGCCACCGGGATACGGCATATTTAACGTTCTAGCCACCTTATCGTAGGCTTCTCCAGCGGCGTCATCTCTTGTCTCACCAATGACCTCAAAGTGACCATGCTCTTTCATATAAACAAGCTCCGTATGGCCACCAGAAACCACAAGCGCTAATAAAGGAAATTTCAGTTCGGTTACCAGCCTGTTAGCATATATATGCCCGGCAATATGATGAACAGGCACTAATGGCTTATTATGCGCAAATGCCAATGCTTTCGCTGCATTTACACCTATCAACAGCGCTCCCACTAATCCAGGACCTTCTGTAACGGCAATCGCATCAAGGTCCGCGATGGTTACGTTCGCTTGGTTCAGTGCTTCCTCGATCACAATCGTGATTTGCTCGACATGGTGACGGGAAGCAATTTCGGGAACAACCCCGCCAAACCGCTTATGACTTTCAATTTGTGAAGCTACGACGTTCGCTGCCATCTCGCGGCCATTTCTGATAATTGCTACTGCAGTCTCGTCACAGCTTGTTTCTATTGCTAAAATTAACTGATCTTTTTTCATAAATTCACCCACATCACTAGTGCATCTTCTTGATTATCTGAATAATAATTCTTTCGAATGCCGCCATTTTGAAACCCTAATTTCCGATATAGGGATTGTGCTATATGATTCGTCACTCTCACTTCAAGAGTCATACTTCTAGCTCCCATCTCTCTAGCCACAGACATTAGTTTTGTCATTAATGCCTCACCCAGTTTCTTTCCTCGATACCCCGGCATAATGGCTACATTTGTCACGTGGGCTTCATCGATGACCACCCATGTTCCACAATAACCAATAATCCTATTGTCATCCTCAAGTACAATATAGACTGCAAATTTGTTATTGTGCAGCTCATTATAAAATGCTTCCCTGCTCCAAGGTGTAGTAAAGGACGCATGCTCAACCTCTAGAACCTGATCAATATCCTCATCCCTCATATAACGAAAAACATAAGAATCTACCATATATCTCTTTCCCTATCCATTTATATTTTTCCCTTTGCTTCAAGCCACTTGGCCTCTGCTTCTGCTAAGCGTATATAATTTGGAACAAAGGAATGGATATCCTCTCCCGCATAATCCTTTCCTAACAACGCAAGCTCAGCAGGACGCGGGTTATGTTCAGTCACACTTGCAAAAATCGCCTTAGAACCCAGTACCTCTTCAATTTTAGCTTGGTGAATTGGCAGGTCGTTTCCAACAAATAAGATAGGCTTATCTGAATTTGATAACATTTCTACCCAGTCAGCAAGCATTACTAACTGATCCTGTTGCACCACGGTAAGCTTTCCATTAACAAATTGATAAAGGCCTGTGTAAACTTGTCCTCTTCTAGCATCAAACAAAGGGGATACCATTCCATCAAAATATCGTCCCGTTCCCCCGGCTAAAATTTCAAGGCTGGAAACTCCAACAAGTGGAATGTTTAACGTCCATGCTAATGTTTTAGCAATGGTTACGCCAATTCTTACACCTGTATAAGAGCCTGGGCCTTTGGCAACAACAATCTTGGTCAAATCGGCTGGAACCTTTCCACAATCCCTCATTAAGGTTTCAATAGCCGGCATAATCCGGACAGAGTGGTTCTTCTTAAGATTGGTGATATATTCTCCTAATACCTGATCCTCTTCTAAAAGTGCTACTCCTAACGCATAATTAGAAGTATCTATCGACAATATTGTCATCTAAAAATCTCCTTACATAATTCCTCATATCTGTTTCCCTTTGGTGCTAACACCAATTTCCTTTGATCGCCTTCGTCACGATACAGGAAAATTGTTAATAGTTCTTGTGGAAGCTGTTCTTCAATCAAATGAGCCCATTCCACTACCGTGACTCCATCACCTTCAAAGTATTCATCAAAACCCAGATCTTCATAGGCATCCGCTACCCGATAGACATCCATATGATACAACGGCAGCCTGCCATTATACTCTTTAATAATTGTAAAAGTCGGGCTGTTAACGGTCTTCTTTACATCCAACCCTTTAGCCAGACCCTTAGTAAACGTCGTTTTTCCTGCTCCCAGGTCGCCTTCAAGGGCGATAACATCACCTGGTAGTAAAAGCTTGGCCAAACGTTCTGCAAATAGTAACGTTTCCTCCGAATTTGTCGTTTTCCATTCAAATTGGTTCATTCAATCACCTTTTACTTTCCTAACAATCCTTTACTCTCATTTTACCTTATTTAAGTGCAAAAAAAACCTTAGGATATCTCCTAAGGATGCCTTTTCCATATGTAGTGTACATGATTATGATGAATTGAGCAAAAAAACCAAATAAAATACATAAAAAAAAGCCGAAACTTGGTTTCGTACTTGATTTTAGCATATATATGGCGGTCCGGACGGGACTCGAACCCGCGACCTCCTGCGTGACAGGCAGGCATTCTAACCAACTGAACTACCGGACCATATTGCGGGGACAGGATTTGAACCTGCGACCTTCGGGTTATGAGCCCGACGAGCTACCAGACTGCTCCACCCCGCGACGGTAAAAAATATTTAGTTAAAAACAGCCTGGCAACGTCCTACTCTCACAGGGACTTTCGTCCCAACTACCATCGGCGCTGAGAAGCTTAACTTCCGTGTTCGGTATGGGAACGGGTGTGACCTTCTCGCCATAGTTACCAGACTATTT